>NZ_JAPIVG010000009.1 GCF_026240095.1 Pedobacter sandarakinus | reverse complement strand
GGCGATTAAAAAAGTTCAGAAAGGGCTATATGAACCATAACATTTTCATGCTACACTTGCGAAATAAGTCCTTGGTTCTATTTTAGATTTAAGTGGTCGCGTAAGAGCGAACACTTAAACCAGATTAGGCTGTAGCATAATTTTCTTCTCTGCAAATATTACCAGACAAAGTCTTCGGTCATCATTTTAGAATTTAAGTGATCGCTAAAATAGCGAACACTTAAACCAGAGGGGGGTAAAAGGGTGTTTATATACATACACCAAATCGGATGCTCTTTCAGCAAAACTTATTCTAACAATATTGTTTGCTCAATATTAATCCCATTTATATTTTTATTATTCATATCAAATAAAGAACTTTCAACTTTTATATCAAACTTCCCACTTTGCTTGAAAAAATCCTGTATCACAATTGTATTGGGATCTCTTTTTTTGTAACTGATTTCCTTTGAATTAATAATTATTTTAACAACAAGTTTGGTTCTTGGAGGTGCTGCTACGGTAATCAGCAGATCATTAATATCATTTGGCGGGTTTGGATCCGCATTCCTCCCTGTCACAACTACCGAGCGGTGTCCTTTGGCCGTAATTGAATAGAAATCAAAACATACAACATACCCATCCATCTTTTTGACATCCAGACCTCCATCATCTTTATAGGCCATCACAAAACTTACTTTTCCGGTAACATCATACAGATTGTAGCCTATTAATTTATCATCTTTATAATGATACCACGATCCGTAAGGAACTCCAAAGAAATAATTTTCAGAACGTAGTAGCTTACCATCAGTATTGTATACTTCCTTTCGTCCTTCGGGAAGTCCCTTAATCATACGGACCTTGCTTTGTATATTACCATTCTCATAATATAGATATTCCCACCCTTGTTTCACCCCTTTGGTTAGATGAGTGACCGAAACCAGGTTACCGCTCCTGTAATTCTTGACTATCTCATGATTATTTTTTTCATGTGTAACCGAGGTCGCGTCAAGGCTTGACATTTTTGTCATCGCAATTTGTATATCCTCCCGGTTTAAATAAAATAACCATCCAGAGATTACTACAATAGCTGCAATTGATATTAAAACTTTGTATTTATTCAAATCGTTCGTAAATTATTTTATTTCTTTTCTAATTGTAACAGTATTACCTGTAAAAATAAAATTATTGTAGTTAATAGACCCAAATCTCTTGATCATTCTTTCTCTTGCCACAGACTCAATTATAGTATCTTTTCTCACTGGATCAACAAGTAATTGCTCAAGGGTATCAAACATTTTATAAACGGTCTTTCCGTTATCAACTGTAGAATATAAATCAACACTATTAGATGCTGCAAGCGAAAAAGTTGTAGGCTTCAACTGCTTAGCTCTCCAAAATGGAACTAAATTTTTATTGGTTCGGAATTGACCCGCATAGCTAATGAACAGAGACCAGTCTCCGATATCATCAATCTGGCTGGCGTGTGGTTGAAACCTCGCATTAAGATCTCCGCCAATGTTATCTGAACTATTCCAAATCGTCCAGCCGCTTCCTATAGGCGCATCCTTAGATTGCTATTTCATCAAGGACCTAAAGGTGGTCTTTTGTGGATTAATTTAAACCTGCCAACTCTTTGAAAGTATTGCCACAACTTTCGTTGAAATGCAAAATTTCACTGGCTTGAAGTATTTTAGCTTACCTGAATCCGCTTAGCATTTTTATATTTAATAACTAATACTGTTAGGAATATCATCCCCAAGATTAGAAAAATTAAAGGCAGTATAAAAAAAACAGAAAAAGGAAAAACAAAAGCTTTTATATTGACCAACTTAGACTCTTTCCCCAAACTTTTAACATCCACAGCATCTCCAACTTTCATATTAAACGTAACATCCGGATCAAGAACTTTCATTTTATCATCAAATTTATTATTATCAATATTGAAAGTATAACTGATGATTCTTGGGTGTTCGTCATTTACTGTAAACATCCTATCAACTTGAATTTCAGTGATTTTACCAGCAAATAATTTACCTTCTTTATCAATCTTATCTAAATCATATTTTTGATAATATTCTGTATTAATAGATGAAATAATAATAAGTCCCGGAATCAAAATCAGAATTGGAAGAAGTGTAAATGCCAGCCCCAATTTTGCCATTGTAGGATTTGATTTATATATAGGCGACAAATTTGCTAAAAAGTTGTTCTTTTGTTCAATAGTCATATTGAAGAAAAATTAAAAAACACGAAAACACAATACGCTAACCTGATAAATTAAGATAAGATAGAAGACAAACTTATAAAAAAAAAAAAATCAAACAACTTAAAAAAAGAAGGCCTAAGTACTTTATCAAATGCTAATAGCCTTACTTGATCTTTCTTCATTAATGGTCTTAATAAAACCCATACTACTGGAATAAAACTGAACAAAAATGCTGAGTGAAAGGGTTTTGGCAAAGCAATTCCGTTGGGTAAGAACTAATAGTGTAGCAAGCAGTTATGCAAAATAACATTAACCCGATTACCAGAAATGCTCTACTTATTGATATCAGTTTGTGCACAAATAGAAACAAACTGATATCGGTCATAAACGAGATTGTAAAATAAACTGTGTCAAAAGTTAAATTACTAGCTTTAGGTACATTTTACTATGACGAGAGACGAACAGCTCGATTATGAGCTAATGAAACAAAAAGCCCTTGAGCAATTGCGTTCGGGCAAATCCTTTTACGGCAAAGATGGTGCTTTCGCTCCTTTGCTTAAAAGTTTTCTTGATTCTGCCCTTGAAGCAGAAATAGAAGCTCATCTCGATGAGAATGAGCGTTTTTCGGGCAATCGCAAAAATGGCAAGACCACCAAGGACATCAAAACTTCCGCTGGTACAATTTCCATTCAGACCCCAAGAGATCGAAACGCTACCTTCGAGCCCGAAATTGTACGCAAAAGAGAAACCATTTCAGCAGAAAGTCTTGAAGGCAAGATATTGGCCTGTATAGATTAGGCATGAGCCTGCGTGATATTTCCAGGCACATCAAGGATATGTATGATACTGCAATCAGTCATGCAACACTTTCTGTTATTACCGATAAGATTATACCCGAGGTAAAGGATTGGCAATCCAGACCATTTTGAGGAGCTCTATACAATTGTTTGGCTTGACGCGATGCATTACAAAGTAAAACAAGATCATCGAATGGTTTCACATGCAGCCTACAACATAGTTGGGATAGACCGGCACGGACATAAAGAACTTTTAGGAATGTATGTTTCTCAAAGCGAAGGTGCCAATTTTTGGCTGAGCGTGCTTACCGATCTACAAAACCGGGGAGTTAAAGATATTTTGATCGCCTGCATTGATAATCTGAATGGATTTCCACAGGCAATCAATGCTGTTTACCCACAAACGGAGATACAAACATGCATTGTTCACCAGATACGTAACAGTTTAAAATATGTTGCCTCAAAGGACCAGAAAGTTTTCATAAAAGACTTGAAGCCTGTTTACCAGGCAGAAACCCTGGAGTTGGCAGAACTTAGGCTAGATGAACTTGATGAAAAATGGGGTAAGAAATATGAAAAAGTGCTGGAGTCCTGGAGAAGAAACTGACCTAAACTTACCAGCTATTTTCGATATGATACTGCCGTCAGAAAACTCATTTACACCACAAATACCATTGAGGGATTCCATCGACAGGTAAGGAAAGTCACCAAAACTAAAGGTGCATTTACTTCAGATATGGCGTTGCTAAAACTGATCTATATGGCGAAAAAGAATATCAGCCAGAAATGGACTATGCCGCTGAGCAATTGGGCTACAACTACTCAGAAACTTGTCATTTGGTTTCCTGAAAGAATGATATTAGATTTGAACTAAGTTTTTTGAGAAGCATTATTTTAGATTGACACAGTTTATTTTACATACCCGTTCAATCTGACAATTAGTAAAAACTACCAACTGTCCGATTAATTAGTGGCTATTTCATACAATTACACTATAAAATTTTTGACATCCATTTTTGTAGATCCGCTTTAAACTTTATATAGTTGAAATCCTCAAATTTATATTTTGCGATAATTGGTGGAATTTCGACTATTATTTTTTCAACAACTATTTTTTCCCGTTCTTTTTGGTCTATTTTAAGGAACTGATTTAAGTCCAACATAATATCTATATAAATTTTCTTCTCCTTCTTTGAAAATCGAATTCTTTTCTTTAGGTTCAGATTCGGGTCCTGACACATCAATACAATCGTAACACCTTGTAATGAACTGCCATAATCTTGCTCTGAAAAATATTGCTTATACCCTGTATTATCTATACTGTCAATAACTTTATCAACCCGGGTTTCCCAAAAGCTATCACATGTTATAAAAAATCTCATATTCTATCTAACTATTTTATTACCTACAGGTAAAAATCCTGTTTGTTGTTTAAAATTCAAAATCTTCATTCTTTCTAATGTCGTTGCTTCTTTCAAGGTCCCGGAAAATTCGGTTGTATATTTTAATCCTGCACCTGTATTGTCCAAAAAGCTTTGACTGTACCTTGTTTGAGGATTCTTAGTTGTTCCAAATTTCCAAACATCGCGTTTATTTAACCAAGCGGCCTCCTGCGCATTCCCAAAGCCTCGTTTCATAACGGGATAAAATCCATCTTCGGCAGCCCTTATGGTATACTGTTCCACTTGTGCTCCCACCTTAACAGGTGCTTTCGAACTTAGTAAAGCTGTGTTTTCACTAGCAGTGACAATCCTTTTCTCAGCAACTTTTACAAATTCTTTTTCAGTTTCCTTTACAACTTCCTTAATAATAAAAGGAGCTGGTGTTTTTAGCATGGAGGCCGCTATTCCCATTTCACCTGCACTAGCACCAAATGCCATCCACTCTGCACCACTCTTTGCCAGCTTGGCAATGCCAATTGCCTTATTTATCTGATATTGTAGATCGATATCATTAGGATTACCACCGGAACGTAACATTGCTTCATATTCGCGCCCCCTGTTCATCCCGAATTTTAACTCATTTAGCATGTAGAACTGAAGATTTTCCTGTAGTTCTTTACTGCTGTTTATCGTTGAAATATCTTTCAGAAATTCAAGCCCCATACGGCCCATTTCATTTCCCATAAGTCTTGCATCGTCCATTGTGGTGGGAACAAAAAATGTCCCCATACCTGGCGTCTGGAACGGCATAGGAATCATTCCATCAGGATCGGTAAAGCTTACTGGATTATTAAAAGCATAAGTATATGGAGAAAAACTACGCATTTTTTTGGCCATAGGATCTATGGCATTCCATCTGGCTAGAACCGGATTATAGAACCTGGCGCCCGTAATCGTACTGCCCCAATTCCTCTAGCAGCTCCTTGCCTTTGTAAAGGTACTTGTTGTCCAATGATACCGCACCGTTGCCGTTCAGCCCAGACTTACGCAGCCCAAAAGCATAGTAGTCGTCACGCTGCAATATCCGCACAGCGCCGTTGTAAATATCGAAAACTGTACGCACATTTCAAACGTGAAATAAAGCGATTAAAAAAGTTCAGAAAGGGCTATATATGAACCATAACATTTTCATGCAACACTTCCGAAATAAGTCCTTGGTTCTATTTTAGATTTAAGTGGTCGCGGAAGAGCGAACACTTAAACCAGATTGGGCTGTAGCATAATTTTCTTCTCTGCAAATATTACCAGACAAAGTCTTCGGTCTTCATTTTAGAATTTAAGTGATCGCTAAAATAGCGAACACTTAAACCAGATGAGGGAACACTTAAACCAGAGAGGGTTCCTTATGAATTTGTCCAGCCAGTAAACAACGGCAAAGCTGACAGAAAATAATTCTCCTTGGTCCCTGAACTTATATTCTACGCTCATCATCGAAGATATATTTCTCACATTGATTTTAGATGTTTATCCAAATCACAAGCGGAACGCTTGCGCTAGAGGGAACTTATACTTTACGCTCATTATCGAATATAGTTTTTTTAATTGATTTTAAATGGTTCCTTAAATCACAAGCGGGGAGCTTGCGCTAGATGGGGAATTTAAGTGACCGCTAAAATATCGAACACATAAACCAGAGAGGGTCTGATAAAGCGATTAAAAAAGTTCAGAAAGGGCTAAATATGAACCATAACATTTTCATGCTACACATGCGAAATAAGTCCTTGGTTCTATTTTAGATTTAAGTGGTCGCGGAAGAGCGAACACTTAAACCAGATTAGGAATTTGATTTTTTCTAGCACAAGCGAAACGCTTGCGCTAGATGGGGATAGCCCAAAAATTTAACAAAGGTTTAGCATGGAATCAACAAGAAGATAACCTGCTCACTCAACGCTTTGCCGAAGGCACAAAGATTACACAACTCGATAAATTACACTCCAGAATCTATGGAGCTATTAAAGCAAGACTTGCCAAACTAGAACTCCTGCTGAAATAACATAGCCTGGCAATTTTAAACTGCCAGGCTATGGATTTAATTTATTTTAAGCACAAGCGGGACGCTTGCGCTAGAAGGGGATGTCATTAATCCTATTATTTAAAAATAAGAATAAAAATATTAAGGAATGTAATTATAGAAATTCTCCAATAATTCGTTGAATTAAAAACATCACTATTCTTTTTTCTATTTAAAAATAGATACAGACTGATAGATAAAAGCAATAAGACTTCTATAAAATAAAAGAACCAATTCAGTTCTCCAAACATTTTAACTGCACAAGCACCAATAATTAACCATATTAAAGCATATAAGATACCAAATGATCTTGAGCGAAAAATCCTTTTCTCATCTTTCAAAGAGAACAAATACCAGCAAAAAATCAAATAATAAAAACTCAATAAGCCACAAGATATCATTGCTGGAACAACAGATCTTGTTTCTAATATAATTGATGAAATAGCTATTCCTCCAAAGATTAGTTCTTCTGGTTTAAACCCTTTTAACAACATAATTACCATGTAAATTTTAATTCTACCCCTAATAAGGCTTTCCAAGCTACAGAAAAAGAGTTTTCTTTATATTTTCCAATTGGAGTTCCGTACCTAGACTCCGTAACTTGCGTTGCTGAGAGACTAGCACCTACGCTAGGCTTATCAATTTCCACAGAAGCAGAAGAAGTAGATGGTTTAAAATCTGAATCACCAAGAAGTCCACCTAATTTTACTACACTTTTGGTCCCCGTAGTGTAAGGTCCTTGTGAATCACCATGTAATTGGTGCTCAAATCCTCCTTCAGCAGTTGTAACCAAAATACTTATTCCTGCCTTGTGCTCTGTTTGGATTCCATTACTTTTCCCTGTTTTAGTATCCATACCAAGCACTTCTGACTGTGATTTTGTAATTTTACCCTTTTCTGAAGATACCTTAGCCTCGGCAACGTTCAAGCTAAAAATTGTTAAATCTGCCTTTGCTATTTTTCCTAGTGTCACACCAGCTTGAGCGCCAAAAGTCATTTTTGCACTAAAATCTATTTTAGGCAGGCTTGATGTAAATTTGTTAAAGCTTTTTTGAATATCTTTCCAACTTGGCCAAGGCCACATCCCATCAGGATCAACAAACCTTATCGGATTATTAAAAGTATAGTTATATGGAGACCACCTCCTGCCTAGCTCTGCTTTAGGGTCTATTACATTCCACCTACCAATCACCGGATCATAGAACCTTGCGCTGTAATCATACTGAAACAATTCCTCTTGCAGCTCCTTGCCATTGTAAAGGTACTTGTTATCCAATGATACCGCACCGTTGCCGTTCAGCCCAGACTTACGCAGCCCAAAAGCATAGTAGTCGTCACGCTGCAATATCCGCACAGTGCCGTTGTAAATATCGAAAACTGTACGCACATTTCAAACGTGAAATAAGGCGATTAAAAAAGTTCAGAAAGGGCTAAATATGAACCATAACATTTTCATGCAACACTTGCGAAATAAGTGTATGACTTTAGGACAGCACATCACCACCCTACGCAAGAAAAAAAAGCTTTCTCAGGGCGAACTCGGCAAGATTGTAGAAACATCGGGCGACATCATCGGCCGCTACGAAAGGGATGAGGTAAAGCCCTCCATTGAGGTCGTTATCCGTATGGCTGATGCCCTTGAAGTTTCACTCGATTATCTCGTTGGCAAAACCGATATGGAACTTGACAGCTCTACTCTTAACAGAATACAGGAAGTATCAAAACTACCAGAGGAAGATAAAAAACAGGTATTCCTCGTGATTGATGCGCTAATCAGGGACTTTAAGGCCAAAAAAGCCTATGCAGGATAATAACCGCCACCTGGAGATTCTCCAGGTGCTGGCCACCGGCACAGACCCCGTAACCGGAGAAGTGTTCCCGGCCGATAGCCCATACAACCAGCCCGAAATCATCAGGGCATTATTCTTCGCCGTTAACCAACTCGAAGCCCTCGCCCAAAAAGGTAACCAGGGTTTAGCTTGGAATGAAGAGGAAGATGTATTGCTGGCAGAACGCTTTGGTAATGGCTCCAAGATTACAGAACTTGCCAAACTCCATACTCGTACCTACGGAGCCATTAAAGCCAGGCTAATCAAACTTGAACTCCTGCAGAAATAACAAAGCCCAACTTTTTAGGGTTGGGCTTTGGGTATAATTCTATTCATTATTTCTCACCTAATAAAAGTGTGAACCAATTTATCTTCCACAATGATTTACTAAAAATTCTTTTGCATAAATAGGCCCCAAAAACATAAACGAAATAGTTATCAAAAAAAACAGAATAACACAAAAAATAGAAAGAAGATTACTGTTTAAGATTTTTGGTTTTTTCTCTAAAATAATCTTAAAGCGTCCGCTTCTAAAAAAATAGAAATAATTTATTAAAATAAAAAAAGGTATTAATAAAAACAATTGCCAAGCATCAATTATATTACAATATTTCTTTATTAGTATAATTTGCAAAATCATTCCTACAGGAAAAGAACAAGAAGCACTTAATGCCATTATTGTAAGCATATTAGGTTCATTATCTTTCAACATCTTTTTATAGAACAAATAATAATAATAATAAATTACATCCATCATTTTTGATTTTCTAACCTTTCTTGAATTCTATACCCTTGATTATATTCATCTCGTTCAACACCTAAAAAATCTTGAAGTAGAGGCCTAACGTTTTTTCTATATCCAGGATCGCTTGCAATTTTTCTTCCAATCTCCCATCCAATTCCCCATCCAGCTCCTGCTGTGCCACCAAAAGTTGAGATTCCATTGCTGATATTTTCCATCACTAAACTCTGCTGAGACATTGGTTTACCATTGTATTGCAATGAACCATCTAAAAATTCTTTATTAACGCTGTAAAAACCATAAGCACCTAGAGTATATCCTCCAATTTTTAATCCAGTTCCAGTTAATTTCGACAATCCTTTTGCCTTAGATATCATTTCTGCAGTATGGTATTGGTTACCAAAATATCGTTGAGAATAGTTTCGCATTTGGCTCAAACTGTACCATGTTTCCTTATTATAAACCATATTTTCAGCACCCGTTGCAGTAGCACCTACGAGAGATAAAATAGAGTTGGTATTGTCTTTTGATTTGCCTTGAACAGTTGCTCCTTCTAACTGAATAACATCTACTTTTGGGTCAAATGGTCTCACTCCTGGAGTAGGTGGAACAATTTGATTAGTTCTAACTGTATCTAAGCCAAAGGGATCAATGTATTTCAATGGGTTATTTAGTACATAATGATATGGATTAGTATTAAAATGGTATTCAGATAATCTGTCTATTACATTCCACCTTCCAATAATTGGATCATAGAACCTTGCGCCGTAATCATACTGTCCAAGCTCCTCTTGAAGCTCCTTGCCATTGTAAAGGTACTTGTTATCCAATGATACCGCACCGTTGCCGTTCAGCCCAGACTTACGCAGCCCGAAGGCATAGTAGTTGTCACGCTGCAATATCCGCACAGCGCCGTTGTAAATATCGAAAACTGTACGCACATTTCAAACGTGAAATAAAGCTCAAAGAATGATAAATTTGAACTACTATATTTTCCTGCTACTATTGCGAACAAAGTCCTTGATTTTTATTTTAGATTTAAGTGATCGCGGAAGAGCGAACACTTAAACCAGAATAGGAGACTTAAACTAGAGAGGGTAATTTTCCATCCTGACCATATTGATAATCATTGTAGAAGCCCATTGTTCCTCTACCGTCTGGATCAATATTAAAAATAGGATTATTCAATCCGTAGTTATATTGAGAAACATCAACATAATCATCAGCCAACGGGTCAACCACGTTCCACCTGCCAATTACAGGGTCGTAGAACCTTGCGCCATAGTCGTACTGCCCCAACTCCTCTTGGAGCTCCTTGCTATTGTAAAGTTACTTGTTGTCCAACGATACCGCACCGTTGCCGTTCAGCCCAGACTTACGCAGCCCAAAAGCATAGTAGTCGTCACGCTGCAATATCCGCACAGCGCCGTTGTAAATATCGAAAACTGTACGCACATTTCAAACGTGAAATAAAGCGATTAAAAAAGTTCAGAAAGGGCTATATATGAACCATAACATTTTCATGCAACACTTCCGAAATAAGTCCTTGGTTCTATTTTAGATTTAAGTGGTCGCGGAAGAGCGAACACTTAAACCAGATTGGGTAGTAGTCGTCACGCTGCAATATCCGCACAGCGCCGTTGTAAATATCGAAAACTGTACGCACATTTCAAATCGCAAGACAAGTAATTAAAAAGCTTAGAAAAGGATGATAGCGGCCGCAGTGAACCTTTATATTTCTATTGCTGACACAGTCCTAGGTTTTCATTTTAGATTTAAGTATTCTCGGAAGGTGAACACTTAAACCAGATTAGGTTTCTCCATCGGTAGACGTGGCAAAGAAGATCGCCGATACACACCCGAAGTATCGCTCATTACCTGGCCGGGGAAGGCAGCAGGAAAGGCTTTGACAAACAGACCCTAAAGCTTATTGACGAAATAGAGGAACTCGAACCCTCCATTAAGGACAAACTCCTTTTCCTTGCTAACGCAATCATACGAGATGCCAAGACCGGCAAGGCCTATGCACATTAAAAAAGCCCAACAGTTTTAAACTGCTGGGCTTGTTATAATTATATTCATTTCTCACACGCGACACGCGTGCGCCAGTTGAGGGATGGAGGATATCGAAGCCCTGCCCACAGAGGAAAAGGACAAGGTGTATTATTTTATCGATATGGCGCTCGCCTATAGCAAGACTAAAAAAGCTTTTGCCCATTAAAACAGCAAAGCCCAACAAATTTTACTTTGTTGGGCTTTGCTATAATTTTATTTTAAGCACAAGTCGAAACCTGAACTATAGTTATCAAGATAGAGGACTAGAAGGATACTCTCCCCTAATATTATTATAATACACTTTTAAGGGGTTTGTCAGGAAGATAAAAAAGGTTGTCAAGTAAACAAAAAGCGGAACCAATCCCAATATCCTTTTAACAAAAGAACCATTCTTACCACTAAAAATAAAATAATTTAAAGAAGAGGTAAAATCCATTGAGGTAGAAAAACTCGTGGTATTCCCATATTTAATAATATCAAATACACCATAGATACAAACTACCAACATAATAAGCAACGTTATCTTGTTTCTGTATGCAAGCAAAAAAACCAATAAAATCAGAGGTAGTATATGGCTATATTTCAAGTATACTTGTTCGTATACAATCACATATAACTCAAAACACAAAAACATAATAAGAACACCCAAAAGTATTCTTACGTAAAGACGTACACCCTTTATCATCTCTTATTATAATAATTCACAATATTACCATACTCCTTCCTTAGCTGTGGAACAGTCTGCACTGCTGGCGTCGCATACAATCCATTTTTACTCCAAGTGTATTGAGTACCATCTTTTGATGTGCCTAAATAAGTAGAAGCGTGATTAGTTGTAACAGTTGTGCCATTCATAAGATCCCAAGACTTTTCACTAAAACTAATTACAGTCTGACCAAATTTCAAATCATTTTGTCCGCCCTTTATTTCAGAAAAACCTGCAACAGTATTTTCAAATTTACTAGTACTTACCGCACTTGAAAAATCGGGAGCTTTACCGTCAGCTATAGCCAATGCACAACCAAAACAGTTGTAATTTTCAGATGTTGTAATTTTGGCAAAAAAGCTATTGCTATAATTATCTGGGTTATTCTTGGCATCAGCTGCTGTGGCATTTATAGCTTTAACGCCAGGAATATCATCCGTCAACTGAACATTACCTCCTTTATCCATCTTACTATAAAGTGCGTCTGCTTTTTTCTGGTCCACATTCAAAAACTTAGCTAATGTTTCAGCGTTGTCCCCTTTTTCAGCAACAGCAGTAAGTTTGCCGTTAACTACGCTTGGTTTCCATTCGGGCATCATCCCATCTGGATCAACAAACCTGATCGGATTATTAAATCCATAATTACATGGAGAGTGCCTCCGCATTTTCTCCGCTAGCGGATCAACCACGTTCCACCTGCCTATTACCGGGTCATAGAACCTTGCGCCGTAATCATATTGCCCCAGCTCCTCTTGCAGCTCCTTGCCGTTGTAAAGGTACTTGTTGTCCAATGATACCGCACCGTTGCCGTTCAGCCCAGACTTGCGCAGCCCGAAGGCGTAGTAGTCGTCACGCTGCAATATCCGCACAGCGCCGTTGTAAATATCGAAAACTGTACGCACATTTCCAAGGTGGTCGGTGAGATTGTAGCTATAGCTGTACGTGCCCCCGTTGTTCCTCGCCAAGCCCTCCTCGGTCTGGATCAGTTCGATTACCCCATTGTTGTACTGGATAC
Organism: Pedobacter sandarakinus; assembly: GCF_026240095.1. Taxonomy (GTDB): domain Bacteria; phylum Bacteroidota; class Bacteroidia; order Sphingobacteriales; family Sphingobacteriaceae; genus Pedobacter; species Pedobacter sandarakinus. The sequence continues at coordinate 2,320 of NZ_JAPIVG010000009.1, read as the reverse complement.
CACCAACGTAATCACTTACCCCGCTCGATGATGTTTTCTTCAGCTTGGTGCCCATGGCATCGTAAACGTAGGCCATGTTCTGGCTCCCGCTTACCGCCTGTGGCAGGTTCAGCTGGTTGTAGGTGAGGTTGATCCCCTTCAGGCTGTCGCTAACCATGTTCCCATTGGCATCGTAGCCATAACTACTATTGATAAAGCCGCTGATACCCGTTAGCCTTTTGCCATTATAGCCGCTGTAGTTATTGGTGCCATAACCCTCACGCGTTAAGCTAGTGATGTTGCCCATCACATCGTAGCTGATGCTCTCCCCAAGGCTGTTGCCGGCGCTGGAAACCTTCAACCGGTTCAGCCGATCGTAGAGATAACTGAAGGTATTGCTGCTGCCATTGGTATAGGTCTGCCCGGAGATGTTGCCATTGTACTGTGGCACCGTGCCCTCATTGTAATTAAGCTGCATGCTAAACTCGTTGCTCGTGCTGCTCTTTAGCCAGCCCCGCTCGTTGTAGGCCAAGGTGGGTTTGGTATCGAATGTAGTTTTTGAATTAATTTTAAATGTTCATCTCAATCACAAGCGGGACGCTTGCGCTGGAGGGGCTTTAGCCTGGAGCGCAGAAGAAGATAAACTGCTGGCAGAACGCTTTAACGAAGGCATCAAGATTACACAGCTCGCCAAACTACATTCCCGTACCTATGGAGCAATTAAAGCTAGACTCCTCAAACTTGGACTCCTACAGAAATAACAATGCCCGACTTTTTCATTGCCAGCACCTAGTTTATCCTGAATCCCCTCAGCATTGTAAGTTAACAATTGCGCAACTAAACTTTTCCTAAGACTAGTGCCAGAATTAGAGTACAGCAGCTGCATAAATTAGTCTATTAACATTGTTATTTTTCCATAAAGAAACCTGGATCCATCCGCTATGATGAAATCACTTGGCACATAAATCTTCAAACTTCTATTATTTGGATAATCCTTAATGTTTTTTTTTAAGATACAAAAGCCATCTTTGAAGTTGCTATTAATAGAGCTGGCCACATTTCCACAAATATCAAACACGTATAATGTGTCCTGCGTATCTAATACTTTACATACATATACACTTGCGCTTTCAACTTTTCCGCGACAATTATTCTTTATTGGGAAAATTTGAAGCACATCAACTGCTGTACAACCATCATCTTTTGAATTTATTTTTCTTTTATTCCCTAAATAAATTTCCTTTTCCTCCATCATTGTATCTTTACAGCATAAAAACAATAAGATGAACGCAATCATCTGTATATTAATTATTTTACTCATTATGAAGTTGATTATTTGAATTATTTAATTTACCACTTCTATATAGCATATAAATTCTATACATTTGATCCTTAGTAGGTCCTGTCGGTGTCCTTTGCGATTTTGCTCCCTGATTCATAAAATTTAAACCACCTTCTAATCCTGCAGTTGGCCCGGCAAAAAATTTATATTTTCCAAACTTAATACTATAGTCTTCAGCTGGATGTTTTAAACCACCGGTATGCCCTATTTCATGTGTTAAAGTTTTATTATTTTTGCCATTTATTAGCATATCAATATGCTCTTCATTTAAGGAAATAACCTTACCATTCATTGCTCTTCCTATAACATTCCCACCCTCTACATCGAAATCCTCGTCTGTCCTATCTTTAATATTAAATAAAGTTCTTTATATCCTATAGATTTAGCATCATCATAAACATTAATTTCTGCCTTAGCGGTAACGACAAAGCCCGTACCTCCATTCTCATCATGATCAACATTTTTATTAAATAGCGCCTCAAATTCTGTTTTAATTGCTTTAGCTACTTTATCAGCTTGGCCATTATGCTTGGATGTATCATCAACTACCGCACCTTTAAATAATATATTATAATGGGTTCTACCATCTTTGTCAACATCAATAGTGATTGTCCAATCTCTACCATTAGGGTCATTAAGCATTATTGGATTAATTGCCACATAATTGTACGGTGAGAGTAAATAAATTTTTCAGAAAGTGGGTCTATCATATTAAAACACCCAATAACCGGGTCATAGAACCTTGCGCCGTAATCATACTGTCCCAACTCCTCTTGCAGCTCCTTGCCATTATAAAGGTACTTGTTATCCAATGATACCGCACCGTTGCCGTTCAGCCCGGACTTACGCAGCCCAAAAGCATAGTAGTCGTCACGCTGCAATATCCGCACAGCGCCGTTATAAATATCGAAAACTGTACGCACATTTCAAAGTCACCTTCAACATGTCCAAACCAGTTAGTTTTATACCGCAAAGTACGGTGATATGTAATTTTCCATC
>NZ_JAPIVG010000008.1 GCF_026240095.1 Pedobacter sandarakinus | reverse complement strand
GATAGCATTCTGCAAGGGATAGAAAGTTGAAAGTTGAAAGTTCAGAGTGGAAAGTTCAAAGTTGAAAGTTGAAAGTTGAAAGTGAAAAGTTCAAGGTTCAAAGTTGAAAGTTCAAAGTGAATGGCTCAAATTATAAAACCTAAAACTGGCGCTTAAGCATACCTACTAAAACTATAAATACCTGGGGGTAGTGGGTTGAACTTTCGCTACTCCGTAAATAACTTTACTGGCCCTGCCATCTAGGCCAGATGGGACGGAAATACTTTTTGTAGCATGCCCAATCCGCTGGCAACACCGCCCGCAAAAAGATTGGAGGTACAGCGGGACCGAACCTAACATAAATGGCATTGAACTTGCCCTTCTATTTTATTTATCTTCAGTTGCTATTGGGCTAACGCCGCATTTCTACTTATCTTTGCTCCTAAAATAAACGTATTGCACACCCTAAATGAACTTGAACAAGGAGCGCTAAAAGGCGTTACTTATCTAAAATTATCTGAACAGCTTACGGTTTTTCCAAGAGCGATTTTTGAATTGGCTGATCGTTTGGAATATCTTGACTTATCGGGGAATAAGCTTAGCTCACTTCCTGAAGATTTCGGAAGGTTGAAACGGCTAAAGATATTCTTTGCTTCGGATAATGATTTTGAGATTTTACCAAGTGTAATTGGTGATTGCCCAGACTTATCAATTGTTGGTTTCAAGGCTAACCGTATTAAAACCATTGAGGAGGGTGCTCTCGGATTGAGTTTACGTTGGCTAATTCTAACCAATAATGAACTTAGTGAGCTACCTGCATCTATAGGCAGGTGTAGTAAACTGGAAAAACTCATGCTTGCTGGTAACGCCCTAACAATGCTTCCTGAGGCTTTGGGCAATTGCCAAAATCTTACGCTCCTGAGGGTTGCTGCTAATAAATTGACATCGCTTCCTGATTGGCTGTTAGTAATGCCGAAATTGGCTTGGCTTGCATTTTCAGGTAATGCTTTTAATCGGCATCCGGGAGTTGTTCATAAACCAGTTGTTTCAATTGAAGATTATTTGTTGAAGGATGTTTTGGGTGAAGGTGCTTCGGGCACTATATTCAAAGCTACTCATAAGACAACCAATAAGGATGTTGCGGTGAAAGTTTTTAAGGGTAATGTTACCAGTGATGGCTATCCGCATGATGAAATGAATGCTTTTGTAGGTGCTGGAGAACATTTAGGTTTAGTGAAACTTTTAGAGGAAGTTGACCTGCCCACCCAAGGTAAAAAGGGTTTGATTATGGAGCTTATTCCTCCTTCATATTACAATTTAGGTAGTCCGCCAAGTTTGGAGACGTGTACACGGGATGTATTTACTGAAAACCTATCTTTAAGTACTGGTGTAGCAGACAAGATTGCGTTAACCATAGCTAGCGTTTGTGGGCACCTGCATGGAAAAGGAATAACCCATGGCGATTTGTATGCGCATAATATTTTAATTGATGCGGATGGGAATACTTTACTTAGTGACTTTGGTGCCGCATCATTCTATCATAGATCTGATGGAGAGCTACCTGATAGACGTTTGGAGCGTTTGGAGGTACTGGCTTTTGGGTATTTATTGGATGATTTGATTAGATTGACAGTTACTAATGTGCAAGCCGAATTGCTCGCACTAAGGGATAGATGTTTATTGGCGGATGTGCATCAGCGACCGCTTTTTAGCGAAATTGAAAGCGATTTACTACATTTTATTGATTCGCCTCTTCCTTAACGGCGAGTTGCCCACATGCGGCATCGATGTCTTTTCCACGACTTCTGCGGATATTGGTATTGATGCCCTGGCTTTTTAAGTAGTTGGCAAATGCGTCAATTTTATCGCCCTCTGCGTTGGTAAAATCTGCAAACGAGATTGGGTTGTACTCTATAAGATTAACTTTGCAGGGAATATGCTTGCAAAATTTGGCTAGGTCCATTGCGTCTGAAATTTCATCGTTAAAATGATTGAAAACGATATATTCGTATGTTACCGGATTTTTAGTTTTGGCAAAATAATACCGTAATGCTTCTGATAAGGCTTTTAACGAATTTGCTTCGTTAATCGGCATAATTTCATTACGTTTTTTATCGTCTGCAGCATGAAGCGATAGTGCGAGGTTAAACTTTGCACCATCATCGCCAAGTTTCTTAATCATTTTTGCGATACCAGCCGTTGAAACTGTAATCCGTTTATAGCTCATATTTAAGCCATCGGGAGCCGTAATTCGATCTATGGATTTAAGTACATTTGCATAATTGAGGAGTGGCTCTCCCATGCCCATGTACACAATGTTTGTTAGCGGGTTGTTGTAGTTCTGTTTGGCTTGCTTATCTATCAATACAACCTGATCGTAGATCTCATCTGCGTTGAGGTTGCGTTTACGATCCATATATCCCGTAGCACAAAACTTGCAGGTTAAACTGCACCCTACCTGCGAACTAACGCAAGCAGTCATCCTATCTTCCAACGGGATTAATACGCCTTCAACAATATTTCCATCTGCAAGGCGGAAAGTATTTTTAATGGTATGATCGCTACTGAATTGCGAATTATTAACCTGTACCGCATTTATGGCAAAGTTTTCTGATAAGGTTTTGCGCAACTCTTTAGATAAGTTGCTCATATCTTCGAAAGTAGTTACCGATTTCTCCCAAAGCCACTGGTAAATCTGCTTTGCCCGAAAAGCAGGCTGTTGCATGGCTACCAAATGCTGTTGCAATTGCGGCAGATCTAGTGAGCGGATATCGATTTTCTTTGCTGTTACCATTTGCTGCAAAGGTACTTAAAAAAGGCTTAAGGTTCGATTCATGCTTTCCAAACGTGCTACGCTAAGGGTAAATTTTACAATTACTTGGCTTATCTTCCTCGCTGCCTGGTGTTTGCCTTTGAGGCTGGTTTGCCTTTTGCAGAACGAGCTGATTTATTTGTGGCACCGCTCTTATTGTTAGGCTTGGGTGATGATTTGCCCCCATGTTTATTTCCGGCCAATTTCGAAGCGGGCTTTGAAGGCTTGTGTATCTTCCGGGGTTGTTCCTGTTCTTGCAAATCTTCCCGGGAATTGGTTTTCTTTTTTGTGTTTTTTGGTTTTGAGGTTGCCTCTGATGATGATTTTGCAACACTTTTTAGGATGGTATTCATCTCCACTTCGGTAAGATCTCTAAACTCGCCTGGTGGAATGCCCTTGAGATTGATATTCATAATTCTGGTGCGCTCCAATTTGGTTACCTCATATCCAAAGTGTTCGCACATCCTTCTAATCTGCCTGTTTAATCCTTGAATCAAAATGATATTGAAAACAAAAGTACTGATTTGCCTTACTTTACATTTTCTGGTATTAACACCTAAAATAGGCACTCCATTGCCCATTTCAAATATGAAATCATCGGTGATGGGTTTATTTACTGTGACAAGATATTCTTTTTCGTGATTGTTTCCGGCACGGAGAATTTTATTTACAATATCGCCATTGTTTGTAAGGAAAATTAATCCTGATGAATCTTTATCTAAACGGCCAATAGGAAAAATTCTTTCGCTATGGTTAACGTAGTCTACAATATTATCTCTTACGTTCGATTCTGTAGTGCTGGTAATGCCTACGGGTTTGTTAAACGCCAATAAAATAAAAGAGGATTCTTCTTTAGGTTCAATGTTGTGTCCATTTACCATCACCCGGTCGCCCGCTATTACTTGATCGCCGATCTTTGCCCTTTTACCGTTTATGAAAACATTTCCTTTTTCAATAAAACGATCGGCTTCGCGACGAGAGCATAACCCGCTTTCACTAATAAATTTATTTAAACGGGTAGCCGTACTGGTTTTCATCTTACAATTTTACGGATTTAAATTGTGTTATTGATATTTAGCACACGCAAGATCGGTTATCCGTTGGCGAAAGTTGAAATAATAAAGGGGACGATGTTACTTCCCCTTTATTTAAGTAAGTTGGTTTTCTTGTTAGATTATTTACCTGAAATGATTTAGAAACTTTGGTCGTCGGCACTTGGACCATAGCTACCAGGAATCGGGATATCTAATAACCTCAGGTATACACCTAATTGGGCACGATGATGTATGGTCTGACTGAAAGCAATTCGAATCATTTCATATTTATTCATATCGCCCAAAACTTGATCACCGTTTCGGAGAATCCATTGCTTCCCGAGTACGCCTTCGTTGGCATTTTCGAGGGCGGCCTTACCTTTGGCATAGCTTGTTTCCAATATATGAAGCAAGTCTTCTTGGCTGGTTACGCTTTTTTCTTCATAGGGTGCCGTGGCAAAATCTAGTCCATCAGTTTGAAAAGCTAACTCAATCCATTCTGGTAATTCGGCAATGTGACTGGCAAGCGCCTTCATTTTCATGCTTCTGGCATGAGGTGCCCAATCGAACTGATTTGTAGGTACTAGCGAGAGGAATTTTTTGGTGATATTGAATTCACTCTCCAATTCTGTTAATAATGCTTTAATAATATCCATATGTTGTTTTTTAGTTTTTTCCATTTCGTTCATTTCTTTTAATAGGAGGTCGACCAAGCTCATGTTTTTAGTTTTGATTTAACAAAGGAATGGGGTTGGAGTGACAACCCTATGGCAGTCTTAAAAATGAGTTTTAATTTTTTTTTAGGCGCTAGTCCTGGCCGGACGGGCTTCGTTCTTTTTGACAACAAAAAGAACAGCGAAGCTAGCTTGAACACCATTTTAATCAAATAATCAGGTGAAAAACCAAAAATTCCCGGCTTAAAATTTTTGTATTTAAGTTAGTGGGTAGGCTCGGGGAGTGCGTCCCCAAAAATTTATCAGGCAGGGGTTGGGTAAAACGGCGGTTTAGGGGTTGGGCTTTGTTGGGGGGCGTAGTATCTTGTTTTTGAGTGTTGTGTTATTAGATTGTTTTGTCCTGGCCGGACGGGCTTCGTTCTTTTTGACAACAAAAAGAACCAAAAATTGCCGGCTTAAAATTTTTGTATTTAAGTTAGTGGGAAGGCTCGGGGAGTGCGTCCCCAAAAATTTATCAGGCCGGGCTTGGGTGGAACGGAGGTTTAGGGGTTCGGCTTTGTTGGGTGTCGTAGTATATTGTTTTTGAATATTGTATTATTAGATTGTTTTGTCCTGGCCGTACGGGCTTCGTTCTTTTTGACAACAAAAAGACCAGCGAAGCTAGCTTGAACACCATTTTAATCAAATAATCAGGTGAAAAACCAAAAATTGCCGGCTTAAAATTTTTGTATTTAAGTTAGTGGGTAGGCTTTGTTGGGTGGCGTAGTAAATTGTTTTTGAATATTGTGTTATTAGATTGTTTTGTCCTGGCCGGACGGGCTTCGTTCTTTTTGACAACAAAAATAACCAAAAATTGCCGCCTTAAAATTTTTGTATTTAAGTTAGTGGGAAGGCTCGGGGAGTGCGACCCCAAAATTTATCAGGCCGGGCTTGGGTGGGACGGAGGTTTAGGGGTTCGGCTTTGTTGGGTGGCGTAGTATATTGTTTTTGAATATTGTATTATTAGATTTTTTTGTCCTGGCCGGACGGGCTTCGTTCTTTTTAACAAAAAAAAGACTAGCGAAGCTAGCTTGAACACCATTTAAACCAAACAATCAGGTGAAAAACCAAAAATTGCGGCTTAAAATTTTTGTATTTAAGTTAGTGGGTAGGCTCGGGGAGTGCGTCCCCAAAAATTTATCAGGCCGGGGTTGGGTGGGACGGAAGATTAGGGGTTGGGCTTTGTTGGGTGGCGTAGTATATTGTTTTTGAGTATTGTGTTATTAGATTGTTTTGTCCTGGCCAGACGGGCTTCGTTCTTTTTGACAACAAAAAGACCAGCGAAGCTAGCTTGAACACCATTTGAACCAAACAATCAGGTGAAAAACCAAAAATTGCCGGCTTAAAATTTTTGTATTTAAGTTAGTGGGTAGGCTCGGGGAGTGCGTCCCCAAAAATTTATCGGGCAGGGGTTGGGTAAAACGGCGGTTTAGGGGTTGGGCTTTGTTGGGTGGAGATGTATATCGTGTTTGTAGGTAATGTTTTACTAGGTTGTTCTGTGATCAAAGTGAAGCTAATGATAAACTTTAGGTATGGCTCAGGCATTAATAATCAACCGGCAAGAGGCTCATGTATTCGCTAAGTGCCATATGGTTATCTTTAGAAAAAGGTTTGCCAGCCATTTGTAAATCTACTATTCTACTCAAGTTAAAATCTCTATAATCATTTCTGACATGGCACCAGGCAATGAGGTGCCAACTAAAAGCGTAGAATATTAGGCCAATGGGCTCTACTTCCCTTTTGCTACAAAGGTTTTTCGCATTTTTGTAACCAATTTCAATCATACAGTTATCAGATATAGCCTGTTGGATGATGGATAGGTATTTGTAATTAAAAGTAAGTCGATCTGGAATTTGCAGCTTAATGTGCTGATTCATCTGCTCAAGCTTTTCTTTCTGCCCCGATCTTAAGACAGCTTTAACTTTAGTTAATGCACTAGTATAGTGATTACGAATAGAATGATCGGTAAATCCGTTAACTAAACTTTCTACCAGCAAAAGTGCATTTGCTTCATCCGTATTAAAAGAAATTGGCGAGAGAAAATAGCCCTGAACCAAAAAATAGCCTCTATGCTGTTCGAAACTAACAGGTATCCCTTGTTCTTGCAGGGCTTTAATATCTCGATACACCGTGCGAATACTCATGTTAAATCGATCGGCAATTTTTTCAGCCGTTAAGTATTTTTTAGATTGAAGTAAAGTTAAGATGCCGAATAATCGATCGATGCGGTTCATGGTCTATGCTTTGTTAAATTTACCATTTTAATCAATATAATTTAATTATGGCTACCTACATTTTTAAATGTGTTAAATGTTAATCCAAAACCAAAGCCCGCTCTATTTGTATTTAGTATGTCTTTTCCGGATTAAATTTCGTTAATCACTAAGACACAAAATATAAATCGATGGCAGCCGAAATCCAAAGGCGTTTCTTTAGGGCAATCAAAAGTAAAGTTATTATAGGCTTTCTATTGGCTTGTTTTGCGCTGATTTTAGCTTGGGGCATTAGCAATTTTGCTTTTACTAGGATGTTAAATACCGTTGAGGAGATTTCGGCCCCCAACGATAGGCTAAGAATCGTTACCGATTTATCTCACAAAATAGCTCGTTTAGACCAGCTGCAGCGGGATGAAGCTTTTAATAAACAAGGTGATTATAGCTTTCTAAGGGAATCGGGAAAGCTCAAGGTAGCACTAGATACCTTGAAAAAATTATACAGGGGAGATGAAACACAGCTGGCCAGAATTAAATCTATCAAGGGTTTATTAAATGATCGCGACAAGCAGTTTGTAAATTATCTAAAGGTGCGTGAAACTTTGGTGAATACTAAATCTATTTCCGAAGAAGTAAGGAAACTGAATGAGCTAGTTGCAGCAAGAACTAAGCGAACGGACAGTGCAATACTTACTACCGAAACAACCACGTCGACCACTACGTTGGCACCAGAAGATGCACAAAAATCGAGAGGCTTTCTAAGCAAACTGTTTGGAAAAAAAAAGGCCGATGTATATAAAATCATCAATGAGGAATTTAAAATAAAGCGAGATACCTTAAACCCGAAGGCCGAAGACAGTATCATGAAAAGCATGACCGGCTCGCTGAAAACAATTGAGTTGGAACAGCGTCAGAAAAGTCAGAAATTTCTTAAAAGAGAAGCAGATTTATCTGATGCCAGCAATGCGCTCACTAACCAGATGCTTACTATTCTCAGAGAGGTAGAGGCAGAAGCAGTTTCGCAATTAGATCAAACTGCTATCCAGGCAAAGGAAGTTGTAAATGATGGAATTACCCAAATTACACTCATAATTATCGCTTTTTTTCTGCTTACGGTTATCTTACTTTACCTTATTTTAACTGATATTACGAAGAGCAACACTTATAGGAAAGCCCTCGAACAAGCGAAAGATGAGGCAGAATATCATGGAAAGGCAAAACAACGGTTTCTATCTAATATGAGTCATGAAATTCGAACTCCCTTGCAGTCTATTCTCGGTTATGCAGAGCTAGTTTCGACCCAAGATCAGCCAAGCAAAAAAGATGTAGATGCTATCTATCAATCCTCAATTCACTTACTTCAAATAGTAAACGAAGTGCTTGATTATAACCGAATTATTTCAGGAGAGTTTAGTTTCAATCAACAGGTATTTAATATAGCTACTGTTTTAGATGAAGTTACTGCGGTTGTGCGACCCTTGGCAACTCAGAAAGCATTGCAACTGCTTACAAAATTCGATCTAGACGGCATCACCTACATTAAAGGTGATGCATTTAGACTTAAACAAATTCTTTTTAACCTGCTAGGGAATGCAGTTAAGTTTACCCTTAAAGGCGAAATTGAACTTGGTGTAAGTGTCAAGAAACAAGAAGGTCAGCTTCATTTTCATTTCACCATTAGCGATACTGGAATTGGTTTTGAAAAGCAAGACATGGAGCGGATATTCAATGAGTTTGAACAGATTGAATCGCCCGAAAGATACGTACTCAACCAAACGGGAACAGGGTTGGGCTTGCCTATTGTAAAGGCTTTGGTTGAAGCGCAAGGCGGAAGAATTTATGTAAAAAGCAAACCTGGCAAAGGCACTACTTTCAATGTTTTTTTAAAATATCTGGAAACAGAAGAGGTAGCAGTTCATCCATCGGGAAGCTATGAAATAGCAGAAAAAGGAGAAGTTTGGGTAATAGACGATGATAAGTTAATATTAGCACTCTGCGGATTGATTTTTGATCAACACCATATTTCCCATAAAATTTTTGGCCAGGTTGCCGATATTTTAACCCAGGAAGCGTCACCATTACTTAAATATGTGCTCATTGATATGCGCCTGCCCGAAATGACTGGGTTAGAGCTTTGCCATATCTTAAAGAAAAAACTTCCTCCTACCGTAAAATTTTATGCGATAACTGCGCAGGTTCTGCCTGAAGAGCGGGAGATGGTTCTAAGCGAGGGTTTCGATGGCTTGATTATGAAACCATTCATGGCTGATGATTTGCTTTCGATCTTTGAACGAAAATTTGTAGAGGAAACGCAAATAGAATTTGATTTTTCATCTCTAGAAAAGATGACTTTTGGCGACCAGCAACTGTTCGAAAAAATCTTAAACCGCTTTAAGCAAGATTGCATTGATGATGCGGCAACAATTGAACGATGCGTTACAGATAACGACCGAGATCAATGTAGGCTATTGGTGCACAGGCTTGCTGGTCGTACTGCACAAATGGGTGCATCGGATATAGCAAACTCTTTTAGGTTACTTGAAATTGAAATCGCCGAAAACGGTCTGCAATCCTCAACAACAGTCGAAATTAGGGATCAATTGAAACAACTGAAGGGCTTGATAGCTGTAATTGATAAAATGGAGCGAACTGAAGCCATCGATGGAGAAAATATGGTTTAGCAGGTTTAAGGAATGGCTTAATAGGCTTTCATACTAATCGAAATTCCTAATTACGTATAGGCAAAGTTTACTATACTTTACTCTATTCCGTAGCGTTCCATTTTGGCATATAATGTCTTTCTATCAATATTTAACATCTTCGCTGCTTTGGATTTATTGTGTTTCGCTTTTAATAAGGTTTCTGCAATTAACGATTTTTCATTTTGTTCGTTCACGGCTTTCAGGTCAGATGAATTGCCGGGTAGTGTTTGTTGATTAACAGCAATCATCATTTCATCGGGCAAAGCGCTTAATGCCGCTACATTGCCGGGTGTAAGCAACACCATGCGTTTTATTACATTGCTTAGCTCCCTCAAATTTCCAGGCCAGTCATAGTTAAGCAAAAGCGATTTTGCATCAGCAGCAATGCTTTTTACATTCCGATCTAGATCGCGGTTAGATAAATTGATAAAATGGTTGATGAATAGTTCTAGATCTGCTCCGCGATTTCTCAATGGCGGGAGTTGGATTTTAAATTCGTTAAGGCGATGATAAAGATCTTCGCGAAACTCTCCTCCAGAAATACTGTTTAGTAAATCATCATTTGTTGCCGTGATAATCCTGACGTCAACCGGAATTTGTTTTGTGCTTCCCAGTGGCTGGATAACTCGTTCTTGGAGGGCACGGAGAAGTTTAATCTGGACTTCATAGCTTAAATTTCCAACTTCATCGAGAAATAAAGTTCCACCATTTGCGGTTTCGAACTGTCCCTTTTTATCATTGAGTGCGCCAGTAAATGCGCCCTTAATATGCCCAAAAAGTTCGCTAGCGGCCAGGTCCTTAGAAAGTGCGCCACAATCTATAGCAATGAAAGGCTTATTGGCTCGCTTGCTTTGCTGGTGGAGTGTACGGGCCGCAAATTCCTTTCCTGTGCCACTCTCACCCTGGATAATTACTGACATATCAGTGGGCGCTACGAGCGCAATGTGTTCATATAAGCGATTAGCAACTGCACTTTTTCCTTTTATGAAGTCAGGTTCCTGCGTTTCAACAACATTTTGTTTAGCTTCTTTCTTAGCCAATGAGTTTTTAATAACCATTAAAAGTTCATCAGGGTTTACTGGCTTGGTAATGTAATCAAAAGCACCCATCTGCATCGACTTAACAGCCGTACGCACATCATTAAAACTGGTCATAATGATGATGGGCGTTTTTAACCCTAAATTTCTGCTTTCGTGAATTAAATCGAAGCCTATTCCATCGGGCAAACGGTAATCGATTAAAAAAAGATCAAATGGTTGATTTTCTATTAAACTATAGGCATGCTTTAAATGAGTGGAGAGCGTAATTGTGTGTTCGTTTTTCGTTAAAAAACCTTCAAGTAATTGAGCAAAAGTGGTGTCGTCTTCTAAAATCAGGATTTTCGCCATATGCAAAAATAAGAAAAGCCAGTTAAAAACTGGCCATTCTTGTACTAGGTAGATGTAATTTAAGGGATTATTGTACAGGTTTACCTTCTTTATCAATTTTTACAGAACCTGTTTCAGCTTCTTTCTTAACATTGATTAGGTAATATTCTTTTGTACCTTCTTTAACCATCCAGGCTTCAGTTGCTGTCCAACCTTTATAAGCATCAGACTTTAAAGCGGTGGTAACTGGCTCAGGCAATTCTTCCAGTTTTACTGGAGTTTTCACTGCACTATCTTGAACTGCAACAATTGCAGCGTTCTTTATTGGGTTTACTTCGTTCGCTTGCACTGCTGAGAATCCGGCAAAGGCTAAAAACGCAGCTGATAATATTAACTTTTTCATCTTATTTAAATTTAATGGTAATGAGACAAATGCTGTCTCGTGGTTCGGGTTTAGTTTAAGCGTTGCCCCTGGGGGCACGCCTGATTATGCCTTAGAACGGCGTAGCTTATTGTACGGGCTTACCGTCTTTGTCGATTTTCACAGAACCTGTTTCTGCTTCTTTCTTAACATTGATTAAGTAATATTCTTTCGTTCCTTCCTTAACCATCCATGCTTCAGTTGCTGTCCAACCTTTATAAGCATCAGATTTTAATGCTGTGGTAACTGGTTCTGGAAGTTCTTCCAATTTAACTGGAGTTTTCACTGCGCTATCTTGAACTGCAACAATTGCAGCATTTTTAATTGTATTTACTTCACTTGCTTGTACTGCTGAGAATCCTGCGAAAGCTAAAAATGTAGCTGATAAAATGAACTTTTTCATAGTATATTATTTTAAAATTTATTTGTGTTATAATACTTGCTATGGCTTCATAATGGTGCCAAAGGTGGGTCGCTATCATATTCTATTGTTTATCAGGCAATTGCATATGTGCCAAAATTTATGAGTTGGGGAGTTTCTCTACATATTGGGGGGAATAACAACAATCTTTGTTTTGGAAAATGCCTGGTTAATGTTAAATCGGCTCGTTTGAAACATGAAATGCTTCACGTTAGATTTGGAAATCGAACATTAGCTGAAAAAAATTCACATATTTTTTATACAAAGGATAATTTTTTCTATACTTGCAACCCCATTAAAAGCCTCCTTAGCTCAGCTGGTAGAGCAACTGACTTGTAATCAGTAGGTCATTGGTTCGATTCCGATAGGAGGCTCTTTTTTCTTCTCAGTGCAATAGACAGCCATTATATTACAGTTTATTTCTTTTCTTTCTGTCAGAGACTGATGTTATAATTCATAAATCAAAAGTCTTACATTCGTTTCATGCTAAAATATTTCTCAGCCGATTGGGTATTTCCGGTAACCGCACCTGCTATCAAAAATGGTATTATTGGAGTAAATCATGCTGGAGAAATAGTGGAGGTTTCAACTCAAGAAACCACTAATGCGGCCAAAAATGAGATTATAACCTATTCAGGTGCAATAGTACCTGGCTTTATCAACACCCATTGTCATTTGGAATTGTCTCACATGTTGGGGAAAATAAGTAAGCGAACAGGTTTAGTTAATTTCGTACAAGCGGTTATAAGTAATAGACATTCTAACGCAGACGAGCAACTAAGGGCTATGGAAGCTGCCGACTTGCAAATGTTTGAAAATGGAATTGTAGCGGTAGGCGATATTTCGAATGAAATCGGTTCGAAGTTAATAAAACAACGAAGTAATATTTACTACCACACCTTTGTAGAGGCTATGGGTTTCAACCCAAAAAATGCCTTTCTTGTTATGGACGGGGCATTACGTGTACGTGAAGGATTTTTACCCTTACCTGTAAGTGTTACTGCCCATGCTCCTTATTCGGTATCTGGTGAATTGTTTAACCTGATTAATAGCCGGGCTGAGCAGGAGGGTGCGATATTGAGTGTACACAACCAGGAAACCAAGGATGAAAACGATTTTTTCATTAGCAAAACCGGTGGATTCTTAAATCTTTACCAATTTCTAGAATTAGATATTGCGTTTTTTAGTCCCGCCGGGAAGTCTTCGCTACAAACCTGGTTACCTCATATTAAAAAACAAAAGACGCTTTTAGTGCATAATACTGTAACTGATCAGGAAGATATAAATTTCTCGAGGCGAATGCATCCAGATTTGTTCTGGTGTCTTTGCCCGCAAGCCAATTTATATATTGAAGATGCCTTGCCAGATGTAGATTTACTGATAGCAGAGGGGGTGAAGATTACCTTAGGTACGGATAGTTTGGCCAGCAATCATCAGCTGAATATCTTGGCAGAAATGAAAACGCTGCAAGATCGAAAACAGGTTAATTTTGAATTAATGCTGCAATGGGCCACACAGAATGGTGCCAAATTCCTGGGTGTTGATGGACAGTTTGGGAGCCTTTCAATTGGTAAAAAACCCGGCCTAAACCTTGTGCAGCTAAGTACAGATTTTAGCATTCAAAGTGATAAAGTAATTAAGTTGATATAGCATATGAATTCCATTTGCAAACTTTTCGATATTAAATACCCAATAATCCAGGCCGGAATGGTATGGTGCAGCGGTTGGCGGCTTGCATCCGCCGTTTCTAATGCTGGTGGTTTGGGTATTATAGGTGCCGGTTCTATGTATCCTGATGTTTTAAGAACACATATCCAAAAATGTAAATCGGCTACAAAAAAACCTTTTGGCGTTAATGTTCCATTGTTATATCCCAACATCGAAGAAATTATAGAGGTTATAATTGAAGAAAAAGTTAAAATTGTGTTCTCTTCGGCAGGGAACCCGGCATTATGGACCTCACATCTGAAAGCACAGGGTATTACCGTAGTACATGTTGTTGCGAACACCAAGTTTGCCCTAAAAGCACAAGCAGCTGGGGTTGATGCAATTGTTGCTGAAGGTTTCGAAGCCGGTGGGCATAATGGTCGCGAAGAAACTACCACACTTTGCCTTATTCCCATGATCAGGAAGCAGATTCAAATACCTGTGATTGCAGCAGGTGGAATTGGCAGCGGGAGCGCCATGTTGGCGGCATTTGCCTTGGGTGCCGATGCGGTACAAATCGGCTCTGCCTTTGCTGTTGCGGAAGAATCATCGGCACATCCGGCATTTAAGCAAAGGATTTTGAGTGCTGCAGAAGGCGATACCAAATTGGCAATGAAACCTTTAGTGCCCGTGCGGTTATTGAAGAACGCTTTTGCAGAGGCGGTAGCTGCAGCTGAATTGGCCGGCGCCGATCGGGGGGAACTGCTTACACTTTTGGGGAAAGCCAGAGCTAAATTAGGCATGTTCGAGGGCGATATGGAAAATGGAGAACTCGAGATAGGCCAGGTATCTGCTATGCTGGATGAAATTAAGCCTGCCCGAGAAATTTTGCAACAGATTTGGCAAGAATACCTTCATGGTCTTGCCAGGCTTAAAGTATTGAACGATGAATTAAGTCAATAATCATGCTGATCACATTTGGTTTGCTAACTTTGCCTAATAGTTAAGAATGATTGATATGAAACATTTAAATATTCGGGTGTCAGGCAAGGTACAGGGCGTTTTCTTTAGGGCTAGTACAAAAGCTGTAGCCGATCAAATGGGCATAAAGGGATTTGTAAAGAACAAAAAAGATGGAAGTGTTACCATCGAAGCTGAAGCAAGCTCCTTTATTTTAGACGCATTTGTAGATTGGTGCAAGGAAGGGCCAGAAAAAGCCGTGGTCGAAAGCGTTGAAATGAGTGAAGGTGAAATCAAGAATTTTCGCAATTTTGAAGTGGTAAAGAAAAACCTGCTTTGGTAATCGCCCTAAAGAATTAAATTAA
This sequence comes from Pedobacter sandarakinus, assembly GCF_026240095.1. Taxonomy (GTDB): domain Bacteria; phylum Bacteroidota; class Bacteroidia; order Sphingobacteriales; family Sphingobacteriaceae; genus Pedobacter; species Pedobacter sandarakinus. The sequence continues at coordinate 65,729 of NZ_JAPIVG010000008.1, read as the reverse complement.
AGAATTACGATTTGGACTGTAAATCATCTAAATTTACGCTTATTAATTAAAATCATTTTTGATTTGGAATGGAGAAGCTAACTTCAATCTAACGCATAAATACATAATCTACAATCAAATTGTCTGTATATAAAAAGTTTTTGGGGCAAACAATGGTTTACGGTATCAGCACTATTGTTTCCAGGCTCCTCAATTTTATTCTTACTCCAATCTTCACGCGTACCTATGCGGCAGCAGCTTATGGCGTATTTACTAAGATGTATAGCTATGCCTCTTTAATTAATGCGATTTTGTCTTTCGGGATGGAAACCACATTTTTTAGGTATCTAAACAAACACGAAGATCAGAAACAGCAGGTTTATAACAACTCTTTTTTAGTTGTCGGATTTATATCTACTCTTTTTCTTGTTACTGGTTTAGTATTTACAAATCCCATTACCCGCTGGCTGCTAAACAATGATATGTCGCAGTTTCAAGATCAGCGCCGATATGTACAATACTTTCTATGGTTGCTCTTTTCAGACGCCATTTGCATTATTCCCTTTGCTAAACTACGTGCCGATGGAAAGCCATTTCGCTACAGCCTGTTAAAATTTGTTAATATACTTACTTACGTTAGTGTTTGCTTATTTTTTATATATGTGATCCCCGCCATTATTAAAAACAATTGGCCCACAGCAAGTTTTTTTAGTAGTTTCTTCCGGGAGAAATGGGTTGGCTATGTTTTCATTGCAAATCTAATCGCCAGTGTGGTCACTTTTGCACTCCTGCTTCCAGAGTTCTTAAAGTTGCAGCTCAAATTCGATAAGGCCCTGTTTACAAAGATGCTCTCCTATAGCTGGCCGGTACTTGTAGCTAACCTCTCTTTTATCATAAATGAAAATCTAGACAAAATACTGCTCGATAAGTATCTCACCGAGGCGCAACTGGGAATCTATGGTGCCGTGTGTAAGATTGCTATTTTCATGAGCATCTTTAATACAGCATTCAGGCTAGGTGCAGAGCCATTCTTTTTTAGTCACGCAAAGAATGCCAATGCTAAACAAACCTACGCCACCATTCTTCAATATTTTACTATTGCTTTGGCTGTTTTATTTGTTGCGCTCGTAGCCAATATTGAAATATTAAAATTTTTCATCAGTAGAGATGCGGCCCACCGTGCGGAATATTGGGTAGGTTTACCTGCCGTTCCTTACTTATTACTTGGGTATGTTTGTTTAGGGATTTATATGAATTTGTCTGTATGGTATCGCCTTTCTGATCAAACCAAATTTGGCTTATATATTTCCCTGGTAGGCGCTCTGATAACCATTGTTTTCAATATCATCTTAATTCCAAGGTACGGCTATATGGGTTCGGCTTGGGTATCTCTGGCCGCATACGCTACCATGACCATCCTGTCCTACCTACTTGGACAAAAGTATTACCCTATACCCTACAACTTAAAGAAGATTTTGGCATATCTCACCATATCCACTATCCTTGTCTTTTCGTCGTTCTTCCTTTTTAACCGTAATATTTATGTTGGTAATGTATTGCTTGTTGCATTTATTGCCGGTATTGCCTATTTTGAGAAGAAAGATCTTCTAAAAATACTAAAGCGGTAAGCGCCTTCAACCTATTTCAAACATGGAAATAAATATCATCAATAAATCTGAACACCCACTTCCCCAATATGAAACGGCACATGCTGCGGGTATGGATTTGCGTGCGTGGATCGAAGAAGACATTATTCTGAAACCTCTTCAACGCATGCTCGTACCTACTGGGTTATTCATTGCGCTGCCTATTGGTTATGAGGCACAAATAAGGCCTAGAAGTGGTTTGGCATACAAGCATGGCATAAGCATTGTTAATGCACCAGGCACTATAGATGCAGATTACCGAGGTGAATTAAAGGTTTTATTAGTGAATTTATCAGATACAGATTTTAAAATCGTTAATGGTGATAGAATTGCGCAAATGGTTGTCGCTAAGCATGAAACAGTAAGTTGGAATTCGGTAACGTCGCTAGATGAGACCCAGAGAGGCGAGGGTGGCTATGGGCATACAGGAAAATAAATTCTAGAATCTATGCGTGGCGTTTTATGCACAATGCTTTTAGGCTAATCTTATGATTATGAAAAAATACTTCTTTTTCTTTCTTGCCTTGATTAACCTGAACGCATTTGGCCAGATGCCTGGACCGGCCAATGTCGCTCGGGATAGCAACATGGTAAAACAAATGTTTTTTGCTGGTTTACGGGAAAAAATGGCTGAGAATTATGAGGCTGCGGCGAAGAGTTTTTCGAAGATTATTGATTTAGATCCTAAACAGGATGCTGCTTACTATGAGCTGGCCAGTGCAAATTTCAGGCTAAACCGACTTCCTGAAGCCGCATTAAACATGGTACAAGCGCTTAAAATTAAGCCTGATAATGTTTGGTACAATCGCATGTTAGCGGAGATATATAAGAGAGGCAATAAAATGACGGAACTAATTGCCGTTTTTGATGCACTTATTAAAATTGAACCAGATGTGGATGGGTATTACTTTGATAAAGCAAATGCACAGTACTTAGCTAACCAACCTGAGGCGGCAAAAAAAACTTACGATGAGATTCTAACCCGATTCGGCGATTCTAACGAACTGCAAAATGCTAAAAGACGTTTAGCTGGTAGTGGAAGCGCAACGCAGAGCGATATCGTTAAACTTTTGGAAGGCAACCAGGCCGATGTAAAAAATTATTTATATGCTGCAGGTTTATTGTTGCAAAAAGGAAACGACGCTGAAGCTTTGAACGTACTTGCTAAGGCTCACCTAATGGAACCTAATAATTATGAGGTTAATTTGGGTATGGCAGATATATACAAAAAGCAAAAAAATGATAAGGCAACTTTTTCTGCTTTACAGCTGGCTTTCGAAAGCCCCGAGATGCCATTAAATGAAAAGATAAAGATTTTGGCAAGCCTGTTTAATAAGCTCAACCAACCCACTGTTGCCGGAGAGATAATGGCATTGAGTAAACTGCTGGCTGATAAAAACCCTACTGAAGCCAAAGCACTGGCGCTTTATGGAGATGTACTTTATCAGCAAAACAAGTTCAAGGAAGCCTTGGTACAATATCGTTCAGCGCTAAAGTTAAACGACCAGATTTATGCGGTTTGGGAACAAATTATAAACATTGAGACCTTAATTGGACAATATAATGAGGCAGTTAAAGTTGGCGATGAGGCGTTGACTATTTATCCGAATCAGGCAAGTTTATATTACTATACTGCTTACGCTTTGTTTAAAACGGGTAAAATGGAGCAGGCCCAGAACAACCTGAAGAATGCATTACAGCTTGATGTAGACAATAGGAGTTTACAAGCACAGGTATATGCCTTGCAAGGCGATATTTATATTAACCAAAATAACTTTAACCAAGCAAAAGTTGCTTTTGAAAAGGCCATTGCCATTGAGCCCGATAATTATTTGATTATGAATAATTATGCCTATTATTTGGCATTAAAGAACGATGACCTGGCAAAAGCTGCTAAATATGCAGAAACTGCTGCCAATGCCATGCCCGAAAATCCATCTACATGTGATACTTATTCGTATATCTTGTTTAAGCAGCAGAAATATGATTTGGCTAAAGTATGGATCGAAAAAGCGTTGCAAAACAATAGCGATAAGAACGGTGTTTATTTGGAGCATTATGGAGATATACTATACTTTACAGGTGATAAAGGTGCCGCACTAGAACAGTGGATAAAGGCCAAAGCCGCAGGTAATAGCGCTGACATATTAAATAGAAAAATAAATGAAAAAAAATATTTTAAATAGCTTATTTGTTTTTGGAACAATCGTTTTATTAGCGGCTTGTAAACCCAAAAAGGAGATTGTTGTAGCACCAGCTGCCAAGACAGAAACAAAAACCGATAATTCTAAAGCAGATGCTTTAGCCTTATTGAATAGCAAACAACTAAAATTTAACACGCTTTCTTTAAAGGCAAAGGCGAGCCTGGCTATTGGCAATGATGCCAATGACGTGACCATGAACTTTAAAATGAAGGACAAGGAAACAATTTGGGTGAGTATTACTGCCTTAGGCGGGATGGCAGAAGTGGCCAGGGCATTGATAACACCAGATAGCATTAAGATTATGAATAGATTAAAGAGCGAATACATCAAAAAGCCCTTTAGTTATATCTATAATTTCACCAATAAACAGGTTAATTTCAATACTTTGCAAGCCATTTTAACAGGCAATGCAATGGGCGAATTTTTAACCCAGCAATCGGATGTAAAGCAAGCAAATGGAAACTGGGTAGTTTCTGGAAGTAAAGAAAATTTAGATTACAAATTGCTTTTTAACACGCTTTTAAAGGTTTCTGAAACCAATTTAAACGATGCAAAGGCGGGTCAGGCGTTAAAGGTTAACTATACCGATTACCAAAAGTTAAATGAATCTTTGTTCCCGGGTGCACTTCAAATTAATACCTTGTCTGGAACCAAGAAAATCAATATTGATATGCAGTTTGTGAAAATAGATGGCAATGTTCCGGTAGATTTTCCGTTTAGTGTTCCAAAGAGATTTACTTTAGCCAAATAATTATGGTTATTGAGGCCTCGGCTAGCTAAAACGTTGATTGTTAGGCTAAGTGGCCACCTAAACCCGACTTAGTGGATGCCCCCGATTTTTCTTCGGGGCAGAAACGAGGGCGGGGCTGCTTTAACCTAATGGTTGCTGTCTTTGCTTTCCAAATCAAAAATACTTTTTAGCGGGACGATGGCGAATGCATGATGAAGAACGAATGAAGATGGTTTCCAATGGCCTTAGTATCTCAATTTTAATATTTTTTACTGCAAAATTTTTATACTTTTGGCTTAATGAAGCTACACAAAATCGTATTTATCTTGTTTCTTTGCGCATTTGCTTTTTCTGCCGGTGCACAAACCGAAAGCCAGCTTAGAAGGAAAAAAGAAGCTATACAGCGTGAAATTGAACAGCTACAGAAGAATCTGAATAAAACCGCAAGTGGTAAAAAACTTACGCTACAGCAAATAAACGCCATTAATGCGCAGATTAGGCTTCGCCAGGATAAGATTGGGACCATCAATTCGGAAATTAAAAATCTCGATAACCAAATCTCTCAGAACACCAATACCGTACATACGCTACAGGGCCAGTTAGGCGATTTGAAAAAAGAATATGCGGGGATGATTCGTTTTGCCCAGCGCAATAGAAACGCCTATGATAAGATGATGTTTATTTTTGCATCTAAAGATTTTAATCAGGCCTATAAGCGAATAAAATATCTACAACAATTTAGCCAGTACCGGAAAAAACAAGCTGGCTATATTGAAAATACCCAGCAAGATTTAAATGGGAAGATTAAGGTTTTGGATAAGACTTTGAGAGAGAAGAGTGATTTACTAAAAGAGCAAGAGAAGGAGCGGGAACGTTTAGGTAAAGATAAAAGTAAACAGTCTGTTGCGCTTAACCAATTAAGCAAACAGGAGAGACAGTTTAAGCAGGATATTGCTTCTAAGAAGCGTGAGCAAGCGCAGATTAATCGGGCAATTGCAGCCGCCATACAGCGGGCGATTGAAGAGGCAAGAAGAAAAGCTGCCGAGGAAGCGAGAATTGCCGCTGCAAAGAAATTAGCAGAAGAAAAAGCTGCCGCTGCAAAAGCTAAGGCAGAAAATAGACCTGCGCCAGTAACAACAGCAGCGCCGGCGGTGAAAGAGAAAAGTACGGGAGAGTTGTTAACAGCTACCCCAGAAGCAGCAAGATTATCTGCTGGTTTTGAAAATAACAGGGGTAGGTTGCCTTGGCCAGTGGCAACGGGAACTATTACCGAGCGCTACGGATTACATAAGGTAGACCAGGCATCGTACACCAATGATGGGGTAGATATTACTACGGCAGATGGTGCTGCGGTGAGGGCGGTGTTTGCAGGCAAAGTGCTTACCGTACAGTACATACAAGGAAGGGCTGTGGTTATTATCATCCATGGAGAGTACATTACGGTTTACCAAAACCTTAGAAATGTTAGTGTAAGTACTGGTAGCAGCGTAGATACCAAGCAAACCATTGGTGTGGTAGCTAATACTGGTGATGATGCGATTTTAAAATTCCAGATTAGAAGAGGGCAGGGAACATTAAACCCAGAAGCCTGGATAAGTAAATAGCAGAGAGCGTAATAAATGTTTATATTTGTATAAAATAGATTAGTGATGTATCAAGGCACGTTATTGGAGTTTTTAAATATGGGTGGATCTGAGATCGTACTCATTTTAGTGGTTGTACTTTTGTTGTTTGGAGGTAAAAAGTTACCCGAATTGGCAAGGGGTTTAGGAAAAGGGATTAGAGAATTTAAAGATGCATCTGATGGTGTGAAACGAGAAATTCATAGAAATATTAATGCGATGGATTTGGATAAAGAAGAGACGGCAGAAAATGTTGTAAATAACGATACCCAAACACCTGCACCAACTGAAGAAAGTTCTGCTGTAGATGAAAAAGTAGCTATGGCTCATCCCTCAAGCACACCCATAGACGAGAAAATTGTAACTGACAGTCAAAAAGTTTAAACAAAAAAGTTATGTTAAATACAACAATAGCAGCAATGCTTGGAACGCCAGAAATTATCATTATTGCTGTAGTGGTATTATTGTTATTTGGTGGCAAAAAAATTCCTGAACTGATGAGAGGTTTAGGTAAAGGCGTTAAAGAATTTAAAGATGGTAAAGATGGGGTTGATGGCGAACAAGTAGATCCATCTAACCGTGATAAAACTGTTTAATTGCAATAAGTTTGGTTTTGAAGAAATACAGCTCTCTTAAGGAGATACAAGCGCTCATTTCGCAAAAGCAATTGACTTTACCCGATTTATTGGCTTATTACTTTAAGCAAATTGAAGATCATAAACACCTCAATGCATTTAATGAGGTGTTTTTTTATTCGGCAGAAGTTCAGGCAAAGGCGGTACAATTAAAGATAGACAATGGCACAGCAGGTAAACTTGCGGGAATGGTTATTGGTATCAAAGACAATATCTGTTATAAAGATCACGTTGTTACGGCATCTTCAAAAATGCTCGATGGTTTTGTATCGCCCTATTCATCAACAGTTGTAACGCGTTTATTGCAAGAAGATGCGGTAATTATTGGTCGTTTAAATTGTGATGAATTTGCAATGGGCGGCTCTAATGAGACTTCATATTTTGGCGTCGTGAAGAATGCGGCAGATCCAAATTTGGTTCCTGGCGGGTCATCTGGAGGTTCTGCAGTAGCGGTACAAGCCGATATGTGTTTGGCAGCGCTAGGCACTGATACTGGCGGTTCGGTGAGGCAGCCGGCAGCATTTTGTGGTCAAATTGGTTTAAAGCCAACTTATGGGAGGATCTCTCGCTACGGGGTAATTGCTTATGCCTCATCTTTTGATCAGGTAGGGCCAATTACATCATCTGTTGAAGATGCTGCGCTACTGTTGCAAGTTTTAGCGGGTGCTGATGAACACGATTCTACTGTTGCTACTGTTCCAGTTCCGGATTATCCTGCACAGCTACAAAACAGCCAGAAGCAGAAAATTGGAGTACTAAAGGAAACCATTGAAAGCGATGCGCTTGATCCTGAAGTTAAAGAAGCCATATTACAATCAATATCTTCTCTGAAAGCTAAAGGGCATGTTATTGAATATGTTTCTTTTGATCTTTTAGATTACCTGGTACCTGCTTATTACATATTAACCACAGCAGAGGCTTCTTCTAACCTATCTAGATATGATGGTGTGCATTATGGTTACCGCAACACGGAAGCAAAATCCTTAACGGAGCTATATAAAAGATCTAGAGCAGAAGGGTTTGGAGAGGAAGTAAAGCGCCGTATTTTATTAGGCACTTTTGTGTTAAGTGCCGGTTATTACGATGCCTATTATCAGAAAGCACAGCAGGTTAGGCGGTTAATCAGGGAAAAGTTGGCTGCCTTGTTTGTAGATTTCGACCTCATATTATCGCCAGTGGCACCTACGGCAGCCTTCAAAATTGGCGACAATGTACAAGATGCACTAGTTATGTATATGGCCGATATCTTTACTGTGTTGCCTTCCTTAAGTGGTAATCCTGCTATTGCTTTGCCCTTGGGCAATAATGCTGCAGGTTTGCCGTTAAGTATTCAATTTACTGCCAAACATTTCGAGGAAGACAAGCTCCTGGCTTTTTCTCATGATTTTTTATCAAGTTAGTGAAGCCTATAGGGTTAATCACTGATTTATAATCGCATTTGCTCATGATTAGAAAATTACTTTTTATTTCAGTTTGTGCCCTAATCGGATTAATCTCTTCCACATCAGCCCAACAGATTCTTAAAAAAGATAGCGTTTCCAGGCCTCAGAATAATATTTTCATCAATACAGATACTACTGCAGTGCCTTCTATTTATGAAAACCCATTGCTAATGGGGCAAAATTATATTTATAAACTTCGTTTAGATTCGATTACCAAAACTGTACCGTTGCCTTATAATGAATATGTGCAGCAATACATTGATATCTATGCCAAACGGAAAGATATGTTTGGTAAGATGATGGGATTGGCGAATTACTATTTTCCAATTTTCGATAAGGCACTTAATGATTTCAATATCCCACAGGAGATAAAATACCTTACCATTGTAGAATCGCAAATGAATCCCCATGCCATATCTAGGGTGGGTGCTACAGGAATCTGGCAATTCATGTTTGGGACAGGCAAAGCTTATGGCTTAAAAATGGATAACTTTGTTGATGAACGTAAAGACCCTATCCAGGCCAGCTATGCAGCGGCTGCGTATTTCAGAGATGCATATGAAGAATTAGGCGATTGGTTATTGGCTATTGCAGCTTATAATTGTGGCAAGGGTAATGTTACCCGGGCAATGATTAAGGCAAACTCCCGGGATTTTTGGGAAATTCGCCAGTTTTTACCCAAAGAAACGAGAAATTATGTACCTGCATTCATTGCTGCCATGTATGTAATGCACTACTCTGCCAAGCATCAAATTACCGCACAGGCTTGCAACATGTTCTTAAAAACGGATACCGTACAAACTAATCGTTTTGTCTCACTTGCAAATTTAGCCAAAGCTTTAAATGTTGATGAGACCGCACTGTTTGCACTCAACCCGTCTTATAAGAAAAAGATTGTAAATGGAACAGATGAAGATCCTAAGCGTATTGTGATGCCTAAACTTAGAGATATTGATTTTGCAAGTGTTTATGAGGTGCTAAATGAAGGCGATGTAGAAGGAAGTACTCAAATTATTCAGGCCAGCACAGACGATGTCAGGGATTTAAGAAAACTCCATGCAAAAACTGTTACAAGCAGCTCGGTGGTTTACCATAAGGTGGTGCAAGGTCAAAATTTAACAACGGTTGCTAATAAATATGGTGTAGAGGTTCAGGATTTGCGTGTATGGAATGGCCTTAAAAGCAAAACCATTGTTCCTGGCCAGAAGCTGAAAATTCTTGCAAGAAATGTAAATCGCTTAAAGCCGCCGGTATCCTATTTAAGTTATAAAGTTAAAGTTGGAGATACCTTGTCGGAAATTGCCGAGAAGTTTGATGGTGCAACCGTACAGAGTATAAAACGCGACAATAAACTTAGCAAAGCTGGTTTGCAGGCAGGCATGGTTTTAAAGATTGGTAAAGGGTAAGCTCAACGGCACATCTTAACGTTTCTTAAGCGCTTCGTGAAAATAATCTATTTGCAGTTCCAAAAACCACCAAGTTTTTGATCTGGCCAATCAGTTTCTATGAACAGGATTCTCTATTCTATCCTCCTTTTATTTTCTAATCTTACCTTGGGTCGCAGCTGTTTGGACATTTAGGTAATAACTTAATTACTATTATATTTATTTTCTGCCCAATAAAAGAATTGTACCTTTGCAGCGTCACTAATAAGTTACGTAATGAGTAAAACCACTAGAAAGCAAGATGCGCTTGATTACCACTCGCAGGGCCGTCCGGGAAAGATACAAGTAGTACCAACCAAACCTACTAATTCGCAAAGAGATTTAACTTTAGCGTATTCTCCAGGCGTTGCAGAGCCATGTTTAAAAATTGCTGAAAATACAGAAGATGTTTATAAATATACCGCCAAAGGCAACCTGGTTGCGGTAATTAGTAATGGTACTGCCGTTTTGGGCCTTGGCGATATTGGTCCGGAGGCAGGCAAACCAGTTATGGAAGGCAAAGGTTTATTATTTAAAATCTTCGCTGATATTGATGTGTTCGATTTGGAATTGGACACCAAAAATGTTGATGAATTTGTAAAGATTGTAAAGGCTTTAGAGCCAACGTTTGGAGGCGTAAACCTCGAAGATATTAAAGCACCAGAATGTTTCGAAATCGAACGTCGCCTGAAAGAGGAGATGAATATTCCGGTGATGCATGATGACCAACATGGTACTGCTATCATATCTGCTGCTGCGTTGCTAAACGCTTGCGAAATTATCAAGAAAAAAATGGACAAGATAAAAATTGTAGTGAATGGCGCTGGCGCCGCTGCAATTTCTTGTACCAAGCTGTATGTTTCTTTAGGTGCAAAAAAAGAGAACATCGTTATGTGCGATCGTTCTGGTGTAATTCGCAAAGACCGTGAGGTATTAGATGCGACGAAAGCAGAGTTTGCTACCGCTCGTAACATTAGCACGTTAGAAGAAGCGATGAAAGATGCTGATGTTTTTATCGGTTTATCGTCTGCCGATTGTGTGAGTGCACAAATGTTGCTTTCAATGGCGAAAAACCCTATCGTTTTTGCTATGGCTAATCCTAATCCTGAAATAGCTTATGAGCTAGCCATTAAAACGCGTAAAGACGTAATTATGGCCACTGGCCGTTCAGATTATCCTAATCAGGTTAACAACGTATTGGGTTTCCCGTATATTTTCCGCGGAGCGCTTGATGTACGTGCAACGAGCATTAACGAACCAATGAAAATTGCTGCGGTAAGAGCCATTGCAGAATTGGCCAAGAAATCGGTGCCTGAAGCCGTAAACTTAGCTTACAATGCCCGTAACCTAAAGTTCGGTAAAGAATATATTATCCCAAAACCAGTTGATTTCAGGTTGATAACCGAAGTATCTACAGCCGTTGCTAAAGCTGCTATCGAAAGTGGTGTCGCAAGAAAAATTATTACTGATTGGGATGCATACAATGAGGAGTTGCGTAAACGCTTAGGCTTGGATGATGCCATCATGAGATCGATTACCACCAAAGCGAAGACCGATCCTAAACGTGTGGTATTTGCTGAAGCTGATAATTATAAGATTTTAAAGGCAGCACAGATTGTTAAAGATGATAACATAGCTATTCCAATCCTTTTAGGAAATAAGGAGAAAATACAATCTATTATCGATGAGCATGCGCTTGAGCTAGATGGTGTGGAGATTATCGATCAGATGCAAAATGCCGAAAAAACCAAGCAGTATGCAGAAGCACTTTATAAGAAACGCCAGCGTAAGGGAATTTCTTTGAACGATGCGACCAAGTTATTGAGAGATCGGAACTATTATGGTGCATCTATGGTAGAATTCGGCGAAGCTGATGCCATGATTTCTGGTTTAACTAAAGACTACGGATCTACCATCAAGCCTGCTTTACGAGTAATTGGGGTTGATCCAAGCGTTAAGCGTGTGGCGGGTATGTACATGATGATGACTAAAAAGGGGCCGGTTTTCTTTGGAGATACTACTGTTAACGTAGATCCAACGGCTGAAGAGTTGGTAGACATTACCTTATTGTTAGATAAATCTGTTAAACAGTTCAATATCAAACCACGTATCGCATTGTTATCATACTCTAACTTCGGTTCTAACGATGGTGTTACACCAAATAAGGTGAGAGAGACGGCTAAACTCTTGCATAAGAATCATCCAGAGGTTATTGTAGATGGCGAGATGCAAGGAAACTTTGCTATCAACAACGATTTATTGAAAGAAAATTTTCCGTTCAGTTCGTTAGCAGATGCCCCCGCAAATACCTTGGTTTTTCCTAACCTGGAATCTGGCAATATAGCTTATAAATTATTGCAGGAATTGGGTGGTGCAGAGGCGGTTGGTCCGATTTTATTAGGCTTAAACAAACCTGTGCACATCGTGCAGTTGGGTAGCTCGGTTAGAGAAATTGTAAATATGGTAACTATTGCTGTTGTAGATGCGCAGGCAAAAGAAGAAATTGCAGGAACTTCGAAACGAAAAGGTATATTTACAAAAACAACTAAGAAGTAATCAATTTATTACCAGTTTAAAAGCTGGTAATATATAAAAATCAAACATTCATGTACGCCTATATCGATGGTAAATTAACACATAAAAACCCAGCGTTTGTTGTGGTAGAGGCCGGAGGTATAGGCTATCATATTAATATTTCTTTAAATACTTATAGTGCATTAGCTGATGCAGAAAGGTGTAAATTATATACCTGGCTATATGTAAAAGAAGATGCACACACTTTATATGGTTTTGCGGATGAGGGCGAGCGTCGTTTATTCTTGCATCTCATATCTGTATCTGGCATCGGGCCAAATACCGGAAGAATGATTTTATCTTCCATCACCCCGGTAGAAATTCAGACAGCTATCGTTAAAGCCGATTTACCTCTAATCCAGCGAATTAAAGGCTTAGGTGCAAAAACCGCACAACGCCTGGTTTTAGAATTACAGGATAAGCTTAAAAAAGAAGGGGCAGACTCATTAATTTCTATGCCGCTGCACAATACCGTGAAGGATGAAGCGTTATCTGCATTGGTAATGCTCGGTTTTGCCAAACAAACTGCCGAAAAAACTATAGATCAGATTTTAAAAGTTACTGAGGGAACACTTTCGGTTGAGCAACTAATTAAACAAGCTTTAAAAAAATTATAGATCGTAACGCCTTTGAAGAGAATTTCTACACTCCTATTTCTCATCCCTTGTTTTCTATTTGCTACCAAAAACGCTTTCTCTCAAGTTGTTCCAGGCAAAGCGGATACTGCTGCGTCAAAAAATAATTTTAGCCTCCGAGAAAAACAACTTCTAGGCATTAGTCCTTCAACAAACCCATTCTATCCTCTGCCAAATAACATCAGGCGGGTGGTAGAATATGATGCTAAAAATAAACGATATATTGTTAAGGAACTTATTGGCGATAAGTATGTTACGCAAACACAATACCTTACTCTTGATGAGTACTCCAGGCTTGTAAATAGCGAAGTTAAACGGGGTAACTGGCGTAGTATCTCCAATGCTGAGGTAAGCGATTTCAGAAGTACAGGAATCATTCCGAAAATACAGGTCAATAGCAAGGCTTTCGAAAAACTTTTTGGTGGAAGCACGATAGATATCCAGCCGCGTGGCGAAGCTGAACTTACCTTCCTTGGTCGTATTAATAAGAATGAAAATCCTTTATTTAACGAGCGTCAACGTGTGCAAACCAACTTCGATTTCAACCAAAGGATTCAAATGGACCTGGTTGGGAATATCGGAACGAAACTTAAGATCAAAAGTAACTACAACACCGAAGCGCAATTCGATTTTGAAAATCAGATTAAGCTCGATTATACCGGCGGACCGGATGATATTATTAAAAAGATTGAGGCTGGTAATGTAAGCTTACCTTTGAATACAAGCCTAATTACAGGTACGCAGGCACTTTTCGGCTTGAAAACGCAACTTCAATTTGGTAAACTTAACGTTACGAGTGTTTATACCCAACAGAAATCTCAATCGAGGGAATTGCGCATTACCAATGGTGCCCAACAAAATGAATTTAGCATCAGTGCCGATAGCTATGAGGCAAACAAGCATTATTTTCTAGCACAATATTTCAGGAATAATTACAATAAGCACCTGGCAAATGCGCCGATTATTACATCGCCCATTCAGATTACAAAAATAGAGGTTTGGATTACCAATAAGGCAGGTAATACCACTGATTCTAGGGATGTATTAGGCTTCTTAAATTTGGGCGAAAACCAACCATTTAACCCAGGCTCAATAGTTGGGGGAGGTTCAGCACTTCCAGCCGGTACAACCGCTACGGGTTTTCCCCAGCAATCGAATACTTTATTGGCAAGTCTCCCTGCAGATGCAAGGCTAACCAACTCAAATGCCATCATTCCGTTTTTCCAGGGAAATGGTGGTCCAGATCAATATGCAAAGCTGATCTATGCCAGAAAGTTAACAGAACGCGAATTTACTTTCCAGCCGCAGTTGGGCTATATTTCGTTGAATAATCCGCTAAACGCTGATGAAGTTTTGGCTGTTGCTTACCGTTATACATACAATGGAGTGGAGTATCAGGTTGGGGAATTTTCTACAGATGTTACTTTTGATGCAGCCAATCCCAAAGTGCTGTATGCCAAATTGCTGAAAAACGAAACCACTAAGATAAACCTACCTACCTGGGATTTGATGATGAAAAACATTTATTCCATAGGTGGATATCAAATCAGCCCGTTAAATTTTAAGCTTGATATATTTCGAATTGATAATGAAACCGGGGTAGAAAAACCTATCATGACCGAGGGTCAGAATACAGCCAACAAACAATGGATTTCTTTAACCGAATTTGATCGCTTAAACCAGCAAAATGAAAAAAAACCTGATGGTATTTTCGATTTTGTGGCGGCAAATAATGCCTTTGGCTCATATTTTTCTAATAATGCCACATCAAACAATCAATTTGGGTCTGGTCTATCGCCATCTGGTTTGGCTTCCTTAGTTAATAACACCAACACTGGTTATATTACTATCGATCCTGCAAACGGTCGAATTATTTTCCCTATTATAGAACCATTTGGCAACGATTTGGCCAACAAGTTCTTGCCTAGCGAACAGGCTTTGATTGATAAATACACCTTCAGGGCACTTTATGATTCTACGCAGACCATCGCCCGCCAGCTGTTTCAAAACCAGAACAGGTATTTTATTAAGGGACGTTACCAATCTGAAGTTTCTTCTGAATTTAGTTTAAATGCCATCAACGTTCCCGAAGGATCGGTTAAGGTTTTTGCCGGAACAATGCCCTTGCAAGAAGGGGTAGACTATACAGTAGATTACCAGGGCGGAAGAGTAAGCATCATCAATCAGGCATTGCTTACATCCGGACAGCCGATTAGAATTACAACAGAAAACAACGAACTTTTCGGCTTGCAACAGCGTTCGCTTTTTGGAACCCGACTAGATTATCGGGTAAACAACAAGCTAAATCTAGGTGGTACCTTAATGAACTTAACTGAAAAGCCCCTTACGCAGAAAGTAAATATTGGTGAAGAGCCGATTTCAAATACCATTTGGGGTGCAGATATTAATTATAGCTCTCCTTCGAGGTTTTTAACCAAACTGGTTGATAAATTACCTTTTCTATCTACCAAAGCGCCGTCTAACGTAACTTTTTATGGCGAATTTGCGCAGTTGGTACCAGGGCATCCAAGGGCTTTAAACTTTGCTGGAAGTAAAAACGGAGTTAGTTATTTAGACGATTTTGAGGCATCAAGATCTATCATCGATTTAAAGAGCGCCATATCATGGCAACTTTCGGGCACTCCTCAAGATTTTCCGGAATCGCAGTTGGTTAACGATTTGGCTTATGGCTATAACCGTGCTCGGGTTGCTTTTTACAATATCGATCCTACATTTTACAATTCCAACGCTACTACTACGCCAAGCAATATCAGGAATAACCGTAACGAACTTTCTAACCACTATGTTCGGCAAGTTATAGAGCAGGAAGTTTTTCCGTTCAAAGAAACGGCAACCGGCCAGGCGCTAAATATTACCACTTTAGATGTGGCTTATTACCCAACAGTTCGCGGTCCTTATAACTATACCACTACAGGTTTTGGTAACGACGGAAAGTTAACCAACCCCAAACAACGATGGGGTGGTTTTCAGCGGAAAATAGAAACCAATGATTTTGAGGCGCTTAATGTTGGTTTCATCGAAATGTGGGTTTTAGATCCATTTATCTATAATAGAAACAACCAGGGGGGCGATGTCTATTTTAACCTGGGAAATATTTCAGAAGATATTCTAAAAGATGGTAGAAAATCATTAGAAAATGGTTTGCCCGCTACCAATGATCCATCGAAGTATGATGAAACCAATTGGGGGAGGGTACCTAAACTGCAGCCAGTAATACAGGCTTTTGATAATGATCCGGATGCAAGGAGGGCGCAGGATGTTGGTTTAGATGGTTTATCAGATGCCAACGAGAAAGCCAAATTTGCCACAGCTATCAATCAAATTAAATCGCAATTGAATGCAACTGCTGCAGCAGAAATTGATGCTGACCCCTCTTCTGATAACTACTCTTATTTTAGAGGTCCGGCATTAGATCAAATTAATGCAGGAATTTTAAAACGCTACGAAAAATATAACGGCCCTGAAGGAAACTCAAAAACATCGCAGCAATCCCAGGAAGAATTGGGATTAGAAAACTCTGCTTCTACGGCTTTGCCAGATGGAGAAGACATCAACAGGGATAATAACATGACCCAAAGTGACGAGTATTATCAGTATAAAGTATCTATGCGTCCGAATGATTTGGTAGTGGGTCAGAACTTTATTACAGATAAGGTAACCTCGCAAGTTAGACTAGCAAATGGAAATACCCAGGCTGTAACCTGGTATCAATTTAGAATACCCATTACCCAGTAC
The DNA here is from genome assembly GCF_026240095.1 of Pedobacter sandarakinus. Taxonomy (GTDB): domain Bacteria; phylum Bacteroidota; class Bacteroidia; order Sphingobacteriales; family Sphingobacteriaceae; genus Pedobacter; species Pedobacter sandarakinus. The sequence continues at coordinate 49,082 of NZ_JAPIVG010000008.1, read as the reverse complement.
GAGAAAAAAGTTGGGAACATTCAGGATTTTAAATCCATCAGGTTCTTTAGAATGTTTCTGACAAATTTTGCGGATACTGCAATTATGCGTTTTGCAAAGCTACAACTGATACGTGGAGAGTGGAGAGAATTTAATGCGAAGAATGTTGCCGACCAAGTAATTGTTGATCCGAATTTACCAGCATTTACGCCAGACAACTCTACGGTTGAGGTTTCTACAGTCAATATTGAAGAAAATGGTAGAAGAACACCAATTCCTTACGTTACGCCTCCAGGTATTTTACGCGAACGCGATTATAGCAACTACCGTGGAGATACCCGTTTAAATGAGCAGTCTTTAGCTGTTACGGTTAAAAACTTACGTGATGGTTATGGAAGGGCGGCATTTAAAACAGCATATAGCGATTTCCGTTCTTACAAGCATCTGGAAATGTTTATTCACGCAGAGGCGATCAATAATGATAACCTAAGCGATAGGGATGTGTCTGCATTTTTAAGGATTGGTACAGATAACCAGGATAACTATTACGAATATGTAATGCCTTTGAAAATTACCACACCGGGCACGAGTGATCCTGACGCGATTTGGCCTGAGGCTAACAGGATGGATATTGATTTAACGTTCTTTCAAAATGCCAAGCTTGCCAGAAATGTAGCCAGACAAGCAAATGGCCAGCCTTGGCCAATAAATGTGCCGTTCCCTTATACCGATGGTGATAGAACCATTTTGGTTAAAGGACAACCAGACATGAGTAAGGTGAGAGTTTACATGATGGGAGTTAGAAACCCGTTGAGGAATGCCAACACCCTGGAAAGTGATGATGGCCTAGATAAAAATGTGGTGGTTTGGTTCAATGAATTAAGATTAACAGAATTTGATGAGCAGGGCGGTTGGGCCGCAACAGCGAGATTGAATTTGAAGCTGGCTGATTTTGCAGATGTAAACGTTTCGGGTAGCAAATCTACCATTGGTTTTGGTTCTATCGACTCTAAAGTTAGCGAACGTAACAGGGCAGATAATGTTCTGTTAGATGTATCTTCCGCAATGGAGCTTGGTAAATTTTTACCCCAAAAATCGGGTGTAAAGATTCCAATGTTTGTCAATTATTCCAAGCAGGTTTCTACTCCACAATATAACCCACGTACGCCAGATATCGAGCTTAAAAATGCGCTTGATCAATCTTCCAGGGCTCAGAAAGATTCCATTCTAAACTTTGCGCAAGACTATACCGTGCGGCGTGGAATAAACTTTACTAATGTTAGAAAAGAGCGGGTAAACAATGCCAAGCCTGTTCGTTTGTGGGATATTGAAAACTTCGCAGCAAGCTATGCTTTTACACAGTATAATCACAGGGATTTTATCAACCAAAGCAGTATCCAAAATACCTATCGGGCATCATTACAATATAGTTATGCCAAGGAGGCCAAAGTATATGCACCTTTTGAGAAAATTATAAAATCTAATACCCTTGCCTTGCTTAAAGATTTTAATTTCAGCATTCTGCCAAGCGCCATTAACTTTAGAATTGATGTAGATCGATTATACGCAGAAAATACCCTGCGCAACAATGATCCAAACAATGCTATTCCGGTATTTCAAAATGGTTTTGGTACCACTTTTAATAAGAATTTTAGAATGAGCAGGATCTATGGAATTGCCTGGAACCTGACCAGATCCTTACAGCTAGATTTTAATGCGACAAACTATTCTATTATCGATGAGCCTGATGGCAGAATTGACGGCATGAAGCGAGATACCGTTTGGCAAAACTTAAAACGCTTGGGTAGGACTACCGACTACAACCACAACCTAAATGTAACGTACACATTGCCAATAGAGAAAATACCTGGCTTTAATTGGCTTACGGTGAAAACGAGGTATGGCACCAATTTCAACTGGCAAACCGAACCTTTATCTACCCTTTTAGATCCGAATATAAATTTAGGTAACACGGTTCAGAACAGCAGGAATATCCAGGTAAACCCAACATTGAATTTTACAATGCTGTATAATAAATTTGGATTTCTACGCAATGCAACAACCAGCAATGAAACTTCTGGAAAGTTTAAGAATTTCTTCATCAACCTGCTTACCAGCGTTAAAAATCTAAATGCAAATTATGTGCAAACCAAAGGTATTTTCTTGCCTGGGTATTTGCCAACTACAAAATATTTCGGAATTGATAATGTAACCGGCGCCCCTGGCTTAGGCTTTGCCTTCGGTAGCCAACGAGACATTCGCGATATGGCCCTAAACAATGGATGGCTAACTACCGATACCTTGCAAACTCAACTTTATGTAAATACCCTTCGTGAAGATTTACAGTTTACGGGTTTGATCGAGCCGATCCGCGATTTACGTATTACCATTAGGGCAAGCAAAGCGCAAACCAGAAATTTCTCTTCCAACTTCAGATATCTGGCGAGTACCAATAGTTTTGAAAATTTGAGCGCCATTACCACTGGCGATTACAGCATCTCTTACATTGCCTTGGGAACTGCATTTAAAGAGAAAAACTCGAGCGTAGTTTCCACTTTATTTAACCAGTTTATGGCAAATCGAATTATTATTTCGAAACGCTTAGGTGCCCAAAACCCTAATTCTGCTGGTCAAAATGCTGGCTTTGCGGATGGTTATGGCAAGGAAAGCCAGGATGTTCTAATTTCCGCTTTTATGGCCGCTTACACAGGCAAGGATGCAGGATCTTCAAAATTAAACTCATTTCCACGCATACCTTTGCCAAACTGGACTTTAACTTATAATGGCTTAACTAAAATTCCGTTTATTGCCGATCGTTTTTCATCGGTAGATATCAGACATGGCTACCGCTCTGCGTATAACATCAACGGCTTTAACTCCCTACTTCGCTATCAGGAATCGAACGGTTTTTCCGTAAATCGTGATGCCAACAATAATTTCTTACCAGAATTTCAATTTGCGCAAGTAACGGTTTCAGAATATTTTTCTCCATTAATTGGTGTAGATACCCGATTTAAAAACAACCTCACAGCCAGTTTAGAATTAAACCGCTCGAGGTTGTTAGGCTTAAGTTTAGCCAATAGCCAACTTGCACAGTTATCAGAAAACAATATGGTTTTAGGCTTGGGCTACCGTACCAATAAATTCCGTTTCCCATTTGGCCTGTTTAAGAGTTTAAAAATGGATAACAATATGGATTTTAAATTGGATGTTGCCATTCGCGATAATAAAACGGTTATCTATCGTGCCGATTTGCTGGAGGCAGAAGTTTCCGGGGGATCGAAGAACATCAGCTTAAGGCCAAGCGTGGATTATGTACTTAACCAAAAGTTTAATATAAGGCTTTTTTATGATTCGAACATTACCAAGCCGTATACATCTCAAACCTTCAACACGTCATTTAGCAATTTTGGTTTTAGTTTAAGGTTCACGTTGAATTAGGAATGCTAGCCCGGATGTGTAAAGTATTGATTTTGAACTTTTCGAATCTTTGATAACTTTCACCTAGAACCGTAAGCTATCAATTTTATCAGGTACAAAGCAGACTGAAGTATGGAAGTCTTCGCGTTGGCGATTTTGTTTTTAAACCTAATTTTAACATGCACTACAAGCCATCAAAGCCTACATTAAAATGCTGAGCCATCCATCCCTTTTGATGAATAAAACATAAAAAACAAAGTGAGATTTAGCTTTGTAGAAGTAGTTATTTTTCAAATGCACAAAAGGATTCGGGAATCTTATTAGAACCAGCCTTCTTTTGCATCTCTGCACCCCAAAATTTTAAATGGAAGCTAAATCAAATTGCTAAAAGCAAAACTAAATTGTACTTTTGAGGCACTAAGGTAGCCAATTGTAATTAAACCATTAGTGTATACAATTAGGCATGCCACTTCGAGGCTAAAAACATAACATATTCATAATCATCAATTAAATAACAATGAATTTTCCATCAGAATTAAAATACACTAAAGACCACGAGTGGGTTAAGGTAGAAGGTAACGAAGCTTATATCGGTATTACTGATTTTGCTCAACGTGAATTGGGCGATATCGTTTATGTTGATATCAATTCAGTTGGCGAAGAAGTTGCCAGAGAAGAAGTTTTTGGTACAGTTGAGGCAGTAAAAACAGTATCTGATTTATTTATGCCAGTAACCGGTACTGTATTAGAAATTAATCAAGAATTAAACGACAATCCAGAACTGGTAAATTCAGATCCATACGGAGAAGGTTGGATGGTGAAAGTTTCCTTATCAAACCTAACAGAGGTTGAAGATTTATTGACAGCAGATGCTTACCAATCTTTGGTAGGTGCTTAATTTAAATAGTTTGTACAAAGCACTAAAACATCAAAAGTGGGCCATATTTTGGACGCTGATTATTTTAGTGCTTTGTAATATCCACATGCCCGATACTGGCGGCGGTGGCTTCTTCTTCGAGGGTTTCGATAAAATGACTCACCTCGGTTTCTTCTTTATCCTCTCTGTATTGCTATTTTACGGCAAAATTAAATACCAGCATAGTTATGGCTTTAGAACGCTAACTATTTTTAAGATTTTACTAATCAACGCAATAATTGGTGGCGGTATAGAGTTATTGCAATGGAAAGTTTTTACCTATCGCTCTGGCGAGTGGTGGGATTTTGCCTGCGATATGCTTGGCGCATCAATGGCTGTATTCAGTTATGTGTTGCTTCATAAATTAAACTTCGATGAAAAAAATAATTAGTTTACTCCTTTTTACTATTTGCATATCGCTTGGTGGATGTAGCATTTTTAAAAAAGACTGCAATTGCCCAAAAGTTTACTACAAAACTTATCCTTCCCAAAATAGGCGGTAATGCCTGCCATAGTACCTACGGCAACATCTTAGTTGCTGTATTTAAAATGTTACCAAGCTTTTAACACATCTTAACAAACCTTTAAGCATTTGCCTAGTCTGATAGCTTAGTTTTGTACATATTATCTAATTTTAATGAAAAGGAACGTTCAAAGGGCAATCTTCATTGTTCTTATTTTTTGTGGCTATATCGCTCAGGCGCAAAATTCTGGCTCCATAACCGGGAAGGTTATCAATGCCAAAGATAAAAAACCGGTAGATTTCGCTACTATAGCTGTTAGAAACTTAAAAGATTCATCAGTAGTAGCATCGGGGCAAACCGAGCCGGATGGTACTTTTAGCTTTAAAGCTATTGCCCCCGGTAAGTACAGGATTTATGCCGCATTCTTAGGTTTAAAAACAACAACAAAAGATGTTGAGGTAGCAAAAGCTGCTGTAAATGCTGGTGAAATTGCTATGGGTGATGATGGTGTAGATTTAAATACGGTAGATGTTACGGCTAGCATTCCTGTGGTTGTAAAAACAGATACCTTAGAATTTGATGCAAAATCTATAAAAGTACGCGAGAATGCAGTTGTAGAAGATGTATTGAAGAAACTTCCTGGAGTGGAGGTAGCAAAAGATGGCAGTATTAAGGCGCAAGGTGAAACCGTGACCAAAGTAAAGGTAGATGGTAAAGAGTTCTTCGGTACCGATCCTCTATTGGCCACTAAAAACCTCCCTGCAGATATGGTAGATAAAATTCAGGTGATTGATGAAATGTCTGAGCAGTCGCAATTTTCTGGTGTTGATGATGGTACGCGAAGCAAGATTTTAAACATTACTACAAAAGCCGGGATGAAAAAAGGGTATTTCGGGAATAGTACCGTGGGCTATGGTACACAAGACCGTTATGATGCCAGCATCAACGTAAATAAATTTGATAACGACCAACAATTCAGCGTGATTGGACAATTCAATAATGTAAATAAGCAAAACTTTGGCCAAGGAAATGGCGTAGGTAATGGCTTCGGTGGCGGTGGTCGTGGTAACTTTGGAGGTGGTGGCAGCGGTGCTGGTAGTGGTGGTATCACCAATACCAATGCAGGTGGTTTAAACTTTTCTGATACTTATAAAGATGGTACCCAAATTCAGGGAAGTTATTTCTTTAATAAGTCTGATGTGTATAACCAACAAACCAGTTTTACTCAAAACCTGTTGGGTAATAGGGTTACAACCGTAAATAATAATTCAGATAACAATACCGACCGCATTAACCATCGTTTTAATTTTATGATTGATACCAAATTGGATTCTTCAACCACAATAAAAATCCAACCTAATGTATCTTACACCGAAAGCGATGCGACGAATTTAAGCGACTATAACAGAAATTTGTTACAAGCTCAAACAATTGGTTCGCAACGTTATCTAAGCAGTAGCTCTACGCCAAACATCAACAATAATTTATTGATTCGTAAAAAGTTTAAAAGAAGAGGCAGGACCTTATCTTTGAATGTAAATACTTCAATTAACAACAATGATGCAGATAACTTCAACAGGATTCATGAAACCAACACCATCAATTCAGTTGTAACATCAAATTTGTTAGACCAATTAAACAAGGTAAATACCAACTCCATTAACAACACATCTCGTTTGGTTTACACCGAGCCGTTATCTAAAACCACTAGTTTGGAATTTAACTATCAAAACGGTTATAGCCACGACAACCAAGGTAGGCAGGTTTTGGATTTTAACTCGGCAAGTGGTCAGTACGATTTAGTAAACCTGGATTTTACTAACCTTTACGAAAACCAAACCCTTACAAATGCTGCAGGAGTGAGTTATACCACCAACGAGAAAAAGTATAACTGGAATATTGGTTTGGCTGCACAGCAGACCAATAGAGAAAATACCAACCTTACAACGGGTATGGTTAGAACACAAAATTTTTTAAACCTAACACCATCCGCAAATTTCAGGTACAACTTCAGTAATTCGAGAAGGTTGAGCATCCGTTACAGGGGAAATACACAACAGCCAAGTATTAATCAAATTCAACCTATTCCAGATAACACCAATACACAAAGCGTTTTCGTAGGTAATCCAGATTTAAAACCATCATTTAATAATAATTTAAACTTCAACTACAACAACTTCGATTTTGCGAAGAGTAGAATGTTTTTTGTTTTTGTAAATTTAAGCCAAACCTTTAATGCCATTGGTAACCAGAGCCAATTGGTTACTAATCCATTAGATTCTAACTATGGTAAAATTAGAACCACTTATGTAAACGTAGATGGGGTATATGCTGGCAACGCCAGTGTTAATTTAGGTTTGCCTCTGCTGCCAGAGCGCAAATTAACGCTCAACGCATCGTTAAATGCTAATTACAATAGAAACGTAAACTTTACCTCTGGCAATGATAATCCAGCGGATTTAATTAGAAACATCACCAACGCATGGACAATCACTAACCGTTATAATTTCGTAACCAACTTTGATAAGTTTGATTTAACAGGAGGAATTTCGGGCACCTATAATCGGGCTACTTATTCTGCTCAACCAAATTCAACTACTAACTATTATACCATCAATCCAACTTTCGATGTCAGCTATGTTTTTCCGGGAAATATACGTTTTGCAGTCGATTTAGATTACATTAAGAACACAGGGCGTGGAGAGGGTTACAACACTCAATTTACCTTGGTAAATTCTTACATCAGTAGACAATTCTTTAAAAATAGGGGTACTTTTAAAATTGCAGTTAATGATGCCTTCAATCAAAACCAAGGAATTAGCAGAACGGCAAACAACAATACCATTACCGATTTAAACTACAATGTATTAAAACGTTATTATATGTTCTCATTCACTTATTCTTTAACCCGCATCGGCGGAAGAAATATGAGTGGTGATATGCAAATGCCTGGTCAGGATGGCGGGGGCGGCAGACGCATGAGAATGTAAGTCAGAGATTTTAAGGCCCGTTTAATAATAAGCGGGCCTTTTTATTTTGAAGAAAATTAATTGTCTAAACGACAATTATGTATTTCATTTGTTACCTAACGTAAGTAAACCTTTTTAAAAACGCTAAGTCTTTAAAGCGTAACCATTAACTAGCCGAATGAAACAAATCTTTACGTTCTTCTTCATCATTATTTGTTCTTTTAACGCCATTGCCCAGAAAACGGGTTCGGTTAGTGGTAGGGTTATCCAGTCTAAAGATCGGCAGCCTATCGATTATGCCTCAGTGGCAATTAAAAACATGGCAGATTCTACCACGGTAGGTGCGGTAAGTACTGAAGAAAACGGAAGTTTTGTTTTCAAAGGTCTTAAACCGGGAAACTACAGGCTTTATGCAGCATTTTTAGGTCTTAAAAATACCAATAAAGATTTTATAATTTCTGCTGAAAAACTAGATATAGCCATTGGCGATATCGTGTTGGAAGGTGGTGCTATAGATTTGCAAACGGTAGAAATTAAGGCTGAAGTTCCGCCAATTGTGGTAAAGAAAGATACTTTAGAATTCAATGCCAGCTCTTTTAAGGTTGTAGAGAATGCCGTGGTCGAAGATTTATTAAAGAAACTGCCTGGCGTGGAGGTAGATAAAGCTGGGGCGGTTAAAGCCCAGGGCGAAACCATCACCCGGATAAAAGTAGATGGGAAGGAATTTTTTGGTAACGACCCACTGCTGGCAACCAAGAACCTTCCAGCAGATATGATAGATAAAATTCAGATCATCGATGAACTTTCAGACCAGGCACAATTTACAGGAGTAGACGATGGATCGCGAACAAAAATCATTAATATCACCACAAAGAAGGATAGAAAACACGGCTACTTTGGTAATTCTACTGCGGGCTATGGTTCCGATGATCGGTATGATATTAACGCCAATATCAACCAGTTTAATCAAGACCGTAAACTAAGCGTGGTTGCCCAGTTCAACAATGTAAACAGGCAGAACTTTGGAGGTGGTTTGGGCGGTGGTAATGGTGGCAGCAACGGCGGACGAGGAGGTATTACGGAAACCAATGCCGGAGGTTTTAACTTCAACGATACCTATGCCGACGAAACCGAGCTTAGCTTAAACTATTTTGTTAACAGATCGGAAAACTTGATTTTACGCAATAGCGTTACTCAAAACCTTCTAGGTGATGTAACCACTATTTTCAACAATAATCAAATTAATAATTCGAGCCGCCTAAATCATCGGTTAAATTTTATGATCGATACCAAGCTTGATTCACTTACATCCCTTCGGGTACAACCCAATTTAAGCTACACCAATAATGAGGGTTTAAATTCAAGTGAGTATTCCAGAGATTATAGCACTTACATGATAAATGGTTCACAAGCGCTTACGAACCATAGCACATCACCGTCTATCAATAACAATATACTACTACGCAGGAAATTTAAGCGCAGGGGCCGAACGTTATCTTTAAATTTAAATACCAGTATCAATAACAATGATGCGGCTAATTATAATCAGAATAACGAAACCAGAACCCAGGGAACAGCAATTACACCCAAAAATACCAACCAATTTAATGATCAGGCAAGTGAATCCTTAAACCAAAGCACCAGGTTGGTTTATACCGAACCACTAGATAAAACTTTAAGTCTAGAGTTTAACTATCAAAACGGCTACAACCATAACAAATCAGACCGATTTACATATAACTTCAATCCAGCCACGCTACAATATGATCTACTCGATCAAACCTATAGCAATGCTTATGAGAATACAATTTTAGTAAATACTGCAGGTTTCAGTTTCAACAAAATGGCTAAAAAATACAATTGGAATGTGGGTTTTGCCGTTCAAAATACCGATAGAACGAATAATAACGTTACTCAAGGTTTTGTATTGAAGCAAAATGTTTTTAATTACACGCCATCGGCCATGTTCAGGTATAATTTCAGCAATAGCAAACGCTTTGTAATTAACTATAGGGGAAGTACCAACCAACCAAGTATACAGCAATTACAGCCTATCAGAAATAATACCAATACGCAGAACGTTCCAATTGGTAACCCAGATTTAAAGCCAGAGTTCAATAACAACTTGCGACTGTCTTTTAATACCTATACCGTTGGTAAAAACAGGTCGTTATTTGTAAACTTAAATCTTACCCAAACAAGTAATAGAATTGCCAATAGCGTTAGTTTAATCCCAACAGGTCCAGACCAGGGTAAACTTGCTATCCTCCCAGTCAATGTAAACGGTGTTTACTCCGGGTCATTAAATTCATCTTTGAGTTTACCACTTATGGCCGAAAACAAATTGAATTTTCATGTTAATGTGGGTGCAAATTACGATCGCGATGTAAACTTTACCAATTCCTTGCGAAACATCACCAATGGCTGGTCTATCAGTAATGGGTATCGTTTGGTTTCTAACCTCGAACAATTAGATCTTACAGCAGGTATTAATGGATCTATAAACCGTGCAACCTACTCAGAACAGCCAAATTCCAACACACGCTTTTATACCTTCAGCCCCAATATTAGTGTAAGCTATTTATTTCCTGGCAACATTCGTTTTGCTATAGACGCAGATTATAACCAGAATACAGGCAGAGGTGAAGCATTCGATACTCATTTCACGCTTTTAAATTCCTATATCAGTAAACAACTTTTTAACAATAGAGGTACGCTAAAGGCTGCGGTAAATGATTTATTGAACGAAAACCAAGGCGTAAGCAGAACGGCAAATAACAATACCATCAGAGATGAAAGTTACAATGTTTTGAAACGCTATTTCATGTTTTCCTTCACATACTCGCTCAATAGAATGGGGGGAAAAAACCGAATTCGAAGAAATGAAGATGGCGGTGGCAGAAATCGTGGCGGTGGCTCTGGCGGCGGTCGCCAGCGAAATTAAATCATTGTGGCGTAAAAGCACTTATTTCCTTCATTCATCACCATATCTTATTTGGAATAAATCTAAAGAAAGATTAACTTGCGCTAAATTTAGCATCAGCCTTCATTTTTAACATTTTCGTTTTTAAATGAGGCTCATGAGCAGTTAATAACTAAAGCAGGCAGATGAAACTTTCACATCTAAAGATTGGCGAAAAAGGAGTCATTGTAGCTTTTACAGATTTAGACATGTCTGTAAAGCTCATGGAGATGGGATGTTTGCCGGGCGAAATGGTGGAAGTGGAACGGTTTGCGCCACTTGGCGATCCAATGGCTATTCGCGTTGCTGGTTACCAGCTTTGTCTGCGTAAAAGCGAGGCTGAAGTAATCATCATTCAATAAATAACAAGGGTTTTGGATATTAAAGTTGCGTTAGTTGGGAACCCCAATACAGGTAAATCTACTCTGTTTAATCGCCTTACAGGATTAAACCAAAAGATAGGTAATTTTCCGGGCATCACTGTTGATAAGAAAACAGGTTTCATGAAATTTGTCGACGGTAGATCGGCGAGCGTAATTGACTTACCCGGAACATATAGTTTGTATCCTAAAAGCAGCGATGAACGCATCGTTTTCCAGGTTCTGGCCGATGAGAAAAATGCTAGCCATCCAGATGTGGTGGTGCTGGTAGTAGATGCCTCCAACCTAAAGCGTAATATGCTGCTTTATTCGCAAGTTGCAGATTTAGGTATTCCAACCATATTGGCTTTAAACATGATCGACCTTTCTGAAAAACAGGGGATCAAAATAAATGTCGATAAACTGGCAGAACGTTTGGGGGTGCAAGTAGTTCCTATTTCTGCTAGAAATAACATTGGCCTGGATAAACTTAAACAGGCCATTACCAATACCAATAAAATAGCCACCCAATTGCAAGAGGTAGATGTAAATTTCCTCGCACCAGAGGCTATCGATTCGGTAAAAGAGAAGCTTAATACCACTAGCGATTACTATGCTTTACAAGTACTCCATCAACACGAATATTTAAACTTCTTTTCCGAACAGGAGCAGCATGATATAGAAGCAATCGAGCAATTACATCAATTCGAATCTTCGAAAGTGCAGGCGGCAGAAACAATTGCCCGCTACAAATACCTCAGTACCATTTTAATTGGTGTAGTTTCAGATGTGGGTATGGCGAAGAAGTTTGTCATCAGTGATAAGTTAGATGCCATTTTAACCCACAAAATATGGGGATTGGCAATTTTTCTATTAATCTTACTGGTTATTTTCAATGCCATATTTGCTTGGTCTAGCTACCCCATGGAGTGGATTGAAACCGGCTTTGGCTACCTTACCGCATTGGGACACGAGTACTTACCAGGTGGAATGTTAACAGATCTTTTGCTCGATGGTATCATCGCTGGTTTAGGCGGAATATTTGTGTTTATTCCGCAAATTGCCATCCTTTTTGCATTTATCTCTATTTTAGAAGACACGGGTTACATGGCCCGGGTTACCTTTATGATGGATAAAATCATGAGTAAGGTCGGATTAAATGGTAAATCAGTAGTGCCTATGATTGGGGGTTTGGCTTGCGCCGTTCCATCTATTATGGCGGCCAGGAATATCGAAAACTGGAAAGACAGAATCATAACCATTATGGTAACGCCGTTAATAAGCTGTTCTGCCCGCCTTCCGGTTTATATCCTCATCATCTCACTCATTATTCCATCGCACAAAATCTTTGGAATTTTCAATATCCAGGGCTTAGCACTAATGATTATGTACTTGGTTGGTGTATTTGCCGCGGTTATTGTAGCATGGGTAATGAAACTCATCATCAAAACCAAAGAGCGGGCTTACTTCATTATGGAGTTGCCTGTTTACCGTATGCCAAGGTGGAAAAACGTATTCTACACCATGTACGAGAAATCAAAAACCTTTGTATTTGAAGCAGGAAAAGTTATCATTGCCATATCCATTATCTTATGGGTAATGGCATCCTTCGGACCAGGCAATCGCTTTCAACAGATAGATCAAAAATATCAGGCACAGTTATCGGGTAACAACCCCGAAGCTGCCCACATCCAAACCCTTGTGGCTACAGAGAAATTGGAAAACTCTTATGTTGGCATTTTAGGGCATTGGATAGAACCGGCCATAAGGCCACTTGGCTACGACTGGAAAATAGGTATTGGGTTAATTACCTCATTTGCCGCACGCGAAGCATTTGTGGGCACCATGGCAACCATTTATAGTGTAGATGGTGGCGATGCAGACACCTCTACCATCAGAGAACGCATGTCTGCGTCTATAAATAGCCGTACAGGTTTGCCAGTTTATACTTTTGCCACTGGTATATCGCTGATGCTTTTTTACGCCTTTGCCATGCAATGTATGAGTACAGTTGCCATTGTTTACCGTGAAACCAAGGGCTGGAAATGGCCCATTATTCAATTGGTTTACATGACTGCAATGGCGTACCTTGCTGCATTAGTTGCATACCAATTCCTAAGTTAAATACAAAAATTAGAAGAGCAGGGAAACTGCAACGAGCTGACGAACGTCCCGCTTTCCGTTTTACTTCACCCTCCCTTTCAGTACGGGCTACGTGCTCACTGCAATCGGGTCTAAACAGTTAGTTCAATGCAACTATTTAAAAACCATTGCACATCCTATCCTCCAGCATTCCACCTTGAAGCCTTCCGCCTTCAGCACCTGTTGCTACCCTAGTTCTATCTGGCGCTTAATGCTTTCTTCTAAAGAAATAAGAGTCTCTGTACGTTGTATGCCATTAACTGCCTGAATTTCCTCATTTAACACATGGCGCAAGTGGTTAGTATCTCTACAAATAATCTTCGCAAACATGCTGTAGGCACCCGTGGTATAATGCAGTTCAACTACTTCTTTAATGCTGCTTAGTTGAGCTACCGCATCTTTATACTGTATACCTTTCTCTAAATAGATACCGAGAAATGCACAGATATCATATCCTGCCTTCTGCGGATCAATAATGAGGTGAGACCCCTTAATAATGCCCATTTCATGTAATTTCTTCATTCGCACATGTATTGTTCCGCCAGAAACAATCAAATCTTTTGCAATTTCGGTGTAAGGCTTTGTGGCATCCTGCATCAATTGTTTCAAAATATCGATGTCGAGGTTGTCAATTTCTAAATTGGAATTGTCTTTTTTAAGCATATTTTTTAATAATGATAAGCGAATTTAGCAATATTTATGAATATTATAAAAATAAAATTAAATGTTTAAAATATTTGCAAGGTATTACATGTTCCTTTACATTTGTATCAAGCAATTAACAAAAGGGTACGTTCTTTAAACGATTGCAAAACATACTGTAGGGTGGTGAAACAGGCAGACACACCTCCTTGTCTCGGTGGCGGAGAAAATGGGAAAACCAGCAATGGCTAACTACTCCTTGAAGGTTCGATTCCTTCCCCTACAGCACTAAAGTTGTAAGTTACAGTTTTAAGTTATACGTTTCGCATATGGAAACCTTACTTATAATGTAAAACTTGTAATTATAGTAATAATGTTGGGTGGTGAAATTGGCAGACACGCCTCCTTGTCTCGGTGGTGGGGAATAATGGGACAAACGCAGTTTATTGGGTTGACCACAATTAATTTTTTGAACTGTAGCTAACTACCCCTTGAAGGTTCGACTCCTTCCCCAACAGCATTTTTTATGAATAATAAGTTAGTTAATTGAGCAATCCTGGATAGGTTGCTCTTTTTCATTTAAAGAAGATTTGCTAGCAACAATTCTCCCATTATTGTTATCTTGACAGCTTATTAATTATTGTGTGAGACATACTCATGAAGAAAAGAGTTTCAATTAAAGATATTGCCAAACAACTTAACGTTTCCATTACTTCTGTTTCTTTCGTTATTAATGGGCGTGCTAAAGAAATGAACATTAGCGATGCACTAGCTAAACGCGTAATGGATTTAGTTGCCGAATTAAATTATCAGCCGAATTCATTGGCTACAAGCCTGCGGACCGGAAAAACACGTATTTTAGGTTTCCTGGTAGACGATATTTCTGAACCTTTCTTTTCTGGCTTAGCAAAGCATATTGATGAAATTGCTTCTGAACTGGGTTATAAAATTCTTTTCAGCAGCACCAGAAACGATACCAAGAAAGCAACAGAGCTGCTTCAAATTTTTAAAGACAGACATGTTGATGGTTACATCATGGCGCTACCTGAGGGTTTAGAGGAAGAAATAAAAAAACTCATTGCAGCCCATGCACCAGTTGTATTGTTCGATAGATCGGTGCCAGAAATTGATACTGATTATGTGCTGATTAACAATAGACACAGTACGGCCACAGCAACGAAACACCTCATCAGTAACGGTTATCAGAAAATAGGTTTCGTAACCATAGATACTCACCAACAGCAGATGATTGATCGGCTTAATGGTTATGAACAAGAGATAGCCAATCATAAACTGCCGGCCACAATCCTGAAGATCAATTATACATCCTCTGCCAAAGCCATCGAGGAAATGACTCAATTTTTTAAAAATAACAAACATTTAGAAGCCGTTATTTTTGCTGCCAATTACATAACTTTAGATGGCTTACGTACCTTCAAGAAACTCGGATTACGCATTCATAAAGACTTAGCTGTAGTATCATTCGATGATTTTGAAATCCTTGAGTTTTGTGATCCCCCGGTTACAGCCATTGCCCAGCCTTTACGTGCCTTGGCAGAAAACATCATGAAAACATTGATGAACAGACTCGAGAACGCTACCCATGTTACCAGTTACAAGGAGATTGTTGTTCCTACAATATTTAATATAAGAGAGTCGAGCAAGAGATCTTTAACAAAAAAAAAGGGAACAGATTAATCAGCTGTTCCCTTTGATATTGTAATGTCGGTTATTATACCGTCATTACATCTTTTTCTTTAGCTTCAGCATGTTTATCTACCTTCACAATGTATGCGTCGGTTAATTTCTGAACCTCACCTTCACCAGTTTTAATTTCATCATCAGACACGCCGTCGCCTTTTAACTTTTGTATTTTAGTATTGGCATCTTTACGAATATTACGTACTGTAATTCGGCCACGTTCTGCTTCTTCTTTAACTTTTTTCACCAAATCCTTTCTCCGTTCTTCTGTTAAAGGTGGTACAACCAAACGAATAACAATACCATCGTTCTGTGGGTTAATACCAATGTTAGCTACCTGAATAGCTTTTTCTATTGCGGTTAAAAGCGATTTTTCCCAAGGTTGAATTACAATTGTTCTGGCATCTGGTGTGTTAATGCTGGCCACCTGAGCTAATGCTGTAGAGGCACCATAGTAATCTACAAAAATACCGTCAAGCATTCCTGCAGACGCTTTACCAGCTCTTATTTTAGTTAATTCAGCTTCACAATGATCGATGGCTTTGTCCATAGAAGACTGCGCATCCATTAATTGTAATTGTATGAGTTCGTTCATAATGTATGTATTTCTACAAAAGTAATAATTTTTTTAAAGGCTATTTCACCAATGTGCCAATAGGTTCGCCGTTGGCTATTTTCATGAAATTTCCGTGTTTATTCATGTCAAACACGATAATAGGCACTTGGTTTTCTTCGCAAAGGGTAAATGCCGTCATATCCATAACATTTAATCCTTTAGCATATACTTCTTTAAACGTAATTTCTTCGTATTTGGTTGCCAAAGGATCTTTTTCCGGATCAGCAGTATAGATACCATCAACGCGTGTGCCTTTTAAAACGGCATCTGCTTTAATTTCTATCGCCCTTAATGCAGCTGCAGAGTCTGTGGTAAAGTATGGGTTGCCTGTACCAGCCCCAAAAATTACCACCCTACCTTTTTCTAAGTGGCGCACAGCTCTTCTTCTGATGAATGGCTCGCAAATTTGTTCCATTTTAATGGCAGTGAGCAGTCGGGTTTTTATACCCACTTTCTCTAAAGCATCTTGCAAGGCCATGGAATTGATCACTGTTGCCAACATACCCATGTAATCTGCCTGTGCTCTATCCATCCCACTTTTTTCGGCACTTAAACCTCTGAAAATATTTCCGCCGCCTATTACGATTGCGATTTCCAAACCTTTATCATGTACGGCTTTAATATCCTCGGCATACTGTTTAACTCTCTCGTTATCAATGCCATATTGTTTGTCGCCCATTAGCGATTCTCCGCTAAGTTTTAATAGGATGCGTTTGTATTTCATGACCTCAAAAATATTAACATTTTTTTAATACCTGGCTATGCTTTTTAACAATTGATGTAAATATTTAGATTGAAACCGTTTGGCCTTTAAAAAATACCTTTTGTAACGCCAACTCCTCATCCACAACCAGCAGGTTGGCCTGTTTACCGAGGGCAATCTGGCCCATTAGATTATCGATGCCCATTAACTTCGCTGGATAGCTTGTTGCCATTTTAATTGCTTCTGCCAGTTCAATACCACAGTGTATAACACAGTTTTTAACTGCTTGTAACATTGTTAAAGATGAGCCAGAGAGTGTTCCATCTGGCATTACAAACTTGTCGCCGCTTTTAACATGTTGGTATGGGCCATTGCTGCATTCCGTTACCGCATCTGTAATTAGAAACAGCCTATCTTCTAATAATTTTTTGGCGAATTTTACCACTTCAAAATCTACATGCCTTCCATCAGCAATAATACTGGCCATGGCTTTATGGTGGTTAAAAATTGCGGTAGGTATGCCAGGTTCGCGATGATGAACAGGGCTCATGGCATTAAAAAGATGCGTTGTGGTTTGGATACCTTTATTATACGCGTTTGTTGCTTCTTGATGCGTTGCATTGCTGTGGCCCAAAGATACTACAACACCGTTGTCTAACAAATATGCAATTACCCGATCATCTTGCAATTCGGGCGCAATTGTCATCATCTTAATTACGCCATCTGCAAAATCTAATAATTCCTTAATCTCTTCGAGACTTGCTTTTCTAACAAATTCCGGAACGTGTGCGCCTAATCTTTTAGGGTTTAAAAAGGGACCTTCTAAATGCAAGCCTAAACAGTTCTTTGCAATGGTGCGATGTTCTTTAGCTGCTTTGATACACTCGTTAAAAACATCTGGTGTATTCGTAGCCATGCAGGCTAAAAAGCCCGTTGTGCCTTTTTTTAACAAATCATCTTCCATAATGGTTAAAGATTCTACTGTTGGGTTGGCCGAAAATAATCTGCCACCGGCACCATAAATTTGTAAATCGATAAAACCTGGAACAATGAATGTGTCAGCGGAGTTTTTGCCGTCTGCATTCCCGATAGACACGATTTTACCGTCTTGAATGTTTATGCTTTTGCTTTCATACAGTGTATTATTCTGGTAAAACTTTATATTGGATAGGTTTAACATAGGTTTGCTTTTAAAGTGCCTAATTTACTAAGATGATAGCTAATTTTGCGTTTTTATGAACAAACTTCAATAATAAACCCGATAGCGTGAAAATACTTTTTGTTGCAATTGTATGGTAGGTTATCACCATGTTCATGCTACTATTGCTGCTGTAGGAAAGAAGGCCGAAGCCAAAAAGATTGAAACAAGAGCGGGGCTGCAGTTGCCAAGCATTGCGAGCCGTTCATTTTCTAAAAAAAGGATATAAAAAAACCGCCCAGATTTACATCGGGCGGTTTCTATAATTTTATTTATGCTTATGCACCTAATTGTACACGTTTGAAAGCAGTTACGGTTAAACCTTTAGCAGTGTTATCTAAAAATTTACGAACATCCATAGAGCCATCTTTTACAAACTCTTGGTTTAATAAAGTGCTGTCTTTGTAGAATTTGTTCAATTTACCTGCAGCAATTTTTTCAACCATTTCTTCTGGTTTACCTTCCTGGCGGA
This sequence comes from Pedobacter sandarakinus, assembly GCF_026240095.1. Lineage (GTDB taxonomy): Bacteria > Bacteroidota > Bacteroidia > Sphingobacteriales > Sphingobacteriaceae > Pedobacter > Pedobacter sandarakinus. Next base: position 30,539 of record NZ_JAPIVG010000008.1, on the reverse strand, counting down.
TAACGTCTTTCGCAATTTCGATTTCACGCTCGATAGTAGCCGGATCTACACCATCTTTATCTACAGCAACTGGGTTCATTGCAGCAATTTGCATTGCAACATCTTTACCTGCTTCAGTAATATCTGCGCCATTAGCACCTTGGAAAACTACTAAAACACCCATTTTACCGTTAGAGTGGATATAAGAAACGATTTTTTCGCCAGAGATATTTGCATAGTCCTGGATAACGATTTTTTCGCCAATTTTACCTGTTAACTCAGTAATGGTTTCAGCAACTGAACGGCCATCTTCTAAAGTAATAGCAGATAATTCTTCGATAGAAGCAGGGTTGTTGGCAACCGCCGCAGCTAAAACAGCCTGTGCAAGGTTACGGAAATCTTCAACTTTAGAAACTGGCTCAGTTTCGCAAGCTAAAGCAACTAATTTACCATTAGTGCCATCAGCAGAAACTTCGATAGATACTAAACCTTCTGAAGTAGCATTACCAGAACGAGCGGCAGATACCTTTTGACCTTTTTTACGCAATAAATCAACAGCAGCTTCGAAATCGCCATTAGCTTCTACTAGAGCTTTTTTGCAATCCATCATACCAGCGCCAGTTTGTTGGCGTAGTTTATTTACATCTGCGGCAGTAATTTGTACTGTAGACATTTTATTTCCTTTTTTAAAGTTTACAATCTTGTTATAACAATTACAGGTTACAAATTACAAGCGCTAAGTTAAACTCATATTAAGCCAACTTAAAACCTGAAACCAGTAACCTGCAATTAAAAAATATTACTATTCTTCTGTTTTACTTTCTTCTGATGAAGACGCTTCAACTTCTGCTTCAGCAGCTTTTTTACGTCTTGGCTCTTTTACTTCAGGAGCATCAGCTGCTGCTTTAGCTGCTACTGCTTCTTTTTCAGCCTCATCATCTTTTTCGCGTTTACGCTCGTCTAAACCTTCTTCAATCGCTTTGATAATTACATCAGTAATTAACGAGATAGATTTTGTAGCATCATCATTCGCCGGAATAGGGAAATCGATGTTAGAAGGATCAGAGTTTGTATCAACCATCGCAAAAGTTGGGATGTTTAATTTTAACGCTTCAGTTACCGCGATGTGCTCTTTCTTAACATCAATTAAGAATAAAGCTGCAGGTAAACGGTTTAAATCAGCAATACCACCTAAAAGTGATTCTAATTTAATACGCTCACGCTGAATCATTAAACGCTCTTTTTTAGATAAGATCGAATAAGTACCGTCTTTAGTCATTTTATCGATGTTAGACATCTTTTTAATTGACTTGCGAACAGTAGCAAAGTTAGTTAACATACCACCCAACCAACGCTCGGTTACGAAAGGCATGTTTACTTTTTTAGCTTGCTCAGCTACAATTCCTTTAGCTTGTTTTTTTGTTGATACAAATAAAACTTTACGTCCTGATTTTACGATTTGTTTAATCGCAGCCGCAGCTTCTTCAGTTTTAGTTAAAGTTTTGTTTAAATCTATAATGTGAATTCCATTACGCTCCATGAAAATGTAAGGAGCCATTTTTGGATTCCATTTACGGGTAAGGTGACCAAAGTGTACACCTGCATCCAATAAGTCTTGATAAGTTGTTCTTGCCATTGTCTTTGCCTCCTGTGATTAACGTTTACTGAATTGGAATTTCTTACGAGCTTTAGCACGTCCTGGTTTTTTACGCTCAACCATACGCATATCACGCGTCATTAGGCCTTTAGCACGTAATGCAGGTTTTTTCTCCGCATCTAGTTCAACAATCGCTTTAGCAATAGCTAAACGAACAGCTTCTGCTTGTCCTTTTACTCCACCACCTTGTACGTTTACAGTAATATCATAACGGCCAGTAAGCTCAGAAACCTCTAAACTCTGGTTTACGATATATTGCAAAGGTAAAGTTGGGAAATATTCTTTGTGATCTTTACCGTTTACGGTAATTGCGCCAGCACCATCTTTTAAGTAGATACGTGCAACAGCTGTTTTTCTTCTGCCTGAAGTGTTAGTAATTGACATTTCTTAAAGTTTAATGGTTTTTGGAGACTGAGCTGCATGAGGATGAGTTTCACCAGCATACACAAAAAGATTGGTGTAAAGTTTTTTACCCAATTTAGTTTTCGGTAACATACCACGTACCGCTTTCTCGATTACACGTTGAGGGTGTTTCGCCATTAACTCCTTTGGAGAAATAAAACGTTGACCACCTGGATAACCAGTATAAGAAACATATTGCTTTTCGCTGAATTTGTTTCCTGTCAATTTAACCTTGTCTGCATTGATAACGATTACATTATCGCCGCAATCTACGTGTGGGGTGTACTCTGGCTTGTTTTTACCACGGATGATCATAGCGATCTTCGATGACAAGCGCCCCAAAATCTCGCCTTGCGCATCAACAACAATCCACTGTTTGTTAACAGTTTTCGCATTGGCCGAGACAGTTTTGTAACTTAACGTATTCACTTGCTTGTATTTAATTTATTAAACAATTTATTATTCCCATTAAAATTGGGACTGCAAAGATAGAGAGAATACTTTTATTATCAAATAGTTGATGAGAAAAAAGTTGAAGGTTATTAGGTATTAGTTTTAAGATCGCTTAGATAGACTTAGGGCTAACGGTATTGTGGTTAGTCCCGCTCTTTTAAAGGGGTGTTAGTACGGTGGCGTGTTTTATTTTTTTGTAAATCAATTACAGTAATCCTTCGGTGGGTTTCAGCCCCGCTTTTTGTTGCAATCTTTTGCCATGGTCGTCATTGCGAGGAACGCAGCAATCTCAAGCAAAAGGATTTCCACTTCAATCGGGTTTAAAATAGCCTTGGTCCAGGAGTGAGATTGGTTTTCTACCCTGATTATTTAAGATCTTAATATTACATATTGTGATTTTAAACGATAATTATGAATTGTGATCATTCTCTGTAAGGACCTTTAACTTTAATCATCAAAATGAGGATTATAGAAACAGCCGTACAAAGCAGAAATATTTTAGCTCCCATAGCTTACTATAAAACTCTATAATTTAGAACATATCTAGAGCAAAGATCCTGAAATCGTTATTCCTTCACCATTCCAAACAGCCAAAAGTTCCAAAACAAATAAGTGCGACTATAACAAATAATTTTTTCATATACATAAAAGTATTAATATTCGTCCTACTGATCATCAAGCTTAAAGCCAATTCTACATAGAAATTCTATCTATAATTAATTATATTTGTGTAATGCCAAAACTCTATGAATATTTAGGTCTTATTATACTTTTTTATTCCAACGAGCATGAGCCGATTCATGTTCATGGGAAATATTAAGGTATGGAAAGTAAAGCCGAAATAATATTTATTAATGGTGTTTTTAAAGAGATTGTAATTTCTGATGTTAAAGGTAAAAAGCCTTTAGATTCAAAAAACCTAAAAAATTTTAAGGTTTTTGTCGAAGCATATAGAAATGATATCGTTACCAAATGGGTCGATTATTTCATTTACAACAAACCAATACAATCAGCAGTAATAACTAAAAAAAATATAGCTATGGTTATTGAAATTAAAAAAGCTGAGTATTTTGAAGATTATAAAATTGCTTTCGAATTTTCTGATCGCGTAAACCAGATTGTAGATTTTGAAAATTTCTTAAGTTTATCAAAAAATCCAATGACAAAAAAATACTTGGATAGAGGTAAGTTTAAAAATTTTACTATCGAGTTTGGTGATATTATTTGGAATGACTACGAAATGTGTTTCCCTATTTGGGATTTGCATAGTGGTAAAATTTAGAGATATTTTACAATTTTCTACAACATCTTCTTAAACTTCTTCATACAGGTTTACCATAACTTTTATATTCCTTTATCCAGTTCCATAAGGCGAAAGCGGCAATCAAAGTAAAAAGGACGTACTCCACACCAAAGAACATGGCGCCCTTTAAAAAATACAGGTAGGTGGCCACCACGTCTATCATCAACCAAATAATCCAGCATTCTATTCGTTTCTGTATCATTAAAAAAGTGGTAATTACACTCATTACCAAAATAAACGAATCTACAAATGGATAGGCGCTAGGTAGGTTAAACACCAAGGGGAACCAATGGTGCAACTGTGCCGCTAAGCTGCCAATTACAAATGTGCCGGCAGTGCCAGCAACGAGCCAAATCAGAAATTGCTTTTTGGGCAGGTAACTCACCTTCAACTCTTTTTTGCGATCCTCTTCTGCAGGATTAGGGTTAGCCCATCTCCACCAACCTAAAATATTGGTAACGAAGAAAAAACCCATTAAGAACATATCGGGGTACAGCTGAATTTGATAATAGAAGAAGGCAGACAAGAATACATTTACAATGCCTGCTGGCCAGCTCCAAATATTAGCTTTGGCCGAGAGAATAACCGATACAACGCCGGTAAGTACAGCGAAGAATTCGAGGTAGCTCATTTGGTAGCCCAGTACAGTAAAAAAGATACTACGGGTATCAAAAAAATTCATACTTAAAATGGTTTACATGCCTAAAATATGTAAATAAATGCAGCTTTGATTTTCAGGTCGAAAACAAAATTAAAAACAGGTATGTTGATAAGTTAGACATTAGACCAAATATAACTGACTTACCAATTTCGAGAAGGAAAATTAGCTTTGCTTGATTGCCACATTTGCCAGGCATGCCTAGGTCTAATACAATTTGCAAATTTTGTATCTTTGTACATAATTACATGGGAAAACAAAAATTTTATGATACTGCGATCAAGCAGGAGCGAGCCATTTTGGTCGGAGTAGTTACCCCGGGAGAGAAGGAAGAGCAAACAAAGGAATATTTAGACGAGCTCGCCTTCTTGGTAGATACTGCAGGAGGGAAGGTAGAAAAGGTTTTTACGCAGAAAATGCTTAAACCAGAGCGTGCCACTTTCGTGGGTACCGGGAAATTAGAAGAAATTAAAGCCTACGTTAAATCTGAGGAGATTGATACCGTTGTTTTCGATGATGAACTTTCGCCATCTCAACTGCGTAACATCGACAGAGAGTTGGGGGTGAAAGTTTTAGATAGAAGTAATCTCATCTTAGATATTTTCGCAAGCAGGGCCCAAACGGCACAGGCGAAAACTCAGGTAGAACTGGCGCAATTGCAATATGTTTTACCTCGGTTAACCGGTATGTGGACCCACCTTGAACGTCAGAAAGGTGGTATTGGTATGCGTGGACCTGGTGAAACGCAAATTGAAAGTGACAGGCGGATTATTTTAAATAAGATTTCCTTGCTTAAGGAGCGTTTAAGAAATATCGATAAACAAAATGAAACGCAGCGAAAAAATCGGGGACAATTAATTCGTGTTGCCCTGGTCGGTTATACCAACGTAGGTAAATCTACTATCATGAATATGCTTTCAAAATCGGAGGTATTTGCAGAGAATAAGCTGTTCGCTACGCTGGATACAACGGTTAGAAAGGTGGTTATCGAAAATCTTCCTTTCTTATTATCAGATACAGTAGGATTTATTAGGAAATTACCTCACCATTTGGTAGAGTGCTTCAAATCTACCCTAGACGAAGTTCGGGAGGCTGATTTACTCATCCACGTAGTAGATGTATCGCATCCTAATTTCGAAGACCAGATTAATACCGTAAATGAAACTTTAAAAGATATTGGTGCAGTAGATAAAGACATGATTTTGGTGTTTAACAAGATAGATGCTTATGTTTCGCCAGAGGTAGACAATGAAGACGACGACGGAAAGCTAAGTTTGGATGATTTTAAAAAAAGCTGGATGAGTCATGGCAAAGTACCTGTGTTGTTTATTTCGGCTACCGAAAAGGAAAATATAGAAGAGTTTAAAACATTGCTATACGATAAGGTAAAAGATGCTCATGTGGCTAGGTACCCGTACGATAGTAATTTGTTATATTAGTTTATTAGGTCGAGCAACGTAAGATTTCGTGTCGGCAATAGATTCAGGATGGTCTGCCAAGGGCCTAGATTGAGATAGAAGGAAAATTATGGAAAGTAAACGTCAGCAGAAATTTGCAGGAGTACTACAGGAAGAGTTAGCACAGGTTTTTCAACGAGAAGGCGCTGCCTTTTTGCCTAATACCCTGGTAACTATTACCCGGGTTAGGGTTTCACCAGATTTAGCAGTAGCAAAAGTTTATCTAAGCTTTTTTAACACCACCAACACAACATTATCTATTAACACAGTTAATGCACATGCAGGTGAAATAAGGTATAAGCTAGGTGCCAGGATTCGCCACCAGGTAAGGGTAGTGCCAGAGCTTACTTTTTTTGTAGATGACACCAACGAATATGTAGAACGGATGGATCACCTTTTCGATAAAATAGCGAAAGAACCAAGGCAAAAAGAAGAGGACAACGAAGAGTAATACTTTGAGAAAGTTAAGAGAACCCGTTAATTTTTTTACACATTTTATACCCGCATTGGTAGCAATCCCTGCGGGTTATTTTTTGTTAGTTAAATGCCATACGCCAATAGCATTTACAGCAGCGTGGATCTATAGCATCGGGATGTTTGTTCTCTTTTCGGTAAGTGCTATGTATCATGGCTATCCGGCCAGTGATTATGGCATTCGGTTTTGGCAAAAGTTAGACCATTGTTGTATTTACTTAATGATTGCCGGTTCTTATACGCCCACTGCACTATTGGTGTTCGATGGCTATTTGCGTTGGGGGCTTTTTACTATTGTTTGGCTTATTGCTCTTGTAGGCTGCTTATTGAAAGTTTTTAATCGGCTCAAAAGCACTTTAATCTCGGTGTCGATTTATATATTAATGGGCTGTTTGATAGTTCCGCTGTTACAAAAAATGCTCATTACCTTATCCATCGGTGCTATTTTCTGGTTGCTGCTGGGCGGTGTTTTGTACATAAGCGGCACCTATTTTTACGCTAAAGACAAACAGATGTACCGCTGGATGCATAGCCACGAGCTTTGGCACCTCTTCGTTATTGGAGGCGCACTTGCTCATTACATTTACAACTACATTTACATCTTCAAGTGAAATGAAACCTTTTGATCAAGTTATCGCCGCTAATTTTGAAAAGCTGCACCATGTTGTAGATTTTAACCCTGGCACAGATAAAGTCCTTGAACTGGATTTTACGGCCACCAATGCAGCGCTAACCCCCGAAATTTTGGGCGACACCGAATCGTTCGCGACATGGATTAATCAGCATTTGGCTAAAAATGGTGCTTCTCATGGTATTGGTGGTTACGATGAACACCGAACCATTTATGCTCGAAGTGCACATTTTGATGCAGGGGAAGAACCCAGAAGGTTACATTTGGGGGTAGACATCTGGGCGCCGGCACTAACACCAATTTACAATTTTTACGATGCCACGGTGCATAGTTTTGCCAACAACAACAACTTTGGCGATTATGGCGCAACGATAATTTTAAGCTACAATATAGACGGATTTGAATTTAACGTACTATACGGGCATTTAAGCCTAGCATCTCTTAACAATTTAGTAGTTGGTAAGCATATTAGCGCTGGGGAGCAGTTTGCTACCCTAGGTTTAAAAGAAGAAAACGGTTATTGGCCGCCCCATTTGCATTTTCAGATTATAAAAAACATGTATGGACTTAAAGGCGATTACCCTGGGGTTTGCAAATTTAGCGAGCGATCGCAATACCTGGCCAATTGCCCAGACCCAAATTTAATCTTGAAGCGCACTTTCAGTTTGAAATAAAAATGTAAGTTTTCTGTCGAAGCCTCTTAAAAGCAGGCTTTTTTTATTAAATTGGTAACAATGAGGAAGTTGTTGATTTTTATTTTTTTGATTAGTGCTTTTGTTTGCAATGCGCAACTGCAATTTAAATCTGGCAAGAGCGGATGGTCAGACTTCTTGCGCAATAACACCATTTATCCGGGTTTTTCGAAAGCAAATTGCATCCAGGGAACGGTTAATGTAAGTTTCAAACTAGATCAAGATGGCAAGGTTTTTTATTCGAAAATAAGTAAGGGCATTTTATCTGATTTAGATGAAGAAGCTTTGCGTTTGGTAAGGATGAGCAGCGGAAAGTGGCAGGTGCCAGCTAACTACGATACCACCACCTCTGTAATTGTTCCAGTAACTTTTAAGCTCCAGGGCTATAACTGTGAAGGCAGATCAAGTAGCGATATCCAAACATCCATCCAAGCATACCGGGCAGAAGAAGAACTTACCAATTCAGTAATCAATTTCTATAAAAACATTGATAAGGCGCAACCCGGTCAAGAAGTGCAATTTATCGCAATTAAGAAGCAGTTAGGGATAGATGATGAATACCTTAATTCCAGGATTGAGAACGGGCTAAAAAAAATAAAGCAAGGAGATAGGCAGGGCGCATGTGAAGATTTTTTGTTTGTTAAGCATATGGGTAGTAGCTTAGCAGATGAGTATCTATCCAAGTACTGCCAATAAATGAAAAATACAGCCAGGTTTTTTGCTTTGCTTGATGTTATTAGTATACTGCTGCTAATGAAGCAGTTTTGGGGCATGGTCACCCATCTCAATCTCATTCCCGATCAAACCTTATCGCAGGTAAAAGTTTACTTCACCCTATTTGTGTTCGTTTCACTCTTTATCTCTGCAGTTGGCTTGGCCTTATTCAAGTCATTTGGATTTATTATGTATTATATCCAATTCCCTTTCCGCCTGGTGGTATGGATTTTTTCTTTCGGTTTTATTACATTTCTTCCCGAATGGTTTGGCCTAAGCGATGGTTGGTTTACCATTCTTTTTAAGCTTTGTTTTATTGCAGAGGTTTTCCGACTATACTTCACTGTTAAACTCCATCGGAAATTGCCTAGGTAATTACGGTAATGGCAGCAGGTAAAATTTTAGCTTCAACTGTATTTACTTTGCCAACATATTCGCCATCAACCTGGAAATGGACTTTATGTTTAGATGATATTTTCACCTCTTCCGTTTGAAAAACTTCGATTTTCTTTGGGTTAAACGGAATTTTAGTTAGCCAGATTTTTAAGATTTCGAGATAAGAATAATCTTTAACTACTACAATTTCAAACAGATTATCGTCTAATTTTCCGTCAGGATTTATCTTCAGGCCGGTACCATACATGGTGGCATTGGCTATGGCTACCATTGCAGCAGCAGATTTTATATGCTTACCTTCAATATTTAGTTCTACTTGCATCCGCTTATGGTTCCATAGCGCATGCCATGTTGCTTTTGCATATCCCCACATGCCACGGTCAGGTAGCATATCAAATTTTTTAACCAAATAGGCATTAAAGCCCAAATCAGATAGATGAATACAAATTTCATCGTTAAGTTTAACTGCATGTATTTTACGTGGTGTACCTTGTTCCACTACATCCAGTGCCAACTCAATATCGGTAGGGATACCCAGTTCTTTGGCCATCCCATTTGCAGATCCGGCGGGAATGATGCCAATGGGAGTATCCGTGTTTAACAGGCATTCGGCAACCAGTTTTAAGGTTCCATCGCCACCAACAGCAACAACCCGATCTGCTTTTTCCTGATTTATTTTTTGCTTAATCTTTTCAATGTCGCAATCTTCAGGGAGTTCAAAAATTTCAACTGAGCTATCTTTATCAGCAAAGTGCGTAGAAATTACTTCCTTCAAGTCAATATCATGACTTCCAGAACCCGGATTTACAATAAATAGCAATTTCATCTTTCTTATGGCTTTACACACAAACAAGTTTTGCCTAACTCTGTTTTACTATCAATGAATAAAAGTGTTAGTGTAAAAGTTTATCGTGGTTATGGGCACAAACATAATCTAGTAGTATATGGTCATGTATTTAAAAAGAAAGCAAAAACACAGCAAATTTTTAGCAATAATATTTTCATCAACATTATCCACCTACTAAAGCTTTTTATCTTAAAGCCTTACCCTTCTTTGTCGGTAAGGTTGCAGTTTTTCGGTCAAACGGTTTACAACAAAACCGAAAAAGATGGCTTTTTTAAATTTGAATGGGAGGCCGAAGAAGACGTTGCCGGGGGTTGGCATTTTGTTAAAGTAGATGCGTTAGATGAGCAGGGAAACGTATTAAATAGTGGCGAAGGAAAAGTTTATGTACCACACATTACACAATATGGGTTCATCTCTGATGTAGACGACACCGTAATGGTATCTCATTCGGCAACAATTGGCCGCCGGCTAAGAGAGCTTTTTATCAAAAATCCACATACCCGCAAAACCTTTCCAGAAGCTGCAAGCCATTACCAACAACTGGCTTTGGCACATACCGAGAAAGACCAACCGAACCCTTTTTTTTATGTGAGTAGCAGCGAATGGAATTTGTACGATTACCTGGTTGAAACTTTTCACTTTAATAAGCTTCCCGATGGGGCTTTTCTGCTAAATACCCTAAAACGTTGGAAAGATTTGATTAAGACAGGAAAGACAGGGCATGAAGGGAAGCTGCTTAGGGTAATGCGGATTTTGGATGCATTTCCAAACCAAAAGTTTGTATTCTTTGGCGATAATTCTCAGCAGGATCCACACATTTATGCCTCTATTGTAGAAAAATATCCGGTAAATATCGCTGCGGTTTACATTCGGAACATTGTGCCAGCAAATGCTGAGGACACGAAAATTACGTTGCAAAAAATTGAGGATAAGGGGGTAAGTACTTGTCTTTTTGTTGATAGCAACGAAGCCATTGCGCATTCGAAAGCTTTGGGTTTAATTGCGCAAGATTAGAAGCGCAAGTGTAGTACACATTTGTTGCAGCAGTCCCACTTTCCATTGCAAGTCCTCGCCCAATGAAAAATTGGGCTGTGGGCTTTCCATTTCAATTGGGGCTATAGTACGGGCGTAATTCGCATTTTTTTGAGCAAGCTGTTGGTCTATTGCTTAAGAGATCGATTTTCCGAAGGGCGTAAAAGCCAGGTTCATTAACTTAAAATGCTGCCTGCCAAACGGGATCCCTATTATTGTAACGCAAAAAAGCAAGCCAAAAAATAAATGTGTTAGGGCAATCCAAAAGCCGCCGCACACCAGCCAAATTAAATTCATTACGGTAGAAAGGCATCCTGTGTTTGATGAGGTATCGGTAATTTTGATGCCAAAAGGGGCCAAGCCAACAATGGCAAATTTAAAGCATTGAATGCCAAAGGGAATGCCAACAATAGTAAGGCAAAGTATTAAGCCCCCAATAATATACTCGAAGAATATAAAAATACCACCAAAAATTATCCAGATGATGTTACCTAAAAAGTTCATTTTTGTTTTTAGGTTAAGATTGCATCCAAATTAGAATGTTACAAAATGAAGTATAAATTATGGGTTTGGGTTATCATCTCTCAACTTGGTTTTGTCATCTTTCGAAGTAGGTGAGGTGTTATCAAACTATTAACGAACGCGATTTGCTATTCCCCATCCGTTGGAGGCGTGGATGCGGAACAGACGGGGTGGTTAAGTTATATTCAACAGCTGGCAATATATTAGCTCCTAAATGCTAGAATAGCTAACCTTTTGCGAAGTCAAATGTATTTAGCGTTTTCCCTGAAAGTGGCTTTTTTATGTTTAACAGACAGTTCTAAAATAAACCCGATAGCAGCAAAAAAAAGCCCCAATTTGCTTATGATAGTGGGCTTTTTTTTGCGAATAGCGGGACCGAAGCTCAGCTATGATATGCAGGTTTTGCTTTCCAGAAAATTAAATAAAATCTAGGGTATTAAACTTTTTATTCAAGATATCGGCATTGTTTACATCGAGCCATTTATCTAAAATGGTACCGTAAACCTGTCTAAAGTCGAGTTGATATTTTAGATCGCCGGTATCTAAATCGCTTAAGTTTGGTGCTGAGTTGAAGATACCTTGTTTTTTTAAACGGCCTCCAAAAACAAACATGTTATTGGCGGTGCCGTGGTCGGTACCATTGCTGGCATTTTGCTCTACCCTGCGGCCAAATTCGGAGAAGGTTACCACCAAGGTATCTTCTAATTTGTTGTTGGTTTTTAGGTCTTTTAAGAATGCGGCCATACCTTCGCTATACTGTTTAAGCAGGTTGCCCTGTTGGTTAATTTGGTTTACGTGAGTATCGAAACCGCTGAGGGAAACATAATATACCCTTGTTTTTAAGCCCGACGAAATAAACTTAGACACTGTTTTTAGCTGATTGGCGAAACCACTCTGTGGGTAAGTAGATTTTGATTGATAAATTTTTGAGGTATTTTGAATATAGCTTGCTGATGATTGCGTTTCGATCATGGTTTTGTATAGATAACCCAAGTTATCTTCATCCAGATGCTCTTTATCGCTTTGCAGCATGGCTTTAAAAAATGGATCGTTGGTGTTGCGGTACAATGCTGCAGGATCTTTTAGGGCGATACCTTTTTTAGTTTGCCCCTTCATGGCCAGCGATAAAGAATCGTCTACTTCGATGGCGGTATAAGGGAATTTGCAGGTTTGGCAGTTGCTGTCTAAATAACGGCCAATCCACCCAGTAGATAGAAATTGGTTGCTATCGCTACCGGTTTGCCAAATATCCATCGAGCGGAAGTGAGAACGATCGGGATTTGGGTAACCTACATCATTAATGATAGTCATCCAGCCTTGGTCGTAAATTTCTTGCAGTGCCTTCATGTTGGGGTTTAGTCCCTGCATATCATTCAGCTTAATTACCTCCTCTGGCTTTATGGCAATGCCTCGTCTTTTTTGGTAGTAAATATCGTTTCCAAAAGGAACAACGGTATTTAGACCATCGTTACCACCAGAAAGTTGTACCACTACTAAATTTTTATATAGGCTTAGCTCACCTAGCGCCATGGCCTCTAGCGGTTTCATAAACGCAGGAACAAATAAAGAACCTGCTGCCACGAAACCTGTATTTCTTAAAAAATTTCTTCTGTTCATGTTACTAAGTGTTTATGAATTAGCAAAGTTGATATTCGGGCATGCTGGTTATTTCTACGGCTGTACTGCGTAAGCCCTTATTATCTGCCACCATGTTTGTTATTTTATCGTTTAACTTAGGTTGAAGTAAAAATTGTGTGAGGGCAAGGGGCGTAAGGCCTTTGGGAAGGGTAGCCAAAAATTTTGGCCAATCTGCGCTGGCATTTACGTAAGATTTTGGTTGATTGTTATTGGCATTTGCCGTATTGGTTCTGCTCAGGGCAATCACCGCCTCATCTTCAGGGTCTGCCTTGCCACTAAAGTCAATTTCGCCATCATTGAGTACTAGTGAAGGGATGCGCATTCGAAGCATGAGCGAAGAACTATCGATCCAGTTTTGCCCACCAGGCCAACCAGCCACATTTGGCGGGTTGAAAAGATATTGACCCAAGCTACTTTGTAATTGGATAAGCACCTGCGGCTTATTATAGGTAACATAAAATTCTCTACTGAGGCCAACTAAGAACTCAACCGGCGATTTTATTTTGTTACCAACATTTTCGCTGCTATAAAACCAGTCTGCCGTAAGGAGCTTGTGCATTAGGGCAGCGATATCGTACTTGCTGTTATAGAAATGACTGGCCAGCTCTTTTACATGTACTTCGTTAGGGGTATCATTAACAAAGAATCTGTAAGCTTTCCGAGCAATGAACTCGGCTGTTTGTGGTTTTTCGAGAATAATGTCGATGATATTTTCGCCCTCGAAATTGCCAACCTTACCGAAAAAGGTTTTGGTACCATCATCATGTAGCGCCTTACGAAAGATAAAAGATCCGTCTCTGTCGTACATCCATCCGGTAAATGCCCTGGCCGATTCTTTGATGTCGTTCTCGGCGTAATTTCCACGGCCTAAGGTGAATAATTCCATCAGCTCCCTGGCAAAATTTTCATTCGGTTTGCCCTTTCTGTTTTGCTGGTTGTTTAGGTATTGAAGCATGGCTGGCGATTTTGAAACTTCTACAAGTAACGTTTTGAAGCTACCTAAACCATGCGTTCTTTGGATATTATTGAGCTGCTGGGCGTACATTGGGTTATTGCTTCTGCAGGCAAAATGTCCGTGCCAAAAAAGCGTCATTTTTTCGCGTAACGGCGATTCGGTATTTATCATCTGGCTAATCCAGGCAATATTTAGATCCCTGCTTACCTCATTTTGCATCCGTACAATATCGCGACGCATTTTTTTTTCCTCTTCGCTGAGGTCTTTCTTGGAATATAACCCCGCTTGCGCCAGCATTTGCCTTTTAGATTCTGTTTGATCTACCAACGTAATTAAATCGTCTTTCTTCGGGGCCCGTAACAACTCTTCTACTACTTTATCAAGATTTTTATTGCTTATTTTAGTAAGGTCTGGATAGGCAATGCCGAAACCTGCTCTGTTGTAAAGGTGCTTTACTTTTGAGAAATTATCTTTTGCGCTCATAGGTGGACGGTTTAACAGTATGACAATAATTTAACGTTAGGGTTTAATGGTTGTTTTGTTTCTTACTTTAGCAATATGTTTTTTCAGTTACCAGATAATGAAGTCGTTTTTCCTAACCCATCTTTAGCAGACGAAGACGGATTACTTGCCATTGGCGGTGATTTAAGCCTGCAAAGGTTGTTGCTTGCTTATCAAAATGGAATTTTTCCATGGTTTAGTGAGGGTGACCCAATTTTATGGTATGCGCCCCATGAGCGCTGTGTAATTTATCCCGAAAAACTACTCATTAGCAAAAGCATGCGCAAACTTTTACGCGACAATTTATTTACAGTGACGTTCGATACTGCTTTTCAGGATGTTATTCGGAAATGCGCTAATACCAAGAGGAAAGGGCAAGATGGTACTTGGATTACCACCCAAATGCAGGAAGCTTATACAAACTTATTTGAAATTGGCTTCGCCCATAGTGTAGAGGTTTGGCTCAACAAAAAATTAGTTGGCGGACTTTACGGAGTGATGATCAATCGCGTTTTTTGCGGTGAAAGTATGTTTAGCATGGTAAGCAATGCATCCAAAGTCGCCCTTATTTACCTTAGCCGGCTTGATATTGATTTAATCGATTGCCAAATGCCTAACGACCATTTGATGAGCCTAGGCGCCGAAATGATGGACAGCAGCTCCTACCTGGAGATATTAAGAAGTGAATGATTTTATAAAAGACCTTCTTCTCTCATTGCTTTTTCTATTCTTCTATCGGGAATAAACCAGATACAGGCTACAATCGTGTACATTAAAACGCCGAGCCACGGCACCACAAAGCTTAAGCCCACACCCAAAACATAAAAAGTGAGTGAGATTTTTCCTTTACTGTCGTTCCCAATGGCATGCATCACAATAGAATCTTCTCCGTCGGTTTTTTTTAAAACAATAACTAAAATCGTGTACGCAACGGCGGCAAGGAAAAGCACTACACCATATACCACAACCGGCCAAAGCGCAAAATGGTTTTCGCCCATCCACCCGGCTGCAACGGGAAATAGAGAAAGCCAAAAGAGGAAGTTAAGATTTGCCCACAGCATGCGACCGCTTACTTTTTTAACCGCATGTAATAGGTGATGGTGATTGTTCCAATAGATGCCTACATAAACAAAGCTTAACAAATAACTGATAAATTTTGGCAGGAGCGGCTTAAGTGTGGTGAGGTGCTCACCTTCTGGCACCTTTATTTCGAGCACCATGATGGTAATGATAATGGCAATTACGCCATCACTGAAAGCTTCTAAACGACCTTTATTCATGTGATTTTTTTTCACAATTATCAACCAAAAAATCGAATAAACAAAAAACCTGCAAATTTATGTTTGCAGGCTTTGATTGTTTAAAGTTCTCTTACCCAAATGTTTCTAAAACTTATCGGCGGACTAGGGTCTCCGTGGTCTTGCAGTTTGATAGCTGATGGGCCGTGCTTCTTATATTCTGGTGCACCAATCCACCTGGTTTCGCCTTTTAATACAAAGTGGTTTTGAAGTAAGACACCATTTAAAAACACCGTTACGTTTGCGGGGCTTGCTACCGTACCATCTTCATTAAATCGTGGCGCATTCCAAATAATGTCGTAATACTGCCATTCGCCTGGTTTTTTATTTGCATTAGCCAAAGGAATAGCTTGCTTGTACACGCTTCCGGTTTGGCCATTTACATAGGTTGGGTTGTTATAGGCATCCATAATCTGGATTTCATAGCCGTTATCCCCATCGCCGGTTGATGCAAGAAAAACACCACTGTTACCCCTGGCCTGGTTGGTGCCAGTAATATTTGTTGGAATTTTCCACTCCATATGCAACTGGTAGTCGGTGAACTTTTTATTGGTTTCGATATTTCCCGTGCCTTTTTTTACAGTGAAAAAACCATCGTCAATTGTCCATGCTGCAGGTTTACCCGGGTTGTTTACCGAGTGCCAGGCATCTAAATTTCTGCCGTTAAAAAGAATAATGGCATCAGAGGGAGCCTCTTGAGGCAAGTTTCCTGGTTTTACCATTTTTGGAACAGGTTCCCAAACTTCTGTTTTTGCAGCTTCTGTAGCTGGATCTGTTTTTTTATCCTGCGCCAACGCCGCAAAGCCAAATAATGCCTGAATAAAAATTAATGCGTACTTGTTCATAATTATTGATTAACACTTTAAAGTTAACCAGTTTATTAAGAAATGGAAATTTGGTATTCAATTTATTACGCCAAATCTTCAAGTAAATTGGAATCGGTGATTATTAGTTCCTCGCTTTCTAGTTTTTCCTGTGCCGCAATGTCTTTAACCGGGCAGTAACCAGTAAGGCCGCGATACAATAAACCGGCACCAATGGCAGCGCCTGTTAGGCCCATAACTGGATGTGAAAATAAACTGGTAATGCCCTTAAAAAGCAGATAACCGCCAACGGCACCAGAAAGTACACGCTCTGATCTGGAAACATTTTCGAATAACTCTGGATATTTCCAGGCTTCTTTAACGTTGGTAATTGCGATATTGAAATTGTCGTTTGTCATGATAGCTATATTTAATACTACCTTTTAACAAATTCTATCTATTACAGTTTTTAAATGTTTGCAATAAACGAGAACTAAGCAGCTATTTCAAAATATCCCGAATATCATCTTTACTTAAAGATTTGAAAAAACTCTCTTCTGTAGTAATTAAGGAATTTGCCAGCGATTTTTTGCGATTTTGGAGGGCTAGAATTTTCTCCTCTACAGTATCTTTTGCTATAAACTTGTAGATAAAAACCTTTTTATCTTGTCCAATTCGGTGGGTTCTATCAATGGCTTGCTGCTCTACTGCAGGGTTCCACCATGGGTCTAGTATAAATACATAATCGGCCTGGGTGAGGTTTAAACCTACTCCACCAGCCTTGATAGATATCAGGAACACTTTCAGATTGGTATTCTGCTGAAATTCTGCTACAATTTCTCCTCTGTTTCGAGTAGCACCATCCAGATAGGCAAATGGAATCTGCTCTGCCTCAAAGTGTTTCTTGAAGATATCGAGATGTTTTACAAACTGTGAAAAAACCAGCACTTTATGCCCGCCTTTGAGCACGTTATCTAAGGTGTGAATTACATTTTCGAATTTACCGGAATCTGAACCGTACTCTGCGTCAATCATCACCGGATGGTTAGCCAACTGCCGCAGCGCTGTTAACCCTTGTAAAAGTTGTACTTGCTTTTGGGCAAATGTGCCATCGTCCATGCTTTGCAATAAATCATTGCGATAAGCGGATTTGGTCTTTTCGTAATATGCGGCCTGGTCTTCGCTCATGTCGCAATAAATTACCTGCTCTGTTTTTGGAGGTAATTCTGCAGCAACCTGTTCTTTGGTTCTGCGAAGTACAAAGGGCTTTATAATCGATTGAAGCTTGCGTGCTTTTTCCTCATCTTTTTTCTTCTCGATCGCTTGAACATATTCATCATAAAAAAAAGCTTGCGTACCCAATAAACCAGGGTTTAAAAATGTTAATTGCGACCAAAGATCGCTAACGGAATTTTCTACTGGTGTTCCGCTTAGTATAAGGCGGTGCCTGGATTTGAGGCTTCTTACTGCCTTAAAAGATTTTGAAGCAGGGTTTTTGATATTCTGGCTTTCATCCAAAATAACATAGTTAAAGTAGAAAGATTTAAACTCTTCTACATCCACACGTGTAACGCCATATGTGGTAATAACAATGTCGTAGTTAGCAAAATTAGCTACATTTTTATTTCTATTGCTCCCGGTATGTGCATGTATTTTTAGTTTCGGTGTAAACTTTTTAGCTTCTGTTAACCAATTATAAATTAATGAGGTGGGCATGATGATGAGGGAAGTACTTGGCGTACCCAACAACTGATGGTCTTCCTTAACCTTTTGTAGCATGGCCAGCGTTTGTATGGTTTTACCCAAACCCATATCATCTGCCAGGCAACCGCCAAAATTATATTCACGTAAAAAGCTGAACCAATTGTAGCCTGCTTTCTGGTAATCGCGAAGGCTACCTTTAAAATTTAAGGGCATTTGCGTATCGGCAATGTCTTCAAAATCTGATAAGCGCTGAAGTTTGCGTTCTAGCGTAACATTTGCCAGGCTATCTTCAGCCAAATCATTTAGCAAACCAATATGGTGTTTCTTGAGCTTTAGGCTTGTGCCCGTATCTGCAAGGCTAAACAGGCTTCCATATTGGGTAAACCATTTGTCTGGGATGATGGCCACCTCCCCATCAGGAAGTAAAAATTCCCGCTTTTTATGTAATATGTGTTGCTTTAAGGAAAGAAAAGGAATTTGATATTTGCCAAACCAGACTACCGCATTAATATCGAACCAATCGTTACCTTCTTTAACCTCTAAATCAATTTTATTGGCGCCAAAAACGAAGCGCTTTTGGCCGGTGGCCTGTTCTATTTCGAAACCTGCTGCCTCTAGGATCTCGATATGCTCATTAACCCAATTGATAGCGGCATAGCTCTGATTCTCTTCAGTATTGATTACCTCCAAATTGCTAAAGAGTGCGCTAGCTTTTTTGAGACCCAAAGAAAGTAAAAGGTTAAACTGTTTTTTCTCCCACTCTGCAGAACGTTTAATGCGGTGAAAAATGTAATTGTCGTCCGTTTTCTCCAATCTCACAGTAACCTTGTGTGCATTTTCTATCGGAAATTGGTATTCTCCATATTTAAAATAGAGCTGAATTTGAGATATGCCACCATCTACGTATAAGACTTTGATTATGGGGATGGCATCATATTGTTCAGTTCTAATTTCGAAACCCTCTGCATAAACATGGTGCTTTTCTATTAAGGGGGCAACAAATTTCTCGAAATAGGTAGTTTCGGTAGATTTTGGAATTGCAATATATCGCTTTGCTAAAAAAGGCTGCAATTTCTTGCCTTCTACATCTTGATCAAAAAAGTATAGCACATCGTTCAACAACAGCCATGCTGGTTTATTACTGATGATTTGCGCTTCCTTGAACATAAACTCGATGCGCAAGTTTTGATATTTGATAGTAGGGAAGTAGCGTGTTTCTGTTTCGTTTCTGCGGAAATGAAACAGTATAGATGCAGGTTCGGCGGCAAGCTCAATTTTGCGCTCTACTGGCCAACCATCTTTATCCATAATGTAAAGCTCGTTTTGTATTTTGAGCAACTCTAAGGCTTCAGCTAGTTTCTTTTCTATCTTCGGACGAACAGTATTGTAAAACTTATCATCGAAAATTTTGGTGAAGAACTCCGTTGGCCTGATGAGTTTTTTATAATATTTTTTAATTACCGCATCTTGTTCAATATCATCTAAAATTTTAATGAGTTTGGAATCTATATCGGTTAGGCAGTTTTTAAATTCTGCGGCGGTATGGGTAAAAATGCGCTGATAGGTAAAAGAGAAATCGCCCTGCGGATTTAGCTGAACAATATGTGGTTCAATTAAATAGCCTAAGTACTCGTGTTTGCACAATGAGTATACAATTTTGCAAGGTTTAGAGCTATCTACGCGTAACATTGTAAGGTTTGAAAAATCTTTTAAAAGCAGCCTCTTAAAAAACTTTAAACTTACGATATTTTAGGCGCACATCAAAAGAAGTGTAACATTTTCAATGCGATTTGTTTTCGTTGCATGGGTTTATAGTTACAGACATTTTTAGACGGTGCTATGCCTTACTTTCGCTCTCGGCCCTGAATTTTGTTATTCTAGCAATCAAATCTTTTGGTAAAGGTTTATTCAGTGGGAATTGTACCGCTCCTTTGCTCCACTTTAGGTTGCCAAATTCATGTTTGAAGGCTTCGATGCCTGAATTAGTAGGGTAGAAGCCAATATGTTTTTGATATGCTGCAAAATAAACCAATACTTTATTTTGTTTAAAAGCCGGCATTTTGTAACTGATTACTTCTGTTGCCTGAGGTATTGCCTGGCGAATAGTGGTGCGAATTTCTTGTAAAACATTTTGCGTTTCTGAAGGGAAAAGCGCAATGTATTCGTCGATAGTACCTGGATTTTCCGCGTTCATTTCTAGAATTTTTACTTGAAATTACGAAAACTTACTGATTTTTGATATGCTGAAGTATAGGTCTGCAAGGTTTAATGCATTGTTTTTAGTGTAATAAACCCGATAGGAATGATTCCGATTTTTCATCGGATTAATGGATAGCGGGGCTTTCACAACCGAAGTATTGCCGAACATTGCTTTCCAAAAAAAACAAAAAAAATCCCCCAAATTTGATTTGGAGGATTAAATATCATAATAAATTTTTGCTGTTATTTTGTTGCGTACATTACTTCTTTAACTGCTTTAACAACTTTTTCTGCATTCGGTAAGCTTGCAGCGATTAACGTTGGTGAGTATGGAAGTGGTACGTCTGCACAAGTAATACGTAATACTGGTGCATCTAGGTAATCAAATGCCTGTTTTTGAACCATAAAAGCAATTTCGCCAGAAAGTGAAGCCAACGGCCATGCTTCTTCAACTACTACTAATCTGTTGGTTTTTTTAACTGATTCGATAATGGTTGCATAATCAATAGGGCGAACAGTACGTAAATCGATTACTTCTGCATTGATGCCTTCTTTTGTTAATTCTTCTACGGCTGGATTAACTACGCGGGTTAACATTTTACCGAAAGTTACGATTGTTACATCGGTACCTTGTTTAGTTACGTTTGCTTTACCAAATTCGATGTAATATTCTTCTGCAGGAACATCGCCTTTATCGCCGTACATTACTTCAGATTCCATAAAAATTACTGGGTCTGGATCGATAATGGCTTGCTTTAATAGACCTTTAGCATCGTATGGTGTTGATGGAACAACGACTTTTAATCCTGGTGTGTTTGCATACCAGTTTTCGAAGTTCTGAGAGTGTTGTGCACCAAGCTGACCAGCATTACCTGTTGGTCCACGGAAAACCATTGGGCATGAGAACTGACCACCGCTCATTGATAAAATTTTAGCAGCACCATTGATTATTTGATCGATGGCTACTAATGAGAAGTTAAATGTCATGAACTCTACAATTGGAATAAGGCCAGCTGTTGCAGCTCCAGTTGCGATGCCTGCGAAACCTAACTCGGCAATTGGGGTATCAATAATGCGTTTCGCACCAAATTCTTCAAGCATGCCCTGACTAACTTTGTACGCTCCGTTATATTCTGCTACTTCTTCACCTAATAAAAAAACGCGGTCATCTTTGCGCATTTCTTCGCTCATGGCTTCGCGTAGTGCTTCTCTAAATTGGATTTCTCTCATTGTAAATTTTAATAACGGTGGCAAATATAATTATTAATCGCTTTGAAACCAAAGGCAATAATGCCTGCGGTTTGTAATAATTGTTATGTAATTTTCTTAAGATAATTTGGTGCTATACACCATTCTTGATTTCATAAAATATTATTTTGAAACTGGCCGTATTGGATTGCTTTTGTTTTTAAGGCATCTAATTTGTCGGAATTTTGAGGATTAATTTTCCAGGAATAATGGTTGCCGTTCTAGTGTTGGGGATTAATTAAGCCATAGATTTCGCTGTCTAAAAATCGCCCTCGAAAATAATAATCTTGCTTAAAATGAGCTTCTTTAACGAAACCATGTTTGATAAGCACTTGCCTTGATGCATCATTTTCTACATTAATGTTTGCCTTAATTGTGTGCAAATTCATTTCTTCAAAACCAAAATTTATCGTTCTTTTTAAGGCTTCGGATATTATTCCCTCTCGCCAATAATCTGGGTGAAGCATGTATCCAATTTCTGCCCTATGGTTTGCATAATCTGTTCGCCAGTAACCAATGGAGCCAATCATTTCGTTTGGGTTTTCTTTCAGCGCAATTACCCAGGCAAGGTTGTCGCCATTTTCGAAACCATCGTTAAGGATGCTGATGAAAGTTTTTATTTCCATCAAATCCTTTGGCCGTTCACGGTCGATATATTTCATTACCGTTTCATTTGTGCGCATGGCAAATAATGTTTCAGCATCAGTTAACTTATGCTCTCGTAAAATAAGGCGCTGGGTTTCGAGGCTTGGAAATTTTGTAAAATTGAGGGTTAGCATTTTATTCTTTTCTTATTTCGAATTTATATTTATCGGTGAACTCTTCTACCTCTTCTTCAAATGATTTTTTGTGATGATGGTTTTCCTGGTATTTGATGTAGTTGTTAACAATCTCTAAATTGGATTCGCTTACTGAAACTGCGAAATAATCATCTTGCCACATAAAGGTTTCATCGGTTAGTTTATTTTTGTTTATCCAATAGGCTGATTCACCTTTAATTAGCTGTGCTATTTTAGCTATGCTTTGTTCTTTTCCTACAGATATTAAACAGTGCAAATGTTCTGTATAACCATTAACAGTTTTAAGGAAAATTGATTTCTGTTTACAATTTTCTATGATATGATTTTGAAGTTTATAGCGGATGGTTTTTGTTAAATAGGGATGTCTGTTTTTAGTTGAGAACACCAAGTGAACCCAAATTTTTACATATGACATATTTTAAAGTTTGGCTAAGGCCAATATAAGGATTTATTTTTTTTCGTCGGCTAAAGCCAGACGGCCAATAAATGGATGGTGCAGGCGTATTTATAGCGGTTGGTGGGTGTTCATTGCCGTTGGTTGAAACAAACAGGTTTTGTTTGGCTAAAGCCAATATAAGGATATATTTTTTTTCCGTCGGCTAAAGCCAGGCTGCCAATAAATGGATGGTGCAGGCGTAGTTACAGCGGTTTGTAGGTATTCATTGTCGTTGGTTGAAACAAACAGGTTTTATATGGCTAAAGCCCATATAAGGATTTATTTTTTCCGTCGGCTAAAGCCAGACGGCCAATAAATGGATGGTGCAGGTGTTTTTACAGCGGTTGGTAGGTATTCATTGCCGCTGGTTGAAACAAACAGGTTTTGTATGGATAAGGCCAATATATGGATATATTTTTTTATTCCGTCGGCTAAAGCCAGGCTGCCAATAAATGGATGTTGCAGGTGTTTTTACAGCGGTTGGTAGGTATTCATTGCCGCTGGTTGAAACAAACAGGTTTTGTATGGATAAGGCCAATATATGGATATATTTTTTTATTCCGTCGGCTAAAGCCAGGCTGCCAATAAATGGATGTTGCAGGTGTTTTTACAGCGGTTGGTAGGTATTCATTGCCGCTGGTTGAAATCAACGGGTTTTGTTTGGCTAAAGCCAATATAAGGAAATATTTTTTTATTCCGTCGGCTAAAGCCAGACGGCCAATAAATGGATGGTGCAGGCGTATTTACAGGGGTTGATGGGTGTTCATTGCCGTTGGTTGAAACAAACACTTTTGCTATGGCTAAAACCAATATAAGGATTTATTTTTTCCGTCGGCTAAAGCCAGGCTGCCAATAAATGGATGTTGCAGGTGTTTTTACAGCGGTTGGTTGGTATTCATTGCCGTTGGTTCAAACAAACAGGTTTTGTTTGGCTAAAGCCAATATAAGGATATATTTTTTTTCCGTCGGCTAAAGCCAGACGGGCAATATATAGATGGTGCAGGTGTATTTACAGCGGTTGGTGGGTGTTCATTGCCGTTGATTGAAACAAACAGGTTTTATATGGCTAAAGCCAATATAAGGATATATTTTTTTATTCCGTCGGCTAAAACCAGACGGCCAATAAATGGATGGTGCAGATGTTTTCAAAGCGGTTAGTGGGTATTCATTGCCGTTGGTTGAAACAAACAGGTTTTGTTTGGCTAAACCCAATAAGAGGATATATTTTTTTCCGTCGGCTAAAGCCAGGCGGCCAATAAATGGATGGTGCAGTTGTATTTACAGCGGTTGGTAGGTATTCATTGCCATTGGCTAAAGCCAACGAACTAGAAACAAAATCAAAAAGGCTTTAGCCACAAACTAATCTACCTCCCAAACAATGTAGTATAGATAGAATACACATAATTACCTGGCACCTGGCTGGCTCTAAAAGGGATAGAATAATCGAACAATTCTTTTAACTTCTCTCTTAGCGCTTGCAAAAACAACATTTTCTCTGATGCTAAAAAAGCATCTTTTAACACACCATTTTTGCCGGTGAAGGTAATGCCCTCTTTGCTCATCGTTTTAACAATATAGAGATTAGGCTCAACAGTTTCGTTTTTGGAAATCTGCTCGTAAACATGCGTATAAAATAATGTTTGCACCAATGCTTTATTGATATTTCCGCAGTCGGTATCAAAACATTCTTCAATAGATGAATATTTTAGTTTGTCGCTACCTGTTTTATAATCAACAATTCTGTATACACCATTTTTCAAGTCAACCCGATCTATAATGCCATAAAGTTTTACCTGTTGCTGTTTCCCATTAGCTTCGAAATTAAAGCTTGCATTTCCTTTTTGCTCCAAACCAATTAAAGTGAAAGGTGCATCTTCTGCATCTTGCTTTAAAATAATATTTACGTATTCTAGCACGATAGCATAAATAACTTTTTGCATGCCATTAAGGTTCACCTGAACATTTCTATTCTCATATAAAACTTGAGCAAAACCCTGCATAATTAATGTCGGAATATCAGTCCTTTTTTCCCTAATGCGTTCGGTAGTAATTTCTGGATCAACAGCTTTTAATTGAGCATAAAACTGCTCCATTACATCATGCAATATCAAACCAACTTTGTATGCTTCAACGGTTTCTTCTACTTCTTTTGGCTCTTCAATTCCGGCTACGTACTTATAAAAGAAATCTATTGGGTTTGCAATATAGGTAGTTAAGGCCGATGCAGAGAGGTATTTCTGACCAGATAAATACTTGTTTAGCACCTGCTGTACCTTTGCAGATTTCACCACAACTTCATCCCTTTTCAACTCAGTTTTTACAGAAAGCTGCAATTCTCTATGATGAAAATTAAAGCCACTTTCGTATTCCAACTGTTTAATAAATCGAGATGGCTCCCCACTATTGCTCTCGTCAGTTAAAGCATTATAGACAAAATGTATATTTTTTGATCTTTGTATCAATCGATAAAACATATATGCCGAGATCGCATCCTGATTTTCTAAAACCGGTAATCCATAGGCCCGCCGCAAACTATCGGGAATAAATGTTGTGCCTGTTGATGCCTGAGGTACAATACCCTCATTTAAGCCTAAAATAATTACCCGTTCAAAATTCAAGTTTCTACTTTCTAACAACCCCATTATTTGGATCCCGTTTAAAGGATCACCTTCTAGTGGAACCGCAATTGCGCCAAGCGATTTTTGTATGAGCGATAGCACAAAAGTTAATTCGATATCTTGCTGATATTTGTTAATGTGGTGTTGAAGTGTATCTTGCAGTCTGTTCAGCTCTTGCATGGTCTTGCCAAACAGTTCTGCATCTATTTTTTTCAGTTTTCTGGCAGCTAGTTCACGTTGTAAAACGTAGTCTAATACCTCAATCAATTTTTTTACCGCATCGGCGGATGATGTTATAGGTTCGAAAAAGCTAGCGAAAAGGCCACCCTGCCTAGTTAAACGCCCGTATGGAATTTCTATCAACTGCTCTTTAATTAAAGCATCGATGATTTTTGGTCGCATTACATCGCTAACTCCAATTAAAGGGTGCGATAAAAAGGCAATTGCGGTTTGGTACTGAATAGTTTTTTTTCCATTGACTTCTGCCTGTACGCTTAACCACAAGTCTGCCAAACCATATAGCGAGGAGTTGATAAGTCCAAAGCCCATTGTGATGTTCACATCTAGTTTTTTGCCTTCTACTTTTGCTGGGATAGTTTGCAAAACCGGGATCAACAAACTTTCATCTGCAAGGATGATTGCAGTATTCACCTCCTGTTGGCTTAATATTCGCTCTTTTTCATTAGCCAAAAGCTCGTTTATAATTTTTGCTTGTGCGGTTTGCCCCTGCACTTTGTAAACGTTAACATCGCGTGGCGTAGATTTGATATTGCTCGAGGCACCTTCAAGCTGATTCTTCAAGCCAATCTGGTTCAGATTTCTACGGAGAAAAAGTCCGGCCTCTTGCATTTCATCTTCCAAATAATAACTGTCTGTATCAAAATAAAAGATGGCCTTTTCTTCTTCTTGCCAGCGTTTAAATGCTCTAGCTTCAGATTTGCTAAGTGCGTTAAAGCCTATAAAAACAAGTTTACCTCCCACATATTTTGTGGTAAAATCGATGTCGTTGTTGCCATAGGCGATGTTTTTATATAGCCTTGCCATTGTGGTAAAGCCATTGTCTGATAGCCTTTGATGAAAATTGCGATACAAGACAGGCATTCGGTGCCACATTTTTATAAAAAGTTCCTGCTGCTTTTTGTACTTGCCTTCTGAATATGATTGCCAAAATTGCGATAGAAATTCCTTTTGCTCTGCAGTTAAGAAATCAAATTGTTGATTGATGACCGCGATATCTTCCAATTCGGTAAACAATCTATCAGAGTCTACCAAGTCGTTATCAATTTGTGTGAAATCTCCTAGAATGATGCGGGCAATGTTATGAAACTTAGCAATTGATGGTAGTTTTTCTAAGCCTTCTTTTTTTAAAAGGTCGATGTAGCAGTCGTAGAGCGTAAAAAACTGCGTGTAATGATCGGCGATTTTTAAACTGGTTGCTTCTGCAAAAAACTCTTGTACAGTAAACAATGAAGGGCTCCAAAATGGTTTTTTATAAATATCTGCCAAATGCTTTTGCAGGTATGCTACAGGGCGCTTGTTGTTAAAAACAATGGCACAATCTTGCAAGTTTTGGCCAAACTTGGCTACTAAATCTTCGGCAACTTCTTTTAAAAATGGGGTCATATTTTAGATGTGAGTATTGAGATATGAGACTGAGGTGTACAACGTAACCTAAAGGAAATTCCTTCGTTCCTCGCAATGACGCCCGCCTAACTATCATTGCAAGGAACGAAGCAATCCTAAAGCGGTTAAAAATTAATCATGCCTTCCATACGCTACACTGCTTTTAATTTCTTTAACGAAGCATAAAATAAATACGGTTTTACATTTTCATAACCCATTGCTTCTATCAAACTTTTATAATTCACTATTTGTGCTACATGATTTTGGCTTTCTTCGGCAGTAAACTTGTAATCGATGATGGAGACTTGCTTGCCGTTGAGCACCAATTTATCTGGCCGGTAGGTTTTACCATCAGTGCCTATAATAGATTTTTCGTTGATCTGGTTGGCATTTTGGCTCAATAAAGCACTCAATTCCGGGTGCGACAAAACCGCTGCAACTTGCTGTAAATAATCAGCTCTTTCATCTTCCAAAATTAAACCTTCTAAAACCAACCGATCTAGTGCGCTATCTACTTCATCAACATTGTTTACCTCTGCTAAGATAGCGTGCAGGTTGCTACCTTTTATTCCCGATTTGGTAATGTTATCGATGTATTTTTGCGGTCGGTTTTCAGTTTCTTGGTAAACTTCCTCTAAGCGAGAAGTGGTTGGATAAACAGCTAAATTGAGCGTATCGAAATTTTCTACGCCATCACCTTTATCAGAAAAAGTGCCGATTTGAATTTCGTCTGAATTTTCAAAGTCTTCTGCAAAAGCATCAAAAACGGCATCGCCAACATGGCTCAAAGATGGTTTTTTCTTTCCAGGGAATGAGATATAAATGTAATCTTTCGCTCTCGTAGTAGCAACATACAAACTATTTAAAGCATCCATATAGTTCATTAACAACTCTTCTAAATAATATTTTGTTACGCTAGAGCCTTTAAGCTGACTGGTAAATTGTAATGGAATGCTTTGTAAATCTGCATAAGGTGTATTGTCCATTGGAACCCAAAATGTACTATTGGGTCTGCCGCCCAAAGGCCAGTCGCAAAAAGGAATAAAAACAGCCCTAAATGCTAAACCTTTAGATTTATGAATGGTCATTACCTGTATGGCATTAGCTGTTTCTGGCGAGGGTAGGTTTTTATTGTGCCCTTCCTCCTCCCACCAATTTAAAAAAGCAGAAATTCCTTTTTCGCCCTGTCGGGATGCTTTGTTGGTTAAATCTCTAAAAGCTAAAAGATATGGTAGAAATGGGTTAATGTTGTGTTTTTGATATTGATCTAAGCCGAACGCAGTGATGATATTTTCGATTAAAGCCGATAAAGGTAAACCTAACCATGTACGATAATTTTCGCAAAAATTACTTGGTAGAACGTGTTTAAGGTTTTCAATTGGTGTTTCTTTTAATGCAAAATAATCATCTCCGTTGATTGCTTTTTCGTGCAACTGTGCATATAGGGCAATACAATTTGCCTTATACAAAGCAGAATTTGCCGGACTAACCACTAATAGTTTTAGCACATTAACAATGAGTTTGATGGCTGTGCTGCTGGCAATTTTTAAGGCTTCGCCTGATATCACATCTAAACCTCCGGCCATTAACGCGTTTACTACTTCGGTCGCTTCTGCATTAGAACGAACCAAAACACCAATCTCCCGTTGCTGATATCCTTTTTCGTTGAGCAAAAGATTTACTTCTTTTAGCATTTCGTTTAGGGCAGCTTCTTTTTTATTGTCGGGCTCAATATCTGAAGCTATATTTTCAACTAAACCATCAGCGGATGCTTTCGGCTTATCAAAGTTTATTTTTTTTATTTTAATGATGCCACCATTGGTCGTTTTTGAATGTTTATTTTGAGCTACTCCATCGTAAATCTTGGTAATAATATCTGTGTATTGATTGCGTTTATCGTTCCAAAAACTGTTCAGCAATTCATCATCAGCAGGTATTTCCCCGTTGATTTTATTTTGCAATAGCTTAGCCAATCTCGGGTACAGGTTGTTATTAAACTTGATAACTTCCTCTGTACTCCGGTAATTTTCTTCCAGCTGATCGGCGAAGGCGTTATGCTCCCCTAAATCTGCCATGGCTTTTTGGTGCAGCAGTTTATAATCGCCATCTCGCCAACGGTAAATAGACTGTTTGGCATCGCCCACAATTAAATGATCGTGCAATTTGCCGTCATGTACCGAGATAGCATTGCTTACCAAGGCTTTGAAACTATTCCATTGATTGGCAGAGGTATCTTGAAATTCATCAAAAAGAAAATTTCGATATTTGTTGCCCATCTTCTCCCAGATAAAACTTGGGTTTTCTCCGGCATCTTCGGCAATTCCGTTGAGCAATTTTTGCGCATCGCTGATAAGGAGCGTTTCATTTTCATCGCGATAGGCTGCCAGTAGCACGGCAATTTCCTGCATCAATCTCAAAAAATACCCATTTTTAATAAATGCTTTAGCTAAAATATAATCGGCGATGCCGGTGTTGTAAATTGCGCTTAACTGATGTAAAATGGGATTGATGTCCTGGTAAAGTTCATTACTTTTCCCTTTCGGGAACCAATTCTCTTCATCATCCATTAGCTTTAATACTTTTTCTACGTCGTTAAAATTTCCATAGATGATGCTATTGAACTTGAGCAGAGGCGAACGACTTTTGCCTTTGAAATCTTCAATGCCGAAACCACTAACCTCAATAATGCCAAAAGCGGTCTCGGCAAGTTCAGTTAAATCTGCCTCAAATTTTTTTATATAATTTTTCGAAAAATCAATATACTTTTTGAAAACCTCATCGGTGTTTTCTGTGCCAAAATGCTCTACTGCAGTCTCAAAATCTTTAAACTGATCTTTAAAAACTTCACCAACCAACTTGAGAAGTTCTGTATTGTAATTCCAAGATTTATTGTTGCTAATTCGATCTAAAGCCAGCTCAACTACCCATTGCAATAGATTATCCTTTTCATCTAGTAATTTTTCTAGCTTGGCAGTTAGTTCGTTCTTTACCTTTTCAGTGTTCATTTCCAGGCTGTACCCACTATCTAAACCTAGCTCAAAAGCAAAACCACGAATTACTTTTTGCACAAAACCGTCGATGGTGCTTACAGAGAAACGACTGTAATCATGCAGGATTTTTCGGTAAATTTTATCAGCCTTTAGCTTTAATGTTTGCGTGTTTAGTTGCGGATGAGCTGCTAAAACAAGTTGCCTGTAGTCGTCTGTTTTTTTAGAAACATCACCTTTGGCAAAACCGAGTAAAACCTCTAAAATACGGGTTTTCATTTCTTCGGTAGCCTTATTGGTAAAAGTAACCGCTAAAATTTCCCTGTATTTGTTATCTCCGCTAAATAATAATGTGAGATAATGAGCTGCCAAGCTGAAGGTTTTACCAGAACCTGCGGATGCTTGAAGTATTTTAACGGGTTTTTGCATATTTTAAATTTGATAATGAAACCACCCCGCCTTTCAGGCACCCCTCCGCGGGAGGGGAATTTCTAGATGCAGAGCTTGCATTT
>NZ_JAPIVG010000007.1 GCF_026240095.1 Pedobacter sandarakinus | reverse complement strand
CAAAGCATTGCGGGTGTAACTAATTTAAACCCGAATGGTGCGGAAATACTTTTTGTGGCACTAAAAAAGCCCAGGCATTTTCGTGCCTGGGCGGTTAGTTTTTTAATGCCTTTAACAAAAAGATTGCAGCGAATGCGGGACTGCTATAACAAAAGCACCACCGCAACTGATTTTCTGATGTTATAATTGATTTGAACTGATAAACTGGATCTGGCATGAAGGTTTGTTGCTAGAACTAGTATTGTCCGGTACTCAATAATACTAACGTACAGGCACGTACGGGCTCGATATTGTGCTGATCCAAGAGTTTTTCAAGTTCGTAGTTTTCGGTTCCCGGATTGAAAATTACACGCTTAGGGTTAGTTTCTAAAATATAGTCGTGATACTGCGGTTGTAGTGCCGGACCAATGTAAAGGGTTATTGTATCAATATCGGTGTGTATTTGATCGGGTTTTTCTATGGTAACACCAGCGACATCGCCTTTCTTTATGCCAACATTAACGAAATCGTGGTTGAAACGCTTTAACATATGTGCAGCTTTGTAGGCATAACGTGTAGGGTCTGGAGAAGCCCCAATGATGAGTGTTTTTTTCATAATAACCATTTAAAATTTAGAAAGCAGGGCAATTTGACCGGAATGGTAAGCATGATGTTGTGCCAAGCCATTAACCAACTCTATTTTGGTAATTGCTGTGCCTAAAGAAATACTGATTTCAGGTGACAGAGGCATTTCCCAATCGCTTGGTTTAATGTTTTCGCAAACCCGAATCAATTCTTCGTTAGCGACCTTGAAATTAAATATTATCTTCTCCCAATGAACAGCTGTGTTTCCTTCAGGCTCAGGCCAATCGCCCAGCAAAGGTTCGCCGGCGGGGTTTTCAAGTAAACGTGAGGTAACCTCCTGTGTCCATGAGGTAAGATGCAAGGCTATTTCTGCAATCGAATGTGCATTCGCTACAAATGGTGTAAAGGCATTTTCGGGTTTAACATTATTTAAGGTTTGCATGACGTGATTACCATACCATGCATCTCCGCTAAAAACTTTCTTTATCTCACTGGTGATACTAAACATATTTAAATAACAACCCGATTATTATAATGTTTTAAGCGTTGAGGATGGCATTGGCACAATTGACACCATCTATTGCAGCGGATACAATTCCGCCGGCGTAGCCTGCCCCTTCTGCACAGGGATACAATCCTTTAACCTGGGGATGTTGATAAGTAATCTTATCTCTGGGAATACGAACGGGCGATGATGTTCTGCTCTCTACCCCAACCAAAATCGCCTCATTGGTGTAATATCCACGCATTTTTTTCCCGAACAAAGGCAAAGCGGCCTTTAAGCTTTCTGAAACAAAATTGGGCAAAATGCTATCGAGCATAACGCTTTTTGTACCTGGGAAATAGGAGTTTTTAGGTAAATCTTTAGAAAGACGGTTGCTAACAAAATCGACCATTCGTTGCGCTGGGGCCACTAAATTTCCACCACCGGCTTCGAAAGCGAGTTGCTCTACTGCTGACTGGAAATTTAACATTCGAAGAGGATCGTAACCTTGTACATCGTTTAAGGTAACTTGAACAACTGTACCGGAGTTGGCAAACGGGTTATTTCTTTTAGACGGCGACCATCCATTTACCACAATTTCATTTTGACCGGTTGCACATGGAGCAATGATACCGCCGGGGCACATGCAAAACGAGAAGACGCCACGTTGACCAACCTGCTCTACCAAACTGTAATAAGCTGGGGGTAGAAATTCTGAGCGGATATCACAATGGTATTGTGCAGCATCTATAATCTCTTGGGGATGTTCTATCCTAACACCCAAAGCAAAAGGTTTTGCCTCAATTAAAATATTTTTTTTATTTAATAATTCATATACATCTCTGGCTGAATGTCCGGTAGCGAGAATAATATGATCGGCATGAATTTGCTCATCGAAATTGACTTCGATACCGATAACCTTTCCGAAAGAGATCAATAGATCTGTCATTTGGCTATCGAACATGATTTCCCCGCCTGCACTTTGTATGGTTTCTCTGATTGACGTGATGATTTGTGGGAGTTTGTTTGTACCAATATGAGGCCGGGCATCGATCATAATGTCCTTTTGTGCACCATGATCGACAAAAACCTGAAGCACCTTGTTGATATCGCCACGTTTGTTAGACCTAGTATATAATTTGCCATCTGAATAGGTACCTGCACCACCCTCACCATAACAGTAATTAGATTCTGTATTTACAACACCTTGCTTATTGATATTGGCCAGATCTCTCCTTCTTTGCTTTACATCTTTACCTCTTTCGATGATGATAGGTTTAAAACCATTTTCGATACATTGAAGTGCAGCAAATAGCCCTGCCGGACCTGCACCTATAATTAGTACAGGTTTGCCATTACTGACATTTTGATAGTTGATGACACTTGGATTAGTTATCGGCAATTCATCTATAAATACTTTTATTTGCAGGCGGAAGATAACTTTCCTTGATCTTGCATCAATCGATCTTTTTTGTATTTCGAAGCCCTTAATCTGGCTTATGGGTAAGTTAAGCGACTCGGCTAATTTAGTCTGAATTACTTCGGCTTGCTCAACCTGGTGTGGAAGCAGCGTTATTTCGATGTCTCTTTGCATAAAACCTGTCAGGTTTTTATCCTGAATTGTAACAAAGGTACAGATTTTGTAATCTTATTTGTAGATTGAATAAATTTCAGTTAGAACATTAAACACAAAATCATAAAAATGAAAAAATTAGTATTTGGAATTTTAGCTGCAGTTATTGCAGTGAGTACCCTAAGTTCATGCGGCTATAATAGCATGGTTAAATTAGATGAAAATGTAAAATCTAAATGGGGAACGGTTCAAACCCAGTATCAAAGGCGTGCAGATTTAATTCCTAATTTAGTGGCTACAGTTAAAGGCGCAGCAAAATTTGAGCAAGGAACTTTAACCGCTGTAACAGAGGCTAGGGCGAAAGCTACCCAAATGACGGTAAATGCGGATGATTTAAGTCCGGAAAATATTCAAAAATATCAAGCTGCACAAGGTCAACTTAGTCAGGCTTTAGGCAAATTGCTTTCCATCACTGAAAACTATCCAGAGCTAAGAGCAACACAACAATTTAGCGATTTATCTGGACAGCTTGAAGGTACCGAAAACAGAATTACCGTTGCCCGTAAAGATTTTAATGATGCGGTACAGGAATACAATGGTAAAATCAGATCATTTCCTACAAATCTTACTGCAGGCATGTTTGGATTTAAACCGAAAGGCTATTTCGAGGCCGATGCAGGTGCTAAAAATGCCCCTAAAGTAGAGTTTTAGTAATTATCATTAACAGTTAAGGGTAATGCATGTTTAAACATTTGAACAAGCATTACCCTTTTTAGTTCATCCAAACACAAAATCATGTCGCTATTTACAGATACTGAACAAGATAGAATTGCCCAGGCGATTGCTGATGCAGAGAAAGCAACCTCGGGAGAAATAAGAATTGCCATAGATAAACATTGCCAGGGAGATGCCTATGAAAAAGCTACCGAATACTTTGCAAAATTGGGAATGGATAAGACTGCGCTGAGAAACGGGGTGCTGATCTATCTGGCACATGCTGATCATAAATTTTCGATTATAGGTGATTTAGGAATTAACCGTGTAGTGCCAGAAAATTTTTGGGAAACGACAAAGATTGCTATGACGGCACATTTTGCAAAAGGCGATTTAGCTGATGGCATTATAGCAGGTGTTGCTTTAGCCGGAGAGAAATTAGCAATTTTCTTTCCGCCACAACAAGGAGATATTAATGAGTTGCCGAATGATATCATTTTCATGGATAAACTAAAAAATTAAATGGTGATGAAAAAACTATTCCTTTTATCGCTTTTAGGACTTATTTTCAGTTTAACCTATGCGCAAGACTTTCCTCAGAAGCCATCTACATTAGTGAATGATTATGCGAATGTTTTATCGGCAGAGCAGAGGCAAGCGCTAGAAAGTAAGCTGGTTGCATTTGATGACTCTAGTTCTACCCAAATTGCAATAGCGATATTAAAGTCGGTAGGCGACTACGATATTAATGAGTATGCCGTGCAACTTGGCCGCAATTGGGGCGTGGGGCACAACGGAAAAAACAACGGTATCATGATCGTGGTAGCTGTGGGCGATAGAAAAATTTCTATACAAACCGGCTATGGGCTTGAGGGCGCTTTGCCTGATATTTATGCTAAGCGCATCATTGATAACGACATTAAGCCCAATTTTAGAAATGGAAATTATTATGCCGGATTAGATGAGGGAACTACCTCCATTATTAAATATACCAAAGGTGAATATAAAAATGATAACCCGAGAAAGGCATCTTCAAAAAAAGGAGGAGTGGGTAGCATATTTATTGTGATTATTATTGTGATCATCTTAATTATTTTGATGCGCAAAGGCGGCGGTGGCAATGGTGGAGAGGTAATTGGTGGAAGAGGTGCATCAAATGCGCTTTTTTGGGCTATGCTTTTTGGTAGCGGCGGCGGCCGTGGTGGAAATAGTGGCTGGGGAGGCGGTTTCGGTGGTGGCTCTTCTGGGGGCGGCGGAGGCTTTGGCGGCTTTGGTGGCGGAAGCTTCGGAGGCGGAGGGTCTAGCGGAAGTTGGTAACAGCACCAAACATTTAAGCGTTAGCAGAGAAACTAGTAAAGGTTTAAACTTAAAATAGCTAATTATGTATAGGAAAGATTTGATTACAGCGGAAATACAGCGGTTGGCAGAAGTTTTATCCCGAATAATGGGCCTAAAACTTGAGGGAAAACTAAAAGAAGCTCAAGTAATTTTTGAAGATACGCTAACAGGTAGTTTTAGGCTTCCAATAGCAAATTTAGAAAACCCCGACTTATCGGCTTTCGAAGACTGGTTGGGAAAATCAGATCTATCTTCAGAAAAACTAGATTCGCTAAGTGAGTTTATGTATTATGAACTCGGCCTCAATTCTGAAAGGAATTTGCTTATTGCGCCGAAGCTAAATTTAATATATAATTATTTATCTGAGCAGCACAAGATTGTACATCTTGTAAATCTCCATCGCCAGAAAACGATACAGCAATATTTAAGTTAATTTTGCTTCATTAAATAAAACAAAAATGATAATAGAAAAGTGGCAGCGGCTTGCTTCTAGGTATTTGGTACAAGAAAAATGGGCGACATTAAGGGTTGATGAGTTGAAGTTGCCAAATGGCACCATAAAGGATGATTATTTTGTACTGGAATATTCAAATTGGGCCACGGCGATTGCGCTTACCGAAGATGGAAAAATGATACTGGTTCGGCAATATCGGCATGCTGGTGACATTATATCTTTAGAACTGCCTGGGGGCGTTTTAGACGGAGATGAAGGCGGAGAAGCAGGTGTAAGACGCGAATTGATTGAAGAAACCGGTTTTAGTTTTAAAACCTGCAAACTTATCGCTACCCTTTATCCAAATCCGGCTACAGCCAACAACCAAACCTTCACTTACTTTTTGACAGGTGGTGTTAAAACGCATGAGCAACATTTAGATGAACACGAGATTTTGAACGTTGAAGAATATACGGTTGATGAAGTAAAAACATTGCTAAAGGAAAATAAGATTGCACAGTGTATCCACGTAGCAGCTTTGTATTACGGTTTGGCCGAGATAGAGAAGATGAAATAGCAACTAACAAAAAACGAGAAAAGTCCTGAATGTTTCAGCACTTTTCTCGTTTAACAAAAAATATTTTCTGATAAGGTGGTTGTTCTATCTTGATACTAACTCATTTTCAATTTCTTTTGAATATCATGTACGTAAGCCTTGAATTTCTTATCTGTATCAATTAAGTCTTCTACAGTTTGGCAGGCATAAATCACTGTACTATGGTCGCGTCCGCCAAAGAAAGCGCCAATGGTTTTTAACGATGATTTTGTATGGCTTTTAGATAAATACATTGATATCTGACGGGCCTGCACAATTTCGCGTTTACGGGTTTGCGATTTTACCATATCAACCGGAACTTCAAAATACTCGCAAACCAACTTCTGGATATATTCCATGGAGATCTCTTTGGAGGTGTTTTTAATGAAGTTTTTCAACATCTGTTTAGCCAGGGCCAAATCGATTTCTTTTTTATTTAATGTAGCTTGCGCTAACAAAGAAACCATGGCACCTTCAAGCTCACGAACATTGTTATCGATGTTATGAGCAACATACTCTACTACCTCTCCTGGTAATTCAATTCCATCAGCATACATTTTCTTCCGAAGAATAGCGATACGGGTTTCGAGATCAGGAATTTGTAAATCTGCAGACAAGCCCCATTTAAAACGACTTAACAAACGTTCTTCCAAACCAGCCAGATCTTTAGGCGCCTTATCTGATGTTAAGATTACCTGCTTACCAGATTGGTGTAGGTGGTTAAAGATGTGGAAGAATATATCTTGGGTTTTTTCTTTACCTGCAAAGTTATGTACATCATCCATAATGATCACGTCCATTGCTTGGTAAAAGTTAACAAAATCATTGATAGTGTTATTTTTCAATGAATCTACAAACTGTTGGCAAAATTTCTCACAGCTTACATAAATCACCAATTTATCTGGCATGCTGCGTTTAATCTCATTTCCGATTGCCTGCGCCAAATGGGTTTTACCCAAGCCGACACCGCCATATATCATTAAAGGATTAAAAGAGGTGCCCCCTGGTTTTGCTGCAACGGCGTAACCAGCAGAGCGAGCTAAGCGATTGCAATCTCCCTCGATATAATTTTCGAAGGTATAGTTTGCATTTAGTTGGGGATCAACATTTAATTTTTTTAATCCTGGAATGATAAACGGGTTTTTAATATCCTTGTTAATAGATACGGGTATAGGCATAGACTGAACTTTAGCTTCAGCGCCATTTCCGTTAGAAGGCATATTGGTAGTATAAGGATTGCCGCTGTTAGATGATTTATCGACAACGATATTATATTCCAGCCTGCCATCTTCTCCAAGTTGCTTTTTCACGGTTTTCCGTAGCAAGCCTACATAATGTTCTTCAAGCCATTCGTAAAAGAACAAACTTGGTACCTGTATGGTTAAAACTTTGCCTTCTAACTTAAGGGCTGTTATTGGCTCGAACCAGGTTTTGAAACTTTGGTTCGGAATATTATCCTTAATGATTTGAAGACAGTTCTTCCACACTTCTGTACAAGTTTTTTCCATTGCGATTTCTATAATTTATTGGTTTACAGTGCCGATTCGACTATACGGGATGGTCCGTTTCGGGATTACGAATATTGACAAAATTATCAACATTTTAAACAAAAATTTCAAATAAATCGTAACATACTGATATGGAATATGGTAGCACAGTTAACCTCAATTTTTTATGTTGATAACTATTTATTAACATCATTTATCCACATGAAAGTAAGTAATGAAGACATTCTCGTTAGTAATCGAATCTATAATTCAAAAGCAATTACTAGGCCATTTGCAGCATATTGAAGGCAGTTTTTAGCGATAATACCTCAACACCCTCTATATCAAACAAAATGATAACAGGCAATTGATACCATATAGTTTCGACATTAAGACAGGATTGATTGACTGTGGAATATCTACCCCATTTAAACGCAATTACAACTGAGGTTTACCAAAATGGTAGATACGGTTTAATATTCTCCGAATACCCTTCTCAAAACATCTGATATCTCTCCAAGGCTGGCATAAGCTTCTACCGCATTTATAATCAACGGCATTAGGTTGTCATTGCCTTTTGCGGCCTCTTCCAATGCTATAAGTGCTTGGTTTACGGCTTCATTATTTCGGTTACTTTTAAGTTCTCTTAGCTTATCAGATTGAATTTTTCTGATCGAATCGTCTATATTAAAGATATCGTTGATCCCTTCTTTAGCTTGTGTAAATTTGTTTACCCCAACAGATACCCGCTCTCCCGATTCTATCTCTTGCTGGTATTGGTAAGCTGCCTTTGCGATTTCATTTTGCATATAATCGCTCTCAATTGCATTTACCGATCCGCCCATTGCATCGATTTTACCAATGTAGGCCCATGCGGCGGTTTCTATTTCATCTGTAAGGCTTTCTACAAAGAACGAGCCCGCCAGCGGGTCTACTGTATCTGTTACACCGCTTTCAAAACCAATGATTTGTTGGGTACGTAGGGCAATTTTTGCTGCTGCTTCTGTGGGTAGAGATAAAGCCTCATCATAGCCATTGGTATGTAGCGATTGCGTGCCCCCTAAAACCGCAGCCATAGCCTGGTTGGTAACCCTAATTACATTATTTAATGGCTGCTGTGCCGTTAAAGTAGAACCACCAGTCTGTGTGTGGAAACGTAGCATCTGCGCTTTCGGGTCGGTTGCGCCCAACTCTTTCGTAATTGTTGCCCACATTCTGCGGGCGGCCCTGAACTTGGCAATCTCTTCAAAAAAATTGTTGTGGCAATTAAAGAAGAATGATAATCGCTTTGCGAAAACATTAATATCTAAGCCTTTTGCAATAGCTGCTTTAAGGTAAGTTTTCCCGTTTGCTAAAGTGAAGGCAAGCTCTTGTACAGCATTAGCACCCGCCTCGCGGATGTGATAGCCCGAGATGGAGATGGTATTCCATTTCGGCACTTCTTTACTGCAAAACTCAAAAATATCTGTAATAATGCGCATAGAAGGTTTAGGAGGATAAATGTACGTACCCCTAGCTGCATATTCCTTTAAGATATCATTTTGGATAGTACCCGAAATCTCCTTCAAATCGGCTCCCTGCTTTTTAGCCAAGGCAATATACATGGCCAACAGAATAGAAGCAGTAGCGTTTATAGTCATGGAAGTGGTAATGTCTTTTAGGGCTATTCCATCGAAAAGAATTTCCATATCTTTCAAGGAATCAATCGCTACACCAACTTTTCCTACTTCCCCATCGGCCATGTCGTGATTTGAATCGTAACCAATTTGGGTAGGTAAATCAAATGCGACTGATAAACCTGTTGTTCCCTGGGCTAATAGATAATGATAACGTTTGTTAGATTCTTCGGCCGTAGAAAAACCTGCATATTGCCTCATTGTCCACAACCTGCCTCGGTACATATCTTTTTGAATGCCCCTGGTAAAAGGGAATTCACCAGGTTTCTCTTCCAGCAGTTTGGCAGCAACATACAACTCCTTAATTTCTATCCCAGAGGTTGTAGTATATTTTTTTTCACTCATATTTGGTTAGGTTACTTCATGCTCTATTGCAATTAGGTGCTTGCACGAAAACTGAATTTAGAACATTTTTTGAATGTCTTTTTTAATTAATTCTATTGTTAAATCATATGGATTTTCATCAATAGTTGTCATGTGCGTTAAAACTGCTGTGCTCAATTCGATACCATTTGCATCGGCAGGCAAACCCTTCACTGCATTATTAATCATTGCGATGGTATCATCTTTCAGTTTTCGCACAACACTCCAGGTGGTGCTATCTACATATAGCTGTTGAGTAATATTATGTTGATACTCTGATTTTATTTCATTTAAAATGCCGGCTTGCAACGTAGAGATACTTACGCCTTGCTGATGTAAACGTACAAGTAAATTTACTGGGTTAATTCTATCAGTGAAAATGATAAGCCTTTCGTGTGCTTGTAAGCGTAAAGGCAACAGATGCACCCTGCCCTCCTTATTCATCTCCATTTGCTTTAAATCAAAAAAGCGTTGGATATCATTTCTGGAGAAATAATAAAACGCCGCCAACGCAGAGAAAAGGCCAGCGAAAAGGATAACTACATCACTTAAAACTTGTTGTACATTCATGGGTATTGTTTAATTACGGTAATATTAACGGGTGGTTAAAAGCAAAAATGTGCATTATTATTTATATTTGTAATAGATAAATTTGAAATAGATATGAGCACAACAGTTGATACAGCATTTGCACCGGTAACTTTTTCGGAAGGCGCATCAAAAGAGTTGCATAAATTGAAAGACCAGCAAGAAATTGGTGACGATTATGGCTTACGTGTTGGCGTGGAAGGCGGCGGATGCGCAGGAATGAATTACATTTTAGGCTTTGACCAGAAGAAAGATGGCGACCAAGAGTTTTTCATCGATGGGATAAAAGTATATATGAATAAAGCACACCAAATGTATCTAATGGGAATGATGATCGATTGGCAAGATGGTTTAAATTCCAGGGGATTTACTTTTGTTAATCCGAATGCGACAAGCACATGTGGATGTGGCACCAGTTTCTCGGCTTAAATAAAAATTATTGTAACATAAAGTACAGTCCCCATGTCTAAGCATCGGGACTTTTTTTATTTTTAGCCTGGTAGATAAATTATAATAGTAGATAAAAACTAACTTTAGACCTAACAACCAATTATATCCTCATACTCATCCTACTCGATAAGGAACATAAATGAATTACAGAGAGA
This sequence comes from Pedobacter sandarakinus, assembly GCF_026240095.1. Taxonomy (GTDB): domain Bacteria; phylum Bacteroidota; class Bacteroidia; order Sphingobacteriales; family Sphingobacteriaceae; genus Pedobacter; species Pedobacter sandarakinus. The sequence continues at coordinate 124,304 of NZ_JAPIVG010000007.1, read as the reverse complement.
ACACCAGACTGGCATTAGAATCTATTAAGGGTAACCGCTTACGCACCATGCTTACCGCGTTAATTATTGCCATTGGTTTAATGGCCCTTGTTGGGATTTTGACTACGCTGGATGCTGTAAAGAAAAGCATGACGGATGCATTTAGTAGCATGGGTGCAAATTCTTTTACGATAAGAAATAGAGGCACAGGTATAAGAATTGGAAACGGGAAGCGCCCGAAGCCATTTAAATCGATCCGATATGAAGACGCCATTAACTTTAAGGATAGTTTAAAGGCACCAGCCACTGTAGCTGTAAGCGTTTTTGCAAGTGGTGGCTCTACAGTCAAATATGGCAGTTTGAAAACCAACCCGAATATTAATGTACAAGGAATTGATGAAAACGGCTTAGCCTCCCAGGGTTTAAACCTATCTCTGGGCAGAAATTTTGGGGTGTCTGAAGTTAAGCTTGGCAGCAATGTGTGTATTGTTGGCGGAGAGGTTGTAGCAAGGCTTTTTAAAGACACCGACCCCATGGATAAGTTAATTAACGTGGGCAACAATCGATTTAAGATTGTAGGTGTACTGGAGAAAAAGGGTTCGAGTATGGGTTTTAGTGGCGATAGGGCGGTATACATTCCGCTTATTAAAGCAAAGCAAATCAATGCAAATGCTAACCCTTCTTATACCATTACGGTTATGGTTGGTGATAACAATGACCAGGAAAATGTAATTGGAGAATCCACGGCATTATTTAGAAATATTAGAAAAGTAAAGATAGGCGAGTCAAACAATTTCGAGATTACAAAAAGTGATGCCATTGCCCAAACCTTATTTGAAAACCTGGCATTCGTTGCTATCGGTGGTGTTGCCATTGGAATTATTACCCTCATTGGCGCTTCTATTGGCCTTATGAACATTATGTTGGTATCAGTAACCGAGCGTACCAGAGAAATTGGTATCCGTAAAGCCATTGGTGCTAACCCTAAAGTTATTCGTCGCCAGTTTTTGATAGAGGCTGTTGTGATCTGCTTAATGGGAGGTGCTTTGGGAATCTTTTTAGGGATTGTACTTGGGAATATAATTTCTTTAGCCATGGGCGGGGCATTTTTAATCCCCTGGATATTTATCATTGGTGGATTTCTGCTTTGCGTAGGCGTTGGCATCTTATCAGGCTATTATCCGGCAAAGAAAGCCGCAAGATTGGATCCTGTTGAAGCATTAAGGTACGAGTAATACGCTTACTCGCTGCGATAGAAAGTTTCTATCTTAGAGGTACACGTTTTTGAGCTGGCGCTGAACCAGTAGTTGTTGCATTGATGTTGTGGAGAGGCTTTGTGCTAAAGCTGTAGCATGCCTAACATGGTGCATATCGCTGCCAATAAAATCTACAAGGCTATGCTCTACCATTTCTTCTGCAACCTTTTTTGCTCCCGAACCATAATAACCGGTTAACGCAATCGCGTTTAATTGTAGCATACAACCTGTTTCTTTTATTTGATGGTAACGCTCAAACGTGTTATAGAAATAGGGATATCTTTCCGGGTGGGCAAGCACCGGTTTATAACCAGCATCCTGGATTGTTTTGATGAAATCGATGAGATTTTTTGGAGCATTAACGTAAGAGAGCTCAAATAGCAGGTACTGATTGCCAAAAGTTAAGACATCTTTTTCACGTACTTTCTTTTCAAGTGTCTCATCCAGGTAATACTCTGCAGCAGCATCAATCTCGATATCGAGTTGTAGCTCATCTACACCTTTTCTTAACTGTTCCAAACCTCTCTTTATTGTATCTGGGGTATTGCGGTAATAATCTGCCATAATATGTGGCGTGGCGATTAATTTTTGATAGCCCACAGCTTTAAGTTTCTTAACCAAAGCAAGTGAATCGTTCAGGGTTTGGGCACCATCATCCACGCCAGGAATAATGTGCGAGTGTACATCAGTTCCGATGTTAGAGAAATTAAATTCGGGTGCTATTTTTTTTCTTTTAAATAATCCGAACATTACTTGGTGTTTATCACTTTAGCTAATATCTGTGGGTAGGTTGGCAGAATTTGCCAACGCAGCTAATTTAGAAGAATAGATTTTATTGAGCAAATTATTTAACGGTGTGCTTAAATCGAATTGCAAATCCTCGTGTAGTTTTCGGTATTTATTGATAGTTACCGATACTGTTTTGATATAATAATTGGAAAACAGGAAAAGATAATCGCGGTAGCCCGAACTGGTTTTGCGATAATCTACTGGAATAGCCGTAAGTATAAAGAACTTCAGCTCTACTTCGCCCACCGGGTCTTTTGTTACTTTATAAAAATGATTTACGGCGGTAATCATCTTTCTTACCTTAGCCAGCGCATCTTTTGCATTAAGTTTTTTGAGTTCTGAAAGCTTCTCTTCAACATCGGCCTTTATTTTTTCTTTACGATCTTCCAGGTCGTGCTTATCTTCGAGCAGGGTGTAATGCAGGTGTTCGGTTAGCACTTTATCTTTAGCTATTAGGCGCAATAATAGCTTATCTTTTTCCTTCGGGGGCAAGGCTATTATTGCGCTTTTTAAATCTTTATGCTCCGATAACTTCATTTAAAAAGGGTTGGCTTTGAGGTATTTTTCCCACTCCCAGGCCGACCGCATCATCTCATTAATATCTAATTCTGCTTTCCAACCCAGTTCTTTGTTCGATTTCGTTACATCGCCGAACACTTGCACCACATCGCCACTTCTTCTTGGTCCGATTTTGTAATCCAGCTTTTCTCCATTGGCATTCTCGAATGCGGTAATAATTTCTAACACGGATGACCCCTTTCCTGTACCAATATTAAAAACTTCGTAATTTGATGAAGCTTTTTGCTCTTCTAACCTTTTTACCGCAGCCACATGTGCTTTGGCCAAATCTACTACATGAATATAATCGCGAATGGCAGACCCATCTGGAGTATCATAATCATTACCATGAACAGTAATTGGACCACGTTTCCCTATTGCCGACTGGGTAATAAACGGAACCAGATTAGCAGGAACACCATTAGGTAATTCGCCAATTAATGCTGTTTCATGTGCGCCAACCGGGTTAAAGTAACGCAAAGCGATGACATTTAAATCTGGTGTTACTGCAGTAGTTTCTGTCAAAATTTCTTCTGCAATCTGCTTGGTATTGCCATAAGGCGATTCTGCTTTTTTAACTGGTGCTACCTCTGTAACTGGCAAAGCATCTGGCTGGCCATACACTGTACACGATGAAGAAAAAACAAAATTCATTTTATTGTTAAACGCAGTTAACAAATTGATTAAACTATAAAAGTTGTTTTTGTAATACTTTAAAGGATGCGCTACCGACTCTCCTACTGCCTTATAAGCTGCAAAATGAATAATGCCTGTAATATCGCTGTGGCTTTCTGCAAATGCATTTACGGCTTCTTCCTGTTGCAAATCTATCTCATGGAAATCAAACCACTTACCAGTGATGGCATGTAATTGAGTTAAAATTTTGATGTTGGAATTAATAAGGTTATCGATAATTACAACCTCGTAACCTGCATTGTGTAACTCTATAACTGTATGCGAACCAATGTAGCCGGTTCCACCGGTAACTAAAATTTTTGACATGTTAACGATTAAATGTAGTAAAGTCTTTATGTTCAATTTTTTCTAAAGCCTCAGGAGGCAAAGATTTGAAGTATTCGTAGGTAATTTTTAAACCTTCTGCACGATCAACCTTTGGCTCCCAGCCCAGAATTGACCTCGCTTTGGTAATATCTGGTCGCCTTTGTTTGGGATCATCCTGCGGAAGATCCTTATAGACAATCTTCTGCTCGGTGCCAGTAAGTTTAATAATTTCTTCGCAGAATTGCTTAATGGTTATTTCGTCGGGGTTACCAATGTTTACGGGCTGTGCGTAATCGCTCATTAACAAACGGTAAATCCCTTCTATCAAATCATCCACATAACAAAATGAGCGGGTCTGACTACCATCGCCAAAGATGGTTAAATCTTCTCCACGCAAAGCCTGCCCTATGAAAGCTGGCAATACACGGCCATCATTTAGTCGCATTCTTGGGCCATAAGTATTAAAAATGCGGATAATTCTTGTTTCTACGCCGTGGAAAGTATGGTAAGCCATGGTAATGGCCTCTTGGAAACGCTTGGCTTCGTCGTAAACACCACGTGGCCCTACCGGATTAACGTTTCCCCAGTACTCTTCTGGCTGTGGGTTCACATTCGGATCACCATATACTTCTGATGTAGATGCGATGAGCATTCTTGCTCCTTTATTTCGGGCTAAACCCAGCAGGTTATGTGTACCTAATGAGCCAACCTTTAAAGTTTGTATAGGTATTTTAAGATAATCTATCGGACTTGCAGGAGAAGCAAAATGAAGGATATAGTGCAGTTTACCTGGGATATGGACAAACTTTGATACATCGTGATTGTAAAACTCAAAGTTTTCTAACTGAAAAAGGTGCTCAATATTGGCCATATCGCCAGTAATGAGATTATCCATGCCAATAACATGGTAATCCTCTTTCACAAAACGATCACAAAGGTGCGAGCCCAAAAAGCCAGCTGCTCCTGTAATCAATATTCTTTTTCGACCCATTTAATTTATAAGTTTTCTGCCTATGCTATTGTAATAATAGCCAAGATCGACCATTTTTTGTAGATCATACAAGTTTCGACCATCAAAAATAACTTTATTTTTCAGCATATCTTCAATTTTTTGGAAATCTGGGTTTCGGAAGACCGACCATTCAGTGGCAATTAATAATGCATCGGCGCCTTCTAAAGCTTCGTACTGGTTCTTTGCATACTTTACCTTATCGCCAATTACACCTTCAACGTTTTTCATTGCTTCAGGATCGAACACGGTTACAGTAGCTCCATTTTTTACCAATTTATCGATAATATATAACGCTGGAGCCTCCCGAATATCATCAGTCTCTGGTTTGAAAGCCAATCCCCAAAGCGCAAAATGTTTGCCTTGAATATCATTTTTATAGTATTTAATCAACTTATCAACCAGAATAATCTTCTGTCTTTCGTTTACTTCCATTACCGATTTTAAAATTTGGAAATCATAGGCATAGTCATCGGAAGATTTAACAAGTGCCTGCACATCTTTTGGAAAGCAAGAACCGCCGTAACCAACGCCCGGAAAAAGGAAACGTTTACCAATTCGCTCATCAGACCCGATACCTTTCCTTACGGCATCAACATCGGCACCCACCAGTTCGCAAAGGTTTGCTACCTCATTCATAAAAGTAATTTTTGTAGCCAGAAAGGAGTTCGCAGCATACTTTGTCAGCTCTGAGGAACGCTCATCCATAAACAGAATAGGGTTACCCTGGCGCACGTACGGACCGTAGAGTTCGGTCATCAACTTTTTAGCCTTTTCGCTTTTGGTACCCAATACCACCCGGTCTGGCTTCATAAAATCATCGACAGCCACACCCTCTCTTAAGAACTCGGGATTCGATACAACGTCGACCTCAACATCGGTATTTGCTAGAAAAACGGCTTTAACTTTATCAGCTGTGCCTACAGGGACAGTAGATTTGTTAACAATAACTTTATAATCGGTAATTAGCTTAGAAATATCTTTGGCAGCTCCTAAAATATATGATAGGTCTGCAGCGCCGTCTCCACCTGGAGGGGTTGGCAAGGCCATAAAAATAATTTGTGCATCCTTTACCGCATCGGCCAAATGGGTGGTAAAAGTGAGGCGGCCTTGCTCGATATTTCTATGAAATAAAAGATCGAGACCTGGTTCGTAAATTGGCACCTCTCCCTCTTGCATTTTTTTTACTTTACTTTCATTAATATCTACGCAGATGACGTCGTTTCCTGTTTCTGCTAAGCAAGTTCCGGTAACTAAACCTACGTATCCGGTACCAATAACGGCTATTTTCATATATTCTTAAGCTTTTTAAATATATTCGTTTTATCTTGGCACGAAGATATGAAATTACACTTATGCTTTTGCTTTACATAATCGGAATTAGGGTTTACACTTTCGTTATCAGGGTATTTTCTTTGTTTAATCCAAAAGCCGAACAGTTTATAAATGGGCGTAAAAATGTTTATACACAAATTGTTCAACGGATAAATCCAGCAGAAAAGCACATATGGTTTCACTTTGCATCTTTAGGTGAATTTGAGCAAGGGCGACCAGTTCTGGAGCAATTAAAAACCCAATATCCAGATAAGCAAATTGTTATTACCTTTTTTTCTCCTTCAGGATATGAAATCAGGAAAAACTACCCTTTAGCGGATGTTTTTTACCTTCCGATGGACAGTAAGCGTAATGCTAGACGATTTTTAGATTTAATTAACCCCGAGGTTGCAATATTTACGAAATACGAATTCTGGCATTTTTATTTTAAAACACTCAAAGAAAGACAAATCCCCCTATATCTCATATCAGGAATTTTTAGGCCCCAGCAAACCTTTTTTGCCTGGTATGGAGGCTTTTACCGAAATCTATTGACTGCGGTGAGTCACTTCTTTGTTCAGAATGAAGAGAGTGAAATTTTATTGAAATCTATTGGATTTAATAACGTAACCAGAAGTGGAGATACCAGGTTTGACCGCGTTTACGAAAATGCGCAACATCCGAAACCTTTACCGATCATAGCAGCGTTTTGCAAAGACGCACCCGTGATTATTGCAGGCAGTACCTGGTTGCCCGACGAGAAATTGCTGGTCTCTTTAGCCGAGCAACATCCTGCTTGGAAACTCATTATAGCACCACATGAAATAGACGTACTGCACATTCGCGGGCTCGAGGAGTTATTTCCAAAGGCCGTTAAGTATTCCAACTTAGAAAAATCATCGACGGGAAACCAATCGCAAATTCTGATAATTGATAACATTGGCATACTTTCATCGCTGTACCAATACGGAAAGTTAGCCTACATTGGTGGGGGGTTTGGCACAGGCATTCACAACACTTTAGAAGCTGCGGCATTTGGTTTGCCGGTTATTTTTGGACCAAAATTCGATAAATTCCAAGAAGCCAAAGATCTGATTTCAGTTGGCGCTGCAAAGAGTATCATTAATGAAGAAACATTGATTGATGCATTTGAAATGTTTAAGCGCAACGAGATATCATCCGCAGCTGCGAGAGCATATGTTTACAAACAAAAAGGTGCTACAGTGCAAATTTTAGCGGCTATTAAGAAAGCCATTTAGCATTCTCAATTTCATTTATAATAGTGTTTAAATCTCGATTGATACTAACAACTAGCACATCGGTTTCTGTTGCCAATGGCTCTTCTAATGCGTCGAATTGGCTCTGGAGTAAACTGGCAGGCATGTATTGATGATGCCGTTGTTGAATACGGGAAAAAATTAATTCGAAACTGCCTTTTAGATAGATAAAGCCAATATCATTATTACCAGATCTGAGTAATTCTCGGTATTCGTATTTAAGTGCCGAGCAGGCAATAATGCAGCTGGTATTGTTCGTTTGGTATTTGTGCCCCAGTGAGGCTAGTAATTCTAACCAACTCAAGCGATCGTCATCTGTAAGTGGGATACCAGCTGCCATTTTATCGATATTGCTTTGTGGATGCAAATCATCGCCATCAATAAAAATTGCAGAAGTTCTTTTTGCCAGCGCTGTACCTATTACTGTTTTTCCGCTACCAGAAACGCCCATTAATATAATCAACTTTGGCATCTTAAACTTATTTTATCATTCCAGCTAATGCTTCGATAAATACCGGACTATCGTTTAAGCTCTCTACCAGTTGAACATGCTCTCCACCAAGTTCCCTAAATTCTTCGTGATACTCTACCGTAATTTCGTACAAAGTTTCCAAACAGTCGGCCACAAAAGCTGGACTAAAAACCAATAACCTTTTCTTTCCCTCTGCAGCTAGTTTCTTAAGCACATCGGTAGTGTAAGGTTGCACCCAGGGTTCTTTACCCAAACGAGATTGGAAACAAACCGTGTATTGATCGCGGTGAAGATTTAGTTCTGCAGCGATTAGCCTGGCTGTATCATGCCCTTGTGCCGAGTAACAAAACTTATTGGTATCATTTAGCGTTTGGCAGCAGTCTTTATTTTTTAAGCAATAGCTGCCCGTATGGTCGCATTTTAACAACTGGCGCTCTGGCAAACCGTGGAAACTAAATAGCACATGGTCATAACTTGAAACATCATGTTTTCTGGCGTTTTCTGCGAAAACCTTGATCATCAATTCGTTATCATGGAAAGAATTTACAAAGGATATTGGCGGTACAGTTTGCCACTTGCTTACCAATTCCATAACCAACTGCATTACCGAGCCAGAGCTGGCCGAGGCATACTGTGGAAACATCGGAATAACCTGAATACTCTCCACCAAACCTGCTTTCAACTTAGCCAGTGCAGCTGCTACCGATGGATTTTGATAACGCATCGCTAATTCAACATGGTAGTCATCTCCCAACCTTTCTTGTAGCAACTTTGCCTGTAATTTGCTGTAATAAAGTAATGGAGAACCATTTTCATTCCATATTTCCTTATATAACTTAGCAGTTTTTGGACTTCTAAATGGCACGATAATCCCTTTAACCAGCAATGTCCGGCTCACTTTGGAGATATCGATGACCCTTTCATCCATCAAAAACTGATCGAGATATTTTCTTACATCGGGTGTAGCTGCACTATCTGGTGTACCTAAATTAACCAGTAAAATTCCTTTTTTGCTCATTTTTAAAAATCAAGTATTATGCCCAAGGTTGGTAAAATGTTTCCTCCGCTATTGTTCAAAAGCTTTGTTTTATAGCGTGATGGATCTCCTGGTAAATCCTGTGGGTTTCCGTTTAGATCTCTATCTAAAACCAATGCGGGCTGCAATTGGTATTTGTTATATGTTAAGTTTTGTATATCTAAGTAAAGATTGAAATTAAACTTTTTAAAAGGAAACTTTTTATCTACCCTAACATCCAACTGATAAAAATCGGCTAATCTTAAATTATTTAGCTGATCGAAATCTCTAACGCCCTCTGGCAACACATTATAACTGCTTTTTAAGGATGAATACGCCACGTCATAAGGTGTATAGGGGCTTCCGCCGCTAAACCTGAACTTTGCACCAACCTCCCAATTTTTTGCAAATACTTTACCAGCGGTAACACTTAAAATGTACCTGCTGTTCCAGCTAGATTGCACCAGTATATTGCGCTTGTCGGCAAATTCACTTCTGAATAATGTTAATGCGAAAATGCCATAGAAACCTTTCGTTAAACGCTGTTGCGCAAAAAATTCTACGCCATAACTTCTTCCATCGGTTTCGCCAACTAAAGGCAAATTGCCCACCACGCCAAAATCTGCCCCCAGGTTTGCCAAGGGGATAGTATCATTAATTTGTTTTAACAAAGGATATTTAGCATAGCGTTTATAAAATCCCTCGATGGTGAATTTGGTATTTTTTAAACTGTTGTATTCCAATCCGGCAACCAGATGGGTTGCCCGAATGTAATTTACATTTTTATTTAAAAGTGGCGATGTGCTGGTTTCACGATAGCCCAATAGCGTATAGGCGGGTAATTGATAATATATTCCGGTATTAAAGTTAAAGCTAAATTTTTCGGTGAACTTATAAGAAGCCGAAAACCTTGGCGAAAATGTTTTTAGCGGATTATTCATTTGGCTGCTAAAATTGTTTCCATCGATCCTGAAACCGGTAGATAAACTAAGCCTGTCGTTAAAATAAGATGCACTCACTTGCGCAAACGCCCCATACTTCACCATGTCGAAATCAGAATTATAGTTTAACGGACCATTAGGCAAAAGCACTACATTTTGAACATTATAACTTCCAGTTTCTGCACCTATGCCAAAATTAATTTTGTAAATGCCCTCTTTAGACGAATTTTCGAACCGGAATTTATTCTCTGTTTCTTTTGAAGCGTAAGTGAGGGTTTTCAATTTGCTTTCATCATTATCCTGAAACTTATCGGCACTGGTGTTTAAATAGTTTCGACTAATTACTACTGTTGAAAACCCACGTTCGCGATAGTTTTTGTAAACTGCACCAATGGTATAGTTGTCTTGGCTATTTACCGGAATTACAGATAAAGTGTAAAGATTTTCTTCCGTTGGATCGGCATCAAAGTTAAGCTTAAAGCGATCTATGGCGCCCAAGCCTAAGATGGTTAACTCGTTCCTGGTGTTGAATTTTGTTTTAACCTTAAATTGAAAATCCTGATAGGAAGGAAGAAATGGCAAACCTAAAAGCTTGAATAATCCTTGCAAATAAGATAAGCGGTAGGATGCTAAAAATGTTGTTTTTGCACCTATTGGTCCATCCATGGTTACTGCAAAATCACTAGAGCCTATAGTGAGGGAGGCGCCAAGCTTGTCTGTATTGCCATCGCGTTGTTTAAATTCGAAAACCGAACTCAGAGAATTACCCCTTGAAGCTGGGAAAGCGCCAGAATAAAAATCTACTTCCTTGATAAAATCTACATTAATTAACCCTACAGGACCACCGGAAGATCCTTGGGTGGTAAAGTGGTTGATGTTGGGGATTTCTACCCCATCTATAAAAAAGCGGTTTTCATTCGGTGCACCTCCTCGAATAATAATATCATTGCGGAAACTTACCGGCACAGAGACGCCTGGTAAAGATTGTATTACCTTCGAGATATCACGATTGCCACCAGGATTACGCTTGATTTCGTTCACGCCGATGGTTCTCAAAGATAACGGACTTTCTAACGGTTTAACAAAGCGTTGAGATCTTACGGTCACTTCACCAATGTCATTTTGAGTAGTCTCTAAGGCCAAATCAATTGTGGTAGGCTTGGCATTGGCAACCTGTACATCAAACAAACTTTTGTTTGAATAGCCTACAGCTGAAAACTGAATGTTGTAAACACCAGGCTTCAAGGCTGTTAAAGAATAGTTACCCAGGCTATCGGTCTGGGTGCCGATACCAATATTTTGTAATTGGACGGTAACGCCAACTATTGGTTGGTTTGTAAAAACATTGGTTACCTTCCCCTTAATTATGCAACTTTGTGCAAAAGAAAATGCAGAAACAAGAATAAATAGAAAGGTGAACAGGTGTTTCTTATGCAACATATTTCTTGGAAATAAATTAGAAGTTACCAAACCTAGTTTTTTGTCACAAAAATACTGTTTTAAGGAATTTAAAAACGTTCGGTTGTAAAGCAGAATGACATTTTTAAGTCAAATGTTAGTTTTTTTGCTTGTATAGCATCCACCAGGGAACTTGAGGTTTTTGATGATGTTCTAAATGGTAGCCGAAAAAGTAGCAGGAAAAAAAGGCAAGCAAATGGTTTTTCTGTAAGCTGGAAGCATGGTATTCGTTGTCATGCTCTCCTTTATGGGGTAGATAGGTGCCAAAATAAAATAACTGGAAAGTACTAAGCAAGGAAGGCAACACCCAAAAAAGCAACAAATTCCGCTCATCAAACCAAATATTTAAAACATTATATGCAACGGCCATAATTACAAGCTGGATAATGGTAACATAATTCATCATAAATCGAAGATACCATTTCCAAAAGCCATGTGGCGCATAATCCGGGTCATCACCGGTGTGAACATGTCTGTGGTGTTGGTGATGTTTGGCATAGAGACGGTTATAAAAGAAACCAGCGTATAGAAATACAGTTATATAACCTATGAAATTGTTCGAGGCTTTGTTTGATGAAACTGTACCATGCATCGCATCATGCGCCGTAATGAACAAGCCCGTATACAGGTGCATCTGCAAGAGTAGCATGAAGTAAACCAATGGATTACGCCAATTGAAATCCCACTGGAGGAGGTATGATAGGGATGTGAACCAACACAATATTACCAAAATTGCCACGAAAATTCCGGTATGTGTGCTTTCAGTTTTCAATTGATAGGTAATTATTTATGAGTAGTAACAATTAAAACAGGAAACCATTGCGTTGGTTTACATTAATACAATTCTAATTGTGTTTTAACTTTTTCCATTAACCACATCGGCGTAGAAGTTGCGCCGCAAATGCCTACTTTATCTCCAGGTACAAACCAGCTTGACTCCAAATCTTCTACATTGGAAATAAAGTATGAATTTTGATTATATTTTTTACAAACGTCATAGAGCACCTTACCGTTGGATGATTTTTTACCAGAAACGAAAATGATTTTATCGTAATGGCTGACAAAATCTTCCAATTCCTCATAACGGTTAGATACCTGCCTGCAAATGGTATCATTAGCCTTTACCTCGTAGCCGCGACTAATTAACTCATCTTTAATACTGTAAAATTTATCCGTGCTTTTCGTAGTCTGACTGTACAGGGTAAATTTAGCAGGCAACGCTACATGATCTAGTTCGGTCAAATCCTGAAATACGATAGCCTTCCCGTCTGTTTGCCCTTGTAAGCCAATAACCTCCGCATGACCATGTTTACCAAAAATCAGCACCTGTTCTTCATCATCATGCGAATTTTTAATTCGGTTTTGAAGCTTAAGCACCACAGGGCAAGATGCATCAATAAGCGTTAAGTTATTTGCTAAAGCGAGCTGATAAGTAGAGGGTGCTTCACCATGTGCCCTGATTAAAACTTTTTCGTTTCTTAAATTTTTTAAAACTTCATGGTCGATGATTCTAAGTCCCCGATCAGTAAGGCGGGCAACCTCTTCGTCATTGTGCACAATATCCCCTAAACAATATAAATAACCTTCGCTATCTAAAATGTCTTCGGCCATTTCAATTGCGTACACTACGCCGAAGCAAAAGCCAGATGATTTATCGATGTGAACTTTTAAGTTATAACCCATTATAAAGCAAAATTACGTAAAAATATTTGCACCAGTTGTCATATACAAGACAACAAAAAAGATCAGTTGTGAAAGGAACATGGCAGAACCGATTAACTTCTGCTGTTTCAAACCAAATGCATAGTAGAATTTTAGTAAGATAACTGAAACAATAAACCATGCAATAAAGTTCTGAAGCGGGACTTTATGCCAATCCCATTGCCAGTAATCAAACTTCATTGCCACCGGTTCTAAGAAAAAATCAAATGTAATCAGGATGAATGCGCCGAGTAAAGAAGCCACGGTACTGTTCCTCACTTTAAAGCCCTTCATCATTTGCCCAATGCTAAATATGAGTATTACCCAATTTACGCCCATCAAAATAGGCACAGCAGCTATTTTGTAGCCGAGCGTATTTCCATAGTAATAACTGCCAAAAATTTTACCTGTATGTACGCCTAAAACCTCTACCAGCCAACCACATAAAAAAACGCCACTAATGAATAGCGCCAGTCGTTTTACATTGCCATTATAAGTAAAAATAATGATAGCAAACATGAGCAACAGGTGAAAAGGAACCAACTTTAAGAAGTAGGGCTGCGCCATTGGAACCAAAAAACCGATGAGGCCAACTAAATGAAATATAATAATCATTGCAACGGCAACCTTTTTAACTTTTAAATCATTTTGATCGATCTGCCCTTCCATGTGCCTATTTTAAATATGTGTTTAATGATTGATAAAACTGAGATGATTAAAAAGAAAAGCATCTGAAAAGGATGCAAAATCAAATTCATCAGCACAGACTGCCCCGATAAGTAGGAGATCATGGTCCTGCTTAAAAAAATTAATGTAATGGGTAATACTACTAAAGAGGCATTGAAATTAAATATTAAAATAACCGGACCTAATGTTACCAAAAGCTGGTAAATTACTAAGATTATAATGTTATTACCAAACCCGGCTAATAAGTTTTTACTAAAGCCATTTAAACTTTCATTGAGATTTTTGTACATCCTGCAATAAATGAGGTTATTACCCAAAAGTGCTTCGGCATTATAGCCACTACGTTTAACGGCTTTCATAATCTCAACATCCTCTACCACTCTATTTCTAACATGTTCATGCCACTTATTTTGTTGGTAGTTTTGAGCAGTAAAACACATGCATTGACCACTTGCTGCAGCAAACTCTGGGTTTTTGGAAAACCTTACCAAGCGCAGCGGGAGTAAGTTTAATAAGATAAAGTGCATTAATGGCACAGTGAGCTTCTCTCCAATAGTTTTGGTTACCTGATTTGTAAAAATACTAAGGAGGGCTAGCTTACCTAAACTGATTCTATTAATCAAACTATCGATTAAACCTTTTTCTAATGTCTCATCGGCATCTACAAAAAGAAAATATTTGCCCTTTGCGATTTCAGCAAGTTGATGACAGGCATAATTTTTACCGAGCCATCCGGGCGCTAGCTCCTTCCCCTTCAAAACGCGAAAAGAAGGATAGTTGGCTGCAAAACCTGCTACCTTCGAGAAAGTGTCGTCTGTACTTCCATCATCGAGTACAATTACCTCATAATTCTCGTAATTTTGTTGCCGGATTGACTCCATCAATGTTAAGATATTTTCTTCTTCATTGCGGGCAGGAACAAGAATTGAAACCAGATCGTTGTGGCGTTTTACTGTTTTAGGAAGCTTTGGGTTTGATAGAAAGTTAAAAAGCGTTACGGAAAACCGAATGACTAGAAAAATTAATACCGCGTAAATAAAGATTGTCATTCTGTGATTTGTGTTTGTTTAACAACAGATTGATCGTAATGTTTATTGTAAGCACTTTTTAACAGTTGCAAACTTACATACTCTTCTGTTTGCCAGGATTGAAGATTACAGTTCACAATTGGTTTGCGGTTCGAAAAATAATCAGTGAACGTAGCAGCAAATATAATATCGATGTTTTTTTTGCTTGCATTGATCATTTGCATTACCCCCTTTTCGAAGTTGATGCTGGTTAAATGATTGGAGTGTAGCTTACCTTGAGGAAAAACAAGGACTAAGTTATTTTCATCGTCTAACAACTTGCCCGCATATTCGATCATATTAATTATATCCCGGCCATTACTTTCAGCAGCGAAGGCGCCTAGATATTTCAGAAAACCGACCTCTCTATAATTTTCGGCATTCACCAGTACATGAAACTGCCGTTTGAAAAACTTTTTATTAAGATAGAAAACGAAGAAACCATCCCACCAACTGAAATGGTTTGCTAATAACAGAATAGCCGAACCAGGTTTTACTGAAATCTTGTTGTAATTAAATGAGGTGAAATCTTTCTTAATGATATATGAAATGTACCAGGAAAAAAATTGATAAATCAGGTTATTCTTCTTAGGTAGATACATACCGGCATATTGTTAAATAAAGATCTGGGTTACAACAATTACATTAATAAGCACGCATCGGTCGGCTAACGTTTTGGAATGATTAATTGAGCCTGAATAGTCTCCATGGCCTAATATTGCTTAGCTGAGGTAAACGCGGTCCTCTTCTCCGGCTACATCCATTATCACATCAACGTGTTCTTTTAAAACCGTAGCAAGTTCCAAGCCTACAAAGTCGGTGGCTACAGGAAATATTTTGTGGCTTCTATCTACCAAGACCACCGTTCTTATTTTTTTATGAGGTGTATTTAAAAAAACACCTAAACCGTAAGCCAGGGTTTTACCACTGTTCAATACATCATCAACAATAATAATTACCTTGTTTCTCCAATGCGTTTCGTCCAAATCGGTTTTAGCTACTAATTTACTGCTTTCTTTCTGAAGATCAATTCGAAGCAGTGTGATTTTAAAGCCGGAGATTTGTTTGAGTACCTGTTCTAATCTAACCGCTAATTTATATCCTCGATCCCAAATTCCTGCCAAAACAACTTCTTTCTCGTTTAGGTTATCTTCCAAGATTTGATAAGCAATACGATCTATTTTCTGTTGGATTTGTTTTTTATTAAGAATGAGTAGTTGCGATGCCATTGAATGTTACGATTGATTACAAAAAGAATGATTTTAAGGATCAATTTCAAACTATTTGCAAAATAATTTTAATTGCTTGCAACGTTTCGCTTTTGTTGGCGTCTAATTCATAACCAATAACAAAATCATGAAGAACCTTATTAAAACTACCATTCTATTATTTTTGGCGATAAGCGGATGCGCTGCAAATGCTCAGGATTCCAAAAACTTTCCGGTTAGCGGTTTTAAAAGCATAGGTGTAAGCAGTGGCATAGACTTATACCTAACCCAGGGCAATAGCGAAAGTGTAAGCATTAAAACAGATGCTGAAACCTTAAGCAACATCGTTGTAGAACAAAAAGGAGATCAAATTAATATCAAATTTAAAGATGGAATAAGTTGGGGCGGTTTGTTTAGCAACCGAGTAATTAAGGCCTACGTTACCTATAAGACACTTTCGGCAATTGCCGCATCTGGCGGGGCTGATGTTTTTGGGCAAAACCAGATAAAAACCGATAGGCTAGCTATTCGCTCCTCTGGCGGATCAGACATTACACTTAATGTATCTTGCACCGACTTGTCAATCCAATCTAGTGGCGGTAGCGACATTAGCCTTAAAGGTAAAGCCAGTAATTTAAGTATTCAGTCTAGCGGTGGTAGCGATATCGATGCCTATGAATTAATTACCGACTATGCTAAAGTGCAGGCATCCGGAGGTTCTGATGTGAATATTTACGTCAATAAGGGTTTAGAAGCAGCAGCAAGCGGCGGTGGGGATGTAAGTTTTAAAGGCAATGCCGCATTAAAGAAAACATCATCATCAAAAAGTGGCGATGTACACCATGTAAATTAAGTTTAGTTTTAGTTAATATAAAAATGGGGCTGCTTTGTGGATGCAAAGCAGCCTTTTAAATGAAAGGATTTTTACTGTAACTCGGTATAGACCTTGATTTACCCTTTTCTTTTTTTGTAAGGATAATAAATAAAATTAGCCCCTTCCGGAACAATCACGAAAACACACATGTAATCTTCAGGCTTTTTATAAACCTTAAGAAACGGTTCCTTCTTTTCTTTACTGATGATGCCTTTTTCTACAAATTCCTCGAAGGTAGAGGCCTGGATTGTCCAGTCGGTATTCAATTCTTCCCGATTCAGGATCACTTCACCGATATTAACCTGGTGCTGGTGTGCAATAAATATTGGATGCGCTGAAATTCCCTCAACCATTATTTCTATACCCACTTCCTTGATCGCATCTGCGTAAAATTCCAGATCCTTTTCTAAGCTTACCAACGGGCTTTCTTGTTTCTTTTGTGGTGCACCACTATCTTCAGGGGTAGCGCCCAATAACTCTTCTCTATCCATAATTAACGATCAAAACCTACAATGCCAGACCTCAATTTTCAGAAACAGAAACATAAGAAGATCTAACTAAAGCAGGTTATGCTATTTCAATTTTAATAACACAACATTTTCTACATGCTGCGTATGCGGAAACATATCTACAGGTTTTATGCGAAGCACTTCATACTTCTCACTCAACATTTCCAAATCTCTTGCCTGGGTAGCAGCATTGCAACTTACATAAACAATTTTCTTTGCTTCCATTTCCAATAAACGTTTAACAACGTCGGCATGCATCCCCGCTCGTGGCGGATCAGTGACTACCACATCAGGTTTACCATGCTCTGCTATAAATTCGGTAGTAAGGATATCTTTCATATCCCCGGCGTAAAAAATAGTATTTTCGATGCCATTCAACGCCGAATTAAATTTCGCATCTTCGATGGCAGTTGGCACATACTCTACACCAACAACTTGTTTTACACTTCTGGCCACAAAATTTGCTATAGTACCTGCACCCGTATACAGATCGTAAACCAACTCATCGCCTGTAAAACCGGCAAAATCCTTTGTAATTTTATAAAGCTCAAAAGCCTGCTCAGAATTTGTTTGATAGAAAGATTTAACGCCTATCTTGAATTTAATACCATCCATTTCTTCAAAAATATGATCGCGGCCAGCAAAAACGTATACATCCTGGTCGAAGATGGTATCGTTTTTCTTTTGGTTGATGATGTATAAGAGTGAAGTAATTTCAGGGAAGTTAGATTGCAGAAAGCTCATCAAACCATTCACCTGGTCATCTTCTGGATATGCAAAAACAACCGCTACCATGACTTCGCCTGTGCTCGAAGTGCGGATAATCAGGTTGCGTAATGCTCCTTCATGATTTCTCAAATCGTAAAATGACAATGCGTTAGCCAAAGCATATTCTCTAACGGCATTCCGGATCGAATTAGAGGGCTCTGCCTGAAGGTAACAGTGCTCGATATCCAAAATTTTATCAAAACGTAAAGGAACGTGAAAACCCAAGGCATTCATATCGAAATCTTCATCACGTTCGATATCAGTACGATCTAACCAGCGTTTATTGGAGAAAGTAAATTCTAATTTATTGCGGTAGTACCTGTCTTTTGCTGATCCGAGTATTGGCTCGGTATTCGAAGTATCTATCTTCCCTAAGCGTTGTAAAGCTGCCTCAACATTTTTTTGTTTAAATTTCAGCTGGGAGTCGTAACCCATGTGTTGCCATTTACAACCACCACAGGCACCAAAGTGAGGGCAAAATGGATCGGTACGTAATTCAGATTTCTGGTGTATTTGATCAATAACTGCCTCTGCAAAGTTTTTCTTCTTTTTAGTTAAACGAACATCAACCACATCGCCAGGAACTGCCTTATCAACAAAAATTACCAGTTCGTCTGCCTTGCCAACACCTTTTCCTTCTTCTGCAATATCAATAATATGAACGTTCGGTACTATGGTAACCGAACCAGGTTTTCTTCTACTCATTGTTCTGCAAAGATAAGCGTAAAAGCCGAAAGACTAAAGTAGAAAAGCAAAGCCACCCTTATAGCAGGGCGCAAGTTAGATTAGATGTAGGCGGAATTAGCACGAAGAAAAGATCGCAGTGAAGCATCAAAGCAAAATTGCTCGTTAATGAGAAACGGTTGAAAAACTATTTTCCAAGGAATTTGAGTGCTAATCCAAAAAAACCACTAAGCCAGTCAAATTTCAAATCGAATTTTTCATCTACCAATACCGAAAACTCTAATATCTCTTTGCTCATCGTAAAACCTACTTTATGCTACAAAAGTAGAATTTATGAACCAAAAACCAAAATGGTATAAATCAATTATAAGTGAATTTTACATTAGCAGGTTTAATCCCTTATGGTTATAAAATAAATGCATGGTTTCGAACATCCATTTATTAGCATTCTTCGGATTAAAATCCGTAACTTAATGTATCATTCACTAAAAAATGGAGGTTCACCATGAACGTAATCCGTAAAATTGAGCATTGGGGAGATGTTCATCACGCAAAATGGCTAGATTATTTAAGAATGATTCTTGGCCTTATTATCATTGGTAAAGGTGTATCATTTATCAGCGACACCTCGGTTCTTCAAAACATGATTACCGAAAACAATGTATTTGGTTTCTCTGGTATGATGATTAGCGTAGCAATTCACCTGGTGGCTTTTGCACATCTGGTAGGTGGCATTTTGATTACCCTGGGTCTGGTTACCCGCTTCGCCGTGGTGATTCAGATACCAATTCTGTTTTTCGCCGTATTTTTCGTTAACCTTACACCTGGCTTTTCGGCGCCAAATTCAGAGCTATGGCTCTCGGTTATGGTACTGTTTCTACTGGTTATGTTTTGGGTATTGGGTTCGGGTCCGCTTTCTGTTGATGAAAGCCTGAAAAACAAGACCGGCAAACGATACGCATAATCTAAAACAAAATTCTTAGTACCTTCGTTGTTGTTGAAAATGATGAAAACAGAACGATTGGAATACTTGCTTTTTGCGAGATTAGATACTTACGAACTAAGCAGATTAACCTTGCGCATTCATATTCTTTGCCTTGGTGATGATGACGTAAGATCAAGCAAATTCATTACTTCATGATTAAACCAAAAGCGATTATTATTGGTGCAGGTATTGCAGGGATCGCAACCGCTATTAGGTTAGCTGTTAAAGGATATGAGGTAGAAGTTTTTGAGGCAAACCCTTACGCGGGTGGAAAGCTGGCAGAAATTAATTTAGACGGATTTAGGTTTGACGCAGGCCCGAGCTTATTTACTATGCCGCAATATGTTGATGAACTTTTCCATCTCGCCAAGAAAGACCCAAAAGCATATTTTGATTACCTAAAACTTGATGAGATCTGCAGGTATTTTTACGAAGACGGGTTAAGGCTCACAGCATCAGCAAACATTGGCGATTTTGCGGAGGAGATTGAACAGAGAACCCATGCTACGGCTGCTGAGGTAAATCGGTTTCTACAAAAAAGCAAAACCATCTACGAAATCACGCACCGTGTTTTTTTAGAACGCAGCTTGCATAAGTTAGGCAGTTATCTGCATTGGGATACTTTAAAATCTTTTTTAAGGTTTGGAAAAATCGATGCATTTAGAACACAAAATAAAGCTAACAAGCGTTTTTTTAGTGATGAAAGAATTGTACAACTTTTCGATCGTTATGCCACGTACAACGGTTCCAGTCCTTACTTAGCACCCGCAACCCTAAATGTTATCCCACATTTCGAATATCATTTTGGTGCATATTTACCCAAAAAAGGTATGTATGATATTCCCAACGCTTTGGTCAGATTAGCCGAAGATCTCGGTGTCAAATTTAACTTTAATACACCGGTTGAAGAAATTTTATACCATGAGGGGGCAGCTGCAGGGGTGGTTGTAGACGGCAGGAATATCGATGCAAGAATCGTAGTATCTAATCTTGATGTGTGGTTTACCTATAAAAAACTGCTTAAGAATGTTAAGCCACCCCGAAAACTTTTAAACCAGCAACGGAGCAGCTCTGCACTTATTTTCTATTGGGGAATTAAAGGAAAGTTTTCTGATTTAGGCCTGCATAACATCTTTTTTGCTGCAGATTATCAAGCCGAATTTGATGCCATCTGGAAGGAAAAAACCATTTATAGCGACCCAACCATCTATTTAAATATTACTAGCAAACACTTGGAAGCAGATGCGCCAAAAGGATGCGAAAACTGGTTTGTGATGATTAATGTGCCGGCAAATAACAACCAAAATTGGGACGAACTTATAGTATCTGCTAAAAGGAACATCCTGTCGAAACTAACGCGAATGTTGAAACAAGATATTAGCGACCTAATTTCTTGTGAAGAAATTTTAGACCCCAGAAGTATCGAAATCAAAACTGGTTCTTATCAGGGTTCGTTATATGGCAACAGCTCGAACAATCAATTTGCAGCTTTTTTACGACATCCTAATTTCATTTCTAAAATAAAGGGATTATATTTTTGTGGGGGCAGCGTTCATCCGGGAGGTGGTATTCCGCTTGCCTTGTTATCTGCAAAAATAATTGGAGATGAAGTGGTTTAATCTAATTTCGGTAAATAGGTGTTAAATGGTTATCGAACTTTAGATCCGGCGTTTACCTGTAATGGCTTTTTCTAACTTTTCGCCATCCAGATCAAATGCATCCACAATAATTTGAGCCTTTTTATAATATGGATTTCTTTCCTTTAACTTAACGTTGATAAAATCCAGCAACTGAGCATCATCCAGGTCTTTTATGAGCGGCCTTTTTTGTCGGTTGTGTAACCTGGATACCAATGTTTTAGGCTCCATTTCCAGGTAGACAGTTGTGCCAACCGCATTCATCCATTCCATGTTATCAAAAAAGCAAGGCAAACCTCCGCCAGTGGCCACTACACATTGTTCGGGATAATCGAAACTGTGCAATATTTCACGCTCAAAATCCCGAAAACCACTTTCTCCAAATAACTCAAAATATTCCGCTATGGTTTTTCCGGATTTCAGCACAATCTCGGCATCTAAATCAATTACCTTACAGTTTAACCGCTGGCCAAGCTGCCTTGCTTTGGTACTTTTCCCGCAGCCCATATAGCCTACCAAAAAGATTTTCCCTAGTGGTTCGTGCTTATTATCAGTTGCCAACTCAATCATGCTGTTATGTTATTTTTATTGCAGCGCATAAAACTTAGTTCAATTTTACTCGTGGATCGATGTATGCATAAAGAACATCAACTAAGATATTAATTACAACGAAAACGAAAGCGATAAATAATATTGAACCCATTACCACCGGAAAATCAGACATTTCCAATGCGGCCACGGTGGTTCTGCCCAAGCCATTGTAACCGAAGATATATTCTACAAAAAAGGAACCTGCTAACAGTGATGCAAACCAACCCGATATAGCGGTAACAACCGGATTGAGCGCATTTCTAAGTGCATGCTTATAGATAATTGCATTTCTACTTAAACCCTTTGCCCGTGCTGTGCGGATATAATCCTGAGACAATACATCAAGCATAGCACTCCTTGTGAGTTGCACAATAATGGCAAGTGGCCTTAATCCAAGCGTGATCATCGGTAACCACAAATTTCTTAAAGTTAAAATCTCACCATGAAAAGGATCATAAGAATATAAACTTCCATTCATTTTTAAACCGGTATAATCGCTTAGCAAGAAGCCAAATACCCAGGCAATAATGATCCCAGCAAAAAATGAAGGGGCAGAAATTCCTAATATGGCAAACGCATTTGCACTTTTATCTATCCAGGTATCTTTGTAAACAGCAGATAATGTACCAAGCACTACCCCAATAACGGTGGCAAAAATCATCGCAGTTAGCGCAAGAACAAATGTGTTTGGAACAGTTTCTGATAAAATAGCTGTGACATCTCGTTTTGTTTGGTATGAACTGCGGAGGTATGGCCATTTTAGCACTAACGCTTTCGAAGCAGAACCGACAATCTTAATGTAGTGGTATTTCGCTTTTGTAGCGCTATCATTTTTGACTACGCTTATCGGCGAAAGATCGTTTAAATAAAAAATGAGTTGTTCTGGTTTAGATTTATCAAGCCCGAATTCTTTACGAACAGCCTCTAACGACTGCACGTCTGAGCGTTGTCCCATCGTCATTCGGGCAGGGTCGCCGGGCAGAATATTAAAAAGCACAAAAACCACCAGGATAACGCCAATCATTACCAGCAAACCGTATAAGAGCTTTTTTACTGCATAAACTATCATTGCTTATCGAAATATTTTCTGCTTAACTGATCGAATGTTGGCATGTTGTGGTTATGCCATTTATTTACAACAACTCCGTTCTTAAGCAACAGGATGCCCGGATTCGCCCTTACCATACTCTTCAATGGAACCGCATCAGCGTAAAAAACTTCCGAAAACAGATTATTTTCTTTGACAAAAACCTCAGCATCCTGAGCAGAATTAGCGGTTAATAACACCGTGCGAATGTTAAACTGTTGTGTAGCGTTTATGGCAATTGCATTCAACTTTCCAATCGCATTTTTATTGGTATTTTTTAAATCGTAGGCGACAATAATTAAACTGTAGTAAGGATTTTCTATAATTTCTTTGGTGTAATCCGTGCCCGATGCATCAGTAATATTTAAATCTTTTATTTTTGGCTCGAAGCCTTTTTTAACTAACCTTTTGGTTGGCTCGCCAATAATCTCCCAATTTTCATCCTTCCAAATTTCCGTTTTAAGATATGCTTTATCGCTCATATCCTTTTCGTCGTTTGTTTTCTTGTTTTTTAGGTGATACATAATTTCATACTCATCGGGCTTCTCCCCTTCCGGGATAATCATCAATGATGGGATATGGGCGCCAACTTTGTATGGCAAAAAATCGATTACTGGTAACACGTTATAGGTATACAAACCAAACCCAAATGAAATTAATACGATAAGGAATGTGATATTGCGCTGAGTACCCTCCTTTTTATAAATTGGTTTGATTAAATCTCTGTTGAGGAATAGAATTATAATTAACAATAACAAGATTAGGTCTTTACCGAAAGATTGCCAAGGAGTTAATGGAATAGCATCGCCAAAGCAACCGCAACTGGTAACTACTTTGAACGCGGCTGAAACAAAAGTAAGTAAAGTAAAAAAGACAATTAACGCCAACAAACCCCATGTAACTTTCCTGCTCCAAAAACCAAGGATGAGCAACATGCCTAGCACAATTTCTAATGTGCATAGGAGGATGGCTATCCCGGCGGCCATTGGGTTCAAGAAATCTAAATGAAATACTTCGAAGTATTCTTGCAGCTTATAGCCAAACCCGAGCGGATCATTGGCTTTTATCAAGCCAGAAAACACAAATAATATACCTACAAAAAATCGGGAAAAGCTTAAAACTGTTTTTTTCATTATCTTATTTAACACCAAGTTTTATCAAAGCAAAAACGGCATAGTTTAGCATATCTTGGTAATTTGCTTTCACCCCTTCTGATGCGAGTGTTTGCCCCTCATTGTCTTCGATTTGTTTTACTCTAAAAATTTTCATCAAAATTAAATCAGTTAAAGAGCTAATTCGCATATCTCTCCAAGCTTCTCCATAATCATGATTTTTGGCAAACATCAAATCTTTCGTTTCTGCAATTTTTGCCTCAAACAGGGTTTCAACCTGCTCATATGGTAGCTCATTTGGATCTGTTTCGGTAAGTTCTAATTGCATCATAGCGATAGCACAGTAATTTACAATACCGATATATTCTGGAGTGATTCCTTCGCCAACTTTGCTCACCTTCTTGTCTTCGAGCGTACGAATGCGCTGTGCCTTAATAAATAACTGATCGGTAATAGAACTAGGTCTCAAAATACGCCATGCAGTACCATAATCTTTAGTTTTTTTTAAAAATAATGATCTGCATACTGCAATCACTTCATCAAATTCTACAGCGGTATTTGTTTGTGCCAAAGCCAATATTTATTAAGTTTTAGTGTACTTTTGTCTAGAAAAAACAAAAGCTAAAGATACATTTTTAAAGCGAAACACAAATCCCGGAAGGGTTTATTATGTCAGAAAAAATCTTTTTTAAACCTAAGCAAAGCATCAACATTAAGGGAGAGTTGTACGATTTGAGTAAACCAAAAGTAATGGCAATTTTAAACATCACGCCAGATTCTTTTCATCATGCCAGTAGAACAAAAAGTATTGACGATGCGTTAGCGAAAACGACAGATTTTTTAAATAAAGGCGCAACTTTTATTGATGTGGGGGGTTATTCTTCCCGCCCTGGTGCAACCGACATTTCTGCTAATGAAGAGGCAGATCGCGTAGTTCCAGTTGTGGAGGCTCTGGTAAGCGAATTTCCTAAACTGGCCATGTCGATTGATACTTTTAGGGCTCAGGTTGCTGAAGAATGCATCTCCGCAGGCGCCGCGATGATTAATGATATATCGGCTGGTGATATGGACGCATCGATGTTTAAAACTGTGGCTCGGTTACGGGTTCCATATATTATGATGCACATGCAAGGCACTCCTCAAAACATGCAAAAAAACCCGGTTTATAAGGACGTAACATTAGATATATTTGATTATCTCGCTCAAAAAATCGCCGAGTTAAGGGCGCTAAATATCCATGATGTTTTGATTGATCCTGGTTTTGGTTTTGGCAAAACCTTAAAACAGAATTATAAACTCTTGAATGAAATGGAAGCATTTCAAGCATTTAACCTTCCGATTCTTGTTGGCGTTTCGCGTAAGGGGATGATCTATAAAACACTAGAAACTACTGCTGCAGGTGCATTGAATGGTACAACAGTACTAAACACCATTGCCCTCCAGAAAGGCGCCTCCATTTTGCGGGTTCACGATGTTACCGAAGCAATGGAATGCATTAAGCTCCTAGAAGTCCTTGAACAACAATAAATAGGTAAATAATAACTTTAGGGTTTTAAGCGATATATACTTTTAACCGTTATTAATCTTTAGTATCTTGCCATCAATGAAAGGATTTGATTTCGATTTTCTTAAAGTATCGGCAACTGATGTTGTTGACATCGTCTTAGTGGCGTTGTTAATTTACTATGTTTATACGCTTATACGCAACACTTTAGCCGTAAACCTCCTGGTTGGGATGTTTATTATAACTGTTTTCTATTGGATAGTAAAAGGTTTGCAGATGGAGCTCCTTACTACCATTATAGAAAAATTTATGAGTGTAGGGATTATCGCACTGATTGTTATTTTTCACCCGGAAATACGCAGGTTCTTATTACTTATCGGAAAAAATGCTTTTCTGCAAAAAAACAAAGCCTGGTGGGGCTATTTATTTGGGAGAAAAGAAATCGAAAGAAATAATCTGGCGAGAATTAAACCAATTATAGATGCCTGTAAAACGATGAAGAAAACCCGCACCGGGGCTTTAATGGTTTTTGTAAAGTTTTACGACGAGCAGTTTTTTGCAAATAGCTGCGAAGTAGTAGATGCTAAAATATCTAAGCGATTGCTGGAGAGTATCTTCCAAAAAAACAGTCCATTGCATGACGGGGCTGTAGTTATATCTGAAAACAAGATTAAAAGCGCCAGTTGTATTTTGCCATTAACAGATAACGATCAATTGCCATCTCAATTTGGCCTGAGGCATAGAGCAGGCATTGGCGTGTCTGAAACTACCGATGCAGTAGCTGTAATAGTTTCTGAAGAAACAGGGGAAATATCTTATGCCAAACAAGGCAGGGTAAGAATGAATGTGTCTTTCGGTGAGCTTGAAAAATTGCTCAATAAGGATTTTTAATGCTCATCATTCAAAATGATTACACTGGCTAATGGCGAATAAGCCAATGTAATCTATTAAAATTTGGCTTCAATTAGCAATATTGCTCAAAAGCACCAATCAGGTTATCAGCAATCATCTGTGCTGGTCGGCCTTCAATTTGGTGGCGTTCGATCATGTGAACCAATTTACCATCTTTAAATAAAGCCATAGCTGGAGATGATGGAGGAAAAGGCATCATATAACTTCTTGCCTTATCAACCGCCTCTTTTTCCATTCCTGCGAAAACAGTTACCAATTTGTTAGGGTGTTTCTCGTGTGCTGCTGCTGCTCTTGCTGCCGGGCGTGCATTGGCTGCCGCACAACCACAAACAGAGTTTACCACAACCAATACCGTTCCTTCACCTTTAATCGCCTGATCTACGTCTTCGGCATTTTTTAATTCTTCAAAACCTACGTTAGTTAATTCCTTACGCATTGGTTCTACTAAATATTCTGGATACATTATCGTTAGTTTTTATTTACAATTTTAATCCTACAAAAATAACAAAATCGGATGGCGTTCACCATCCGATTTATATTTTTAAGGTAAAATAATGTTAGGTGAATTATTTCATATCTCTGATAATGCGATCATAGATATCTGGATTTGATATGGCACCAACAATGGCTAGCACTACAAAAATGATAGTAAGTGCACTTAAAATGGTAGCCACCATACCGCAAATTTTGCCTGCCTTTGCGTTCTTATAGGAAGATTCGGTGTAAACTCCAGGATTTTGGTGATATCTTCTCACGTCACCAGCGCCAAGTACCCACGCAATTATGCCAAAGATTAAACCAAATATGCCATAGAAACAGCACGATGGAATAGCCAGAATCCCGAGAACTAATGCCACAACGGCGTTAGGAAGATTTTGCTGTCCGAAACCCCCGCCGAACTGACCAAAAGGTGGTTGCTGCTGAAATGGCGGCGGCGTACCTGTTGTGCTATTTGTAAATGAACCGCCTTGGTTTTGCAACGGCGTAGGTTGATCTGAATGTTGTTGGGCTGAATTGTCTTGAGAATTTTCCGTTTCCATATATGTTAAGCTGTTAGTTGATGGTTGTATATCTTGTAAATGTAATTGATTAAAATAATTACGGCAATAAGAATTGCCATTATTTTAATCAAACTCGCACCAAAATTGAAATTATATTTTAGGTGCAAAAGCAAAAACAGACCAATAAAAATTAGCGGAAATGTTGCCGGGTAGAGTTTAACTGAAGTGAAAAACTCACCTCTAAAGATAGAAATTACCGAGCGTTGGAACCCACATCCCGGGCAATCTATACCAAAATTTGCCTTTAGCGGGCAGGCCAAAAGGTGATCACTAAGCCAATCTAATAAGTTAACTTGTTGTCCCATTTAGAGTAATCATTTTACTGGCTTTCCAGGCGTTGTATTTTTCCAGGTCTTTTAAAACTTGTTTATATACCAAGTTAAGCACAAAAATATCATCAACAAAGCCTAATAATGGGATAAAATCTGGCACCACATCTATAGGCGAAAGAAAATACAACAACCCACCAAGTATAGCCACAATTGATCTTTTTGGAATCTCAGTATACTCTCCATTAATGTAGTCTTTTGCGATAGAGAACAGGACTTGCATTTTGTTCCATATTCCATCGAGGTCTCCACGGTTGGAAACCGCTTTGCCTAGTGCTTCCTTGATGGCACTATTTGCTTTCTTCTTGTCTTTTAACAATACTGTTGCCCTGTTTTCCGATTTCCTAAAAAAATCTAAAATCTCTTGCCTGCTCAATTTCATGGTTATTGCTTTACAAATTATCGGCCAGAATAAGGGGTATTACGAATTGGCTGTTCTCAACATCTCCAGAATATCATCTACATATTTTCGCTCATTGGCTAAACGCGGCACCTTATGTTGCCCGCCAAGTTTATTCTTTGCTTTAAGCCAGTTATAAAAAGTATCTTCTGGTGCGTTGTGTACTTTGGGCCTGCAAAGTGCCATGTCCTTAAACCGCTTTGCATCATAATCAGAATTCACCTCTCGTAATGTTTGGTCCATTATGTCGACAAATTTCTCAAAATCACCTGGTTGCTTATCGAACTCTATAATCCATTCATGTCCGCCGGCTTGTTCACCTTTAAAATAAATCGGACCTGCAGTATAGTCTTTAATTTCTGCGCCAGTTTGCTGACAAGCCTTTGCGAGCGCCTGTTCTGCATTATCGATGATCACCTCTTCGCCAAAAGCATTAATAAAATGCTTGGTTCTGCCAGTAATCTTGATTCGGTACGGAGATAATGATGTGAAATGAATGGTATCGCCAATCATATATCTCCAGAGGCCTCCATTAGTAGAGATTACGATGGCATAATTTTTATTCAATTCTACCTCCCCTAACAACAAAGCCTTTGGGTTATCTTCGCCAATATTTTCCATGGGGATAAATTCATAGAAAATACCATAATCTAACATCAACAGCATTTCATCTGAATTGTCTTGATCTTGAATACCAAAAAACCCTTCAGAAGCGTTGTACGTTTCGAGATAATACATCTCTGTAGATGGGATGAGTTGCTTAAACTGTTCGCGGTAAGGGCCAAAATTTACTGCGCCATGAATATATACTTCAAGGTTGGGCCAAACCTCCAACAGATTTTGTTTTCCTGTAAGGGCTAAAACCTTCTTAGCCAATACAATGGTCCAGGTAGGAACACCAGAAATACTGGTTACATTTTCGTTAACCGTAGCCTCTGCCATTCGATCCATTTTCACCTCATAATTGTCCATGAGGGCAATAGACATGTCTGGCGTTCGGTAATACTCGGCCCAAATCGGAAGATTTTTAATCAGCACAGCTGATAAATCTCCGTAAAAACAATCTTCGTTTAATTGATTTACCTGATGACTGCCCCCTAATACTAAACCCTTACCTGTAAACATTTGGTTATTTGGGCGGTTGTTGCAGTAGATGGAAAGCATATCTTTACCACCTTTGAAATGGCATTCTGTTAAACTTTCTTCAGATACTGGAATAAACTTACTTCTATCGCTGGTAGTTCCGGATGATTTTGCAAACCATTTGATATCTGATGGCCAAAGGATATTTTGCTCACCCGCCAGCATCCTTTCGATATAAGGCTTTAAGGTATCGTAATTTTGAATGGGCACCCGCTTTTGATATTGCTTGGGCGTGAGGATGGTTTTGTAATCATACTTTTTTCCCCATTCTGTATGTGCTGCACTATCTATTAAATTATGGAACCATTCTGCTTGTACATCATAGGGGTACTTCATAAAAAGCTCGATCTGATGAATCCGCTTTTTCATTAACCACGTAAAAATTGAATTTACAAATGCCATAATTATTTTTTGCCACAGATTATTAGGATGTTTGTATCTTCTGCAGCGGCTAATTTCAACCAAGTTGGCAGCCACCGTTCACTTGCAACCAGTCCTCCCAAATCGTGGGTAATATTAAATATCAAACTTCTTACGTTTTAGTACAAAATTAGCACCCAGGTAAACTTTTCTTACCATTTCATTCTCTGCTAACACTTCTGGTTCACCTTGTTCTAAGATCTTTCCTTCAAAAAGCAAATAAGCCCGATCGGTAATGGAAAGCGTTTCTTGTACGTTATGGTCGGTTATTAAAATGCCGATATTTTTATGCTTTAGTTTTGCTACAATGCTTTGAATTTCTTCTACTGCAATTGGGTCGACCCCTGCAAAAGGCTCATCCAATAAAATAAAATTAGGGTTTGCCGCCAAAGCACGAGCAATCTCTGTTCTACGCCTTTCGCCACCAGAGAGTAGATCGCCACGGTTTTTGCGCACCTTGTTTAAGCTAAACTCGTTAATAAGTTCTTCTAGCTTATCTTTTTGCTCCGCTTTACTCAGCTGGCTCATTTCTAAGATGGCAAGAATGTTATCTTCTACAGTTAGTTTTCTAAAAACCGAAGCTTCTTGTGCCAAGTAACCGATACCCTTTTGGGCCCTGCGATACATGGCGTCTTCAGTAATATCTTCCCCTTCCAAGAAAATACGACCTTCATTGGGTTTTATTAGCCCAACAATCATATAAAACGAAGTAGTTTTACCTGCTCCATTCGGCCCCAAAAGTCCTACAATTTCTCCCTGACTTACACTGAAAGAGACATCATTCACAACCGTACGTTGCTTATATTTTTTAACCAGATTTTCGGCCCTTAATATCATTCGTGTTATTTATTTTCTTGACCTAGCATTTCGATCAGTATTATTAGCGGATAAGCGGCTTTCGTACTTGCATCTTATGTTTAAAAGATAAAAAGTATGTGGCATGCTTACGCCAGTTAATTTACTTTTATTCCTTTTATATTTAACTGGAGACGCCTTTTTTCTCTCCAAACATTTTCCTCTAACGTATAACAAACAGAAAATGGAACTTTTGGTTGTAAAATATTTTGAAATTCTGCCAGGCCAAATGCTATGCCTTCAAAAGTAGGGGAATTTTGTTGTTTTACATTAATTTTTAAGTGATTTGCACCAACAGCCATTGCCGCCCGATCGAGATAAACATTGTGGCTTACAAAAACCGGCGCCATATTTTCCGGACCAAATGGACCCATTTGTGCCAATACGCGATAAAATTTCCCATCAATTTGCGACAGATCAATTTCTGCATCAATTTTAATCATGGGCGTAAGTTGCTCTTCTGTAATTGATGCTGATACGATTTCCTCGAATTTATCTGCAAATGCAGTTACATTTTGTTCTTGCATGGTCAAACCAGCAGCAAATTTATGCCCGCCATATTGATCGAGCAGATTTGCACAGCCACTCAAAGCCTCATATAAATCGAAACCGATAACAGAGCGACAAGAACCGGCTACATGGCCGTTGGACTTAGTTAGAACAATGGTTGGACGATAATATTTCTCTGTTAACCTGGAGGCTACAATTCCGATAACCCCCTTATGCCAATTCTCGTTAAATACAACTGTTGTTTTCCTATTGATGAGTACCTCGCTATCTCCGATCAAGGCTAATGCCTCCCTGGTGATATCTTGATCGTATGTTTTACGCTCGGTATTCTTAAGGTTTATCATTTCACTTTGCTCCAAAGAGTTGCTATCAACCTGGCATAGCAACATGGCTACCGCATGCTTGGCATGGTCTATCCTACCCGCCGCATTAATACGCGGCCCAAGCGTGAAAACTACGTCTGTAATGGTATAATTTTCGGTCTTTCCCGACACTTCCATTAAAGCACGGAGGCCCTCGCAAGGATTGGAGTTTAGTTTTCTTAGTCCATAATAAGCAAGAATACGGTTCTCGCCAACAACAGGCACGATATCTGCCGCAATGCTTACCATTACCAAATCGAGGTATTGCAAATATGTTTCTGGCTTTAAATGGTGTTTCTGGGCATAAGCTTGTGCCAATTTAAAGCCAATCCCACAGCCAGCAAGTTCTTTAAAAGGATAGCCACAATCATCTCTTTTCGGATCGAGCACTGCTACCGCAGCCGGAAGATCATCACCGGGTAAATGGTGATCGCATATAATAAAGTCTATGCCTAACTCATTTGCGTAATCTACCTTATCAATTGATTTTATACCGCAATCTAAGGCAATAATGAGCGAAAAGCCATTTTGTTTTGCATAATCAATACCGGTTGTAGAAATTCCGTAACCCTCTAAATAGCGATCTGGAATGTAATATTCTATACTTGTTGTAAGTTGAGCAAAAAAGCTGTAAGCAAGGGCTACCGAAGTGGTACCATCTACATCGTAATCGCCGTAAATTAATATCTTTTCATGATTAGCGAGGGCAGTTTCAATTCTTTCAATGGCCAGATCCATATCTTTCATTAAAAAAGGATCGTGAAGATGAGCAATTTCTGGCCTGAAAAAATGTTTCGCTTGATCGAAATTGCAAATGTTGCGCTGTACTAAAATCTGCGCCAGTGATTGATCTATGTTGAGTTGTTCTGCTATGTTCTTTACCGTGTCATCATTACAATTTGATGTCAGCACCCATCTTTTTTCCATTATATTTGTTTCCGAACAGTAAATATACTTTTTTAATTTAAATCTCCATTACCTTGCAAGTTCATACCCTATTTGAAGGAACTTATTCTGTTGATGCAACGAAAAAATTTGTTCCGTTTGATGCTGCTATTCATAGCTACAAAGACAGACCTGCATCTCTTTTTATAAATGTGCAACCTTTTTTGGTTGAATTAAATAATGATTTGGTGCTTTTTGATACTGGTTTGGGCTTTAGCGATGATCATGGTGAACTTATTTTGCACAAAAACATTCGCAATGCGGGTTTCGACCCTACTGATGTTACGAAGGTTTTGATGTCGCACTTGCACTACGATCACTCCGGTGGGATGATCCATAAACTTGGCGATAAAACCGAACTCAGTTTCCCAGATGCAGCATACATCATTAACCGTGGTGAGTGGGAGACTGCTTTTAGTAGCACTTCAAGTTCTTACCATACCGATATTTTTGAGTTTTTGCAGCGTAATGCAGATCTTCAATTTGTTGAAGGTGATGGCAACATCAGCCCGGAAATTGCCTTTGAATTTACTGGAGCGCATTGCCCAAACCACCAGGTATTCCTCTTAACTGAGGGTAACCAAAAAGTGTTTTTTGGCGGGGATGTTTTACCAGAACCCAGCGAACTGATAAAAAATTTCATTGCTAAATATGATTTCGATGGGCGTAAAGCAATGGAATTACGGAAAGCATTTGGAAAAAGAGCCGCTGATGAAAACTGGGAATGCTTGTTTTATCATAGTAAAGACCAAGCTACCGGCTTTGTTGATGAAACCGAGGGCGGATTCAAGATTCGATAAGCGCAGCTCGACTGTTCTTATCTAAAGGCTGAACTGCAACTACGCCTGACCTTATCAATTTCATTTTCAAATATACGAAAATGGGTGATGGCCTTTCTCTTTTAACAACCGTGCAACTTTTGTGTAGTGCAGTTTTGTGAGTTTATAAACCCGACAGCCGCGAAAATACTTTTTGTGTGCAATTACCCAGATAGTTGGTAATGCTGAGGCACGAAGCATTTGCAACCAATGAAAACAGAAACTTTGGATTAGCACTACAGAATGTTACAAAAAGATTGCAGCAAATGGCGGGAGCAAGCGTTAATAATTGTATTGCAGTTGCTTTCCAAATCCTTTTAAGTTTAAATTTATTTTGGAATATGCTTTAGCAATGATGATTTAGTAAGCTTATGCACTAAAAAAGGCCTCAATTTTCATCGAGGCCTTTGTGCTTTCCGAGACAGGAATAATTATTTTTTAGCTACTAATTTTACGGCAATTTCGAAATTATCATCAATAGCTTTGTCGCCAATGCTATCGAAAAAAGATTTAGAACCGTAACGAATATCGTATTTAGTTCTGTCTACAGTAATTTTACCAGCTAGAGCAGAAACAGTTCCATCTGCATTAACTGCTACAGTTGCAGGGAAAGATAATGGTTTCGTAATGCCTTTAATGGTTAAATTACCCGCAACGGTTACATTAGCACCAGCACCTACAACTTTAGTAATTACGAAAGTAGAAGTTGGAAATTTAGCAACACCGAAGAAATCATCAGCCTTTAAGTGTCCTTCCAATTTAGCGCTACCGTCTGCATCTTTAATCGAATTCATGTCGATTGTAAAAGTTCCACCAGTTACTTTTTTACCATCTACATTTAACGATCCTGATTGTAAATTGATTGTTCCGTTATGCGAACCGGTTACTTTTTTACCAATCCAAGTAATAGTAGATTTCGCTGCGTCTACTGTATAACTTACAGGTTTAATAGTTGTGAAGGCCGATAATGCCACAACAGCAACTAATAAAAAGATTGAAGAGATTTTTAATTTCATTTTTAGTTTTTTAATTTATGGTGCAAAGATATACTTAAGATAGATTGGTTGCTATTGATGTATGTTAAGTTTTTTCAAAAATAACTTAATTTATTTTAAACATGGTATTGACTGTAGTAAGGTATTTATGGTTTAATACCACAACCTATTTTTTGTAAATGAGCTGCAACAAGTTTTTGAAAAGCAATTGCAGTGTAACTGTTACTGTTAGTCGGGCTTTCCATTAAATCTTTTTTGCGATCGGGTATTGCGTTATTAAAGAACTTGCCTCAAAAAAGTATACCATTTCAATCCCGTTTAAATGGCCAAAGAGATACTGCTATCTACGTTTAAGGAAGAAAAATTGTTTTTGATTTATTAACTAAAAAATATATCTTTATGATACTCATCCTATTTTTTTCATCCCAAATTTAAAATTTATGAACTTAAATCGTTAGAAATGAAAAAAGTGTCTTTACAATTTGCCTAGCTTTCTGTGTTTTATTATCTATTGCTTCAAAAAGTAAAACTATAGGGCAGAAAGAAGCATTGGGATTTGTTTATGTCTTATACAATGATGGTTGTTATGTATGTTGCTCAGTAGATTTGGATTTACAATCCGGAAACATAACTTTTACCCCACTCTTAAGCGATCCAAGCTATGTATCTAATTACCCAGGTTTCCAACTAAAATTCTGCCCCTATAATTCAACCGAGATGCAAAACATTTGCTAAAAAAAACACCTTAAAATGAAGAAGATAACATGTTTGCTATTTTTCATATCTGTTACATTATCTCTTTTAGCGCAACAGAAAAAACCAGGGAATGATACCAAGATACAGCCGTTGGAGAATGTAATTTTAGCAAAATCCCTTAATTCCAATCAGTATGCTATTTCGTATTTTAACATCGGCGATTCGGATCTCTTTGTAATAGACAAACGAATATTTTCGGGCAGTAAGTTAGAAGAATCTGGCATTAACTTAAGCACTTTAAGGTTTATTAAATTAATTAAAGATTCACTTTCAAAGTCAAATATTAAAAGAATTATCTTCTATGAATCGGTTAAAAGAAAAAATAGCAATTGAGTTTTTTATGCTATTTGACTTTATCATTTTATTTCAATTTGCTACTTGCGCTCAAACTGTAAATAATCAATACAATGAGAATGTAGATTTAGCCCAAAATTTGTTTCTCAATCGCAACTATAAGGAGGCAATACCATTTTATCAAGTTGCTTTTCGTGCTAACAAAGACCAGGCGAAGGTAATTGATAGATATAACCTTGCAACTTGCTGGGCACTCAATAATAAGCCTGATAGCGCCTTCATCCAATTACAAAGAATAGTTGAAAAAGGCAAATTTGCTAGTTACGTTTTAATCTCAAGGGATGTAAATTTATTTGGTCTTCACAAAGATCCTAGATGGGAACCATTAATGAATCTGGTTAAAGCAAATGGAGAACTTTATGGTAAATATTAAATCTAGCTAGATTATTTATCGTAAGAGCCTGGTATTTGGAAATATTCAGGCTCTTTTCATATTTTAAGATTTTTAAGGTATTGTTATTTAATTTAGCATTTTATTGTATGAATCACTACGCAAAATCCATCAGGCCGTTTATTGGTGCTAAAAGTTTTGAAACATCAAGAAGCTTTTACCGCGATTTAGGCTTTGAAGAAACAAAGCTTGGGGAACAAATGTCGGTTTTTAAGACAGGGAATATGGCTTTCTATTTGCAAAATTACTATCTGAAAGACTGGATTGAAAACACTATGATTTTTATGGAGGTTGAAGATGTTAACCTATTCTACAGCCATTTGCTAGATCTAGATTTACCTTCAAAATACAAAGGTGTTAAGCTTACGCCCATTAGAAACGAAGAATGGGGAAGCGAGTGTTTCTTACACGATCCGGCAGGAAATCTGTGGCATTTTGGGGCTTTTAAATAAGGTTTAAATCTTTCCACTTCTAGTAGGTATTTTGTAGTGTAACATTTGCTATTGCAACTAAGAGCAACATTATTAACCATCTTACTGAACCATAAAGCAATGGACAAGAGAAATCTTCCCGGCCAGTTTACATTTTCAAAAAATTTCTCGGCTACGCTCGAAATGATGATTGAGTCTCCCTAAAATAATACTCAGGCACCCTGCGCAGCAAACCACGCATCAAAAAAAATCTGCAGGCTTTATGAAATCAATTCATAAAACCTGCAGATCATTCGGTTTATTAAATGACAAATAAACTTCTAGCGGCTAGAGATAGACGGCCTGGTTAAAGCCAATAAACCTCAAACCTCATTTCAAATGTCTTAAGGCACGATCTCTTCCAGGTAACTTTCTACCGGCGGACAAGCACAAATTAAAGACCTGTCGCCATGGCTATCATTCACCCGACCAACTGATGGCCAAAATTTACGCTCGAGTACATATGGTAATGGGAATGCCGCTGTCTGACGACTGTATGCATGCTCCCATTCGTTAGCAGTAATTACAGCAACAGTATGCGGCGCATTCTTCAATGGGTTATCCACTTTGTCTAAAGTACCATCTGCAACTTCAGCTATCTCTTTTTTAATGGCAATTAGTGCATCGCAAAAACGATCTAATTCATGTTTTGGCTCAGACTCAGTTGGCTCAACCATTAGCGTTCCTGCAACTGGGAAAGAAACCGTTGGCGCATGGAAGCCGTAATCCATTAATCGTTTTGCGATATCTGTTACCTCAATACCGAAAGCTTTAAACGAGCGGCAATCCAAAATCATCTCGTGTGCACAACGGCCATTGGCACCAGAATACAATACGGGATAATGTTCTTCTAAACGAGCCTTCATGTAGTTCGCATTCAAGATAGCATATTTCGTTGCATTGGTTAATCCATCGGAACCCATCATGGCGATGTAAGCATGCGAAATAATTAATATCGATGCAGAACCCCATGGGGCTGAAGAAACTGCTGAAATTGATTTTCCTTTGTCGATATCTACCACAGCATGACCAGGAAGATATGGAACCAAGTGTTTTGCAACGCC
Source organism: Pedobacter sandarakinus (assembly GCF_026240095.1). GTDB lineage: Bacteria > Bacteroidota > Bacteroidia > Sphingobacteriales > Sphingobacteriaceae > Pedobacter > Pedobacter sandarakinus. The sequence goes on along the minus strand of NZ_JAPIVG010000007.1, from coordinate 87,035 downwards.
AATCGGACCCATACCAGGCCCTCCACCTCCATGCGGAATGCAAAAGGTTTTGTGCAAGTTTAGGTGGCAAACGTCTGCACCAATATTGGCAGGGCTTGTTAAGCCTACCTGGGCGTTCATATTGGCACCATCCATATAAACTTGTCCGCCATTGGCGTGTATGCTTTCGCAGATTTCGATAATACTTTCTTCAAATACACCATGGGTAGATGGGTAAGTAACCATTAAACATGATAAATTATCTTTATGAAGTTCTGCTTTTGCCTTTAGATCTTCTACATCGATGTTACCGTTTTCCAAAGATTTTACGACAACAATTTTCATATCTGCCATTGCCGCCGATGCAGGGTTAGTACCGTGAGCAGATGCAGGAATTAACGCTACGTTTCTGTGGAAATCTCCCCTATCGTGGTGATAAGCACGAATAACCATCAAACCAGCATATTCACCTTGTGCACCTGCGTTAGGCTGCAGGCTCATGGCGGCAAATCCAGTTATTTCACTTAACCATTTATCTAGCTCGTTAAAAACTGAATAATAACCCAATACCTGGTCGGCCGGCGCAAATGGATGCACGCGACCAAAGTGAGACCAGGTAACCGGAATCATTTCTGCGGTAGCATTCAATTTCATTGTGCAACTTCCCAAGGCAATCATCGAGTGGCAGAGCGACAAATCTTTTGCCTCTAATGACTTAATGTAACGCAACATTTCGTGTTCAGAATGGTGCGATGTAAATACGGGGTGCGTGAGGTATGCTGAAGTACGTTGTAACTCAGCGGGTACTACCGTTTCTACATTCTCGTCAACCTCTACTTGGTCGCCAGCAATACCTTTGGCTCTAGCGAAAATTTTCGAAATCAATGTGATGTCTTCGAAAGTAGTAGTTTCATCAACAGAGATAGTTACTGTGTTGCCAACGTAGTTTAAATTTATTTCGTTGTCAAGGCAGTAAGCATGAATACCTCCTTTTAAATCACCTAAATCGAAGCGAATGGTATCGAAATAAGCCGAATTCAATTGCTCGTAACCGAGGTTTTTTAATGTGTTTGCTAAGCTTACGGCTAAACCATGTGTGCGTTCTGCAATGGCTTTCAATCCCTTCGGACCGTGATAAGCTGCATAAAAACCCGCCATGATGGCTAGTAAAGCTTGCGCCGTACAGATGTTTGAAGTAGCCTTATCCCTGCGGATGTGTTGTTCGCGGGTTTGCAAGGCCATACGCAATGCATAGTCGCCATGGCTATCTATGGTTACCCCAATAATTCGACCAGGGATTGATCGTTTATATTCATCTTTCGTAGCAAAGAATGCTGCATGAGGACCACCAAAGCCCATCGGAATGCCAAAACGCTGTGTGGTTCCGACTACGATATCAGCCCCCCATTCGCCTGGAGGGGTTAAAAGCGTTAGGCTCAATATATCTGCGGCTACCGTTAATTTAATATTCTGTTGGTGTAATGCTGCTGCGAAGTCTTTGTAATCAAACACCTCTCCGCTTCCGGCCGGGTATTGCACAATGGCACCGAAAAAATCCGCCGTTGCAACAAAATCTATGTGGCTACCTAACACCAGTTCTATGCCGTAAGGATTGGCACGGGTTTTTAAAATATCTATTGTTTGAGGGAAAAGTAACTCAGACACAAAAAACTTTTTAGCTGCCTGATTTTTACGGGTGCTATATTGCATAAACATCGCCTCGGCAGCTGCTGTACCTTCATCCAACAGAGATGCATTAGCAATCTCCATCCCTGTTAAATCAATTACCATGGTTTGGAAATTTAACAGCGCCTGCAAGCGCCCTTGTGCAATCTCTGCCTGGTATGGCGTATATTGCGTGTACCAACCCGGATTTTCAAATACATTCCGCAAGATAACTCCTGGCGTTATCGTATCATAGTAACCCTGCCCAATAAAGCTTTTGAAAACCTTATTTAACAATGAAGTTTGTTTCAATGCGCCAAGATATTCGGTTTCTGATTTCGCTGCGGGCAAATTTAAAGGCTGTTTTAACCTTATCGCTGCAGGAACAGTTTGTTCAATCAGCTCATCGATAGAATTTACGCCGACAGCTTGCAACATCTCGGCTGTATCTGCCTCATTTGGTGCGATGTGACGATTTTGAAAATCTTCCTTGTAGTGGATATTTAAGCTCATGCGGGTATGAATAATAATTTGCGGGCAAAGGTAGCAAAAAGGCACCTCTTTTTAAACATGAAAAACCGTTGGAACCGTCATATTTTCGTGGTTTAATTCACTTTGTTTTTTACGCAGGGCGGATGGAATTTATTTACAGAAATTGTTACATCGAGATGAATGGGTTTGCCTTTTTTTTAATGCATTATTGTTTAAAACTATTAATCCGATATACTCTTCCCTTCGTATCGCACCTAGCCAGGAAATCTTTCCAACTAAGATCAATATTGAATCGCAAAGTGTTGTCGTCTTTTTACTAGCTTTGAACACATTAATTACATGATAGCCTCTATGCCCAAGCCTGAAAATAATGTTGCCCTTTTGGTACATGCGTGCGACCGTTATGCATTCCTTTATGAGGGGTTTGATTTTTTCTTTTCAAAAAATTGGAATTTTGAAATTCCATGTAGTTATTATTTTGCTACTGAAATTAGGGATGCAGAGGTGAACGGTTTCATAAATATCAAATCGGGCCGTGGCGAATGGGCAGATCGATTGTCTACCCTTCTAAATAACATCGACGAGGAATGGATACTTTATTTCCAGGAAGATATGTGGTTGAACAAGCCCGTAAACGATGTCTTTTTTAGCAAATTGTTTGATTTCGCAAAGCAGAATAATTGCCAGCAGATTAAGCTCCATAGCGCTGGAGTTTACAAAACAATACCAACGCCAGCATTTATAGAAGGATTTAATATTGCTGCGGTAGATAACCAGAACTCTGATTTTTTAATGTCGCATCAGGTTACGCTTTGGAAGAAGGAATTCCTATTGGCGCAACTCCACAAAAACGAACACCCTTGGCGAAATGAGCGAAAAGGAACCAAGCGACTAAAGAAGTTAAACCCGCTAATACATCATGTAGATTATTTCGCCGAAAATGGTGCTGATTGTATTAACAAGAATGACAAACCGATTATGCGCAGCGAATATTTTGCCGTTTCATTTAATAGCGCACTCAACAATAACATTTTGAGGTTCATCGCTGCATTAAAATTAGCCGATAAAACCGCAAACGAGTATGCGGTAGCACTGCAAAAACACTTCGACAGTGGATTAACGCATGATGGCAGACCGAAACCAAAAAAGGTAGATGTATTTAAAAAGTTAAAAAACTGGTTGGTTAAGAAAAAGGATCAATAGTGCCCTTACTCATAAGCCATTGTCCTTGTTCTATTGCTGTACTTTCCAACCTTCTTCTTTATCGAGCTTTAATTTATAGGTTTTGGTGATAAAGTTGCTATTCTTATTTGCATTTTTATCGAAGGGTTCAAAATCTGTGGTAACCATTTTTAAAGACACCGTTACCTTTGCTGTACTGGAATTCACTTGTGAAAAATCTACTGGTTTTTCATCCGCTAAAACATATTCAACTACCTTAACTGTGGCTTTATCATTATCCTGTTTCAGTACCAACGGACTTGCTTTATCTGTTAATTTAATCTGGTAAACGAAGCTACTATCCTTTGAAAGAAACCGTTTCTTAGCTTCTTTTAGATCTAGCGTAACAAGGCCTTTGCTAGCTAAAGATTTGTATTTACCTAGCTCAAATAATTCATCGGTGCTATTAAATTTGATTTCTCCAAAATTGAAACGGGCTGTTTTGTATTCGGGGTTTGCCTTCAAATAATCTGTAATTACCTCACCAGCTTCATCTTGGTTAATAGTGGTTTTGGTTTTACATCCGGCAAAGCCGAAAATAAGAAATGATAAAATATAGAATATGGATTTTTTCATAGAATTGAACTTATAATTTAAAGGTATCTAATTTAGTTTAACTGCCAAAATCGTTTACGGGTATAAGCAATGCCATTTAAGACAAACAATACTTTTATCAAAGAAAATGGAATTTAAGCGTTCTGCTATTAGAATTAAAGTGATGGATTTCATAAAACAATCTGGCATCTTTAAAACTACCAGAGCATCGCTGCCTTGGCACTTTTTACTACTTACTTCTTCTTAAGTACTGTAGGTTTGGCAAAACCATAGCTGATAAAATTACTGCCACACCTAACCACCTTAAAACCGAAACCTGCTCTTGCAAAACCAGACTAGCCATTAATACGGCAACGGGTAACTCGGCGGCACTTAGAATAGAACTTAGGGCAGTACCAATTCTAGGAACACCGTTAGCGTAACATAGGGGTGGGATTACGGTACCAAAAAAGGCAATGATTAGCCCCCATTTTAACAGCGAACCATTTAAGGCACCATTGTATAAAAACTGCGGAGGGAAGATGATGAATATAAGAATACAGGCACCTGTAACCATTAAAGCGCTTTTTTGCAATGGAGGGTATTCATTGCCTAACTTACCATTCAACATTAAAAAACCTGCATAGCAAATGGCTGCCAGCAAGCCGAAGATTATTCCCTTTACGTTAAGACTTGCAATGCTAGCTTCGACCATTCCACTAGCCAGCACCGTGCCACCTAACACCAATAAAATCGCGAAAAGTTGCATCCCGCTAGGTTTTTTTTTGAAAATTACAAAATCGAGTAAAATACTTATCCATATAAATTGCATAAGTAAAATGATGGCAACCGCATTTGGCACAAGTTTTACACATTGATAATAGAAAATGCTTACCAAGCCTGTGCAAGTCCCTGCAAGCAACATTTTCCACCAAGGGGTAATTAATTTAACTTTCTTAGCCTTAAAGTTGGCCATGTTACGTTGCACGATGAAAAGTGCCCATAAAATTACGGCACCAAAAAGAGCTTGTGCGCCTGTAACATCACCCAGCGTATAACCATCATGATAAGCAAGTTTCACAAACGTGGATAGGATGCCGTAACTACAGGCGCCAACAAAAACAAGGATAATTCCTTTTAACATCGATTCACAAATAAGATTTTATAATTTGAGTAGGCTGAGGTGATGATTGGCAGCTATTAGGCTACAATGCAAGACTGAAGTTATAATAACTGGTGCAAATAGTTTTTAACAGTCGTTTCCAGCCCTAAATAAAGCGCATCACTAATTAACGCATGCCCGATAGATACTTCCAATAAACCTGGTATGCTTTGAGCAAAATAATGGAGGTTATGCAAATCCAGATCATGCCCGGCATTAATACCTAATCCTAACTTATTGGCCTGATGCGCAGCTGCAACATAATTTACAACAGCTTTTTCTCGATCTGCGAAATAGTTGTGGGCATAAGCCTCGGTATATAGTTCAATTCTATCTGTTCCGGTTTCTAATGCACCGTCTACCATGGCTACAATCGGATCTACAAAAATAGAAACTCGGATTCCTTCCTTTTGAAAAACGGCTACCATTTCCTTCAAATAATCTTGGTGTTTAATGGTATCCCAACCATGGTTGGAGGTAATTTGACCTTCAGCATCGGGCACTAGTGTTACCTGGGCAGGTTTGTTAGCTAACACCAAATCAACAAATTTATCTTCCCGGCAGTTACCTTCAATATTAAATTCAGTGGCAATTGCCGCTTTAAGATCGTAAACATCCTGATAACGTATATGACGTTCATCTGGACGTGGGTGTACGGTAATACCTTGTGCACCAAAACGTTCACAATCTAGCGCAACCTTCACTAAATCTGGATTGTTTCCCCCTCTGCTGTTGCGCAAAGTGGCAATTTTATTGATGTTAACCGATAACTTTGTCATGCAGTAAAGATAGTGGTTTGCGCCTGTTAAACTGAAACCATTAATAAATTTGACTTTTTTTTACTCATCTTTGTTCAAGTCAAAATGAATTTAAAGGAAAATACAAGATATCAACTTATTATCGTTTTACTTGTTTTAGCAAGTATTCCGGCCTTGTTTGGAGGTGTGATGGAGCCAGATGGCGCACTTTACGCCTCAATGTCTAAGAACATTATTATTTTCAAAGATTGGTTTAATTTATACGGTCGCGGTGCCGACTGGCTTGATAAACCACACCTTACTTTTTGGATAACAGCATTATCTTTCAAAATCTTTGGCATCTCTTCATTCGCTTACAAGTTACCATCATTTCTATTTGGCTTACTTGGTGCCTGGTATTTATTTAAACTTGCAAAAGACATTTACGGTGAAAAAACAGGATTAATCAGTGCGCTGATTTTCTTGAGCGCATTGCACATTATTACCTCAACTTTCGATGTTCGGGCAGAAATTTATATCACCACGTTTACATTGGCATCCATTTACCATTATTACAAGGCGCACAACGGCCCATTTTTACAAATAGTTGCCGGCTCTTTCTTTGCCGCATGCGCCATCATGATTAAAGGTATTTTCGTGCTCATTCCGGTATTTGCAGGCTTTATTCTTTATTGGCTATTTACAAAGCAATACAAACAGCTTTGGCAACCGAAGTGGTGGATCGCCGTGGTATTAATCTTGGTATTTATTACGCCAGAGCTCTACTCACTTTACACTCAGTTCGATTTACATCCAGAAAAAATAGTGCTGGAGAGAACAGGCGTATCGGGATTAAAGTTCTTCTTTTGGGATAGCCAATTTGGGCGTTTCTTTAACAGTGGCCCAATAAAAGGTAAGGGAGATCCATCTTTCTTTTTACACACCACGCTGTGGGCTTTTTTACCTTGGTCTATTTTATTTTACGCGGCGATAGTAAATCTTTTCAAAAAAAAGAACCGTGAAAATTTACCTCCCGAAAGTATTTTTATCTGGGCGAGTGCGGCCGTTACCTTTTTTATTTTTTCCCTTTCTAAATTTCAACTACCACATTATATCCTTATTATTTTTCCTCAATTTGCAATTATAACCACATTGTATTTGCAGCAGCTTGATGGGAAATTGCTTAAGCTGATCTGTACCATCCAAAACATAATCCTTGCGCTAGTATTCGTTCTGTTGCTAGTAATTTGGTTCTTTTTCGGCTTTGAGCAATACTATTTATCAATGTTCTTAATTCTTGCTGGCGCTATTGTTACATTCATCTTTATCAAAGGAAAAGAGGTAAACACCTTGATTGCTAGGAGTGGAACCGCAGCAATAACCTTAGCCTTATTCCTTTTTTTATTCTTTTATCCGGCTATTATGAAATACCAGTCTGGCATGCATGCCGGCAACTGGCTAAAGGCGCATTATCCGAAAGCGAAACCAGCAGTGCTAAATTATATTGATGCCTTTTCTTTTGATTTCTATGCACCGGGAGAGGTGAAATATTTTTACAATTATAGCGATTTGGATAGAAATAGAATGCTAAAAGATTTGGTTATTTACGTTCCGGAAAGCGAATTGCCTAAGTTAAAAAGCCAATACAATGCGCAAGTAATTAAATCTTTTGAATATTTTCATATTACGAAATTAACAGGGAAGTTTCTCAATGCAAAAACCCGATCACAGGTTTTAGAACACTTCTATCTGGTGAAAATCAATTAACATGGAACTCGTTTTTCGCATCATTAAATTTGGCTTAACAGGCTTGCTCGGAATGGCGATTGATTTTGGGGCCACATGGTTCTTCAAAGAGAAAATGAGGATAAATAAATATCTTGCAAATGGAATTGGTTTTAGCTTAGCCGTAACCAATAACTACTTCATCAACAGAATCTGGACTTTCCAAAGCAAAAATGCGCATTGGGGCACAGAATTTAGCAAATTTTTAATCGTAAGCTTAATTGGTTTGGGTTTGAACACATTGATCATCTATCTATTTCATCAGCGAAAAAATGGCACAAACTTTTACCTGGCGAAGTGTTTTGCGATTCTGATTGTTTTTGTTTGGAATTTTTTAGCAAACATGTTGTTTACTTTTAAGTAGCGTTTTTACCGATGAAGTAAATTACAACAAGCCAAATTATGCCTTTAACCAGAAAAAACAGGAAGCCTACAAGGCCTACCCTTTTAAACCACAATTTTAGCTTTTCTTTATCCATAGGTGATGATAGTCAAGATAAGGATTTTGAAATAATTGATGAAAATGCTTAGCTACTTGTGAAAAGTATCAAGATATAAATCCTCCACCTTTTTTCTTGCCCAAGGCATCCTGCGAAGAAAATTCAAGCTCGATTTTATGCTTTGGTTGTTATTAAAACAATCTATGTTAATCAGCGAGCCGAGTTTGTTCCATCCATAGTGCAGCTGCAAATCGGTAACAATTTTTTCTAAGGTGATGCCATGTAAAGGGTTATTCTTTTGCGTTTCTGCCATAGTGCGAAATTACTAATTTGGTTTGTCTTAATAGGCTACCACAAAACAAAACCCCAAAAACGCTAGTCATTGGGGTTTTGTTTAATATCATTTTTTGTTATTTACTTGTCCAGGTGTTGTTATCCGGATTACTATCTGGCAACACTTTATTCGGATCGAGCGTTACTGAAACTACCTCCTCTGTTGTAGGGAAACGCACTAACCAAGTGGTATTTTTCATCCAAACGTCTACAGGAATTTTAACCATTTCCTTTTTGCCACTTTTGGTTTCCACCTGAAGGATGATTGGCATAGGCATTTTTTCGAGATTATTTACGCGAATGGTATAGCCAACTAAATTGCCATCTTGTTTTACTGGCTCTACATTTCCAATTCCTTGGTCCATTTTCCAGCTGTTCAAAAACCAACTTCTCCAAAACCAAGCCAAGTCTTCTCCTGCGCCATTTTCCATAGAGCGGAAAAAATCGAATGGTGTTGGGTGCTTAAATGCCCAGTTTTTAATGTACTGGCGAAAAGCATAGTCGAACCGATCTTCACCTAAAATTTGCTCTCTCAATATATCTAATCCCCATCCTGGTTTAGCATAAAGGTTAATTCCAATATTCTGCTCTATCATACCATCGGGCATTTGCATAATATTTTCATATTTAGGGTTTCCTACTACCTGTTTGCCAATAGCATTAAGGTCTGCTTTGCGCTGGGCATATTCGCCATTGTTAAAGTTTTTAGAAGAAATACCGTTGATAAACGTGTTGAAACCTTCGTCCATCCACCCGTATTTACGTTCGTTGGAACCCACAATCATCGGGAACCAGGTATGACCGAATTCGTGATCGATTACCCCCCAAGCGCTTCCTTTTTTAGCTTTCCATCCGCAGAAAACAATACCAGGATATTCCATTCCGCCGATATTGGTGGCTACGTTTACTGCCATAGGATAAGGATACTCAAACCATTTTGTAGAATAATGTTCTATTGTAGTTTTAACATATTCAACGCCTCTTCCGTAAGCATCTACCCCGTTACTTTCTACAGGCTGAGCAGATACTGCCAATGATTTTTTGCCACTCGGTAAATTGATACGAGCTGCATCAAGCACAAAGGCTTTAGATGATGCCCAGGCTGCATCACGGGCATTAACAATTTTGTATTTCCAAGTTAATTTGTCTTTCGATGGACGAGAAGCAGGATCAGTTACCTCTGCCTCTGTACGAATATGTACCGTAGCATCGCTATTTTTAGCAGCATTCCAACGCTGCAATTGCGTAGCGGTAAACACTTCTGCTGGATTTAATAATTCTCCAGAACCCATCACAATATGAGAAGCCGGGGCAGTAATGGCGAAGTTAATGTCGCCATACTCACAGTAGAACTCACCTCCACCCCAGTAAGGCAAAGTGTTCCAGCCAATTACGTCATCATATACGCACATGCGTGGAAACCACTGCGCAATAGCGAAAATTTCTCCATTTTTGGTTGTAAGGTGGCCTGTCCTATCCGATCCTTCTTTTGGAACAATATAAGAATAATCCATTTTGATCGTAATCACATCTCCATTTGCTGCCATAGGTTGGTCCAGGCGGATCTGCATCCGGGTATCTTCAATTAATGAAGTGAATTTAACCGCAGCAGCTTTCTGAGATACACTAACATTTTTGATTTGATAGCCTCCATCAAAGTTTTCGCCTTGCGCACCGTACCTGCTGCGTGATGGCGTGATCTGCTTTCCGCGAGAATTATCCTTGAAGGTATTTTGATCTAACTGTAGCCATAAATAAGGCAATTTATCGGGGCTATTGTTTTTGTAAGTTAATGTTACAGTTCCAGATACTTGGTTTTTTGTATCGTCTAAGTTGGCGGTAATATTATAATCTACCCTATTTTGCCAGTACTTCGGCCCGGGAGCGCCTATCGCAGAGCGGAATTCATTTCCATTTTGGGTATAAAAAAGCGGCCCAAATGCTTCTGATGGACTGTAATTAGAGACAGGAGCTGTTTGCTGTGCAAATGCAGAAAATGTGGCAAATAGACAGATACAGCATACTTTAATAAGTTTGTTTATTTTCATATTTAAAAAAGTTGTGTTTTGCTGTAAAGATAAAAAATAACCGCTAGCCAACCCAAATATGCCTACAATGTTACTTAAGGAATATTATTAGTTATTTAATTTTAATTTGGGTAAGTCCTGCAGCTTTTGTTGCTGTGGCGTTAGTTTTTGCCATGCTACGTATGCCTTGGAAATATAATAGCTGTAACGAAAGGGCCTTTCGGCCTTTACCTGCTCTACCGATGGGCGGTAAATCACCATAAAGTTTTTCAATTCTTCTCCCTGGAGCTTAGTTAAGTCATTAACAGCTTTTTCACTAAAATTTCCATCAATTTCAGCCAAGTATAAATCTCGTTCTTCCAACGCTGCTTCCTTACGTTGTTGACGCTTATATTTGCCGTAGCCCAAGTTTAAATTTAATCCACCCACCTTATCTGTCATCCGCTTCCTGTTTAAATTACCACCCGTATTAAGCAAGGTATATTTCTCGGCAAGGGGGTCTTTAGCATCCGTAATTTGGCTGTTCATTCTAACGCCCCGAACATCAACATCGGCCAAGCTAGTAGATTTTACAGGTAGATAGATAGATCTATTTAATAAATTGATAAGATAGAGCGTATCTGTATGGTATCCGACAGCAGAAAATTCGATTAGATCGCCCACCTTCGCCGGTATAGTATACTTCCCTTCCTTACTGGTGCTGGTTACCTTCTTATTATTTAAATTTCTTACCGAAACCCCGGGTAGGGTTAGGGTTTTTTTACTGTAATCGAAAACTGTTCCGGTAGTAACTGTTTGTGCAGAAACAGCAATTGGAAACGCAAATAAAAAGGCAAGAATGAGCTTATACATATATAAAAGTAAGTTAGTGCAAGATGAAAAGCTCGTATTTAACAAACTTTAACATTAGAACAAACGAACTAGCCTAGTGTTTTAAGGTAAGCATCTTCATTAAAAGATATTAAAATTGCCTGGCCATTATGCTCTACAATTGGTCTCTTAATCGCACTTGTGTTATCGATTAGATAAGCAACCGCCTTATCTTGGCTATCAATTTCACTTTGAACGTCTTTCGGCAATTTCTTCCAGGTTAAACCTTGTCGGTTAAGCACAGTTTCCCATCCAAAGGTTTTACACCATTCGTTCAGTTTTTCAGCTGAGATACCTTTCTTTTTGAAATCATGAAATTCATAGTCGAGATTTCTCACTTTTAGCCAATCTAGGGCCTTTTTAACGGTGTTGCAATTTGGAATTCCGTAAACGATCATATTAATATTATTAAAAGATACTTGCGCAAAGTTAAAAATCTGTTCATATTAATTATCAGCAAACAGAAATTATGGTGAATAAAGGTTGTTCATCACATTTATGGCATCATCCGTCACATTTTCAAAATCAATTCGCTGGGTGTATGTAAAATTGCAACCATAATATAAGTTATGATGATTGTTACTCCAACCCCAACAGATACAAAAAATATCAACAGGATAGAATTCTGGATCGCTACCGCTCTTTATACATTGGCGATAATTGGCATTTGCACTTCCACTACCTTTGGTCCAGACAATGCATACCGCTTCACCGAAAGCCAAATTAGCTACCGAGTAATGAAAAATTTTTTCCTCCCGGAAATAATTAAAACCACTACCCTTTATGTTAGCTTTCTACTATTTAACTTTAGTTTGATGCCGCAGTTGGTGCGAAGAAACAACATTGCGCTAAACATTATCCTCACTATTTTGGTAACAGGAGCTTCCGTTTTAATCTGGATGGTAGCCAACACCTATTCGCAGGCTTACCGTTTGGTCGAGTTTGATCACCTCTCTAGTGGTTACGATGTGCTATTTGGTGAAGCATTTACCTACATCTTTCTGTTGTACCTATTATTAAATGGTTACGCTTACTTCAACGAACGCGGATTATCACTTTTAGAAAGAATCAAATTTTTAAAAAGGATTACGGGTGATATCATTTCCGAGCTTTTCATCTCAATCAAAATCTGGCTGATCTCATTGATGATTTTTAGTGTAGTACTTTCGCCAAGATTCGATTATGAGCTGGTGGTACTGTGGTTAATCTTTCCCCCCGTTAATATATTTTTTACACTTTTTTCGGTTTACTACATCATTCCCAATCTCCGAAAAACCGGAAAAGGCTTTGGTCGTTATTTTTGGGGAAATGTAGCCTTAACAGCCATGATATGTCTTCTTTTGCTGCTAGCCCTGGCAGGTTTCATGCGAAATGGAGAGGCGATTCCGATAGCGCTTATTTTTACTGCAATAGGCATGATTTGCATTTCGACTCCCTTAGGCTGGTATATTTATAAAAACAAGTTCGAGAAACAAAGTGAAATTCAGATGCTGAAAACAGAACTGGGAAAGTCTGATGCAAGCCTACATTTCTTAAAATCTCAGATCAATCCACATTTTCTTTTTAATGCACTAAATACATTATTCGGCACGGCGTTACAAGAGAACGCTGAACGTACAGGAGAGGGCATTCAAAAACTAGGTGACATGATGCGATTTATGTTGCACGAAAACACCCTGGATCAGATCTCGCTCACCAGGGAATTGGAATATCTTAACAATTATATTGATTTGCAGAAACTACGTACATCCCGCTCCGCAGATATACGCATCGAAACACACATCGAGGAACAACTAAGCAATCTAAAGATAACACCCATGCTACTTATTCCTTTTGTAGAGAATGCATTCAAGCATGGAATAAGTCTGCAACAACCATCCTATATCAAGATCACACTTCAAACTAAAGAGAAAACATTGTATTTCGATGTAAGTAACAGCATCTACATCAAGGCAGACAACGATCCAGAAAAATTGAAAAGCGGCATTGGTTTGGCAAATGTTAAGCAACGCCTATCGTTATTATACGCCGGTAGGCACGAATTAATTATCCGCGAAAGCGCCAATGAATTCTTTGTACACCTAACTTTAACGCTGGACTAATCATTATCGCTATCTTGCGAAAGAAAAGATTAAAATATGATTGCCATTGCCATAGATGACGAACCCATTGCACTTGACATTATAAAATCGCATGCTGCCAAAGTTACCTCTCTAACATTGGTAGAGACTTTTACAGATGCCTTCATGGCAATGTCTTATCTTCAACAAAATCAGGTAGACCTTATTTTTTTAGACATTAAGATGCCAGACATAAGCGGCATCGACTTTCTAAAAAGCTTAAGCAATGCGCCAATGGTAATCTTTACCACAGCTTACAGTGAGCATGCGGTGCAAAGCTTCGAGCTAGATGCGGTAGACTATTTATTAAAGCCATTTTCGCTCGCCAGGTTTTTAAAAGCATGTAATAAGGCACAAGAGGTGCATGTGTTACGTAGCCAACGGGTAGATCTAAAGCCTACATTTATTTTTGTAAAAGATGGTTATGAGCAGGTAAAAGTAGAGTTAGCGGAAATATTATACATCGAAGCTTCGGGAAATTACACCCAAATTCAGCTCAACAATAAAATGGTGAGTTCCAGAATCACTATTAACGATCTATCTGATTTACTACCCAAGAACGATTTTGTACGTTGCCATAGGGCATTTATTGTTGCCAGGAGTAAAATCTCTAAATTCGATAGAAACCAGGTTTGGATTGGCGAAAAGCCCATCCCGATAGGGGCAACTTATACAGGGCTTCATTTTAATTAGCGTAAAAGCAACCCATCAGTAAACTTACATCATTTAAACATTAAGTTCTTTAAACATTAATTACTGAAAACTATCTTTGTAACATGTCTACACAACTTAAAAATTTATCAGATTTCTCTCACACCACGGTACCAAGTGGTGCAAATTATACCTTTGGAATCATTGTTGCCGAATGGAATGCAGCAATAACTGGTGCATTATACAATGGCGCATTAAAAACGCTTTTAGATCATGGTGTTGATGAGGCAAATATTGTGTCCATCCCGGTTCCAGGGAGTTTTGAATTAACCAGTGGGGCAGATATTTTGTTAAGTAAAAGAAAAGACATTGATGCCGTAATTTGTTTGGGCTGCGTAATTCAAGGCGACACTAAACATTTCGATTTTATTTGCGATGCGGTTGCGCAAGGGGTAACAAACGTGAGCATAAAATACAGCAAGCCTGTAATTTTCGGGGTGTTAACTACAAACAATTTAGAGCAGGCCCAAGACCGTGCCGGGGGCAAACATGGCAATAAAGGCGATGAAGCGGCAATTACTGCCATAAAGATGGTCGATTTTTCTGCCAACATTTAATATCTCCTTTTAATAAATATTTGTACCTTAGTGGTTTAAAATGATCTACCCGATGAAAAAAATTGCCATCCTTTTACTGGCGGTGTTTTGCACCATTACCCTATTAGAATCTTGTTCCTCTAAATTGTGCCCTGCTTACGGATCTTATCCTGAAGGCAAACGCAGAAGAAACTAAAATTCGAAAACTTCATTCTTCATTTTTAGGTCATCTGCAGAACCAATTCACACTGCAGATGTTATCTATTAATAAAAATTTTATTATGACTTGGGTAAATTTAACATCAGTAGAGCAATTAGAAGAAATCAAACAAGCTAACGGATACAGCCTTATTTTTAAGCACAGTACGCGTTGTTCCATATCGCTTATGGCAAAAAGGAATTTCGAATTTAGTTGGGATGTAATTCCAGCCGATACTAAACTCTATTTTTTAGATCTTATTAGCTACCGGGATATATCAAATACCATTGCAACCGAATTTAGCGTTGCCCACCAGTCTCCACAGATATTGTTAATCAAGAACGGTGAATGTGTTTTAGAAGCATCGCATAGCGATATTTCTGCAGATGAGGTAGCAGAAGTAATAGCTGCATAAGCAGCTTTTGTTTCACAACTTCTACATTTACCACTTTCTTGCTAATCAACATTGGTTAAAATCTAAAAATGGTGAATTGAATTTCTTCAGTATCAAATCATAAGTTTACACTTATGTCTTCATTACAGCCATGTAAGCGATACAGCCTACATCTTCATCTAAGGAGGTTTACAATTTTATCTTTTTTTAAACATGTTTGCGCAAGTAGTGTTAATTTAAGGAAAGGATAAGATTAAAAACGATTTATGGAAAAAATTACTGTCTTTATTGTGGATGATCAGAACATGATGATTGATGGTATAGAAACAATTTTGAATAAATTCGACGAGTTTAAGGTTGTGGGAAAAGCAAATTCTGCAAAATCAGCTCTTCAACAAATCAGCATTTATCCCGTTAAGTTACTACTCGTTGGCATTAATATTGGCCAAGAGCACACCATTCAATTAACAAAATCTATTAAGAAGACACATTCCCAAACCAAAGTGGTGGTGCTTTCTATGCAAGATGATTTGTTGAGCATGTCTGCACTGTTACAGGCAGGAGCTTCGGGTTACGTACTTAAAAACATTACAAACCGAGAACTCCGCAGCGCACTTCATCAGGTAATTGATGGTAAAACTTATGTTCAAGCTTCACTTATGCCAGCACAGGCGGGGTTAAGTTCTAAACAACAGCACTTCAATATCCCTAATAATTTATCGCCACGAGAAATCGAAATTCTTAAACTAATTGCTCAAGAATATACCACGGCAAGCATCGCCAGCAAGTTGTTTATATCTGCCCACACGGTAGAAACCCATCGAAAAAATATTTGGCGAAAAACCGGCGTCAAGTCAATCATTGGTTTGGTCAAATTTGCCGACAATCATAAGCTGTTGTAGGGTTCATCCATCAGGGTCACGCCTTCATTCCGTTTTTTAAGATAGATAAAGGGAGATAATCCAGATTTCACATCCTATTAGAAATGCCAACTATCCGAAGTTTTTATTAATTAGAATTCATTTTTATGAAAATGAGCGTTCTCTAGTGCTTGGGTTAGTATTGTCCCGCTATCTGCTTTAGCCCCGATATGTCTATGCAAAATTAAAGTAGCATCATAGCACAAAGATTTGTGCGCACAATCGGGGGCTGCCGCGGCTATCGGGTTTAATAACAGCGTTGGTCGCATCAATTTCCCTTTCGAACTATTTAATGCCACAATTTAAATGGCTTAATGCTCAAGTTGGAATTGTAATAACGTTCATCATCGGTTACTTCTTCGGCAATCCATTCGGGCAATTCGAAAGCGTCTTGTTCAGTTTCCAATTCTATTTCTGCAATAATAAGGCCCTCATTTTCTCCGTCAAATACATCGATTTCCCAAATTTTGGTTGCATATTCTATTAAATAACGAGTTTTTTGTACTTCGTCATCAGCGAAATGATTCAGTAGTTCGGCTGCTTCTGCCACCGGAATTTCATACTCATACTCCAATCGGGTAGCCCCGGTTGTTATCCCTTTGATGGTTAGCCAAGCTTGACCTTCGGCAATCCTTACCCTAACAGTTTTATCTGGATTAATTGAAATATAGCCTTGTCTAAATTCCCTACCTAAAGGTTTATCCAACTGGCTCCATTTGGCATGATCTACCAAAAATTTTCGTTCAATCTCTTTACCCATTACCTGGCTCTCTTTTGTAAATCGGCAATTGGTATAGACATTAGCCTACCCGCAACCTGTTTACCCCGATAGGTAATTAATCTCAATAAACTCGCATCTTTTGGCGGTACCAAAGGAGACGTGTACTTCGGATAAAAACGATCTGGTGTTGAATTATCAAAACTATAATAAATATCTAAACCATCAATCTCCGTAGTTAGATCAATCATCAATTGTTTATCAGGCGATCGTTTTACAGCAATAATAGGATCGTAAATGGCAGGAGAATATTTTGTCTCCGCTAAATCTAAACGTTTAAAATGAAGCTGAGTTCGGTCAATGAAATTTACCCAGTTTTTCTTTTCAATGGGACTCCAAATTGATTCTGAAATAGCGAAGGCACGTGGCCAGAGCATATATTGTACCTGGCGAAAGTTATATACCTGCTCGGTCCACAGGTTGGCTTGCCCGCCGATAACGTATTGTGCATTTACCCCTGCCGGAAGTGGATTAAACTGATATACTTTATTTAATCGCAATGACGCATAAACCTTCGGCTCGGTACTCAAATCGCCTTGCATATAATCTAAATAGGCAAAATCCGTCGGGCTCATCACCACGTTGTGCTTATCGTTTGCGGCTTCAATGCCATACTTCATTCCCCTCCAGCTCATAACAGCTGCTGTGGGCGAAACTCCGCCTTCCAAAATCTCATCCCAGCCCATAAATTTTTTACCCTTGGCCACAACAATTTGCTCTACCCGTTTTTCAAAATATGCCTGCACTTGGGGTATTGTTTTTAATCCTTCGCGTTGCATTAGGGCCTTTACCTGATCATTTTTCTCCCAAAAATTATGCGAAGCCTCGTCGCCCCCCATGTGTATGTACTCGAAAGGAAAAAGTTGTGCAACTTGTGTAATTACCGTATCTAGAAAGCTATATACCTTTTCATTAGCCGGACAAAGTGTATTATCTACCAATGCAATCGGTGGTGCCCCCCTACTCCAATCCATAATTTTCTCGCCCGAACGCACTTTGTAATTTACAGCTTCTGGGGTGCAAGATAGTTCGGGGTACGATGCGATAATGGCTAAGCTATGGCCAGGAACATCTATTTCTGGCAAAATATTTACAAAACGATCCTGAGCATACTGCACTAACTCCTTAATATCTTCCTGGGTGTAGAAACCACCATAAGTACGAGGTTCGTTGGCTAATGGAGGAATAAAATCACCAAATGTGCCTTCTTTTTTTACACTCCAGGCACCGATTTCTGTAAGCTTTGGTAAACCCTTTATTTCTATTCTCCAACCTTCATCATCAGCCAGATGCAAATGCAACAGGTTAAATTTATATCGTACCATGTCATCTATAAAACGCTTTACCTCATCCTTGGTAAAGAAATGACGGGCCACATCAAACATTAATCCACGCCATCCCAATTTTGGATAGTCAACTACATCTACACAAGGCAGTTTCCATTTAAAATTTTCTACTTCTTCTTTGCTTTCAATAGCTGCCGGAAAAAGTTGGATTAATGACTGTGAAGCCCAAAAAATTCCCGCTGGCTTATTAGCCGTAATCACAATTTGAGTCGGGTTAACGCTTAAGCGATATCCTTCATTTCCAAGTTGTGCGTCTGCCTGACTATTTAGAATTAATTTTATAGTTGGATGGTTTGCATTATTCACATTGCTCACAAACTTTCCTGTGGCGGTACCGATTCTATCAGTTAAGAATGCAACACTTTGTTTCAACTCACCGCTTTTGGGTGCTTGGATAATTACATTTTCAGGTAATGTAAACATGCCAGCTTTCTTCATTAAAGAAACTGGTTCGGGGATGATGGCAATTTGAACAGATGAGATGGCTTCAGCTTCTCCAGCGTCGCTATCTGAAACGATATTCTGACCGTAACTATTTACTGTGAAAATAAAACAAGCAACCAGGAATAGTAGTTTTTTCATTAGGTGTAGTTTTCAAAGTATTAAACTCGAGTCGCAATTTATCGAAAAAGATTTAAACCCGGGCGTATGCAGTTCCAACAAATTTAAAGATGGAGTTGCCGTGTGTCTTGGAAAAATCGAAACATAGCAGTAATTCGCCATCAGACAATACTTAACGGATTGTTGGCTTGCCATTTCTGCGCTGCTTGTATAAATGCACTATAGATGTTCTGCGCAAATGGGCTTTGAACATCCTTTAAACGCTCGGGATGCCACTGTACAAATAAAAGGAAGGGTAGTTTGGTAGCATGGAGTCGTTCCATAGCTTCAGCAATACCATCTACCGAAATGGCGCTCACTACCAATCCTTTTCCAACCCTATCGGTGCTTTGATGGTGATTGCTGTTAACCAACCCTCGATCTGTATTTACAATGCCATTAAGCCAAGAAGATGGATTAACCACTATTTCGTGGTATCGGTCTGTTTTATCGGGCATTTTTCCATGATCAAACTTTCCCCAAACCGGTATGTCGGGAATTAACGTTCCCCCAAAATAAACATTCCCCACTTGCATACCCCTACAAATTCCTAAAACCGGAATACCGTGTTCTTCGGTGTAGGCTAAAACCCTAAACTCAAACGCATCACGCTGCTCATCCACATCATCTTCGTAGCAGTATTCATAATATTCAGGGCAATTGTAAAAATGCGGATGCACATCTTCCCCTCCAGTTAAAACAATGCCATGGCACTTTTTAATAGCGTCAAAATTATCCTGCTTGTAGCCCAACTGTACCACCTCAATTTTTTCTTCGTAATTTAAAACCCAGTTGCTGTACAATTCAAATTTGCTGCAATCGGTAACGCCGATAATAATTTTTTCTTCCATAGTTGGTGTTTTACTTAAAGGTAACTGCGCAAGGTGAAGCATCTAGCCTTCAAATTTAACCAGTTGCCAAATAAATAAAAATAAATAAGTAAAACTTGTTATTCGAATTGAAAATTAAAAGCTTATTTTCATTATCACATGGAGAACAAAACAATTCGCTCTTCGATGCTATTTATTAACAAAAAGCACCTATAAAGTATGCAAACTTTGCTCACCTCATCGCAGATGCGACTGGTTGATAATTTCACGATTGCCAACATGCCCATTGCCTCCATCGATTTAATGGAAAGGGCTGCCAAAGCATTTGTAAAGACATTTCTACACGATGAATTTGATACCCAAAAAACCATTGCTATATTTTGTGGAGAAGGAAATAATGGAGGGGATGGGTTAGCTATTGCACACATATTGCTCAACAATGGCTACCAAAATTTGAAGGTTTACCTGGTTAGTTTCACAGGGAAGGCATCAAAAGATTATCTGATCAATTTGCAGCGTATAGAAGAATCCAAGTGTAAGAAAGTGTACCTCAGTAAATTCGCAGACCTAAAGAATTTTAAAGCCGATCTCATTATTGATGCCATTTTAGGTTCCGGCCTGAACAGACCGCTTACAGGTGAATTCGAAAAATTGATCGGCTTTTTAAACAAGCAACATAAGAAGATTTATGCAGTAGATATACCCACAGGCTTCCCTTCCGAAGGCAAAACTACAAGAGATTACAAGGGCATAAAAGCGTATAAAACCATCTGTTTCCAACGACCAAAGATTAATTTTTATCTTCCAGAAAGTGTAGCTGCTACACAATATTTTGAGGTTGTAGATATTGGCTTGGATGAATCCTTTATTGAACGCCAAACATCAGATTTCTCTTTAATCACAGCGGGTGACATCAGCAAAATTTTGGAGCCACGTAAATTATTTAGCCACAAAGGTACGTATGGCCACGCACTCATCGTTGCAGGTAGTGTAAACACAATGGGCGCTGCTATTCTAACTGCTATGGCTTGTCTTTATAGTGGATCAGGCCTCACCACGGCATGTATTCCGCAAAGCGGATTAACTACTTTAAATACGGCATTACCAGAAGTGATGGCTTTACCCCGCGATGAGTATACACGGATCGAAAACCCGGCAAAATATCAAGCGATAGCAATTGGCCCAGGTTTAGGTGTTTCCCAAGAGCATGAGCGTTTCATTGAAAGCTTAATTGCTACCAAAAACAGCTTTGTAATAGATGCAGACGCACTTAATATTTTGGCAAACCGATCTGATCTGATGAGTAAGCTCCCTGAACATACCATTATTACACCGCATATGAAGGAGTTCGATAGGCTTTTTGGCGACCACGATTGCTGGTGGGATCGACTTGAAACTGCAAAATCAGAAGCAAAATCACTTGGTATTACCATCATACTCAAAAATCAATTTACGTTCATTTGTTCTGCTGCCGGACATATCTACATCAATCCTACTGGTAATCCGGCGATGGCACAAGGCGGTATGGGCGACGTATTAACTGGGATAATTACGGGCTTGGTGGCGCAAGGCTACAGTACATTGAATGCGGCAATTCTAGGCTGCTTTCTACATGGAAAAGCTGGCGACACCCTAGCAAATAATGCATTTGTAGTGGCAGCTGGTGATGTAGCGAGGGAGATACCCCATCAAATGAAACAATTCTGCTGATAGTACTGAAAATCAATTCTTAAAAACCTAAATCTAAAAACAACGATAACATGAATACCAATAAAACCTATAGCCTGAATGAGCTGATTCAGGAATCAGCCGAAAATCCAAATGAAAATAGTTTTTTCGAACTTGAAAAACCGGCTCTTCTTGAAGTCAACCTCAAAAATCAAAAAATTATGGCCAAAGCGGGCTCAATGGTAGCGTATATTGGCGATATTAATTTTAAAAAAGAAGGAATATTAAGTAAGGGGCTTGGTGGACTGATAAAAAAAGCAATATCTGGAGAAGGTACTTCATTGATGCATGCCACGGGAACTGGCAGATTGTACCTGGCCGATGAAGGAAAAAAAGTAAAAATCATCCAACTTCAAAATGAGTCTATCTTCGTAAATGGCAATGATGTTTTGGCGCTTGAAGACAACATCAAAAATGAAATAAAAATGTTGAAAAGTGTCGCGGGTATGATGAGTGGGGGCTTATTCCAGGTTAAACTGTCAGGCAGCGGATTTATCGCCATCACTACCCATGGAGAACCAATTTTACTCCGCGTAACATCAAGCCAGCCAGTTTATACTGATCCAAATGCAACAGTTGCATGGTCAGAAAACTTATCCCCAAATATTAAGACCAATTTAACCTTTGGCTCATTCATTGGGCGAGGGAGCGGAGAATCTTTCCAGCTAGAGTTTTTTGGAGAAGGATGGGTCTTAGTTCAGCCTTTTGAGGAAGTTAAGTACGCACCAAAATCTTGAACAAAAAAAAAGGCTCGTTTTAAAAACGAGCCTTCACATTGATATACATATTTTAAACACCGCCCATTACGGTTAACTTTTCCATTGTTGGGTTTATACTACCGCCCATTGGTTCAATTGTTACTGCAAAAGCTTGCGCTTCTTCAATCATTTGCATCTTCTGCACTACATCACTTCCTTCTGCATCTATTTTTCCGAAAACACCCAAGCTAACTGGTTTACCATTTACAAGGGCCCAAAGCTGATACTCATGCTGTGCGTCTGTTTTCGGTAAATCCATAGCCACGTAGTTTATCAACACAGATTTATCTTTTTTGTTCCAATACACATTCATCTTCGATTTCGGACTATATGCCTGGCCCTGCATACTAATAGTTGCCCACTCTTTGCTTTCATTCATTTCAACCATGTTGTTCAATCCACGGTTATCGTATTCGAGTTTACTAACTGTACCAGCAAATTTTTCCTTATCAATATTTAAGCTAGCTATCTGATCTTTTGCATCAGTTAACCTACTGTAGGTAATAAACAGCGCACCCGTACTCATTAATAGTAAAGCGACACAAGCAACTAGCGCAAAACGAAGGGTTCTCATTTTACCATCACTGCTATCTAGCGTTACAACTTTTGCCTCTGCTTGTGCAGCTGGCTCAACATCGCCATTGCGCAGCTCATCACTTATACCAAGCTTTTGAAACAATTTTGTTTCAACCTCGCGGGATGGCTCCACTGCATTCTGCATCGCATAGCTCTCTATCGTAAGCTCAATTGCAGCAACCTCATCCCTAACTTCACTATGCTTGGCAATCATTTCTTCCACCTGCAACGTTTCCTCTGGTGATAAATCACCTAAAACGTACAGCTCGAGTACTCCAGATTCGATATATGCTTTTAAATTTTCCACGATTAATTAAAATTCCTTCTCAATTCAATAATAGCCAAACGGATTCTGGTTTTAACAGTCCCCAATGGCAGATCTAACTTTTCTGCGGCCTCCACATGAGTGTAGCCTTTGTAATAAACTAAATCAAGAACGGCTTGTAAGTCCGGCTTAAGATTTCCAACAAGTTGCTTAACTCCAAGAACATCTGGATTAAAGGTAACCTTGTTTTGTTCATCAACGAAACTTACGTTATTTTCTATATCTTGGTTTTTGAGTGAATTCTTAAAGTCTTTGGATCGCAACTTATCAATAGATAAATTCCTGGCAATATTCATCATCCAGGTAAACAAGCGGCCCTTGGTATTGTCGTAATATTCGGCAGATTGCCATATCTTCACGAAGGTCTCCTGTAAAACGTCTTCAGCAAGTTCAGTATGCGTGATAATACGCGAAATAACACCATAAAGTGCAGAAGAATACATACTGTACAGTGTTTTCAGCGCTCCGGAATCTCTCGACTGGAGGGCATGAACAAGTTCAGGCTCGGTTAGGGTTTGTCTTTTTAATGCAGTCACTATTGGTTACTAAGATACAATACAGAACACATAAACCAAAAAAATGTTTTAAATACATACTCCATTTTGAAGTGCTATTTTTAAAACATTTTTATGCCTTTTAAAAACTAAGTTATGTTATAGTATTCCGTCGATTGGAAAAAGATGCTTTTCTGCGTGGTATGATGAACGCACAAGTGGCCCACTTTCTACATATTTAAGTCCTTTAGCGAGACCGGCTTCTTTATACATGGCAAATGTATCTGGATGAATCCAATCTACAACCGGATGGTGATTACGAGTGGGTTGTAAATACTGACCAAGTGTTAAGATATGTACACCATTAGCTACTAAATCGTCCATCGCTTCGAAAATATCCTCTTCTGTTTCTCCCAAACCGAGCATAATTCCGGTTTTTGTTCTCAAACCGAATTCAGAAATCCTTTTCAAAGCCTCCAAGCTTCTATCGTACTTTGCTTGTATTCTCACTTGTCTTGTAAGTCGTTTTACAGTTTCCATATTATGTGAAACAACCTCTGGACGCTCCTCTAAAACTCGATAAAGATTATCCCATTGACCCTTAAAGTCGGGAATAAGTGTTTCCAACGTCGTAACTGGGCTCTCTTTCCGAATGGCCTGAAGCGTTTCTGCCCAAATGATGGAACC
Source organism: Pedobacter sandarakinus (assembly GCF_026240095.1). Lineage (GTDB taxonomy): Bacteria > Bacteroidota > Bacteroidia > Sphingobacteriales > Sphingobacteriaceae > Pedobacter > Pedobacter sandarakinus. Next base: position 62,788 of record NZ_JAPIVG010000007.1, on the reverse strand, counting down.
GCCATCTTTTAAATCATCTCTATCTACAGATGTAATTACACAATGTTTTACACCCATTAATCTAACAGAATTTGCAACACGACTCGGTTCATCAACATCCACTGCTAATGGCCTACCGGTAGCTACGGCGCAAAACGAACAGCTGCGTGTACAAATGTTCCCTAAGATCATGAAAGTTGCCGTACCTGCACCCCAGCATTCGCCCATATTTGGGCAATTACCACTTTCGCAAATGGTGTGTAGCTTATGTGTATCAACTAAACTACGTACTTGTGCATATTCCTTCCCAACGGGCAGTTTAACACGGAGCCAATCTGGCTTACGTTTCACTTCAGTTACAGCAGGTACTACTGGTAAATCGATCATGGTACAAAGTTAAACATTCCGAATCAAAAGTTACAGCGCTCAAATGTTTAAGACTTGTAATAAAATGTTGGTTATTTAAATAACTTTTCATCTTTAAATACCTAAAAAAGTAGTACTCAGAATGGCTTGCTAATTAGATCAATATGGTATATTAATGCGTTCGAAGTAAAATATTTGTCTTTTTTAAGAATATACATCTAAATATTGATTATTTGGACTGGATTTTGATTTGGGTGGCCATTAGTAATGTTTTAAATGTAAATTTTGCATTTTTTATTGCTATAAGGAGCATGTAAAATTCTTTTAATGTTTGAAATCCTTCTAAATTTGTAATTCCTTAATAATAAGATGACAAAAAAGAAAAAGACAGTTGGTAAAACTGACGCAGATGTAATTCTGATTGGCGCTGGGATCATGAGCGCAACACTCGGTGTTTTGTTAAAAGAGTTAGAACCGGGTTTAAGCATAGAGATTTACGAGAGACTTGATATCGCAGCAGCAGAAAGTTCCGACGCATGGAACAATGCAGGTACGGGCCATTCTGCTTTCTGCGAATTAAATTACACCCCCGAAAAAAAGGATGGAACGGTAGAAACTAAAAAAGCGATTCAGATTGCTGAAAACTTTGAGGTTTCGAAGCAATTTTGGGCATACCTTCTAGAAAAAGGATTGATTTCAAATCCCGAAAACTTTATCAGAAAAATTCCGCATATGAGTTTTGTATGGGGTAAAAAAAACGTAGACTATCTCAGAAAACGTTATGAAGCATTACGTAAATCCATTTTGTTTAGCGCAATGGAATATACCGAAGATGCAGAAACTGTTAAAAACTGGGCACCACTGATTATGAACGGCAGGAAGAAAAACGAGAAAATTGCTGCTACAAAAATGGATTTAGGAACTGATGTTAACTTCGGCTCACTAACCCGAGACATGTTCAACCATTTAAAAGAACAACCAAATGTGAGTCTCTATTTCAACCATGAGATTAGGAACTTAACAAAGAATAAAGATGGCAACTGGAGTGTTAAAGTTAAAGATCTGTCTACTGGCGATAAACGCAAGCGTGTAGCAAAATTTGTTTTTATAGGCGCTGGCGGTGGTTCGCTACCACTCCTCGAAAAATCTGACATCCCTGAAGGAAAAGGCTTTGGCGGTTTCCCGGTAAGCGGACAATGGTTAAAATGCACTAATGAAGAAATCATTGCCAAGCATCATGCAAAAGTTTATGGAAAGGCTGCTGTAGGTGCGCCACCAATGTCTGTACCTCATTTAGATACCCGAATGATAAATGGCAAACAGGCCCTCCTTTTTGGTCCTTACGCTGGTTTTAGCACGAAGTTCCTGAAAAACGGTTCGTTTCTCGATCTTCCCAAGTCGATAAAACTGAACAACATTAGACCGATGATTTCTGCCGGATTGCACAATCTTGATTTAACGAAATATCTAATTGAACAAGTAAGGCAATCGCCGCAAGATAGACTCGAAGCACTAAAGGAATATTTACCTACAGCCCAGCTGCAAGACTGGGAATTGGAATATGCGGGCCAGCGTGTACAGGTAATTAAGAAAGACGAAAAGCAAGGAGGGATACTAGAATTTGGAACGGAGGTTGTTAGTGCCGCAGACGGATCAATTGCTGCGCTACTAGGTGCATCTCCGGGTGCTTCTACCGCTGTGTCTATTATGTTAGAATTATTAGACCGCTGCTTTAAGGAAGATTTGGCTACTGATGAGTGGCAAAATAAAATAAAGGAAATGATCCCAACTTATGGTGCAGAACTTGCAAATGATGCCACTCTTTGCGAGGCAACAAGAGCACGCACCTCGAAGGTACTGGAAATTGAAGCGGTGTAGGTATACGAAAAACGAAAAAAGGTTAGCACATTCATGCTAACCTTTTTTATGCTTTCAACTTTTAAATCTATCTTGGTAAAGCAGATGCGCTTGGAGCAGTGCTGGCCACCCCAGAAGCTTTCTTGATTGCTTTTATCTCGATATCGAATATCAATGGTGTAAATGGATTAATCGGCCCACCACCGTTTTCTCCATAACCAAGTTTGGATGGAATGATTATTTTAATTTTACCACCTATACCGATCAGTTGAACGCCTTCGATAAAACCTGGTGCCAATTGGTTTAAAACAAGAGGACGGGCTGCGTATTGTGCCATTGGTGAATATATTCCAGTCTCTTTGGCAATTTTTGCATCAGAGGTATCAAATACATTTAGTTTGCCATCTGCTTTTTTATTCGTGAACTGACCTGTATAATCAACCATAATGGTATCAGTTAACGTTGCACGATCTGCATTACCTGGCGCTTCAATTACGTATTGTAATCCGGATGATGTTGTTTGTGTCTTTAGTTTATTATCAGCAATGTATTTACTAATCTTTGCATTTTCACTTGCTTTATTTTTTGCAATCAGCGCCTTGTACTCATCCTCGAAAAATGTTCTTTTCTTTTTCTCGAAAAGAGAATCTGGCTCATTTGCTGCCTTATGCAATACCTTCTCAATCTTCACTGTAAAAGTAGAAAAGTTATCTTTACTTCCGGCGGGTTTTGGCTGTCCCGAATATTTAGCCATAGAATCTAAGTTTAGCCTAAACGCTGCACTATCTCCCTCACCCAACAGTTTTAATGCAGCAACCATGTCGCCCTTAAACATTGCTTTACCAATTGGGAAAAACGCAGGCCGCTCATTGTCGTAGGTATTTACCAAAGTAGAATCGCCATTGGCGGTTTCTATAACCTGAATACCGTTTAGTTTTACAAAATCTCCCTCTTGTATTTTGGGCTTACCCTCGCTATTGTAGATTTTGTAGGTCATATCGCCTTCACCTTTCTCGTATTTATTACAAGCAACCAAGGCTGTAGCTGCCGCGAATAAAATAACAACTCTTCTTTTCATACTGATCTATTTATTTAACATAAAAAAAGTGTTACCCTTTACGAGCAACACTTACAAAAGTTTTTTGTGATTATTTATTGCTTGGTACTGCAGATTGAGCTGGCGCTTTTTTAATATCCGTAATTTCGATATCAAATACAATTGGATTGTAAGGCATAATACCAACTTGTGGGGCACCTTGCTCGCCATAGCCAAGTTTTGAAGGAATTATTGCAGTAATTTTACCGCCCTTGCCAATAAGTTGCAAGGCCTCTGTAAAACCTGGAATAGTTCCACCAAGAGCCATTTTAGTTGGCCCGTATGGTCTGCCCACCTGGAATTTATTTTCAGCTTTCGCTAATTTCTCATCGCTTGTATCAAATATAGGATATTTTCCCTTAGCGTCTTTTTTAGCTAATTTACCAGTATAATTCAAGGTTACAGTATCGCCTAATTGGGCACGCTCGGCATTTCCTGGCGCAGTAATGATGTACTGTAAACCACTTGCAGATGTTTGAGTTTTCAAGTTGTTATCTGCAACGTATGCTTTGATCTTTCCTTCTTCAGCATTTTTCTTTTTCTCTGCAGAAGCTTTGAAATCCGCCTGGAAAAATTCACCAGCCCTTTTGTTGAATGTAGAATCGGCCTCACCAGCATTCTTTTTGAATACTTTTTCGATTTTTACAGTAAACGTTAGATACTTATCGTTTTTAAATTGCTCTGGCTTTGGTTGTTTGCTATAAAAAGCCATCGTATCTAAGTTAATTTTAAATGTAGCACTATCACCTTCTCCGAATAACGTAAGTACATCATTCATGTCGCCAGCATACATTTTCTTTTGTACCGGAAAAACCTGTGGATTTTCGTTCTCATAAGTACTTCCCAAAACTGAATCTTTTTCATTCTTTTGGATGAAGTTCATCTTTACGATATCGCCTTCCTTGATTTTCTCGTTTCCTTCTGTATGGTGAACCGTGTATAATAAACCACCAGCACCTTTTTTCTCTTTGTTACAAGCTGCTAAACCCAAGGTTGCTGCTAAAAGAACAATAATTCCTTTTTTCATTTTGTATTTAAACTTTATTTAATTTGGTTATCTGCTTTACGCAATTAATTGATTTTTATATTCTGCTAATATTGATTTAAACTTATCTACCACCTCAGTAAGTGGTTTTTCTGCGGCACCGCCGGCCGCATTTCTGTGCCCGCCACCATTAAAGTACTTTTTACAGATTTCATTTGCAGGAAAATCGCCTGTAGACCTTACAGAAAGCTTAACCTTATCTGTTCTTTCGATAATCAGTGCTGCCAAACGAATTCCATTAATAGATAAGGCAAAATTTACCACACCCTCTGTATCTCCGGTAGCACTGTTAAACTGCGCCAATTCTTCTTTTGTAACAGAGATTATAGCGGTATTAAATTCCCTTATCACTTCTAGTTTATTGGATAAACAATAACCTAAGAACCTTAAACGATCTTCGCTAGCGTTATCATACACCAACTGATGAATTTTAGCATGATCTGCACCAAGATCTATTAAATCAGCGGCTATCCTGTACACGGTAGAATTTGCAGAGGCAAAGCGGAAAGAACCAGAATCTGTCATAATACCCGTGTACAAACACGCTGCAACATCTTTATTGATACCTTCTTTATCTTCTAACTGGTTCACGATGAAATCATAAACCAACTGTGCTGCTGCACATGCATTAATATCCCAATGGCGGTAATCGTCGAAATCCTCGGGCTCTAAATGATGATCTATCATTACCTTGCGGGCTCCCGATGCCCTCACCAACTCTCCTAACTCATTGATCCGACTAAGGGTGTTGAAATCTAAACAAAAGATTATAGATGCATCATTAACGAGCTGGGCAGCCCGCTCTTGCTCTGCCGTAAAAATAAGCACATCGGCATTATTAGGCATCCAATGTAAAAAACTTGGATAATCGGTTGGAGTAATCACTTTTACGTGATGTCCTTTTTGAATGAGATAACTGTACAACCCTAACGACGACCCCATTGCATCCCCATCGGGCTTATGGTGCGTGGTAATCACAATTCGTTGTGGTGTAGCCAGTAAAGATTTTAATGCGGTAAGTGTAAGCATATTTTTTTGCGCTGCAAAGCTAAGTAATTTTAATATAGTATTAAAGGATTTTAGCTTGGCTTAATGTATTAAATCGGTCGCATTTTTTTAGTATGATAAATAATGCAACAACCCTACCCAAGCAGCTGTTATAGATGTTGGTAATTCATCAATTAAAACGTACTTTTGCAAAAAAATTGATATCAAATTACAATGAGCACTAACAGAACTTTTACCATGATCAAGCCTGATGCTGTAGCAAATGGCCACATTGGATCTATCATTAATGACATTACTACTGCAGGTTTTAAAATCATCGCATTAAAATATACAAAATTAACTGATGAAACTGCTGGTCAGTTTTACGCAGTTCATGCTGAACGTCCTTTCTATAAAGATTTAGTTAGCTTTATGTCTTCAGGCCCTATTGTTGCTGCAATTTTGGAGAAAGATAATGCTATCGAAGATTTTAGGAAATTAATTGGTGCTACAAATCCTGCTGAAGCTGCAGAGGGAACTATCCGCCAGAAATATGCAAAATCTATTGATGCAAATGCTGTACATGGATCAGATTCTGATGAGAACGCCGCAATTGAAGGCGATTTCTTCTTTAAGGCAGACGAGCGTTTCTAGTATTGAAAAAATAATTTTAGATAAAACCTCGATTATTTCGGGGTTTTATTGTTTTATCAATTTTGTATCTTTCGAACTTTAATCGATTTAACCAATCATCATTATAATCAATGAAAAAAATTATTATGGCGGCATGTGTTTCTACCTTAGCAATTGCCAGCTACGCACAAACTAAACCAGCAGCAAAAAAGCCTGTTGCAAAAAAAACTACCGCTACTGCTAAACCCATTACAGCACCCATTGCTTTAAAATCTGCGCTAGATTCTACAAGCTATGCCTTTGGCACCTCTATAGGTTCAGGCTTAAAATCTACTGGATTAACGGTATTAAATTATGACGCCCTACTAAAGGGTCTTAAAGATGCATTTACAGGCGGAAAAGTGGTTCTAACGCAAGAACAAGCGCAGGCATGCATCAATGAAGCTATCACAAAAGCATCTGAGGCTAAAAATAAAGCAGAGACTGCCGCTAATAAAATTAAATTTGCACCAATTATGAAAGAAGGACAAGATTTTTTAGATCAAAACAAGAAAAGAGCAGGGGTACAAACTACTCCAAGCGGTTTACAATACGAAGTTTTAACAGCAGGTACGGGTGTTAAACCGCTTGCAACCGATTCTGTATTGGTTCATTACAAGGGAACTTTATTGAACGGTAAACAGTTCGACAGTTCTTATGATAGAGGAGAGCCAATAAGTTTCCCATTGAATCGTGTAATACCAGGCTGGACAGAGGGTGTGCAGTTAATGCCAGCAGGTTCGAAGTATAAATTTTTCATTCCTTATCAGTTGGCATACGGCGAACGGGGTGCTGGTGCAGATATTCCACCATATAGCACCTTAATTTTTGAAGTAGAATTGCTAAAAGTTAACGGCAAATAGCACTCTGGTAAAACTTTCTTGAATATTGAATGTTAGCTATTACAAATTAACATCAATATGAGAAAATTATTCCCAATAGCACTAATCGCATTTTTATGCACTACCTTAAGCAGTTGCGAACTTGTAGGAGGTATATTTAAAGCCGGCGTTTGGTCTGGTATTATTATAGTAGTAATAGTGGTTGCATTATTAATCTGGATTTTAGCCAAAATTTTTGGCGGAGGCCGGAGTTAGGCTACTCAACTTAAAGATCTTTATATCGGGTGTTGAAATGAATATTTCAGCACCTTTTTTATTGGAGCGTGTTACAAAAAAACCATTTCGTTAATTACTTCACTACCAGCGTGTTCATTTAACTTCTGTATAATACCATGGCGCACGAGGACGAGCTCATTTTTAATAACAGAAGATTCTATTCTGATGAACAACTTCTTATCTTTAATATAGATTTGCTTGGTTCTATTTGCAATAGCCGTTCCCATAATTTCTGGCCAAATCGCAACAATTGATGTTTCATCAAACTTCTTGCGCAAACGATACACATCCAGCATCTTGCTGATGGCATCTTTCATGGTAATATCATTGGGTTTACGCATGTTTTATCTTTCCCTCCTCAACTTCAAATAAAGTTACATCGACTTGTATCCTATCGAAAATAGATTTTACCCGTTCCATACCTGTATCTGTAATAAATATTTGCCCGAAATCTTGGTGAGATACCATTTGCATTAACTTCTCCACACGGTGATCATCAAGCTTGTCAAAAATATCATCCAACAATAACAAAGGCTTAAACCCCTTGTTTTTTGCCAGGTAGGCGTATTGAGCAAGCTTCAACGCAATCAAAAAAGATTTTTGTTGCCCTTGAGATCCAAATTTCTTTAAAGGCATTTCATTAATAACAAAAGCCAATTCGTCTTTATGAATTCCCGTTGTGGTACGCTCAAGTATCCGATCTTTCTCAACCGTCTGTTTCAACAGCAATTCAAAAGACATGTCAATCAATTGAGATTGATAATTGAGCGATACAGTTTCCTTTTGTTCGGTAAGATAAGCATAGTATTCATCAAACAATGGAATAAATGCATCCATGAACGCTTTTCTAACAGCAAAAATTCTATTTCCTGCCGCCACAAGTTGGTCGTTAAGAATTTCGAGCAACGTTGGGTCGTACTTGCGTGTTTGTGCAATCTGCTTCAGCAGTGCATTCCGATTCAATAAAACTCGGTTATAGCCAATAAGCTGATCGAGGTAGTGTGAATCAGTTTGCGAAATCACATTATCGATAAATTTGCGACGCTCCTCACTCCCCTCCATTATTAGATTAACATCATATGGTGAAACCATTACCACGGGAAATAATCCGATATGATCTGCCAATTTATCGTATTCCTTTTTGTTACGCTTAAACTGTTTTTTCTGATTTCGCTTTACACCGCAGCTAATTTTTTCATTCTTCTCATTCCTGCTAAAATCACCCTGAATCATAAAAACCTCTTCGCCAGCCTTGATTTGTTGTCCATCAATCGGATTAAAATAACTTTTGCAGAGACACAAATAGTGGATGGCATCAAGCATATTGGTTTTGCCAGAACCATTATTCCCGGTGAAAACGTTTACAGTATCAGAAAAGTGAAGATCTGCATCGTTATAGTTTTTAAAATTTAGGAGCGTAATATTCTTTAACCACATAAATATGGCGCAATTTACCGTTTTTTACCCTCTAAATAACTAATGTTTAATTAAATACTTAAAAATAAAGGTTGATACTTTGATTGAAAAATGTATTTTTGCAATCTTAATTTTTTAAACAAACATGTCTACAACAGATAACCAAACTACTCAACCTATTAAAAAAGGTTCATTCGTACAAGAAAATAATAAAAGCTTACTTTTTATTGCAGGGGCTGTAGTTTTATTAATCGGCGTATATTTTTGGTATCAAAATGTGTACTTAAAAGGCCGTGCAGAAGAAGCTGCAAGCAAGATGTATAAAGCAGAGTCATATGTAGGCGTAGACTCGTTATCTAATAAAGCCGTTAAAGGTGAAGGTGGATATCCAGGCTTGGAAGAAATTGCTAAAGAATATGATAATACAAAATCAGCAAATATAGCGAATTTATACTTGGGCGGAATTTATTTACGTAAAGGTGAGTACAAACAGGCAATTGATGCTTTAGGAAAATATAGTGCTACAGGCAGTCCGGTTGCAGATCCATTGGCGTTAGGCTTATTGGGAGATGCCTACAGTGAATTGAAAGATTACAAACAGGCGGCCACTTATTACAAAAAAGCATCAGATAAAGCGAGCAAATTTACATCGCCAATGTTCTTAAAGAAATTAGGTTTAGTAAATGAAAACCTAAAAGATTTTAGCGGTGCCGTAGATGCATACACCAAGATTAAAACACAATATCCTGAAAGTGCAGAGGCGCAATTAGTAGATGCATACATTGCAAGAGCCCAGGGACAAGTTAAATAATCTCTAAAATATCAGAGAGAAAGATCATCGAGAGGTGGTCTTTTTTTTTTGATCGCGTTTTTTTAGGGATAAATCTTAAGATTATTTTTATCGTTAGCATAACCAGAACATCTACTATTCTAGCATAAATAATGAGTTTATTGGTTGACTATGAGTTTACACGAATTTATTGTAACTTCAAACAAACCAAAGAGTCATGCAAACAGTCGCTCAAATTCTAATTGGCATTGTAGCCATCATCCACATCTACATTTTCTGGTTAGAGATGTTTGCCTGGACTACTAAAGCGCCTGGCATTTTTAAAAGCATCCCAAAAGAGCTATTCGAGCCTACCAAAACTTTGGCCGCAAACCAAGGCCTGTATAACGGGTTTTTGGCGGCTGGATTAATTTGGTCATTATTGATTGAGGACCCCCACTGGAAATTTTATGTAGCTATCTTCTTTTTATGCTGTGTAATTACAGCTGGCTTTTACGGCGCTGCAACTGCAAGCAAAAGAATTCTATACGTGCAAGCTATTCCGGCGTTATTGGCATTAATCCTTCTTCATTTTAAATAGTTAAGGCCTACAGGTGCCAAACATTTCTTGAATTAAGCTTTCAGATTTTGAGAATAGAGTGTGCGCCAAACGGAACATTAAGCTTGTAGTTCTTAAGTAATGGGATTATAAATCTGTTTAATATTTAACTACTTTGAAGCTAAGTATTCGGTTAGTGTCTCAACTATTCACCTCAACCAAAAACTTTATTACTACAATGCTAACATCCGTTCCAGGTGGTGATAACCTATTCCAAAATAGGCTTTAATGTCTTTGATTTTTGCTAAAATTTCCGCCTTTTTTTCGGCTGCCTCGGTGGGTTTTAAGTTATCTGTACGCTTAATGCCTACAACCAATACATTTTTTGGTGTGTGTGCATCAGAAATAAACTCGAAAACTTTGGTTTTATAGCCGAAATATTCCAGTATAAGTGCCCTTATTCCGTCAGTAACCATTTCTGCTTGCCGCTCTAAAAAGATACCATACTTTGTAAGAAATGAAACATCATTTTTAACCTTGCTTACTTCAATTTCTCTACGAATTTGTTTATGGCAACAAGGTGCCACCACAATGAGCTCGGCATTTGCCTTAATTCCCTTGTAAATAGCATCGTCAGTTGCGGTATCGCAAGCATGCAGCGCAATTAGCAAGTTTACATTTGCTGCCTGGTAGCCCTCTATGGTTCCTTGAATAAAATTTAACTGGCTGAAACCAGATTTCCTTGCCACTTCATTGCACAAATCAACCATGTCCTGCCTATATTCCACGCCAACAACTTCCGCGTTTAAATTCAAAACCGAATGTAGATAGTCGTAAAGGGCGAAGGTTAAGTAGCCTTTTCCAGAACCCATGTCGGCAACTTTTTTAATGGTGCCTCCTGGCAGCTCTTTGATCAAAGCATTCAATATCTCAATGTAATGATTAATCTGGCGAAATTTATCCTGTGCATTCTTATAAACCTGACCATCAGCATCCGTAATTTTCAATTCAGATAAATACCCCTTAGCCTGAGGCTTGATCAATCTCGACTTTTCTTTATCGTGAAGCTTATTAGGTGGAGTCTTTGCAGACGCCGCAGCCTCTCTAAATACCACTTTTCCATTATTCAATTCCTCGAATATGATATCTTTATTTACGGTAAAAAGTGTTGCAATTTTAAATCCAGCACCAAGGTATTCACCAACTACATTCATGCCCTCAGGTACACTAAAATTCTTTACAACATCGCGTGTTTTGTACCTAAATGTGATAGCTAATTTATCAACTCTTTTGATCAAAACCCGACGGACCAATAGTTGTTTTAAATGCTCTTCGCTGCCCTTATAATTCCCTAATGATAGCTTAACGAAGTCTTCAGAAACTAAGCTTGATTCTAACGCGGAAATAAACTGATCTATATGTGCCGAAAATACCATTCAATAAGGTTTAAAATCCAAAGATAAATCATTTTATCGGTAAGGAAGCTCATCATTAATAATGTAACAATAGAGCGACTTAAACCCTTAAGAAATCTATCGTTCGACTGTATTTTAATCTAAAATATTTGGCTCACACACCATTGATCAATTATTGAAGTAATTCGATTTAGTTTTACCTGGATAAAGCATTGCACTAATGCCTGTAGATTGATGCCTTTTACTTTTAATTAAAAAAAATTAAGTTTAGATTAGGATAATCATATCATTTTATCAAAATTTCATGAGTGACTTTCAAATAAAAAAATCGCCAACTGTTTATGATGCTATTATTGTTGGCTCTGGAGCCGGTGGCGGAATGGCAGCTTACATCTTAGCAAATTCAGGGCAGAAGGTATTGATGCTGGAAGCAGGACAATATTTCGATCCAAGAATTGATGCACATCAATTAAAATGGCCTTGGGAATCGCCCCGACGAGGTGCAAATACGGTGCGTCCCTTTGGCGATTTCGATGCTTCTTACGGAGGTTGGGAACTAGAAGGCGAACCCTATACCACTAAAAATAAAACCGAATTCGAATGGTTTAGATCTCGGATGCTCGGGGGCAGGACTAACCATTGGGGAAGAATTTCGCTTAGAATGGGACCATTAGATTTCCAGGCAAAAGATGGTTTAACAGACGACTGGCCAATTACTTATGATGATGTTAAGCCTTTTTATGACAAAGTAGATCGGTTAATCGGAATTTACGGTACTAAAGAGGGTTTAGCCAATGAGCCTGATGGAATATTTATGAAACCACCAAAGCCCCGCCTAACAGAGCTTTTTATTAAGAAAGGTGCAGATAAGGCCGGGGTAAAGGTTATTCCAGGACGAGGATCTGTATTAACAGAACCACTCCCCAATAATAGCGACAGGGCACCATGTTTTTACTGTGGCCAATGTGGCAGAAGCTGTAAAGTTTATGGCGACTTCTCCTCCTCTTCCTGCCTTGTTATCCCAGCTGTAAAAACCGGAAATTTAACTGTAATTACAGATGCCATGGTAAGGGAAGTAGTAACGGATAAAGATGGAACAGCTAAAGGGGTTTCGTACGTTAACCGTAAAGATTTGCAAGAATACCAGGTTAATGGCAAATTGGTCATCTTAGGTGCTAGCGCCTGTGAGTCTGCCAGGATTCTTCTCAACTCAAAATCTTCCGCTCATCCCAATGGATTAGCTAACAGCAGTGGCGTAGTGGGCAAATACCTGCACGATTCTACTGGTGCAAGTGTTTCTGGTTTTCTTCCGCAGTTAATGGATAGAAAACGTTATAATGAAGATGGTTTGGGCAGTGTACATATTTATTCGCCGTGGTGGCTAGATAACAAGAAACTTGATTTCCCTAGAGGCTACCATATCGAATACTGGGGAGGAATGGGTATGCCTGCCTATGGTTTTGGCGGTGGCGTTGCCCAAATGAACGGTATGGTTCCTGGTCGTGATGGAAAAATGAAAGATGCCGGTGGCTATGGGAAATCACTAAAAGATGATTACCGCCGCTTTTATGGGACTACGATAGGCATGGCTGGAAGAGGAACCGCTATAGCCAGAGCCGATAATTACTGTGAGATTGACCCCAATACGGTAGATAAATTTGGAATACCCGTTCTCCGGTTCCACTATAAATGGGCAAAAGAAGAAATTTTGCAAGCCAAACACATGCAGGAAACCTTTTTAAGCATGATGAAAGAAATGGGCGCTGTAGTAACCTCAGAAATACAAGGTGCCGAAACCAATTATGGCCTGTTGCCACCTGGAAAAATTATCCATGAAGTAGGCACTATACGCATGGGCGATGATCCATCTAAATCGGCTTTGAATAAGTACTGCCAGGCACACGATTGCAAAAATCTATTTGTTGTAGATGCAGGTCCGTTTGTACAACAGGGCGATAAAAACGCTACATGGACGATTCTAGCCTTATCTATGCGCACAGCAGAATACATTTTGGCACAAAAGAAAAAACAAAACATTTAAATCAATACGAGATGAACAGACGAGATTCCATAAAAGCACTAGGCTTAACCGTTGTAAGTACATCAGTTGTGTTAGAGGCTTGCAAGCAACCCGAAAATCCAACGGTTGAAGTAGCTAAAGAAGAAGGAGCTAAAGAAGCTGGGCGAGAGCAGTGGGAAATTGACCGCGATAAGAGATTAAAGGCCGAAACATTTTTTACCAAACATGAAATGGCTACCATTACCATCCTGGCTGATATTATTATTCCGAAAGATGATATTTCTGGCAGCGCATCCGACGCCAAGGTTCCAGCATTTATTGAGTTTATAGTGAAAGATATACCAGAACACCAAGTGCCCATGCGTGGCGGCTTAAAATGGTTAGATGTTTATTGCTTTAACAAGTTTGCCAAATCATTTATTGATGCCTCAGAAACGGAACAGATCGCTATCATTGATGAAATAGCCTACCCGAAAAAAGCAAAGCCAGAGGTTAGAGCTGGAGTGGTTTTCTTCGAAAGAATGAGGAATTTAACAGCATCTGGTTTTTACACTACGGAAATTGGTGTAAAAGATATTGGCTACGCAGGTAATGCGCCGAACCAATGGACAGGCGTACCTATCGATGTCTTAAAACAGTATGGTATGGAAAATGTAAAAATCTAGTTGAGATCCAATGAAAAAATTAACGCTACTCCTTATTTTAGTAACCCTGGCAAATTTGGGTTTCGGCCAATACAACGTAAATCTGCACGTTAGCAATTTTAACGGTTTCCAAAGAACCCACGAAAAGAATCCAGATTCTGCACTATTTTTTTTAAGAAATTTAGCAGCGCTTGATCATAACTCGACTGATGATTTGCTACACAATAGTTTCGCACAGGAGTTTCTTGAATTTGATGAAACTAAATTATTTGAAAATGGTGCGTTTCTTGAATCTCTAAAAAAGCATAACGTAACGGTCGATTCCGCTCGGAAAAGATTTAAAGAAAAGCGAAAAAACGCCTACATTATTTTAGAGCAGATAAAACATGATGCCAATACAGAAATAAGAGACAACGCTTATGGAATTTCGCATTGGGTAGATGCACAAGATAATCTCAACAATACCGAAAAACTTAGGATCATTGGAAATGAATATTTGAAATATTTAACACAAAGTACTGATTTCTATTCGCAACGCAAAGCACGTTATGGATTACTAATTGCCAAAGTGATGTATAACAATGAAAAGCTTCGCTCCAATGCGGATCTCATCATCCAGAGAATCTACCAAAATCTAAAAGATCATCAAATCGGAGAAAGCTCTAATATTTCTAGATCAATTCAAGAACAACGAAGCTGGTATCGGTATATGCTAGCCTATTGTAATTTCATCCTTTCTCAAAACCCCCAATTGGATAAAGATGAGAAATTGACTTATTTAAAATTCGCCTTCCAATATAGCCCAGATGCACTAGACAAATCTGTCAAACACGCCTATTTTTATGATATGATTTTTTTATTTGGTGATGAAAAATCTTCATTTGAAGATGATTATATTGCTGTATTGGGAAACGATGCTGATAAGTTAGATGTAATGATGACCGTTTCGATGACTGATCCATCTTACAAAGCAAAAGCGAAAGCACTTTTTAAAGATCAGGAAAAATTTAAGGATGTTTGGCTGGAAGAATTTAACAAGAAGGCAAAACCAGCCCCAATATTTGCTCTTAAGCAAATCGACGGTAAGCAATATAGTCTGGAACAAAGCAAAGGATCGTGGACGTTAATCGATTTTTGGGGAACCTGGTGCGAGCCCTGTAGAAGAGAACACCCAGATCTACAGAAAGTATATAATAGTGCAATCAATGGTGAAATGCCGAAATTAAATTTAATCACCATTGCCAGTAGAGATACTGAATCTGCTGTAAAAGCTTATCTGAAAAACTTTGGCTATTCTTTTCCCGTGATCATGTCTGATACTCAAATTGAGACAAGTTATCATGTTTCCTCATGGCCTTCTAAATTTTTGGTTAGCCCCCAAGGGAGATACATTGTTATCCCATTTGGTGTAGACTGGCGAAGATATATTTCCGAATACATCAATTAATAAGAAATGGCCAGCTTATATCAAGCTGGCCATTTTCCTTTATTCAACTAACAATATTAAACCCTTTCCCTTTGGAATTGGAATTGATTTCCCATTGTGATAACTGGTTCCATTTTGAAAATTATCGATATTAGGTGCAGAAATTTTTACCTGATCTGCCCGCAAGCCCAAACGGTTATAATCAATGCTCAAATTAACAATCACATCATCTTCTGCCCAACTCGCCAGAGCAATCATTGTTCTACCCTTCTGTTTATAAACGGTAGCTAATACTTTTGGATGATCGGTTTTAACGGGGCAATTGTCGCTCCAGTAACCAATCATTTCAGCGCCCTTAATACCAAAAGCATCCCAAGTTTGCCACAAAGGCTTAGGATCACTTTTTTCAGACCATCCGAGACGATTGGTCATACCGTAGATCATTCCTCGCCATGGGTTGCCATCGTCTTGTAACATTTCGCCCATTAAACCAAATGGAATGCCGCTAATTTCAGTTAGGAAGAAATCTGGATTATTCTTTTCGTAGTCGAAATATTCACCAAACCACAACCTATTAAGGTATGGAAAATGCTCCATATATAAGATGGCAGAATTATTGAACCCGTCGTTTTTGTTAAATTGATTGGCCGAATGTAAATCAATTATCCCAGGATGGTTATCCTGCGTTAACACCCGCTTAATACGTTTCATGGTCACGCGATCAAAAGCCACATCATCAAGGTAAACGCCATCAATACCAACATTTTTAACCAACCAGTTCATTCCTTCTACGTAATAATTATGCCAGCGATTCATACCACTATTGATAATGGCTGCATCTTTAATTTCAGGCACAAACCAAGCTGCTATATAGTTCGAATCTAAATGTTCTTGCAGCCAACTAAAACCACCGCCTTTACCTGGAGAATATACCTCTGTACCCAAGCTCCTTAAAGCAGGCCATTCATAAGCATGGTTAGAGAGCTCACGAACCGTATTATAGATTTTTACTTTTAACCCTTTTTGATGAGCTTCATCAACATAGCTATGCATTTTTTTCCATTCGATAAATGGGTAATTGATCCATGGATTAATCGGCGTAGCGTGATGGATATTAACCACCGTTGCTCCGGTTGCTCTAATGCTATCTAAGTTTCCATATTTATGGTAAAAGCGATTGTCCCATTGAAAATCCGTATCCAATAAATGGAAAGGTGTAATTAAGAGATTAAAATTATAGTACAACACGTCCCCTTTGTTCATACTCCTTGCTCCGGTAAAATTATCAGCTAGCATCGAACCGCCTTTTACATTAATTTGTATGCCACCCTTTTGTTCGTTTCCCCATGATTTAGGCAACTGCAAGGGCTTTTGGAGATAAAAATTAGTATTGAGCGGACGAACATAATGCTCATCGCGTAAGCTATAATATAAACCTGCATTAACGTTACCAATCCATACGGCATCTTGGTTTTTGTTGGCCACATCCCACTTCCATTTAACAGTATCTGGTCTTACACCACCTTTCTGTCCTAAGCCCATGAGGTATTTGGTGGCATTTTTATTAAAAGGGACATGAAAATCTACGTTACTAAAGTTTACATCGTTTAACGCAGTTACTTTTACCACATAATGCACATAGCCATCAAATTCAATCGCACCCTCCACATCCATTTTGAGATTTGAAGAGGTATTTGTAGTACTCCACTTAACAGTTCCAGGCGCTTCAGCGTCAATTTTGAAATTGCTAGAAATGAATTTCTCCTGAGTGTTTGGATTGTTGTAGAAATGAAAATGAATAGGTTCGTACAATATGTTAGTGGGTTTTTCGGTGTAGCCAGTCGTTTCCGAATTGAAAAACGTCTGAATTTGTTTGGGAAAGCCGTCTGCATTGATTTCGAACTTTCTACCCAGCAACGAGATCACATTGCCCTCAACTACCAAAGGCGTATATGGTGCAACAACGGTATTCGCCTGGGCCATGGTAGAATTCAACCAAGTTAATCGGGTCTGTTTTTCTGGTCTCCCGACACCGGCATCCGCCAAAACCTGGTTTGTTATCGTTAATTGAGCATCAATCACCTTTGTTTCTCCGCTTGCACTAACCACAAACTTATTGCTATACACACCGGGTGAAGCACTTTTTGGAATGTTAACGGTGATCCACATTGGTTGAACATTACCCTTAGCAACATTTACAACAGCTGTTAACGGTTTATTATCGTAGCTTACGCCATTCGTATTTAAACAGTTGATAAAATTTGCGGCTATTACCTTTCCCGTTGATGATTTAAAATCACCGTACGTAACCTTTACATTTTGCAAATTTGTTAGCGCATAAACACCAAGTTGAAAGGCATAATTCTCGCCTCTGCTTGCTGTGCCTATAAATACATTAGATGGTCCTTTCCGAACCCAACGCACAGGCAAATCTCCTTTCATCTTTATCGGAAACATCCGGTCTTCAGGAAAAACAATAAAAGATTTAGTTTGATTCTTAGAAACAATTGCGGCAGTTTCCTTGCGTGTAGCGATTACCTCCATTGGATAAAAAGAGTTGAAAGCATCAATTGCTTGTATCTCGGTTACTAATGCATTTATTGGAACTTGCCTGTTTATTATTTCAAGAGTCTGCAAGGGCTTTAAATAAACACCCTTAGGGTAATTACTTCTACCCTCATTCTTATAGGGCATGGAATAGACGAAGTACTTCCCTGCACGATTTGCACTAAAATAAACATCCCCACTTTCCCGTGAAATATTTTCAGTGGTACTTTTCAACGTATTGCCCCGTTCATCTTGCACAATCACTCTTTTCATTTCAGGATGCTCATCGCGCCTGCGCCATTCGATTCTAACGTGTGCGATTTTGCCAGTTCCTTTAAATTCAACAACTGCCCGATGGTTACCTAAAGAATCTGCATTCCATGTACTACTTCCATCGGTATACTTTACTGTTTGTGCATTTGAAGTGAGCTGCATAAACAGCAGTGCAAAGAGAACTAAAAGCCTAAATTTCATTTTCTAAGGATTTAAGGCTAATTTACAAATTGCATAGTGAAGTAAGATAAATAAAGTATATCCGTACAGAAAAAAGGCACAAAAAAAATCCCGTTCATTTGAACGGGATTTAGCATTCTATAATAGAATAAGATTATTCGCCTTTTTGCTCTTCTTTAGCTGGTGCTTCTTCAGTTGCAACTTCTTCAGTAGTGTCAGCTTTCGCTTCAGCAGCCTTAGGAGCAGCTTTGCTTCTACCACGACGCGTAGTTTTCTTCTCCTCTTTTGCCTCTACATCTTTACCGTAAACTTCATTATAATCTACCAATTCGATTAAAGCCATTTCAGCGTTATCACCTTGACGATTGTTTAACTTAATGATACGAGTATAACCACCTGGACGGTTAGCCACTTTCTCAGCAACCTCACGGAACAAAATAGTTACGACTTCTTTATCCTGTAAGTAAGAGAAAACCGTACGACGAGAGTGCGTAGTATCGTTTTTTGATTTGGTAATAAGCGGCTCAACATATGTACGTAATGCTTTAGCCTTAGCTAAAGTTGTAGATATCCTTTTGTGCTTAATTAGTGAAGTAGCCATGTTAGCTAACATCGCTTTTCTGTGGCTGTCGGTTCTGCCTAAGTGATTAACTTTTTTACCGTGTCTCATTGTTTTTGAATTAAGTGTATACCGTCTCTTCGCAGAGGGAATTATACACTGTGAAATAATATTTTACTATTAAAGTAGTAAGTTTTAAGCTTTACGTGATTGGTACTGCCTATAACTTATAACAATTTTATTCTTCGTCTAATTTAAACTTAGACAAGTTCATGCCGAACGACAAACCTTTTGATTTAACTAATTCCTGAATCTCAGTTAAAGATTTTTTACCGAAGTTTCTGAATTTCAACATATCAGCAACATCGTAAGAAACTAAATCTGCCAAGGTGCGGATATCTGCAGCTTTTAGGCAGTTTAATGCCCTAACTGAAAGATCCATATCTACTAATTCAGTTTTAAGGATTTTACGCATATGTAAAATTTCCTCATCTACCTCTTTAGTTTCTTCTTTGGCTTGAGATTCTAACACCAAGTTCTCATCAGAGAATAACATAAAGTGTTGGATAAGGATTTTAGCCGCTTCCTTTAATGCTTCTTCTGGATGGATAGAACCATCTGTAGAAATATCTAAAACCAATTTCTCATAATCCGTTTTTTGCTCAACACGAAAGTTTTCGATCGTGTATTTCACATTTTTCATCGGAGTATAAATTGAATCGATCGCAATAACACCTACAACAGCATCAGCAACTTTATTTTCTTCAGCCGGTACATAACCACGTCCTTTATTGATGGTTAATTCCACTTCCAAAGTAACAGATTTATCCATATTGCAGATTACATGCTCTGGATTTAAAACTGTAAAGTTGTTAGAGAATTTAGTGATATCGCCAGCTTTAAACTGATCTTGACCATTAACAATGATAAAAACCTTCTCAGCATCTCCTGAATCACCAGTTTTCTTAAAACGTACTTGTTTCAAGTTTAAGATGATATCAGTTAAATCTTCTACAACACCTTTCATGGTAGAAAATTCATGAGAAACGCCTGAAAAACGAATAGTAGTAATAGCATAACCTTCTAATGAAGAAAGTAAGATTCTTCTTAAGGCATTACCAATTGTTACACCGAAACCGGGCTCTAAAGGACGAAATTCAAATGTGCCATCGAAATCAGTTGATTTCTGCATGATCACTTTGTCTGGTTTCTGAAATGCTAAAATTGCCATTTATAATTTTTTAAATTCGTTATTGAATATATAGTAACAAGAAAAAAGTTAATTGCCCTTTCGAGGCAATTAACTATCTTATTTATTACTTTGAGTATAACTCGATGATTAGGTTTTCCTTAATGTTTTCAGGAATCTCATCACGTTGAGGATAGGTTAAGAATTTACCAGTTAATTCACTAGCGTTCCATTCTAACCAAGCAAACTTATTGATTGCTCTACCAGCAACTGAGTTACTAATTGATTCTAATGATTTAGATTTTTCGCGAACAGCAACCACATCTCCAGCTTTTAACTGGTATGAAGGAATATTTACAACTTCGCCATTCACTGTTACGTGTTTGTGGCTAACCAACTGGCGTGCACCAGAACGGGTTGTAGAAATACCTAAACGATAAACTGTATTATCTAAACGTGCTTCTAACAATTGAAGTAAGTTATCTCCAGTGATACCTGCACGAGAAGATGCTTTTTTAAACAAGTTACTGAACTGCTTTTCTAATACACCATAAGTATATTTTACTTTTTGTTTTTCCATTAACTGGATTGCATATTCAGATTGTTTACCTCTTCTTTTTGATGAGCCATGCTGCCCAGGAGGATAATTTTTTCTGTCTAATACCTTATCAGGACCGAAGATTGGTTCTCTGAATTTACGGGCGATTTTTGATTTTGGGCCTGTATATCTTGCCATTTTTTGTTTTGTTTTAAAGTACCATTCGGCCTATAACCGAAGATTCTTAGCTTTAAAATTAATTAAACTCTTCTCTTTTTAGGAGGACGACATCCGTTGTGTGGAAGTGGCGTAATATCTTTAATAGATGTTACCTCTATACCAGCTACCTGTAAAGTTCTGATTGCAGATTCGCGACCTGAACCAGGACCTTTTACAAAAACCTCAACTTTACGCAAACCTAGGTCGAATGCAACTTTACCGCAATCTGATGCTGCTTGACCAGCTGCATAAGGCGTGTTCTTTTTAGAACCTTTGAAGCCCATTTTACCTGCAGAAGACCATGAAATAGTCTGTCCGTTGTTGTTTGTTAAGGTAACGATGATGTTGTTGAAAGTAGCATTGATGTGTGCCTGTCCAACAGGCTCAATTACAACGATACGTTTTTTTGTTACTTTTTTGCTCTTAGCCATTTTATCTTTTTAGATTTGAGATATGAGAAGTGAGATAGGAAACAAACGCTACCTCGGCACTCAGTATCTAATTTTTATCTTTCTATTCCAGATTTGAGCAGAGTAAAAGATATTTTCATATCTAGAATCTCACATCCCACATCTATCAATTTCTATTTAGTAGCTTTTTTCTTGTTAGCAACTGTTTTTCTCTTACCCTTACGAGTACGTGAGTTGTTTTTAGTGCGCTGACCACGAGAAGGCAAACCTTTCCTATGGCGTAAGCCACGGTAACAACCAATATCCATTAAACGTTTAATGTTTAATTGAACCTCAGAACGTAAAGCACCTTCTACTTTAATCTCATCGTTAATCATCGTACGTATTGCTGATAATTCATCATCAGACCAATCTTGTACCTTTTTGTTCAAATCGATACCTGCAGTAGTTAATATACGTTGTGCAGTTGTTCTACCTATTCCGTAGATATAAGTTAAACCGATCTCTCCTCTTTTGTTTCTTGGTAAATCAATACCTGAAATCCTTGCCATATTTATGTATGTATTTAAGTAAGTCCGAACGGCGGGCCACCGTTGTACGGCACGTTACAATGTTTTTAAATTACCCTTGACGTTGCTTGTATTTAGGATTTTTCTTGTTGATAACGTAAAGTTTACCTTTACGGCGAATAATCTTGCAATCAGCGCTACGTTTTTTAATTGATGATCTAACTTTCATTTTATTTATATCTATAAGTGATGCGTCCCTTTGTCAAATCATAAGGAGACATCTCTAATTTTACTTTGTCGCCAGGTAAGATCTTGATGTAGTGCATACGCATCTTACCTGAAATGTGGGCAATGATCTCATGTCCGTTCTCAAGTTCTACCCGGAACATCGCATTAGATAATGCTTCTCTTATTACTCCGTCTTGTTCAATTGAGGCTTGTTTAGCCATATTTTATTGATTGTTACTTAATTAGCTGCTTCTAAACAGGGTTGCAAAATTAAATAAAATATTTTAATTATTTAATTTTTTTGTTGTAAAACTTTTTCTATCAACGAAAAGCTAGATAAAATATCTGCTTTGCCCTTTTTGATCGCAACAGTATGTTCGAAATGTGCAGATGGTTTATTGTCTTTACTGGTAACTGTCCAGCCATCTTTATGAAATTTTACACCAGCTACACCAGCATTAATCATCGGCTCGATTGCGATTACCATCCCCTCCTCGAGTTTAGGTCCTGCACCACGTTTTCCGTAGTTTGGTACCTCAGGTTTTTCATGCAGTTTAATACCAACCCCATGGCCAACAAGTTCTCTAACTACACCGAAACCATTTGCCTCTGCATATTGCTGAACCGCGAAGCCGATATCTCCAACACGCATTCCCACCACAGCTTTATCAATCGCAAGATCAAGGCATTTTTTGGTTACATCTACCAACTTTTGCTTTTCTTCATCAATTTGGCCGATGGAAAAAGTGTAGGCTGAATCTCCGAAATAACTGTTTTTGATTACACCACAATCAACAGAAATCAAGTCGCCATCTTTAATTACATACTCGCTTGGAAATCCATGAACAACTTGCTCATTTGGCGAAATGCATAAAGAATTGGGAAAGCCGTTGTAATTTAAAAACGCCGGCGTTGCACCATTGTCACTAATAAATTCGTAAGCCAACTTGTCTAATTGAATTGTAGTCATGCCTGCCTTTATTACTTTAGCAACTTCTGCCAATGTACTCGAAACAAGCATGGCGCTTTCGCGGATCAATTCAATCTCTTCTGAAGATTTATAGTAGATTTTAGACATTCCTAAAGCCTACAACGCAGCATTACTGCTGGCAGCAGGAATACCAGTTCTACCAGTTACCCTACCAGTTTTCATCAAACCATCGTAATGACGCATAAGCAGATAACTTTCAATTTGCTGTAAAGTGTCTAACACAACACCTACTAAAATTAAAAGTGAAGTACCACCAAAGAAATGCGCAAACTCTTGCTTAATTCCAAACTTAACAGCAATAGACGGCAAAATCGCGATGATCGCTAAGAAAATTGCACCCGGAAAAGTAATCTTCGAGATAACATCATCTATGAAAGTAGACGTTGCGAACCCTGGCTTAACACCTGGAATAAAACCTCCGTTTTTCTTCATATCATCACTCATTTGAGTTGGATTTACCGTAATTGCAGTATAGAAGAATGTAAATGCAATAATTAAAAATGCGAATGTTAAGCTGTAAGCCAAAGAAGTAGTGTTACTAAATTGGATTAGCCATGAATCTTGAAAAGAAGGAACAAACTGCATTAAAGCACCTGGGATAAACATCAATGCTTGAGCAAAAATGATAGGCATAACCCCAGCTGCATTCACTTTCAAAGGAATGTACTGACGAACACCACCAAACTGGCGGTTGCCTACAATTTTCTTAGCATACTGAACAGGCACCTTGCGTACGCCCTGAACAATTAAGATAGTAAACATCACAACTGCAAAAAGCGCAACAATTTCCAAAACCAAGGCAACAGGGCCTCCGCCTTCACTTGATGAACCTACACGTGCGCTAAACTCTTGAGAAATGGCTACTGGTAAACGAGCAATAATTCCCACCATAATAATTAATGATGTACCATTACCAATTCCTTTATCAGTAATTTTTTCACCTAACCACATTACAAATAGCGTACCCGCAGTCAATACGAATGTTGATAATACTAAGAATAGGGTGTTTGGCAAAAGTATAGCCTCAGGCGGAACCTGTGTTTTAACGTAACCAACAGATTGAACGACAGTAATCGCCACCGTAAGGTAACGTGTAATCTGGTTCATTTTTTTTCTACCACTTTCGCCTTCTTTCTGCATTTTTTGGAAAGAAGGAACAGCAATACCTAATAGTTGCACCACAATCGACGCAGAGATATAAGGCATTACCCCCAAAGCGAGAATAGACACACGTGAGAAAGAACCACCGGCAAACATATCTAGTAAGCCTAAAAGTCCTGATTTTTCATTTGCGCCTAAAGCATTTGGATCTACACCTGGCAAAACCACGTGCGATACGAAACGGTATACCAAAAGAATTAAGAGCGTAAACAAGATACGCTCTTTTAATTCTTGAATTTTCCAGATATTACTTAAAGTAGTAAATAGCTTCTTCATTTAATAATTACAATTTTACAATTGAACCACCTGCCGCTTCAATAGCTTTTTGTGCGGTTGCAGAAAACGCATGTGCAGTTACATCTAATTTTGCTTTAACTTCTCCACGACCTAAGATTTTAACCAAGTCGTTTTTCGAAGCCAAACCATGTAATTGTAAAGCAGCGAAATCGATAGTTGTTAAGCTGTGTTTCTCAGCTAAATTTTGTAACACATCTAAGTTTACACCAACATATTCGGTACGGTTAATAGGTTTGAAGCCTACTTTAGGCACACGGCGTTGTAATGGCATTTGACCACCTTCGAAACCGATTTTAGTTGAGTGACCAGAACGAGAACCCGCACCTTTATGACCACGAGTTGAAGTACCACCACGACCAGAACCTGTACCGCGACCAATCCTTTTGCTGTTTTTTGTAGAACCTTTTGCAGGTTTTAAATTACTTAAATTCATTTTTTTGAATTTGTGTTGCCCTTCGCTTTCACTAAACAGGTACAACGATTAAACATATATAAAGGTAGTGATAGCGGTTGCCAACACTACCTTCAAATCTTTATTAAATTGCTTCGATTGCTACTAAGTGATTCACTTTACGAACCATACCGATTATCTGCGGTGTAGCTTCTACCTCAACACTTTGGTTCATTTTAGATAAACCCAAAGCCTGAACGGTTCTTTTTTGGCGCTCGCTTCTGTCGATAACGCTTTTTACTTGTGTTATTTTGATCTTAGCCATGATATTATCCGTTAAATACTTTGTTTAAATCTATACCACGAGTTTGAGCTACTGTGTAAGCATCACGCATTTTCGTTAATGCATCTACAGTTGCTTTTACTACGTTGTGTGGGTTCGATGATCCTTTAGATTTTGCTAATACGTTATGCACACCAGCACTCTCTAATACAGCACGCATCGCACCACCAGCAATTACTCCGGTACCCACCGCAGCTGGCTTTATTAAAACAAAACCACCTGAGAATTTACCGATTTGCTCGTGAGGAACAGTACCGTTTAAAATTGGAACTTTTACCAAGTTCTTTTTAGCATCGTCTACACCTTTAGCAATTGCTTCAGTTACCTCTTTTGCTTTACCTAAACCGAAACCAACAACACCGTTTTCATCTCCAACAACAACAATTGCTGAGAAGCTGAAAGTACGACCACCTTTGGTTACTTTAGCAACACGTTGTATACTAACCAAACGATCCTTTAATTCGATATCGGTGGTTTTAACTCTTTTTATATTGATAGTTGACATCTTACTTTTTCCTCAGATTAAAATACTAAACCAGCTTCGCGGGCACCCTCTGCCAACGATTTTACACGACCGTGGTATAAATAGCCATTTCTATCGAAAACAACTTGTTTAATACCAGCAGCAATTGCTTTTTCAGCTACTAATTTACCTACAGCAACTGATTGGTCGCTTTTGTTACCAGTACCAGTAAAATCTTTTGATAATGATGATGCTGAAACTATTGTTATACCGGTTACGTCGTTAATTACCTGAGCATAAATACCTTTATTGCTTCTAAATACAGATAACCTTGGACGCTCTTCCGAACCGGTAAGTCTTTTTCTGATCCCTTTTTTAATACGATCTCTTCTTGATAATTTTTTACCTGCCATGATTACTATTTTTTAGATGCTGATTTACCTGCTTTTCTTCTTAACACTTCACCTACAAACTTAATACCTTTACCTTTGTAAGGCTCTGGTGCACGTAACGAACGAATTTTCGCTGCTACCTGACCAATTAATTGTTTATCGATACTCTCTAAAACAATTTTAGGTGTTTGTCCTTTCTCAGAAGATGTAGTTACCTTAATTTCTTCTGGTAATTGGAAAACATAGTGGTGAGAATAACCTAAAACTAAATCTAGTGTATTACCTTGGTTTGTAGCACGGTAACCAACACCTACTAATTCTTGAGTTAATTTATAACCTTCTGTAACACCAATAACCATGTTATTAAGCAATGAGCGATATAAACCGTGTAATGCTTTGTGTTTCTTTTGTTCTGATGGACGTTGAACTGTTAAAATTCCATCCTCTTGACTTACAGTGATGTCTGCATCTACTGCTTGTGTTAATTCACCTTTAGGGCCTTTAACAGTTACCACGTTATCGTTAGATACGGTAATTGTAACACCTGAAGGGATTGTAATTGGGGCTTTTCCTATTCTTGACATTGTGTAGTTCTCCTAAAAATTAATAAACGTGACACAATACCTCACCACCAATATTCAATTTGGCTGCTTCTTTATCAGTCATTACACCTTTTGAAGTCGATAAGATTGCGATACCTAAACCGTTTAATACTCTTGGCATATTTTCAACACCAGCATAGTTTCTCAAACCTGGTTTACTTACTCGCACTAATGTACGAATAGCAGGAACTTTAGTAATAGAATTGTATTTCAAAGCTATTTTAATGGTGCCTTGAACTGTAGTATCTTCAAACTTATAGTTCGCGATGTAACCTTTATCGAAAAGAACTTTTGTAATTTCTTTTTTAAGGTTTGATGCAGGAATTTCTACAACACGGTGGTTGGCCTTAATGGCATTCCTTACTCTTGTTAAATAATCTGCTATTGGATCTGTATTCATTATTTATTGTTTTTGATAGTGGTTTCCTTCTGCTACCCAGCTGTGGGACCTGCTATCGGTTAAAATTCTTTTAAAAGCACAAAGACTAAAGCACAAAGATTAAAGCGACATTAATTCGCTTTAATCTTTGAACTTTCAGCTTTAAGCTATATTACCAAGATGCTTTCTTAACACCCGGTATTTTACCGTCTAGCGCCATTTGGCGGAAAGTTACCCTTGAAATACCAAAGGTACGCATATATCCACGTGGGCGGCCAGTTAATTTACAACGGTTGTGTAAACGTACTGGAGATGAGTTTTTAGGTAATTTATCTAAACCTTCGAAATCTCCCGCAGCTTTTAATGCTGCACGTTTTTCAGCGTATCTAGCTACCAATTTTTGGCGCTTAACTTCGCGTGCTTTTACACCTTCTTTTGCCATTATTCTGCTGTTTTTTGATTTTTAAATGGTAATCCGAATTGTTTCAATAACTCAAGCGCTTCAACGTCAGATTTTGCCGAAGTTACGAAAGTTATATCCATCCCTAAAATTTTATTGATTTTATCTATATTAATCTCAGGAAAGATGATTTGTTCAGTAACACCTAATGTGTAGTTACCTCTTCCATCGAAACCTTTATCGTTAATACCTTTGAAATCACGAATACGTGGCAAAGCTACAGAGATCAAACGATCTAAGAACTCGTACATATTGTTATCACGTAATGTTACGCGTACACCAACTGGCATACCTTTACGTAATTTAAAGTTAGAGATATCTTTTTTAGATTGTGCCTGAACCGCTTGTTGTCCAGTAATGGTAGACAATTCAACGATTGTCGTATCCATAATCTTTTTATCAGTAACAGAAAAACGACCTACACCCTGGTTGATACAGATTTTCTCCAATTTAGGAACCTGCATTACAGTTTTATACTGAAATTTTTCTTTTAACGCATTTACAACTTCTTCTTTGTATTTGCTTTTTAATCTAGGTGTAGCCATTATTTAATTTCCTCCCCTGAAATTTTAGCAACTCTAACGATTTTACCATCAGCGTTTAGTTTACGACCAACGCGTGTGGTTTTACCAGATTTTGGATCAACCAACATCAAGTTAGAAATGTGAAGAGCAGCTTCTTTTTTAATAATACCACCGTTCGGATTTGCAGCATTTGGTTTAGTATGTTTAGATACTAAGTTAATGCCTTCTACAATGGCTCTGTTTTTATCTATTTGTACTGAAAGTACTTTTCCTTGTTGACCTTTTGAATCGCCAGCAATTACTTTAACTAAATCTCCTGTGCGGATTTTAAGTTTCGATGGTGTATTTACTTTGTTTCCCATTTTATAATACCTCCGGTGCTAATGATACAATTTTCATGAATTGTTTTTCACGTAGTTCTCTCGCAACCGGGCCAAAGATACGTGTACCTCTTGGCTCATCCTGTGCGTTCAATAATACAGCAGCATTATCGTCAAAACGGATATAAGAACCATCTTTACGACGAATTTCTTTTTTAGTTCTTACAACAACTGCTTTAGAAACTGTACCTTTTTTAATATTACCTGACGGTAATGCGCTTTTTACGGTAACAACTATTTTATCACCAATTGAAGCATAACGTTTGCCGGTTCCACCTAGCACGCGAATTACCAATACTTCTTTTGCGCCGCTGTTATCAGCAACGTTTAATCTCGATTCCTGTTGTACCATCTTATTTAGCTCTTTCTAAAATTTGTACCAATCTCCAGTTCTTGTTTTTACTCAAAGGACGAGTTTCCATTATCAATACAGTATCACCGATACCACATTCATTCTTCTCGTCGTGAGCCATAAATTTGGTAGTTTTCTTAACGAACTTACCATAAATCGGGTGTTTTACTTTACGTTCCACGCTCACTACAACAGATTTATCCATCTTGTTGCTTACAACCAATCCCGTTCTTGTTTTTCTTAATTGTCTTTCCATGTCGACTTTCAAATTAATTAGTTTCAGTAGCTGACTCCGTGTTTTTCACTTTAGTCAACTCAGTGTTTAAACGGGCTATGTCTTTCCTTACTTTTGCAATACGTGAAGGATTTTCGATAGCTGAAATAGTGTGAGCGAACTTCAATTTCGATAAGTTCTCTTTTTCTTCCGCAATCTTAGCTACTAATTCTTCTTTTGAAAGCCCTGTGATTTCTGAATTTTTCATTTTGTTTTTCTTTTACGTTGAGTGTAGCGGTTATAATAAACAAGTATTTACAACATTCACCTCAACACTTTACTATGCTTCTACGTAATCTCTACGCACTACGAATTTGGTTTGGATTGGTAATTTCTGAGCTGCTAAACGTAATGCTTCTTTAGCTACTTCTAAAGGCACACCTTCAGCTTCGAAAATTACGCGTCCAGGTCTTACAACTGCTACCCAATACTCAGGAGCACCTTTACCTTTACCCATACGTACCTCAGCAGGTTTTTTAGTTACTGGTTTGTCCGGGAAAATCCTGATCCATACTTGGCCTTCACGTTTCATGAAACGTGTAACCGCGATACGGGCAGCCTCTATCTGGCGACTTGTAATCCAAGTTGCTTCTAAAGATTTGATACCGAAAGATCCGAATGCTAATTCAGCTCCACGAGAAGCTAAACCCTTCATTCTGCCTTTTTGCATCTTCCTGAACTTCGTTCTTTTTGGCTGTAACATTTTATTTTGTTCTAATCGTTAAACGATGTTAATAAATCAATTATTTACGAGGACCTCTGTTAGCGCCTGCGCCACCACCTCTGTTTGCACCACCTTGGCCCGGACCACGACCACCGCCTTGGTTTCCACCACGTCTGTCGTTACCACCACGGTTATCTCTTCCACCACCTCTGTTATCTCTTCCACCAAATGCTGGTTTCTCTGATTGGCCTTTTGGACCGTTGTTTGTCGAGCCAATGTTTGGAGACAAATCACGTTTTCCATAAACCTCACCTTTACAGATCCACACTTTTACGCCGATTTTACCATAAGTGGTTAAAGCTTCAGCTAAAGCATAGTCGATATCAGCACGGAATGTATGCAAAGGCACTCTTCCCTCTTTGTACTGCTCAGTACGTGCCATTTCAGCACCACCTAAACGACCAGAAGTCATGATTTTAATACCTTCAGCACCCATACGCATTGTTGATGCGATAGAAGATTTCATTGCTCTACGGAATGAGATCCTTGCTTCTAATTGTTTTGCAACACCTTCTGCAACTAATTGTGCATCAAGTTCTGGGCGTTTAATTTCGAAGATGTTAATTTGAATTTCCTTCTTAGTTAATTTCTTTAACTCTTCTTTAATTTTATCAACCTCAGCACCTGCTTTACCGATTACAATACCTGGACGGGCTGTGTGAATGGTTACAGTAATGCGTTTCAATGTACGCTCGATAACCACTTTAGCAACACCACCTTTAGCAATACGAGCAGAAAGGTATTTTCTTATTTTCTCATCTTCAACTAATTTATCGGAGTAGTTGTTGCCACCGAACCAGTTAGAATCCCATCCTTTGATGATACCTAACCTGTTACCTATTGGATTTGCTTTTTGTCCCATTTCCTAAAATTAGTTTTGAGTTGTTTCTGTATTTTTACTATCTACAATCAGCGTTACGTGGTTAGAACGTTTACGAATTCTATATCCACGGCCTTGAGGCGCTGGACGTAAGCGTTTTAACTGACGGCCACCATCAACCATAATTGTTTTAACAAAAAGTTGACTTTCTTCAGGGCGAGCACCTTCATTTTTAGATTCCCAGTTTTTGATAGCAGATAATAATAATTTCTCAACTCTTATTGCTGCTTCTTTGTTGGTAAACTTTAAAATGCTTAATGCTTTCTCTACACGTTCACCTCTGATAAGATCTACAACCAAACGCATCTTACGCGGTGAGGTTGGACAATTGTTTAATTTTGCTACTGCTTCCATTGTCTAATTATTTTTTCTTTTCAGCGTGTCCTCTGAATGTTCTGGTTGGAGCAAATTCTCCCAACTTGTGACCAACCATGTTTTCTGTAACGTACACAGGGATAAATTTGTTACCGTTGTGTACAGCAAATGTATGATTAACGAAATCTGGTGAAATCATTGATCTACGAGACCAAGTTTTGATTACAGACTTTTTGCCTGAATCATTCATAGAGTTTACTTTTTTCTCTACGTTATGGTCAATATAAGGTCCTTTTTTTATCGAACGAGCCATTATTTCTTCCTTCTCTCTATGATGTAACGATTAGAATATTTTTTAAGTTCTCTGGTTTTGTAGCCTTTAGCTAAAACGCCATTTCTTGAACGTGGGTGACCACCTGATGATCTACCTTCACCACCACCCATTGGGTGATCTACTGGGTTCATCGCTACCGGTCTAGTTCTCGGACGACGGCCCAACCAACGTTTACGACCAGCTTTACCTAATACTTCATTTGCATGATCTGAGTTAGAAACAGCACCGATAGTAGCCAGACAAGTTGTCAAGATTAAACGGGTTTCGCCTGAAGGCATTTTCAAGGTAGCATATTTACCATCGCGGGCAGCTAATTGTGCGTAAGCACCTGCACTACGAGCTAATTGTGCTCCTTTTCCAGGGTGAATTTCCACGTTGTGGATAATAGAACCTAATGGAATGTTCGATAATTTTAAAGTGTTACCTACTTCTGGTGCTGCATTGTCGCCCGATAATATTACCGAACCAACTTGCAATCCTTCAGGAGCAATGATATAACGCTTCTCGCCATCTGCATAATGTAATAATGCGATGCGGGCAGTACGGTTTGGATCGTACTCAACAGTAGCTACTGTTGCAGGAATATCAAACTTATCACGTTTGAAATCAATCAAACGGTAAGATTTTTTATGACCACCGCCCATGTAGCGCATTGTCATTTTACCTGTATTGTTACGTCCACCAGACTTTTTTGATGATACAACCAATGATTTTTCGGGCTTGGTTGCTGTAATCTCCGCAAAACTAGCACCAACTCTAAAGCGGGTACCTGGAGTAACTGGTTTAAATTTTCTTAAGCCCATAGTTATAATTAATTATTAAATTAAAGGGTTGCGTAATAATCTATTGTTTCGCCGTCTTTTAACGTTACGATTGCTTTTTTGTATTTCGGGCTACGGCCAGATACAAAACCTGCTTTAGTGTAACGAGACTTAGCTTTTCCATCAACAACCATTGTGTTAACTGCAACGATTGTTACGCCGTACAATTTCTCGATTGCTGCTTTAATTTGGATTTTGTTAGCCTTATGGTTAACGCTAAATGTGAAACGGTTAGATTTCTCAGTTAAAGCTGAAGCTTTTTCGGTTAATATTGGTTTTTTTAAAATTTCCATATTACTTGGCAAATGCCTCCTCCAAAGTTTTAACAGAATCTGCAGTTAACACAAGTACGCCAGCGTTTAACACATCATAAGTGTTTAAATCTGATGCTGAGATTACTTTAGTTTTCTGAACGTTTCTGCTTGATAAATAGATATTTTTATTTTGTGCAGGTAAAACCAATAAAGTTTTTTGTGTACCCACATTTAATGCAGCCAATAAACTTGTATAGTTTTTTGTTTTAGCAGTTTCGAAGTTGAAATCTTCCAAAATTACCACGTTGTTATCTTTTGCTTTATACGCTAAAGCAGATTTACGTGCTAATGATTTTAATTTCTTGTTCAATTTAAAGCTATAATCACGTGGTTGAGGACCGAAAACACGACCACCACCGTTGAATAACGGAGATTTAATGCTACCAGCTCTTGCACCACCTGTACCTTTTTGCTTGTATAGTTTACGGGTAGAACCTGCAATCTCATTACGCTGTTTAGATTTGTGCGTACCTTGACGTTGGTTAGCCAAATACTGCTTAACATCTAAATAAATCGCGTGGTCGTTAGGCTCGATACCAAATACCGATTCAGGAAGTTGCACCTTGGCACCTGTTTCTTTACCTGAAATGTTTAATACTTTAACTTCCATCTGATTACTTGTCTAAGATTACGTAAGAACCTTTAGCTCCTGGAATGGAACCACTAACTACTAATAAGTTTTGATCAGCATAAACTTTCAAAACCTGTAAGTTTTGAATTTTTACTCTGTCTCCACCTGTTCTTCCTGCCATGCGCATTCCTTTGAATACACGTGATGGGAATGATGACGCTCCCAATGAACCTGGGGCACGTAAACGGTTATGCTGACCGTGAGTCTGCATACCAACACCGGCAAATCCGTGGCGTTTTACAACACCTTGAAAACCTTTACCTTTTGAGGTACCTACAACATCAACAAAATCGCCTTCTGCGAATGCATCAACAGTTACCACATCACCTAAATTAAGTGAAGTTGTAAATGAATCAAATTCTACCAGCTTGCGTTTCGGAGTTGTGTTTGCTTTCGCGAAATGGCCTTTTAACGGTTGAGTTGTGTTTTTCTCTTTTTTCTCATCATAACCCAATTGGATTGATGAATACCCGTCTTTTTCTTCGGTCTTTACTTGTGTAACTACACAAGGCCCAGCCTCGATTACCGTACAAGGAATGTTTCTTCCTTCGGCATCAAAGATACTGGTCATTCCTACTTTTTTTCCAATAATTCCTGACATTTTATCTTTTCTTTTTAACACCCATCGAAGCAGTAGGGCTTCGTTCAAGGTGGTTGTACATCCCCCGAAAGGGACGGCAAAGATAGACAAGAATTATTAATTTTCAAATAGTTAGCGAAATATTTTTTCAAATAAATTGCTGATACGATGGGAATTAACTTGGAAACATTTGTTAGTGAGCTAAACCTCCGTTTAAACTAATGGTTAAGATGGCTAAAATGATAAAACCAATGAGTACATAGAGATAATCTTTCTCAATAAAAAAGCTAATTATTGCCATGATAATACGTGCTACAGGCGTAAATATGAGCATTAAAATACCAAATTGTACGATAGCATCACCATGGAAGGATGTTAGTCCGCTGAATATTGCGTTAATAGATGAAAACTTAGCAAGTTCGGGCTTGAATACGCGGTAATCTGTTATAACACCCTGATGGTGCACTAAGTATACAACTCCACCGATCAATACGATGCTCATCGAAATGATTACACCAGCACGGAGCAGTGTACCTAGCACAACCTGAATATCCTTATCGTTTATTTTTGCTTTCATTTACAAACCAGTTATGCCTTTATAAATCATCTGTAATGCTAAGAAAGTTACCACTATAGCAAATACAATCTTTAACTTATCTGTTTTAGCTTTAAGTAGCACTTTTGAACCAACTGTAGCACCTATTAAGACGCCAATACATACGGGCATCGCTATTCCCGGATCGATTTGCCCACGGTGCAAGTAGACAATGGCACTCGCCGCCGCGGTAACGCCCATCATAAAATTACTGGTAGTTGTTGAAACCTTGAAGGGCAAACGCATGATATTATCCATAGCGATTACTTTGAGTGCGCCACTGCCAATGCCTAAAAGACCAGATAGCGTACCCGCAAATAACATCATTAAAAACCCACCAGGCACATGTTTTACTGCGTAGTTGTGTGTTATTCCTTTATCAGGATATGAACCATTAAGTCTAAAAAATTTAGCCCATCTGTCATTCCGATCCTGGGTAGAGTGATCGACTTTTTTCTTCAAGGTCATCGCTGCCGAGAAAATTAAAATACATCCAAAGATAATGGCTATGTAGTTGGCATTCAAATATACGGCTGCAACTGCGCCACAAATGGCCCCAATAGTTGTTGCAATTTCGAGGAACATTCCAATTCTAATATTAGTTATTCCTTCTTTTACATAGGCTGCCGCCGATCCAGAAGACGTTGCAATTACAGATACGATGGATGCGCCAATGGCATAATGAATATCGACTCCAAGTGCAAGCGTAAGCAAAGGTATAATGATTACCCCACCCCCTAAACCTGTTAACGACCCTAATAAACCAGCTAAAAAAGAGCCCAGCAACACAATTATCGTAAATAATAATACCGACATGCAGGCAAATATAAGCGACTACTTTTGGCTAAACGAATGATTTTATCAATAAAACAAAGTCTATATATTAAGGGGATAATCTAGATTTACTGGTTGTTTATCTTTAGATCAAGGCTTTGATTTCGGTTCATGATAAATTACATGGTGGAAGATCGAGAATCTTTTCAGCTGACACTTCAGTAAGCTCTACTAAATTGGCAAACATTGATATTACTCGACTACTTCCCTAATCTTCTGATCATTTCTGCACTCAGATCCCGGCCATCACTTAATCTATTGGCAAAAAAAGATTTCGCAGCCTCGAAATGTTCTTTATAGCCTTTTAGGTCTCCATAACCAATAATTGATGCCCACTCGTGTACTGCGGTATGAAATTCCAAATCGTCTCCTCGAATAGACTTATCATAAAGTGCCGTATTAATAGATTCTTCCAACATCTCCTCGTTTTTAAAGAGATATTCGGCAATGCCCAACCTCAATTTAAATGGTGGTGTTTGGCAGATTAAATTATCATAAGGATTTACACCCATTTTATACCAAGCATAAACCATACTAAGCAAACTAAGGTGGGAGTTTGGTTTCTGGTTGTGGTGTGCATCAGAAAGACTGAACTCTTTCATAATCTTATCATCCAGTAGTAGAAGTGTTCTGCTCTCGTGAAAAACAAAGTCTCTGGCAGCAAAGATTTTTGCCCGAAATTCCTTTTCATTTTCACAAATCATCAACTTATATAACTCAGACTCTGCCTGGGCATAATATTTTACTTGCTTTTGAGCATAAGGGTTTAGAATGGCCAATCCGGCATAGATGTGAGATTTGTAGCTAAAAATCCGAAGGGTGGTTAAGATTTTAACGTTATCGATTCCACCTGCATATGCTGGGTTATCCCAGGGGAAGAAGCCAGCGTTTTTCCATGCAGAGCCCATGCTTTCGAAACCCATGTGTGTTACCGCTTGCGTATCAGCAACAATCCTGTCATGCTCTCGATAGTCGCTCATTTCGATGATGTTTGACTTTAGGGATCGATATACATCAAGCGCCTTGGCATAAACCTCATCGGAAGCGCGGTGACGAACCACCACCAGGGTTTGTCCCTCTGGACTAAAAGCTGGCCCATGCAGGGAATGGCAGGTAACAATTTGTGTATCCTTAGGTAAATGCTTCTCAAATGCTTCAATTTCGGGATGCTTAACTGACGTTTGGCCAGCGACAATTGCTCCGAATTTAGTGGAATGGGCAAACGTTGCTACCACTTCATCAATTTTTTCGGCTTCCACGCAATAGATAATAAAGTCAGATTTGCGGGCAACCTCATGCCCGTCTAATAAAACAACGATTCCTTTAGGCTCAAGTTCATTTTTAAGCTCGGCAAACCGCATTGGCATATCTGCCCCACATACTTCATAGCCGGCATTTATAAAGGATAAAGCGTATAATTTACCCATATCTCCCAGCCCAATTATTCCTATTTGCATACGGCAAATGTAATCTATCAGAAATAAAATTATAATAAAACAGACATAAAAGTGTTATTTTATAAATTACAAAAGACCATTTTGATACAAAAGCCAAAATTGAATTTTTTTTTAGCGCAAGAATTGTATAAAAATGTAGTTTTACAATATAACACCGATATTTTAAACCATGCAGAAACTTAAACCTACCCTTTTGTTTATAGGGGCATTACTATTGTTCAATGTTGCTTATAGCCAAGCGCCGCAAGACACTTCAAAAAATACTGATCCATCATTGAACGGCCAATATCAATTCATGTTGAGGAAATCTAAGAGTTTGTATGGTGCAAGGCTGATTAATCCATCAAGGCTAACTGCACTTTGGAAAAGCGTTACCGATACATTAAAGAAAGAGCGTTTGCAACTGCGTACCGCGAACGAGGAAATAAAGGCACAAGGTCAAAATATATCTAGCCTAAAGGGCGAGGTTAGCGGAAAAGAGAATGCATTATCTACCGCAACGGCATCTGTGAACGAAATAAATTTCTTAGGCATTGCATTCAATAAAGGTACTTACAATACCATTGTCTGGGCCTTAATAATTATACTCAGCGCAGGTTTAGCAGTTGTTATTCTTCAATCTGGCAGATACCGAAAAGAAGCAACATACCGAACGCAACTTTACCAGGAAGTAGCCGATGAATTTCAGGCACACAAAGTGAAAGCTAAAGATAAAGAAATGAAGCTTGCGAGGGAGCTCCAAGATGAACGAAATAAGTGGGATGATTCTCGCGGAAGGTAGAAGAGAAAGCCCATCTCCGATACCTCTAGCAGCTAAAGTAATCCAACTTTAAGCAACTCGGGTGTGCAGAAATGGGCTGTCCTTATCTAAAAGGTTTTAAGGTTGTAACGTAATCCCACCTCGAAGTCGCCATTGCTGTAATTTTGCATCTGTGAGGTATTGGTGGTGTATTGAAATAAGATTGAAAACTGTTGTTTATAGTTTGCCCCAAATCCAAGTGTTACGCTATTGGTGCTGTGATATATCCCGCTTAGCATCAATTTATCTTCTAGAAACTGTAAGTTTACACCTGCATCGAAAATTCCATCGTAATTCTGCACTCCACGGTAAACTAACTTAGGCTCAACCGTACTAAATAAATCTGTCGACGTAAATTTGTAACCTGCGGCAATAAAATAGATTGATCGATCTACGACATTGCGGATTTGATCTCGTTTAAAAAAGCGCTTTAAATTGGGTAGTGAACCTTGTATGGTTAGCTTCTCATCTCGATAGGCTAATCCGAAATCGCCATCCAGATATAATTTTCTGTCGTTGAAACTATTCAATACATCGTCAGTCAGATCTCCCTTTGCCTTTCCGAAATCGATCCATTCGTTCATGATTCCGGCCGAGATTCCAAAATCAAGGTAACTGGTTTCATTGTTTAAGGGTAAATGATAGGCATAGGTTACTGTTGCCCGGGTTCTGTTTATTACCCCTGCCCCTTCATTGTAAACCAGGAAACCTAAGCCTACCTTATTATTTGATAGGCCATAATCGGCAGTGAGGTATTGGGTTTTGGGTGATCCCTCTATCCCAACCCACTGCGCCTTGAAAGCACCATTTAGTTTTAGCTCATTTTCTAAACCAGCCATAGCAGGATTGGCTAAGAACTGATTCTGGTAATATACACCACCCATTGGGTTAAGCTGCCCGAAAACCGGACTTATTGCCAATAACAACAGCCCCATTAAGTAAATCTTCATCATCTCTGCTTTGTTATTTTTTATGTAAAACCGATATAAACCCTTTAACGGTACCATCAACTCCTAAATCAAGCATATAGTAGTAAGTATCTTCTATTAACGGGTTGCCGTTGAAATATCCATCCCAGTTATTCTGGTAATTCTCTGTAATAAACAGCGTTCTTCCACCCCTATCAAAAATTGTTAGTTTATTTTTGGGATGATTTTCCAAACCTTTCACTACAAAAAAATCATTCTTACCATCGGCATTTGGGGTAAGGATATTGTTTACAATTGTTACGTCAGTAGTATTTTGAACCATTAAAAAAGGTTGCAAAAAACCCTGCGTAAGCACCACATTCGGACTTTGAAAAGTCTGCACTAAAATCATTTCACCTATACTGAAATCATAAAGCTGATTGTTGATGTTTCCGTAATTGCTTGCAGCATTTAACGTTGATGGCAAAGTTTGAGCCTTAGTTTCTCTTGCGGCAAAAACCAGCAGGGCGCAGAGAAACAGGAATTGGATCTTTCTCATAAGCTTAGTTTAAAACTATCCATGCCGCACCATCACTTTGAATAGTGTAAGTTTTTGCACCAGTGATTGTTGAAGTAGTGGTGTCATCATTTAGCGTAATTGGGCTACTTAATGTGATGTTACCAGATGATAGCGCCTTAACAATAATATAAATTCTACCCTTACACGCTGCGGCAGCAGGCAAGCTGATATTTACTGCCAACCCCGTATTTTTAACTCTAATGGTATAGTGTGTAGCATCCAGTGTAATTGTACCTGCCGTGGTGAAGCTGAGGATGCTTGCAGCAAATGATCCGTTAAGGTTTAAAGTACTTGTATTTGCAGGCGCATAAGAAGTGCTGATAGCTGCGGAAGCATTGTTCACCGTAAGAGAACCTCCATCTGTTGCCATAACACCAGATAATAGCGGTAGGGTAGTATTAGAATTTGCTACCACGAGAGCATTACTCGTATTGGTTAGGGTACTTCCTGCATTGCTACCCAAAAAAACGTTTCCACTCCCTATCACCTTGTTTCCAGCGGAGAAACCAATCGCGGTATTGTTGTTACCATTGTTCGCCTCTAAAGCCAAACTACCAATTGCGGTATTGGCATTACCCGTTGCATTAGCCATAAGCGTGTGAGTACCTATAGCACTATTGTTAGAGCCAACAGTGTTAACACTTAAAGACTGAGAACCAAAAGCACTGTTGTTAATTCCACTAAAGCTGCGTTGCAAGGTCATAAATCCAAATGCACTATTTTCATATCCAGAGATATTTAAAGACAAAGATTCTCTTCCAAAAGCACTATTGTAAAATCCCGAGACATTCGAGGTGATGGTTTTATAGCCATAAGAAACATTATTCTCGCTCGAATTGCCTAAGCGGCCAGACTTCTGCCCATTCACGAGAAAGTTTATGGCAACATCATCTGTATTTCCCAGGAAGTTATTTGTTTGATCGATTCCGCCAGTATTTCCACGAAGTGCCCAACTATTCGCGTTGCTGATTGCGCTGATGTTTACCAGTTCTGGCTTACCCGTGGTGGCATTAGTAACATAAATCTTATTTGCATCTGCGGCTCCCTGTGTTGCCATTTTATCGATGGTAACAGAAGCATCAGCAATTTTTAGGTTGGTAACGGCAGCATCTGCAAGCTTCGGTGTTGTAACCGATCCATCAGCTAGTTGCAAGGTATTTACTGCCGAATCATCAATGTTGGTATTCTTTACCTCCTTATTACCAATCTTAACTGATGTAACAGCAGCATCTGCTATCTTTTGAGTAGTAACTGCTGCATCGGCAAGCTTTGGTGTTGTTACCGAGCCATCTGCCAACTGTAGCGTGTTTACTGCCGAATCATCAATATTATTATTTTTAACTTCTTTATTGCCAATTTTAACTGATGTAACAGCAGCGTCTGCAAGTTTTAGTGTAGTTACTGATGCATCTGCAAGTTTTGGCGTAATAACTGCTCCATCTGCAAGTTTAGCAGAGGTAACAGCTGCAGGTTTTATGTCGATTGTTACATCCTTGAGCAATGCGCTAGATCCATTTGTACTTAATTGTAAATCTGTAGATGAAAGCGCCTTTCCACCCGCAACCTGACTAACATCAAGGGTTACTGGCTTCCAAGCAGTTCCATCAAACAATAACACCTGGTTATTTAATGGCGCTGAAGCAGTTAAAGTTTTGCCTTGCAGATTCGCAATAGTTGGATTAGGATAGCTACCGGTTAGATCGCCAGAAGCAGCACCAGTTGATGGTCCGGCAGGCCCGGTATCTCCTTTCACCCCTTGTACACCTTGCGCACCGGCAGGGCCAGGTACACCTTGAGGACCAGCAGGACCCGTTGCGCCGGCATCACCTTTCGGGCCTATTGGGCCACTTGCAGAATACAGTGCATACGGTACACTTAACAACTGAGCCGTTCCAGCAAGAGAAAAATTTGAACCATTATCTGGATCGATTTCCACCTTTGCAAACTTTAGTCCTGTAGCCCAGGTTACTGCGCCAATAGAACCTGTAGATGATGTTGATCCTGTGGCACCTATAACAATTGAATAAAGACCGTAAGCGTTTGTAGTTACGGTTCTTACCTCGGTGTATTGTGCGGTACCGGTAGCAGAACCATCAAGTATACTTATCCTGAGGGATATTGATTTGTTAGCCAGTGGCGTTCCGTTTGCGCTTCTGGCAGCTCCTTGATAATTAAATTGTTGAGGGGCCTGTGCTTTAATAGTAAAGGTAAGGCCCATGCAGAGCATTGCAAGTAGTAAAAGTTTTTTCATGAATAGGGACAAGACTAAGTTGTTTAATTTAGAACGCGAATGAACACGCCTTAACTCTCAAATCTAATAATTAGTACACCCCTCATTAGTAGCTTTACACGAAATGACTAATTTAAACTACTCATAATTGTATATTTTATTGATTATTAACCAATTGAATTTTCAAGGAAAATAAAAAGTTTACACAAACAACCACTTTATCACCGTTTTTAAGTGATATAAAGCGATAGAAAAGAGGCCAAAAAGGCACTATTATCATTATGTTTCTGACGGAAATGAAATGCCTTTAATATTTCTGTATAAATCTACTGCATATAAGTCGGTCATTCCTGATACAAAATCCAGCACGCTTTGAGTCCTTGAATAGATGTCCGAACGATCCGTATGGTACTGCTTTGGAATGAGCTTTACAAGCTTTTTGTAATAGTGCGTATTGTTATTAATAAGTGCGGGAACGAATTCTTCTAATAATCCGGCCATAATTTTATATCCAGCAACCTCTTTCTGTATTACCGATGTATAATTGTAAATCCGATCTACTGAAACTTTTTCAATTTCTTTCCAAGCTGTTAAATATGGTTCGGGTAGAAGATCTGTTAAGCTAAAGTTGAGTGTTCCGTTCAGCAGTTCCGCTTGTGCCTCGAAAAATATTCCTGCACAGATATTGGTTAATGTGTTAATTGCTTTGGCACGCAAGAGACCAATCTTTGCATCATCATCTTCATAGTCGTGTTTCAATCTATCTTCTATTGTTTTTGAATTTGCAAGCGGTAGCAAAAAACCTTTTACCTCTTCGTAAGATAATATTTTCAATCTATGTGCATCTTCCAGATCAATTATACTATAGCAAATATCATCTGCCGCTTCTACTAAATAAACTAATGGATGTCTTTTGTAGATTAAATATTCGTTGTCTTCTTTAGCTAGCTTTAATTCCTTTGCAATTAGTTGAAAGGTATCAGCTTCCGATTGGAAGAAGCCATACTTTTTGCGGTGCAATAAACCCTTCTGCTTCCCTGCAATTGATGCACACGGATATTTGGCAATAGAGGCAAGCGTAGAATAAGTTAGCGCATATGCATCATTACCTTTTCCTTTTAATGGGTGCGTTAAAATTCTCAAGGCATTTGCATTTCCTTCAAAGTTGATTAAGTCATGCCATTGCATCTCGTTCATTTCCTTTTGATAAACTCTTCCATCACCATCAGTGAAATAGCGAGATATCGCGGCTTCGCCGGAGTGTCCAAATGCCGGGTTTCCAAGATCATGTGCTAAAGATGCAGCTGCCACAATATTCCCAACCTCGTTAAGCAAAGGCACTTTTTCTAGAAGTGCTGGGGTTTGTTCTTCTACTCGATTGATGAAAATACTTGCCATAGAACGGGCTACGCTTGCAACCTCCAAGCTGTGAGTTAATCGATTATGTACAAAAACGCTCCCTGGAAGAGGGAAAACCTGTGTTTTATTTTGGAGCCTTCTAAAGGGAGAGGAGAATATGAGCCGATCGTAATCTCGCTGGAAATCAGATCGGGCTTTATCCTTATCACCTGTCCAACTTTCCTGTCCGAATCTTTTATTCGATAGTAAATACTTCCACT
The DNA here is from genome assembly GCF_026240095.1 of Pedobacter sandarakinus. Classification (GTDB taxonomy): domain Bacteria; phylum Bacteroidota; class Bacteroidia; order Sphingobacteriales; family Sphingobacteriaceae; genus Pedobacter; species Pedobacter sandarakinus. Next base: position 20,137 of record NZ_JAPIVG010000007.1, on the reverse strand, counting down.
CCATTATTTTGCCGCTAAATTTGGCACAAGTTAGCAAAAGGAAAAATGGGTTTTTCAGGGTGTAGAAAAATATTTCACTTTCCCTTTACCGCGAATTGCAAAACCAAATGCAACAGGAAAGTGTTAGTCTATAGAAAAGATACCATATGAAAACGAATGCTTATAGAAAAGATAGCCACATCGAGGGATATGTGGGATCAGGTGAAGCCGAACAAAAATCAGATCTTCAAAAAGACTACGAAAAGACAAATGAGGTTAACGAAGTAACTGCTTTTGGGAAAGAACCTAGTGAGTTAATTGCTGGTAATAGTGAAGCACGAGATGGTTATGACAATGCCGGAACGCAAGGTAAAGATTCGCTTAGCGATGATAGTATGGCAAGCGTAGGTAAGGAAGGTACACTGGAAAGTGCGGCAAGCAAAACTGGAAGCGCTTCGAAGGATTTTGAGGACGAGAGAGAAAGTAATCCGGACAACAGTAAAGGTAGTACGAAAAACTAGTTGTAGAGAAATCCTTATCTCAGTTAAAGCATCATCAAACAACTAAATCCTAATATAGAAAGATCGGGGAACTAATTGCTCATAGATTCAGGGGTGATTGTTAACAGGACCTATTAATTCACGTAACTATGTGTAACCGACGAAACGGAAGAGAATCCATTAAACCGGTGAGATATTTATAACATTAACACAGCTATTGGATCATCTCACTAACAAACATTGTTCGGGGCTACCTAGTAATAACATTCATTTTACGAGTGCTAAATATATTTACCCCCAACACCCTTGTTATCATCTTTCTTTCTACTACCAGGATCTTCACCTTCTGCCAGATTCACATTTTTTAATTCCTTATTAACATCCTTTTTACCTTCCTCATTCGCTTGCTTCAAATGTTCAGCGCTAGGGCTGTTTTTGCGTTTAAACTCAGGCTTCACCACACTATGCCCATAGGTAACCTCTCCATTGTCCCATTCAATATGCTGATCCGTACCAAGTTGCACGTTATCTGGTTGTTCCGTCCCGTCTGTTTTCTTACTTGTGCTCATCTCCGTAATTTATTTTAAATACAACATGCCAAGCTTTAATAAAGTTTAAACAAATTAAATTTTACTTAGCTGCCGCATTTATGTTTATATATTCGAATCTAGCTTGTCCCCTTACTTTGTTCCTGATCATTTTTTGGCGTATCCACATCACTCTCGCTTGAACCATTGGTATCTCTTTCTTCAGGTGGATGTTCCATTCTCGTCTTTTCCAAATCTGAAAAATCTCCTCCTTTTTGATTGGCTACTTCTCCATGGGATGAGGGATGGCTTTTAAGCTCATCTGGATTTGCAAAATCCTGACCTTCAACCGGTAGGTTAGCATCTTTTGTATTGGGCTTTTTCATACTTTTAAAACCCTGCAATAATACTTTTGTTTGACTTTTTAGGCAACAAAAAAGGCCTTGATGTGCATCAAGACCTTTCCAATTCATTTTAAATCAATTAAACTTTGATTTCTACTTCAACACCGCTAGGCAATTCAAGTTTCATTAAAGCATCAACTGTTTTAGAGTTAGAGCTGTAAATATCCAATAAGCGTTTGTAAGCGCATAACTGAAATTGTTCTCTAGCCTTTTTGTTTACGTGTGGAGAACGTAAAACAGTAAAGATTTTTTTCTCTGTAGGAAGTGGAATCGGACCACTTACAACTGCACCCGTAGGCTTAACAGTTTTAACGATTTTCTCAGCAGATTTATCTACCAAGTTATAATCGTAAGATTTTAACTTAATTCTGATTCTTTGGCTCATTTTGTTTTTAATTATGACTACCTGTTAGAGCTATTAATAACAAGCGGTCGGATTTATCTTTAAGTACCAAGTATCAAGGCTTTATTTCATCTTGATACTTGATACTGACTATTTGGATACTAATCTTCAGATTTTACTCTACCTTTAGATTTAGCAATTACTTCGTCTTGAACATTTTTAGGTGCTGGCTCGTAGTGATCGAATTCCATTGTAGAAGTTGCACGGCCTGATGTGATGGTACGTAATTGTGTTACGTAACCGAACATCTCTGAAAGTGGAACTAATGCTTTAATTACTTGAGATCCATTACGAGTATCCATACCTTGTAATTGACCACGACGACGGTTCATGTCACCGATTACATCACCCATGTTTTCTTCAGGAGTTAAGATTTCGATTTTCATGATTGGTTCCATCAGTGATGGTCTACATTTTGGTAATGCTTCGCGATATGCCATACGAGCAGCAAGCTCGAATGATAAAGCATCTGAATCGACTGCGTGGAATGATCCATCAATCAAACGAACTTTCATATCAGGAAGTGGATAACCTGCTAAAACACCATTGGTCATTGCAGATGCAAAACCTTTCTCCACTGAAGGGATAAATTCACGAGGAATTGAACCACCAACAATTTCGTTAACAAACTGTAAACCGCCTTTTTCGAAATCTGCATCAATTGGAGAGATTACCACTTTGATATCAGCAAATTTACCACGACCACCTGATTGTTTTTTGTATACTTCACGGTGTTCAGCAGTACCAAAAATTGCTTCTTTGTATGCAACTTGTGGTGCTCCTTGATTTACTTCTACCTTAAATTCACGTTTTAAACGGTCAATTAAGATATCTAAGTGAAGCTCACCCATACCAGAAATTACAGTCTGACCAGTTTCTTGGTCTGTTTGAACCCTGAAAGTAGGATCTTCTTCCGCTAATTTAGATAAGCCCATACCCAATTTATCAACGTCAGCTTGAGTTTTTGGCTCGATAGCTAAACCGATAACTGGCTCAGGGAAAACCATTGATTCTAAAACGATCGGATTTTTCTCATCGCAAAGCGTATCACCTGTTTTAATATCTTTAAAGCCTACTACAGCCGCAATATCACCAGCACCAACATTAGGAACAGGATTTTGCTTATTGGCATGCATTTGGAAGATACGTGAAATACGTTCTTTATTATTCGAACGTGTATTATAAACGTAAGAACCAGCCTCTAAGTTACCAGAATATACACGAATGAAACACAAACGACCTACAAATGGATCAGTTGCAATTTTAAAAGCTAATGCAGCAAAAGGCTCGCTTTCCGATGGCTTTAATAAAACTTCAGCCTCGGTGTTAGGATTTGTACCAACAACACCTTCAGAATCTAAAGGTGAAGGCAACAATTCCATCACGTAATCAAGCATAGTTTGTACACCTTTATTTTTGAAAGATGAACCACAAACCATAGGTACAATTTTAGCGTCTAATACAGCTGCACGTAAAGCATCTAAAATTTCACGCTCAGTAATAGAATTCGGGTCTTCGAAGAATTTCTCCATCAAAGTTTCATCATAATCCGCAACTGATTCTAGTAATTTTTCTCTCCATTCTGCAACCTCATCCAGCATATCATCAGGAATTGGCACTTCAGTAAAGGTCATTCCTTTATCATGCTCGTTCCAAACAATACCACGGTTGTTAATCAAATCAACAACACCAGTAAAGTTATCTTCTGCACCAATAGGTAATTGCAATGGAACTGCATTAGAACCTAACATATCTTTAACTTGCTTAACAACTTTTAAGAAGTCGGCTCCAGAACGGTCCATTTTATTAACGAAACCAATACGAGCAACATTATAGTTGTTAGCTAAACGCCAGTTAGTTTCCGATTGAGGTTCAACACCATCAACTGCAGAAAACAAGAACACTAAACCATCTAATACACGTAAAGAACGGTTTACCTCTACGGTAAAATCCACGTGTCCCGGAGTATCGATAATGTTAATGTGGTATTTATTTCCTCTGTAGTTCCAGTTAACTGTTGTAGCAGCAGAGGTAATGGTAATACCACGCTCTTGCTCTTGCGCCATCCAGTCCATTGTTGCAGCACCTTCGTGCACCTCACCAATTTTATGACTAACACCAGCATAATAAAGGATACGCTCTGTTGTTGTAGTTTTACCTGCATCAATGTGAGCTGCGATTCCGATATTTCTTGTAAATTTTAAATCTCTTGCCATTTTTTTTATTAATGAATGAATGAGAAAATGATTGAATGAAAGAACCTGCCTAAACAAGATTCAACATTCAATCATTCCATCATTCAATTTTCAATTTTATCTTAGAATCTAAAGTGAGAGAACGCTTTATTAGCTTCTGCCATCTTATGCGTATCTTCTTTCTTTTTAACAGCAGCACCTTCACCTTTTGCAGCAGCTACCATCTCACCAGCTAATTTCTCTTTCATCGTTTTTTCACCACGACGGCGAGCATATAAAATTAACCATTTCATACCTAAAGCTGTTTTACGCTCAGGTCTAACCTCGGTCGGAACCTGGAAGTTAGCTCCACCAACACGACGAGATTTAACCTCTACAGCCGGCATGATGTTAGTTAAAGCACGTTTAAATATCTCTAAACCATTCTCGCCAGCTTTTTTCTCAGCTAGTTCAACAGCATCATAAAAAATAGTATAAGCGATAGATTTTTTTCCATCGTACATCATATTATTTACAAAACGAGTTACCTGAACATCATTAAATTTTGGATCAGGAAGAATAATTCTCTTTTTTGGTTTTGACTTTCTCATTTCTTATTTCCTCCCGATTATTTTTTCTTTCCTTTTGCAGGTGCAGCAGCTGCTTGACCTGGTTTAGGACGTTTAGTACCATATTTAGAACGACGTTGGTTACGACCAGCTACGCCTGATGTATCTAATGCACCACGAATAATGTGGTAACGCACACCTGGTAAATCTTTAACACGACCACCACGAATCAATACGATAGAGTGCTCTTGTAAGTTGTGACCTTCTCCAGGAATGTAAGCATTAACCTCTTTACCGTTCGTTAAACGAACACGGGCTACTTTACGCATTGCTGAGTTTGGTTTTTTAGGGGTAGTGGTGTACACACGTGTACATACACCTCTTCGCTGTGGACAGCTGTCCAACGCTGGAGACTTACTCTTGAACTCCAGTGCTACTCTACCTTTTCTAACTAATTGTTGAATGGTTGGCATTGTGCTTTTTTATGTTTTTTATTTAATAATTTACCGCTCCCCCGGCATCCTTACAGGTAGCCCATAAAACGGACTGCAAAAGTAGAACAATTATTTCTTAAAATCAAGGGCTTAACATAAAAATTTTCCAATCTATCTCGTCGGTTTTATTTGAACATTAGCAAGTTGTAAAATTTTCAGCAAAGATAAATCGCCACTTGGTTCACTCAACCGAGCCACTAAGCTATTAGCCGATTTTTTTCTTGGAAAGCAATTGCAGCAATACTTTGGTATGGTTCGGCCCCGCTAATGCTTCAAGTGCCGATGAAAAATCGGCAGCTTTTCGCGAATATCGGGTTTAGATGGCTTCAAGCATGGTCCTATGATCGATAATGCCTTCTAATGTATCCAAGCAAAAGTACAGGCTAAGCGGATAGGCACCAATGTTTGTAGTTTCTATTTTGAATGCATAAAATATGTACAAAGAATTATCAATTTTCTTCATAATTCATGTTCGCCACAATATGTATTCTAACAAAGAACCTACGGTGTTCAAGTAGGCCATCAAACATGTACAAATTCTTGGTTCAGCTATTCAATTCAATCGGCAGGATGTAAAAAAAGGCTTTAACAAAAAGAAGGCTTATCAAATTTCATTTGACAAGCCTTCTAATCATGTAAAAAAGTAACTACTGTTTAACAATCTTAAATTCCGTGCGTCTATTCAACTGGTGCTCTTCCTTACTACACTTAACTCCATTTTCGCAACGGTTTAGTAACATACTTTCACCATAACCTTTTGCTGTAATTCTAGACTTATCAATTCCCCTGCTAACAATATATCTCACTGCAGAATTTGCCCTGTTTTGAGATAACTTTTGGTTATAATCGTCATTTCCTCTACTGTCAGTATGAGATCCTAGTTCAATCCAAATGGTTGGGTTCTCTTTTAAAATTTTAACTAACTTATCTAACTCTTTTGCCGCATCCGGTCTAATGTTAAACTTATCAAAGTCATAATAGATATTTTCCAGCCTAATAGGTTTAGCAATGATAATAGAATCCAAGTAGAAATCTTTCCTAATAACCTTTGAAACATCTAAATTCTTCGTGGTTAGTTGGTCTGTAGCATTTCTAAAATTTGTCTTATCCGCTGTCATATCATAATCAGTACTTTCACTTAAATCAAACTGATACCGGCCTTTGTCATCCGTTTGAATCTTTAACGGTACTCCATCAACCTTTTTTAGGCCAACGATAGCGTTAACCAATGGCAACTTCGTTTCTTTATTAAACACTGTACCTTCCAATTTAAAAATCAACTGTTGTTGTTCTATAAAACTGTAAATATCATCACTTCCAAGCCCACCATCTCGATTGGACGCAAGGTATCCTTTAGCTTTACCCTTAGGTTGGTAGGCAAAATCATCCTGGGGTGAATTTATAGGATAGCCCATATTTTCAGTTTTACCTATGTTGCTACCATCCATTTTGGCCTTGTAGATGTCAAGTCCGCCCATTGTAATGTTACCATCGGTAGAAAAATAAAGGAAATTATTATGTACCATTGGGCTACGTTCGTTTCCATTTGTATTAACAGCCGACAGATTTACCGCCTCTGTCCATTGATTGTCTTCAGTCCGTTTGCAAAAGTAAATGTCAGTACCTCCCTTGCCACCTGGCATATCGGAAACAAAATACAAAATCTTTCCATCCTGACTTAAAAAGGGATCTCCCACCGACCATTTTTGAATATTGTTATAACGGAACGAGATCGGCTCACTCCAAGCATTGCCTTGTTTCTTACTACTGTAAATGGCAATGTTTAGTGTAACGGGAGAACCCTTTACTTTTTCAATTTTTTCAGGGATTTTTGTTAGCGTAAAAAATACCTCATTTCCATCCGCACTAAAACTTGGTGCTGCAATATGATACTCTGAAGCATCTTTAATCGGAAATACGGCTATACTATCACTATCGTTTGATTTCTGGTAGATTCTTAAGTATCTATTTCCTGTCCATCCGTAAACATTCTTCTCAGGCAAATTACTTCCATCAAATTTTAAAAAACGCTTTCCAGATCCAGCTTTACCCATTCCAGAAATTGTCCTGTCGGAGCTAAACAAAATACCGTCTTGGTAAGGTATTGCACTCCAGTCAGATTGTGCGCTGTTTAAATTTTTCTCATTAGTAAGGATAACCCTATTAGGTTTTCTCATCCATTTCAGGGCAGAATCACATGAGTTTTGCCAAAACTTAATTTGCTCGGTTTGAGGATTTGTTAAATTCTTTGATGCGGCAGCATATTTTGTGAACTGCTCTTTAGCCTCACTGTATTTAGCATTATTCATTAACATTTCAGCATACCATTTATATGCTTCGGGTGTTGCACCATCCATCGCAACTAAGATTGCATACCAGCTCTCTGCTTGTTTGAAATCTCTCATCAAACGATAACTGTCTGCCAGTCGCTCTACTGTACGCAAGGTTTTCTTTTTTTGATAAGCTTCTGTATATAAAACTACGGCTTTACTATAATTGTATAGTTCATACTGTAAATCGGCTTCCTTTAATACGTACTGGGCGCTCACCTTAATATGGGCAAACATTAATATGAAGACAACAATTACGGTAATGCTTACGGATTTTTTCATCATAGGTTTTTACTTTGATGGTTCGAATGTTTTAGTTAACTCTAATGATTTCTAGAAATATCGTGGGGTCAACATTCTCACATTCTTTGGCTTAAGATAAAAGCCAACAGATATTTCATGAGAACCACCATTGTATCCTAATAGACTGCTAATCGTGTAGTCGAACGCATAGCCTATCCTAAGTTTTGGACTGGCAAAGATTTCGGTCATTGCAACGATCGCATTTTTTTTATCAAGATCTTTCTGTAAGTAAGCTTTATTGTAAAGGCTAACGGCGGTACGGTAGGTACCTCCTAACCAAATTCTCTCGCCCAACAGTACAAAAGCATTAATATCTAAACTTGTTGGCCCACCTCTGTCGTCTTTCAGTAAAAATGAAGGCTTAATTTGCACAGCTTCGTTAATTGGCAACAATAGCCCAGCAGTAATATAATAATGGGCTTTGGGCGTTGGAAAATAGATTACGTCGTTATTGTTTCTAACAGTGTATTGAGCCATTAAATTGTCTACAGAAATACCGGCATACCACCGACTAGTAGAATAGAAAGCACCAACCCTGGCATCTGGCAATAAATTATTTTGCATACCAACAGGGATTTTTACGTCTCCAAAATCAATGGGATCCAAAAGGCTTCCATTGAGTCCGTTTTGAATTATCCCAATGCCCAACCCAAAGGCCAGTCTAGTACTTTCATCATTTCCAACCCTGATTCTATAAGCATAATTAGCATAGGCTGCCAAACTGCTTTGAGCGCCTAGCTTGTCAGACGATACCTGAAAGGCCAAACCAACATTTCCATCATTCGCGGTTGCATCTATAGCCAGAGACATGTTCTTTGGAGAACCCTTAATGCCAACCCATTGATTGCGGTAAAAACTATGGAGGTTTAGTTCCTCTTTATAACCCGCATAGGCAGGGTTGATGTATATGCCATTAAACATATACTGACTATATTGTGCGTCTTGCTGTGCCTTAACTGCACAAGTTACTAGCAATAAAGTAAATAATATAAGTGCCTTTTTCATTTTAAGTTTTTTTACATCATCTTACTTACATATATTTTGAATGCAATTGGGATGTTTGAAACGCCTTTTCTAATTTCTTAGCAAAGTAACCCACCTCACAAAGGTTTGCCACTTTCCAGTTTTATCTTTCAATCTTAGGTTAAAGTAATATGTACCTTCATTTAGCCCTTCGCCACTCCAATTCTCTTGGTAAGGTCCATTGCTTCGGAACACCTCATTACCCCATCTGTTGAAAACTGATAGTGAATTCTCTGGGTAGGCCATTAATCCAAGTATTTTTAAAGCATCGTTTTTACCATCTCCATCTGGCGTAATAACATTCGGCATACGTAGACCAAATATCTCTTTACTTACGGACGAGGTGTTATTTGCTAAGTTCACGTCTTGCTCTTTGCTAGTTACTGTGGCGGTATTTATTACAACCCCCTCATTATCGGTTTTAACTTTGAAGGTTAAGGTTACAGATGCTCCAGCAGATAAATTGCCTAAAGTCCAATTCAAATCTCTGGTAGAAGAATTGTAGCTCGCTGTTCCATAATTTGTTGATGAAGAGACGAAGCTTAAACCTGCAGGTAATATATCTGCAACCACTACTCCAGTCGCCAAATTTGCGCTCGTATTTCTAACTTCGATGGTGTAATCAAATTCTTCACCAATTGATGCTATCGCTGCTGATACGCTCTTAACAATACTCAAATCTACCATCGCGGCATTGGGATTGAGCGTAATGGTTGAAGAGTTATTCCCAGGTACAGGATCGAGTTCTGCTCCTGCTATCACTGCTGTATTGCTATATGGACCTGTAGCATTTACCTTGGCGGTTATAGTCATGGTTGCTGTTGATCCATTTGCAAATGTGCCAATCGTCCACACCCCTGACACTGGATCGTAAATACCGGTAGATACTGTTGAACTTACGTAGGTATAACCAGTCTGCAAAAGATCAGTTATTTTTACGTTTGTGGCATTATTTGGTCCGGCGTTGTTAGCGGCAATTGTAAATACAACGTTATTGCCAATAGTTGGTGTCAGTGTACTTGCTGTTTTTATTACCCCTAAATTAGCTTGGAGCACTCCAGGTACCGGTGTTACTGTTGATGTATTATTTGAAGGATCGGGATCTGTTTCACTACCACTTACAGTAGCTGTATTCGCATATGAACCACTTGCATTTACAATAGCTGTGATTGATAAGGTCTCACTTACACCATTTGCCAAGTTTCCAACTGTCCAAACCCCGGTTAGCGAATTATAAGCGCCAGCTGTTGCAGTTCCGCTTACATAGGTATAACCGGATGGTAGTAAATCCAAAATCTGAACGTTGCTTGCAGTTGCAGGTCCGTTATTTTTTACAACTATCGAGAAAATGAGGTTATTACCCACGGTTGGCGTTGCGTTATTAACAGTTTTTGTAACCATCAAATCGGTACAGTTTACAGTAGTTTTGGTAAAGAAAGCACTTGCCCCCAACAGCACCGGGAATCAGCAGATTATTGCCGGTATTGATACTAATTGGGCTACCGCCATTGGTGCCGCTGCACGATTGAGACCATATCCCAGGTGTCAATTGTTGGCTCACAAAGGCCAGCGCATTATTAAATAAGCTTTCATTGGTACCAGTTCCGTTTGTGTTGGTTGCCGAGTTATGCTGCAAGGTTAGATTAGCAGCACCTGCAAGATTACTGCTGATTTGCCAAGTTCTGTCCATACCTTTGTTGGCAAGAGTTGTTTCCAGGGCAGCACTACTTGCATAATTTTTAACTTGTACATTAATATTTCTAATTGCCGCCTGATTGGTAAGGGTTACGGGGGTATAATCGAGTCCAGCAATACTAACTGGGAATAAAAATGAGGCCCCTGATCCTAGATTTTCTTTCACTATATTACCAGAACCATTTGTTACAACATGCTTGCTTACATCATATCCATTAAACAAAGCGTCATCATCCAGAACGATATTGAAATTGTTTAAGATGAGGTGGCCGGATTTGAAGCCAATCGTATTGGTGACCCTAGTATTCCCTGTTAATGAAAGTCCATCTGCATTATCTATTTCTATATTTGGAAGTGATGGATTAATCCCAGAACTATAACCACCATTTAAGGTTTGTTGCAATGGGTAGCCTGCATAGAGCGGATTATTTCCCCTAAACACTATCACACCCGTACCTGTTTGACTATTGCCTGGTAAAGAGATAAATTTTGCAGCCGGGTCTACGACCATGTTTTTGCCATAGAAAAGCGCTGTTGCACCATCTTCAATATACACAACTGCATTAGGGCCAAAAGTTACGTCCCCATACCAGGTTAATGGTACGCCTGCATTTATATCAATTGGGCCATTAATATAAGTAGCAGACTGCCCGTAGGCGGTATAGGCAAAAAGCCCGATAAAAAGCAGTGTTAGTAACCTCTTCATATTATTTTTCAGTTCGTTCTTAAATCAGTTCGTTCTTAAATTTAAACCATCCACATGTACGTTTAGATAATACCGGAAGCTTCTCATCCGACAACTAATACGTGATTCTGACCTATGTGCATTTACAAGTCGGCATTTGTTTTTTTACTACTAGTTTGCGTAAGACGCAACAAATCCATAAGAAGTAAAGGCTAAGTTTATGTTTGCCGCGTTGGCAATCTCATAAGCTTTCAATCTAGCGTTATACCTGCCAGGAGGTAGCGTCAATGAACCGGATATGGTAAAGTTTGCATACCATGAACCATGTAATTGCATCGTCGGACCAAATAAAGTTCCGTCTCCTGTTCCGGTAACAACTACCCCTGTTATTGTATCAAATATTTCAAGGTCGTAAGTTACAATGGGTGTTGCTACAGAATTCGTTGAGATATCATCAATTGCAGCCGTAAAACGGATAGTCGTCAATGTTGGCGTAGTGATTATCATATCGGCATCTAATAGATTTTTAATATTGCTGACGCCAGTTGAGGTCTTGTTAAGTGTTTGGGCAGTTGCAAGGCTATTTGTTGCGATACCTAAGGCCACTGTATTGGTTACAATTCCCGGGGATCTATAAAACTTTCTGATATAAGTAGTTGAAGGGAAACTGGACGAACCAGCAATTGGCCCATAATTTAGCACATGCCAGGTAGTTCCGCCTGTAGGATCAGCATTTCTTACAACTACAAGTGACCAACCTGGATTAAGTGATAGCGAACTAACGGCTGAATTGCTGGTATTAATTAGCTCTGACGAACTTGTTATAACTGTCAAAGAATTACTTGAACTGGCATTCCTAATGAAGTAAATCCTCCCATTTCTATTAGCTGCGGTTCCAGCAGATATGGATGGCAAAGTGTAAGTTGTATTTGCTACATTATTAGTGTAATCCACTATATAATCATCACCAAGTGTATACGCAATTCCAGGATTTACTTTATAATTTCCAGCAAATGATCCGGCATTATGTAACGTGCTTAATGCTGTGCCTGTGCCAGTACCTGTTTGTGTATATCCCTTTAAACAAAAACAAATAACCAGTGATAATATGAAAAATGTTGTTCTCATTTTAGTTTGAATAAGATGCTATAATGGAATATGAAATGAAACCCAATGTGAGGGCTGGACCTCCAGCACCAAAGTTTGACTTCAGTCTGGCATTATAGGTTCCGGCAGGTAAGTCAATCTCGTCAACCAAAGTAAAGTTAGCTTGCTCGCCACCTACCATTTCCACTTGAATAGAAAGTTGCGTTCCCTGTCCAGTTCCTGCTACAGCATTACCCGTAGTTGTATCATACAGTTCAAGGAAGTAATTGAGGTAAGGCTGAGTGGTAGAGGTGCTATATTCATTAATGCCAGTAACAAATGTAAATTGTACTTTCTTTGAAGTAGGAACAATTAAATCGGTATCAAAAAGATCAGTATTACCGGTACTCGATAAAAAGGTTACCTCAGAAGCTCCTCTCCCTCCCATTGCAACTGTAGGTCCTGCTGTATTTTTTACAGTTCTCAGATAGGTCTTTGATAGCGGCTGGATGTCGGCTACGTCAACGATAGCCCAAGTATTGTTTGTACCCCCCGAAACAGTTGCGTTTCTAACCACCATAATCGATCTTTTTGCAGACAAAAAATAGCTATTACTGCTTACTTGACCATCATTTAGGGTTTCACTTCCTGAACCTCGAATTGTTAGAGTATTACTGGCACTACCATTCCTGATAAAATATACTCTACCATTTCTATTTAAAGACGTACCTTCAGAGATAGAAGGAAGGGTATAGACCGTTCCTGCTATATTGTCATTATAATCTACTATATAATCGTCACCTAGTGTATAGGTGGTTCCAGGATTACTTAAATATTTACCAGCGTAAGATCCACCATTGTGTAATGTACTTAATGGAGTTTGAACATTTATCCCAGTTTGGGCAAATGAAACCACTGACAAAAAAATAAGCGACAGTACTAAAAGTATATTTTTCATTCTATCTTAGATAACTAGGGTCCATTGAATAAGAGACAAAATGGAAATTTCCATTTTGCGTTGGGAAATTGCTAACGTAATAAACTTTCATTCTTGCATTGTAGGTTCCTGCAGGCAAGGCAATGTCGTCCATGAGTGTAAAAGATGTATTCTGACCAGATATCATTTCGACAACTGTGCCAAGTGAAGAATTTGGCCCAGAACCTGCAACAACTGCGTTTGTTATCGTGTTATATATCTCCAAATAAAAGTGAACGATCGGATGAGAACTTTGATCACTGGATGAATCATCTATTCCAGCTCTGAAGGTAAATGTCACAGTTCTAGGCGATTGAATATTAAAATCATTAGATAAAAGTTTATTACCAAAAGCCCCAAACATTGTACTTGCGCTAGCGGGTGAATTGGTCGATGAAGATGCTGGTACTCCGAAACCATACGTACCTGATACCGTCTTTCCAGAAACATCAAGCACCCCCCCTAAATCAGAGTAGCTTAATATGTTCCAGGTGTTATTTGTACCGCCTGGTGGCGTTGCATTTCTGATAATAGTAACGGCATGACCAGGGTAAAGCAGAATGGTATTTGAGTTAGCTGTGCCAGAATTGATCGTTTCACTGCCTGATGCTTTGACAGTGATTGCATTAGATCCAACTGCCCCATTGCGTATAAGATAAGTTCGTCCATTTCTGCCCGCGGCATTGCCTTCTGAAATAGATGGCAAGGTATAAACAGTATTTGCAGTCGAAGCCGTAAAATCAACTACATAATCATTGTCTAAAGTATAGGTTACCCCAGGATTTACATAATTTCCAGCGAAAGAGCCAGTATTATGCAACGTACTTAAGGGCGAGCCCGTACCGATTCCAGTTTGGGCCAGCGCCTGTATTGAAGCACAAATAGATAAGGCCAATATTATTGCTTTTTTCATAAGACGATTAACTTTCAACTATTTGTTAAGCAATTGTTCAAGCTTTTTAAGTCTGCTTTCCGTTCTATCCTGCTGAAGCTTTAATGCTTCTTTGAGTTTAAAAATTTCTTTATCTTTGGCATCAAGCTGCTTCTGTTGATCGATAACATGAAGGAAAAGCTCTTCAACCTTTTCGAGATTTTGAATTGTAAGCTCAGAAAGATCGTAAGAATATCCCTTGTCGGTTTTCTCTAATTCAGTGATAGGAGTGATGCCAGGCAAGTGGTTATTGGCTTTGATAAATGCTTCTGTTTCTTTGAGTGATTTGAACTTGTATTTCGCATTGAGAGTAGAAAATCCTTTGAAATAATCCTCAAATACATAATCCGCATAAACCGAGGATACTGTTCTGATTTTACCATTTACACGCAAGGCTTCATCGGCGAAAGAAGATTTTGAACTCGTGCCTATACCCACCCATGTACCAAGCGTATATATTTGGTCAGTGTTCGAAGTAGCCTTTACGCTGCCGCCAAATACATTCCAAGGCTCAATCTTCAACGGTGATAAATCTAATACTGGATTATTTGCATCTTCATTTAAATAAGTAAGCGCATTCGTTACACCATCAAATGCTAAAGTGGTTGTAGTTTCGGTCGCTTTAATATCAACTAAAGTAGTTCCACTGGCTTCATTCGTATAGGTAAAAGTACTATTACCATTGTTTACTAGAGTAGACGTAGGCGTATTCACCACATAAGGACTACCAGTTGTACCAGCACCTGTAATCGAAATATTCGTGCCTGCTGTAGTAACTCCTCCAACTCCTGCCGGGCCTTGAGGGCCTGTTGCACCAACCGGACCCTGTGGACCAACTCCACCTGTTGCACCAACAGGGCCTTGTGGACCGACTGCGCCTGCAGGACCTACCGCACCAGTTGCACCAACTGGGCCTTGTGGGCCGACTGCACCTGCTGGACCTACCGCCCCAGTTGTTCCAACAGGGCCTTGAGGGCCAACTGCACCAGTCGCTCCTGCGGGACCAGTTGCTCCTGTAGCGCCTCTAAAATCTGATGTAGTAAAAGTTGTGCCATCCGTATAAGTGATTGTAAAAGTTCCATTGCCATTATTAACGGTTGATGTTACACCATTACCAGCAGGACCAGCTGCACCAACTGCACCTTGTGGGCCTACCGCACCAGTTGCACCAACTGGGCCTTGTGGGCCAACTGCACCAGTCGCTCCTGCGGGACCAGTTGCTCCTGTAGCGCCTCTAAAATCTGATGTAGTAAAAGTTGTGCCATCCGTATAAGTGATTGTAAAAGTTCCATTGCCATTATTAACGGTTGATGTTACACCATTACCAGCAGGACCAGCTGCACCAACTGCACCTTGTGGGCCTACCGCACCAGTTGCACCAACTGGGCCTTGTGGGCCAACTGCACCAGTCGCTCCTGCGGGACCAGTTGCTCCTGTAGCGCCTCTAAAATCTGATGTAGTAAAAGTTGTGCCATCCGTATAAGTGATTGTAAAAGTTCCATTGCCATTATTAACGGTTGATGTTACACCATTACCAGCAGGACCAGCTGCACCAACTGCACCTTGTGGGCCTACCGCACCAGTTGCACCAACTGGGCCTTGTGGGCCAACTGCACCAGTCGCTCCTGCGGGACCAGTTGCTCCTGTAGCGCCTCTAAAATCTGATGTAGTAAAAGTTGTGCCATCCGTATAAGTGATTGTAAAAGTTCCATTGCCATTATTAACGGTTGATGTTACACCATTACCAGCAGGACCAGCTGCACCAACTGCACCTTGTGGGCCAACTGCACCTGCTGGACCTACCGCACCAGTTGCGCCAACGGGGCCTTGAGGACCAACTGCACCAGTCGCTCCTGCGGGACCAGTTGCTCCTGTAGCGCCTCTAAAATCTGATGTAGTAAAAGTTGTGCCATCTGTATAAGTGATGGTAAAAGTTCCATTCCCGTTATTAACAGTTGATGTTATACCATTGCCAGCAGGACCAGCTGCACCAACTGCACCTTGTGGACCAACTGCACCTGCAGGACCAACACCGCCAGTCGCCCCTGCGGGACCTGTTGCCCCAGTGGCGCCTCTAAAATCTGATGTAGTAAAAGTTGTGCCATCTGTATAAGTGATGGTAAAAGTTCCATTCCCGTTATTAACAGTTGATGTTATACCATTGCCAGCAGGACCAGCCGCACCAACTGCACCTTGTGGACCGACTGCACCGGCAGTGCCAGGAGCACCAATAGGTCCCTTGAGCGTGCCGCCATCCGGGCTCCAAGTGCTTCCAGACTTCATATATGTCAAACCGGTTGACGTATCGACATAACTGTCACCATCCTTTCCTGTACTGTTTGACGGCGTAGTGGTGCCACTTAACATTGATTTACCATCAACTCCATTGTGAACATTTGATTGGTCGAGTACACGTATCCATTTGTTATCCGCTGTACTCCAATAATAGTAACCCGGGGTTACATCACCAGTTGTCGCTGTATTAAAAACGGTTAATGCATTTGCCGGCAAGGTTACTGGCGCAGCGATGGCGGTATTAGTGAGTGCTACCCTGGGCAATAAGGCACCCTTATTGGTTGCCGTCATGTCTATTACCGATGATGGAGCTGGACTACTTGTACCAAAGCCCTGCTGCGCTTTTGCTATCCGGTTTGAAAGTACGATGATAAATAGTAGCGCAAGTGCCTTCAAAGCACTAGGTTTACCTTTTAAAACTAATATTGATGAAATATTCATGGCAAGAGACTGGTTGATATTTATTTACCTGTTAATTCTTTAATTACTAGCGCTGTGATATCTGTAGCAGGATTGAGATAAAGTAGGTTGGTAGTAGCGCTATCAACCACCTGCATAAACTTGCCCCGCAAGGCCACTCCTTTAATAACAGACACTACCTTCTCAGTGTAAGGTTTTGTAAGTAATTGCTTATAATCTGCAATTTTTTTATTTGCTACCTCTACATAGGCTTTAAGATCCTTATCGGCTGTTTGTGCATCAGCTATCGCTTTGGTCGTAGTTGATGATTTTGGATCTAACCTCTGTAGACTATCTGCATATAGTACAAGTTTACCCAATTGACCTTGCTTTTTGCTATATTCTGCAGTGTAGCTAGCAGCTTCCCTATTTACTAACGTATCTATTTTTGCAAACTCCTTCATGCTTGCAATTACCTTCTGGCTATTAACAACAGCGAGCTGGGCTTTCGTTTGTGCAATAGAAAGAGTTGAGAAAAGTATTATAAACAAGTATTTTGTCATTCTTTTAAATAGTATACTCAAGTATGGAAATGATTTGAATTTATTGAGAGCGTAGAAAAAACTTACCTACGCTCTTTTAAAGTTTTTATATACGGCTTATGATGAACCAATTTGTACCATCCGATTGGAATACCCAACCTTGCCATGATAGTGTGCCTGTAACACCAGTACCAGCAGCGTTGCCATCAATAGTACCTCCCGCTGAGACTACATTCACTCCGTTTGATGACGCATCTATTTTCTTAACGCTATACTTTTTCCCTAAAGCTGAACTTGCAGCTGGTAGCGTAATTACTACAGCACCTGACGAGGCATCAACCAAAATGGTTTCATCAGCTGCTAATGCAGTGTAGTTATTAGTTTCAGTACGGATGGCAGGGGCGGAAATTAGAGTTGATCTATCAACTGTTTTCAACACACCATCAATATCTGCCACCACGATTTTATCTGAGCCACCACCAGTGTTCGTATTGATATCTCTCACCCTCACAGCGCCATTTGCAACATCTAAACGCTGACTTGGGTTTGATGCTGAACTACCCAGACCAATATTACCACTGTTACCGTAAATCCAATTATTGATGTTTAACTGATTAGATGCAGTAGCTGAGATGTTTCCAGACACGCCATATCCCATCAATATGTTATTATCGCCAGTAGTTGCATTAGCGCCAGTGTATGCACCGATAAATATGTTACTATTGCCACTTGTAAGTTGATCCGCAGTGAAACTGCCTAAAAAGGTGTTGTTACTTCCAGTACTAGCACGTCCAGCATTGCTTCCGAGAAATACATTGTCAATGCCAGTTACGTTTAGTAAACCAGAGATATATCCAATAGCTACATTTCTATTACCTGTAGTATTAGAAATACCTGCTGATGCACCCACAAAAATGTTCGCCTGACCTGTGGTGTTTGAACTACCAGCAGCAGCACCAAAAAAAGCATTATCACTACCTGATGTATTATTCATACCAGCTACTGCACCTACAAAGGCATTACTTACCCCCATGTTCGACTTTCCAGCTTGGTACCCATAAACCGTATTATGAGATCCATAACCTCCTAATCCTGCAAGCATTGTAGTAATCTGCGACTCTCCCGCCTGATAACCAAAAGCAGTAAAATATGCACCAGTAATTGTTCTGTCAACCAAACCAGCATATTTATTATCGACTTTAAATATTAATCGTTGGTCATCTGTCGTACCTAAGAAATTAACTGTTTCGTCTGTACCTGCATTACCAGTAAGTTGCCAATTCGTTTTATTAAATGCCGATTGGTCTAGCGTTTTAAGAACCCCGGTAGTTGGATCGCTAACAATTACTTTATCTGTTCCAACAGTTCCTGCTTGTAAACCCGCGATTGCTAATGTACTGGCACCAGCTGTAGTAATGGTTGTCGCTTGAGTTAGTATACCACCGAGTGCAATGTTATCACCGGTTTTAGTCAATCCGTTATCGGCAGTTACTGTTGCTGCAGAAGTGCCAATGCGCAACTGACCATCTGGTCCTGCAACAACCGGGCGGTTACCCGTAGTTGTAGTAGCACCTGTGGCCAAATCTGCAACCTTTAAGGTATTATTTATTGTAAGTATTCTAGTGGTGAAATCTCCATCAAGCAAAGGAGTATTAGTTTCACTATTGTCGATCATTAAACGGTTGTCGCCAGTATGTGCCCAACCTACTCTGTAACCCAGTAAGACGTTACCACTTCCAATCCCTGCACCGAATCCTGTGCTTCCTCCAGCCTGTGTTCCAATGACAGTATTTGATATAGCTCCGGGTTTTATTTGTAAAGCTGAAGCAGTACCGATTGAAATATTGCCGGTTCCGGTAACTAAACCAGGCATAACTGATCGTCCGATTGCAATGTTAGTGCTACCATCAGTCAAATTTTCCAGCGTTCTATTACCCATAGCAACGTTGTCATTTCCTATAGTAAGACTGCGTAAAGTATATCTACCAATAGCCGTATTTTGAATACCTGAGGTTACGCTGGTTAAGGCACTCACACCAAAAGCATCATTTCTACGTCCAGTTGCTGCTAAATTCAATGCATTTGTACCAACCGCTGTACTTTCGTCACCGTTATTATGAATAAATGGCGCACCCCCTTTCGTTATTATAGCGGTAGTTGCCGTAGAGTTTGGAATATCAATATTACCGTCTGCAGTTACACGCATTCTTTGGATCGAATTGGTTTTAATTATCAAATCTATAGCATCTGTTGTGCCTAAGAAATTGGTTGATGCATTTGTACCCACATTACCATTAAGTAACCAATTATTTGCATTTAATGTCGATTGATCAATAGTTTTTAGTACTCCAGTAGTAGGATCACTAACGATTACCTTATCTGTTCCGGCAGTTCCGGTAGATAATCCTGTTAAACCTAGACTGTTTCCTGTAGTTACGTTAATCACTGTTGGTTTGGTGAGATCGCCACCCAGCTGAACGTTATCGTTAGCAACGGCTAAACCATTGTTGGCTTTCACTGCAAGCGTTACATCTGTTAATGTAGCGCCTGTGTTACCGGTAAGTGCTATAGCGCCATTGGTGGTACTAATATTCTTGCCTAGGGTCGCCGTATTCACTGAAAGTTCACCATTATTTACAGACACTGTCGGATTTGTAGCAGCTTCCTTAACGACTCCAATGGTTGTACCATTTGCGGTAGCTACATTTACCTTGTAAGCATTACCAGTTACACCAGATCCACTAACTGTGGTGTTATTGCCAT
Organism: Pedobacter sandarakinus; assembly: GCF_026240095.1. Lineage (GTDB taxonomy): Bacteria > Bacteroidota > Bacteroidia > Sphingobacteriales > Sphingobacteriaceae > Pedobacter > Pedobacter sandarakinus. Next base: position 59 of record NZ_JAPIVG010000007.1, on the reverse strand, counting down.
CTTCAATTAACCCAATACCACCTTGTGGACCTACTGCACCGGTTGCGCCAGTCGCGCCA
>NZ_JAPIVG010000006.1 GCF_026240095.1 Pedobacter sandarakinus | reverse complement strand
CTTTTATTGGGTTTTCTCCCCCGCCTTTCTGGCACCCCTTCAGAGCAGGGGAATTTGTAATGGAACGTGGTGTTTAATTATTTCTTTACTTTAGTTTTTTTGCTAATTCTTTTAGGTCGGGCTGTTATTTCTATAGGATAACCTAACAAATCTCGTAGTACAACAGATGCGCAAGCACCACCAAAGGCTGCGGGCAGATATGAAATAGTGCCGTAAGCAGATCTTTTAAAATTTGATCCATCCGTTAAAATAAGCGAGTCTCTTTTAACCTCTTCGGTAGAGAAAACCGCTTTTATTTTGTTCGAATCTTTTAATTTATTTAATCGCTTACGAATGTAACTCGCAAATACGCATTGGTAAGTATCAGGCAACATGGCTATTCTTAATCTTGTGGGGTCCATTTTTCCACCAGCACCCATTGAACTAACAACAGGGATGTTGCGCTCTAATGCGGTCGCCAGTAGGGTTATTTTGGGCATCACGCTATCGATGCAATCCATTAGGTAATCATAATCATTTGCTAGAATTTCCTTGCATTTATCGGGGGTAAGGAAGGCTTTAACAACATTGAGTTTAAGCGATGGGTTTATGGCAAGCAAGCGTTCCTGCATAATCTCTGCCTTGCTTTCACCGTGGTTTGTGGCAAGCGCAGGCAACTGTCTGTTTCGGTTGCTAGGGTCAACAACATCGCCATCTACTATGGTCATTTCCCCAACACCGCTTCGGCAAATAAACTCCGCAGCAAAAGAACCAACTCCACCTAAGCCAATAACAAGTACATGTTTTTGTTGTAATTTATTGATGCCCTCATCGCCAACAAGTAGCGCCGAGCGAGAAAGCCAAGAAAGATCTGTCATGTTTACGCCGTATTATTTACCGACAGGTAAGGTTAATCAATGCTATATTAAATTCAATTTTTTCCAGTTGGCAAAAATACGTGCTTTAAGTTCATCAACCGAACAATTTTTCAAATTAGCCGCTGCCAAATAAATATCTTCAATCTCTATATCTGCATCATCGGTTTCCAAAAAGAAGAAATCTGTTTTTCTTAATAAAACCGCAGGGTTAGAATCAGGGTCTAAGATTGCCGCACCAAACGATAGATAAAACCCTTTCGCCAGCAATTGCCTGCCAAGAATTTCACTTTTATTAAAGCCATGGATAATCATCGGTACATCAACCCGCATCCTTTGCTTTATCTCAATTAATTCAGAAAAAGCTTTAACGCAATGGATGATTACTGCCTTCCCAAATCGCATGGCTAGTTTAATTTGCATTTCGAAAATTATGATTTGGTTATCCAAACTATCGCCCTTAAGCCTATCTAAGCCACATTCGCCAATAAGTTTAACATTACTTTGTTTTGCTAAGACTTCCAAATATCTCATTTGTAAATCCGTCTGCTGAAACGTTGCATACCAGGGATGTAAGCCGATAGAAATTAATCTGGTTTTAGGCATAGCCAAAAAAATATCACTGGTAAGTGATAAACTTTGGATGCTAAATACACCTGTTTTCTGATTGGCTTTATGGGTATGTAAATCTAAAAAATCCATTAATGGGGGTAAATATAGGGACTTAGTAAAATGTATTTCTTCTGTAAAGAATTAGCTTATTGTCTATAAAATTAGTAGTATTTATTAATTTTGAAAATCATTATTTAAAACATGAAAAAAATAACGTCATTTTTTGCTGTGCTTTTAATTTGCACGGTTGCCTTCGCTCAAGAGAAAACAGAAGGAGTTCATATTTATAATCCGGAAGCAAATGCCATGGCTGATTTAAAGGAGGCCACTCAAAAGGCTGCTAAAGCCAATAAACACGTATTAGTTCAAGTAGGTGGGAATTGGTGCACCTGGTGCATAGCCTTCCATAATCTTGTAAATAATACGCCCAGCTTAAAACAAACTATAAACGATAATTATGAGTTTGTATTGGTTAATTGGGATAAAGATCATCACAATGATGAGGCTATGAAGTATTTGGGTTATCCCAATCGTTTTGGCTATCCGGTTTTTGTGGTATTGGATGGAAAGGGAAAAGTATTGCACATCGAAAATTCTGCATATTTAGAAACCGATGAAGTTGGTGCTAATGGTAAGAAGCAAGTTGGGCACGATGTGAAGAAAACAATCTCTTTCTTAAAAGGATGGACTGTTACAGCGGTAAACCCCGAAACTTATAAAACAAAATAGGCAGGAATTTCCTGTTAAAAAGCCGCAATGTTTTAGGTTACAAAACCCGAAACATTGCGGCTTTTTGTTAATCGCCTTTTTCTGAATCGATGTCGTCTACATTAAGCTCAAAGGAAGGTCTCGAAGCCTCGTCTGCTTGTTGTAATAAATCCCGATCATGGGCAATATTTGTGTTATCGCCAGCTAATTCATTGATATTTTCGGTTTCGTCTTCTCTTCTTAAGGCATCGTTAGGATCTGTTGCATAATCCTCATCTTTTGGGTCTATCATAACATTTTAATTTATAATTAGATAAATGCAATAAATAGCAAAATTGTTTTGAAGACCTACAGCTATCGATTAAACAGGCGAACTGATGTCTATAACCCTTCGCCGAATTTATAATTAGGTAAAATGCTTACAGGCAATTTGCCTTTAGGGACCAACCTGTTATTGATTACTGCTGCGGCAGAAACCTGCATACTGTCTTCTTTTTGATAGCCAACAATTAGCCCCTTACTTCGCTCTAAGCCAGGTAAACCTGCTAAATTATAAGGATTAGCAAACAATGCAAACACAGCATTTTTACCAGACAACTCATTAATGAAGTTTTTTACGCCGGCATTAAGTGGTATGTTATTACCTGGTCTTGATCTGGAATCGTGAATCCCGACAATTACCTGGTCGAATGCGCCAATTTCTCTGGCTACGTTAGAAATCTGGGCAGCTGTAGCGTCTTTATCTAAAACATAATAAACAGAATTATAGTAACCTTTTGAGATCTCCTTTTGGAACCGCGTAACAGAAGGAACACCAATGCTAATGATCGCTGTTCTCCTAATCGGAATCATATTTTTGATAAAATCTTTTCCCCTTAACAACGTAACAGATGCATTTGATAGCTCTTGAACCAGTGCAGTACTTTGGCTGCGATTTACTTCTGCCACAATATTATTGGTTGAAACGGTGTCTCGTTTATTTAAACCCGCCCAATATTTAGCGGTTAAAATTTTGCGTACACTGGCATCAATCGTTTTCATATCAACACGGCCTTGACGTATTGCCTTACGAATCAAGTGGATGGCCCGATCGCTATTTTCAGACAATTCCAAAATGTCGTTTCCGGCCACAACTGCCAGCAAATCAGCTTCGCCATTTTTGAAGTATTTAACAACACCCTTCATGTCCATCGCATCGGTAATAATTAGCCCTTTGAAACCTATTTTCTGTTTTAAAATTCCAGTTACAATGGGTTTGGATAGGGTAGAAGGCAGATTGGGTGTGTTATCTAGCGAAGGAATGTTCATGTGCGCAATCATCACACCCGACGCGTCTTGTTTAATTAATTCCTTAAAGGGATACATCTCCAGTGAATCTAATCTGGCTAAATTGAAAGGTAGTTGTGGTAAATCGTAATGTGAGTCTACGTCAGTATCGCCGTGTCCGGGGAAATGTTTTAGTGAGGTAAGTAACCCACCATCTTGCATTCCCCTCATGTATGATGCAGTTTTGTTAGCTACATTATATTTATTTTCTCCAAAGGAACGATAATTAATTACCGGGTTTTTTGCGTTGTTATTGATGTCTGCATCTGGAGCCAGATTCATTTGCATTCCCAAACGCTTAAAATCTTTGGCCACCTCTTGGCCCATTCTATAGATCAAATCTTTATTTTGTATGGCACCGAGAGTCATTTGATATGGATAAGAAATGGTACTGTCTAGGCGCATTCCTAAACCCCATTCACCATCGCTGGCTACAATTAATGGTACTTTGCTTACTTTTTGATAGGCATTAGTTGCCCTGGCTTGTCTTACGGGGCCGCCTTGAAAAAAAATAACCCCACCCAGTTGTTCCTTTTTAATTACCATACCAACCGAATCGGTATATTTTTGACCTAAGTTGGTGTGGGCCCTTACAAAAAACATTTGCGCAATTTTTTCGTGACGGCTTAGTTTTTTAAAAACCGAATCAACCCATTTAGGCTGATTGGCTAGCATTTCGATGTAAGTTGGTTTTTGTGCCTGGGCAGAAATTGCCGCAATGCAGCAGGTTAGCAAAAGAAAGAGTTTTGTTTTCACGTATGTGTTATTGTATTTGTATTACGAAATTAACAATCAAAAACCGAATTAAACAAAAACCAATCCAAGTAATCGAGATAATACAATTTAATTGTCTTAGGGATGAGCGATAATTTCCTAATTACCTTTCACCATGTTGATGAAAAGTTTGGAGGTTGATGTGTCCTTTGTGATTTATAGATAATCAGGATCAATATTTGAGCTATGGGCGTTAAAAAAATAAAACATATTTAATTCTATCGGGTTGTATATTACAGCGCCTCGATCAGATATTTACTTAATTTTTAATGTTATGAAAAATACGAGCACTCCAAAAAACAATCCGACCGTACAAGGTGGTTCAATTGCTGACCGGGCTAACCACGATGTAAAAACAGATAAAAAAATACAAGGTATTACCAATGGCGGCGGTCAGCGCTCTGATCAAACATCCAATAAGGATAATCAGCGGAAATACGACAATAAAAAGTAACAAAAAAGCTGAAGGTATTTTCCTTCAGCTTTTTTGCTTCTGTGGGTTTTAAGCCCTTGAGGGATAAATCCCCTGGACAGCGATAATGTACCTTGCGCCTTCCAAGTCAGCAATTTTGGGTAAGGCAAAATTATTAATTCCATCTCCGCCATATGTTGTTCCTAAAATGGAAAACAAAGCTTGGTTTTGGGTAATGGGCAATAGTGCTCCATCGCAAGCTGCAAATCCTAATGGTATAAATGTTCCTGCAAAAAGGGTGATCCCTCCGATGTAAAAGTCCATGGTTTTAGTTGGTTTAATAGGACAATGCTAATCAAAAAAATGGATAATTTAAATAGGCTCATGAGCGAGAGCTATAATATCACTTCCTTCTAAAATTGTTTTTTCGTCGTTGTGGCTTAATGTATTAATCATCGCATCGCCAAGTTCTTGCATGGTACAAAATCCATTTTTAGAAATTATACGGCCAATCGGAAACATCCAGTTAATGTATTTATAAAATTTGTGTGCAAACTTTTGTTGGGCTAAGGGCTTTATAAAGCCAGGGCGAAGGTTGTATACTTGTGCAAAAGGCAGTTTCATTAAATCATTTTCTGTTCTACCTTTTACTTTCTGCCAAGTTAACCGACCGTTAGGGTTGGTTCCACTGCCCGATACGTAACAAAAAGTCATTCCATCATTAATTTTGCAAAGGGTTTCGGCCATATGCATGGTCAAGGTGTAAGTCATTTTATAATAGGTTTCCTTATTAGCGCCTACTGATGTGATTCCTAAGCAGAAAAAACAAGCATTGTAACCTAAAAGCTTATCTTCAATAGCGGATAAGTTGAAAAAATCAAGATGGATAACCTCCGTTAATTTAGGATGGGAATATCCACAAGGCTTACGGTTTACCACTAAAATTTCGTCAATTTCAGGACTTTCCAAACAGCGTATCAAAACTCCTTCGCCAACCATCCCAGTCGATCCGGTAATGATAACCTTGTTTATACTTCTTGATTTTCCCATGGCATAGTACTTTATTCAACTAAACGAATGTAATGAAAATTGGTTTCAAGCTTAATAATAAAAAAAGGGCAGCTATTGTAGCTACCCTTAATGATTATTTTATTACCGTGCCTTGCATTTTATAGTCTTTTGGCGGCTCTGCACCTAAAAGATGTTGTACAAAATAATCCCATCTTCTGCGCATCATATATGGGCTGTACGGGCCGTAACCATGGGCGCTATTTGGAAATATTACTAAATCGAAAGACTTATTTGCTTTCTCCAATGCCTCAACCACTAATAAAGTATTGTATGGCGGTACATTGTCATCCATCATGCCGTGTACCAACATTAATTTTCCTTTTAGGTTTTTTGCGTAGTTCTGATTGGCTTGCGCTTCGTAATCAGCATTCTCTACCAGGCCATTGTATCTTTCGCCCCAGTCATCCTCATAATTTCTATTTTCATGATTACCGGATTCTGAAATACCCACTTTAAAGAAATCTGGGTATCGGAACATAGCCGTTGCTGTTGCGAAACCGCCGCCCGAGTGACCCCATATACCGACTTTAGCGGTATCGATAGGATATTTTGCCGATAATTGTTTGATCGCAGTAATTTGATCTGGCAATGTGTTTTCAGCCATATTTCCATAACTCATATCATGAAAACTTTTAGAACGATCGGGATTACTAGTTCCTTCAATTAATACCACTATAAAGCCCAGTTCGGCCAGGGCCTGATGATCGCCACGGGATGCCGAGAAAGACCAGCTGCCCACGCTTCCACCTTGCGGACCCGGATAAATGTAATCGATAACAGGATATTTTTTTCCTGCATCCATCTTGGTTGGTGTGAAAATTAACCCGTAAATATCTGTTTTTCCATCAGCGGCTTTTACTGTAACTGGTGTCGGCGCTTTCCAACCTGTTGCCTGCAGCCTTGAAACATCCGTTTTTTCAATTTGCGAAATAAGTTTGCCATCTAATGATTTAAAGACAGTTGTATTTGGTACATCGGGTTGGGAATAGTTATCAAGAAAATATTTTTCTGATGGGGATAGGCTTACCATATGGTTGCCGGTTTCAGGAGTTAAATCGGTTAATTTTTTACCATCAAAACCAATCTTATAAAAGTGCCCGAAATATGGGTTAGCTTTATCTTGTCCATTTGCCATGAAGTAAAGCGTGCGGGTTTTTTCGTCTACTTTAACCAGACGCGTTACCACCCAATTGCCTTTAGTAATCTGGTTTTTCAATTTTCCGCTTGTTGCATCGTAGAGGTAAAGGTGGCCCCAATCATCGCGTTCCGAATACCAAATTATCTCTTTTGTATTAGGCAAATATCTCCAATTAATTGCGCCCTGCCCAGATTCATATTGTGTCTTAACGGTTTCTTCAAATACTTCGCGTACTGCTCCAGTGGCGGTATTGGCAATACGGAATTTCTCGTTTTTATGGTCGCGAGATGTAGAAACAAAGGCTACTTCCGTTCCATCCGCTTTCCAATCGATATCATCGAAAGTTCCACTGCTCGAAATGTCATCACTTAAAGTAGCACGGTGTGGATCTGGCGCAATATCGAAAGAAACTACTTTTGGGTTTTCAACGTCAATTACAACCCGCCTGATGGTTGCTATCTGCTTATCACCTGGTAAAGGATATTTCCAGGCTTCGAGCTTTGGTGCGCCTACGTTTGTAGTAACCAAATACATGTCTTTACTGTTCCTTTGATCTTGCTGGAAGGTGGCAATTTTTTTCGAATCGGGCGACCACCTTAAAATCGGAGCGTCGCTATGTTTCCAGCCAGCATTATCTGTGGCATATCCATAATCTTTAATTCCATCTGTAGTAAGTTGGGTTAATTTTCCACTAGCGATATCCTTAACGAAAAGGTTAAAATCTTTAATTAAAATTGATTTTTTACCATCTGGTGAAATCACTTCATCTCCACCGCCTCTTCTTCGTCCGCCCGCAGGCGATGTAGGATTACTGTATTCGGTAGTAAGTGTTTTAGTTTTCTTTGCCGGATCTACCAGATAGGTTTCTGTTCCTTTTTCAGTTTTCTTGCTATACCAGAATTTATCTCCATCTAACCAATTAGGTTGTGAAGTGGTATTGTCTATAAATTTTGCGGTACCATAGCTCATAAACTTCTCTGCCCTTTCGTAATCTTGGGCAGTAACCATTTTTTGTTGAGCATTCGCAGCAACAGCTAGAAAGCAAGCCGTTACCGTAAGCCAGTATTTATTCATAATTGTTAGTTAATCTCTGCTGATAAAATTAACACTGTTTTAGCAATTGTGAAGTATTAATGATGATACATTTTTTGCTTAGAACTTTACATTCGGTTTTAATGGGATAATGTGAGGCAGCTCAATTATTAATCTAAGGGTTCCTAAAGGCCACCACAACTAACCTAACCTCCGAAGCACTTTGGAAATGAGAATGAATAAAAGGATAGGGTGGATAAAATACCAAAGCCCCGATCTTAAATCAGGGCTTTAGCGGAATGGACGGGACTCGAACCCGCGACCTCCTGCGTGACAGGCAGGCATTCTAACCAGCTGAACTACCACTCCGTTTAGCTTTCGCTCCCTTTCGGGGATGCAAACATAAGCACTAAATCTGGCTTCCTGTTATAAGTATTGTCTTTTTTGTTTCAGGCAATGGTAACCACCTGACGCTGAAACTGATATTTTACGAGCACATCAGCTGCACATCGCATTGACCCGTAGTTATGGACTTTGCAATTTTCAGCTTCAAGAAAAAAGCAACACACTTGTTAACCGCTAGTATAGCTAGGATCAAACTCTATAAACCATTCAATTCCATATTTATCTCTAAACATCCCCGCATAAGTTCCCCAAGGACTATCACCAATTGGTCCTTCAACCTCTCCACCGGCAGATAGGGCCGCAAAAATTTGGTCTGCTTCCTCGCGGCTTTCCGTGCTTAACACGATTTTCGATCTATTTTCTCGTTCATTTACCGGTCCCATAAATTCAGGAACATCATTTGCCATCAATACGTTATGCTTGCCAATAGGCAATGCGATGGACATAATCTTATTTACTTCGCTTTCCGCTACAGGAAATTCTTCGCTTGATAAATCTCCAAAACGGGTAATTTTGGTGAATTCTCCCCCAAAAACAGATTTGTAAAAGTTAAAGGCTTCTTCGGCATTGCCGTTGAAGTTGATCCATAGGTTAATAGTTCTCATTGTTGTTTAATTTAAGGTTATGGTTTGTTATTTTGGTTGTGTCAACGTTGCTAAGAAGTACTCTAGGTTTGTGAGTGTTAAAGAGAATCCTATCTTAAATCCTGCTAATAATTTCTCTAATCGCTCAAACGATTCATTGTATATAATGATGTCTACTCTTGTAATACCTTCTTGTTCACTAAAACTATAATTCCAATCAGAACCGGGCAACTCACGGTTTTCATGCTCATCTGCAAAGGTATTATACATTTTGAAGTTGGTTTTTGGAGTAATGGAAGTAAATTCCTGTACTGACCAGCGTGCTGTTCCATCAGGTCCTATCATGGCATAAAATCGCTTTCCACCAACCTCAAAATTCATATATTTAGTTTCAGCCCTCATCGGGGCTGGTGCTCCCCATTGGTCTAACAGTTCGGGTTTGGTAAATGCATCCCACACAAGTGATAAACTAGCATTAAATTCCCGGGTGATGTAAACGGTCTTGGCTCCTTTGTCAACATCAAAATTAAATAGCAAATCTTCGTTCATTAGTTATTTTTTTAAAGTCGTTAATAATTGATCGAGTTGGTTAAATTGCTTTTCCCATTGCTGTCTAAACTGGGCTAACCACTTGTCTAACTCCTGCATTTTCTTTGCATTAAAGTGATAATAAATTTCCCTCCCACTTTGTTCAGGTTTAATTAGTTCACAATCGTGAAGCACCTTTATGTGTTTAGATACTGCCTGTCTGCTCATATCAAATTTTTCGGCCATTGCATTTGGCGTTAATGCCTGTATCGCCAGTAACGTCAAAATAGCTCTGCGGGTAGGGTCGGCAATAGCCTGAAAAATATCTTGTTTCATAATAACTGGTAATTTGCAACCATTAGGTTGCAAATATACATGCAACTATTTGGTTGCGCAAGTGTTTTCTCATTTTTATTTAATATAGATAAATAGCTATTAAATTTCTGGAGGCAGTTATAGACTTGCCCTTTAACTTAGAATAGATTTTGTTCGTCGCAAATGGTTGTAACCAGCAGTTGGGAGCAAGAGATGGAAAAAGAAAACCTGCTAAGGGTTAGCAGGCTTGATTGACTGCGGAGAGTTGGGAGATGAACCTTACTTAAAACGGTCTGTAAACGAGGTGGTTACCCTTAGCTTCGCAAAAGTGCCACGAATGATGCTTTGTAAAATATATTCAGATTAGGCACTAGTGCCTGCTCAATTATATTGTCTGTAATGAAAGAACTGCTTATCAATTAATTACTCTAAGGATAAGCAATTACGATCAATTTTCAAAGCTGGAATCATGATAAAAAAATACACTCATCCCAGTTATTAGTTGAATCTTCGTAGATAAATGATGAGCGTATTAAGCCAATTCCGCCAATTCCCTCCAAAATGGCCGAACTTGGTAAGAGTACCATTTTTTCATCGTTGCCTGCTTCAAACAAAAAACCACCATAGCCATCTTTGCCACCGTACTGAAACGTTTCGTTTAGCCAATATTTAGAAGCATTGCTAAAATCATTGTGATTGGTTTCTTTGTATAGTTTATGAAATAGGTGGGCAACACCACTTGAACCATGACATAATCCGGGGTCGGATACGGAGGTTTGTATAGGGTTGATTCTCTGGCACAGGCTAAGTAAGATCTGGATAATTGAAGTTGTATCCGCGCCTACTAACTTCAGATTTCTGTATAGGGAATATAGAATCGTTAAGTCACCATAACACCATGCCATTCTAGAAATAGACTTTTTTACTGCACCGTTAGCATACTCCCGTGCGCTTATCTTATTGGGGAAATAGGAACCTGATTGAATCGGATCTTGGATGCTGTTTAGGAAGAATTGACTTCCTTGTTTTACCAATCGCTCGCAATCTTTTTTCCTAATGCCTGCTTCGTAACATTTACCTATAAAGTATAATACGCCTACCATTCCATGAGGTAATCCCAGATCGTACACATAGTCGTTTTTTTTCTGAAAATCGTACCTGATCCACTTGCTTTCGTTTCCTTCGTTTACATCGGTGTCGATCAAATGGTGAAGAATTTTTTCACAAAGACCGTGGTTTTTTTGTAGAGTTCTAAAAAATACAGTACCATACCACTGCGTCCACACAACAAAGAAATATTATTTTGTCGCCAATCATTTTCCAGGTTGTGCTGGAAGTGTAATAAATTGGGTGATGATGGTGATAAAATCCATGTCAAGACGTGTAACCGTCTGAAAACCATTCAAACCATCAACAACAATTTGATTCAGCTGATTATTCTCTGAAAAGACATCGGTGCCACAACCTGCAAAACGACTAAAGAGAGTACAATGGGCGCTCTTTCTAAGGAGGTATTTCCAAACTGAAAGCTTTTGTCGCTCAGATAGGTCGGCAAAAGCAGATCCTTCGGGCAGGGAATCGAATAAATCTCTGGAGGCGAGATAGACCGCTTCCCTGAAAACAGGGGTTTCAATAAAGGCTACATCCGGATTTTGATTTGGTAGAAGAGGGGTACGGTAAACGAAATGATTAAAGAGGTTATACTTATTTTCTCATATTTTAGAAGGAAACTATAGCGCTGAGACCAGATTACGGCACTAAAGAAATTGCTTTGAGCAAAAGATCATCTTTACCGCTACGAATGCTATTTAAACTTTGATTTACTATTGAATCGGGAACAATACCGATACGTTGGACATCATTGCCATTGGGGTAATACACACCTAAACCTGTGATGGTAGTGAAAATTCCTCCAGGCAATGGAAATGCCGGAGCAACATTACCGTCCGCACCAGCTGTCATAGAACCGAGGATAATGCTGTTGGTAGCGAGTTTAAAGGACATGGCTAAAAACTCTCCAGTACTCTGTGTTTCCTCGTTAACGAGAATAATCACTTTACCAGAATAGCCAGCTGTGGTATCGCTTCCGATACTCATCGGTTTACTAAGAATGAAAGTACCAGGGTAACCAGGCTTAGCACTTGAGAAAACAGCCAGTTCCTTTTTGCCGTGCAAGAGAAGGTTTGCAATCAAATCTCCTGAAGTGTTGTATTTTGGATACTGTCTGCAATCTAAAATAATCCCTTTCACACTTTTCAGGGCTGAGGATATCAGTCCAATCTGGGTTCTCTTTAGGTTGCCTATGTTTACGTAAAGTATTTTGTTGTTGATGTGGAAGACAGAGGAGTCCCTTTGATAAACGGATAAAGCCGGAATAACGTTTTCGCTCTTCTTGTAAGGCTTGTTTTTCAGCATGGCTGTGTAAGCCGATCCCGTTGAATGTATTGCGGAAATTGGTACCGTAGAATCATTGGTTCGGGTGAGGTCGGCAGAAAGCTCTCTTGCTAGGCTTGCAGTATTTGATGCCGACGTATATTCCCGCCTGCTTGCAACCAAGCTTTCGATGGTAATATTCCCGATCTTTTTCACAATGTCACCTATTTTTACCTGTGGTGGGATCTGTGATTTGTTATCTATGTCTGTTATTACTGCATCTTTCCCCAACAACTTAATGGTGATCGGCATTTGCCATTTTCCAATCAGGTTATCCAGGTCCTTGGATGCAATGATTGCATGGCTATCCTGGATATTTGCAACCATTTTACTTACTAGAAGTAAGTATTGCTTCTGATCCTTGACCTCTATAGCCTGTTGCAAATAGTCTTGTAGATTGGAATCGCCAAAATTTTTCAAGAGGTGTTTGTAGGGATACCAATATTCTATAATGTTCCAGTAGCGGAATACGGCAAGCAATCTGTAATCGGCACTTGGGTAAATAGAATCACGATAGCTTTTTTCATTTACGATGCTTGGAAGATATATGCCATCCTGACCATTGAATTTTATATAGTTCTGGTTGCCGGGATCATGATTGTTTTTAAGATTTGCAAGTAAGCCAGTGATTTTATCGTTAAAACCAGATTGCTCCATCCATTTAAAATCAGGCCTTTGCTTTACCGTGAATTTATTGGAATCGGTAGATTGGGGAAATGTATTTACTGTCCCCAATGCTTGCATCCAAGACCATAAAAGGTCGTTTCTATCTGTTAGCGTCTTTGTTGCTCTGTAAGCTGGTAAAAATTTAATCAAATCTGAATCCCAATCTCTATCAGATTTTGTGATAGAAGGATGCGAATATTTTAGAAAGCCCCATAGCTTACAAAGGGCTGAAAGGTCCTGAGCGTTTTTTGAGTAAACTGCATTTTTCTTTTGGTTGATTTGGGCAACAGAAGGCAGGATTGCCAGCAAAAACAACGAAGTGAGTATAAGGTATTTTTTCAATTCATATACAGATAAAAAAGAGTCTGCTAAAAATAGCCTCTTTTGATTAACCAAAAATGGTGTAAGCTACGCTCATCAAAAGAACACTTGCTACTGCACGTTCCCATTTTGAATCACTACCACAGCAAAGAAAACCTGTGCAATCACCGAATGATGTCGTTAATGCATCACCTTCCGCACCATTCAATTGACTCAAATCACTGTTTGAAAGAACTGAGATCGTTTTGGTTTTCAATTCTAGTTTGTTAATTTCCATTGTAACATTAATTTAAATATTTACTCTTTTCATTCAGGTTCGTATCATCTCCTGATATTTAGTTTTTCTAAATACAAACTTTCAGGCCTCAATGAATTTCATTACAGAAATTCCATCTCTGGCATAGTGGGATGAGGGAGATTTGAGCAAAAGGGACATTAAATATCAACATTGAACCGTTCGTTGATTGTTGACGATCAAATGTGTAAATAATTTAAAACAGATTTTAAAATTTTATGCGAACACCTCTAAAATTTTATGTGAAGTATATTAACATTATATATATCGTATTAATTAATAAGCTATATATTTGAGCAATTTTTTCTAAACGCTATGTACTCATCCCGATAGCAACTATATTTTATTGTTATTTTGATGAAGTTCTCTTGTATTGTTATTGACGATGATTTACACACCATCGAACAATTTGTTGAATATATTGGCTACATGCCTGAATTAAGGCTTCTAAAAGCTTACTCTAATCCTGTTACTGCCTTAGCAGAAATAAACAAGTTAGAACAGCGAATTGATTTTCTATTTACTGACGTAGAAATGCCACAGATGAATGGACTGGAATTAGCTTCTTTGATCATCACAAGGGTTAATTGTTTAGTTCTGGTTAGTGGGCACCTACATCACGCGATGGATGGCTATGCCATTAACGCAAAATACTTTCTACATAAGCCATTCAATTTGAAGAAGTTTGAAGGCGTAATCAAGGGGTTGATAAGCAGATTGTTACCTGAAAACCCATTTATAATGGTTAAACTGAGTGGAAAGAACCAGATCCTCAAATTGTATATTGATGACATCATAATGATTGAGGGTGCCTCAAATTATATCAAAATACATACTGCCAATAAAATTTATGTTCCCTATGGGAAAATGGCGAATATGGAAAAGGAACTACAACCCTATAACTTCCTAATCAGGATTAGTAGATCCTTTATCATCTCCTCGAAGCACGTAGAAAAAATAGAAGGCTACATAGTGAGATTGAAAAATAACTTAGTCGTATCTGTCGGAAAGTCCTATTACCAAAGCTTCGATGAGTTTTTTGAGAGGTTGGTCAAAGATGGAAATACAAATATTTCAAATAATAAACAGTTTTTCACTGCTCCTTAAGAAACATTATAGGTATGAATTAACGTATTTGGTTGCAGATATTTGATCTCAGCGCAAATATTATTGAACGGGTGGTTCCCCCCAATACATTTCCTCGCTACCATATTTAGGGAACTTTTTTTCATTTTGGTAGGATTTGCATAATGCTTAAAATAATTAAATGTTAATTAAGATTAATTGTCGCAAGTGTTATCAATGAAATTTTTTGTGCACAATAATATTAATAAGTTTAAAGCACAAATCTTAAATGAAAAAGAAAGCGATATATCAGTGGCATTGAAATTAGAAATGTTAAAACATTTGGTAAAACTAATCTGAATGTTCAACGGCCTGATGGCACTTTCCCGCATTGAACTCTAATTTGAGGTGATAACCGTATTGTCTCGTCCTGCTATAGCTTGTCATTAAAAACTGAAAAATGGCAACAAAAAGTAAATGTAACCTAATTCTAGTATTATAACTCTAAAACGACAAGTAAAATCAGGACGAGTTATATTCATTGATGAACTGATAAATGAACTCAGAAATTGCAAGATCTTCCTTGCCATAAAATGTACAGATGAAATTCTTTGTCTGATCGAGTGAGGTTTTGAAACGTTGTAATATCCCAGGGGCATATTCGGTACCGACCAGTGATTCCATTTTCACGTTGTGCTGATGAAATATCTTGATAATGATTCGCCAATCATCCGTCTCGCCAAGCAAAACTTTTTTTAGTGCCTCTGCCGTTATTTCACGGCCCTTTTCCACCAGTAATGCCTTGCTTTATTATCCGTTTGCACTATGGAATCGAGATAACTGTTTAAGCTTTTCTCATCCTCCTTATTCCCATAAGCCCGCCCAGCTTTCTGTATCCAGCGCTCAGATTCCCACTGTCGTTTGATGAAATACTCCCTTGAAATACCATCTACGGTAATTCTTAGGTTGATGTAGCAGCCCTTGCTTTTTTCTGCATTTTGGGCTGTTTAAGAAAAACATGAACCAGTAACTTATCTCGAACATATTGATTCAGTTTTGAATGATTAAAACTCGATAAGCGACGATCTTTTATCAAGATGTATTACGAATTGAATATGCTGCAAATCAATAATTTAAGGTCTTAAAAAAGCGTCTTTTTTTCAAAAAAAAGACGCTACGAAAGACGCTGATAATTATTGTAAAACTATGTAAATTTTGGTATCCAAGTACAACAAAAAAGCCTGCGCATGTTGAATTTGCAGGCTTTTTAAGCTAGTGATGTACTAATCTGCTACGATGGCGAGATCCAAACTTTTTTTTTTACCCGTTCAAAATCAATGATTTTTGTCTCCAAAAAACGAAAGCGCCATGATTGACGCTCTGTCTTTGAATATTATACTTAGCGGAGAGGGCGGGATTCGAACCCGCGGTACCTTGCAGTACACACGCTTTCCAAGCGTGCTCGATCGACCACTCTGACACCTCTCCAGTGGGGGCACAAAAATATAATTTTTTGTTTATTAACAAAAATGCCCAGGCAAAAAGCCAGGGCATTTTATATTTAAAGTTAACTATTTAATCTACAACAGTTATTTTCAGCATATTGGTTTTTCCTTTAGCTTCGATAGGAATAGCAGCAGTATTTATTAAAATATCACCTGCTTTAACTAATTTCTTGCCTTTTAAGAAATCATTCACCTCGATAATGGTATTGTCTGTACTTTCCCATTTGTCGTAGTAAAAACCCCTTACACCCCAAAGTAGGCTAACTGCATTTAACAATGCACGGTTACTGGTAAATATGAATGTTAAAGCCTCTGGCCTATGACTCGAAATTTCAAAAGCGGTGTAACCACTCAATGTCATAGAAACAATACCTACTGCATTGGTTTGTTTCGCTAGAAAACAAGCAGAATCGCAAATGGCATCACTTAAAAACGATGGTGACTTTGGTTTCAAAAACTTATCAGGATTAAAAGGGTAGTTGTTTTGTTCGATGTTCTGGATAATTTTCTGCATGGTTTCGATTACGATCAGCGGAAATTCTCCAACAGACGTTTCACCACTTAGCATTACGGCATCTGCACCATCTAAAACCGAGTTGGCAACGTCATTCACCTCTGCACGAGTCGGACGAGGTGTAGTAATCATACTTTCTAACATCTGCGTAGCTACAATTACCGGTTTCGAAGCGGCTCTGCACTTCGCAACGATCATTTTCTGTAACAATGGCACTTCTTCCATCGGACATTCAACGCCTAAATCGCCACGAGCAACCATAATTCCATCGGTAGCAGCAATAATCTCATCGATATTTGCTATGGCTTCTGGTTTCTCAATTTTAGCTATCACGCGGGCAGTTTTACCACGATCTGCAATTATTTTTTTGAGTTCGATGATGTCTTCAGCCTTACGCACAAAAGATAAGCCTATCCATTCAACATCATTTTCAAGCACAAACTCTAAGTTTTCGCGATCTTCTGGTGTTAAAGATGGAATGGAAACTTTGGTATTTGGAAGATTAACACCTTTTCTGGATGTTAAAATACCACCATGTACCACTTCGCAAACCACTTCATCCTTGAAGTTGGTTTCCAAAACCTTCATTTGCAGTTTTCCATCATCCAAAAGGATAATCTCACCCGCCTGAACATCTTGGGGAAAATTTTGATAGGTAATATAAATACGTTCTTCATTACCGATACACTCGTTGGTAGTAATAACGGTTTTAGCGCCATTAATCAGGTTAATTCCACCTTCTTTAACTAAGCCAATCCTAATTTTTGGTCCTTGCAAATCTGCCAGAATCCCAACATTATAATCGTATTTTTTGTTTAAATCGCGGATGGTATCCAAAACCGCCTGATGATCTGCTTGTGATCCATGTGAAAAATTTAGACGGCAAACATCTAAACCAGCATTAAACATACTATATAATACATCTGGTTTTGCTGATGCAGGCCCAAGCGTGGCAACAATTTTAGTTCTCGAATGAAAAGGTTTCATTTAATTAATTGATTTAGGAAATGCAGTTTTTATTGCGCTAATTATCATCTAAAATAATCAAACTGCATTAAATTTTATATATTTTGTTTGTTGTTTCGTCGTTTATAACCCTCAAATATAGTGTATTTAATACACCAAGTATATAATTTTTATATTACCAAGTTTTCTTTATTCTTCAATTTAGCGGGATCAATTTTTGCAGCCACCTGAATATCAGGCAGTTTGTTAAGTCCATTAATGAGATAATTCAAATCTTCCTTATCGATAAATTCTTTGATAATGATAAAAAAATCTACGTTGGCCATTTCGGGTATCAGGAGGCCATCGCTACTTCTATTACTAATTAAGTAATATTCTACCTCTCCTTGTTCTACAAAAAAGTAATATTTAGAGAAAGACCACGCTGGTTCGTCGATGTTAAAAAAAATTTCGTGGTCTTCTATTTTTTCAAATTGTGTATTTAAACGCGTATTAATTTTGTGGCAAAGTACGTAGTCTTTAAGCGGCGCAGTGATCGCAATAAGTATAAAATCAAGGTCTAAGGTTAATTTTAAGTAAGTTCTATTCAAATCGAAATAAATTATTTTGCCAACGAAATTAAAAAACTAATTCTATATTCGCTTGTTATTTGAGAGCTAAAATGTGGTGTCGAAATAAAAACATTTGAAAATTGTAAGAATTTATTTTTCTTTGCACAGAATTATTTAACCATTAAATTATAAAATTATGTCTGATATTGCTTCAAGAGTTAAGGCTATTATCGTAGAAAAACTAGGTGTTGACGAAAGCGAAGTTACGCCAGAGGCTTCATTCACCAACGATTTAGGTGCAGATTCTTTAGATACCGTAGAATTGATTATGGAATTTGAAAAAGAATTTAATGTAGCTATTCCTGACGATCAGGCTGAAACCATCGGTACAGTTGGTCAAGCTATTGCTTATTTGGAAAAAAACGTTAAATAGAATTACGCTTTTTCAGTATAAATGGAATTAAAAAGAGTAGTAGTAACAGGGTTGGGTGCGCTCACTCCTATAGGCAATAATGTTCCTGATTTTTGGGAAGGATTGACTAACGGGGTGAGTGGCGCTGCTCCTATTAGGGGTTTTGATACTGAAAAGTTCAAAACCAAATTCGCATGCGAAGTAAAAAACTTTAATCCGGAAGATTTTCTGGAAAAGAAAGAAGCTCGTAAGCTTGATCCGTTTGTACAATATGCTCTTGTAGCTACAGATGAGGCCGTTAAGGATGGTGGTTTTGATTTCACGAAATTAGATACCAACCGTATCGGTGTAATTTGGGGTGCAGGCATAGGTGGATTGAAAACTTTTCTTGATGAGATTTCGAATTTCGCTAAGGGAGATGGTACGCCAAGATACAATCCATTTTTTATTCCGAAAATGATTATTGATATTGCTCCTGGGCATATCTCAATCAAATATGGCTTGCGTGGGCCAAATTTTGCAACTGTTTCAGCTTGTGCTTCATCAACCAATGCCATGATTGATGCATTTAACTATATCCGGTTGGGTATGGCTGATGTAATTATTAGTGGTGGTTCTGAAGCAATCATTAATGAGGCAGGTATGGGTGGCTTTAACGCCATGCATGCATTATCTACACGTAATGATGACCCTACTACAGCATCCCGCCCGTTTGATAAAGACCGTGATGGATTTGTTGCTGGTGAAGGCGCTGGAACTATTATTTTAGAAGAGCTTGAACATGCTAAAGCAAGAGGTGCAAAAATTTATGCCGAACTTGTTGGTGGTGGAATGAGTGCTGATGCTAATCACATTACTGCACCACATCCAGAAGGTTTGGGCGCTAGAATGGTAATGACCAATGCGCTGAGAGATGCAGGTTTATCCACTTCAGATATTGATTACATCAATGTGCATGGCACTTCTACGCCACTTGGCGATATTAGTGAAACTAAAGCCATTGCAGATCTTTTTGGTGAAGATGCTTATCGTTTAAACATCAGCTCTACAAAATCGATGACTGGCCATTTGCTTGGCGCTGCTGGAGCTATCGAAGCCATTGCAGCGGTACTTTCTGTAAAAAATGATATCGTACCACCTACGATTAATCATTTTACAGACGATCCTGCTTTCGATCCTAAATTGAACTTTACTTTTAACAAGGCCCAGAAACGCGAAGTTAGAGCTGCATTAAGTAATACGTTCGGATTTGGCGGCCATAACGCTTCTGTTATTTTCAAGAAATACGAAGATTAATTCATCTGCCAGCTATATAATTTTGCATGCTAATTAAAAATAGATAACTTAGTTAAATATGCTAATTAGCCGTTAATTGTGTTATTTATTTAATGCCGATATTAAAATTATATAAACTTTACATCTCTCCTGAAAAGGAGTTTGTAAAAAAGCTGAGGAATATTTTAGGCTTCGTACCAGGTAATGTAACGCTCTATAAAATGGCGTTCAGGCACCGCTCTGTGGCAAAGGTATTAAAGAATGGGAGCAGAAGTAGCAATGAGCGCTTGGAATTTCTGGGTGATGCCGTACTTGGATCGGTAATTGCCGAACTGCTTTTTAAGCACTATCCATACAAGGAAGAAGGTTTTTTAACCGAAATGCGCTCTAAAATTGTAAATCGGGCTAACCTAAACCAACTTGCAAAAAAAATCGGCTTTGATAAACTCATTCAGTTCGATCAGCGTTCGGTAAGCATTCAAACCAAACATAACTCCATGTTAGGTGATGCATTTGAGGCCATTGTGGGCGCCATTTATATGGATAAGGGATATAATTTTACCAAAGAATTTTTGCTGCGTAGAATTGTTAAACCACATATCGATATTCACACGCTTGAACTTACAGAAACCAATTTTAAAAGTAAGTTAATTGAGTGGTGCCAAAGACATGGCAAAGATGTAATGTTTGAGCTGGTAGAGAATGGTGAGGGTGAAAGCGCAAAGCTTTTTACCATAAGTGCCATTGTAGACGGGGAGAAATGTGGAACTGGCAGAGATTATAATAAAAAAAATGCAGAGAAGTTAGCAGCAGAAAAAGCTTGCGAAGCGCTTAGCATTTAGATTGGTTTCCAGTTTTCTAAGTGATTAATTCACTCCTCCATTAGCTATTAGGATACAGAGTACTGAATCTAGTACAGAGCCTTTGTTTCATCCCCTAGTAAAAAATAAGATTTTTCGATTCTGTAGATTTGATAAAATAAAGCTTCATTCCAAATGGCTAAACCAAATGTTTATCTTTAAAAATCTCTTTCTTAGAAGCAAGCATGTTACTAGTTGACTCTATTCCCATTGGTTATTGTTGGTGCCGAATCTTGTTTAAACTCCAGTAAAAGAGCGGGTTTATATACCTCTATTTGCCTTTACCAAGTGTGTCGGTAAATTTTTTAGATGACTCCTTTATGTATTTAATGTAATCATAGCTATTCCAATATTGCGCTTTATCAAATTCTGGCCGGTAGTTTAACATGTACCGTTCCAAGGTATCACCTCTTAATTCAGTATTGTTTTTTATGATTGTCTGGTTAAAATAAACGTCTATTTGCGACTGCTTAATCTCGTTATCAGCGTAACGACCAAATCTTCGGGCATTCTTAGGATCTTTCCCAAATAGATTGTAAAGCGCATTTAAGGGATTAGAAAAGATGGATAGGAAAGGTGTTTTGCCACCTTTATACACACCTTTATTCCTAAACTCTCTTTGTATATCTGCCAGGTCTTGTTTTTTTGTGTTTCCTACAATTGTTACATCATCAAGCAAAGTGCTGCTGCGTATAAGATAGATTAATACATCCTGGGTACCTTTAATTACAATCCTTTGGTCGTTTAAACTTCGTTTCGTTATCAGAAGCGTATCGCCAACCCGGGCTTTAATCTGGAAAAACCCCAGATCGTTGCTGCCAACACCCAGCCTAGTACGTTGATTTGTTATTTCTGCCAGCGCTATTCTAATGTTACTTCCTTTTTCAAATACTACCCCTTTCAAAATGAAGTCTTGCGCCTTGCCAGAAATTGAATTTCCAATGAGATAAAGAATAGTTAAAAAAAAGAATTTCCGAAAGTTCATCTTGCAATAGATATTTTGTAAAATTAACAAATGTTGCCAAAGTAAATTGTTAAAAGAACGTTAATACGTATGCTAAAGTTTGTTGGGTTTTTTTATTTATTATATTCTGCAATTGTATTCATTGTTTTAATGGTCATGGTTTGTCCGTTTATTCTAATTGCTATGGCAAGTTTCAGGGCAAAACCAGCGAGGCAAATCTCCTTCCTATTCTTGAAAATCTGGGCTTGGTCTTTTAGTTTTTTAACTTTTCTATGGTTTGTATCTAGCTCTGGAAAAGATATAGACACTTCTAAATCATATATCTATGTTGGTAACCACAGTTCTTATTTAGATGCCATTGCCATTGTGGTATGTATCCCTCAACCTTTTAGTCCGTTAGGAAAAATTGAGATGTTAAAGGTTCCAATTTTTGGTTGGATTTACAAACGGATGGTTGTCGTTATCGATCGCAGCAGTCGCGAAAGTAGAGATCAATCACTTGCGGTTCTTCGGGAAAACTTAGTTAACGGCCAGTCTATTCTCCTGTTTCCAGAAGGAACAATAAATAAGACAAGCGAAACTTTAAGGCCTTTTTTCGATGGCGCATTTAGGTTGGCCATTGAAACTCAAACGCCATTAATACCGTTTGCTATCTTAAATAGTAAAGCTCACTTGCCTCAAGGTAATCCATTTGCACTTAAGCCAGGTAAGGTAAAAATGATTTTCAGTAAGCCTATTTCTGTTAATGGGCTTACTTTAGACGATTTACCAGCACTTAAAGATCAGGTGTATCACGAAATTTTGCAACAACTGAAAAAGTAAACGGCCTACTCAAACAACCTTACTTGGCCGTTAGTTCTTAACTAATTTTTCTATCTTTGCGCATGATAAAATCCATGACAGGATACGGCCTTGCAACAGCCGATTATGCGAATGCGAAATATAGTGTCGAAATCAAGTCGCTTAACAGTAAGTTTTTAGAACTGAACTTAAAATATCCAAAATCATTTTCGGATAAAGAGTTAATCTTACGCAATATCTGTAGCAAGGATATAGAACGCGGCAAAGTAAGCTTAAGTATCAATGTAGAACGGTCTAATGGTGAAGTTACGGGCGCTACAATTAACACAGCATTACTAGCGCATTATTACAATCAATTAGTTGCCGTAAATAGCGATTTGAATGCGCAAAGTAGCAATTTATTGCAAACTGCGTTAACCTTTCCAGATGTAATCAGCTATAAAGAAGAAAGTGTAAGTGAAGACGAGTGGAATCATTTATTTAAAGTTTTTACCGAAGCGGTTTCCAATTTCAATAAATTCAGAATTGATGAGGGATCAGTGTTAAAAGCTGATTTAGAATTGAGAATTACCAATATATTAAGTTATTTCAAATCGGTAGAAGTTCTAGAGCCAAAACGAATCACTGCTATTCGCGATAAATTTGCTCAATTTTTAGACGATGCCGTGGGTAAGGTCAATATCGATCAGAATCGTTTCGAGCAAGAGTTAATTTACTATATCGATAAAATAGACATTACCGAAGAAAAAACACGATTAAAAAGTCACTGTGACTATTTCTTACAAACCTTAAATAGCAAAGAAGCAAATGGTAAAAAACTTGGCTTCATTTCGCAAGAAATAGGCCGGGAGATAAATACGATGGGAGCCAAAGCCAACGATGCACAAATGCAACAGTTTGTGGTTGGAATGAAAGAAGAATTAGAAAAAATTAAAGAACAATTGTTAAACGTATTATAAGCCAAAAAGCTAAAGACTAAATCGAAAAACAACTTTGGTCTTCAGCTTTCAGCTTTCAGCTTGCAACATGAAACAAGGTAAACTAATTATATTTTCAGCTCCATCGGGGGCGGGTAAAACCACCATCGTACACCATTTGTTAAAAAAGTTTCCGCAGTTGAGCTTTTCAATCTCTGCCACAACAAGAGAGTTAAGAGGAGCTGAAACCCATGAGAACGACTACTATTTTATTTCGAAAGAGGAGTTTTTACATAAAGTTGCACGCCAGGAATTTGTTGAATTTGAAGAGGTATACAACGGTACCTTTTACGGTACGCTGAGGTCTGAAATCGAGCGAATTTGGAATGACGATAAACATGTTATTTTCGATATTGATGTAGAAGGTGGGATTAGATTAAAGCGAAAATACGAGAAAGATGCTTTAGCAATTTTTGTACAGCCGCCGTCGCTTGAAGTTTTAAAAGAACGTTTGAGTGGTAGGGGCACAGATAGCCAGGAGAAATTACAGGAACGTTTTGTAAAGGCAGAAAAGGAATTACTTTACGCAGATAAGTTTGATGTGATTTTAAAGAACTTCGACCTAGAAACAGCATGTGCAGAGGCAGAGCAATTGGTTAATGATTTCCTGAGTAAGTAAATTTCATTCAACAACTGATGAAAATAGGTCTTTTCTTCGGCTCTTATAACCCCATACATACCGGGCATTTAATTATTGCTAATTATATGGCCAACCATACTGCTTTAGACGAGGTATGGCTTGTAGTATCTCCGCATAATCCGCTGAAAGATAAAAGCGGTTTAACTAATATGTACGATAGGTTAGAGATGGCAAAACTGGCTACTGAAAACGTTGAACACATCCGCGTAAGCGATATCGAATTCTCATTGCCTCAACCATCCTATACCATTGATACCTTGGCTTATCTGCATGAAAAATATCCTGAGAAAGATTTTGTGCTGATAATGGGAGCTGACAACTTAGTTTCGTTTAAACGCTGGAAGAATTATGAAGTCCTGCTTAAAAATTATGAAATATACGTTTATCCACGCCCCGGATCGGATGTATCTGAGTGGGAAAACCATCCTTCGATAACTTTTACCAATACACCCTTGATGGAAATCTCATCAACATTTATACGTAAAGCAATAAAGGAAAAGAAAAATGTACAGTTCTTTCTACCAGATAAAGTGATAGATTTTATAGATGGCAAGAATATGTATAGATAACAAAAGAGGCAACAGAATATTTTCTGCTGCCTCTTTTTAATTTGAGTTAAACTAGATTATTTCCACCCGCCACCTAAGGCACGATAGAGGTTAACCACCGACTGAAGTTTTTGCAGTCTATCGTTAATTCCGTTCAATTGTGCTGTTAATAAGCTTTGCTCGGAAGTTAACACATCAGTATAGTTTGTTGCAGAACTGTATCTTAAAAGTTCTTTAGTATAATCTACCGCTTTGGTTAAAGATGCAATTTGTTTTGCCCTGGTTTCTTCCTTTTCTGCCGCTGTTTGATAAGCGTAAAGCGCATTCGACACTTCCTGACCACCGGTTAAGAGTGCCTGCTGAAAATCATAAAAGGCAATTTGCTGATTCGCCTGAGCTGTTTTTAGCCTTGCTCTGTTCGCACCTTTTGCAAATATAGGCTGCGTTAACCCACCAACCAGGTTGTAAAAAATGGAGTTATCAAAAAAGTTTTGAATTTGTAGTGTATTTAAACCACCAGATGCAGTTAGGGTTAGTGCAGGATAGAAATATGTTCTAGCTACATTGGTGTTTTCAAAGGCCGCCCTGAAACCAAATTCTGCTGCAATCACATCAGGCCTGTTTTGTAAAAGCTGTGCAGAAATTCCGGTTTGCAAATTAGCGTAAGGGATTTGTTGATCGAGCGTTGTTCGGTCAATCGCGTTCGGTGCACTCGCAACCAGTACGCTTAATGCATTTTCTGCTTCTTTTATACTTTGCTTTAAATCTGGAAGTGTTACCTGTGCAGCATATAAATTTGCCTCACTTTGCACCACTGCAGCGCCATTTACAATAGCACCCTCTTTTAAGGCCCTCATTGTTTCCACATCTTTAGTACGGATGTTAATGGTTTCTTCGGTGATGGCTAATTGCTTGTCTAAAGCCAGAAGGGTATAATAGCTATTTGCAATGCTAGCAATTAGTTGAGTTTGTACTGCACGCCTCGCTGCATCACTTTGTAAAAGGGTAGCCAATGCAGACCGCTTTGCGCTTCCTAATTTACCCCATATATCAGCCTCCCAGGCCGTACTAAGTTGCGCACGGTAAGTTTGTGTTTCCAGATTGATATTGATCCCGGCAGGAAAGTTTAACGCCGCAGCAGACTGCTTGGCATCTGTAACAGACACGTCTGCCTGCAAACTAGGTAAAAAGGCCGCCCTGCTCTGCTGCAATGTGGCTTCAGAAATTTTTATGCGCTCAATAGCCTGCTTTAAATCGAGATTTTGATTAATACCTTTCTGAATTAAAGATTGCAGCGTTGTATCAGAAAAAAGGCTTTTCCATGGCAGGTTAGCCATTGTTGCCGTATCCGTAGTGTTTTGGTCACGGTATAAATCTTGGCTATTTACCTCAGGGCGCTCATATTTTTTAGTTACGCATGCGCTCAGCGTTAAAATGCCTAAGCCAATTAAAACCGAATATTTATATTTGAAATTCATTTTTCTTTTAAATTAATGTTTTTGCTTAGCCGTAGCAAGCTCGTATTCTTCTGGCGTTTGCTCGTGATCAATTCCCTCATCAAATGGCGATTTGTTGCTTACCCTTTCCTGCAAACTTTGGAAAACGATAAACAATGCGGGGATCACAAACAGGCCGAATATCGTACCGATAAGCATGCCGCCTACTGCCCCTGTACCAATCGACTTATTACCGGAAGCACCTACTCCAGATGAAAGCATCAATGGCAACAAGCCCAGGATGAATGCAAATGATGTCATCAGAATTGGCCTCAAACGTGCTGTAGCACCATCTATAGCTGCGTTAACAATGCTCATACCCTTCCTTCGCCGATCTACAGCATATTCTACAATCAAAATTGCATTTTTTGCCAATAAGCCCACTAACATAATTAAGGTGATTTGCGTATAGATGTTATTGTCTACGCCAAATATTTTATCGAAAACAAATACACCTGCTAAACCTACAGGTAACGAAAGGAGTACCGCTAGCGGAAGAATATAGCTTTCATATTGTGCGGCAAGTAGGAAGTAAACAAATATAACACACAATAGAAAGATGAAAATGGTTTGACTTCCGCTGCTCATTTCTTCACGAGATAAACCTGAAAATTCGTAACCATATCCGGCAGGCAAACTTTTGGCAGCAACTTCCTGCACAGCTTTAAGGGCATCTCCAGAACTGTATCCAGCATTTGGATTCCCGGTTATTGAGATAGAAGTAAAGAGATTGAAACGAGATATAGCCTGCGGGCCATACACTTTACTCAAAGTAATAAATTCGGAAACTGGTGCCATTTCACCCTTATTATTGCGGACAAAGATTCGGGTTAAAGTTTGTTCGTTAGCACGATATTGTGCATCTGCCTGGTACATTACCCTAAACTGTTTACCAAATTTATTGAAGTTTGATGCATACACACCACCATAGTAGCCTTGCATTACACCTAAAACATCGGCAACATTTAAACCTGCCTGTTTTACTTTGGCAACATTTACATCTATTTGATATTGAGGAAAGTTCGGGTTAAAAGAGGTAGAGGCGTACTGGATTTCCGGCCTTTTACTTAATTCAGCTAAAAATCCATTACCCACGTCGTTAAATTTTTTGATGTCTCCACCAGTCTTATCTTGCAACTGAAATTCGAAACCGCCACTGGTACCAAATCCCTGAATTGTTGGTGGCGCAAAGAAAATAATCTTGGCACCTTTAATACCGGCTGTCTTCGCAAATAAATCAGCAATAATGGCTTTAACATCTCTTTTACGCTCATCCCAAGGAGATAAACGTGAAATAACCATACCATAAGAACTTCCTGAACCACTGATCATGCTTCGGCCTACAATACGCAAAGTGTTTTTGATTTCTGGAATACTATGCGCAACGCTATCTATCTTAGTAATAATGATGTTGGTTTCTTCTTGTGATGTACCTGCAGGAAGCGAAATATCTGACATGATTGTACCTAAATCTTCGTTAGGCACAAATCCTTTTGGTGTCGTATTCATTGTCCAAACCAATAGCCCCGTGAAAAATACAATCCCTAAACCCACTATCCATTTTTTGTGAGATAAAAAGCTAACAGAACGTTTGTATTTGTTTGTAACAGCGTCAAAGGAAGTATTGAAGGCATCATAAAAACGATGAAGAAAGTTTTTCTTTTTCTTGTGATCATCCTGGTGTGGTTTCAGAAATAAGGCGCATAAAGCCGGACTTAACGTTAGTGCATTTATAGCCGATAGAATAATAGAGATAGCCAGTGTTAAACCAAATTGTTTATAGAATACACCAGAAGATCCCTGGATAAAACTTACCGGGATAAATACTGCCGCCATTACAAGGGTAATCGAAATGATGGCGCCACTAATATCATCCATTGCATCTACAGTAGCTTTCTTTGCATCGGTATAGCCTTCATCAAGCTTGGCATGCACAGCCTCTACAACTACAATGGCATCATCAACCACAATACCAATGGCAAGCACCAGCGCAAAAAGCGTAAGTAAATTAATGGTGAACCCAAAAAGGCTTAGGAAGAAAAATGTACCTATAATAGCAACGGGAACGCTAATAGCTGGTATTAGCGTAGATCTAAAATCTTGTAAGAAAATGAACACCACTAGAAACACCAATATAAATGCTTCGATAAGCGTATGAATTACTTTCTCAATAGAAGCATCTAAGAAATCGTTAACGTTTACTAACGTTGAATAATGCACACCTTTTGGAAACGATTTCTGCGCCTCATCTAAGGTTTTTATTGAATTTTCAATTACTTCTTTCGCATTCGAACCTGCAGTTTGGTTAATTGCAATACCCAATGCCTGCTTACCATTAAACTTTACAGAACTGGCGTAGCTTTGAGCACCAAGTTCGATTCTGGCAACATCTTTAAGTCGAAGTATTTGGCCATTTTCATCTGTTTTGATGATGATATTTCCAAATTGGGCTTCGTCTTTTAATCTTCCCGTGTATTTGATGGTGTACTGAAAGGCCTGATCGCCTAATTCTCCAAATTGTCCGGGAGCTGCTTCCACGTTCTGATCTGCAAGAGCAGTGCTTACATCGCTTGGAATCAACCCATAAGTAGCCATTACATCAGGCTTCAGCCAGATACGCATGGTATAATCCAGCGTACCAAATGCACTGGCATCACCCACGCCATTAATCCTTTTAATTTGGGGGATGATGTTAATGTTGGCATAATTTTGTAAAAACTTTTGATCGTATGATGGATCGTCGCTATAAAGGCCAAAGATTAAAACATTACTTGCTTGTCTTTTCGCGGTAATTACACCAGACCTGGTAACCTCTGCCGGTAATAAACTAGTAGCCCTTGCAACCCTATTTTGCACATTAACGGCAGCTAAATCTGGGTTGGTGCCAAGTTTAAAGTTTACCGTAATGGTGGCTGTACCATCATTACTTGCACTCGAAGTCATGTAAGTCATGTCTTCTACACCATTTATTTGTTCTTCTAGCGGAACAATTACGCTACTCATTACCACATCGGCATTTGCACCCTGGTAAGATGTAGAAACCTGAACCGTAGGTGGTGCAATTTCTGGATATTGCGAAACCGGTAGTGTAGCTAAACCTAACACACCAAGTATTACAATGATGATGGATATAACTGTTGAAAGAACCGGCCTTTCTATAAATTTCTTAAACATAATATTTAATTACGATTTGAATACGCCGCTAATGGGCCTATTTATTTTTTAATGTCAGCATAAATCGAGTCGGCACTTTTTTCTTCTGGTTTGATTTTTACACCATCCTTTAGCGATTGAAATCCTTCTAATACGATTTTGTCGCCAGCTTTTATTCCTTTAGTTACGACGTAGAATTTATCTTTGGCCAAATCCATAATCTCGATTTCTGTACTAACGATTTTCGCAGAATCGCCTAGCACGTAAACGAATTTTTTACCCTGAAGATCGATTGTCGACTTTTGCGGTACTAATATGGCATCTTCTACTTTTTGAGGTACCCTAACGGATGCACTTCCGCCAGATTTTAATAGGGCCACTGGGTTTGGGAATGTTGCCCTTAGGCTTGCAGAACCTGTGTTAGTGTTAATCTGGCTATTGATAGATTCTATTTTTCCGTTGGATGCATATACGCTTCCATCGGCCAATACCAAACTAACAGGGGGAATGTTTTTCATCTGCTGCGCTAAAGTATTTCCTTGGTAAGTTTTAGAAAAATCTAGTAATTGCTTTTCGTTTAATGAGAAGTAAGCATAAACTTTTGATGTATTTGAAACCGTAGTAAGCGGTTCGGTGCTAGAACCACTAACCAAACTACCTGTTCTAAATGGGATACTGCCAACAATACCGTCAACAGGACTTGTTATGGAAGTATAGCCCAAATTTACCTGCGCATTTGCAAGTGTAGCTTTAGCCTGTGCCAATGCTGCTCTTCTGCTTTGTAAGGTTAGCACCGCTGCATCTAAATCATACTTGCTAATAATGTCTTTTTCTACAAGTGGACGGGTTTTATTTACCTGAAGCTGGGCAGCATTAACATCGGCTTCAGCGCTGCTGATAGCTGCTCTTGCTGTTCTAACTTCCTGTTCGTATTGTGGGGCCATAATGGTAAACAACAGCTGCCCTTTTTTAACCACCGCACCCTCATCAACAAAAATCTTCTGAATAAAGCCATCAATTTTTGGACGAATATCGATGTTTTGAATACCTTCTATGGTTGCTGGATAATCGGAATTTAGTTCTGTTGTTTGTGCTTGCACAGTAAAAACGGGGTATGCCTGCGGACCGGCAGCTGCTGCAGCGGCAGCTTTTTTTGCTTCATCATTATTTCCGCAAGATGCTAGAAGTAGCGCCATGCCTATGCCGAAATAGAGAGTTGTAACTTTTCTCATGGGGGTATTTGTGTATTAATTTTTTTCTGGTTAACCAATATCGAACACGATATCAATGATCGGATCTGAGCCCAAAAATAGCGCCTAATAAAAGGGCAGACTGTCCAATTTCTGTCATTTAATCAATCGATTGATTTATTTTAGTCTAAAAGATTTGGCAAAATGTGACTTAATTGACTGATAGATAGACTTTTTGCAAGTTCGCCTATCGTTATGAAGATGTGTAAATTAATTGCGACAGAGTCAAAGAGGCGATATTTTCTTCGATATAATGTACACTCGTTAGGTAAAAGTGTGTTTAAAAATCTCCAAAAATAGCGAGCATTAGTGTATAAGTTACACTATTTAGGCTTTTAGCAGTTTGGGGTTTTGGAAAAGGCTAAAGACCTTTGATGATAAACCCGATAGTGTGGAAATACTTTTTATAGCAATGTTTTGTTTAGCACTGATACTGATGCTCGTAGCATTTTAATTTGAGATATTTGCGTACCAAGTTGCACTTAATTGCTTATAAAAAGATTGGAGCAAATAGCGGGGCTGCAGGCCGCGATATACAGCAGTCTGCTCATTTCCAAAAAGAAGCTTAACGTTATAATTTTATTTGTCCTTGATAAACCAAATTGGCTGGTCCGCATAAAAAAACATTGGTAAACTGGTTCTGGTTGTAATCGAATTCTACCTGAACATCTCCACCCAATACTTTAAGCGCAGTTTTAATATGGCCATTTAGGTTTTTATGTTTGGCCATTGCTAAGGCAACAGCAGTTACGCCCGTTCCACAGGCGAACGTTTCATCTTCTACGCCACGCTCGTAAGTGCGAACGAAAAGATGATCGTCCTTTTCTTCAGCAAAGTTTACATTAATTCCTTTATCGTTGTAAATGTGGTTGTAGCGAATCTTTCTTCCTTCGTTAAATACATTTATATCTTTCACTTGATTTTGCAATGTAACGTAGTGGGGCGAACCTGTGTTTAAGACATATGCATGTCCGTCTTGTGTAATGCTATCTACATCAATCATTTGTAGATCTACCCAGTTGCCAGTTTCTGAAATTCTGGCATAATGCGGGCCGTCTACTGCCAAAAAGTTTGTTTCGCGATTGATAAGTCCGAGATGCTTTGCAAAAGCAACGATACACCTGCCAC
Organism: Pedobacter sandarakinus; assembly: GCF_026240095.1. Taxonomy (GTDB): domain Bacteria; phylum Bacteroidota; class Bacteroidia; order Sphingobacteriales; family Sphingobacteriaceae; genus Pedobacter; species Pedobacter sandarakinus. The sequence goes on along the minus strand of NZ_JAPIVG010000006.1, from coordinate 191,443 downwards.
CATTGCCACACATGCTACCAAGATTGCCATCGGAATTGAAGTACAGCATTTCGAAATCGTATTGTTGGTGGCTGGTAATAAACATTAGCCCGTCTGCTCCAATACCAAACCTCCTGTCGCACAATTTTGCAATAACCTCGTTATCAATGTCTTCTATTGGTTTTTTGGTATGATCGATTAACACGAAATCGTTTCCGTTGGCTTGATACTTGAAGAAATTGATGTTCATACAAACTTCATTTATTTATGCAATATTTGATTTGCTAAGCTTTTGAAACGTCCGATGTTATTTCATTTAACATTTTTTAACAAGGATGTAGATGCTTTAGTTATGCAAATATCGTTGATATGGTATTAATTTTGACTAAAATTACAAAAGAATATTTAAGCAGAAAAAACTGCTGGAGCGTTCTGCTTAAAACAAAGGAATATGATGCTCTTGCAAATTTATATTTAAACAGACACGAAAGATTATAGTAACCCAAACAATTCGCTAGCAAACGGGCTTATAATTAATCGGGTATTTAAAACAATATTTAAACACATGAAAAAAATATTAGGAATTACCATGTTAGCTGCTTTTATAGGTGGAGCAGCTGCAATTGGAGGTTACAAACTATTTGAGCGTAACCAAGTAGGCAGTACTATTTCTGAAAAACAGGATTTGTATTTTGCGAATAATCCACTTAAGATTTCATCTGCAGGTACAGCAGATTTTACACAAGCAGCAGCAGCAGTGGCGCCCGGTGTTGTTCACATTAAAACTACATACGCATCTTCTGGTGGTAGCAGTAAAGGTTCTTCGCCATTCGATATGTTTGATGACTTTTTTGGAGGCGGTGGTCGCCAAATGCAACGCCAGCCAAGAGCAGCGTCTGGTTCTGGAGTAATCATTAGTCAGGATGGGTACATTGTAACCAATAACCACGTGGTAGAAAACGCCGAAAAAGTGGAAGTGGTATTAACAGACAGACGCAAGGTAGAAGCCAAAGTGATTGGTAGAGACCCAAATACTGATTTAGCGCTTATTAAAGTTAATGCTACCAATTTGCCAGTAGTAAAGTTGGGTAATTCTGATAATGTGCAGGTTGGTGAGTGGGTTTTGGCAGTAGGTTTTCCTTTGGATTTGCAAACTACGGTAACAGCTGGTATTGTGAGTGCGAAAAATAGGAGTATTGGAATCATTGGCAGAGAACAGCAAGGCAACGAAATTACCGAAGAGGAATACAGAGAGTACCAACGTACAGGAAAAAGACCTCAGGCACCAGCTAATACAAGTATCGAATCATTTATACAGACAGATGCAGCTATTAACCCAGGAAATAGTGGGGGTGCTTTGGTAAATGCAAATGGGGAATTGGTAGGGATTAATTCAGCAATTGCATCGCAAAGTGGCTACAACCAAGGTTATGGTTTTGCAATACCTGTTAACTTAGCACGTAAAATTGTAGACGATTTTATGAAATATGGCGCCGTGAAAAGAGGATATATTGGAGTTAACTTCTTCCCTTTAAGTGGTGAGGATAAACCAGAAGGAATCCAAACATCAGAGGTAAGCGGTTTATACGTGAGTGATGTTGTTGCAGGTGGCGGTGCTGCTGCTGCAGGGATACAAAAAGGAGATATTATTAAAAAGGTTGATGGGAACGTGATTAACGATTCGCCAGATTTACAAGAAAGAATTGGTAGACTAAATCCTGGAGATAAGGTTAAGTTGAGTATTTTAAGAGCAGGAGCTTTAAAAGATGTAACTGTAACACTTAAGGGAGAAGCTAGCGTGGGTTTAACCGCTAATAACACTACAGCAAAAAGCGTTGAAGTTTCTAAATTAGGTGCAACCTTTGCACCAGCATCTCCAGCTCAAAAAACTAAGCTGGGTATTAATAGCGGAGTTGTGGTGACTTCTGTGACCACCGGAAAGGCGTTTGACAATATTGGTGTTGAGAAAGGACTAATTATCACTAAAATTAATGGACAACCTGTTAGTAGTGTAGCAGATGTTCAGAAAGCACTACCTCAAACCAGGAATGGCATGATTTACATGTCGGGAGTGAGCGAGCAAGGAACGTTTAATTTCAGTTTTCCAGCGCAGTAGATAAAGCAATTATTTAATATCAAAAGGGTTACAATTTTTATTGTAACCCTTTTGATTTTAGTTTTGGTCGATTGGCTCGTGTTCGCTGTGACAAGCATCTGCGCAAGTGATACAAGCGCTGGCGCATTGCTTGCAGTGTTCGTGCTGGTGCTGGCTACACTCTTCCGCACAAAGCCTGCAAATTTCTTCGCAAAGCAATAAAAATTGCTTTCCAATTGCCGAATCCCTTTCCAATAATCTAGCGGCCAATAGGCAAAGGTCAGCACAGTCCCTATCAAGCCTTATGCAGTTTGCCATCATGTTTACATCGTCTTCCTTTAAACATGAAGTGGCGCAGTGCTCGCACGCCATAGCGCAATTTAGCAGCGTTTGGATTAATGATTGATAATTTCGCTTTTCCATAAGGTTGGTTATTTAGTTAACAATAGTGATAGCGTTTTTTAAATCAACCAATTAAAACATGAACAGTTTCACAAAAAATGAGATAAAAAAAAGCCCTCTCTATGGAAAGGGCCTACATTATTCTAAAATATTTTATGTATTCATAAAATCTTCTATTTCATCTACCTCCAGTGGTATATCTGCCATTAAATCGATGTTGCCAGTTGAAGTGATCAAAATGTTATTTTCCAAACGGATTCCCAAACCTTCTTCAGGAATATAAATTCCCGGCTCTACCGTTAGAATATTTCCTGCTTCGAAAGGAGTATATCTGCCTGCGAAATCATGTACATCGATCCCTAAATGATGAGAAGTGCCATGCATAAAGTATTTTTTATATGCAGGGTATTGCTCATTCTGGTTTTGTACATCTTTGGTAGAAATTAAACCTAGGTTCACAAGTTGTTCGGTCATGATTTCGCCCACCTGCTCATGGTAGGTATTCCAGATGGTTCCGCTAACCAATAACTTGGTAGCTTCTTTCATTACTTTTAACACAGCATTATACACATCTTTTTGTCTTGATGTGAAGCGACCACTTACGGGAATTGATCTCGACATGTCTGCATTATAGTTGGCATATTCTGCACCGAAATCGAACAGTATAACATCACCTGCCTGGCAGGTTTGGTTATTGTCATTATAATGCAGGATATTGGCGTTATGTCCTGATGCAATAATTGGCGTATAGGCATGGCCAGTTCCACCCTGACGAATGAATTCATGAATAATTTCGGCCTCAATTTCGTATTCTTTAACGCCAGGTTTTGTAAATTTAAGCACTCTCTTAAAAGCATCATTCGTTATTGAGCAGGCTTTTTGGGTAAGTTCTACCTCAATGTCAGATTTTACGGCCCTTAAACCACGCATTATTGGGGCAGAACGTTCATAGTGGTGCAACGGATATTTACTACGCATTTGATCTATGAAGCGAATATCGGAATAAGGCACAGTGTGTGCATATCTATCATTTTCGTTCGTGTTTAGGTAGATGAAATCTGCGTAATGAACTATGCTGTGTAAAATGTTATCAAAATCTTCTAACCAAAAGATGCTGGTAATGCCAGATGTGCCTTTAGCTTGCTCCTTGGTGTATTTATATCCCTCCCAAACTTTTATATAATCATTGGTCTGTCTTAAAAATAGGACTTCCCTGTACAGGGGATTAGGACAATCAGGATATAGCAATAAGATCGTTTTTTCTTGATCGATACCAGTTAAATAAAATAAGTCGGGGTTTTGCTTAAAAATAAAGTTTTGATCGCCACTTCTAGGAAACTCATCGTTGGCATTAAATATAGCTAACGAATTGCGCTTTAGCATTTTGCTGAAGTTTTTTCTGTTTAAGATGAAAAGTGACTGATCAATTTGAGGGTATTTCATATTAATTGTATTTTATACGAGGGAATGGCCAAATGTAAGAAAATGATTAATTGTATAGAAGTTTGGAACGGAGTTTGTATAAAAGTTTGAAAATTTAAATTTTTGTTTAATTTTGCGATTACTAAAAAATTAATCAATTAAAATTGTTTAACCCTTAAAAAAGAAAAAAAATTATGAATTATTCTACTTTAAAGAAAAGTGTTGCGCTTTCTTTAGTGGCATTAACAGGAGTTGCTACTCTTGCTGTCGCTCAAGACGCTCCTGCAACTACTTCTTCAACCAAGGTATTTGGTGGAAGAGGACAGTACAGAACTTGGTCAATTGGTGTTAACGGTGGTGTTCTAGCTCCGGTTGTTGCTATTGGCGGTTCTAACGACTTCAACAAATGGGATGTTAACTTAGGTTACGGTTTAAACATCCGTAAACAATTAGGTCACTCATTTGCATTGGAATTAGCTGGTGTACGTGGTAAAATTTCTGGATCTAACGAAGGTATTACAAGTACTGTTAGAGATTTCGAAACTGAATTACAATATGCAGTAGATTTACGCGGTGTTGTTAACGTTGGTTCTATCGATTTCTTACGTCGTGAGAATGCTGTTGGTTTCTTCTTAACTGCTGGTGCTGGTTATTTAGCTTATGCTCCAAAAGTTACAATGACTAACGGAACTGTAATCGACTGGAAAGGTAAAGCAATTGGTCCGATTGATGATAGACACGAAGCTAAAGATTATATCAAAGGTTTCTATATCCCAGTTGGTGCTGGTGTTAAATTCAAAGTTTCTGAGCGTGTTAACTTTAACTTAGGTTACACTATGAACTTTGTTGATGCTGATAACTTTGATGGTGTTTATGCAAAAGGTACTACTAAAGATAAATTCTCTTACGGTTATGCTGGTTTAGAGTTCTCTTTAGGTTCTTCTGCAAAACCAAGCTTAGAGTGGTCTAACCCATTAGCTACAATGTATGATGAGTTAAAAGATCCAACTTTACGTCAAGAAGTTGAAGCTTTAAAAAATCGTGTATCTAACGTAGAGAAATCTGTTGAAGATTTGAAAAAAGATACTGATGGTGACGGTGTTGCTGATCAATTCGACAAATGCCCAGGTACTCCTGCTGGTACAGCTGTTGATGGTTCTGGTTGTCCACTTCCTAAAATGGAAACAGCTCCAGCTATGGGTACTGACATGACAGGTTTCGAGAAAATCGGTTTTGACTTCAACTCATCAGTATTAAAAACTGAATCTTATCCAACTTTAGATAAATTATCTTCAGTGTTACGTGAAAACGGTGGTAAAGTAACTGTAAACGGTTATGCTTCTAGCGAAGGTACTGCTGCATATAACATGAAATTATCTAAAGACAGAGCTAACTCTGTTAAAACTTACTTAGTAAACTCTGGCGTTAACGCTAGTCAAGTTGCTACTAAAGGTAATGGTGAAGCAAATCCAATCGCTTCTAACGATACTGAAGAAGGTCGTATCCAAAACCGTCGTGTTGAAACTGCTAGAAACTAGTATTTCAATATAAAATATAAAGGGTCTCGATGCAAATCGAGACTTTTTTTTTGCTCCTTATTTCCATTGTTGCGCTTTTTAGCTAAGTTTGTATCATGTACTTCTTCCGTAGAAAAGATCCAAATAGGCCAAGTAATATCAACTTAAAAATTATGCATTTTATTAATGCATTAGCCATAACTATTTTTCTAGCCGGAATTATATATAAGGTCATCCAATGGTTGGCTAAATAATCAGATCTATTATGAAAAAAATTATTACAACAACCAATGCGCCTGCACCAATCGGGCCATATAGCCAGGCTGTGCAAGCTGGGAATTTCTTATTCGTATCTGGCCAGGTAGCTATTAACCCAGAAAGTGGCGAATTGAACATTGGAAATATAGAAGAAGAAACACACCAGGTAATGCGCAATTTAAAAGCTGTATTGCTAGAGGCTGGATTAAGTTTTGACAATGTAGTAAAGTCTACCATCTTTTTGAGCGATATGGGTACTTTCGCTCAGGTAAATGAGATTTACGGACAGTATTTTACAGCTGAATTTCCAGCTCGAGAGACTGTTCAGGTTTCGGTACTCCCAAAAAATGTTAATGTAGAAATTTCGGTTATTGCCATTGTAGCATAATTTTGGCAGCCAGTAAAAGCAGGTATTTCCTAGCGGGCATTATTCCGTATATTATTTGGGGAACAATGTCTATCCCATTACGAAACATTAAAGGCTTTCCTCCTCAAGAAATTCTCTATTACCGGATATTTATTTCCATTATAATGGTATGGGCTACCATTCTGCTTTTTAGAAGATCTGCTTTCCGTAATGATGTAGATTTTTTTAAAGCGCTTTCCAAGCCAGAGCGTACGAAATTACTATTATTGACTATCCTGGCAGCTTTCCTTATTACTGGCAATTGGTTTACCTATATTTATGCCGTTAATAGTGTAAGTTTAAAAGCTGCGGCATTTGCTTATATGGTTTGCCCTTTACTTACCGCCCTATGCGGATTTATCATCTTAAAAGAATCGCTGACAAGATATAAGGTAACTGCACTTTGTATTGCATTAATCAGCATAATTTGGTTGGCCACCGGATCATTACACGAAGTTTTATGGGCCATCTTAATCGCTTCATTTTATGCTGTGTATGTTATTGTACTCAAAGTAATTAAGGGAGTAGATAAATTTAACTTCCTTGGGGTGCAGTTAATCCTGTCTGGCATATTAATGTTACCTTTGTATTTCATCAACGCGAAACCATTTCCAATGGATGGTGTGTTTTGGACTCATATTTTTCTAATTGCTATCTTCTTCACCATCATTCCACTTTTTCTAAATGCTTATGCTTTGCTGGGGATGCCGTCTTCAGCACTTGGCATCTTAATCTATTTAAATCCGATTGTGGCGTTTGCAGTTGCCTTTTTTTACTTTGGCGAAGTGATAGATATGCACCAACTTTTTGCTTATTTGCTTTTGCTATTGTCGATCGTTATTTTTAATGTACAATTGCTAAAACGTGTTGTTTACAAAAAAGCATAAATTTTGTATAATTCGATATTAAATACACCTATTGAGTTTATAAAGGGCGTAGGGCCAAGTCGTGCAGATGTTTTGAAAAAAGACCTGGGGTTGTTCACTTTTCAGGATATGCTCACTTACTATCCTTTCAGGTATATCGACCGAACAAAATACTTTAAAATAAACCAGATTGGCTTAGAGTCTTCCTATATTCAGATTATAGGCCGGGTTGTTAGTAAACAAGTTGTTGGCGATAAGCGGGCGAAAAGAATCGTTGTCGTATTTAAAGACGAAACCGGGCAAATGGAATTGGTTTGGTTTCAATCTTTGAAATGGGTTGATGATCATATTACTATTGGAACAGCCTACGTTGCTTTTGGTAAGCCTAGTTTATTTAATGGCACTTTTAGCATTTCTCATCCAGAAATGGAATTGTATCAAAACAGACCAGTTGGTAGAGGGAATTTAACCTTACAGCCGGTTTATAATTCAACAGAGAAGCTTAAAAAATTTACTTTAGATTCTAAGGGTATCCAGCGATTAATTGCGGGTTTGCTAGACCAGGTAGTTGCACAGGTTGAAGAAAATTTGCCGCCCTATATTTTGGATAAGTATCAGCTGCCAGGTCGCAGGTTGGCTTTACTCAACATCCACTTTCCTAAAAACCAAAAAGATTTAAATGCTGCGCAAAGAAGGTTAAAATTTGAGGAATTGTTTTTCCTTCAACTGCAAATGCTTCATAACAAACAATTGCGGCAATTGAAGTTTAAAGGAATGATTTTCGACAAAGTTGGCGAGAAAGTTAACCGCTTCTATAAGGAGTTTTTACCTTTTGAACTTACTAATGCCCAAAAACGTGTGGTTAAAGAGATTCGATTAGACACGCAACGTGGTATACAAATGAATAGACTGGTACAGGGTGATGTGGGTAGCGGTAAAACTGCCGTAGCGTTGATGAGCATGCTTTTGGCCAATGATAACGGCTGCCAGGCTTGTATGATGGCGCCAACCGAAATTTTAGCAAGACAACACTATGCCTCGATAACAGAATTGGTTAATGATGATTTGGTTAAAGTGGCCATCCTTACCGGAAGTACCAAAAAGAAAGACCGAACTGTTTTGCACGAACAATTAGAGAATGGACAGATTGACATCTTAATCGGCACGCATGCACTTATTGAAGATAAAGTGAAGTTTAAGAACCTTGGCTTAGTGGTTATAGATGAACAACATCGCTTCGGCGTAGAACAAAGGGCAAAACTATGGCGTAAAAATGTTATTCCGCCACATATCTTGGTGATGACTGCTACCCCAATTCCGCGAACGCTGGCTATGACATTGTATGGAGATTTGGATGTTTCTATGATTGACGAGTTGCCTGCCGGAAGAAAACCCATAGAAACACGTCACTTATACGAAGGCCAACGGCTAAGGATGTTCGGATTTATGAAGCAGGAGATTGCTAAAGGAAGGCAGGTTTATATTGTTTATCCGCTTATTAAAGAAAGCGAAAAACTAGATCTTCTGCATTTGGAAGCAGGAGTAGAACAACTAAGCTACCAGTTTCCCCGGCCTGATTACCAGATTAGCATTGTTCACGGTCAAATGCCCAATGCTGATAAGCAATTTGAAATGCAGCAATTCATCGATGGCAAAAGTCAGATCATGGTGGCTACCACGGTGATCGAGGTAGGTGTAAACGTTCCCAATGCATCGGTTATGGTAATCGAAAATTCTGAACGATTTGGTCTGTCTCAGCTTCATCAGCTGCGTGGACGTGTAGGTAGGGGCGCTGAACAATCCTTCTGCATTTTAATGAGCGGAAACAAACTAAGCAAAGAAGGCAAAGTGCGCCTGGAAACCATGGTAAGAACAAACAATGGTTTTGAAATCTCGGAAATCGACTTACAACTTCGTGGACCAGGCGATATCTCGGGAACGCAGCAAAGTGGGGTGCTTGATTTGAAATTGGCAGACCTGGCAACTGACCAAATTATTTTGTCGGAGGCCCGTAACACCGTAATTGAAATTTTTGAGTCTGATCCCCAATTGGAAAAACCAGAACATGCCGTTTTAAAGGCGCATTTGCAAAAATTAGCTCGTGGAATTTCTTTAGATAAAATCTCATAATATCATTTATGCGTAAGGTTTATCGTGGTTCGCCAAAATCGACAGTATAAATTCTTTTCTAAGCCTTAGTTTTGCGAAAAAAACTTGTGTCAGCTTCATCATCAAACCACTTAAGCGGAAACGCCGATCCACTAGCAGCTTTACGTTTTAAAGAATTCCGCTCTTTTTTAGGAATGCGCTTTTTCTTTACCCTCGCCTATCAGATGCAGGCTGTAGTAATAGGATATCATATCTACGATCTTACACATGACGCATTAAAACTAGGCTTAGTTGGCTTATGTGAGGCCATTCCGGCCATCGGAATAGCATTGTACGGAGGCTATATTGCTGATAAGAGTGAAAAGCGAGGGCTGTTGATCAAAATATTTTCAGGAGTTTGGTTGGCTTCTGTAATCATGCTGATTATCACCAGCAAATATTTACACTTAAAGGAAGATCTGATTGTTTTATTAATGTATGGTTTGGTATTTTGTATCGGCTTAGCCAGGGGGTTTTTCGGTCCGGCAACCTTTTCACTAATGGCGAAGCTTATACCTAAATCACTATACCCAAATGCCAGTACCTGGAGTAGCAGCAGCTGGCAATTGGCCACTATTATTGGCCCGCTGGTAGGGGGTATAGTAAACTGGCGTTATGGCATAACAGCTGCGTATGCGGTGATTGTTTGTTTGCTTACTGTGTCATTGTTGTGCATCCTCACACTTAAAAAGCACCCTTCAACTTTTATCCCAAAGGAAAATATTTTTTATAGTTTGAAGGAAGGAATAAATTTCGTTTTTAAAACGAAAATGATGGTTTGGGCAATGAGCCTGGATTTGTTTTCAGTGTTTTTTGGCGGCGCCGTAGCGCTTTTGCCCATTTTTGCTAAAGACGTCTTTCACCTGGGATCTTTTGGTTTGGGGATGATGCGTGGTGCAGCATCTTTTGGAGCTGTTTTAACCATGTTACTGATGACTCTTTTTTCGCCAATGGGTAAGCCGTGGCGCAACTTGCTAATAGCGGTAACCGGTTTCGGATTAAGTATAATCTGCTATGGCCTATCTAAAAACTTTTACCTAACCTTATTCTTTTTGTTTTTAGAGGGATCATTCGATAGTGTGAGTGTAGTCATAAGACAAACCATTATGCAACTGCTTACACCAGATGAAATGCGTGGACGAGTTTCGGCAGTAAATAGCATGTTTATTGGTTCCTCTAACGAGATTGGAGAATTCGAATCTGGGTTAACAGCAAAATATATGCGTTTAGTTCCTGCGGTGGTTTTTGGGGGGAGCATGACCATCGGAATTGCTTTTATCACTTGGATGAAAACCAAATCATTAACCAAACTCAGCTTGCAGGATATTAACGAACAGGCTGTAAAACTTTGATAACAATACGCTATTTAACGCCTGGCAATATTGCTAGCCCCTCGAAACAAACAGTTCTGTTAGAGTAGCAGTTATGCCTTAAAAATTTCTGTTCTTCCCCCAGAAAAGGTAAATAATAGAACCCAGGAAGGGTGCCATTAAGATAATAATAAACCAGAGCAGCTTCACCAAAAAACTCATCGAGGTACTCCGGGAAAGATGGTATAGCGCTGTTAAAATAAGGGCAAGCCAGAGCACTCCTGCAATGATGATTACAATACCAATTTGATTACTATCTATCTGTGCCATTAACATAAATATGAAGTTTATTAAACCTCAACAATCCTTTCGCCAATTTGTTGGCGCCACATGGCTTGGTATAGGCCATTTTGTGCGATAAGGGCTTCATGTTTACCTTGCTCTATAATCTGCCCCTTTTCTAATACGTAGATAACATCGGCATGTTTTATAGTCGATAAACGGTGTGCGATTAAAATAGTAATATGATCCGTCAAGTCAGAAACATTCCTGATGGTGTTTGTAATTTCTTCCTCTGTAATGGAATCTAGAGAGGATGTAGCCTCATCAAACACTAGAATATCTGGTTGGCGAAGTAGAGCTCTTGCAATAGATAGGCGTTGTTTCTCTCCGCCAGATACCTTTACACCGCCCTCGCCAATCAGAGAATCTAAGCCCTTTTCGGCTCGGGCCAAAAGTGTTTGGCAAGCGGCCTGGTTAAGTACTTTGAAACATTCTTCATCTGTAGCCGCTGGATTCACGAATAATAGGTTTTCCCTTATTGTGCCAGAGAATAGCTGCGTATCTTGCGTTACGAAGCCAATTTTTTCTCTCAGCGCATCCAGATCAATATTATCGCTTGGCGTTCCATTGTATAAAATCTGGCCGTCTTTTGGTTGATATAATCCAACTAATAGCTTTACCAAGGTAGTTTTCCCCGACCCAGATGGGCCAACAAAAGCGATGGTTTGGCCATTAGATGTTTTAAATGAGATGTTTTCTAATGCGTTTCTGTTTGCGGTTTGGTGTTTGAAACCAACGGAATCAAAGGTTAAATCTTTAATTTTCTCTATGGAAACCGGATTAACGGGTTTTTGGTCAATTGGTTTGCTTAAGATTTTTCTGAAATTACCCAATGAAACTTCAGCCTCACGCCAAGCTAAAATTACGTTGCCAAGTTCTTGCAATGGTCCAAATAAGAAGAATGAGTAAAATAAGAATGTAAGATACTGGCCAGCAGATATTGTATTGTCAAAAATTAAGAGCAACAGCACCAATACCATCGTACTGCGTACTAAGTTTACGGTAGTGCCTTGTACAAAACTCATACTGCGAACATATTTCACCTTTTTAAGTTCAAGCCCTAATATTTTATACGTTGTTTTATTCAAACGGTCAATTTCCTGGTCGGCCAAGCCCAAACTCTTAACCAGTTCTATGTTTCTTAATGATTCTGTTGTTGAGCCAGCTAATGCCGTAGTTTCACCAACAATAGATCGTTGGATCGTTTTAATCTTTCTACTTAAAAACCAGCTAACGAAACTGATAATCGGAATGGCAGAGAAATAAACCAGCGTAACCTTATAGCTTACAGTAAAGGAATAAACAATTACAAAAACCATCCCGATTAGGCTTACAAACAAAATACTAATAAATGCGGTGATGAATTTTTCAGAGTCTAATCTAACTTTTTGTAAAATTCCCAAAGTTTCTCCGCTACGCTGGTCTTCAAATACCTGATAAGGTAATTTTAGGGAATGTTGCAATCCATCGGCATACATTTTGGCCCCAACTTTTTGCACAATTACACTGGTAAAATAATCCTGAAAGTTTTTGGCAATACGGGAAATCATTGCCGCCCCGATTGCTAATCCGATTAAACCAACAGATCCCCAAAGATATTCGGCATAAGTTAGGTTATCCTTTTTGTTGATGTAACGATCTAAAATTTTACCGGTAATGAGCGGGTCCATTAGAGAAAAACCAATATTTAAGCCTGCAAGCAATAATGCTAAGGCCACAATCCATTTGTGGCTCTTCAGGTAGTTTAATAATAATCCCATTAAAGTTTTGTAGTTTGTAAGTGCAAACATAAAAAAAGGGAATGGATAAAAATCCATTCCCTTTTTTTATGACTTTTTAGAAAGATACGCCGTATGTTTCTATGACTAAAACCCATATCTTAACCCAATCTGCATCTGCCATGGATTTCCAGACGGAGTTACCACGCCTGCATTATTTACCCGGTAAGTGTAGGCCCTGTTGGTGGCATCAAATGCAGTTACCGCATATAACGCCTGGTTACCCAGCGTCTCATTTACGCCCCATTTTTTGTTGAGCAAATTGCCTAGGTTAAACACATCGCCAGATAATTCGAAATTATGGTTTTTATAAAGTTTGAATTTTTTGCTAATCCTTAGGTCTACAATACCAAAGAAATCGTTTACCCCTCCATTTCTTTCTGCTATTTGGCCTGAATATTTCGTAATGTAGTTTTTTAAACTTTGGCTGGCCAATGGGTTATCTAGAATGGTCTGGATACCATTACGAATAGCTGCCGGAACGCTTTGATTGTTTCTATCAAACACATAAGCTAAATCGTTGGTGGCAACAAAGTCTCCATTGATATTGCCACCTGCAAGCAAGCTATACCGTGTGCCGCCAATACCCGAGTAGCGCACCCCAACAGTTATCCCATAGAATGTTGGTAGCGTTCCATAAATCACTACCTTGTTATGGAACTGGTTATCTGAATATGACATTTTGCTTAAATCCCTTGGATCATCTTTAACAGGAAGCGATAGCGTAGCAGAGTTAGCCACGTTTCCGTTAAAGGAAGTATTATCTTTTGAATCGTTATAGGTGAAGCTTGCCGTTATTTCGCCGTCTTTAAAATAGTTCCAGGTTGCATCAAGCACCACTGCAAACTGGTTTACCTTGCCCTGGCTATTCAATTCCAATACCCTCCCAAATTGGTTTGTCAACCTACCGCCTTTCCAATCAGCCACGCCGTTATTTGCCGTAATACTTGTAGTAGGTACGAAAACACCACGATTAGCTTCGTTTGGCAAGGTAAAAAACGGATTTGCAGCCATATTGCGATCTACGTACATGTAATTGTTCCGTCCGAAAGTTGCATACCCAGTTATACCTACTTTGAATTTATCTGTTATTAATTTACTATAGGATAGATTTGCTTTATATACCACAGGAATCTTCGCATCTTCTGCATATGTGTTAATGGTTGGCACCTGTTGCGATGCCAGATTTGGCGCCAGTACCGTTCCGTTTCTGTAGCCAATAAAATCTGGCGTTGGTACATTTGCACCAAAAACATCAACAGTAGCCAGATGCTTTCCATCGAAAGTAAGGTTGTTGATGGTAACATAGTTGTTTACATCCGATCCGAAAATCCCTGCCCCGAGGCGAACAAAATCGGTTCGGTTTTCATTGATGTCCCAGTCGAATTGGATCCTTGGCTGAATTAAAAATTGTTTCAACTCATGATCTGTTCTCACGCCAATTGCATCAAACAGTTGTTGGTTTAGAGGCGATTTTGGATATGAGCTGTAATCTAAACGTAAGCCGCCTATAAAATCTAAACCTTTGGCCAGCTTGGTCTGCATTTGTCCGTATATTGCTGTATTCCAAATAGCAGCTTTTACACTTGGATCGGAAATTAGTGGAACTTCACGATAGTAACGGTTTGGAACCAAGTTGTTGAAATTTTGCAAGGCAGTTGTAGTACCTGCACTAGTGTACTCAAAGCGACCGTTAACTTCACTACCATATAAAGATTTGGCATTGGTGTACTGTAAATCAATACCGAAAGTGTACTTAACTTTATCTGTATTGTAGTACAGATTATCTACCAGTTGCACAACATTATTCGTAAATCCCTCCTGACCAAAACGGTGCCCGCCAATTTGAATAGCCGTTGCAGCAGTGGAACCATCCGTTAAAGTAGATACAATATTATTTACAACTGCTCTTGGGATGGCACCTGTTAGCTGTTCATTTTGGGTGCTGGCTTGGTAAGTATATAAATGCTGAAGTTTTAACTCATTGGTGATTTTACTGGTGATGGTAGACCGCAATGTTGCCAATAAATTATTATCGACATTTTTATCATTTCCGTAACTTTCGAAAAAATTGATAGCGGTGTTGTCGGCCAAACCCAGTGGGTTTCTATCGTTAGTGTAGTTATCGCGAATCGTAAGTAAGTTACGATCGTTAATTTGCCAATCTAAACGAGCAAAGGCAGCATCAGAACCACGCTTTTTATCGAATGTACCATATTGTGGCGTGTTGCCCACACCATATTTAGTTCTGGCGATATCTACAAATTGTTGCAACGTATTATTGGTAATTCGGAACCTAGCTTCATCGGTAGCGCCATTTATATCAGCGATAATTAAAGGGCGTGCATCCCGCTGATGATCCCAGCCTACAAAATAATGTAATTTATCTTTAATGATGGGTCCGCCTAAAGTAAAGCCATATTGGTAAGTTGAGAAATCGTTATCCCTTTTTACACCTCTGATATCATAACGTGAAGCTAACCAGTCTGCCCTTCCATACATGAAAGCACTTCCGCTTAAAGTATTGGTTCCTGATTTCGTTACGGCACTTACAGTACCACCACCTGCTCTGCCGTAAGTAACATCGTATTGATTGGTGATTACTTTAAACTCTCTTACTGCCTCCATTGAAATTGAATACGGCGCACCGCTTCTGCTGGTTGTAGCGCCTGCTGAAGTTGGGTTTTTAGCACCCATTCCATCTATGGTATAATTGGTTGATGAGCCAAGCTGACCAGAAATTCCGCCTCCACGCGTAAGTGGCGATAAATCCATCAGGTTAGAGAAGTTTCTTCCATTTACAGGGAGTTGTGTCATGGTTTTAGCGGAAATCTCAGTCGAAGCGCCAAAGTTCTTAACTTTGTTTTTTAAACCTGAAGCTACCACTTGAACTGCTTCAAGGTTTTGTGAAGCCTCCTGCATAGTGATAGCAACCCTTACGGCATCGCCTTGATTCAGTATGTAGCCGGTTCGGTTTTGTTCGCCGAAACCTACATAAACTGCTGTTACCGTATAAGGCCCCCCAAGTGGGAGTTCTTTAAAAGTATATTCCCCTTGGGCATTTGTAGAAGTTCTGGTGGTAAACCCAGTTGCATTATTTTTAATTTGAACCGATACACCAGGAATAGGCTTCTTCTGTTGATCTGACACAATACCAGAGATAGAAGCCTGAGTAGTTTGTGCATGAGTGATATTAATGCTGCCATACACTAAGAGCATTATCGCAATAAGTAAATTTCTAATCATAATTGGTTTTGATTTTTATGACGCAAAATTCACTTTAGCATGTTAAGGGGATATAATTTTTACATGATGAAATGATTTAAAAAATGTAAAGAAATTGGTGTAGCCTAACTAAAAAAAGCGACCAATAAATTAATATTGATCGCTTTTGTTCAGGTTTTGCTTACTTACTTTTTATCCGCCTGGTACTTGTCGCTGAATTTTTTATCCAACTGTTTATGCAGGTTATCGAGATTGATATCCCTGCCTTGAATAAATGCTTGTTCAACTTTATTGGTTCTCATGTCTAAAGCGTCGCCTGCAGAGATGAAGAAAGTTGCATCTTTACCCACTTCTATACTGCCGGTAGTTTTATCAATGCCCATAACTTTCGCTGCGTTTAAGGTGATGGTTGATAGTGCTTTTTCCTTATCTAAACCCCAGGCAGTAACCGTACCTGCCATAAATGGAAGGTTACGCTGTTGCCAGTATCCGTCGATGCTTAGAACTACATTCAATCCAGCATTTGCTAAAACAGCGGCATTTTTGTAGGGCATGTTTACATCATCATCATTATTATTTGGCAATGCATGCGGCTGTTTAACCACCAAACTGATATTGTTTTCTTTCAAAAAGTCAACAACCAGGTAAGCCTCATCTGCTCCGGTTATAACAGGGGTAACGCCAAATTTCTTTGCGAAATTAACCGCCGCTACAATATCCTTTTGCGTTTCGGCAGCAATAAACAATTTCTCAGCTCCTGAAAACACTTTCTTCATCGCCTCGAAACGGGTGTTAATTACTTCAGGTTTATCTACTTCAGCATAAGCTTTTGCCTCTGCAAAAAAGGAAGTTAATTGCGCAATAGCAGCCTGGGTACGTTCAGCCAGCATTTCTGGCGAAACTTGTGCCCTGCCGAAACCTCCAAAGCCGCCACGAAAGCGGGGTGTTACTGGCCAGGTCATGTGCATAGCATCGTCAGTTTTAATGGCTGCATCTTCCCAATTCCAGGCGTCAAGTTGTACTACTGATGAACTTCCATGAATGGTTCCGCCTTGGGGTGTTGGCTGTGCCATTAAAATACCATTGCTACGTAGTGTGGCTGGCACCTTCGAATCGGTATTGTAAGCAACAAGAGCTCTGATGTGCGCATTGAAATCGCCAATTTCTTCGAAATCTAAGGTTGCCTTTACAGCCTCAATCTCCGTTAAACCTAAGGTGGTGGTTGCTGCAATTAAACCTGGATAAATGTGTTTTCCATTAGCAGCAATGCGCTGTACATCGTCTTGCGGCACCTGGCCATTTGCCATTACAGAAATAATCTTGCCATTGCCAAACAAAATGGTTCCATTTTCGATAACGGTTCCATTACCAACATGTACCGTTGCACCTGTAATAGCAATAGTTCTGCTTTGTTTCTTTGCTGGCGAAATGTTTGCTTGCGCAAAACAAATCAGGCTTGTTGCCGAAAAAGCCAGACTCATTAAATACTGTTTCATCTTAGTGTGCATGTTCGTTTTCGGTTAATTCAGCAGAATAATTTTCTAAAGTTTCGCAGTTATACAAACGCGGTGCATCGCCAACTGGTCGTTGGGTACGCCCGCCTTTACTTTTGCTTTCTAACATTTTTTGGATCAAACGGGCTTTTTCTGCCTGTTGGGCTTTAATCATTTGGGCATCTTTTTCTAAGTCCCAGTAAGCTATTCCATCAACAAAAGTTTTTTCGGCTTTTGCATAAATAGAAAGTGGGTTTGCCGACCAAACAACCACATCCGCATCTTTACCTGGTTTTAAACTGCCTACTTTATCATCAATATGCAGCATTATTGCCGGGTTTAAAGTCACAAATTTTAAAGCATCTTCTTCTGGCACATTTCCATACAGTACTGATTTTCCAGCCTCTTGGTTCAGGTGTCTTGCCATTTCAGCATCATCCGAGTTAAAGGCTGTAGTTACGCCTACGTTGTGCATAATTTTTCCATTATAAGGAATGGCCTCTGCTACTTCATTCTTGTAAGCCCACCAATCTGAAAATGTAGAACCTGCAATACCATGAGCTTTCATTTTATCAGCCACTTTATAACCCTCTAAAATATGTGTAAACGTATTAATTTTGAAGCCTAAACTATCTGCAACATGAATAAGCATGTTGATTTCGCTTTGCACATAAGAGTGGCAAGTAATAAAGCGTTTGTTGTTTAATATTTCTACAATTGCATCGAGTTCTAAATCTCTGCGGGTGTTGCTACCCTTTACTTTCATTGCTTTTTCGTATTCTTTGGCACGTGTAAATTCATCCACGAAAGTTTGCTCAACCCCCATGCGTGTTACCGGGAAACGGGCTCCGGTACCGAAGTTACTTTGCTTCACGTTTTCTCCTAATGCAAATTTGATGAATCCATCAGCGCCTGCAAATTTTAGTGCCTCCGGCGATTTGCCCCAACGCAGTTTAATTAATTGCGACTGACCACCAACTGGGTTTGCAGAGCCGTGTAAGATATGAGACGTTGTAACTCCGCCAGCAAGTTGGCGGTAAATGTTTACATCTTCAGAGTTTATAATATCTGCAACACGAACTTCGGCTGAAACAGACTGCGCACCCTCATTAATGCCTCCACTACCTGCTATGTGCGAATGCTCATCAATAATTCCTGCAGTGATATGTTTGCCCGTAGCATCGATAACTTTTGCATTCCCAGCAGCGAGATTTTTACCTACAGCCTTAATTTTTCCGTTCTCTAAAAGCACGTCTGCATTTTGCAGAATTCCATCTTTTTCGTTAGTCCAAACAGTACCATTTCTAAGCAACACCGTTTCTGCTTTCGGCAACTCTGTTGAGCCAAATGCTGTAAACGGGAAGATAATAGGCTCCATTACCAGGCTCGGTTTTGGCTCTTCTCTTTTTGGCATCTCTTTGCTCGCCTCTTTGTAGGTGGCTGTGAATTTGCCGTTACTACCATCTGCCAATGCCGATTCGCCCTTAATTGTTAATGGATTTGAAGAGGTGATGTATCCACTTAACCTAACATCGCCTTTTGGGTTTTTCTTTAGATTAAAATTGATGCTTACCCAATCTCCGTTTCTGGTAAAGGTTGCCGATGTTTTTACACTATCGGCGCCAATACGCTCTATAGCTGCTGTAGACCCGCCGCCGGTTCCTGTGATTTTTAAAATCAAGGCGCCAACACCATCAACATTTAAATTGTAATTTCCACGCACATCGCTCACGTCCATTTTATTTACGATAAAGCGCTTACCCTGTACCCAGTTTTCAAAAATGATATTGCCATTTTTAAACAGATTATCAGCGGAAATTAGAAAATTCGCCACCTTGCCTTTTTCAATTGAGCCTACTTTATCATTGATACCCAGCAATTCGGCAGGGATAGTGGTTATAGATGCTAATGCTTGTTTTTCAGTTAAGCCATTATCAATCGCAGTGCGGATGTTAGTCCAAAAATCGCGACTGTTCTCTAAGCCAAAAGCGGTCAGCGCAAATTTTATCCCGGCTTTCTCTAATGCAGCAGGATTTGTTGGCGCTAGTTCCCAACCTTTCATTTGGGCTAAAGTAACATTTCTGGCTTCGGCCGGGTCTTCTACATCATAAGCTTTAGGGAAAGATAAAGGGATGATCAAGCTTGCACCTGTTGCCTTCACTTCATTAATGCGCTGGTATTCATCACCACCAGATTTGATGATATATTGTTTGCCAAACTCTTTGCCAATTTTATCGGCCCGTAGCACATTTGCCCACCCATCAACCTCGAAAATTTGAGGGATATTTTGTTGTTTGCCAAATTCATCCAAAGAGATATTATATTCATCTTTTTGCTTAATATACCATTGTGCGTCGAAATAGGTTTGACGCAACAATGCAATCGATCCCATTAACGATGTAGGATAATCGTTAGCTGATGTTCCTTTGTTGAAGGAATAGTTTGCAGCGGTCTGGTCTTTGAGAATGATGTTGTTATCACCTCCGTCGTTTAGGGTTACTGCTGCCGAAACACCACGGGCAATACCATCGCGATTAATTACGTTCACACTTCCAAAGCCAACCTTGCGTAAATCATCCGCTTTTTTGCTGTCGGCAGAAAAAATATTTTTTACGAATGTTTCTGGTCTAATGGCCTCATTCCAGCCATACGCACCTTTCTTGGTAGAGACGAAAATAGATTGGCGTTGACCACCAAAACCACGAGTGGCTGTCGGTGTTTCGGGAATACCATAGCTTGTGAAGGCATCAACCAACGATGGATAAATGAATTTACCTTTCAAATCTACCACAACGTAACCCTTAGGTACGGCCAGTCCGGTGCCAACACCTTGTATCGTTTGGCCTTTAATCAAAAGTGTTGCGTTTTTAAGGGTTTGGTTGGCGTTTACTACAATTGTAGCATTTGTAAAGGCAAACATTCCTGGTCGGGTGTCGTAAGAACCATTTACCGGGAAAGTAGTTTGCTGTGCAAATACTAATGCAATAGAAAATACCAGCGCAATGGCGAGTATAATTTTCTTCATAATAAGTTAGGGGTTTATTTTGTTTAAAACTAATATAAATTAGCGTCAGTTGTGCTTAATATCCTATTTTTTACAATTAATCCCTATTTTTGAGCTAAAGAAATTAAAATTATGAATGATATATTAAAGAGTGCCCACTCTGGATGGCGCTATGTTGTTTTTTTATTGCTAATTATAGCTGTTGTAAAGGCATTGTCGGGTTGGTTTGGTACAAAAACGTATACAGAGGGTGATAGAAAGTTAAACGTGTTCGCGTTAATCAGTGCACACATCCAGTTATTGATTGGTTTAGTATTGTATTTTATTGAAGGATGGTATAAACTTAGCAGTGCTGGCGCACCAGCAGTTCGCTATTTTAAAATGGAACACATTAGTATGATGATCGTTGCAATTATCTTAATTACCATTGGCAACGCCAAATCTAAGAAGGCCGTTGATGCAGTTTCGAAACACCGTGCCATATCCGTATTCTTTGGGCTGGCGCTAATTATAATTATTGTTGCGATTTTATTAATGGTTAAAGATGTTCCGGGAAGAAGTTTCTTTGGGATGTCTTAATTAGTCAGCAGATTTGCGGCTGTTGTATCTAAAATGGCCGCAATTTTACAAAGCCTGCCTAGTGACATTTTCTTTACATCACGTTCGTTTCTTGAGTATATATTCTGCGATATACCCAATTCATTAGCCATATACTCCTGGCTATAGCCTTTTTTGAACCTGATTTCTTTAATGCGTTCAGCAATTTTTATAAAATGACTTTCATCCATTATATTTAGTAATTTAAAATTCTTGGGATGAAAGGGAATTGCTAAAGTAAATAATTTTTCTTTTTTTATTATACAATGTTGTGGCTTGAGTTAAACCTTATGTGGTTAATTTAAACCATATATGGTTTGTGGGGTACCTATTTCCGGTTTAAGTTTGGATAACTAATCAAACTAAATTATGAAAAGAGAGAAAATTAATTTCATCCTCTACCCCAAAAATGTTTTATATTTATTTATTGGATTGTTAACAATAGCAAGTGTTTTTTATGCTTGTAAGAAAACCATCAAAGAAAGTAGTTTGCTAGAAGAAAAGTTTACGCTTAGGAGTGAAGCTAAAATCAAAGATTTAAATAAAATTATAGAAAGCAGTTCTTTAAAAAAGTACCTTACAACCACTATTGGTTTGGATTTAGGTACTGCAACTTTGAAAAAGTTAAATGAAACTGACACGTTAGAAATAATTTCAATTTTTTATAAGAATTCTACAGAAAAGGCATTATTTATTATGCATTTCAAGAAGTCAAACAGTTATTTGCCTATGGGATTAGAACACCAACGTGATTTAGTTAGCCAATCTGATAAAATTATTTTATCAGATTATCTGGGGACAATTATAAATATTGAAGAATACAAGGAAAAAAAATTCATTGGCTTTGTAAATAATATTAAGATAAATGAAATTAATTCGGGATTTTCTGGGAGTAGAGAAAAGTGGATGCTAGTTGATCCTAGTGGGAATGGTAGTGAGTCTTGTTATCATTGCATAAATAGAGTGTATCAAGATACCAAGACCAAATGCGAAGCTGATTTCGTTTGTGACATTGGATGTAGTTTTAATCTAGCTTGTAAAGCACTGTTTTTAGCTTCAGCAACAGCGGTTTGTACAAGTGGAGGCTCTATGCCTAGGCCATGTGGAATATTTCAAGATTAAATTATGAAAACTGTATTATATTTATTTATTTTAGCACTTTTTATTTCAAGTGTCGGCATTTTAATGTTTGTTAATGATGGAAACCCAATTGTATCAAGAATCTTAATGGTACTGTCTATTGTTCTTAACATAACCTGGATTTTTCTATTGATAAAGCATTTGGTAAAAAATTAGCTACACACTACATAATGATTGGTAATTACGCTATCTTAACTGTTATAGTTACCATATTATCTCAATATGATTTCTTGCATAGAGCATTAATTACAACTAAGAAAAAATAAAATGGCGAAAAAAAAAATTTAGAACCTGGACAGGGAAGTTTGAGTATTTTTTTAAAATTATCCTGAAAATTAAATTACAAAATTTATGATTAGAACTTTTTTACCAGGCTTAATAATATTTGTACTAAGTTTCATTTGGATGTTTTTTCAAATGCAAGAATATGATAAAGAAAACCGAACAAGGTGGCTAATTTAACTTGCCTTGGTGTATTATTTGTTGCAGGAATATTCTACTTTACGCAGATGATAAATAAAAACATTCAATAATTTCCATTTTTCAAAATTCTTTATATTTTTGTCGCTCATGATCAGCAATATACATACATGGCTTTGGCAAGGTAATTCTAAAAAGGATTGCGCTGGCTGCCTGTGAAAAATATAGTTTACAACCTAAACCTTAAATAAACCTTAAAGCCCGGCGTAGAACCACACGCCGGGTTTTTTATTTTTAAAGAATACGAAATGCAAACCTTAAGCCGTTTAGCTCAAATCATTTATCAATAACATGTTTAGAATTAATACTACCTACAAAAAAATGCTTGCCGATACCACCACGCCTGTGAGTATTTACTTGCGTTTGCGTGATATTTACCCAAATAGCATTTTGTTAGAAAGCTCCGATTATCATAGCCGCGAGAATGCAATGAGTTTTGTATGTGCAGAACCAGTTGCAGGCATCATTTTGAAAGGAAGCCGATTAGAAACTTATTTCCCCGATGGCACTGTGCAAATTAAGGAGAGCAAAAACCTTATTGATGAAATTGCTGATTTTAAAGATCAGTTTAAGGAAACTGAGATTCCAGAAATTAAGTTTATCTCTAGCGGCTTGTTTGGATACTTTACATGGAATGCGGTGCAGCATTTTGAAGATATTCAATTTACTTCAGCAACACCTGCCGGAGAAGAAATTCCAGAAATGCAATACCATTTATACCGCTATTTAATTGCCATTGATCATTTCAAAAATGAAATAACACTCTTCAAGAATAGTTTCGATGGGGAAGAGGAAGGTGGTTTGGAAAAGATGGAATATCTTATTCAGAATAAAAATTATCCAGAATATAAATTCCAGCTTCGCGGTGAAGAGAGTTCTAATTTAACCGACCAGGGTTTTATGGATTTAGTTTCGAAACTGCAAAAACATATCTATCGTGGTGATGTTTTTCAGATTGTGCCATCAAGGGCTTTCAAGCAAGCATTTTCTGGAGATGAGTTTAATGTTTATCGCTGTTTAAGATCAATTAATCCATCTCCATATTTGTTCTATTTTGATTATGGTAATTTCAAGCTGTTTGGTTCATCGCCGGAGGCACAAATTACGATCAAGAATAACACGGCTAACATTTTCCCAATTGCGGGCACTTTTAAACGAAGTGGAAACGATGTGGAGGATGCAGAACAGGCGCAGAAATTAGAGAAAGATCCGAAAGAAAGTGCAGAGCATGTAATGTTGGTAGATTTAGCAAGAAATGATTTAAGCAGGCATTGTAATCGGGTAGAAGTAAAGTCTTTCAAAGAGGTGCAATACTATTCTCATTTAATCCACCTGGTAAGCAAAGTAAGTGGGCATTTGCAAGAGGATGTAAGCGCTTTTAAGGTGGTAGCCGATACCTATCCCGCTGGTACATTAAGCGGGGCACCAAAGTATAAAGCCATGCAGCTTATTGATGAGAACGAAAAGTTAGGGCGGAATTTCTACGCTGGCGCAATTGGATTTATGGGCTTCAACGAAGATTTTAATCACGCCATTATGATTAGAACTTTTATGAGTAAAAACAATGAGCTGCATTATAGGGCGGGGGCTGGAATAGTTGCCGATTCGGTACCTGAGACAGAAATGCAAGAAGTGAATAATAAGATTGCTGCGCTACGTAAGGCATTGCAAATGGCAGAAGGTATTTAGAAGATTTATAATGGAAAACAGAGATAAAAAAACGGTTCTGGTTATTGACAACTATGATAGTTTTACCTACAATTTGGTTCATTTAATAAATGAAGTGGGCTACGAGGCCGTTGTTTGGAGAAACGATAAGTTCGAACTTGCAGATGTTGCCCTATATGACAAAATTTTGCTGTCACCTGGCCCAGGTATACCAGAAGAAGCTGGTTTGCTATTAGACGTGATTAAAACCTACGCACCTACAAAAAGTATATTTGGCGTTTGTTTAGGCCAACAGGCCATTGCAGAGGCTTTTGGTGGAACCTTGTTAAATTTGGGAAGGCCAATGCATGGTATTGCGACACCAGTAACAGTTGTAGATGGAAATGAGCCGTTATTTTGGGAGTGTCCGCAAACTATAAATGTTGGGCGATACCACAGTTGGGTAGTAAGCAAAGAGAATTTTCCATCTTGTTTGAAAATTACTGCACAGGACCACAAGAGTGAAATTATGGCTTTGAGACACGATACATTAGATGTTCGTGGTGTACAATTTCATCCAGAAAGTGTACTTACCGAATTTGGTAAGCAAATGATGGAAAATTGGTTGACAGCCTAGTGGGGATAACACCTAAAACCAACAGCATTCGAAAGAAAACTTAATTTAAAATTTAATAGAAACGATATCAAGATATGAGCGATGGATTTTCAAACGCTACTGTAGCAGGTGAAGGCACTATTTTAGACAAAATAGTGGGGCGTAAAAAAGAGGAGGTTGCAAATGCCAAGCAATTAATTTCTATAGCAGATTTAGAAAAAGCAGTTTATTTTAAAAGAACACCATATTCGTTTAAGGAATTTCTATTGGCCAAAGATCGGACGGGAATAATTGCCGAATTTAAACGAAGATCGCCGTCTAAAGGTTTGATTAACGGCATCGCAGATGTAGCTGAAGTTACCTATGCATACAATCAGGCAGGTGCATCTGCTATTTCGGTACTTACTGATGTCGATTTTTTTGGCGGCAAAACCGATGATTTGCTCGCTGCCAGGGCTGCGAACGATATTCCGTTGTTGCGTAAAGATTTTATGATAGACGAATACCAGATTTTGGAAGCCAAAGCCTGGGGCGCAGACATTATCTTATTAATCGCCGCAATATTAACACCAAAGCAAATTAGCGATTTCGCCAAATTTGCAAAAAACCTTGGTTTAAATGTACTATTGGAGGTGCATGACCAGCAGGAATTGGAGAGAAGTATCTGCCCAGACTTAGATGCCATTGGCGTGAACAATCGAAACCTGGCAGACTTCACTGTTAATATTCAAACTTCATATGATTTGGTAGACCAGATCCCGAATCAATTTCTTAAGATTTCGGAGAGTGCAATCAGCGCACCTCAAACCATTAAAGCACTAAAAGTATCGGGATTTGATGGGTTTTTAATTGGTGAAAATTTTATGAAAACTGAGCATCCTGGGGTTGCTATAAGGGATTTTATAGCAAAGATTTAAGCATTCGCCGTAGATTTGTATGTCGGTTGAGGGCATTTCTTGTTTGACATTGGCACTACTCTACGGCAAATTGTTTTTAGAAAACAATCGCTAAAGCTGGTTGTTAGTTAACTAAGCTGGGTAAATTACCTGGTTAACCAACAAATTTCAGTTTATGCAATACCTCGACCATATCTTCGGTTACCCCATACCTTTATTTGTTAAAAATCTAATCATCGGCTTCGTTGCTGTTATATTTGGTATTTTTATCAAGTTTGTAATTCATAAAACCTTCCTATTGCTTTCCCGCTGGTGGAATTTTGTGGTCATCAAATCAACCATCAAACACCTAAGAGTTCCTGTTGGGATATTTATTCCGCTGCTATTTTTTAATTTTTCATTATCGCTGATGGTGATGTCTGCCTCGGTAAGATTGCCATTAGAAAAAGGTGTTGAAATAGCGCTCACCGCTACTTTTGCCCTTATCCTAATCAGGTTAATAAACGTTTTAGAAGATTTCTTCTATCTTAAATACGATCTCAATAAAGAAAACAACCTAAAGGAACGAAAGATTAGAACCCAACTGCAGTTTGTAAGGAAATTTGTGGTCTCTCTAATTGTACTTATTACTGCCGCAATTATTTTGTTAAGTTTCGAAAGCATGCGAAAAATTGGTGCTGGTCTGTTAACCGGGGTAGGTATTGGGGGTATCATCATTGGTTTCGCGGCTCAAAAATCACTGGGAAATCTCCTGGCTGGCTTTCAAATTGCATTTACTCAGCCCATTCGAATTGATGATGTTATTATCGTAGAAGGGGAATGGGGAAGAGTGGAAGAAATTACACTCACTTATGTAGTGGTTAGTATTTGGGACCAAAGGCGGCTGATATTGCCAATTACCTATTTTATAGAGAAACCGTTTCAAAACTGGACCAGGGTTTCGGCTGAGCTGTTGGGTACAGTTTTTCTTTATATGGATTATACAATCCCTATAGAACCGCTAAGGCAAGAGCTAACACGCTTGTTGCAAAATGATCCCCTTTGGGATGAACGGGTAAATGTGGTACAAGTTACCGATACCAACAAGGACGGATCAATCGAAATTAGGTTTTTAATGAGCGCCAGTAATTCTTCTAAAGCCTTCGATTTGCGCTGCCACGTGCGGGAAGCTATGATTACTTTCATTCAAAATAATTATCCGCAAAGCTTGCCTAAAATGCGAATAGCGCCTGGCGAAAAATTTAACAGCCTTCAGGCCTAACTGCAAATTATCAGGTGCCTTTTGCAAGATAGCTTCCTGCAAAAGGCACCGAAACATTATTTAAACATGCTTTTTAACTTTGCTAGTTTCTCCTGTAAATCACCATCGGCATCTTTCTTTTCGGGTTTGGCTTTAAAGTTAGCGTTAGTTGCTTTTGTTTTAAATTCAGCTTTCGGCCTATCGTCTTTTCTTTCTTTTGTTTTTTCTTCAGTTTTCATGGATAGTGAAATGCGTTTTCTTGATGCATCAACTTCCATTACAGTTACTTCAACTTTTTGATGCACCTTTACCACATCATTTGCGTTGGCTACAAACCTATTGGCAAGCTGGCTGGTGTGTACCAGGCCATCTTGGTGCACACCGATATCTACAAACGCACCAAAATTTGTGATGTTAGTTACGATTCCGGGTAATTTCATTCCGATTCTTAAATCTCCAATTTCATTAACGCCGTCTGTAAAACTAAAGGCTTCAAATTGCGCTCTCGGGTCGCGGCCAGGTTTTGCCAATTCCTTTAAAATATCGTTTAGGGTTGGTAGGCCAATTTCATTGGTAACATATTGCTGCGGTTTAATTTGCTTTTGCAATTGTGGATCTTTTACTAAGCTTGCAACGGTAGTACCCAAATCTGAAGCCATTTTGTTTACCAAAGCATATCGTTCGGGATGCACACCACTAGTGTCCAAAATATTCTCTGCATGGCGGATACGCAAAAATCCCGCGGCTTGCTCATATGCTTTATCGCCCAGGCGAGGTACTTTCTTTAAACTCTCTCGATTTTTAAAGGCACCATTAGCGTTTCTATAGTCTACAATATTTTGCGCCAAAGTTGGGCCCAGTCCTGATACATAGGCAAGAATTTGCTTTGATGCCGTATTTAGTTCTACACCGACGGCATTAACCGCACTCATAACCGTATCATCTAAACTTGCTTGCAGTTTAGTCTGGTCTACATCATGCTGGTACTGGCCAACGCCAATAGATTTTGGATCGATTTTTACCAATTCTGCCAACGGATCCATTAATCGGCGACCGATTGAAACTGCGCCCCTGACCGTAATATCTTGAGTAGGGAATTCTTCTCTCGCAACTTCAGAAGCAGAATAGATCGAGGCGCCACTTTCATTTACCATTACGATGCTAACACCTGGTAGGTTTAAGCCTCTAACAAATGTTTCTGTTTCCCTACCTGCAGTACCATTTCCAATAGCGATAGCTTCAACATTATGTTTCTCGCAAAGCTGTTCTATAGCGAAAGCAGCGTTCTTAACGTTTCCTTGTCCAGTATGAGGATAAATTGCGGTATTTTCTAAAAGTTTGCCTTGTTTATCGAGGCAAACAACCTTGCAGCCGGTACGAAATCCGGGGTCAATTGCCAGCACATTTTTTTGTCCCATTGGTGCAGCTAGCAACAATTGGCGGGCATTCTCTGCAAATACTTTAATGGCTTCTTCGTCGGCTTTTTGTTTGGTTAAAACCCTCAGTTCAGTTTCCATTGCTGGTTCTAACAAGCGTTTGTAACCGTCTGCTAAGGCTTGTTGTACTTGTTTAGCTGCCGCATTGTTGTTGATCATAAATTGGTTTTCTAAAATAGCCAATGCGTGTTCTGCTGGTGGTATGGCATCTAAACGTAGAATTAGTTCTTTTTCGCCGCGGCGCATGGCAAGTACGCGATGCGATGCAGCAGACTTTACCGGCTCGGTCCAGTCGAAATAATCTTTGTATTTGATGCCTTCCTCTTCCTTTCCCTTGATAACTTCAGATTTGAAAATGGCTTTTTCCTGAAAATACAGGCGCATCTTGGTCCGTGCTTCGGTGTTCTCAGAAATCATCTCCGCAATGATGTCTCTGGCGCCAGCTAGGGCTTCTTCAACTGAGTTTACACCTTTCTCTGCATCAATATACTTATCTCCTTCGATGAAGAGATCGATGTTTTTTTGATCAAATATTTGTAAAGCTAAAGGTTCCAAGCCCTTTTCTTTTGCTACCGATGCACGGGTTTTACGTTTAGGTTTAAATGGAAGGTAAATATCTTCCAGCAATGCGATGGTTTCGGCCTCATTAAATTGTTTTTCCAACTCGGGTGTTAATTTCCCGAGATCAGTCATTGATTTTAAAATGGCCTCACGGCGTTTATCTAAGTCGCGTAATTGGAGCACACGGTCTCTAATTGCGGCAACTTCAACTTCATCTAAACTTCCAGTTGCCTCTTTCCGGTAACGAGAAATGAAAGGTACAGTAGCACCTTCATCTAATAAATTTACGGTTGCGGTAACCTGCTTTTCTGCAATTTTTAATGCTGCAGAAATGATCTTATGGTGGGCTAGCATATTAAATTATTCAATTTTAAAGGAAGCAAAGCTAATCAGGATTTGTGAAATTAAAAGGCTTTGGAAACCAAGTTTTCCACTAAAAATTGTGGGGAAATACTTCGCCTGCTTTGCTGATTTTATAAGTCATCTTCAGTTAAAATAATCATGCTTGTAGCGGAAATTTGCTGAAATAAGCAATTGTTATCTCGATGATAGGCCTAACTTAATGTGGAAAGCGTTATTAAATACAAAATGGAAAGCAACCCTCGGCGGTATAAAAATATACTAACCGGACAACTTAATAGCTTACCTTAAAGCTAGTACAATAAGAAAATAGTCGGTTTCTTATGTAGGTCTATTTCTTCCTTTCGCCAATTATATACGCTCTGTGTTTTGATAAATTCATCTTCACTAGTTAAGTTACAGGCCACACAAACTTGCGTATTGGGTTTGCAGCTTTTTAAAACTTCTTCAAAAAGCTGGTTGTTGCGAAAGGGTGTTTCAATAAATATTTGCGTTTGCTTATACCTGCTGGCAGATAAATCCAGATCCTTGATTCGTTTTGTACGTTGTTCTTTATCTATGGGTAAATATCCCCAGAAAGCAAAACTTTGTCCATTAAATCCAGAAGCCATTAATGCCAATAGAATAGAACTTGGACCTACTAGCGGAACCACCTTAATTCCACGTTTATGGGCCTCTGCAACAATATCGGCACCTGGATCTGCAATACCCGGACAACCAGCTTCACTCATTAACCCAACATCTTTACCTTGGCCTAACTCTACAAAAAATTGACCTAAATCGGTACGGTTATGCTTTCCATAGTCATGTACTATTAAGTCTTTCTGTGGCGTTTTTAAGCCAGCCTCTTTCAAAAATCTACGGGCAGTTTTACTATTCTCAACGATATAGGTATCAATCTGGTTAATAGTATCTACCAAGTATGGTGTAAAAGTCTTGTGTGCTACCTCTTCAGCCAAGGGAACAGGGATAAGGTATAATGTGCCATTTTGCATCCTGCAAAAATACTAGAATAAATAGAACTTAAGTTTTAAAGTTCTTATAACATTCGATATAATCTTTTTTCTAATCACTGGTGTAGCAAATTTTATTTCCCACTGACTCCTTTTCTGCACAATTAAAACCCGTTTAAAACGTTAATAAATAGTTAAATAGGCCTAAAAATGCAAGATTTGGCATTATTGTTAGAAACTATGCAAGCATATTAAACCTTTAAAAATTTTGGTGCTCTAATTGATACACACACACTAGGTTATTAAATAAACACACAAATGAAAACACTGAAAAAATCGGCAATTGTGCTGGGGCTTTTTGCGCTCCTTGCCGGAACCACAACTGTAGTCGGGGCACAAGACTACCAAAACGATTACCAGGACGATGGTTACAGTACCGGTAACGTTTCTTTACAAACTTTCTACGATGAACTATCCCCTTACGGAACGTGGATTCAAGATCCGCAATATGGGTACGTTTGGCGTCCAGATGTAAACCAGGGCGAATTTCGTCCATATTACACTAACGGAAGATGGGCAATGACAGAGTATGGAAATACCTGGGTATCTAATTACGATTGGGGATGGGCACCATTTCATTATGGTAGGTGGGTAATTAACAGTTACCGCCAGTGGATTTGGTTGCCAGATACCAACTGGGGTCCAGCTTGGGTAGATTGGAGAAGTGGAGATGGATATTACGGTTGGGCACCAATGGCGCCAGCAATTAGCATTAATTTAAGTTTCGGCCGCAGGTATGTAGTGCCAGAGTTTTGCTGGAATTTTATACCTCAACGAAGCATTTATTTCAACAGTTTTCCGAGATACGATTATAGAAGGAATAATGTTTATATCCGAAATACTACCATCATCAACAATACCTATGTTTACAATAAAAGGAGTTATTACGGTGGACCACGAATTGACGATATCAGACGGGCAACGAATCGGGATGTAACCGTATATCGGTATGCACAAAGTAGCAGGCCAGGTGCAAGTCGCGTCGGTGGACGAGAAGTATCTATATACAGACCTAGACCAGAACGTAACCAGGTAGACAATCGTAGCGCAGCGCCACGGAAATTTGAACAAGGAAATTCTGGTATCAGCAGAGGTGGAAGAAGTGAGGGATACGCTAACAGAGATCAGCGGGGAAGTGTTGGCTCATCTGCAAACACAAATGACAACCGTTACGGATCAAGAACTGAAAACCGTACAGGGCAAGCAAGATCAGAAGGAAATGTGAGCAGGGACAACAACCAGCAAAGCCGTGGCGATGTATATAATAGAAACAACAACGACAGGGCTAGCCGTGGGAACACTAATGGTATAAACGGAAACCCAACTGAGGCTGATAGAAGCCAGGATCAACAACGTGCGCAACGTGCTGAGCAAATGCAGCAGCAACGTAGCCAACAGACAGATCAGCAAAGGGCGCAGATGGAGCAACAACGTACGCAACGTGCTGAACAAATGCAACAGCAACGTAGCCAACAGGCGCAACAACAGCAACAAGAACGTGCGCAAAGAGATGCGCAAGCGCAACAGCAAAGAGCCCAACAACAGCAACAAGAACGTGCGCAAAGAGATGCG
Source organism: Pedobacter sandarakinus (assembly GCF_026240095.1). Taxonomy (GTDB): domain Bacteria; phylum Bacteroidota; class Bacteroidia; order Sphingobacteriales; family Sphingobacteriaceae; genus Pedobacter; species Pedobacter sandarakinus. The sequence goes on along the minus strand of NZ_JAPIVG010000006.1, from coordinate 159,640 downwards.
CAAGCGCAACAGCAAAGGGCCCAACAACAGCAACAAGAACGAGCGCAAAGAGATGCACAAGCGCAACAGCAAAGATCACAGCAACAAATGCAACAACGATCAGAGCAAAGAAGAACAGAGTCTGCCCCACCACAGCAAAGAGGTGGGGGCGCTGAAAGTGGAAGACCATCCAGAGGTGGTAGAGGATAAATAAAAAGAGGCTGTGTCGAAAGTAATTTCTACAAAGAAATTACTGGATTTAATTTTGGAGATTGTTCGCTAAGCTTGTCTATAGCATTAAGGTTGTAGACCAGCTCAAACAGACAAAAATTTCGAAAATAGTGATCGACTATTTTTGGAAAGCCCATCTTCGAAATTAAAATTCAACTGATGATGCAGCCTCTTTCTTTATATATTAGCCTGGCCCGCAGCATTGGCTAATTTGCGCAGATTTATACCACGGTAAGTGGTTTCGGAAGCAAGGTGTAGCTCATCCGGATCTAGAAGAAATGTTTCAATACCAAGTTCAAGTCCAAATTTGATTTCACTATCCGCATCATCACCAATAATTAAAATTTCTTCCCTATTAAGGTTGTATTTCGCTATTAGCGATATGAAAGCAGCTTTCTTATCTGATGCGGTAACATCTACAACCACAACTTCTTCAAAATCATCGGCTATGCCAAGCATTTTTACTTTCGACCTTTGTTGTTTGGGAAATCCAGCCGTTACAATAAATTTACGTCCTTCCAATGCTTTTATGTACTGATAATCTTCGCTGGAAATTAAGGGTTTTGTTACTTCTCGATTAGCGAGATATTCTACTGCACGCTCAACAGCTTCAGCTTTGAAGCCATATTTTTCTGCTAGCTTCAAGAACGGGATACGTAGCATCTCTTTTTTCGCTTTCTCATAATCCTCTTCCGAAATACCTAGATCCAAATCATCTAGCAGGGCGTATAGATCGTCCATTAATATGTTTGCATTAGGCTTTGTAAAATAAATCGTATTGTCTAAATCAATAAAGAAAATGCTTTTCATGGTTATTAAGAATTGGTTTATTAAAAAAATTAAAACACCTGTTGGTGAAATATGTTTAAATACTAAAGAACGAAGATCATGAAAAAAGAAACAAAAATTATAGTGGGCGTTTTAGCCGGAGCAGCATTAGGAGCAACCATCGCATTAGCATTATCGTCTGATTCAAATAGTGAATTAAAAGGTAAGTTTTCTGATTTTTTTGCTGATCTATTAGATGCATCTAAAGATAAGTTAGCTGGATTAAAAGATAAGGCAGCCGACGCAGCTGAGAAAGTTAAAGATAAAATCGCTGAAGTAAAAGCATAAAAGAATTGGAAATGCCGGAAATATCCGGCATTTTTATTTCTTTATAGCTAACCATACTTCAATGAAAATTGCTTTTCACGGTGCAGCCCGTACTGTTACGGGTAGTAAGCACCTTATTACGCTTAACAATAATAAACAAATACTCTTAGATTGCGGCCTTTTTCAAGGCATGGGTTACGTTACCGATAAACTGAATGAATATTTTGGTTTTGATCCTAAAGCAATAACTTACCTAATCCTATCTCATGCCCACATCGATCATTGTGGGTTATTGCCAAAACTTGTTGCCGATGGTTTCGAAGGCACCATCTTTTGCTCCGCTCCAACTATGGATTTGGCTCGTATCCTCATGCTCGATTCTGCTAAAATTCAGCTGCAAGATGCGGAATTTTCCAACCGGCATGTTGGTGAGGGGGAGGAAATGGAAGAAGCGCTATACACTGAAGATGATGTTATAAAAACACTTAGCCAGATGAAGATTGTTGATTATGAACAGGATTCTATAGTAGATGAGCACATCACGCTCCGATTTACTGATGCTGGACATATCTTAGGCAGTGCTGCAGTTCATCTCACGATTACAGAAGATGGGAAATCTACCAGAATTACTTTCTCTGGAGATGTTGGTCGCTATGGAGATCTCTTGCTAAAAAGTCCGCAACAGTTTTCCCAAGCCGATTACATTTTGATGGAATCTACGTATGGTGATTCACTTCATAAAGACCTAGATCCAATTGAAGATTTATTGTTTGAAATCATCAACAACACCTGCATAGTTAAAAAGGGTAAAATAATAATCCCGGCTTTCGCCGTTGGCCGTACGCAAGAGTTACTCTTTGCCTTGAATGGTTTAGAGTTGAAAGGAAAGTTACCAAACGTACCTTATTATGTTGATAGTCCGCTATCATCTAAAGCCACTGAAGTTCTAAAAAATCATCCTGAAGTTTACAACAATGGGGTAAAGCAGGTGCTGAAGGTAGATCATGATATTTTTGGATTTAAGGGTTTACGTTTTATCGAAAGCGTTGAAGAGTCTAAGGCTTTAAACGATGATCCTAGACCATGTGTAATTATTTCTGCCTCTGGCATGGCCGATGCTGGCAGGGTGAAACATCACATCAGAAATAATATTGGTAATGCTAAGAATACTATATTAATGGTAGGCTATTGCGATCCAGATTCGCTTGGCGGACAATTGATCGCCGGAAAAAAAGTGGTTGACATTTTTAGGGACAAGTATGAGGTTAAGGCAGAAGTCAGATCAATTAAATCGATGAGTGCACATGGTGATTATGAAGACTTACTTCAATTCTTATCCTGCCAGGATCCGGAGAAGGTAAAGCGCTTGTTCCTGGTTCATGGGGAATATGATGTGCAACAGAACTTTGCTACGCGATTAAAGAATACTGGTTTCAAAAATGTAGCTATACCAGAGTACCACCAGGAGTTTGAACTGGAATAGGGAAACAGCAGCTCAATAAAATAACGAAAATCATAGCTTAGCGTTTCAACTCTCATCATTATCTTTGCGGCATGGATGTTTTTGGGAAAGCCCTTACTGATATTTACAATACTGGCGATGCCGAGCCACTATTCTTACATAATTCTTATGGCGAGCCCGAAGAAATGCCTTTAGCTTTTTTCTTTAGGGATGATGAAGATATGCCCATGCTAGAATTGCAAGCTTTACACATGTGTACCGGTAAAGTTTTAGATGTAGGGGCAGGTGTGGGCAGTCATGCCTTGTTGTTGCAGGCATTTAATATTGATGTTACCGCCATTGATGTTTCTGAAGCTGCTGTAGAGATCATGAAAAAAAGAGGTGTTAAAAAGGCCTTTTTGCAAGATGTTTTCACTTACAGAGAAACGTTCGATACCATTTTGATGTTGATGAATGGAATTGGCTTAACAGGCACTTTAGCAGGTTTCCAGCATTTTTTGTTGGAGATAAAATCCCTGTTAAATCCAGGTGGGCAACTAATTTTTGATTCCTCTGATATTTCTTACCTCTATGAAGATATGCCAAAACCTCAAAACCAGTATTTTGGAGAGGTTTGCTACCAATATGAATACAAGGGAGAGAAAGGGAATTGGTTTAATTGGGTTTACCTCGATGAAGATACAATTAAAAGTGTGGCAGCAAGCACCGGGTGGAATTGCGAAATGATATCTGATGACGGGCAAGATCAGTATTTAGTTAAGCTCACATTAAAAGTATGAGAAAACCGCTGGAAACTTATCCAGCGGTTTTCTTTTAAGCGCTATTGCAATTCGCTTAGTTTGATGATCTTGACGTCTGCATTCTTAGCCAAAATTTCTTCCATAATCATTTTATGAGAGCCACCAACACCAACTATAATTCGCTTTGCTTTTTGTGCTTTTGCTTGCGCGATGATGTTTTTGCACATCCCCTCGTTCCGCAAGGTCCAATATTTTATCATCTCTTTGATAGAGGCGGAGGGCATTCCCGGATAATCCGCAAACTGACGACCGCCATATAAATTCCAAACTTCGTCGAGTTTTCCATAGCGGATATCGTTGATCGCACCGTAAGGGTTTTCACTAAATTGTTTCTCATCATCTGGAGAAGTCCGGGTAAAATCTGCAATTGCCTTTAAAGTTTTAGCTTCCGGAGAAGTGCTGTCTGCCTGAGCCTTTTTTTCCATTACTTTATATAGCGAGTCAGTTCTGCCCCACGCAATACCCCATGGTTTATCATAGGTTTGATTATCCATTGGATATATGATGTTTTGCTTTAATTGGTATGCCAATGGAAAAAAAACCTTATTGTACTCGCTGTTTGGTCTGAAAAGGTTATTCTTCTTTAGCGAATCTATGCCTCCAAACATTTTTGCATAAGTGGCTTTTTCTTCTTTGCCAAACTTATCTTTCATATATTCTTCCAGAATGAATATCTGATATTCTGCGTTTGCTCTATCCCAATTTTTTAGATAGGCAGTAGCCAGTTGCATTCTGGTTTGATGGTAGTAAGCAAAATCAGAAAGTAATTTTTGATCTCTTTGGATTTGCTTTGGCAGGTTCTTGCTTGTTGCTGGATTTAACTGGTTGATATAATCTAGTCTCTTCTTAAACAGCGCCTTTGCCCAATTGCTATCAGGAAGATTGTGATAGTCGCTCGGCGAGAGGTATTCGCCAAAAATCATATCAGGTTTAAAATTTTTAAGCTGATCAATAAGCAATGTGAAGTTTTGATTTGATTTGCCATTGTTGTGATTGGATCCGACTACCAAAATTTCGATTTGGTTTTGAGCATTTACGTTCACGGCTACGCTAAAGATCATTAATAAGGCAAGGGTAATTTTTTGTATCGTTTTCATCTTAAATGGTTTTCTTTTTTGTTTATCCAAAGATGAAGAACAACCACTTTCAAGACTATTTATTTATCCCAACATAACAAAATATTATCCCAAATTTATAATTCCATTATTTACTATTCATACCATAAAAGCAATGTTTGATATAAACATTTAAGGATTTTATCCTAGCTTTTGATTCCTATTTCATCATTTGGCGATTGAAATCAACTAGAAGTTTAAAAAGATCATGGTATTCGGATAGTGGTAGAGTAGCAGAACGATCGAAAACATCATGGTAGAATGCTGGGCCACCCTGGGTGTAGATAAAAAACGCCGGAACTCCAGCTTCAGTAAAAAAATAATGATCGCTATTTGCCGCTTTTCCCCTTGCATTAATTTTAAGGATAAGGTGTTTTTGGTCGTTAATTTCATTTAATAATGCAAACGCTTTCGGGTAAACACTCGCATTAACAACTGTCATTCCACTTTCGCCAGTTCCTACCAAATCGAGGTTAAGTAAAAACCTAATGTTAGACAAGGGAACCATGGGATTTTCTACAAAAAATCTAGAACCCACCAAGCCAGCCTCTTCGGCACCAAAGCAGATGAAGCCAATGGAATAATTTGGCGGGTTTTTAATATAATATTTAGCTAAGCTTAGTAGCATGGCTACACCAGCTGCATTATCATTAGCTCCCGGGAAATAAGTGTTTTCTCCCATGCCCCCTAAATGGTCGTAATGTGCCGTAATTAGCAACACCGAATCTGGATATTGGGTGCCCTTAACCATTCCAACTACATTGTAGGCCTTGAAGTTTTCGATCGGCTTATTTTCAATATCTACACTTATGGTAGTTGGCACTTCTTTAACACTTTTTCGACTTATATCAATGATGGTGTTTTTCGAAACTTCCGAAGCAACAGACCATGTCAGTTTATCTTTCATGGTAACTTTTAAACTCGGTGTTGCCTGGTAATTAAGGCTATCTATTTTTTTCAAAAGTGCAGTTACCTTTAAAGTTGGGCTTTCATTGTTAACGATATAATCCACTCCCGGAATTAATGTTTTGCCATTAATGTTCACGCTCATTCTGCCAGGAAAGGTGTTTACAGGCATAGTAAATTCTTGAAAGTAGCTCTGGTTTATGGGAGTAAGTCCAATTTTTCGGTATTCCTTCCCTATAAATTCAGCGGCCTTTTTCATTCCATCTTTAGTGTAGCCACGTCCCCAAAATTGCTTTGCAGTTAGGGTATTTATGGTTTTGCGAACATAAACAGAATCCTGGGCGGTACTATTAAAGGCATAAATGATCAGGAATATGCAGAAAAGTATTTTCATGTAAGGTGATTTAATCTGACTAAGATGTTAAAACTACAAAAAAAGGCCGAAGGTTATCAAAACCATCAGCCATTTACAAAAAACTAACCAAGACCTTTTTTAACTTTTATAGACAGTTAGGTTTTAATGCCATTTGCAGACTTGCTTTTGCGTTTCTTTTTGGTTCTTCCTATCCAGATGAGCACACCTGTAATGGGCATACTTGCAGCCACCAAACTTGCCAGAAAGGCAATAACTTTTCCGGCAATTCCGCCGACTGCCCCCACATGTATATCATAATTCATCCTCATGATTTTATCGGCAAGTTTTGCATTTTTAAACTTTCCAAAAACATGATTGACCTCGATCTCTTTTAAGGTATGTTGATCGAAATATCTATAATCTGATTTCCAGTAGGTATCGGGATCGGGATTTTTAGCCACCTCAATTGATGCCTTTGCATCTTCGGGTACATGAACATCTATACTACCTTTAAAAGCAGGATCTGCAACCAGGTAATTATTCCATATAATATCCGCTGCGGTAGCATTCAATTTCAAACCATTTTTTGTCGTGTCAGAATAGGTCTCGGTAAATGGTACCAATGATTTTCCACCAGAACCAACAAAGTAAACGGAATTTGCAAACCATTGAAATCCCATTACCATACCAGAAAGGGCAATAAAGATGATAATCCAGGTGATGTAAAATCCCATCACATTGTGAAAGTCATAGTTCACCCTGCGCCATTTTGCATTCCATTTAATGGAGAATCTTTGTTTTGATGCTGCCTTACTTTTTGGCCACCATAAAATGAGACCAGAAATCAGCAAAATCACAAACAAAAGCGTGGCAGTAGTTAAAATAGGTTGTCCAATGGCTGGCGGTAACCACAGATAATAGTGGCCGAGAATTACAATTCTAAAAAAATCGTCATTCATATTTTTCACCTTGATAACCTCGCCACTGTATTGGTTTACAAAAACAATGTAGTAGTATTCAGGGTCGAAGTTATAGTAGACTACTTGCGCTGCTTTTCCTGGTTGATAGGTAACGCTATGCGCATGTTTGTTTGGCAATGCTTCATCTGCAATCTCTTTTAATTTCGTGGGGGGTAATAATGGCTTATTGATAGCGGTTAAGTTTCGATAAGGTTGGGTAACATTTTCAATCTCTTTTTCGAAAGCTAAAATGCAACCCGTTATCCCTAAAAAGCATACCAGCAGTCCTGAAGCAAGCCCAAGCCACAGGTGGATTCTGCCGATCCAATATTTAATACCCTTATTTTTTTTCTTATCAATCATCCAGAATGGGAAATTAAAGCTTATAAGCTACGCTAATTCTAAAGTTTCTTGGTGCTTCTGCCTGCCACGAGTATGCTGGCTGGTTATAGTCTGGTGCATTCCAATAATTGGTGTAGTACGAACCAGAATATAAATACTTATCCAATATGTTAAATACGTTTCCTGTAATCTTAACCTTTCTGTTCGCCCAAAAAATGCCTCCATCCAGTTTAAAATAATCTGGTAAATTTTGCTCAGAATTGGTAGGACTAAAATTCGCCGTAGCCCTATCTACCAGGTAGGTGAATCCCCCGTTAATACCTAGGCCTTTTAGCGTGCCGTTTTGTAATGTGTAGGTTAGCCATGCGTTAGCAGTATGTTTAGCAAAACCCGGTATTACCTGGCCAACAAATAGGGTTGCGTTTTGAACTCCGTTAGCCAGTTCAGTTACTTTTCCATCAGTATAAGCATAATTGGCAATCAGGTTTAAGCCTTTAGCCAGTTCTCCGCGTATATCAAATTCTATACCCTGTGCTCTTTTTTCACCAACAACAATACTGAAATTTTCCCCGGCCTGATTAAATGGATCTGCGGTAAGTTCGTTTTGCTTCGTAATGCGGTAGGCAGATAAAGTAGTATTCCACCTACCATTGAACCAGTCTTTCTTAATTCCGATTTCCTTGTTATTACCAGTAATTGGTTTCGGTGTGCTGCCATCTCTTGTAAAACCAGATTGAGGGGTAAAGGCTTCATCATACAGCGCATACACAGCAGTATTTTTATCTACAGATACACTTAAGCCAACCCTTGGCGTAATGTGTTTAGCCTTGTCTGGCGCACCTCCCCATGCAGATTGGCTTACGTATGTGTAACGACCAGCAAGAGTTAGACGAATTCTATTCTCCCAAAAGCCTAGTTCATCTTGTAGATAGCCACTAATATATTTTTGACTCATTAAACCCCCAGCCGCAACAGCCCTTTCAGTTAAACTCGTTGAACGGTCAAAATTAGGATATCCATTTGAGGGAAATCCGTAATTTGGGTTAGCTAAACTAAATGGTGATGTTGCGGCATCTAAATTATGAGATTGGCCCCAATCTGCCATGTAGTCTTTCTTTCCACCATCAAAACCCGCCAAAATGCGATGTACAATACCACCTGTATTCATGGTGCCATTCACAAAGAGTTGGGCCAAATGCATCGAACTTTCGGCATCCCAAATACCTACGTTTCTAATGAGGGTTCCGTTAGGATAGATTGCCGAGGGCCAAGAGCTCGATCCGTTCTGCAGGTATTTATAATATGCCGCTTGCCCGGTAACTTTCCAATTCTGCCCCAGCTGTTGTTGTAGGTTTAAGGTCAAGCTATGGTCGTTTATGCGTGTGGGTTGTACACCTGGTTGTGTTAAGGTAAAGTCTCTTGGAAGTGTAGCATATCCGGTGGTGCTAAAGAGGTAATATGACCCTACTTCAGTCATTTTTGCGTTTTGCAAGGTATACTCAGCGGTTAATTTAGTACCTGGCGTAATTTGATAACTTAATACCGGGGCAAAGCTATAGCGATTGTTTTCTTCGAAAGGCCTGAATGAACCTTTGTTTTGTGCTGCAGCATTTAGCCTGAATAAAAATTTCCCGTCAGCTGTTATTTTACGGTCTAAGTCAATAGCCGTTCTATATAAATCGTAACTGCCTGCGGTAAAAGAAACCTCTCCTTCATTTAAACCAGTAGGCTTTTTGGTTACTACATTGTACATGCCGCTTGGGTCGCCGTTGCCAAGCATAAATCCTGCCGGACCTTTTACAAATTCAATGTGATCTACAAAGCTCATATCTTCAGTTAATGGCCCCCAATAAGATGAAACCACATTAAAGCCATTGCGCATGGCTTGAATTTGCGAACCTCTCATTAAAACATTAGTGTATAAATCTCCCCAGTGTTCTAACCTAACAGCTCCACTTACATTACGAAGTATACCATCGCTCATGCTGATAATCTGCTGATCTTTTATTACCTGATTACTCACCACCTGGATATTTTGTGGCGCTTCTAACAACGGTTCGTTAAGGCGCAGGGTAGCTGAAGGCAAACTTATTTTATATCTTTTGTGAATGCCTGCAACCGTTACTTCTTTTAGTGCCTGATCATCCTCAAGTAAGGTAAAATTAACTTCCTTATTTTCTCCGGCAGCTATGGTAATCGTTTTTTCAGATTTTTGAATGCCTACGGCAGAAGCGATGATAGTATATGTGCCAGGTTTTACCCGGTGAATTGTATAGGCTCCAAGTTCGTCTGAAGTTGTTCCCTGGCCCTTTCCCTTAAGTCCTACCGAAATGTAAGCAGCGGGATTACCGTTAGATGTTTTAATTGTACCCGTTATTACCGAAAATTGCTGTGAAAATGCTGCCTGTGAGCAGAGGAGGAAGAAAATAAAACTGGTGAAACTGATCTTAAACATTGTATTTTTATTTGGATTAATTCTAAACAGCTGCAAATAAACACCAGAAAAATAGAAATTCCAAATTATTTGTAATAATTCTAAATAAGGGACGCCTGTTGGAATCAGCTGAATTCGGTAGAAGGCTGTAATATATTTAAGATGAACTCATCAGTTTTAAGTGAAAGAAAATCGGTCATCGGAGATTAAAAAAAGCAGGGCAATAATAAAAAAATCAGTTTATTATTGTGTAACTCATTTTTTATTTAAACCTTTGCACCTCAATAGAGTTAAAGCTGTTTTAGTACACTATAAATGATTAAACAATTTTTATACAAATTTTCTGTTCTGACTGCCCAATTGGCGTTCGGGAAGAATTTGTTTATCAATCGTTTTCAGCCTGTGTTTTACTACCCCACAATGCGGCAAAATTTTACTCCACGTATTTAGTACCCTATACTAAACGTAACGAGGAATTGATCCTCTCTAAAAACCCAATTAACAAGAATATCTTAATTTTTCGTTAGAGAAACGAATGAATATTAATGAATTTATAGTACAAGTCGCTATCGCAGAGCACCATGTTTTTGCTGAAGAGATTGTAACTGAGATGGCTGAGTCTGCAAAAGCCCGGGGAACTGGTATTGCCAAACGTTCGCCAGAATACATTGCAGGAAAAATGCAAGAGGGTAAGGCGGTAATTGCCTTCCATAAAGATGGTTCTTGGGCTGGCTTCTGCTATATCGAAACCTGGAGCCATGGTCAGTTTGTAGCGAATTCTGGCTTGATTGTTAGTCCGAAGTACCGAAAAGGTGGATTAGCCCATGCCATCAAGCAAGAAATTTTTAATCTTTCTAGGAAGCTATATCCAAAGGCGAAAATATTTGGTTTAACTACCGGGTTGGCCGTGATGAAAATCAATTCTGATTTAGGTTACGAGCCAGTAACCTATTCTGAACTTACACAAGATGAAGATTTCTGGAAAGGCTGCCAGAGCTGTGTAAACTTCGAGATTTTGAAGATGAAAGAGCGTAAAAACTGCATGTGTACGGCAATGCTTTACGATCCGGCAGAGAAAAAACACGAAGCAGCAAAGGTTTTCGCAGAAGAACTACAGAAAAAACCGGGCCTGTACGAGCGTTTCATGCGTATCAAGCAGCGCTTGGTAGAAAAAAATAAAGGCACTAAAGATTTTAAGTTGGTGTTAATGTTTTTAGCCTTGTTAAATAAATAGAATTGAAAAAATAGAGCGTAAGTCATTTCAAGGCACAAACCAATCCTAAATCGAAAGGATTATCAGTTGTAAAATTGCTTCGTGCCTGCGATGACGAGAAGGTTAATAAATAAATACATGATGAAAAAGAAAGTTGTTTTAGCATTTAGCGGAGGTTTAGATACCTCATTTTGTTGCATCCACTTAACTAAAGATAGAGATTTAGAAGTGCACTCGGTTGTGGTAAACACGGGTGGTTTTTCTGAAGAGGAGCTTAAAGAAATAGAAGCACGGGCTTATGCTTTGGGCGTAACATCGCATGCTGCGGTAGATGAAACCGAAAACTACTATAACGATAGCATCAAGTATTTAATTTTTGGTAACGTGTTAAAAAACGCCACGTATCCACTATCTGTAAGTGCAGAACGTGTTTGCCAAGCAACCGCTATTGCCAACTATGTTAAAAAAATTGGTGCTGATTATGTAGCGCATGGCAGTACCGGGGCAGGTAATGATCAGGTTCGTTTTGATATGATTTTCAATATCCTTATTCCTGGCGTGGAGATCATTACACCTATTAGAGATTTAAAATTATCCCGCGAAGCGGAAATAGAATATTTAGCGAAACATGGTGTAGAATATACAGCAGAGAAAGCGAAGTATTCGATAAATAAAGGACTTTGGGGAACTTCCGTAGGTGGTGCGGAAACGTTAACATCTAACAAAAGCTTACCAGAAAGTGCCTGGCCAACGCAGGTTACCGAAACCGAAGCAAAACAGGTAGAACTCACTTTTGAAAAAGGAGAATTGGTAGCTGTTGATGGTGAAACGTTGGAGCCTGTGCGTGCTATCCAAAAATTACAAGCTATTGCGGCTCCGTTTGGTGTGGGTCGTGATATTCACGTTGGCGATACCATTATTGGCATTAAAGGTCGTGTAGGCTTTGAGGCGGCAGGGCCGATGGTGATTATTAAAGCGCACCATGCTTTAGAGAAACATACCTTAACGAAATGGCAACTAAGCTGGAAAGAAAACTTATCATCGTTCTACGGTAACTGGTTACACGAAGGTCAATTCCATGATCCAATTATGCGTGACATGGAGGCTTTCTTAAGTTCTACACAAAGCACTGTTAACGGAAAAGTATTTGTAGAGTTGTTGCCTTACCGTTTCCACATTATCGGGATAGAAAGTGCTAACGATTTGATGAGCAATAAATTTGGTAGCTACGGAGAAATGAACAATGCCTGGAGCGGAGAAGATGTAAAAGGTTTCTCTAAAATTTTCGGTAACCAGGTAATGATTTGGCATAAAGTAAATAACGAGGCGTAGCTTCTAGGTTTAAGGTTTAGGGTAAAAAGGCGAAAGGTAAACACGCCAACCCCACACCTTAAACCCTACACCTTAAACCTTAAAAAATATGATAAAGGCAGGAATTATTGGAGGTGCAGGATACACAGGTGGCGAAATGCTACGTATTTTGATTAATCACCCAAACGTAGAAATTGCTTTTGTAAATAGCAGCAGTAACGCAGGAAATTTAATTTCTGATGTACATACTGATTTGTTTGGTGATACAGACTTACGTTTTACAGACCAGATTTCGCAAGACATCGATGTGTTGTTTTTGTGCGTTGGCCATGGCGATGCGAGGAAATTTTTAGAAGCTAATCCTATCGATGAGAAAGTTAAAATCATTGATTTATCTCAAGATTTTAGGTTAAGTCGTAATTCGTCAATCCAAAATCGTCAATTCGTTTATGGCTTACCAGAATTAAATCATGTTGAGATTAGGACAGCGAGCAACATTGCTAATCCTGGTTGTTTTGCAACTTGCATTCAGTTGGGTTTGTTGCCATTGGCTTCAAAAGGTTTATTGCAAAGCGAAGTTCATATTAATGCTACAACAGGTTCAACTGGCGCTGGACAAAGCTTGAGCAAAACTTCACATTTCAGTTGGAGAAATAATAACCTTTCTATTTACAAGGCTTTCGAACATCAGCACTTGAATGAAATAGGCGAGAGTTTAGCGCAATTGCAAGGCGAAGTAAAAGAGGCTTTGAATTTCATCCCACAACGTGGTGATTTTGCCAGAGGTATCTTAGCAGCAATGTATTTAGAAAGTGATTTGACAGAAGAGCAAGCTTACGAATTGTATGAAAGCTATTATGCCAATCATCTTTTTACCCATGTAAGCCGGGAAAACATCGATTTAAAACAAGTGGTCAATACAAATAAATGCCTTGTTCACTTAGAAAAACACGGCAATAAATTATTTATTATCAGCATTATAGATAACCTTTTAAAAGGTGCTAGCGGACAAGCTGTTCAGAACATGAACTTAATGTTTGGGTTGGAGGAAACAGCAGGATTGAAGTTGAAAGCAGCCTATTTTTAATAAAGCTGGAAGGTGTAGGGTTAAAGGCACAAGGTAAAATAGCATGAGAGATTATAAAAAACTTGATGTTTGGAAAAAATCGCATGAGTTGAATATGTTCATCAAGAAAAATATTGCCACTCAATTTCCAAAAGAAGAAAGATTTGAATTAACATCTCAACTTACCCGAGCCTCTTTATCTATTCCTTTAAATATTGTAGAAGGATGTGGAAGATTTACTGATAAAGATTTTGCACATTTTTTAGATACCGCCTTAGGTTCTACTAATGAGATTGATTATTGCTGCTTGTGTGCATCAGAACTGAAGTACATAAGCGAGGATGATTATCTAAAAGTGAACAAATCAATTAACGAAGTTAGAGCAATGCTAATTTCATTTTTAAAATTTTTAAGAAGTGGAGGGGCAAAACCTTAAACCCTACACCTCAAACCTCACACCTCAATTATGAATTTATTCGACGTATACCCCCTTAACGATATAGAAATTACAAAAGCACAAGGCAGCAATGTTTGGGATGCTAACGATCAAAAATATTTAGACTTGTATGGCGGCCATGCGGTAATTAGCATTGGGCACACCAACCCACATTACGTACAACGTTTAACCGATCAACTAAACAGGGTAGGATTTTATTCTAACTCAGTAAAAATTCCTTTGCAGGTGCAACTTGCAGAGAAATTAGGCCAGGTTTCTGGTAAAAAGGATTTCCAACTGTTTTTGGTAAATTCTGGAGCTGAAGCCAATGAAAATGCCTTAAAATTGGCTTCATTTTACAATGGAAGAAAAAAGGTAATTGCTTTCAGTGGAGCTTTTCACGGCCGTACATCTTTAGCTGTGGCTGCTACAGATAATCCGAAAATCGTTGCTTCGGTTAACCAAACAGAAAACGTCATTTTCTTACCCTTTAATAACGAGGTGGCCTTAGAAGAAATTTTTAAATCGCAGGGTGATGAAATTTCTGCCGTAATTATCGAAGGTATCCAAGGAGTAGGAGGTATTAAAGAAGCCTCGAAAAGTTTCTTGCAAAAAATTCGCTCACTTTGTGATGAATATAATGCAGTTTACATTGCTGATAGTGTGCAATGTGGCTACGGTCGTACCGGGTTATTCTACTCGCACGATTATGCAGGTGTAGAAGCCGATGTTTATACCATGGCAAAAGGAATGGGTAATGGATTTCCGGTGGCGGGAATTTCCATTGCACCAAAGTTTAAACCTTGGCATGGCGAATTAGGTACCACTTTCGGCGGTAACCACTTGGCTTGCGCTGCGGCTTTGGCAGTTTTAGAAGTAATGGAAAGAGATAACCTGATGAAAAATGCCGAAGAAGTTGGTGCTTATCTTATCGAATCGTTGAAAAAAATCGAGCAGGTAAAAGAAGTTCGTGGCAGAGGCTTGATGATTGGTATCGAGTTACCTGAAGAACTTGCCCATGTTAAAAAAGAGTTATTATTTAAATATTTCATCTTTACAGGCGAAGCGAAACCTAATGTAATTCGTTTATTGCCAGCGTTGAATTTGACCAAAGAACATGCGGATGAATTTTTGAGTGCATTTGAAAAAGCGGTTAAAGGTATAGGGCATAAGGCTTAAGGTCATGAGAGACTACAAAAAGCTTGATGTTTGGAAAAAATCTCACGAACTAAATATGTTCATCAAAAAGGAGATTGCTACAAAATTTCCAAAAGAAGAAAGATTTGAATTAACTTCTCAGTTAACTAGAGCCTCATTGTCAATCCCGTTAAATATCGTCGAAGGATGTGGTAGATTTACAGATAAGGACTTTGCTCATTTTATTGACACTGCGCTTGGCTCTACAAACGAAATAGATTATTGCTGCTTATGTGCTTCAGAATTGAATTATATAAGTGAAGAATAATATAATAAAGTAAACCAGTCAATTAATGAAGTTAGAGCGATGCTAATTTCTTTTTTGAAATTTTTAAGAGGTGGTGTAGGAAAACCTTAAACCCTACACCTCAAACCTCAAACCCTAGAAAATATGAAATTATTCACTTCCGTACACGATGTACCCAGCATCAAACAATTTGTAAACGATGCGCTTGCATTAAAAGCTAATCCGTATGCGCACCAGAGTTTGGGAAAAAACAAAACCTTAGGATTGGTTTTTATGAACCCGAGCTTGCGTACCCGGTTAAGCACCCAAAAAGCTGCGCTTAATTTGGGCATGAATGTAATGGTTATGAATTTGGATAAGGAAGGCTGGGCATTAGAAACGCAAGATGGTGTAGTCATGAATGGCAGTACGGTAGAGCACATTCGTGAGGCAGCGGCTGTAATGGGGCAATATTGCGATATTTTAGGCCTACGTTCTTTCCCTAAATTGAACAACCGTGAGGAAGATTATAGCGAAGATTTGTTCAATAAATTTGTGAAGTATTGCGCCGTTCCGGTGGTAAGTTTAGAAAGCGCAACCCGCCATCCACTACAAAGTTTTGCCGATATTATTACCATTCACGAAACATGGACCAAAAAACCAAACGGTCGTAAACCAAAGGTGGTTTTAGCTTGGGCGCCACATGTGAAGGCATTGCCACAGGCCGTACCAAATTCTTTTGCAGAATGGATGTGCAAGGCACAATCTGAAGGCATGATCGACTTTACCATTGCCCAACCTGAAGGCTATGAACTTTCGGAACAATTTACGCCAGGTGCAGCTATTCAGTACAATATCGAAGAGGCTTTGGCCGGTGCGGATTATGTTTATGTTAAAAACTGGAGTAGCTACAAAGAATACGGCAAAGTTTTAACCTATCCGGATGGTTGGATGATGAATAATGAAAAACTTAAATTAACCAATGATGCGAAGGTAATGCACTGCTTGCCCGTTCGCCGCGATTTAGAGTTGTCTTCCGAAATTTTAGATGGGCCAAATTCACTGGTAATTCATGAAGCTGGGAATAGATTATGGGCTGCACAGGCGGTAATTAAAGCGATGTTAGAGGGATTGTAAGCTTAATCCGTCATTGCGAGGTACGAAGCAGTCTTACAACTATGGGTGAGCCAACCTTTATAACGCATTAAGATTGCTTCGTACCTCGCAATGACGAAATAAAATATGTATTATGGAAAGAGGCGGATGCGTTTACATCATGACAAATGTTTTCAATAATATTTACTATACAGGTGTAACATCAGATTTAAGAAACCGTATCTGGGAGCACAAAAACAATGTGTATCCTCAGGGTTTTACCTCAAAATACAAATGCTATAAATTAGTTTACTTTGAATTTTTTCCATATGTGGAAGAAGCCATTGATGAAGAAAAGCGAATTAAAGGAGGTAGCAGGCTACAAAAAATAGAATTAATAAAAAGTCTTAATCCAACGTGGATAGACCTGTTTGATAATTTAGATTAAAGAGATTTATTAGGCAAACGCATTAAGATTGCTTCGTGCCTCGCAATGACGAAAATATGAATATGAAACACCTAACCATCATTAAAATAGGCGGAAACGTTATTGATAATTCCGAAAACCTGCACCAGTTTTTATTGGATTTTACAGCCTTACCTGGCGATAAAATTTTAGTTCACGGTGGTGGTAAAATTGCTACCGAGCTTGGTGAAAGCTTGGGCGTTGAAGCTAAAATGGTAGACGGCAGACGGATTACCGATATTGAAAGCTTGCGCATTGTAACCATGGTGTATGCGGGCTTAATTAATAAAAATATGGTTGCGCAACTGCAGGCAAAAGGCAATAATGCCATTGGTTTAACGGGCGCTGATGGAAATATCATTAAAGCTAGAAAGAGGGCAGTTAAGGAAATTGATTATGGTTTCGTTGGCGATTTAGACGAAAATTCTGTGTCTTCAACCATGTTGGATAGTCTGTTAAATGCAGGTTTAACTCCGGTTTTATGTGCCATTACCCACGATGGAGATACACAGTTATTAAATACCAATGCCGATACCATAGCCTCGGCGGTGGCGGTGGCAATGTCATCGTTATATGAAACGCGATTGGTATATTGCTTTGAAAAAAAGGGCGTATTAAAAGACGTAAATGATGATGCAACAGTGGTAAGAGAAATTAGGGCGCATGAGTTTGAAGGTTTAAAGGCAGATGGAACGGTAGCTGGTGGCATGATCCCTAAACTGCACAATGCTTTTGAGGCTATTAATAAAGGTTTAGCGGCCGTTTATATTGGCAAAGCCGATGAGTTGGCGGAGATAGAAAAGGGTACCTTTGGGACGAAGTTGTTAAAATAGGTAAGCGTTTCGTCATTGCGAGGTACGAAGCAATCTTAAAGCGGTAGCGGTTTCTTACTATAGTTGGCAGATTGGTTTACTTTTTAGCTGCATCGCGGTGGTGCCTCGCAATGACGGAATTTGCCAGGCTTGGGGGTGAATAGCACGGGCTGTTTTTTCTAAACCTGATAGCAGCGAACACGAAGTGCAACGAAGTAAAGCGAATAGCAGGGCGAACAATAAAAAGAACTACTGCTACTGCTTTTCTAGAAATAAAATCGACAAACTCAACAACCTCCGATAGTGGATTTCTGGTATCGGTGTAAATAAAATAAAATGAAAAAAATAACCATTATCGGCAGCGGAAACATTGGCCTTTCTTTAGCGAAAGGTTTGGTGAAGAAAAATTACTGCAAGGCAGAAGATATTACCCTTACACGCAGGAACGTAAAGTTAATGACTGAAGAAGTTGCCGCGGGCTTTGCCGTGAGCGAAGATAATCTAGCTGCTATTGATGGTGCCTCGATTGTGGTTTTGGCCGTTTTGCCGCAACAATTAAAGAAGGTTTTAACGCAGCTACAGCCTGCGGTAAATGCGCAGCAACAGTTATTTGTTTCGGTAGTTTCTGGCGTAAGCTGTGCCGATGTTCGTAAAGAATTAGGCGAAAATGTGCAGGTAATTAGGGCAATGCCCAATACAGCAATTTCTATAGGCCAAAGCATGACTTGCATTGCTACCGATAATGCTACCGATGAGAATTTGAACGAAGTGGTAACGCTTTTTGAAACTGTTGGCGCGGTGGTTACCATTCAAGAAGATTTGATGACTTCGGCAACAGCCTTATGTGCTTGCGGCATCGCGTTCTTTTTGCGTAGCATCAGGGCCGCGTCGCAAGGTGGGGTAGAAATTGGTTTCCATGCGCACGATGCGTTAAAAATGGCTGTACAAACAGCCAAAGGAGCCGCCGATTTGTTATTGTTAAACCAAACGCATCCAGAAACCGAAATAGATAAAGTAACTTCGCCGAAAGGTTGTACCATTGCCGGCTTAAATGAAATGGAGCATAATGGTTTTAGCTCTTCGCTAATTAAAGGCATTAAACTTTCGGCTTTGAAAGCAGGCGGCCTTTACACGAAGGAAGGTTAAAAGACAAAAGCTAAAAGACCAAAGACTAAAGAGGTGGAAGGCTGGAAGGCAGAAGGTTTAGGACTGAAAGACCGAAGCTAAAAGACCAAAGACTAAAGAAAGGAAAAAGTTTAGCGCCTTTGTCTCAAATCTTGATACTCGCTACTTGATACTAAAAAATGATTGAAAAACTAATTAAAGAAAGTACTGATTTATTGCGTGCATTAATCCGCATCCAGTCTTTTAGTAAAGAAGAAGATAGAACAGCAAGTTTAATTGCGCAGTTTTTAGCAGAGCATGGCGTGAAAACCCATCGCAAATTGAATAATGTTTGGGCTTACAACAAGCATTTCGATGCCAGTAAACCTACGGTACTGCTCAACTCGCACCACGATACCGTTAAGCCAAATTCTGGCTACACCCGCGACCCTTATGATGCTGCCATTGAAGGCGATAAGTTGTTTGGTCTAGGCAGTAACGATGCCGGAGGTTGTTTGGTATCGTTAATCGGAACATTTTTATATTTCTACGACCAAAAGAATTTAAAATATAACATCTGTTTGGCGGCAACGGCCGAAGAAGAAATTTCTGGAAATGATGGTTTAGAATTGGTTATTCCGGATTTGGGCGAATTGGAATTTGCAATTGTTGGCGAACCTACAGAAATGCATTTGGCTATTGCCGAGAAAGGCTTGCTGGTTATCGACTGTACCGCCCACGGAAAGGCTGGACATGCCGCCCGTGAAGAAGGCGAAAATGCCATTTACAAGGCTTTGCCAGATATCGAATGGTTCTGCACTTATCAATTTCCAAAGGTATCTGAGGTTTTTGGCCCGGTAAAAATGACTGTGACAATTATTAATGCTGGCTCGCAACACAATGTAGTACCGGCCAATTGTACCTTCACGGTTGATGTTCGGGTAACCGATGCCTATACCAACGAAGAAGTGGTAGAAATTATTAAGCAACACGTGAGCTGCGAAGTAAAACCTCGATCGGTACGTTTAAAACCATCATCGATAGATAAAAACCACCCAATTGTTGTTTCGGGTATTGCTTTGGGAAAAAACACTTACGGGTCGCCAACAACATCAGATCAAGCTTTGTTGTCTATTCCATCGTTAAAGTGTGGACCAGGTTTTTCTGGTCGCTCGCACATGGCCGATGAGTTTATCTATGTAAGAGAAGTTGCTGAAGGTGTTGAGGGCTATATTGCAATGTTGAAACCGGTGCTG
Source organism: Pedobacter sandarakinus (assembly GCF_026240095.1). Classification (GTDB taxonomy): domain Bacteria; phylum Bacteroidota; class Bacteroidia; order Sphingobacteriales; family Sphingobacteriaceae; genus Pedobacter; species Pedobacter sandarakinus. The sequence continues at coordinate 139,780 of NZ_JAPIVG010000006.1, read as the reverse complement.
GGATTTTAGACTTTAGATTGATTGTCTAGGCTGCTCGTCATTGCGAGGAACGAAGCAATCTTAAAGCGTTAGATTTTTTCTCAATACAAAACCCAATCGAGTTGAATATGACGCACTAATTATCGGCGTAAGTAATTAAAATGATCAACCACAACCTATCCCCAACCCTACAAAACGAAAGAGTAATTCTTCGCCCACTGCAAGAAAGCGATGAAGCATTACTTTGGCCCATTGCGCAGGAAACAGCCTTGTGGATTTACGGATTAAAAGATTTAAGCATTAAAGAAAACCTGCATCAATACATCCAATCCGCAATAAAAGATAGAGAAATTGGAATTTGTGCAGTTTGGGTTATTATCGATGTTGCAACAGGCAATGTAGCAGGCTGTACACGTTTGGCAGAAATTAGTTGGAAAGATGAACGCGGGCAAATCGGCTGGACGTGGATAGGTAAGAAATATCAAGGTTCAGGTTTAAACAAAGCCATGAAATATGAAATCCTGAACTATGGATTTGAAACTTTGGGCTTAAACAGAATTGAGCTCAAAGCTGATGAAAGAAATGTACAATCACGCAGAGCGATATTAAAACTAGGCGCCACAGAAGAAGGAACGTTAAGGCAACACATGAAAATTGCCAATGGGTTTATTCGTAATACGGTATTTTATGGTATCCTTAAAAGCGAATGGCCAGAAATAAAACTTAAATTAGCGGCAAATCGTAAGTCGTAATTCTAAAATCGTAAATTAAAATGAAGATTTGGCAGAAAAATATTGATGTAAACCAATTTGTAGAAAACTTTACCGTAGGGAAAGACCGCGAGCTCGACCTGCAAATGGCAAAGTTTGATGTGTTGGGTTCTTTAGCGCACACACAAATGCTAGAAACCATCAATTTACTGACTGCCGAAGAATTAGTAGAAGTTCAGGCGGCTTTAAAACAAATTTACCAAGAGATTGAAGAAGGCAATTTTGTTATCGAGGATAGCGTAGAAGATGTACACTCGCAGGTAGAATGGCTGCTAACGCAGCGCATTGGCGAAGCAGGAAAGAAAATCCATAGCGGACGCTCACGTAACGACCAGGTACTGGTAGATTTAAAACTCTATTTCCGTAGCTGTATAGCAGAAATGGTTGGCAATACCGAAACTTTATTTAATCAGCTTATTCAATTGAGCGAAGAGCACAAAAGTAAACTATTACCGGGTTATACGCACTTGCAGATCGCCATGCCTTCATCATTTGGTTTGTGGTTTGGGGCTTATGCCGAAAGCTTAGCCGATGATATGGAGCTGATGCTTGCCGCCTGGAAAATCACGAACAAAAACCCATTAGGCTCGGCTGCGGGTTATGGCTCTTCATTTCCGCTAAACAGAACCTTAACCACTCAATTGTTAGGTTTCGAAAGTTTAAATTACAACGTAGTGTACGCACAAATGGGCCGTGGAAAAACAGAGCGCATTTTAGCTCAAGCCATGTCTTCGGTTGCGGCAACGTTAGCAAAAATGGCCATGGATGTTTGTCTGTTCATCAACCAGAACTTCGGTTTCATCAGTTTTCCATCAGAATTAACTACGGGCAGCAGCATTATGCCGCATAAAAAGAACCCAGATGTTTTTGAGCTGATCCGTTCGCGTTGCAACAAAATACAGGCTTTGCCAAATGAAATTGCCATGATGATTACCAATCTGCCATCAGGCTACCACCGCGATTTGCAATTGCTTAAAGAGAACCTTTTCCCCGCCATCACCTCACTTAACGAATGTTTAGAAATCGCTACTTTTATGCTGCAAAACATCAGCATTAAAGATGATATTCTGAAAGACAAAAAATACGATTACTTATTTAGTGTAGAAGTAGTAAACGACCTTGCGCTAAACGGAATGCCTTTTAGAGATGCTTACAAAGCAGTTGGTGAGCAGATAGAAAAAGGTACTTTTAAGCCCATGTACGAAGTAAAACATACGCATGAAGGTACTATTGGCAATTTAATGAATAAGGAAATCACCACAGCAATGCAGCAAACCTTAACTCAGTTTGGTTTCGAAAAAGTGAATAAAGCAATAGCAGATTTAATATCATAATATGAAAGTTTCAGTATTAGCCAGTTCATTAATTGGCTCAGAAATAATAAAAATTGGTAATGAGGTTAATGAGATGAAACGCAAAGGTGCATCTATTGCCAACCTTACCATTGGCGACTTCGATGCTAACATTTACCCTATTCCTAAGGAGCTTAAAGCCGGGATTGTAGATGCCTATCACGCCAACCAAACCAATTATCCACCAGCAGATGGTGTTTTGCAGTTGAGAGAAACGGTATCAAACTTACTTAAAGATCGGTTCGATTTAGACTACAACACAAACAGTATTTTGGTTTCAGGCGGTTCCCGTCCGTTAATATATGCCACCTATTTGGCATTAATAGATCCCGGCGATACCGTAGTTTTTCCGGCTCCATCATGGAACAACAACCACTATTGCCACCTTACATCTGCAAAGGCGGTTGCGGTAGAAACCGATGCAGAACATAATTTCATGCCTACTGCAGCGCAGCTCAAACCTCAGTTAAAAGGAGCCACGCTTTTGGCTTTATGTTCGCCATTAAATCCAACTGGCACCATGTTCGATGCAGAAGCACTTGCCGAAATCTGCGATGCCGTTTTAGAAGAAAACGCATCCCGCGGAGCGGATGAAAAACCGTTATACCTCATGTACGATCAGATTTACTCACTACTTACATTCGGCAAGGAACATGTAAACCCGGTTTCTTTACGCCCAACTATGAGAGAATTTACGGTTTTTGTAGATGGCAGCTCTAAATGCCTTGCAGCTACGGGCGTTCGTGTGGGCTGGGGTTTCGGACCAGAAGATATTATTAACAGAATGAAAGCTTTAGTGGGCCATATGGGTGCTTGGGCGCCAAAAGCCGAACAAGTTGCCATGTCTAACTACTTTAACGATAAACCACAAGTCGATCGTTTCTTAACCGATTTCAAAAGGCAGATTCAAGACAGTTTAAATGCGCTTTACAAAGGTTTTACAGATTTAAAAGCCCAAGGTTTTAACGTAGATGCAGTTGAGCCAATGGGTGCCATTTATCTAACCATTAAAATTGACTACATCGGAAAAACTACCTCAGATGGGCACCTTTTAAAAGACAGTGCCGACGTAAATTTCTACCTTATAAAAGAAGCCGGTGCTGCATTAGTTCCATTCTCCGCGTTTGGAAACGAGCACAGCATGCCATGGTTTAGAGCCTCGGTAGGTGCTTGTACGTTGCAAGATATTAAAGACATGTTGCCGCGGATAAAAGCGGCTTTAGCTAAGTTGAAGTAAATTTTTTAGAAAGCAGGGACAGTTGTCCATAGGTTATCTTGGCCCTGCTTTCGTTTCAATCTTTTTGCAATAGCGTTGTGGCAAGCCATGGCAGCCGCTGCTACGGCACTAAATGCTAATCTTTGGCGTTTTGCATACCAAAAAGTATTTCCACATCAATCAGGTTTATAAAACCGAATGCTGTGGTTCAAATCAAAAAAACTTACAGGTTTATCAGTCAGCGAGGATTGTACCTGTACTCGCTTTTAGTGAAGAAATCTTCGGGTTTGTGTAACACCTTAAAAGATTCCTCCATTCCCGCCGCGTTTAAGTCAAAACGGTCTAATAAAGTCGTCATTTCGACCGTATTGACGTAATCTTTGAACACCAAACTTCCAAAAATCACCCGTATTAAAAATTAAGAGCTAGAAATAGCAATGTTAGGTTTCAGGGAATGTATAAAAATGCTTGCGCCTAGATCCTTTGCTCACAAAATAAGTAAGCGTTTAGCAAGTGCAAATAACCAATATCCAGAAAAATCAACAGGAAAAAAGCCTTTTTCTTGCGCTGATGTTACTTAAACTCGCTCGTTTTATGGAAATCAATATCCGGGTAATCTTGCTTAGTTAAGTTGATCATGTAGTCGCTATCAGATAAATAAACCGGATTAGCTTCCTTATCGAACCCGATATGTTGTTGCTTGCGTTTTACAAACTCATCCAACTTCTTTTTATCTGTTGATGTTACCCAGCTAGAACGTGTGTAGCTTAGGGTCCGAAACCTACACTTTGCACCATACTCATGCTCTAAACGGAAGTTAATTACCTCAAACTGGAGCTCGCCTACAGCGCCAATTACTTTCCTGTTTCCGGGTTGCATCACAAATAGCTGCGCTACCCCTTCATCAGTAAGTTGTTCAATCCCTTTTTCTAATTGTTTGGTGCGCATTGGGTCCATGTTCTCAACCTCTTTAAAAATAGAAGGAGAGAAACTTGGGATTCCCTTAAACTGTAATTTTTCACCTTCAGTTAAAGTATCACCAATTTTAAAGTTTCCGCTATCGTATAAACCAACTACATCACCTGGCCAAGCCTCTTCTACAATGCTTTTCTCATTGGCCATAAAATCCATCGGGTTAGAAAATTTCAGTTTCTTATCCTGGCGGGTGTGGTAATAAAATTTATTTCGTTCAAATTTGCCAGAGCAAATGCGTAAGAAAGCAATTCTGTCGCGGTGTTTAGGGTCTAAATTGGCATGGATTTTAAATACAAAGCCACTAAAGTTTTTTTCGTCTACCAAAACATCACGCTCTTCGGCCTCACGGTGTCGTGGCGATGGCGCAATGTCTATAAACGTATCTAACAACTCTTTTATCCCAAAATTGTTAATGGCACTTCCAAAAAACACTGGCGCAACCAAGCCATCAGTATATAAATCCTTATCTATTTTGCCGTAAATACCATCAACCAACTCAACATCATCTTTTAACGTATTAATTTCGTTGTCTTTTAGATAATTAAGTAACGATGGATCGTTCAAATCATTAGCCGCTACAACCGAATCGGTCACTTTGGTTTTATCAGAATTGAATAAGTTTAAATGCTTGTTATAAATGCTATATACACCTTTAAAAGTATGTCCTTGTCCAATCGGCCACGAAAGCGGGCATAAACTAATATTTAATTTTTCCTCAATTTCATCTAACAAATCATAGGCTTCCTTACCCTCACGATCCATCTTATTGATGAAAATGATAACCGGAGTGTTCCGCATACGGCAAACCGACATCAGTTTTTCCGTTTGTTCCTCTACACCCTTAACGCAATCTACCACCAAAATAACACTATCCACAGCCGATAGCGTTCTATAGGTATCCTCAGCAAAATCTTTGTGCCCTGGTGTATCTAAAATGTTAATGCGCTTGCCGCTATATTCAAAACCCATTACCGAAGTCGCCACCGAGATGCCACGCTGTTTCTCAATCTCCATAAAGTCTGAAGTATTACTTTGGTTGGCCTTATTCCGCTTTACCGCACCCGCCGTATTAATAGCGCCACCAAAAAGCAGAAACTTTTCTGTAAGCGTGGTTTTTCCCGCATCGGGGTGACTAATTATGGCAAAGGTTTTACGTTTTTCTATTTCAGGGTTAAGCATAATAAAATTTTGGGTAAAAAAAGGATGACGAGACAGGGTTAAAGAAATTTAACAGCAATAAGATTGGCGTAGTTTTGTTTCATCAGGCTGCAAAGATAGCAAAATTGCTTAACTGTTTAATGCGCAATGCAGTGCAGATTTGAATGTTGTTAACGCCAATTTAAAAAATTTGAAAAGCAAAACCTGTTCTTTTTCGGTTACTACAGCCCCGCCATTTGCTATAGCCATTCATTACATTTCGGGGCTGCCGCGGCTGTCGGGTTTAAAACAGTTATTGTAGTAATTTCTTGGGCTAAAAAAACAACGAGCTAAACCTGCTTCGGTCGAAATATCACCTCTGTTTTTAGGATTATCATATTACAGCCTTTTCCAATCGTAATTAATACCTTTGCTACAAATATGCAGGGCTTAGTTATTAAATCTACAGGAAGTTGGTACAATGTTTTAGCCGATAGCGGCGAACGTTACGATTGTCGAATTGTAGGTAAGTTTAGAATCAAAGGTATTAAAACCACCAATCCAATTGCTGTTGGCGATCGTGTTAAATTCGATTTAGAAAAAGGCAGCAACCAAGGCCTGATAAATGAATTATTGCCCAGAAAAAATTACATCATTCGCAAATCCATCAACCTTAGTAAGCAGGCCCAAATTTTGGCTGCCAACTTAGATATGGCCATCTTGCTGGTTACGCTGGCATCGCCAAGAACTTCCCTAGGCTTTATCGATCGATTTTTAGTTACGGCAGAAGCTTACGATGTGCCGGCTGTTTTAGTATTCAACAAACTTGATTTGTTTAGCAAAGAAGGGTTGGAAATCTTAGAAGAGTTTAAGGCTATTTACGAAAAAATCGGCTATCCCACTTATGAGGTATCTGCGCTCAAAGGATTCAATATTCCCATTGTTCAGGATCTTATTGCGAATAAAATCACTTTAATATCTGGTCATTCAGGTGTAGGAAAATCCAGTTTAATTAACGCACTATTACCTGATCGGGAGCTGCGCACAGGAGAGGTGTCTGATTGGAGCGATAAAGGGCAGCACACCACCACTTTTGCAGAAATGTTCGAGCTGCCACAGGGTGGTTTCATTGTAGACACGCCGGGTATAAGAGAATTAGGCATCATCGATATTGAAAAAGAAGAGCTGGGACACTTTTTTCCAGAGATTTTTAGAACTTCTCATCAATGCAAGTTCAACAATTGCAGGCACATTAACGAGCCAGGTTGTGCCGTAATGGCCGCTGTGGAAACAGAAGAGATTGCCATCTCTCGCTACGAAAGTTATTTAAGTATTTTCCATGGTAACGATACAAGACATTAATCAGTAGTCTAAGCTACTTGTAATTTGAAATAGATTTTAAAACCCATTTGCGATTAGAGGAATATGAAATTTAAGTTAGGAGATTTTGTTCGTTTTGTTGATGAAAAACGTGAGGGTTATGTGACTAAAGTTATCGATGCACAAACACTTGGTGTTACCGATGATGATGGTTTTGAAATACCCGTGGCGATAAGTAATTTAACTTCAGTACATGGACATGGCGTTGTTGCAGAAGAAGTAGATTCACCAAAGCCAATACAGGTAAATATTCCTTCGGTAAGTGCTTTAGCAAATGGCATTTATTTAGCCGTAGCTACAGACCAGAAAGCAGGAAATGTTGTGCATTTCCATTTGCAGAACCACTCTTCGAACATACTTTTGACAACACTTACAACAGTTAGAAAGGAAAAGTATGCAGGTGTTTACCACGGCATTGTTGCTGCCCATCAATCTGTCCTTATTTATTCAGCCTCCTTGGCAGATCTGGATATCTGGCCGGAGTTTGCTTTCCAAATATTATTCTTTACCAATACGGATACAAAACCGGTAGATCCGTTGGTACTGCATAAAAAATTTAGGGCTAAAGATTTCTCTACAGCGCAGATATCGCTGCCGCAATTGAAAAATACCGGTTGGCTTATTCGTTTGGATGACTTGGCGCCCATCACCATTGATGCCCAAAAACTAAAAGAAAGTTTTTTTAAATCGCCAGGGGAGAAGAAAACGGTAACAATGCCGGCAAAAGAAATCGATCTTCACATCGAAAAGCTAAGAGACGACCATCACTTTTTGGAACCTGATGAGATGTTGCAGATTCAGTTAAACCATTTCCAAACTGCCATAGATGCTGCCGTAGTGCATCACTTCGATAAAATGATTTTTATTCACGGTTCTGGAAATGGAACACTGCGTGATAAAATTCATAAATTGATAAGTAAGAACCCGCATGTTAAAACCTATATGGATGCCAGAAAAGAAAAGTTTGGCTATGGGGCAACCGAAGTTGTGTTTAAATAGCTGAGACCATAGCAAATATAGAATTAAAGAAACACTTCATCGCCATAGCTTGGATTTGCACCTGGCTGCGAGGCCACAAATGCGCCAACTTTACAAGCTCTGTCTAGAATGGTATCCATTGGGAAACCTTGCAGATAGCTTGAGATAAAGGTGGCTAGAAAGGAGTCTCCGGCGCCTACGGTATCTGCAACCTTAACCGCATAACCTTTATGGTGGTAAAGCTTCCCCTCATGCAACACAGATGCGCCATTTTCTCCCAATGTTAAGCATATGGTTTCGATGTTGAATCGGTTGCTGATTTGCTTCAGTATCTGTTCGTCGTTATTTCCTGTGAGGTTAAGTTCTGTTCTTAAATAAACAATCTCATGTTCGTTTACTTTTAAAATATCAGCTGCTGCAAGTAGAGCTTGTAAAGTTTCAATATCGTAAAAAGGCGGACGAAGATTAATGTCGAAAATTTTAAGTTTAGCGTCTTGCAAAAGGCCCAGTATTGTGTTTTTGCTAATTTCATTTCTGCAAGTGAGGCTGCAATAAACCAAAGCATCGGCCTGTTTTACCGCTTCAATAGCTTCCCGCGTTAAGGTTATAGCATCCCATGCTACAGATTCTACAATAGTGTAAGTAGCTTGCTGTTTTTCATCAAGAGTTACCTCAACAGTGCTTGTTGGTAGGTTATTGGTTTGTATGAGCGACGTGCTAAATTGTTGGCTCAGCAGAAAATCTAGCAAATCTGTTCCTGGCTCATCATTACCTACTGCGCTTATAAAATTGCTGGTTAGACCCTGCTTATGAAGATGTAAGGCCACATTCATACTCGATCCACCAGGTTTTCTTCCTGTTGGTAAAACATCCCATAAAATTTCGCCAATTGATGTTACACTTTTGCCCATATACTTTTAGCTAAGCTGTAAAGAAACAAATTATATCAATTGTTTAATAAAATTATATTTAATTTAGTTTAATTGATCATCAAGTTTAATCTTCATCCAATGAAAAAACTATTTCTTTCATGCCTTATTTTCCTATCAAGCATAGTTGTCTTTGCACAAACTGCACAAGACAAACAAGCCATTTTAAATGTGTTGGAAACCCAGCGTAAAGCTTGGAATAAAGGTGATTTGGAAGAATTTATGCAGGGATATATTAAAAGCGATAGTCTACTGTTTGTGGGTAGCAACGGACCAACTTATGGATGGCAAAAGACCCTGGATAATTATAAGAAAACATATGTAGGTAAGGATGGAATGGGGATCTTAACATTCGGCATTAAAAAGGTTGATTTTCTAAATAAAGATGTTGCGTTTGTATTAGGAAGTTGGCATTTAAAGCGAGAGGCCGACGAACCACAGGGATATTTTACGCTACTATTTAAAAAAATTAAGAACGAATGGAAGGTGATTGTAGACCACTCGAGCTAAACACTTATTCCCCAAGTTTAAAATCTTTATAATAATATTCCTTATCAACATCAGTTAGTTGTCTTATGATTTTGCATGGGTTTCCGGCAGCAAAAACATCGTCTGGGATATCTTTGGTAACGACACTTCCCGAGCCAATCACAACGTTCGATCCTATTTTAACTCCTGGGTTGATAACCACATTTCCGCCAATCCATACGCTGTTTCCAATTGAAATTTCTTGTGCCCATTCATATTCCTGATCTCTTAAATGGGCGTGTATAGGATGGCCGGCAGTATAAATGGCGACATTTGGGCCAATAAAAACGTTATTCCCGATGGTTACTTTTGCACAGTCTAATATCACCAAGTTAAAGTTGGCGTAGAAGTTATCTCCAATTTCTATATTATAGCCATAGTCACATCTAAATGGCGGTTCGATATAAAACATCTTTTCGGTTTTACCAAATAGTCGTTTTATTAATTCTTTGCGCTGTTTGATAAACTTAGGGGCAAGGTTGTTAAATTCAAAAATGATTTCTCTGGCTTTTAAACGCTCTTTCGAGAGCTCTGCGTCGCCGGCTTGGTATGCTTTCCCAGCAAGCATTTTTTGTTTTTCAGATAGTTTGTCGATTTCCATTTAATGCGAATTTATAAATTATACAGTTACAAATCTTGATTTAGGGTGGCTTGATTCTTAACATTGGATTTATACTGAATTTTAGTAGAATTATAGTCACTTGAAATTACTATCTATTACGCAAAACAGTGCTTTATCTATTTATGCGGATGGGATAATCAGAAAGCCTGGTAGACTAATAGCGATATACATTTAATAGTCAGGAATAAAACTTAGCAAGCTTGCGGTAGTCATTTGATTTCAGAGAGGCGAAATGTTTATAGCCAAATTTTGGATGATGATTTGTGCGACCCCGGCGGGGTCGAATCTTTGTTATTCAGATTTTTTATAGTGATGTTATCCCTTTGGGATAATGTTGAGCTTATTTTATTTGTTGTGACTATAAAGATGATATGATAGTGCAATTTTGTTCTGATCTACTTACCAAAATTGAGCTCTCTGAGCCAACCTACGACCTCAAAGAGGTCTAATCTATGTAGCTAAGTTGTGGATGATGTTTATGCGACCCCGGCGGGGTCGAATCTTTGTTATTTAAATTTTATAGATATGTTATCCCTCTATAATAATGTATGGCCTAAAGAAGCTATAAACATGATATGATCATACATTCTGTTCTAATCTATTTACTACTACAATTGAGATAGCTAAGTTATATGACCTCGTAGAGGTCAAACATCTATAGCTAAATTTTGGATAATGATTTGTGCGACCCCGGCTGGGGTCGTATATTTCTTATCAAGTTTTTATAAGGATGTTATCCCTCCGGGATAATGTCGACCCTGAAACTGTTTTTTGCCGCTATAAACATAATGTGATCATATCATTCCGTTCTAATTTATCTATTCCAATATGGATACCTAGGCCATCATACGACCTCATCGAGATCAAACATGTATAGCTAAATTTTGGATCATGATTTGAGCGACCCCTATTGGGGTCGTATATTTTCTTATCAAGTTTTTATCCCTCCGGGATAATGTCGACCCTGAAGTTGTTTTTTGCGGCTATAAACATAATGTGGTCATATCATTCTGTTCTAATTTATCTATTCCAATATAGATACCTAGGCCATTCTACGACCTCATCGAGGTCAAACATTTATAGCTTAATTTTCGATAATGATTTGTGCGACCCCGGCTGGGGTCGAATCTTGTTATTCAAATTTTATAGAAATGTTATCCCTATGGGATAATGTATAGTCTAAAGAAGTTCATTGAAGCTATCAACTTGACATGATTATGCAATCTAATTAAAATTTATCTGCTATACTTGAGATACCTAAGCCATTATACGACCTCCGCGAGGTCAAACATCTATAGCTAAATTTTGGATAATGATTTGTGCGACCCCGGCTGGGGTCGTATATTTTCTTATCAAGTTTTTATCCCTTCAGGATAATGTTGACCTTGAATTTGTTTTTTGCGGCTATAAACATAATGTGGTCATATCATTCTGTTCTAATTTATCTATTCCAATATAGATACTTAAGCCATTCTACGACCTCATCGAGATCAAACATGTATAGCTAAATTTTGGATCATGATTTGAGCGACCCCTATTGGGGTCGTATATTTTCTTATCAAGTTTTTATCCCTCCGGGATAATGTCGACCCTGAAGTTGTTTTTTGCGGCTATAAACATAATGTGGTCATATCATACTGTTCTAATTTAGATACCTAAGCCATTCTACGACCTCATCGAGGACAAACATTTATAGCTTAATTTTCGATAATGATTTTTGCGACCCCGGCTGGGGTCGAATCTTGTTATTCAAATTCTATAGAAATGTTATCCCTCTGGGATAATTTGTATCTCACCGAAACATACTGCAGATATATTTTTTTAGTATATTCAGTTTGTTATAGATAGATATTTAAACATTCTACAATTAAAGCTCAAAATATGGCAAATACCTATTCGCAAATTTATATCCAAATTGTATTTGCAGTCCAGAACCGCAATCCACTAATTGATTTTTCGTGGGAAGATGAATTATATAAATACATAGCAGGCATTATTCAAAATAAAAACCAAAAATTGATTTCAATCAACGGAATGCCAGATCACATTCACATATTAATTGGAATGCGGCCAACTTGTAATCTTTCAGATTTAGTAAGAGAAATTAAAAAGGCGTCTAATACATTCATCAATGAAAAACAATTTTCGAGGTTTAATTTTAAATGGCAAGAAGGCTTTGGCGCTTTTTCGTACAGTCACAGCCAACTCGGCAATGTGATCAACTATATTCAAAACCAAAAACAACACCACAAGAAAGTTTCGTTTAAAGAAGAGTACCTCGGATTTTTAGACAGATTTGAAATTGCATTTGACAAGGACTATTTGTTTAAATGGCTGTAATAATCGGTTATGAAAGAGCCGCGAATAAATCATTAAAAGGACTTTGTTATGTTATCGATTGATTAGGTATTAGTTTGTAAACAATCTAGTTTTTAATGTCGCTTTGCGAATAATCCATGCCAATTTTGTCGCTGTAATTTTTAAGATCTCGTAGATTTACTTTTGATGTTAACATTCATCAAAATTATCTACCTGACCGCCATCGAGAAATACTAAAAGTTTCCTTCTGGGGGTTACTGATAAAAATCTCCCAACAAAAAGCGGGACTACCGTAACCGATGCCCCGCTGTAATTGGTTTACAAAACTTAATTATATTGCTTAAAATAATTTCTTATTTCGGACTGCCACTTCGCATGGCTTTTTCGGCAATAACAACTGCTTTTTTCTCTCTCCAATGGGCATATTTTTCTTTGAAAGCCATCTTGATTAAGCTATCTACAGCGCCATGTCTAAATAAACTCCATACACTGGCGACTTTGCGACTGATGGATTGATCCCAAGCTCTTAAACTCAATGAAAAAGAACCATCTACATATTTCATCCAGTGCCACATACCGGTTGGCATAAACAAGGTGTCGCCATGTTCCAGAAATACTTCATAACCCTCAACACCTTTCAAGGCGGGAAATTTCTCGAAATCTGGATTGTCTACTTTATAATCCTCTAAAGCATAGGTTGCATTTGGTAGACAATATAACCTGTCTTTCCACTTATAATCAAATAGAATTATATGTTTTCTGCCGCCAAAATGCGTGTGGAAAATATGTGGCAGATCAATATCATAATGTAAAAAAGTTACCGAGTTAGAACCCCCAAAAAACATAGCCGGCATACTTTCGATAAAGCCGCCCATTAAAGCCTTAGGTATTTTAATGTCGTTAATAAGACTAGGCACTTTTTTGAAGAGGTTAAAGAAGAAGATACGCAATTCGGTAGGCTCACGCTTAATCAAATCCAGGTAATCGCCAAATTTCATGTGCGCTGTTGCAGCATTAATCGGTTTAGAAGGATCTGCCTTTGAATTATCATAAAGAGGCACCTCTAAGTCTCCGCCAATTTCTTTTAAATATTCTGTCGTCCACTTTTCTCTGGCCGGCCAATCTTTTGTTAAGCCTCTTATCACCAACGGACGTTTTGTTTTCAAATAATTTTTCTTGAAATCTTCTGGAGTTATGCTCTCAACGATATCAACAGGTTTTAGAATGAAACTCATTTTTTAAATCGGCTATTTATCCCGAACAACAAAAATGTAAATTTTATTTTACAAAATGGAAAGCGGGAGATAAATGTGACGCAAATCACGTAATTTAAAATTAACAATAAACTAACAATAACGAAACTAGGCCATCACTTTATTTTTCATGATTTCATCATAAGCCGCATCCCAAAGTTCGATTCTGTTTTGTAGTGCTTTTTTAGTTGTCTCTTCTGCTTGCACCCAAAACGCCTCGTCTTTCTCACAAAGCTTTTCTGTCATTGATAAAGCCAGATGACTGTGGTGATCGCCATCTACCTCAATGTGACGCTCTAAATAGTATTTGAAGATAGACACCTTTTCAGGCTGCGTACTATTTAAATCATTAACAATACTGTAGAACATGTTAGGGATTAAATCTTCCCTTCCGAAAGTGAAACTGGCTGCCTGGAGATAAGTTTTTCCACTATTTATGGTATCAAAAGTAGATTTTACAAAAACTCTTGCCGCAGATGGTACTTCCGCCAACTCGAATGCCTGATCGAAGTCTCTTCCTTTTTGTAAAGATATAAGGAAGTTATTAATCGGCCTTGTATCAGCGCCGCATTGCTGCATGGCATCAAGATACAGTTCAAAATGACTTTTAATATTTCCATTCGCATCTACATCACTTTCTTCTCCTGCAACAATCTCATTTATGAGCTGGCGAGTAACAGCATCACCTACCGGAAACCAGGGCAATGTGGTACATGTTAGATTAATTTGCAAGGATTTCAGTAGCGACATAAAATCCCAGACGGCAAAAATGTGATGCTCCATAAAAACTTGTAGATCTTCCAATTCGCTTATCGCTGCATAAACTTTATGGTCGACAATCTGCTGCCTTAAAGGTGCAATGTTTGCCTGAATTTTTAAAATATTGGGATGCATGGTAGTTATTGATTAAAGATAATTCTCTTTTAAAATCACAGGTAGCAAGTTTCCTGGGTTGCAAATCTAAACACTTATAAGCTACTGCGTGTTAATTTTACAAAAGGTGAAGAATGGTTGACATTTCCGATAGCCACATCCCTAAACGAAAAACGTTCCTACAATAAAGTAGAAACGTTAAGTTGAAATCATCCGGGACGTGATTGATGTCTTGTTCTTAATCTAATGAGGATTAAAATTTAAAAGCTGCGCCAATTCTCTAGAGCTTGCCCATCTGTTAAATACTAGTTTGGCATTAATACGGTGTCAATTACGTGGATAACGCCATTTTTTTGATTAACATCAGCAATGGTAACTGTACTCATACCACCTTTTTCGTCTGTTAAAATTAATTTCTTACCAGACATTGAAGCAGTTAATTTACCTCCTTGAACTGTAGTTAATTCAGCCTTGCCGCCACCAGCTTTAATCGCTGCGGCAATTTCTTTACTACCCATTTTTCCAGCAACAACATGATAGGTTAATATTGTAGTAAGCATTGCTTTGTTTTCTGGTTTAACCAATGTTTCTACTGTTCCGGCAGGTAACTTATCGAAAGCAGCATTTGTAGGCGCGAATACGGTGAACGGCCCGTCGCCTTTAAGAGTTTCAACCAATCCAGCAGCTTTAACAGCGGCAACTAATGTAGTATGGTCTTTAGAATTTACCGCATTATCAACGATGTCTTTCGTAGCGTACATAGCTGCACCACCCACCATCGGATTTTTTTGTGCGTAAACTTGTGATGTAAATGCCAATGTTACAACGGCAATTGCAGATAAGATTAATTTTTTCATTATTTCTATTTTTAATGTTTCTGTTATTTGACTGCATTTACGACGGTGCGAGTACCTTTGGATTTCTTAGTATGATAAATTTCTTTAACACATTGAATATTAGTAAATTAATTTATTAATCTCGTAAACAACTAACAGTTTCGCTGAACCATTGAGAATCATTTTAGACAAAAAAAGCCTAAAAGTAATTTAACTTTTAAGCATGGCTCTATCGTTTTAAGGGCTTAAGTTACCTGGGCATTTTTAATACGTTTAGAAAAATATCTCGGGAAAAATCTTTTTAACCATACTGCCTTGGTTTCTTTTCCACCGATGTAAACCTCTTCTTTTTTTTGATTAAGGGCGGTTACAATTTGCTTTGCACACTCCATTGCCGACATTCCGTTTTCCTGTGCGTTGTCCATAACGCCTTGGTTACTTCCATCTCCTACTAGAGCATTTATAGAAACATTAGTTTTGATAAAACCTGGGCAAACTATTGTGATGTGGATGTTTTGATCAACAATCTCTGAACGTAAAGAATCAAAATAGCCATGAAGTGCATGCTTAGATGCAGCATAGGCCGACCTTAATTTAGTGCCAAACTTACCTACCAGGCTACTTATAACCACAATGTGTCCAGAGCCATTTTCCATCATACCAGGTAAAACTGATTTGCTCAATACGGAAGTGCCCCAAAAGTTGGTATTCATTATCCGTTGTTCTGTTTCCAGATTGGTATCTAGCATTAAACTTCGCTGACTTACACCGCCAGCATTAATCAAAACGTCTATTTTCCCAAAAATCTTAACCGCATCTGCTGCTTTTTGTTGCAAAATAGCTGTTTCACTTAAATCAAACGGAAATACGTGAACATTAAAAGAGTTTTGACAATTGCTTTTAACCCTAAAGAGTTCGTCGCGGTTGCGTCCGGAGATAATAAGCTTATCTCCAGACTTGAAATATTGGTAAACCAATGCCTCACCAATTCCCGAGGATGCACCCGTAATCCATATAATTTTAGACATATCTTTTAATATTTGTTAGCATTATGCGCCCTGGCGCTAGCCCTAGTTTAAATTATCTACAATGAATAATGAAGATGCAATGTGATCGGCAAATAATTTGCCATCGGCACTCAACTTTATTTTTTTCTCTGATTTTAAAAGCCACCCATCGTTGTTTAGGCTATTGATGTTTTTGATAGTTTCCTCATAAAACATTTCGCCAAAATCGCTCCTAATTTTTTCTAAATCAATACCCCACATCGTCCTCAAGGATGTCATCATATATTCATTAAATCTATCATTGTTAGTGAGTTCTTCAATTACTTCAGGTAGTTTATCGTGTGAAAGTGAGTTGAGGTAGGCCGCATTGTTCGCTGGATTCATGAACCTATTCCTTCCGTCAAAACCGTGCGCCGAGGGTCCGATTCCGAGATATGGTATACCCCGCCAGTAATTGGTATTGTGAACCGCATAATGGCCAGGAATCGCAAAGTTAGATATTTCGTAGTGTTCAAAACCAGCCGTTTCAAGTTTTGCCATCAATAATTCGAACTGTCCTGCACTTTGTTGATCACTTACGGGGGTTTGATGTTTGTTTTTAATCGCATGTGCAAGCGCCGTTCTGGGCTCTACGGTTAAAGCATAAGCAGATATATGGGGTACCTGCAAAGTGATTGCCTTTGCTATGTTATTTAACCATTTTTCATCAGTAAGTAAAGGAAAGCCATAAATCAAATCGATAGAAAGATTTTCAAATCCAGCATCCTGACTTCTTTTGATGCAGCTTTCAGCCTCGTTAGCATTGTGTGCTCTATTCATCCAGATCAAATCTTCCTCATAGAAAGATTGAATCCCAATGCTAAACCGGTTTACAGGAAGTTGCTTTAACTCATGCAACTTCGCAGCCGTTAAATCGTCTGGATTTGCTTCTATGGTAATTTCGGCATCTTGGTTTACCGAGAAGGCCTTGTCAATGGTGTCGAAAATTTTCTGCAATGCTTGCAACGATAGGATGGAAGGCGTCCCTCCGCCAAAATAAACACTGTCTAAAGACCCAGTAATTCTATCTTTTTTCATCAAAATTTCTTTGCAAATGGCATTAACCATTTCATCAGCATATTGAAGTGATGTGCTGAAATGGAAATCACAATAATGACAAGCTTTTTTACAAAATGGAATATGTACGTAGATACCAGGCATGTTTTGATAAAGAATAAAGCATTTATCTTAAGCAAGATGCGAGCAAATTGTTACTTAGTTTTGTTTGCCTGCAAATAAAATAAAGTATCTGCCGCAGTAAACTAATTGTATGGCTTAATCGCATAAAGTTTAAAATACAAAGTTAGCGAATGTTATGGGCATGTAGAGACTTTTCATTTCTTCATATAAATTCAGAGTTGAATTATACTGGCATTCTAAAGGTTATTTGGCCTGATAAAGCAACAATAGAAAAGACAGCGCAAATCTTAAGCAGTTGCGGTATTACGGAGTAAGTTATTGCGCAAGGTCACCTCTATCCAATTAATCAAACCCGTTTTTTATTTAGGTAAAGAACGAATATTCAGCTATTTTTGTGTTTCCGCTACCGATTAAAGCAATGATGAAGCATATTTTCTTTTTCTTGATGACTATATTTTTTGCGTTTAATCTGCATGCGCAGGAAGATGTAGCCGCAAAAGATAGTGTGGTAGCTGTAAGTCAATATCGTTATAAGCGTTTTCGGTTAGATTCTGCTACACGAGCCCGACAACTGTTCGTTACTGATTCTATAATTCGCCATAGCTGGGTCTTGCCAGACAGTGCAATTAATAAAAATGCACTATTGGATAGTGTTGAACGAGAATTTCTCTTCCCTAAATTAGATTTGAGGGCCTGGCAACAAAAATATGCCGGGTATAAAAAAAAGGCTAATCCCTACCAAATAGGCAAACTCATCCCCAAAGGAAATGTAGGTTTGCTAGGCTTCATTTTCGCCATGCTTGTCATCTTTGCGATACTTAAGAATGCGTTCTATAAGCAATTGTCAGCTATT
Organism: Pedobacter sandarakinus; assembly: GCF_026240095.1. Lineage (GTDB taxonomy): Bacteria > Bacteroidota > Bacteroidia > Sphingobacteriales > Sphingobacteriaceae > Pedobacter > Pedobacter sandarakinus. Next base: position 121,594 of record NZ_JAPIVG010000006.1, on the reverse strand, counting down.
GTGCAGTCTTTTTTTAGCAATCGCATATTAAACAATATTAATAAAGAAGACAACCTGTTTAGCTCTTGGCCTTTTCTTTTATTATTTATTCAGTTTGGTTTTATTTTGGGGATGTTTTTTTTCCTTGTGGCGCAATATTATGACATGTATCAGGCCAAACATGGATTTAGATTTTTCTTTACCATCTCACTTACGATAATTGTTTTTTATGCGCTAAAATTAATCATCCTCAGATTTCTTGGTTACTTATTTAATGTTCAAAAACCAGTTGGTGAATACATCTCTATTTTATACCTCAGTTACTTTAATGCTTCATTGCTTTTCATCCCTCTAGTGGTAGCCTTTGCGCTATCCCCTTTAAAATACGGCGTAATTTATATCGGGCTGGCATTCTTATTATTAGGTATCATATTTGCTTTCCAATTGCTTAGAGCGGGGGTTACAATTCTTTCTAATAATAAGTTTTCTAAAATGCATTTATTTCTGTACTTTTGCGCCCTCGAAATATGTCCTATTTTGATATTAATTAAAACGATAGGATTGTAGCACGGACAAGGAAAATGCAAGAAAAGAACGACTCCAGAATTCGCAAAGTGAAAAGTATTTTGGTAACATTACCAAAACCTGAAACGGAAAAATCTCCTTATTACGATTTGGCTAAAAAACACAACCTGAAGGTTGATTTTCGGTCATTTATCCATGTTGAAGGCGTCCCCGCGAGAGACTTCAGAAAAGACAAGATTAACTTGGCTGATTTTACAGCGGTTATTTTTACTAGCCGTAATGCTGCAGATCACTTCTTTCGCATCTGCGAGGAAATGCGTTATGACGTACCAGCAGACTTAAAATATTTCTGTCTGTCTGAAACGATAGCTTTGTATCTTCAAAAATATATTCAATACCGGAAACGTAAGATTTTTTTCGGAAAACAGACTGCTGCAGACTTAGCGGAGGTGCTTAAAAAACACGCCAACGAGAAATTTTTATATCCTTGTTCTGATGTTGCTACGGAAGATACGATGAAGTTTCTTGAGAAAAGCGGATACGATTTTACACCTGCCGTTTTATTTAGAACGGTGGTAAGTGATTTATCTGACTTGGCAGAAGTTTTTTATGATGTAATTGCCTTTTTTAGTCCATCAAGCATACAATCATTATTTAAAAACTTTCCAGATTTTAAACAAAATAATACCCGTATTGCCGCTTTTGGTACTAATACAAGTAAGGCATGCACTGAGATGGATCTGATTGTAGATATCGCGGCTCCAACCCCTGGAGTTCCTTCAATGACGATGGCTATTGAGAACTATATCAAGACATCTAATAAATAATACATTTAATAATTTTTTTTTAGTCAACACAATAAAAGCGTAACTTTGCTGTTATAACAGAGTTACGCTTTATTTGTAACAAGATTATGCAGATGTGATTTCCTATAAACCAGCATTTTACATCCAATACAAACGATTTAACTAAAAATATTTGCAATTGTTGATAATTTCAATGATTTTTGATAAAATTGCTCCTAATCGTGCTTTGCACACTATAAAAAATATGAAGAAAATCTACCTTCTAGCTATTGTGGGTATAACTGTATTGCTAGCGAGTTGCGGTCATGGTGGCCAAGGTGAGTTAGTGGGTTCTTATAACCGAAAATTCAAGAATAACAGAATCCCTTTGGGTATGGTTTATATTCCACCAGGCCATACACCACTCGGCGGGTCTGATGAGGATATTACTTTCTCTCAGAACGCACCCAGCAGAATGACGACCATAAGTGCGTTCTTCATGGATCAAACAGAAATTTCAAACGCAGAGTATCGTCAGTTTACAAATTGGGTTAGGGATTCTATTGCTGTGGCCATGATGGGCAATCCTCAGCAGTTTATGATTACACCAAAAGGTAATGCTGCAGCGGCTGTTGGCGGTGAGAAATATATCGATTGGAAAAAAGTTGGACCTAATGGTGCAAACATCTGGAGAAATAAAGGTAAGAATGGTGCAGGAGCGCAAGCTGCTCAGTTAGATGGAATGTATTATTCTGGCTTAGATGCCCTTCCGGGAAAGAAGGAATTCGACGTTCGTAAATTTGAATATACCTACGCTGAGTTAAATATGGATAAGGCTGCAATTGGCCATAAAGATCCTAATAGCAAGCGCCAAGATTATATTGATCGTTATACCATTGCCATTTATCCAGATACAATGGTTTGGAAAACAGACTATTCATATTCGCAAAATGATCCCATGGTTCGGGCTTACTATAACCACCCTTCTTATGATGATTACCCGGTTGTGGGTGTAAGCTGGGAACAGGCTAAGGCCTTCTCTCATTGGAGAACCCGCCTTTACGACGGTGTTGCGCAAGCGAGAAAAATGCCGGTGGGATCGAGGTCTGATTATAGATTGCCTGCAGAAACAGAATTCGAATATGCTGCAAGAGGTGGTAACACTAAAACAAAATATCCTTGGGGCGGTCCTTATATTAGAAACACTAAGGGCTGTCTACAAGCTAATTTTAAACCAGGCCGTGGCGATTATTCTAGTGATGGTGGTATTTACACTGTTGGTGTAAGATCTTACTTCCCTAACGACTATGGTTTGTATAACATGTCTGGAAATGTATCCGAATGGACAATGACAGCATACAATAAAAGTGCATCACCATTACTTCACGATTTGAACCCCAACTTTACCTATGTTGCGGGTCCGAACGACAGCAAATACCTTAAAAGGAAAGTGGTAAAAGGCGGTTCTTGGAAAGACACTGGTTATTTTCTGCAAAACGCGGTATCAACCTACGAATACCAAGATACGCAGCGATCATACATCGGTTTTAGATGTGTTTCGTCTTACCCTGGCACCGACTTAAGAAACTAAACCAAACAATCTAGAAACTTAAAGAAAAACATCAAAATTTTATGGCAGCAAAAAAACAACCAGGCTGGTTACACGTAGCGATTTCATGGGGAGCAAGTATTGTAATTATCGGAGCGTTATTTAAAATTCTTCACATCGGAGGAATCTTAGGTAACTATATGATCGGGCTTGGCTTAGGAGTGGAAGCTTTCCTTTTCTTTTTAACCGGATTTTTCCCACCAGAACCAGAACCAGCATGGGATAGAGTATATCCAGAGTTAAGAACAGATTTTGATGGTGAGTTACCAAAAGCATCTGCAAGACCAGTTGCAAGTGTTGCATCTGCATCTAATACTGCTGCTTTAGATAAAATGTTATCTGATGCTAAAATTGGCCCAGAATTAATCGAAAGTTTAGGTACTGGCTTACGTACTTTTGGCGATAAAGTGGCAACAATCTCAAATGTGGCTGACGCATCTACTGCAACTAATGAATTTACAGGTAAAGTTAAAACTGCTTCTGCCGGTTTCGACAGCTTAAGCTCGGCGTTCGATAATGCAACCAAAAACCTGAAAGCCATGGGCGAGAGTAATGTAGATTCTCAAGCCTATCATGATCAGGTAAATAATTTGGCTAAGAACTTATCTGCCTTAAATGCAGTGTACGAATTGGAATTACAAGATTCTAGTGCACATCTAAAATCAATGAACAAGTTTTACTCTAACTTGTCCCTTACCATGCAAAACTTCAACGAATCGATGGAAGATTCGAAACAGTTTAAAGAAGAGGTGAATAAGTTGGCTAAGAACCTATCTTCATTGAATGCAATTTATGGTAACATGTTATCGGCTATGAATGGCCCACGTGTATAATTTATTTAGTTTTTAACTTTAAAGGGAAGCTACATAACACATGGCAGGCGGAAAAGAAACAACAAGGCAGCGGATGATCAATATCATGTATTTGGTATTGTTGGCGATGCTCGCCTTAAACGTATCAGATACAATTTTAGATGCATTCAAAAATATCAATGATAGTTTGGATACTTCTAAAAACAACGTAAATACAAGTATTAATCAGCTTTTTTCTGCTTTCGAAAATTCGAAATTAAAAGAAGAACCAGCACGTGCCCAACCAATATATGAGAAAGCACAACAAGCAAAGGCAGCGGCTGATGAGTTAAATAACTATATTGAAGGGATTAAAAAGCAGTTCACCCAAGCTGGTGATGGCATTGACGAAGAAACCGGCGATCTAGTGAATAGGTCTAATCAGGATATCGCTCAAGATATTATGATTAACAAAAAGGAGGCAGATAAGTTAAAAGCTAAAATCAATGCAACTCGCGAAAAATTGATTTCTCTTTTAGATCCTGCAGATCGTGAATCGGTATCGTTTTCTTTAGAGGCTAAAGATCCCGTTCGTAAGAGGAAGGGTAATTGGCAAGAAACTTATTTCGGAGAGGGTACACCACTTACTGCAGCGATGACTATTTTAACAAAGTTGCAAACCGACACGAAAAATGCCGAAGCAGAAGTAGTGAAAAAGTTATTTGGAAACATGGATAAGGCGCAGGTAAACTTAGATCAGTTTACTGCAGTTGCTGTGGCACCAACATCTTATGTAATTCAAGGCCAGCCTTATACCGCAGAGGTATTTTTAACAGCAAGCGATTCTAGATCGACACCAGATATTACGGTAAATGGTAGTAAATTAGCTATTAAAGATGGTAAGGGAACTTATAGCGGGGCTACTGGAAGTGTAGGCGAATTTACTTGGGTAGGTACTATCCGTGTGCGCCAAACCGACGGAACGATAAAAACTTATGCAACACAACCTCAAAAATATCAGGTAGCAAAACCATCAGCAAGTGTTTCTTCTGATAAGATGAACGTGATTTATGCTGGTATTGCAAATCCTTTTTCCGTTTCTGCAGCCGGTTTTCCGTTGGAAACGGTAAATGCTAGTGCTTCTGGTGCATCAATGAGTAAAATTGGTGCTGGTAAATATAACGTTATTGCAGATGGCAGCAAGGTTGGTGGCGAAGTTACTATTAATGTTACTGCTTCAAATGCGGGCAAGTCAGTATCACTTGGTTCTCAAAAATTTAGGGTTAAGGCTATTCCTGCGCCGGTAGCTAAAGTTGGTGGAAGAGCCGGAGGCGATATTGCTTCAGTACAATTGAAAAGCGAAAGTGAAATTGAGGCGGACCTTGATGACTTCCCTTTCGATGTGAAGTTCAAAATTCAGCGCTATAAATTAACCATTATCAAGCCAAGGTCAGATGCGGTTACCATAGCTGGAAGTGGCGGTGGTTTTGCCGGCGCCGTAAAAGGTGCTTTAAACTCAATTACACCTGGAACAAGAGTATTTTTCGAAGATATCGTTTCGGTAGGCCCAGATGGCCGCCAGAGAATTTTACCTTCACTAGCATTTAGTGTTAAATAAGAATAAGATGAAAAGGATTTTAACCATTGCTGTTTTAGGTTTGTTTACTTCAGTAGGCTTCGCACAGAAAAAGCCTACAAAGTTAGCGCCTAAAAATGCCGCTGCGGCACCTGTTGCTGTACCAGTAGATACTGTAAAGGCGCCTGTTAAGACAGCGAAAAAGAAACTTAAGGTTCCGCCTAAAGATGGTTTTTATGCACGTAAAGATATTGATAGTACCCAAATGGTACCTTTGGCAGACGTGCGTGAAGAGGATGTTTTCTATGCAAAGCGCATCTGGAGAGAAATTGATCTTCGTGATACAGTGAACTCGCCATTAAGGTCGCCAAAATCTCGTTTTATCGATGTGTTAATTTCAGCAATTAAATCTGAAGAGTTAACAGCTTATTCGCCTGTTGATAGCGCATTGAATGAGGATGATGCATTCCAAAATCCTATGACAGCAGATTCTGCGGCAAAGTCGGCTTTAGGAACGGCAGAGGTTTCAAATAACAAGACTGGTACCGTTACAACTGTTGTTAACGATTTTAATCCAGAGCTATTCTTGAAATTCAGAATCAAGGAAGATTGGATCTTCGATGTAAAACGTTCCATTTTTGAACCACGTATTGTGGGCATCGCTCCGTTAAAACTCAATGAAAGTTCTAAACAATGGCAACCGGTATTCTGGATTTATTATCCTGAAGCAAGAGAAATCCTAACCAAAAAACGTTTAATCAATACCAATAACGATGCATCTACTTTAAGTTTTGATGATTTCTTCATCCGTCGCTTATTTAGTAGTTACATCGTTAAAGAATCTAATCCAGGTGATAACAAAATTAGAGATATTATTACCGATCCTAGAGAGCGATTATACGAATCTGAAAGAATCAAAAAGTCTGTTTTAGATTACGAACAAGGACTTTGGGAATACTAAAAGCCAAACTTGATATTCTAAAAACCAAAAAGGAGCAAATTTCAATTTGCTCCTTTTTTTTGGCTATAATTCGGGTGTTGTTTCAATATTTGCTTCTGGTGTTTGGGGTCCGAAATAGTTTTGAAGGGTAAGCATCTGCTTTCTATTTAGTATCTCACTCAATTCTTTTTCTGTGGCTTCTCTTATTTTCTTTACCGATTTAAACTGCTTTAAGAGTTTATCTGCAGTTGTTTTCCCTATACCATCAATCTGTTCCAATTCAGTTTTAAGGGTGCCTTGATCTCGTTTTTTACGGTGGAAGGTGATACCAAACCGGTGGGCTTCATCCCGAAGCTGTTGGATGATCTTTAAAGTTTCCGATTTTTTGTCCAGATACATCGGTAACGAATCGCCCGGATAGAATAATTCCTCTAACCTTTTTGCAATACCAATTACCGTTACTTTATTCGCAATGTCAAGAATTTTCAAACTCTTCATTGCAGAAGAAAGCTGGCCTTTTCCACCATCAATAATAATCAATTGCGGCAAAGGCTGATCTTCATCCAACATGCGCCTATATCTTCGAAAAACAGCTTCTTCCATAGTGGCAAAATCGTTCGGGCCTTCAACCGTTTTAACGTTAAAATGCCTATAATCTTTCTTAGATGGTTTTGCATCCTTAAACACTACAATTGCAGATACCGGATATTTGCCCTGAAAGTTAGAGTTATCAAAACACTCGATGTGTTTAGGAAGTTGCGTTAACCTCAAATCCTTTTGCATAGTTGTTAAGATTCGGTCGGTACGCAGGTCAGGGTTCAACTTTTCGTATTGGTTCAGTTTCTCCTTTTTAAAGAACAATACATTCTTTTGCGAAAGCTCCAGTAGCTTCTTTTTCTCACCCAATTTCGGCACAGTGAACCGAAGTGTCTCATCTGCTAAAGAAAGCTCAAAAGGCACAATAATTTCCCTAGACGTACTGTTAAATTTGGTTCGAAACTCTAACATAGCGGTAATTAAAAGCTCATCATCGCTTTCATCAAGCTGCTTTTTTATCTCTATTGTTTGCGTCTGGATAATCGTACCATTCATAACCTTCAAATAGTTCACAAAGGCGTAACGCTCATCAGAGGCAATACTCACCACATCTACATTCGTTATGGCGCTATTCACCACCGTAGATTTGCTTTGGTATTTTTCAAGCACTTGCAATTTTCTGGAGTATTGGTGTGCAAGCTCAAAGTTTAAATCTTCAGATGCAGATTTTATAATCGCCTTTACATCCCGAATTACATTGCCAATTTTTCCATTTAAAATCTCCTTAATCTCCGCAATGTTTCTGTCGTAATCTAATTCACTTTGATAAGCCTGGCATGGCCCTTTGCAATTCCCGATCTGGTATTCCAAACATACTTTAAATTTACCTTCAGCAATATTATCAGCCGTTAAAGGTAAAGTACAAGTTCTAAGCGGGTAGGTTTCTTTAATAAGGTCTAGAATCGTATGCATCATACCTATAGAACCATAAGGACCGAAATAGGTAGAGCCATCTTTTATTACTTTACGGGTCCAGTAAATCCGTGGGAAGTGCTCGTTTTTAACAATAATCCACGGATAAGTTTTATCATCCTTTAGGTTAATATTGAACTTTGGCTGGTGCTTTTTAATCAGACTATTTTCTAGCAGCCAGGCATCAATTTCCGTATCTACAATGGTAAAGGTAATCTTTCTTATCTTAGATACCAGAACCCTCGTTTTTCCATTAAACTGCTGCTTGTCGCTATTGAAATAAGAACCAACTCTATTTCTCAAATCTTTAGCCTTTCCAATATACATTAATTTGCCCTCAGCATCCCAATATTGGTAAACACCAGGTTTATGCGGAATTGCGGTTAATGCTGTCTTATGGTCGAAACTACTCATCAATACAAAAATAGGTTGATTAAGCTAAATGCCACCTCACTCACTGAATAAATTTTGAATATCTTTTGGGCGTGCCCCAAGCTGCGCAAGGGTCAGGCTATCCGCTACAAGTCCTCACCCGAAAAGGCCTGTGCAAAAACAATGGGTACGTTAATAAAGCTAAATTGGTACTTAGATCGGGTTGCGGGCTTTTCGCTACTATCCTTCACGCATTACCAGCGGCTTAAAAACCAAGCCTTTCATCCAATTCAGTTGTTCCTTCTTCTTGTTGTTGGTACTGGTTACAATCGTAAGTAATAGAAACACCTGCCTTTGGTACTTCAAAATCCGCATGACTAATTTTTAAAGCCGGATTGGCATAAACTCGTTTAATGAATCCAGCAAAAATTGGCAAGGCTGTATTGGCACCTTCACCCTGGTTGGTACTAATAAAGTGAAACGCCCTATCCTCGCAGCCCGTCCATACGCCGGTTACCAATTGTGGCGTTATGGCCATGAACCAACCATCAGAGTTGTTTTGTGTGGTACCTGTTTTGCCTCCAACTGGGGCATTAACATGGTATTTATAATTTAATCTCGATCCGGTACCGCCTGTAACCACACCTTTTAACATGCGGGTCATTACATAAGCAACCTCTTCACTCATAATTGGTTTAGGGATCTCTTTCTGTGAAAAAAGCACCACGCCATTTTTGTCTTCAATGCGCAAAAGGTAAATGGGTTTGGTATAAACGCCTTTATTGGCGAATGCTCCATAAGCACCCACCATATTATATATCGAAGAATCGAATGTTCCTAAGGCAATGGAAGGATATGCGGGTACATTAGGGATACCCATTTTGGTAGCGAGGTTAGCTACTGCTACAGGGCCAACTTGCTTCATTAAATAGGCAGTAACATAATTTTGAGAAAAAGCCAAGGCTTTCTGCAAAGTAATACTTCCTGCAAGTGGTTTTCCAGAAGATTTCGGTGTCCAGGGATCGCCATATCCATCAATGGTTACTGGAGTATTAGAAACCGAGTAACAAGGAGAATAACCATTTTCTATGGCAACTGCATAAGTGAAAGGTTTTGCTGTAGAACCAACTTGTCTGGTTCCCATTTTAACCTGGTCGTATTTAAAGTGTTCAAAATCAATTCCACCCACCCAAGCTTTCACATGACCATTTGTCGGGTCCATCGTCATCATCGCATTGCGCAAAAGCATTTTATAGTACCGTACAGAGTCAATAGGTTTCATTACAGTATCAATATCGCCCTTCCAAGTAAAAATGGTCATTTCGGTTTTGGTATTGAAATCTTCCTTAATCTCGTCTTCAGATTTCCCTTCCAACTTTAAAGACTTATACCGGTCTGATCTTTTTATTCCCTGTTCAATCTGTAAATCTTTACCTTTAAAAGGGTTTCTGCCTTTCCAACTGTTTATAAACTGCGCTTGCAGCACTTTCATGTATTCTTTTTGGGCAGCCTCGGCGTAAAGCTGCATATCATAATTTAGCGTCGTATAAATTTTAAGGCCGTCTCGGTCTAAATCATATGGTGTTCCATCAGGCTTGGTAATGCCTTGCTCCTGAAAAATAGTCTTGATATCACTTTTTAACACCGATCTAAAATAGGGTGCAATACCATCATTAACGGTTGCTGCATTAAATTTCAAACCCAAAGGTTTTTCTTTTTCCTCATTAAAAACTTCAGGAGTTAATAATTCAGATTTAACCATCATGGCCATTACCGTGTTTCTCCTATCACGAGATCGCTCTGGATGGCGGGTGGGAGAATACATCGTAATCCCCTTTTGCATACCTACAAGCGTCGCTGCCTGTGTAAGGGTTAGCTTATCTGGCGTGGTATTAAAGTAAACTCTTGCTGCAGATTTAATTCCATACGCCTGATTCCCAAAATCTACCGTATTAAGGTACATCGTAATAATTTCTTCTTTGGTATAATTGCGCTCTAGCTTTACGGCTACAATCCACTCTTTAAATTTTGTAAGCACTAAAGAGAAAAAGTTCAAATTAGATTCTCTAGGAAATAAGTTCTTTGCCAACTGCTGTGTTATAGTACTTGCACCTTGTTTTTTTCCTATTAAGTTGTATCCGATGATGGTAAAAGTCCGTTTAAAATCAATGCCTGAATGCTCCTTGAAACGAGTATCCTCAGTGGCGATTAAACCATTAATCACATTTTCTGAAATTTCTTTGTAGCTTACGTTAGAACGGTTTTGAACAAAATACGTACCCATTGGTCGGCCGTCTTCTGCAATAATTTCTGATGCCTGGTTGCTTTTTGGATGTTCGATATCTCTAAACGAGGGAAGCGCTCCAAAAAGCCCTAATCCAATCATCGAGATGAAAATTGCGAAAACCGCTATGCCTCCTATCAGTATTTTCCAGATGATTAAACTATATCGCTTTGTTTCTTGTGCAGAAAGGGATTTATTCATTTTATGTGGTATTTGTCCAAAAAACAGTTGGTTTATGAAACTGTTTAATTTGTCGCAAATTTATTAATTTTTTATAGAACTTATTTTACAGCCAATTTGCCAGTATATTTCTACTTGTAATTATCTTTTAAAAACTCTAAATACTGGTTGATAAGCGCTCTGCTGGTTAATTTTTCGAAATTTTCCTTGCTAATGATAAAACCTTTGTAAAGATTAGCTGGCACTTTCATTATATTTTTCAATTGTCCGCTAATGCTAGATTCGTAAAGTTTTGCATCTTCCAAATCAATGAAACTAGTCACATAAATGAGTTGATCATTATCTAGCTCAATCAATTTGTGCGCCAAGTCGTTATCAGGATAATTACCACGGTTAAACTGCCCAATACCAAAACGCGAAGAACTTAACGTTAAGCTAGCATCTGCCACATCTATTACGTAATAATACTCATCAGATTTTGCTGCACTGAAAACGCTTGCCGGTTTCACTACGTTTTCAGGTTTGTTCTCAACCGGGGTTCCTAAAGGTTTCGCAACTGGCTTATCTTCAGTAGGGGGTGCCACTTGAGACACCGCTGTATTTAGGGGTTTCGTAGCTACCGGTATTGTCTGTGTTTGGCTAACAAAACGGGGCTCATTTGCATCAAAATCTATCAGCGCTACTGGTCTTTGCTTAAATTCTTCCAAATTAGCTTCAATATATTTTAAATGATCTCGAACAAGCGGTGTAATAAGTACATCATTCGGGTAGGTCAGGTTGATAGCATTAAAAGCTGTAAGTAATGCATCAAGCTTGTTTGTTCTACCTATTGCAATGGCCTTAAGGTAGGCGTATTGCGGTGCAAAATCATTGTATGGGAAAGCGGCGATATTTTCGTTTGCCAGTTTAATCACCGCTTGATAATCCTTTTTGACGTAAGATTCGAAGGTAGCATTGTAATTATTGATCGCAATATTTTCAATCTCCGTTTGTTTGGCAGAAAAAGATGGGTCTAAAATGGTTTTTGCGAAATTAGATTCGGGGAATTTAGAAAGCACCATCTGCCGGTATTCATTTGCCTTGTTCTGATCAACTCCTTGATAATTCAAGTATAAACTGTAATAAATAGCAGCTAAATGATTATTTTCTGGAAACCTCCTTAGCAATTCCAAATAAACCTTTACAGCTTCATTTTTATCATTTAATTCTTGCTGATAAAAACTAGCAATTTCAAAATAGGCATCGATTATTTTTTGGTTAGAAGCATTTAGTGATTCTATGCTAAGGGGCAAGCTATTTATATATTCGCTTTCAACTTTGTTTTGGTCAAGAGGGTCTGCACCAGCAAGACTATTAGCTGGCGTAATTTCTGTCGCAACCTTGCCACCCGCAAGCACCTGGTTGGTTTCCTGGGCAGATGATCTTACGCTCTGTCGCCAGTTGTCTTCCAGAGGCCTATTTCCCCATCGTTTTTTAAAGTCGGCAAAACCATTGCTTATGGCGGCGCTGTTATTAAAATAAAAGGCATTTCCATTACCGACCACGGGAGTGCTTATGTTTTGATTTGGAAAGTCAGGATTATTTAGCGATTGGTTTGCCAACGCAATAGGATCTATGGCTTCAATTTTTTTGTTTAAGTAAGATTTAACCCTTGCTAAGCGTTCACTTTCCGGAAGTTTTGCAAATGTTTGCGCAGTATCCTCTTTACTAATGATCGTGTAGCGATCTGTTAAATACTGAAGATTTTCTGCTTTCTTTGCAATGTTATCATACTCCGGATATGTTTTTGGCAAGATTAATACTGTACTATCATAGTATAGCTTCGCTTTGATGTACTTATTAAGTTCCTTGAAATTTAAATCAGCAATTCGCAGATAAGAAAGGGCTTTCTGCGTTTGGTTCTTAGTACTAACCTTCACCGACTTCAGATAATTTTCTTCGGCCTTATCAAACCGCTTTTCTGCAAGAAACATTTCGCCAACTTGATAATAAATTTGGTCGGTATAATCGAAGTTTTTGTCATCCTTTAACAAGGACAATAAAGCTTTATCTTCATCTACCTTGTATCCACTGATTAATCCCCTTATCTTTATTCGCTGTAAATTGGCATGGAAATACATTTCGAATGGTGCATTACTGTTCTCTACCTTTGTAAAGTTGATAAAAGCATTTTGAAGATCATCTTCCTTCTGTTGGAGTTGTGCTAAAATATATCTCCACCTAATTCGCAATTGTTTATCATCGGCAAGTCTCACCGCATTTTCGAGTAAAACAATCGCATCTTTATTCCTGTTTTGGTAGATCCGCATTTGTGCCGTGGTAGCGAGCGGTTCGGCTAAATCTTTTTTATACTCGTCAAGGGCACGTAGCATCGTATCCAAAACCTTATCTGCTCCAACCATATTATTTAATTCCATCTGGGAACGGGCTTTCCAGTTCATAGCCATGATGAAAGTTTTCAAATTGTTGCTGTAGGTTTTAGCTGTATAATCGAAATATGCCGAAGCAATAAAATAATTTTCTTTTAAATAATTGGCTTTACCTAGCAGCATGTAAGCATCATCGATATAATTGCTGAAGCTTTTATCGTTGATAATGGTCTGGCCTTTGGCAATAACCTCGTCTAATTGTTTATCGGGTCTACCAGGAGTTAATACAAGGTTTTTTGCGGGTAAGGGATCAAGATATACCGGCAAAATTTGTTCATAGTTGTCAACGTAGGTCTGCAACAATTGCTCATTATATTCGGTAAGTAAAACATTTGAGTTATAGATATAGTTATACCTTGCCGTTAAGTTTTGAAACTTACGGTCGATGGCTGTATCTTTATTTGCTACACAGCCAAAAAGAAAACATAAGCTGAGCAGAATGAGAAGGGGATGGAAAGCTTTTTTAATGTGTTTTTTCAAGTATGATAAATAGCGTTAGTGATGTAAAACAAACTAATTTTTCTGAAAAATATTTTAATTGGTAATAAACAATATTTATCCAAAGTTAACTTAATTATTGCATTTTTAAATGGAAAATCCCAAAGAAGAGGACACAAAAAAAAAGGTAAATGCCGCTGCAAAATATTCTGCAATTGGTTTCCAAATGATCGCAACTATTGGTTTACTTACTTTTATTGGATATAAGATTGATGAAAGCAGACACAGCAAAACAAACCTTATTACAGCGGCTTTTGCACTTGTGGGTGTCGGAATAGCCTTGTACCAGGCGATTAAGCAAGCCACAAAGGTTTAGTTGTTCTCCAGGATGGAGGATAGCATCAAACGATTATTACACAAAATCTTGAATGTTAGTACGATGTAGTTGGTTATAAAACCCTTATCTTTGCAACTTATTGACCAAAAAAGAAAATTATTGACACTAGCCAAATTTACCAGTAGATACCTCATTTTTATCGGTTTCCTTATCGGCGTAATTGCTGTACTCCCAACTTTGTTTCCAGGAAAAACACTTTTTGTAGCTTATTTTTGGTTAATCTTCGGGTTCATAGCGGGCATAACCTATATCGCTTACATGTTGGTAGATATTGGGATTAAACGCGATCCGGAAACTGGCATTATGGCTATAATGGGATCAATTGCAGTGAAAATGATTTTTTGTATGGCTTTTGTGTTGATTTACAGTATAAAAGGCAAGGGAATTGGCACTACATTTCTGCTAAATTTTTTTTCTTTATATTTATTGTTTTCTGTCTTTGAAATATACTGTTTGTTACGTAACTTGCGCCACCAAAATTTAAAGTAAAAATCTGCCAATAAATGGATTGTAACCAAGTTTTAGTATCAAAAGTGAAGAGGGTAATTGTTGTTTTTACGCTTTTAATCGCGTTTTTATCTATCAAAATTGATACTTTCGCTCAAGTTGATAGCGCTGTTGTTCCTGTAGATAGGGCTGTGGCAAGAACTGCTGAAGCTGTTTCTGGAGAGCATGGGGCTGAGGCTAAACATGGCGAAGAAAAATTCGAGCCTACAAAGGTAATTATGGAGCACATTGCAGACTCGCACATGTGGCACCTTTGGGGACATACTTCATTACCTCTTCCAGTAATTTTATATACAAACGGCGGCTTAGAGGTTTTTTCTTCGGCTAACTTTCATCATGGAGAGCATGATTATGCTGGTAAATACAATACTTATCGTTTGGTAGAAGATCACGTTAAAGTGGTTGGTGCAAATGGTGCTGTTGATGAAACCGTTTCTGTTTTAGATTTTTCTATTACCAAAAATGTTGCAGCAATGTTCGTAGCAATATTGGTTATCTTAATCGTATTTATTTCGGTAGCAGGAGCTTATAAAAAACGCGTTGGCAAAGCGCCTAAAGGTTTACAAAGCTTTATGGAGCCGATAATTGTTTTCGTTAGAGATGATATTGCTAAACCAAACATCGGACATAAATACGCTAAATTTATGCCTTATTTGTTAACTACATTTTTCTTTATCCTTTTTAACAACCTTTTCGGTTTAATTCCAATTTTCCCAGGTGGTGCCAATGTTACAGGTAATATTGCTTTGACATTTGTAATGGCTTTAGGTACAATGATCATCGTTAACATTAACGGGAATAAATATTATTGGAAACACATCTTCAAACCAGATGTTCCATTTTGGTTGTATCCGATTATGATTCCTGTGGAGTTAATCGGTATTATATCTAAGCCATTCGCTTTAATGGTTCGTTTATTCGCGAACATTACAGCCGGCCACATTATCGTATTAAGTTTAATTTCATTAATCTTTATTTTCGAAACATTGGCTATCGCTCCGGTATCTGTAGCATTTGTTTTATTTATGGATGTACTGGAATTGTTAGTTGCATTTTTACAGGCTTTTATTTTTACATTACTTACTGCCTTGTTTATTGGTATGGCAGTAGAAGAGCATCATTAACAGAAAACTATTTTTTACAATTAATATAAATTAAATTAGTTATGGTAGGTTCAATCGCGGCAATTGGTGCCGGTTTAGCAGTAATCGGTGCAGGTATCGGTATCGGTCAAGTAGGTGGTAAAGCAATGGAAGGTATTGCTCGTCAACCAGAAGCTGCATCAAAAATTCAGACTGCAATGATTATTGCTGCTGCCCTTATTGAGGGTGCTGCTTTATTCGGTGTGGTAGTTGCATTATTAGGTAACAACCCTCAATAATTCAACCTGATAAAATTAGGTTGGGTATTTAACGATTGGTTATTTACCCAGCCTTATTAAAAAAGATTAAGATTAAAAAAATTAGATAAAATGGAATTAGTAACCCCAAGCATTGGATTGGTTTTTTGGACATCGTTAGCATTTATCTGCTTATTGATTTTACTTAGAAAGTTTGCATGGAAACCTATTTTAGGTGCTATTCACGAACGTGAGCAAAGCATTGATGAGGCTTTAAACAAAGCTGAGTTAGCTAAAATCCGTATGGCAGAATTAACTTCTCAGAACCAAGAATTAATGCAACAAGCCCGTGCTGAGCGTGATGAGATTTTAAAGGAAGCTAAGACCTTAAAGGATGGTATCTTAAATGAAGCTAAGAAACAAGCTCAGGTTGAAGGTGCTAAATTGATCGAGAAAGCTAAAATTGAAATCGAGAACCAAAAGAAAGCTGCGTTAGCTGAAGTTAAAGACCAGGTTTCTACGCTATCTCTTGAAATTGCTGAACGTGTATTACGTACGCAATTAGATGATAAAACTAAGCAAGAGGCTCTAGTGGCTAACTTGTTAAAAGACGTTGAATTAAACTAATTTTGAGAAAATAGATTTGAGATACTAGATTTGAGACATCAGATATGAGAGAGGAGATTACTCTGGATACTCAATCTCACAGCTCACATCTCATATCTCATATCTCACACCTAAAAATATGTCAGAAATTAAAGTTGCAAGCAGATACGCCAAATCATTAATAGACTTAGCTGTTGAAAACAATGGTTTAGCAGCGTCTTACAATGATATGGTTTTGTTTGAGAAAGTGGTTAATGAAACCCCTGAACTAGAAGCAATACTTAAAAACCCAATTGTACCGCTTGATAAAAAGACAGGTATCTTGAATGGTATTTTTGCTGATAAGGTTGGTAAGCTTTCTTTAACATTTTTCAAAACTGTTGTAAACAAAGGTCGCTCGGCAATCTTATTTGCAACCGCGAAGCAGTTTATCCAGCAATATAACATTATCAAAGGGATTGTTACTGCTGATGTAACTACAGCAACAGCTTTAAGCGATGCGGCAAAACAGCAGATTGTTGCTATTGTTAAAAAAGAAATGGGTGCTAACGAAGTTATTGTTAATGAAAAGATTAACGAGAAACTAATTGGTGGCTTTATTTTAAAGGTTGGCGACAAGCAATTTGACGCAAGTATTGCGAGCGGATTAAGCAAACTTAAAAAAGAATTTGCTGCGTAGTTAGCTGTGAAGGCATCTCAAGCCGGTTTAAAACCAATGAGGGGTGCTGAAATAACAGAAGAATTACAGCAGCTATATTATAAACCCGATTGGCAGCGGCAGGCTTTTAAGCTGAAAGCAAAAAGGCTATAGCAGAAAGCGGGGCTAGCACAACAAAAGGACTACAAGATTTACATTTACAAAAAGATATAATTAAAATTATGGTAGAGGTAAGACCAGACGAAGTATCGGCAATTATCAGACAGCAATTGGCGGGCTTCAAATCAGAAACCGAACTGGAAGAAGTTGGTACAGTGTTGCAAGTGGGCGACGGTATTGCCCGTGTTTACGGTTTAACTAAAGTTCAATCGGGAGAGTTGGTTGAATTTGCAAACGGCCTGCAAGGCATTGTATTAAACCTTGAAGAAGATAACGTTGGGGTGGTACTTTTGGGTGCATCTGACGAGATTAAAGAAGGTGATACAATTAAACGTACCAAAAAAATTGCCTCTATTAAAGTTGGTGAAGGTATGCTTGGCCGCGTGGTTAACACCTTAGGAGAGCCTTTAGATGGTAAAGGACCTATCTTAGGTGAAACTTACGAAATGCCTTTGGAGCGTAAAGCGCCAGGTGTAATTTATCGTCAACCGGTAAATGAGCCTTTACAAACTGGTATTAAAGCTATCGATGCCATGATTCCAATTGGTCGTGGTCAGCGTGAGTTGGTTATTGGTGACCGCCAGATTGGTAAAACAGCTGTTTGTATCGATACCATTATCAACCAAAAAGAATTTTATGAAGCCGGACAACCTGTGTTTTGTATCTATGTAGCTATTGGACAGAAAAATTCTACTGTAGCCAACATTGTACGTACACTAGAAGAGAACGGTGCTTTACCATATACAGTTGTTGTTGCTGCTTCGGCTGCAGATCCTGCTCCGATGCAGTTTTATGCTCCATTTGCAGGTGCTGCAATTGGCGAATTTTTCCGTGATACAGGTAGACCAGCTCTAATTGTTTATGATGATTTATCTAAGCAAGCTGTTGCTTACCGTGAGGTATCTTTATTACTTCGTCGTCCACCGGGCCGTGAAGCTTATCCTGGAGACGTTTTCTACTTACACAGTCGTTTATTGGAAAGAGCTGCGAAAATCAACGCTAACGATGATATCGCTAAAAACATGAACGATTTACCTGAGTCGATTAAACATATCGTTAAAGGAGGTGGTTCATTAACTGCACTTCCAATTATCGAAACACAAGCAGGTGACGTGTCAGCTTATATTCCAACTAACGTAATTTCGATTACTGATGGCCAGATTTTCTTAGAGTCAAACTTGTTCAACTCAGGTATCCGTCCGGCAATTAACGTAGGTATCTCGGTATCACGTGTTGGTGGTAATGCTCAGATTAAATCGATGAAAAAAGTTGCAGGTACTTTAAAGTTAGATCAGGCTCAATACCGTGAATTAGAGGCTTTCTCTAAATTCGGTTCTGATTTAGATGCTGCTACAAAATCGGTTTTAGATAAAGGCGCACGTAACGTAGAAATGTTAAAGCAAGCGCAATTTTCTCCTTTCACAGTAGAAAAACAGGTAGCAATTGTTTATGCAGGTACTAAAAATTTAATGCGTAACGTTCCGGTAAATAAGGTTAAGGAATTTGAAACAGAATTTTTAACACAATTGGAAATGCGCCATGCAGATACTTTAGCGGCTTTAAAAGCTGGTAAGTTCGATGATAGCATTACCGGCGTTTTAGATACTGTAGCAAAAGAGATTTCAAGTAAATATTAATAAGATTTGAGACATGAGATTTGAGATCTGAGATTGGGCCGGAAACGTCTCACATCTCATATCTTACATCTCACATCTAAATAAAGAATGGCTAATTTAAAAGAAGTAAGAAACCGAATTGCATCGGTACAGTCGACCCAGCAGATTACGAAAGCTATGAAAATGGTTTCGGCGGCGAAGTTGAAGCGTGCTACCAATGCAATTATCGCTTTACGTCCTTATGCAACCAAATTGAAGGAGATTTTAGAAAATCTTTCGGCAAGTTTGGAGGGTTCTTCATCGCCTTTTATCCAAGAGCGTGAACCCAATAAGGTTTTAATTGTTACCGTATCATCAAACCGTGGTTTGGCTGGTGCTTTTAACATGAACGTAATTAAAGCCGCCAACAACTTAATTGCCGAGAAATACAGCGAACAGCTAAAAAACGGTAACGTGAGCATTATTTCTATTGGTAAGAAAACACAAGATTTTTACGAGAAGCGCAAATACAATGTTATTGGAAACAATAATGAGGTGTATTCTGCACTAACTTTTGAGAATGTTACCAAAATAACTGATGCAATTATGGCTGGTTTTATTAAAGGTGACTTTGATAAAGTAGAAGTTGTTTACAACCGTTTTAGAAACGCAGCAGTACAGTTTATTACTACCGAACAGTTGTTGCCTTTACCGAAAGCAGAGCCAATAGCTACCAATGCTAAGGCGGCCAATGTAGACTACATCCTGGAGCCATCTCAAGAAGAAATTGTAGCGCAGTTAATTCCTAAGTCAATTAAAATTCAGTTATACAAAGCCGTTCTAGATTCTCACGCATCTGAGCATGGCGCACGTATGACTTCTATGGATAAAGCAACCGAAAATGCTGGTGAATTATTGAAAGCATTAAAACTTTCTTATAACCAAGCTCGTCAGGCAGCAATTACAACTGAATTAACTGAGATTGTAAGTGGTGCTGCAGCATTGAACGGATAGGAAAAGTCATTACTACATCACAGAATCTACACAGATATAAAAACCCTCATCGTGTTACGATGAGGGTTTTTTTGTTGATGGATTTTTGCTAAATAGCACATGCTGGCTGATAAATATACATTCCAGTTGATCTAGAGAGCGATTTGCAATAAATCAAACTAAAAACATCGATCATCGAAACGAGTCAATATCTTTGTTATTCAATTTAAACAAATGAAAAAATACATCTTGATCATCATAGCATTCGCTCCATTTTTTGTTAACGCTCAATCGCCAGCAAGAGATTATACCAATGCAGTTTTATGGCAACAAACATCTGGTGAATACAAAGCCTTGTGTTTTCAGGCTTATAACTTTGCCCGTTTATCACTAAAGGAAGCGTTATGGTCAGATACTAGCAAGAAGCCCAACTGCGTGATTGTAGATATAGATGAAACTGTTTTAGATAATTCTCCGTTTCAAGGCCATGAAATTAAAAAAGGCTTAAGTTATAACCCAAGCGATTGGACGGAATGGACAAACCTATCCAAAGCCGATACGGTACCGGGCGCATTGGCTTTTTTAAAATTCGCCGCTTCAAAAAATATTGAAACTTTTTACTTGAGCAACCGCGATGAAAAAGATTATGATGCAACACTAAAAAACCTACAGAAATTTGGTTTTCCATATGCCGATGATGCACATTTGTTGGTTTCAAAAGGTACCTCGAATAAGGAACCCCGCAGACAAACAATTGCTGAAACACATCATATTTTAATGCTTTGTGGCGATAATTTAAGCGATTTTAGCAATATTTTTTACCGGGAAAACAAGAATACAGCCACGGAGGTTATAGCTAACCAAAACCTATTTGGTACAAAATACATTGTGTTACCTAACCCCATGTATGGCGATTGGGAAAAGCCCCTGTACCAAGGCGAAAACCTAAGCGACAAGGAGAAGGCAAAACAGCGACTAGAACGATTAAAAAGTTACTAAGTATTTGCTTTTATTCGCCAATAAGTATTACTTTTGCAACATCATAAAAAATAAAATTATGGAGAACAACGAATTAAAGCACAATACAGAAAGTATGCAAACGGCCAACCAGCCGGGAATTTATAAATTAATGATTTTTGGCGTACTTATTTGCATGGTGGGTACCTATGCTCGTTTCGCGTTCGATTCTTGGATTTTATCTTTAGTTTCATGGATTATCCTATTTATTGGAGCAATCATCAGCATTAAAGGTGTGTTCAAAATTTTAGATGCATAACTATTTCTATCTAGATATAATAGCCGATTATGATTTTTCATAATCGGCTTTTTTGTTTTTAAACGGTTTTGGAAAGCAAGCTCCGGTACGTTTCGGTTGCGAAAGACCTGCTATCCGTTTCCACCAATGGGCGGTGTAGGTACCTCGTTGTTTCTACGCAGAACGCCCATGGGTGCTCACTGCTATCAGGTTTATTTTACTTAGGTAAACCGTTCTATTTAAACCCGACAATAGCGGCAGCCCCGAAATGAAATGAAGGGCTATAGCGGATGGCGGGGCTACGCTTACCTATAAGATTCTGCATTTGCTTTCCAAATCAAGAAAATTGTATTCCAATCCTTTGTTTCAGAAGTTGTAGGCAAGCTTAGGGTTACCTATTTTGGTTTTTTGTATAAAGGGAAAAACGCGGATGCATTTTCCGCAACTTCAATGGCCAAAGAAGGTAATAATATAAATGATTAACAGCTTAAAACCACAAAATCATGAAAAGGATTATTATTGCTATTGCCATTGCCGCAAGCATTTCTAGCTGCCAAAACGCCGAGAAGAAATACGAAAGTGTAGCCAGTACTGATGGCATTACGCTAGAACCACAACAGGCTGCTGATAGTGCAACCACCGAGAAGATTGTTAAAACTGCCGATATGCGATTTCGTGTAAAAGATGTACAAAGCACGAAAGAAAAATTAAGTATTGCGGTAAAGCACCAGGGTGGCACCGTTACCGAATTTGCCATTACTAGTGTGGTGAATCAAACCGATAAGATTAAACAAACAACCGATTCTTTAAAGGAAATTACCGCTTACCGTACCGAAGGCTATTTGGTGGCAAAAATTCCGTCAGAAAATTTAGATGACTTTACTAATGCTATGGCGCAAATAGCTGTATTTATCGACAACCAATCGATGAGATTGGACGACCAAAGTATTGCATACCTGGCTAATAAGCTTAAGGCCGAGAACAGGGTAGAGGCGGTAAAAAGAATAAACGGTTTAGCAACAAAGAAAAGTCCGAATGTGGAAACCTCTTTATTGATTAAAGATGACTTCATTGACAGGAAGATCGAAAATTTGAAAATTGATGACCGCGTAAAATACAGCACCATTACCCTCAATTTTTATCAGGATAACACCATTAAAACGATGCTAATCGCTAACGATAACATCTACGATTATAAGCCAAATTTTGCCAGTAGGTTATGGATGGGAATTACAAACGGGTGGATAATTTTTAAAGAGATTGTTTTAACACTTGCAAATTTATGGGTTTTTATAGTATTGGCTGGCATCACTATTTTCATGTTTAAACGTTTTAAATTTCAGAAACTATAAGCATGATGGGATTGATTGTTTTTCTAGTACCCTATTTTGCTTTACCACTTTGTTTTGCTTATAAACAAAGTGGTAACTATGTAGAAAATACCGGGTTTCCGTATCTAACTTACGCCATCTGCTTGTTCATATGGCCATTTATTTTCGATGGTTTGTCAGACTTCTATCATCGTAAAGAAGTGCCGTATAAATGCACCAATGATGAAGCGAATTTGATGTTATTTAATGTAATTGTACTGATACCGCTAGCCCTAACCATACAACTGGTAGCTAAATGGTTTTGGACCATGCATCCGAAATCTTAGCTCAACAAATTCTAAGTATTCTGCCGTGTTATTACGCCAGCAGACTACTTTTTTGCTTTTGCCGCTAAGCCTTTAACTTTGGTTTTATTGTCGGTTACAAAAGACTCCCAGCCCGAGTAGGTTTTGGATTTTCCGCCTGATGTTATTTTTTGGAACGAGTGGCACACGGCAACGGCCAAACCATCGGTAGCATCTAAAAACTCTGGCGTTTCTTTAAAGTTTAACAATCGCTGAAGCATCCCCGCTACTTGTTCTTTAGTAGCGTTTCCATTGCCCGTAATGGATTGTTTTATTTTCCTGGGAGAATATTCGGTAACTGGTATGTTTCTTGAAAGTGCTGCTGCAATGGCTATGCCCTGTGCCCTGCCCAATTTTAACAATACCTGAATGTTTTTTCCATAGAAAGGAGCTTCAATAGCTAAAACATCTGGTTTATATTGATCAATGAGCGTTACCGTCTTTTCGAAAATGCGTTGAAGTTTCAAAAATGGATCATCAAGGTGTGTCATTTTTACGATGCCCAGGCTAATCAATTCTGTTTTATTCCCTTTCTCTAAAATTAGTCCATAGCCCATTACCGCAGTACCGGGATCTATGCCCATAATTATCCGTTCCTTTTTTTCGTTCAACATTAAGGCAATATTAAAGAATAGTCTTTATTAAAACTGACTTATAAGGGGATTTAATTTTTGCTATGAGTTTTGAACACCGGAAATAGGAAGACTCACCTGTAGCAAACTTTTTTTCTCAAGTTCTAGAACCTAATCTTTACGGGCTACGAGTACGTAGTGATTAAAAAGAAACTCTTTTTTTATCAGCACGGCTTGCAGGATGGAGCAATTAAGGTCAGTGAGCATTTTCTTGTATTCTTCTAAATCAAATTGATGGGGGTGAAGAATATCTCCTGGTTGGAGTCGGAATATATGTTTTAAGATGGAGTGATTATGCGCATCGATAGAAACGACAATCGTGCCACCGGTTTTGGCGCTTTTATATAATTGATGAAAAGCTTTAGCAAGATCTGAAACGTGGTTTATTGCATTGATACAGAAGATAACATCGAAATGATTCGCGTTTTCATAACTTTCAAGCGCTACGGTGTTAAATTTTGTGTTGGGATATTTCTCTTTCTTAAAATGGTCTAATTTATCGTTGTATTGATCCAATAGCGGATCGATTGCTGTAACATCATATTCCTGCAATTCGATAAAAATTCCAGCAGGGCCGCAGCCAGCATCGAGTATTTTTGAAGCCTTTTCTAAGGAAAGACTTTCATTTATTTTAGCAAGGAAATCTCTCCAATAAGATTTTTTCCAGGCGAGATATGGCTCAACGTCTTTACTTTTAAGGTAATTTTTCCACCATCTGATTTCAAAAAATTGAGCAACTTGCCAGCGACTTGTCTTATTCATAAATTGTGCGAAGTTAATTTATTTTTTTTTTCATTGCAAAAGTTAAATACCTGATGAAATTGCTAGCTTCTGGAACGTTAAAAACTTTAATAGAACTGGTTTAAATTGAATACATCTGAGGTATTTATAAAAATTATAGACTATAATAGCCATATTTGCAATTCAGGAATTAACAATATTTAAAAGCATTGACTAAAAGGCAGAGAAAAGTAATTTCGCTCATCATTAAACTTGTAATTGTAGTTGTTACACTGTGGTTGGTACACGCAAAACTTATTTCGAATGGCAATTTAAAAGCATTTATTAAACTGATAAGCAATATCCCCAGAGCGGAGATTTTTTTCGTACTCGGTATAGTATTTCTGTTAATGTTGGTTAACTGGGTTCTGGAAGCCATGAAATGGCAAATGCTAATTAAAAAACTAGAACCACTTAAACTATGGAATGCCATTGAATCGGTTTTTTGCGGTTTGTCGTGGGCGATATTTACACCTAATCGGCTTGGTGAATACGGTGGAAGAGTATTTTTCTTAAGTCCGAGGAAGCGGGTAGTAGGTGTTGTGGCTATGGCAGTCGGTGGTATTAGTCAGTTGGTTTTAACCAATGTCTTTGGTGCCATAGCAGCTTTTTTTTTTATATATCGATTTGTACCGATAAATAGCGTAGTTTTCTTGGCGCTTGTGATGCTTGCAAGCGTATACTGCTTAGTTTTTCTTATTTTCTACTTCAATATTAAGTGGCTAAATGGAATGCTATTGTCGTTTAAATTTACCCGTAAATACAAGAAGTTTTATCATATTTTAGCACGTTACCGCAAAAGCGAATTATTGAGGATCATGCTTTTTTCCTTAGGAAGATATGTCGTTTTCAGTTCTCAATATTTTATTCTATTTATCTGGCTAATACCGGGCTTACATGGTATCGATATCGTGATGATGATTAGCCTGCTTTTTTTAATTCAATCAGCACTTCCCTCTTTAGACCTATTTGATGTGGGCGTTAGAAGTATTACTGCAGTAGAATTATTTAAGCATATTACTAACCAACATGTGGCTGTTATTGCATGCACGGCCTCTATTTGGCTTATAAATATTATTATTCCTGCTATATTAGGCACTTATTTCGTTTTTAAACTTAATTTTTTTGGAACTTCTAAATCTAACTAGTCTACTTTCTACGGCATTAACGCTGGTTTATGGTTTTCTGTTGCTAACTTTTATTCGAGGATGGCATAGGCTTATTAATTTTGTTCCTAATGGTGCAACACCTTATACCAAAGTTTCGATTATAGTAGCCGCACGTAACGAGGAAGCCAGCATTAGTAAAACTATTGACGATTTGTTAAGTCAATCTTATCCAAAGGGTTTAACCGAAATTATTTTTATAGACGATCATTCTACGGATAGAACTGCCGAGATTATATCTTCTTATGCGATGGGTGGCGTAAAGCTGATTCAGTTGAATGAAAACGAAGCGCTAAATTCGTATAAGAAGATGGCCATACAAACTGCAATTGGCCAGAGTGAAGGCGATTTGATTATTACTACCGATGCAGATTGCCGAATGGGTAAAGAATGGCTGTCGACCATTGTAAATTTCTACGAGCAGAATGGTTATAAGATGATTTCATCGCCTGTGGCTTATTTTGAGGAAAAAAATATTTTCGAGCGTTTGCAATCGCTTGAGTTTCTCTATCTTATTGGCTTAGGTGCATCTACTATTGGCAACGAACAACCATCTACATGTAACGGCGCCAACCTCGCTTACGAGAAGACATCTTTTTACGAAGTGGCTGGTTTCAAAGGGATAGATGATTTAGCCTCGGGAGATGATGAATTACTGCTTCATAAAATTGCGTTGCAAGATCCAGATAAAATTGGCTTTCTAAAAAATAGCGATGCGATAGTCTATACACACGCAAAAGAAAATTTAAGCTCATTTATACAACAGCGCAAAAGATGGGCATCAAAAAGTACCCGTTATAAAAATAAAGCGATTATTGTACTCGGCGTATTTGTTTGGATATTTAACCTAAGTATATTGTTCAACTTTATTACAGGTTTTTTTATTGAAGGCTTTATGACCATAACATTATACCAACTGTTTGTCAAAATGGTATTTGAAACCCTATTTTTATGGAACGTGACAGGTTTTTCTAAGAAACAAAGGCTTATGGCACTCATCCCAATTTTAAATGTTTTACATGTGCTATATGTGGTTTACATTGGCATTGCAGGTAATAGTGGCAAATACAACTGGAAAGGCAGAATGGTTAGATAATGGATAATAGCCCATCAAAAAAAGTCTGGATAAAATTTAAACGCAATAGGCTTGCTTTTGCAGGACTGGTTTTTATTATTTTGCTTATCATAACTGGAATTTTAGGTTACCTAATCATGCCTGATGATTCTCCTAATGCGAATGTGCAAAAAGTGCAGATTAGCAAGCAAAAACCCGGTGCCACATTCAAATTCTTAATCGTTGAGCGGTATGCTAACGTAGATAAAGTTGGTATTTTCGAGAAGATGTTGAACGGACAAAAACCCGACTTTAAAAGTATACCTATAACAGGATACCGATTATCTGGGGATAGCGTTTTCGTTACCGAATTTATCGGGAACGAAGAAAAGGCCCAGGAAACTAAATATAATTTGAAGGATTTATGCCCCAGTTGTGTGCTTAAATCTGAAACAGCAACACAAAAGGCATTATTCGAAAAGAATAATATTTACAAGCAAACATATCTACTCGGTACAGACATTTACGGCAGAGATTTGTTAAGCCGTTTAATTTTAGGAATTCGTGTATCACTTTCTGTGGGTTTGATGGCGGTACTAATTTCTTTATTTATTGGATTGGGATTAGGCGCAATTGCAGGATATTTTGGAGGTAAAATAGATGCAGCAATCAGTTGGTTTATGAATGTTGTTTGGTCGTTACCCTCTTTGCTGCTGGTTATTGCCATTTCATTCGCATTGGGAAAAGGCTTTTGGCAAATTTTCATAGCAGTGGGACTTTCTACATGGGTAGACGTTGCCCGTTTAGTACGGGGGCAAGTGATGGCATTGAAGGAGGTAGAATTTGTAGAAGCCGCCAGGGCTTTGGGTTTTAGCACTTTCAGAACAATTATAAAACACATTTTACCTAATATTGCCGGTCCAATACTCGTAGTTGCTTCATCCAACTTCGCATCGGCCATTTTATTGGAAACGGGCTTAAGCTTTTTGGGATTCGGGGCACAACCACCCATGCCAAGCTGGGGAAGTATGATTAAGGAACATTACGGCTACATTATAATGGATGCTGCTTACCTGGCCATTCTACCAGGTTTTGCCATCATG
Source organism: Pedobacter sandarakinus (assembly GCF_026240095.1). Lineage (GTDB taxonomy): Bacteria > Bacteroidota > Bacteroidia > Sphingobacteriales > Sphingobacteriaceae > Pedobacter > Pedobacter sandarakinus. The sequence goes on along the minus strand of NZ_JAPIVG010000006.1, from coordinate 94,258 downwards.
TTCACCGTGTACGCTTTCAATGTTTTGGCCATTGGGCTTCGTGATGCTTTTGATGTTAAAGGCGGAAGTGTGACTGTTTGATTAAACAAACAAGTATTGAATTGTTGCAATTAATGTCAGTGTTAATCCTTTAACCAAAATAGTAAGCAGAACTATCTTCACTTTTTTGTCTTTTTGTAGATTTATCGCCTAAAATATTGTTAAGTTATGGATGTATTGCTACAAATTAGCAGCGATACGTTTTCGTAAAATGGAAGATTGGAAGTTCATGAATTATGGTTTTGCCACACGTGGGGAAATACCAATGATAATTTGACCAGGCTTAGTGAAAATCTTTACAATCATTTATTTCATTGAGTTATACTTTACGATAAAGAATTTTTGAAATCGGTAGTAGACGGGGAGGAGGTTCTCAACACGTTTTGCAACGACACCTATTTTCGATGCCTTGCCGGAAACCACTTAAAGAACAGCATAGCCCAACGTGATCCTTTGGTGGTCATTCTAATTTTGAATCAAAGACGTAGACAGTCTAAATATCCAAAAGTTGAATGAGATTGACAAAACGTTTGAAAAACTGTAAACTAAATAGTCCTGTTCTCTGAGCTAAATTATTTAACTTTGTGAGGTGTTAATCAATTGTTATAACATCGATTTAATTGAAGCGGGTTGCGATGAAGCGGGCAGAGGTTGCCTGGCAGGACCGGTTTCTGCAGCTGCAGTGATCTTGCCAAAAGATTTTTATTTGGCTGAATTAAACGACTCTAAACAACTCACCCACCAGCAACGAGACGAGCTTAGGCCAATTATTGAACGAGATGCTTTGGCTTGGGCAGTTGCTTTTGTAGATCACGAAGAAATTGATCAGATCAACATTTTGAATGCTTCATTTTTGGCCATGCATAGAGCCATAGAGAAATTGATGGTTGCGCCTCAACACCTGGTAATTGATGGTAACAGATTTAAGAAGTATGCTGAGATACCCCATTGCTGCATCATTAAAGGCGATGGAAAATATCTAAATATTGCTGCGGCATCTATTTTGGCAAAAACGCACAGAGATGAATACATGGCCAACCTTCATAACGATTTTCCGCATTACAACTGGAAACAGAATAAGGGGTACCCAACCATACAGCATCGAAATGCGGTAATACAAAATGGTCTATCGCCCTTCCACCGAAAAACTTTCAATGTTAGCAATCCGCAATTAGATTTGTTTTCTAAAAACGCCTAATTTTCGTATTTTACAGCATTGTGAAAATACTGCTAATAACTAAGCGAGTGCCCTTTCCACCGAATAGTGGTTATCCGATTGTGGTTTATAATACCATGAAGGGCCTGCTGCAGCTTGGCGCAGAAATTACCTTATTTAGTTTGAATCCCTCGAAGGGAAAGATTGATATCGAGGATATTTACGATCCGGTTTTTGAGCAGATTAATCACCATACGGTAGATTTAGACACGGAAGTGAATATATGGTCGGCATTTTTTAATATTTTTACAAACGATTCTTATAATGTTTCCCGTTACTATAGCGAAGACGCTGCCAGGCAACTCGAAAATATTTTAAGGGAGAATGTTTTTGATATTATTCAATTTGAAGGGCTTTTTGTTGTACCCTATTTAGATGTGGTAAAAGCCAATAGCAATGCAAAGTTAATTTATCGGGCCCACAACATCGAATTTACGCTATGGGAGCGCCTGGCTCATTCTGAAAGTTTCTTGATAAGAAGAAAGTATCTTGCGTTTTTAGCTCAAAGGCTAAAAGCTTACGAAACTGATCAGATTAACCGTTTCCATCAGATTTTTGCCATTAGCGAACCCGATAGACAAAGCATTTTAAGGTTTGGATGCGAAGTGCCAATGACGGTTTTTCCTGTTGCAATTGATTTGGACCGCTACAAGGTTGATAAAGCCAAAACCAGTTTCCCTACGCTATTTCATTTGGGAGCGATGGACTGGCGACCCAACCAGGAAGGTTTAGAATGGTTTTTGGATGATATTTGGCCTGATATTGAAAAGTTGAATAAAGACCTTCGGTTTTATATTGCGGGCAAGAACATGCAAAAACATTTTTTTGAGTACGATTCTGAAAATCTGATTGTGGAGGGTGAGGTATTTGATGCGGTAGAATTTATGAATTCTAAAGCCATTATGATTGTGCCGCTAATTTCTGGTACAGGAATGCGGGTAAAGATTATTGAGGGGATGGCAATGAAAAAATGCATTATAGCTACCACTACGGCAGCAGAAGGAATCAACTGCCGCCATGGGCACGATATTTTAATTGCAGATTCTGCAGATGAATTTTATCGTTCGATTTTGCAGTGTATTATCAACCCTAAACGCTGGGTAGAAATAGGCGAAAATGCCCGCAAAACAGTTGAAACCGACCATGGCGTACATTTGATATCTTCCCAAATGTTGCAGATTTATCATAACTTGGTTAGTGCGTAATTAAATGTGTAGCAAGGCACGAAAACCCCTTGCCGCATAGTAAGATTGAGCGCCATTGTGGTATACAAAAACTCTTTCGTAACGAAAATCGGCAAAGATTGCCCCATCAAGCTTTCTAATTTCATCTGGGGTTTTTATCCAGCTCGATGTTTTTTCATCAAAACGGCCAAGGCTTTGCAGGGTGCGATATTCACTTTCAGAAAGCAAAACCACACCCATATTTTCGGCCATTTCTACTGCATTGCCTATAGGCTTGTTCTCTTTCCGTGCATCAAGCGCTTTGCGGTCGTAACACAAACTCCTTCTGCCTTTTGGGCTTTCGATAGCGCAATCTACAAACGTTTGTTTATCAATATATAGCGTAACCACATCTGGCTCGCCTCCTGTATTCTCCATTTCATTTAGCGTCCATAGCTTTGCGGGATCTTGCTTTAATTTTTCGGCCACTTCCGCCCACTTCACGCCTTCATGGCGTTGCATGTTCTTCTCAAAACGCTGTTTAAGAATTTCAACTAATGTTTCAGCTTCATTCGGAGCTAATATTTTCTGTTTCATCGCATTTAAATTATTATGACATCTTTTTTAATTCATCTTCCAGTTTATCGAGATTTTCTTCGTTTTTATCTACCACAAATGTTTTTAACTTATTACACTCTTCAGGTGAATCAAACACCATTTTAAAGATAAGATTGGTTTTGTTTAGGCCTACTTCTTCGAAAATAGCAACTACCTGAAATATAGGCTTAGAGATGCGTTGCCAGGCCAAAAGTTCAGGTGGGGTTATCTCTGTAAACTCACACTCGTTTTGGTAATTGCCTTTATCTGGTCCGTGCATTACAAAGCGCCATCTACCGCCAACTTTTAAATCGAACTGCTCAAAAGTATTGGTAAAGCCTTTCGGTCCCCACCAGTTTTTTAAGTGGTTAGGGTTTGTCCACGCTTCGTAGACAAGTTCTCGAGGTGCGTTAATTAGCCTGCGAGTAACAATTTCAGTTTCAAAAGTGTTCATGGCCATTTTTTGAAAATGATATTGTGGTTAAAACAATTGATTCTCTTTATTGCGGAGGTTAATTTCCTCCTTAAGCTCTTTAACGCTATTTAAGCAAAGGATAAATATAGGAACAAGGGTTACTGGAACTACAGAAATAGCCGAGAATCCTTTTCGAAAAGCCAAAAAGATATTAACCAAAATTAGAAATGACAGTGCGCCCACTAGAAGGGCGATGGCTAATTTGTGTTGTTTAAGTTTTTTTTCTAACTGTTCTAGCGTCATACCGGTGTATTTATTTTCTTTCATTGAGTTGCTTGGTTTGGTTGATATTAAGATAGCTATGTTTTATCGGATTTTAAAATTTGTTATTGTGTATTTGCTGGGTATCGGTGGTGTTTTGCACAAGATTTAATTCTTAAACCTGACAGCAGCGGCAGCCCCGTAGTGAAATGAAGGGCTATAGCGAATGGCGGGGCTACTGATGCCACTACCTAGCGCCGTTCATTTACAAAAAAAAATCAAAGGAACAGGTTTAAATTTAGCCCAAAACATTGCTGTTTTCTTAGTAGTTTTGCCGCAAGATTAAAACAACGATGAAAAATACCGCTTTAACAGAAAAACATATCGCTCTAGGCGCTAAGATGGTTCCTTTCGCAGGTTATAATATGCCTGTAACTTATGAAGGTATAAATGCAGAGCATGCAACAGTGCGCAATGGTGTTGGTGTTTTTGATGTGAGCCACATGGGTGAGTTTATTTTAAAAGGTGAGCACGCTTTAGATTTGATTCAGCGTGTTACAAGTAATGATGCATCTAAATTATATGATGGCAAGGTGCAATATTCTTGCTTACCTAACTTGGATGGTGGTATTGTGGATGATTTGTTGGTTTATCGCATTGATGAGAAAAGCTACATGTTGGTGGTTAATGCATCTAACATTGAGAAGGATTGGAATTGGATTCAAAAATTTAATACCGAGGGAGTGGAAATGCACAACATTTCTGATAGAACTTCTTTGTTGGCTATTCAGGGTCCGAAGGCTGCAGATGCGCTTCAGGGGTTAACGGATGTGAATTTGGCATCGATGGAATACTATACTTTTGTGAAGGGCACTTTTGCAGGTGTTGAGAATGTAGTAATTTCTGCGACTGGTTACACCGGTGCGGGAGGGTTTGAAATTTATTTTGATAATGAGCATGCCGACACGATTTGGGATGCCATTTTTGAAGCTGGTGCAGCTTACAACATTAAGCCAATCGGCTTAGGCGCCCGCGATACTTTACGTTTGGAAATGGGTTTCTGTTTATATGGGAACGATATCGATGATACGACTTCGCCAATTGAGGCAGGTTTAGGATGGATAACTAAATTCTCTAAGCCTTTTACAAATGCTGAAAGTTTGCAAGCCCAAAAAGAAGCTGGCGTACAAAAAAGATTAGTTGGGTTTGAAATGATAGACCGTGGAATTCCACGCCACGATTATGAAATTGCAGACGCAGAAGGGAATATAATTGGTAAAGTTACCTCGGGTACACAAGCACCATCTTTGCAAAAAGCCATTGGTATGGGTTATGTTGCGAAAGATTTCGCTAAAGAAGGTAGCGAAGTTTTTGTGCTGATTCGTAATACGCCAATTAAGGCAAAAATTGTAAAATTCCCTTTTTATAAACAATAGGCGGGTTAGCGAATACTAGGTGTAGCGAAAATCAATTCTTGCACTTACTACTTAAAATAAAATCTTACAACACAAAATCTCAATACTGATACCTGTTAACCATTCCTTGTTACTTAAAACATGTCGAAAAAAATAGAAGTTTGTTTAACACCTGCACTGATTAACCTATACGATATTAAAGAGAGTATTGTGGTTGTTATTGATGTTTTACGTGCCACATCTTCTATTACTTATGGGATAGAGAATGGTGCTGATGCGATAATTCCGGTGGCCAATGTAGAAGACTGCCTGAATTATAGCAATAGTGGTTATTTGCTGGCTGCGGAAAGAAACGGAGAGGTTGTTGAAGGGTATGATTTTGGGAATTCGCCTTTTTCGTACACTAAAGAAAAAGTTGGTGGCAAAACGGTAGTACTTACTACCACCAATGGAACAAAAGCGCTACACTTGGCCAATAAACACGCCTATCAGGTTGTTATTGGCTCCTTTTTGAATTTAGATGCCCTTTGCGATTATTTGGCATCTGCGCAACGAAATGTATTGTTACTATGTGCCGGTTGGAAAGACCAATTTAATTTAGAAGATACCCTTTTTGCAGGTGCAGTCGTAAATAAAATGCGTAAGAATTTCGAGCATTTTGATGATGCCAGTGTTGCTGCTGAAGACTTATATACTTTGGCTAAAGGCAATTTGAGGAAGTATTTACACAAGTCTTCGCACAGCCACCGTTTAGCACAGTTAAACATTGAAAACGACGTGGTTTTTTGCCTGCAGCAAAATGTTTGCACTGCAATTCCGGTATTGAAAGGGGAAAGGTTGGTAGCGTTGCACCCGCAAAATGACGTTTAAATAGCTTACTTTTTAAAAGGTAAAGTTTCTTTTAAATGCTTATTAGGAATTAAGTCTCTAATAGTTGTGTTGTTTTTAATGGTAATTAGTGCTTCTTCGTGAGCCAGCCAATAAATATCTTCAGCACGTTTCATGTCGAAGGTACTAATGGCGCCCAATCCCTTAGGTTCAATCATCACATTACAAAACTTGGCTTTACGCTCCATATCGTGGTTGATGGACATAATACCTGCCCGACCCATTAAATTGGTAATGCCGGTAATTTTATCGACGGGTTTTAGATGGTTGCAAGACGAGCCGATAATAAAATCGCATTCATTCATTAGAGGTTCCACAGGGAAATTATTTAAAATACCTCCATCTACATACATCTGTCCATCAATCATAATTGGTTTAAAAATGCCGGGGATACAGCTCGAAGCATGGATGGCCCGTATCAAAGGCCCTTGGGTAAAGTATACCAATCTGCCTTCGCTAAAGTTAACGGCGGCTATGGTTAGTGGGATCTTCAATTTTTCGATGGCATTCTCGGGGAAATATTCTCTGAGGATTTGCGAGGTGTTTTCAATATTGATTAATCCTAACGAACCTACGGCTGGCCGAACAAAGCGCCATAATTTTGTTTTTAAGAAAATATTTAAGCCTTCCTCTGGGTCTATCCCTGCCGCGAAAAAAGCCCCGGCAATGGCACCGGCACTTGTGCCGCTAATGTGGCTAAAAGTAATTCCCAAATTACTGAATGCCTTTAATACGCCTAAATGGGCAATTCCCCTAATTCCTCCGCCAGATAGTACAATGCCAACTTTCATAAATAATAATTTAACTAGTTAGATTTTAGAATAATTAAATGTTACCATTTGTTCTAATTTTTTTCGAAAATCTTCCTGGCCTAAGGTTGTTTTTGTTTGGGTTTGTATCTCGATTGATTTAGTATTTTCTGGGCATCATTATCTGCCATAAGTTGTTGAAGGGTGATCTTTGGATTTTGGTCCATGTATTTTTTCACGATTTGCCAACCTGTAAAAACCCCTAATTTTGGAGCCGATTCTCGGTTCTCGCCCAGTCCCGGCGTAAATGGTCCTTCAGATAGAAATACCTGTATTTTCTGATAATCGGTTTCGTATAGAAAATTGTTAGATAAGAAGTAAGCCCAGATATCTCCTTCGAAATTTTGTGCCCATTTCAATTGCTCAGCACTATAGCCAATCTTAAGTGTGTCGGCCATGTTTTCTGGTAGAACCTGGTCTAAGAAATAAAGTATCTTTCCTTGGAATACCATCTTAGCAAGCAAGGTTCGGTTTACATCCGGTTCAGGGAATAATTCTTCGTGTGCGTAGGTTTCTGCAACACGGGGGACAATGTAAGCAGGTGTAAATCGTTTCGACAAATACAGCGGAACACTCTGTACAATGGCTTTGTAAAATTTGCTGTCTTGTCCTAAAAACATATCAAGGCCAATGCCTAAATAATTATCGCCAACCGGCATTTGGTAGGCAAATCCTGAAACAAATGAAATAAAACGGGGTATTTTAGCTTTGGGATAATAGTATTTAATGTACTTAAAAGTTTCTGTCAAATCTTCCTCTTGCTTTTTTAAGGTTGGGAAAACGCTATCTACGTCTTTTGTTAAGTCGGTATAAGCTTGATCATGAAATAGCGTACTTAGTATTTCCAGGTTGGTGTATTCTGGGGTGCCTATCATCCGGTGGATGTAATCATCGTAAAACAAGCCATACTGCTTGCCTAGCAAATTATTGGTTTGGGCAACATTTTTTGCCTTCGCCATAGATAGTTGCTGGTCAAATCTTTCGATCTGTAAATCAAGCTTAATGTTGCTGATATCTGGTCTTTTATCTTGCTTGCAGGAAATAAATGCAATGCCAAAGAGAAAAATTAGATAAATTTGTATGTGTTTTACGTTATACATCATGTACAACAAATATAAACACATAAAGCATGAAAAAAATATCCGCTATTTTAATTTTATTAGTTTCAGGGTTCAGCGCTTTCTCGCAGATTTCGCTACCAAAAAATTATGGGTTTAGATTAGGATTAACCGCAACACCAACTATCGGTTGGATTAAACCCGAAAAAGGCAAAACGGATGGCGTGGCTTTAGGATTCTCTTATGGTTTAATCGGTGATTTCAATTTCGCACCCAACTATAGTTTTTCTACCGGATTAACCATTACTTCTATTAACGGTAAAAGTACCGAGGTAGATGTACCACCTTATGGCAATGCTATCATTGCTGGTTCTCCTATACCACAAGCATACGATCTAAAATACAAAATGCAGTATATAGAAATTCCATTAACCATTAAGCTTAAGACAATTAAAAGGGATGGCACAAGGTATTATGGGCAGTTTGGCCTTAATAATGGTTTTAATATTAGTGCTAAGCAAGATGCCAAGAATGGTAATACTACGGTGGCAAGTAATTTAAACATAAGCGATTATACAAATTTTTACCGTGCCGCCCTGGTTATTGGTGGCGGAGGTGAGTTTGACATTTCTGGAAACACTAGTATAGTTGCAGGGGTAACGTTAAATAACGGTTTTACCAACATCACCAAAGATAAAAACCGTGATGTAAGAAGCCACTATTTGGCACTAAATTTTGGTGTGTTTTTTTAAGCGATTGATTTTACAAACATGAAGATAGCATTAGCGCAACTCAATTATCACATTGGAAATTTCGAAGCCAATACGAAAACCATAATAGACCATATTAGCCTGGCGAAAGCACGAGGTGCAGACTTGGTTGTGTTTGCAGAGTTAGCCATTTGCGGGTATCCGCCAAGGGATTATTTAGAATTCGAGGATTTTATTAACCGCTGTGAACTGGCAGCGCTGGAAATAGCCCAACACTGCATAGAGATTGCCTGTATTATTGGTTTACCCATAAAAAACGATGTACTGCAAGGCAAAGATTTATTTAATGCCGCATATTTTATTGCTGATGGAGAAATAAAGGCGATTACAAAAAAGGCCCTTTTGCCTACGTACGATGTATTTGATGAATACCGTTATTTTGAACCAGCCACGGCCTTCAAATGCATAGATTTTAAGGGTAAAAGAATTGCGCTTACCATTTGCGAGGATTTGTGGAATATAAATGACAACCCCTTATACGTCTCGAACCCGATGGATGAGTTGATTAAAGAATCGCCGGACGTGATGATTAACATTGCCGCATCGCCTTTTTCTTACACACACGATGAAGAGCGAATAAAGGTTTTGTCGGGCAATGCTACAAAATACCAACTACCTCTTTTTTATGTAAACCAGGTTGGTGCACAAACGGAGATAATCTTTGATGGAGGTTCTTTAGTTTTCGATGCAGATGGAAGCATGAAGGCAGAAATGAAGTATTTCGAGGAAGATTTACAGGTATTTGATTTAGATGAAATTGTTAATGTGCGCAATAAGTATCCTCAGCCAGATCGGCTTACCGATATTGAGCAGATCCACGATGCATTAGTTTTAGGGATTAAGGATTATTTTGCGAAATCAGGATTTACAAAGGCTGTTCTGGGTTTATCAGGCGGAATAGACTCAGCGGTTGTTTGTGCGTTGGCCGCTAAAGCCTTAGGTGCAGAGCATGTGATGGCAGTCTTAATGCCATCGAAGTTTTCGTCAGACCATTCGGTGCAGGATGCATTGGATTTGGTGCGAAACTTGGGTTGCATGCACGAAATTATTCCCATTAAAGATGTTACAGACGCGTTTGACACCATCATGGCCCCTGCCTTCAAAGATTTGCCATTTAACCTTGCTGAAGAGAATATCCAAGCACGTATCCGTGGTATTATTAACATGGCCATGAGTAATAAATTTGGCTACATCTTACTTAACACTTCCAATAAAAGCGAATGTGCGGTCGGCTACGGTACGCTATATGGCGATATGTGTGGTGCTCTAGGGGTAATTGGCGATGTTTATAAAACGCAGGTTTTCGCATTGGCAAAATTCATCAACAAAGCGCAGGAAATTATTCCGCTTAATACTATTGTTAAACCACCATCTGCAGAGTTAAGGCCAGACCAAAAAGATTCAGATTCGCTACCTGAATACGATATTTTGGATCAAATTCTTTATCAGCATATCGAAAAGAAACAAGGTTCTAAGGCAATAATTGAACAAGGTTTTGATGAGGCGCTGGTTCATCGTATTTTAAAAATGGTAAATATTGCTGAATTTAAACGCTACCAAACGCCACCTATTTTAAGGGTTTCGCCGAAAGCTTTCGGGATGGGAAGAAGAATGCCGATTGTTGGAAAGTACACAGCATAATGAAGTTACGGTCACTAAACAAAAACAGACAAGATTGCAAAGTCTTGCCTGTTTTTTGTTGTTTGCTTAGGCTAAAGTAGCATCTACCTTTATTGTAGTATTTAATAGCTTCGAAATCGGGCAGTTTTTTTCTGCATCTGCTACCAATTCATCAAATTTTTCTTGCGTCAAATCAGGTACACTTGCTGTTAAAGTCAGGTGCGACTCAACAATCTCACCTTTAGATGGATCGAGGTTGATCTCACACTTTGTTTCCAATTTATCAGCAGTGAAACCAGCTTCCGCAAGGTTTGCAGAAAGTTTCATGGTGAAGCAGCCAGCATGTGCGGCAGCAATTAATTCTTCGGGATTTGTACCAACACCTTCTGCAAAGCGGGAATTAAAAGAATATTGGGTATCGTTTAAGGTTGTACTTTGCGTAGTTAATTTGCCAGCACCTTCTTTAATAGAACCTTGCCAAACGGCTGTTGCATTTCTTTTCATGATCAATTAGTTTATTGTTAAAATTGTTTTCTAACAATAAATATAGCTGAATGTTTGTTCCGCAGAGGAATATTACCAAGAACAAATTCATACTTGTCTTGAGTTAAGGAAATTCTCGCCTTATGATATCGACATGAATTGAATTATTGTAGTTTAATTAGCCCAATTCATTTGCTTCTACTGAACTTCTCGTTGAGTCTATTTTGTTCCTTAACGATTGTACAAGTAAAATCCCGATACCGATCATAATCGAAATATCGGCAAAATTGAAGATACCGGTTTGGAAAAAATAGAAGTTCATGTGCATAAAATCAGTTACCGAACCATGCAAAATTCTATCATAGAGGTTGCCCACACCTCCGCCAATTAAAAAGCATAATGCAATTTGGAAACTTGCTGAAAGGTTTCTTTTTGCGAAAAGATAATAAGTACCGTAAGCTAAGAATGCGAGTGGCAAACCGGTTAGTATTATTAGTCTAAACAAATAAGGCATTTCATCACCTAAACTTAAGAAAGCGCCAGTATTTTCCACTTTCAATAAGGTGAAACGATCTTTAATAATGCTAATCTGCTCAAATTCTCCAATCTCTACACGAACAATTTTCTTTGAAATTTGATCTATACCGAAGTTAAGAACGAGTAAGAACAGCAAAATAGACCAACGAATACTTTTAATTTTATGCATTGTATTTTATATTAACGAATAATATCGGCATCTACCGGTATATATCCTAGATGGCGACTAAGAGACATAATTTGCCCTTTGTGATGAAATTCGTGAGTGATAACATGCGAAAATAATCTCAATGGCGATAATTTTAAAACCTGCCCAACGTTCCGATCGATGAGTATTTCTTTTTCGTAATCTGAGGCAAAAACTTCCAGAAATTTAAACATATAGCCATCAATTTGCTTGAAATAGTCAATGCACATCTCAATATTGGTGTAATTATTAAAAGGGAGAAACGCTAGATCCATACCTAAAGCTCTTTTTCCAATCCAAGCGGCGTAGGTATCGCAAATGTGAACCAATAAATTCCTGATAGACCCTCGTCCGAAGGAACTATTTTCCAATGTTAAATCTTCATCCGATATGGTTTTTAAGTATTCCAACACCGTATTTCGAGCGTATTGGATATACTCATATTGCTGTTTCAGGATTATAGTTATCTCTTTACCCATTTCCTGTAAGGTATAATTAAGGAGAGAAGAATAGCTATAACAGATAAAACCTTCGCAATAATATCGCCGTTTTGAACATAGAAAGTCAGTTCATTATTAAGATTTATATCTGCCTTAATGGCTGTTCTGGTCCACCATTTGGTGCTTTGTGTGATGTCTCCTTTTTGGTTGATAAAACAAGATATCCCTGTATTCGCAGACCGGGCGACAGCTCTCCTTGTTTCTATAGCCCTTAACCTTGCGTACATTTGGTGCTGATCTTTCCCTGATGTGTTACCCCACCAGCCATCATTTGTGATAATGGCAATGAATTGGGCTCCGTCTTTAACCTGTTCGCCAATCCAATCGCCCCATAGGCTTTCGTAACAAACCACAGGAGCCGCTCCAATGCCGCTCTGCGCATATAAAACACTTGGTTTTTCTTGCCATCCCCATCCGCCAACGGTACCGCCAAGCTGTGCAAACACCCCGTCTAAAAAAGAAAAGACTTTGGGGAAAGGCATTTTCTCTACTCCAGGAACCAATTTTGATTTGTGGTAAAACTGCACATTTGAAGAATTTTCCACTTGCATTGCAGTGTTAAAATTATCGAAATATATGCCATTCTCTTCCTTGGTGGTGATGGTTCTTTTATCGGGATAAATTTTTATGCTTTCTATGCCGGTAATTAAAGTGCCGTTTTTGAATTTGCTTAAAAAGTTTTGGACGTTAATAAAATCCGGATTACTTCGAATTTTATCTTCATCTGCATAGTTAGGAATCGCGGTTTCTGGCCAAATAAAGTATTCTGTATTGGTTTGCCCGATGGAATCGGATAAATGGGTGAGGATTTCGATTTGGGTTGCAGAAGGGATGGTCTCTAGTTTTTGATAGGGATCTATATTAGGCTGGACTACCACCACATTGCTTGGCGTGCCTTTCTCTTGATAATTTGTATACGTTAACACTGATATAGCCCCAGGAACTAAAACCACCAATAACCAAAAGCCCAAATTTCTGAATTTGAGATAGCCATGTTGGCTACGATAACTTTTGTAGGCCTCAAAAGCCATGATGTTACTCAGTAAAATCCATAGTGAGCCGCCATATATGCCTGTGTATTCGTACCATTGTGCCAATTGATGCATTCCCGCTAAACCATTTCCTAAAGTCATCCAAGGGAAAGCTAGATCCCAAGTTTGTTGAAGGTATTCTAGCGCAATGTAAAAACAAATAAGCCCCAGATAAGCGATTTTCCTATTCGTGTATTGGCCAAGGCGATAAAAAAGCCAAAAGGCAAGTGTCATTAACAGCGCACCTAATCCAAATGGTATGAGTGATACTGGTAGCGCTACCAGTGTGCCATTATATGCGCTTATGGCATTGTAAACCCAATAAATACTCGCTGTATTCCATACCAAAAAAGTTAAGCCCGCAGTTAGAAATATTACCCGGCCACGTTTTTTAATTTCGCGTTTGGAAATACCATCAAGCGCCAAAAACAACGGAACCAAAGCAATTAATAGCAACGGCGTGGTGTATGGCATTGGTGGCCAAGCTAGCCAAAGTAAAAATGCGCTTAATAAAGCAAGCAGGTAAGTTTGTTTGGATTTCATTTGTTCGGCTAACTCCTTCTCTTTTCGTGCTGAATTCATTTCAGCACCTTTTCAAGAAATTATATTATTTTATGCTAGATTGTTAAATAAATCATCCCGTAAAGGATTAAATCAATTTATCAGACTAATTTTCCATGTTCTTTTCCAGTTTTTAAATTGCTTTTCTTTAGCGATAGCTTCTTCTATGGTACTAAATTGTTCAAAATAAACTAGTCTGTCACAATTATATTTCGCTGTGAACGAACCTGGATGGTATTTTTCTTTATGCTCTTTAATTTTAAATAATAATTCTGAGGAAACTCCGATGTATAAAACATTGCAAGCTTTATTTGTTAAAATGTAACAGCAGCCACCTCTTTCCATGAGTTAGTTATTTTACGCCAGACCCTGAAATAAATTCACGGTGACGAAAGCCATATACAATTTGAATTACAAGCTATCTAAAATTGCTGATTTTTTGGCTTCGTATTCTTCTTGGGTAATCAGGTGTTTATCATACAAAGTTTTTAGTTTACGCAACTTTAATGTTGTTTCATCCTCAGGTTCTTCTACTACTTCTGCAATTTGTATGGGTTCTGGTTCTGGTGTTGGAGCCGCGGGAATTTCGGTAAAAGATGGTGCCGACGTATTTACTGTTGCTGCCATAGCCCTGTTTTCTTCCAGTTTCTGCTGGTGTAATAAATCTTTGTAAGCTTCTAATTGCTGGTTGGCAGCTTGGTGAAGCTTTCTAGCCTGCACTTTAGGAATAAATTCTGTTACAATATTTTCACCATGCTGCGGAACACAGATAAATTTAGATCCAAAAAACTCCTCTTTAAAAGACACTTCTTTAACGCTCTTCCATGATATATCTTTAAAATTCATGGTTAAGCCCAAGTTTCCTGGCTCACAGTAAAAAATTCGCTTGTTGGTAATGGCAATGCTATCTGGCAACAAATTTACAGCTGGTTTTTTCTGCACCGCCAGGTACAAAATTTCCTCGCCAGTAGTTAAAAGATCGTTTAATTTGCCGATTACTTTTTCTACCGCCTTTGGGTCTTGTTCGTCGCTTAAAAATCTATCTATGCTAATCATAAACTAAAATTTGATTCTCGTTAAATTTACAATGCTAATCTTCGTCAGCTGTATTATATTTGTTTTTGTTTTTCGTTGCCGGTTTCCCTGCAATGCAAATTACAAATTCTCCTTTTAAAGTATTGTTTTCGAAATGTGATTTTATTTCCATCAATGTCCCTCTCACCGTTTCTTCAAACATTTTAGTAAGTTCCCTGCTTACAGATGCCTGCCTGTCTTCGCCAAGATACTGTGCAAATTCTTCCAGGGTTTTAAGCAAACGGTGCGGACTTTCGTAAAGAATAATTGTCCGCTCTTCTTCAGCTAACTTTTTAAATTTTGTTTGTCTTCCTTTTTTCACGGGAAGAAAGCCCTCGAAGCAAAAAGCATCTGAGGGCAGACCAGAATTTACCAAAGCAGGTACAAATGCGGTTGCACCAGGTAAACATTCTACCGCAATTTCATTTTTTATCGCTTCGCGAACCAGGAAAAAACCAGGATCTGAAATTGCAGGTGTTCCGGCGTCGGAAATTAATGCTATGTTTTGCCCTTCATTTAAAAACTTAATAATTTCTGAAGTTGCCTTGTGTTCATTGTGCTGATGGTGGGAGAATACACGTTTATCAATGCCAAAATGTTTTAACATGGGTGCACTGGTTCGGGTATCTTCAGCCAAAATTAAATCGCATTCCTTTAAAACCCGAATAGCCCTATAGGTCATATCTTCTAGATTGCCGATGGGCGTAGGTACCAGGTATAGCTTTCCATTCATTGGGTTTAGGGTTTAGGTTCAAGGGTTTTTTTGTGTGGATTAAATGCCTACGGGCCTTTAACCTTTTTGCCTTTCGCCTTTAAAAACTATCTTTGTAAAAAAAATAAATAATGCTGCAAGTTAACTATATCCGCGAAAATAGAGAGAAAGTTTTAGAACGTTTAAGTGTGCGTAACTTTAAACAACCAGAGTTGGTAGATGAAATCATAAAAATTGATGAAGTTCGTCGTTCCACTCAAACTTCCTTAGACGCTATTTCCGCTGAAGCCAATGCAGCCGCTAAGCAAATTGGCGATTTAATGCGTGCCGGCAAAAAGGACGATGCCGAAGCCATTAAAGCAAAAACAGCATCCCACAAAGAAAACATTAAATCCTTAAGCGATAAGCTGAACGAGTTGGAAACTAATCAGTTTAATTTGGTAGTACAATTACCTAACTTACCTTATGAGAAAGTTCCAACAGGTTCTACGGCAGAAGAAAACGAAGTGGTTTTAGTGCATGGCGCTCCTGCACAATTGCCTACAAAAGCCCTTCCACATTGGGAATTGGCAGCCAAATACGATATTATCGATTTCGAACTTGGCGTAAAAATTACAGGTGCTGGTTTCCCTGTATATAAAGGTAAAGGTGCAAAATTGCAAAGAGCACTTATCAATTTCTTTTTAGACCACGCTACTGCTGCAGGTTATAAGGAAATGCAGGTGCCGCACTTGGTAAATGCTGCCTCAGGTTTTGGAACAGGACAGTTGCCAGATAAAGAAGGCCAAATGTACCACGCTGCGGTAGACGATTTATATTTAATACCAACAGCCGAAGTGCCGGTAACGAACCTTTACCGCGATGTAATTTTAAAGGAAGAAGATTTGCCGATAAAAAATACCGCCTACACACCTTGTTTCCGTAGAGAAGCAGGTTCTTACGGTGCGCATGTACGTGGCTTAAATCGCTTACACCAGTTTGATAAAGTAGAGGTGGTTCAAATCACACATCCAGATCAATCTTACCAAACGCTTGAAGATATGAGCCAATATGTACAATCTCTGCTCCAAGAGCTAGGTTTACATTACAGGGTGCTGCGTTTGTGCGGTGGCGATATGGGCTTTACCTCGGCCATGACTTACGATATGGAAGTATGGAGCGCTGCGCAAGAACGTTGGTTAGAGGTTTCTTCTGTATCTAATTTCGAAACTTACCAAACTAACCGTTTAAAGCTTCGTTTCAAAGGCGCTACTGGTAAGGCGCAATTGGCACACTCACTAAACGGAAGTGCATTGGCATTGCCACGTATTGTGGCTTCAATTTTAGAAAATTACCAAACCGAAAATGGCATTAAAATTCCGCAGGCTTTGGTAAAGTATACGGGTTTCGATATTATTGATTAATAACCCGCCTCTACAAGGAAAATAAATAGATACAAAAAAAGCTTTGCAGTAATGCAAAGCTTTTTGTTTTTATAGATAGATGTGTATGAATTTCTACAAAATCAAAATCAACAATAAAATGATGATGATGATGGCACCAACTGAAAGATAAACACCACCAGAAACGGCACGTGCCTGACCTTTTAATTCTCTCAATTCGCTACGTAAAGCCTTACGTTCTGCAGAAGTTAAGTTAGATTTGTCCATGTCTCTGATTTCCTCAACACGGGTTTTAATTTTTTCCAATTGAGCAGATTGTTCGCTAGTTAATTCTGTCGGATTTTTAGCTTTTTTATCTGCAGCCTGTGCCACGTTAAAGCTGATGCCTAATGAGAAAACTAGGGCTAAAGTGTAAATGAATTTTTTCATAATATTAATTTTTAATGTTTCGATGCATACCTAACAAAAAACCTACCAAAATGTTTCTGGTAGGTTTTAAAGTATTAAATAAGGCAATTAACAGTTAATTAATCTGGAAAACCACATTCACTGTAAAGTTCAACTTAATTGTTTTAAAATCTATTTCAGGTGCCGCATCAGCAGATTCAGCCATAGAAGTTTTCATCATATATGCCCTGTACACCGGTTGTATAACATTATCGCCGCCATCTTGTATTTCCAGTACGTTACCCAGGTTGCCATCTAAGGCTTTAACCATATAAGATGCTTTCTCTTTGGCTGCCAATAGCGCTTTTATTTTCAATTCTTTTTTCAAGCTCTCCATTTTAGAGTAATCGTAACTCTCAATGTTAGTGCTGACAATACCTTTAGGGTCAATGGCATCTATAATAGCATTAAATTTATTTAAGTCGTTCACCTTTAAACGATATTGTTTGCTGGCTAAAAAATCTGGGTTTTTCTTTTTCTCAGTTGCCATATTCCAGCTGCTAAGGTTGCTAATAGTTAAATTTTCTTTAGCAATACCCGCTTTTTGTATAGCAGCGTAAAGTTGTTTTTCCAGTTCGGTAATTTCTATTTTTTTCTTACCATTTAAATATTCTTTCAGCGATATGCTGAGGTAAATAATGTCTGGTGTTACTTCGGTCTCGGCCGATCCGCTTACATTAATTTTCCTGCGTAAATCTGCTTGCTGGGCCATTGCGGTAGATAAACCCAAAAATGCAACAAGTGCAACTGCTATTAACTTTTTCATAATTCTTTTTTCTTTGTGTGTGTGCTATAATGATGTTGAAGCCATACAAATTCCACACCGATATTTTCAAAATTTATTTTTTTGGGAAACGAACGATGGTGTGCAATCGCTACATCAGTCCCGTTATCCGCTGCAAGTCCTCGCCCGAGAAAAAATCGGGCTCCGGGCTTTTCACTGCTACCGGGTTTATGCACAGGGGGTTGTGCAATAACCGGGCAAACTGCCAAAATAAAGAAAAATGTAATATTGATTAGCGGTACGTTCTGCTGGCCAAAAATTGCATTCGACTATATTTTTTATTGGGATTGATTTTTTTATTGTAACCAGACTGGAGAACCTCATGAATTTTGAACGTTTTTAATTTAATTCAGCAAGTTTGTGTAGGTCTTTATTGGTCTTAGCCATTGAATAGGAGCAGCATTTGGCCACTTAAACCCGACAGAAGCGAGCACGAGCCCGATTTTTTTTCGGGTGAAGTAAAGCGGATGGCGGGGCTGGGTTAGCCCAAGTGATACTGCTATTGATTTTCTAAAGAAAAAATATGCGCTAGGTTTTATGTTTCAATAGACCGGAATTATAAATGATTATAAAACCTTGCGCAGCAGAATTTTCTGCAAATTTTTGCCCAATTTGAGAGAAGCGAGGGTAGTTTATACTTTAGAAACTTTTACAGCAGTTGGCCCTTTTTGTCCCATTTCTACTTCGAAAGTAACTTTGTCTCCCTCCTTAATTTGAGTGATTAAACCGTTTGCATGCACAAATATGCTGTCTTGCGTTTCGGTATTTTTAATAAAGCCGTAGCCTTTGCTATCGTTAAAAAACGTTACTGTACCTTTTTTAACCGGGTTTTCATCAATAATATCTTCTTGTCTGGAAATACCTATCTGAATATCCTCTGTATTGATTACTTTTTTCTTTTTTGGATCTGGTGGGGTAGAAGAGATGTTTCCATTTTCATCTACATAAGCCATCATATCTTCAAGAGATAAACCTTTTTTTGCGTTAGCCTGGCGCTCTTCTTTCTTCTCTTGTTTGTCTTTTTGTTTCTTTAATCGTTTTTTTTCGTTCTCTTTTTTACTGTATGTTGCCTGAGATTTAGCCATATTTATTTAATTGTTTTGTTTTTAGTGGGGTATGTGGATTGGAGAATTATCCAAAGATAACAATACTAAAATGAAAACACGATTTTATTCCTTTAAGCGCTCCACGAAACAACGTTAAGACAAAGTGTAACGAATAATGTTATATGCCTTTTAACCAATGTATACGCTCAATTAAATATACGAAGTTCCACTTTATTGCTTCGCCATAATAGGCAACTTCAATCTCATCGATTTTTTTAGCCCCCAATTTCTCTGCCGCTTTTTGAGAGCGAAAGTTTGTTGCGCCAATATGTAAAATTACATATTCTACATAACGAAAAGCATAATCGAGCATAAGGTGTTTTAATGCCTTGTTGTAACCTTTTCCCCAAAAATCGCGACCGATGAAGGTATAGCCAATGGCAACTGTCTTTTTCTCTTCATCTACATCATAAAATCTAGAGCTGCCTATTGCCCGACCCGTAAGCGTGTCGTAAACTATAAAAGCACCCTTGGAAGCAATTGCACCCTTAAAAAAAGTGTCGAAAACAGGTTCCTGGTAGCGGTCTTTGTTTGGGTGCTGTTCCCAGATCAACGGATCGGAAGCTACCTGAAACAGCATTTCGAAATCGGCAGATTGCAGTGGTACAATCTTAACTAAGTCGTTAGCCAAGGTAGGTTGTAAATCGAACATTATTGCTGGGTATAAAAAACGGCCGACTAAAAAAGTCAGCCGTTTGGTTTAATTATAAGTTTGTTTGGTTTGTTTTTGCACGCTACAATGGCAAATATGAACGATTGTTGGTAGTGATTTAATCTACCAGGCCTTCAATTTCTACCATTTCATTAGTATCTTTTTTATAATCTACGCCGTCCACTTCGAAACCAAAAAGCGCTAAGAAGTCTGAGCGATAACCAGCTAAATCTCCAATTCCAGGAAGCGTTTCTGTTGTAGATTCATCCCAAAGTTTGGCAACTTTAGCCTGGATGTCATCACGCATTTCCCAATCGTCTATTCTAATTCTTCCTTTATCATCTAGTGGCACAGCAGCGCCATTATACAATCTTTCTGCGTACAAACGTTGAATTTGCTCAATCGTTCCTTCGTGTACACCTTCCTCTTTCATTATCTTGTAAAGCAGTGATATATACAAGGGAATTACAGGAATGGCCGAGCTTGCCTGCGTTACCAAAGCCTTATTTACTGATACATAGGCTTTACCGTTGATAGCTTTCAATGTATCTGAAATGTTAAAAGCCGTAGCTTCCAGGTCGTCTTTAGCACGGCCAATAGTTCCTTTGCGGTAAACTGGTTCTGTTAAAGCGGGGCCAATATAAGAGTAAGCTACTGTTGTGGCACCTTCTGCTAATAGGTTTTCGGCCTTTAAATCATTAATCCACATTGCCCAATCTTCGCCACCCATTACAGCAACGGTGTTCTCGATATCTTCTTCTGTTGCCGGTTCAATAGAAACTTCAGTTACATTACCTGTGTGGAAATCGACCGTTTTATTGGTGTACGTTTGGCCGATAGGCTTTAAGGTAGAGCGATGAACAATTTCAGTATCTGGATGTTTTCTTACTGGAGAGGCCAGGCTATAAATTACCAAATCTACCTGACCTAAATCTGCTTTAATTAATGCCAGGGTTTTTGCTTTAATTTCTTTTGAGAAAGCATCGCCATTGATGCTTTTTGCATATAAACCCGCTGCGTGAGCTTCTTTTTCGAACGCTGCAGTATTGTACCAACCTGGCGATGCTGTTTTGCCTGGTGCAGGTGCTTTTTCGAAGAATACACCCACAGTGGCCGCTGCTGAACCAAAAGCGGCACTTATCCTGGAAGCTAAACCGAAACCGGTTGATGCACCAATTACCAAAACTTTTTTAGGCCCATTTATTTCGCCCTTAGATTTTACATACTCAATTTGGTTCTTTACGTTTTGCGCACAACCATCTGGGTGTGACGTTAGACAAATAAAGCCCCTCATTCTTGGTTCAATAATCATATTGCTGTTATTTTACTTGTTGTAATGTCAAAAAAAATAGATTATAGTTACTTACAACAACTTGTTTGTAAGCTTAAATCTTTAACGAAGATAAATGTTTAATTCTTTAACGTTAAATGAAATTTAAATAAAGCTGCCTAATTTTATTGTGGCTATAATTTCAGCAGATATGTTAATTTAATTTTAAGGCTATGTTAATTTATTTTATTTTAGCGGCACACAGATAAAACCGAAGGATGAAAAAATTAATACTGATGACCTTGTTCGTCGCATTTGCTTGCTTAAAACTTTCTGCTCAAACACAATATCAAAATTCGGGATGGCTCTTTTTTGCTAATAATACCAAGTTCAGCGAAAAATGGGGTTTGCAGTTCGATCTGCAAATTCGCTCTGCAGATGATTGGGAATACGTTAGAAACACATTGGTTCGCCCTGCACTGCAATATTTTATTAATAAAAACCATAACGTTGCTGTAGGATATTTGTGGCAAACCACACAAACGCGGCTTGTTGGCTCTCCTAACCATTCGTTAAACGAGCATCGTATTTTCGAACAATACATCTATACCCATAAACTCAGTTCAATATACACCACACATCGGTTTAGGGTAGAACAGCGTTTTATAGAACGTGCCAACGAAGATGTTTTTTCCCAACGTTTCCGTTACTTTTTTCGATTGATGCAGCCATTGCAGAAAACTGAAGGTGACTTTTCAAAAGGCGCCTATGTTGCTTTGCAGGATGAAATATTTCTCAATCTTCAGAATAAAGCCAAGATTAACAATAGCGTGTTCGACCAAAATAGGTTATATCTTGCAGCAGGTTATCGATTTTCGAAAAAGCTAGACCTGGAAGTTGGCTACCTCAATCAGGCTGTTAAAAATACCAGCAACCATACCAACAATAGCATTGTTCAGCTGGCGGTGTACACCAGGTTTTAACGTTTCTAAGTCATATTTCATTACCCGGCATTACAAAATGTTAAAGGTCTTGTAAATAGTGCTTCTTTTTACTCAATTTGCGCCGTGAAAAAGTATTCAATTCTATTTTTAGGGCTCTTGTTTGGGAAGCGAATTCATGCACAAGACATCCAGGTTGCTAATGCCACGCAAACGCCAAACTCAAAAAGTATTTTTAACCCCGAACATAAAAGGAATTTTTCTCGTAAAGGCGATTTTTATTTCCATTGGGGATATAACAGTTCTTGGTATGGTAAAAGTAATATTCGGTTTACGGGGCCAAATTACGACTTTACTCTGCATAACATGGTGGCACACGACCGCCAGTCGAAGCTTAGTTGGGACTGGCTGAATCCGGGATTAATAACTGTACCGCAATACAATATCCGAGCAGGCTATTTTATTAAAGATAACTATAGCATATCAATTGGTTGGGATCACATGAAATATGTGGTGGATATTCCTCAAACTGTCGCCATTACAGGAAACATCGGCGCAACAATTACGCCGGAAAATGCACCCACAGGGAATTTGGCAGGAACCTATAATGGTGAAAGTATCGCCGTAAAAGAGAGCATGCTTACTTACGAACATACTGATGGATTTAATTATGCCAACATTGAAGTAGAACGCTACGATGATATTTGGGTTGCTCCAGGCGGCAATACTTCTTTAACTTTAGAGACAGGTTTAGGTGGTGGCTTAATGGTACCCCGCTCTGATGTGCATTTATTCGGCGTAGGTAGAAACAACCATTTTAGTATTTCTGGTTATGGTGTTTCAGCAAAACTGGGGTTAAAATTTTATATCTGGAAACACATTTATCTTCAGAATACGACAAAATTTGGTGCTACCAATCTTACCCGCGTACATACTACCGGTTGGGATGAATTTGATAAAGCAAGTCAGAAAATTAATTATATTGAAAATCTAACTGTTCTCGGTGTACAGTTTTAAAGAAAAAGAGGCGATTTTAGCAACTCAAAAAGCTCAGCGCCATCTTGCGCTTGGCGTACTTATATAGCCTGTCTGTTTGATCAATTGGCTAATAAGCTACAACAACTTATTCAAATGGGGTAATCTCCTCTTTTTCTTGATAATTTCTAGACTTAAATCTTTCTCACATTTCCCGAGCCGAAAACAGTTTTTTCAACTGTTGCGTTCCCCGAGTAGTTTACATTTCCAGAACCACTTATAACTGCTTTAATAGATTCATCGGCTTTAATATTAATGGTGCCAGAACCACTAATGGTGGTGTTAACGCGACTTGCTGCAAAAGTTTTGCCCTCGAATGCACCAGAACTACTAATTACAATTTTTGCAGTTTCAGTTGCTCCACTAATTAATATTGAGCCAGACCCGCTAATTACTCCGTTAAAGTTATCTACATCTACAGTTGTTTTTATGCTTCCAGAGCCACTTAGGGTTGTGGTTAATTCGCCGGTAGATAATTTTCCATTAACTACCATATTGCCAGATCCACTCATGGTTAAACTTGCCAACTCTCTTGCACTTACGTAAGCGGTAATTTTACTGTTTTCGTACTTTTTCGACCAACTTTTGATACTTGTTTGTGGTCGAATGATTAAGACATTACCTTTTACTTCCGTTACAATAGTGGCCAAAGCTTCTGCATCGCCTTCCAAGCGGCAACTTTCTTTCGTGCCCAAGGTTACTACCACATCAATTGGGCCGGCAGCGGCAATACCATTGAAGTTTTTAACGATTCTTTCGTCTCTATTTGCTTGAGATGATGTAATATTAATTTGTTCTTTTGCAATTACAACAATGCTTGATGAGAGTGCCATTGCAGTAAGCAGTATGGCAAATACTTTTTTCATAGGTTTAGATTTTAAGTTTTATGGTGCTGATTGCACACCAAATATGTTTATATAGACGGTAGAATTCCAGAAAAGTTGCATCAAGTCTGAAAATTTTCCGGAAAAAAACCTCAATACTTATTTGTAATGAGGTTTTATCTTTAGTTCCAATAAGTTAATTATTGCTTCTTTTTTAAATTGATATAAAACAGAGGATCATTTTTAAAATTTTCATCGGTGATACCGCCATCCACTTTAATGGTTGCCCAATTGTTTGTAGGCTTAATTATGCTGTATTTGCCTGGGCTTAGCGTTACCCTTACTGGCATGTCGAATCCTTTTACATCACTTATCCAACGGTAAGCAAGCATGTTATTTTTAATATTATATTCTAACGTGGGGATATTGGCATGGCGTAAGTACTGGTCGAAAACTTTGCTTAAGTTTAAGCCGCTTTGCTTTGCAATGTAATTTTCGATCTCGGCAGTTGTTACCGTTTTATGGTAGAAGGTTTTATTTAATCCTCTTAATATCTGGCGAAATTTTTCATCATTATTAATTAACTGCCGAATATTGTGAATTAGGTTCGCACCTTTTGGATACATGTCTCCGGAACCTTCTTTGTTTACTCCATAAGGGCCAATAACCGGGATATCGTTCTTAATGCCTTTTCGTATGCCAATGAGGTATTCATCTGCTGCTGCTTTATTTTCTGTGCACTCGGTAAACAGAACTTCCGAGTAATTTGTAAATCCCTCGTGCACCCACATATCGGCAATGTCTTTAGATGTGATGTTGTTCCCAAACCATTCGTGGCCGCTTTCATGTACCGTGATAAAATCCCATTTAAGTCCGTGGCCTGTTCCACTTAAATCTCTTCCAAGGTAACCTTGTTTAAATTGATTTCCGTAGGCTACTGCACTTTGATGCTCCATACCCAAATGTGGCGCTTGTACCAGCTTGTAACCATCTTTATACCATGGGTAAGGGCCAAACCAATGCTCGAAGCATTTGAGCATCGGCTTAACATCGGCATCCCAGTGGGGGCGGGCTTTTGCACTGTCTACTTGCAGTGCCCAGTAATCTATAGATAGTTTGCCGCCCTCGCCATCAAAGCTGTCTTGCCAATGGGCGTATTTGCCGATGTAAAAAGAAACATCGTAATTATTTATCGGATTGCTTACAAACCAGTTGTACTGTCGATAACCGTCAGGTTTCTCTACGGTGTTTCTCAATCTTCCGTTAGATATCTCCTGCAGCGTATTTGGCACGCTAATGCTAATAAGCATGCTATCTACTTCATCGCTCTGGTGATCTTTATTTGGCCACCACACACTAGCGCCAAGCCCTTGGCAGGCAACTGATACAAAGGGATTGCCAGCAGCATCCTTTTTAAAGATAAAACCTCCATCCCAAGGTGGCGTGCGGGCAATAGTAGGATTGCCGCCGTAGAACACGGTAAACTTATCTTTACTTCCTTTCTTGATGGTTTTAGGGAAGGTTACAAACACCGCATTGTACTCACGTTTAAATGGGAGTGTTGCACCCTTGTAAACCACCTTTTCTACTTTAAGATTATCAAATAAATCAAACTGTAGTCGATTAAAATCCTGCGTAGCGGTAAATGCAAACTCATTGCTTCCGGCAACGGATTTTTGTTCAATATCAATCTTAACATCCAGGTGATAGTAATTGATGTCATAACAAGTTCTTAACGCGGTGAGCGTTCCCCGTAAACTATCAGCTTTGCTGTTTACCTGGTTTTTTCCTAGCATTTGGGCATTTGCATTGGCCAGGAAGCAAATGATCGCGAGAATGGCGAGTAATTTTTTCATCTAAATATGTATTCTATCGCTGAAAATATTTGCGTTATTTTAAAATAGAAATGGTAATGTATGAGCTATTATTTACATCGTGGTAGATACGTTGCGTGGCTTTTTGGAAATCGCTAGGTTCTGCCTGATAAATGTCCATGAATTTTTGTGGATTACGGTCTGCTAAGGGAAACCAAGAGTTCTGCACCTGGATCATAATGCGATGTCCTTTTTTGAAGGTATGTGCTACGTCAGGCATTGGGTAGTTCACTTTTGTAACCAGGCCAGGGGTAAAAGGCTCCGGTTTCTCGAAACTATTACGGTATTTTCCACGCATAATTTCCCCACGAACCAACATTTCGTAGCCACCCATAATTAAATTCTTCGGGTTTGGTTTTGGGTTTGGTACATCTTCAGGATACACATCAATCAATTTAACCACATAGTCTGCATCAGTTCCCGAGGTAGAAACTACCAGGTTGGCCAACACAGGCCCTGTTAAGGTTATATCTTCTGTCAACGCTTCTGTCTGGTAGGTTTTAACATCCGGTCTGCGGGCGGCAAATCGTTGGTCATCAATCATATACTCTCTCGTACGTCTAGCTTGAATACCATCTTGATAAGGCACCGGATTATTGGGGTCGCTCACATATTCATCCCAGCTATCGGTTCTGCCCACTTTCTCGAAACTCAGTTTTCCGTTAGGATGTAGATAAAGGTTTTTGTTTTCGATATTTTGTGGTGGCCAGGTTTTAAATTCTTTCCATTCGTTGCTTCCTGTAACAAAAATATTGGCTTCGGCAGCCTTGAACTCCCCTTCGCCCTTTAGATAATGTTTAAAGAAAGGCAACTCATACTTTTGTTGATAGTCTAAACTAGTGGTTTTTCCAAATTGGATATCTCCGAATGAAGCACCATCACTACGTACCCAGCCGCCATGGAACCACGGACCTGCTACCAGGATATTGTTACCGTTAGGATTTTGTTTTTCGATTGCTTTGTAGGTGTCAAATGTGCCATAAGCATCTTCAGCATCGAAGAAACCGCCCACCACCATCACTGCTGGTTTCACGTTTTTAAGGTGAGGTGTTATTAAACGGGCTTTCCAGAAAGTATCTAGGTTTGGGTGTTTAAATAAGTTGTTCCAAAACTTAATGCTGTCTGCAAAATACTTATCCTTCAGGTTCTTCAATGATCCCGCTTCCAGGTAAAACCTGTAGTTATCTTGAATAGGAAATTGAAATCCCTTTGGCCCTTGGTCTGGTGTAATCGGTTTCGGACGAGGAACGCCAAAGGTACTCATAAAGGCAAAAGCATCCATTACGAACAAGGTGCCACGGTGGTGAAAATCATCGCCCATGAACCAATCAGTTACGGGTGCTTGGGGCGACACCGCCTTAAGTGCAGGGTGTGCATTGGGAAGTGATGTGGTGGAGTAAAAACCCGGGTAAGAAATGCCGTAGATACCAGCATTGCCATTGTTGCCTTTCACGTTTTTAAGCAACCAATCTATCGTGTCGTAGGTATCGGTACTTTCATCAATATCTTTTTTGCCTTTCTTCAAAGTCTGCGGCCTAATGTCTTCGAAAGTCCCTTCGCTCATCCAACGGCCACGCACATCCTGATAAACGAAAATAAAGCCTTCACGCATCATACCAGGAAAGTTGCCTAAGCTCAACTTATACTTATCTTCGCCATAAGGTGATACTGTATAAGGGGTTCTGTTAATTAAAAAAGGATATTTTTTAGACTGATCCATCGGTAGGTAAATGGAAGTAAAAAGCTTAACGCCATCCCTCATCGGGATTTGCCTTTCTATTTTGGTATAATTTTCCCTAACATAGGCCGAATCTGTTTGTTGAGCAAGCAAATGATTAGAAGTAAACAGAAAAATTAGGAAAATGAATAGTCTAGATAAGTTCATTTATTTAGTTTTAAGGAATAAAATTTAAATATAGATGATTAAACATGGATTAAAAAAAACATCAGGTAAAAGCTTTGTTTCTTTACTTAAGTTGGGGTAATTCGTCATCGGCTTATCAAAATTTTGTTAAATTCTTTTTAGATACAATCTTTTTTGATTTTTCGTCGTCATAACTGTATAAAATCATAAGAAATGAAAAGGTTATTAAATCGTGGTTTGTTGGTTTTCGTTGCCACAGCAATGTTAACCATCTTTATTGGTTTAGATGTTTCGGCACAGCGACCAAGCAGAAGTGGTGGCGGTTCTGTTGGCGGTGGTAGATCGGGCACATTTTCTCCATCTCGTGGCGGTTCAATTTCAAGAGGCCCTTCCACATCGATCCAAAATCGGGGAAATTATGCTACAGGTATTGGCCGAAGCTCGGGGAGTCGTCAGGTTTACGGATACACCAGACCTGGCTACCGTGTGGGGTATGGTTACAGGCCTGGTTATGTTCGCCCATACTATCGTCCTTACTATAGCTATTACAATTTTTACCGTCCGTTCATTGGCTTTAGAATTGGGGTTTTACCTTATGGCTACTATCCATTTTATTTTGGTGCCAATCAATTTTATTACTCGGGAGGTTTGTTTTATCAACAAAACAACAATCAATACGAGGTGGTTGTTCCGCCGGTTGGTGCAACGGTGCCAAGCTTACCAGACGATGCTCAGCCGGTAACGATAAATGGTATCGATTATTACGAATATAAGGGCGTTTACTATACTCAAAGCAACGATGTAAATGGTAAAGTTGTTTACATAGTTGCCGGTAAGGATGGTGTTTTAAATACAGGTGATGACCAAAACAACGTAAACCAAATTGGCGATCTGATAAATGAATTGCCAACTGGTTGCCGGGAAGTTACGATTAAGAACGAGCGCTACTATGTTTCGCCAAACGATGTTTACTATGAGGAAGTTGTAGATGGAAACAACGTCTCTTATCGGGTAATCGGTAAAATGTTTTAAAGTTTAAACAGATGTAAGCCGTTTCGAGATCATTAGAAGCGGCTTTTTTATTTCATCATATTCCATACTTTTGACAAAAAAAGTTTTGAAAAAGATTCGCTCTAAATTTTTCCCATTGATATGTATTGGTATTTGCATACTTTCTTCCTGCGCAAGTAGCAGGTATAAGTCTGTTAAGCAAATTGAAACCACCATTTCGGGCTTAACGTTTTTAGATGAATACCAACTGCCTTTGAAAACCACCTATCAAGACACATGGGTTGGGGGCTTATCTGGTATTGATTTCGACGCGAAAAAAAATCAGTTCTACTTCATCAGCGACGATCCTTCTCAATATAGCCCTGCACGCATCTACACAGCAAACATTAACATCAGTAACAATAAAATAGATACGATCATTTTTACTGGCGTTAATTTTTTGTTGCAGCAAGATGGCAGTAAGTACCCTGCCTATCAAAAGGGGAAAAATTCGAAGGCCGATGGTGAATCAGTGCGATATAACCCAATTAAGAATACGCTGGTATGGAGCAATGAGGGCGAAAGGTTGTTCCGACCTACTGATACCACCATTGTGCAGCCAGCCTTGACTTTTATTTCCGCTACGGGAAAGTATTTAGATACTGTTCCACTTCCAGAGGGGTTTCATATTACTAAACAAGCATACGGTCTGCGTAAAAACGCTTTTTTTGAGGGTTTAACCTATGCCGACAACTATAAAACCTTGTATGCAAGTTTAGAAGAACCTCTATACCAAGATGGAGCACAATCTCATTTTGGCTACGACCAAGCACTTACTAGAATTTCGAAATTTGATGCTAATACAAAAAAAAACCTGGCGCAGTACGCCTATCGTTTGGAAGCGCTCCCCATTAAACCAACCGAAGAAAACGACTGGAACATAAATGGTATTTCCGAAATTCTGGCTGTAAATAACCATACGCTTTTGGTAATAGAAAGGGCGTGGGCAAAGGGGAGAGACGACCACTCATTTGTAAAGCTTTTTCTGGTAGATTTAAGTAAGGCAGAAGATGTAAAAGGTATTTCGTCTTTTACAGCTAATAGGCCAAAACCAATCGGTAAAAAATTACTTTTCGATTTCGATACCCTCCCAATGCATATTGATAATGTAGAAGGCGTTTGTTTTGGGCCAAAATTGCCTAACGGACATCAAACGCTTATTTTCTGCGTAGATAATAATTTCTCAGCGGCACAACAGCAACAATTTTTCCTGTTTGAGATTCTCCCTTAAATTTTTAAGAATTAACTAATAAGAATGAGTACGATAAAAGCTTTGCTGTTTGATTTAGATGGAACACTCATCGATTCTGAAAAATTTCATTTCGATTGCTGGAACGAATTTCTCACAAATTTTGGGGTTAATAGCGATTTTAAAGATTGGCTCGCCAACTACGCCGGCATCCCACTGCCACAGAATGCTAAAACCATTGTAAGCAAATACAAAATTGATGTTGATCTGGAGGCCTTTATTAACAACAGGGAGCAAGCAACCTTAGATGGATTTAGAACTAAAGATATCGATTTAATGCCGCATGCACTAGATTTTGTACGCTACTACTTCGATAAAGGGCTAACACTTGCTGTTGTAACAGCGAGTCCGCGGCAAGACGTAGAAGCGGTATTCATGCGTAACGGCCTCTCTAAGTATTTTAACTTGTTCATTACGCGAAGCGATGTGAGCAAAAGTAAACCCGACCCAGAAAGCTATAATCTTTGCGTCGAAAAATTAGGCATTACAAAAGGCGAATGCATTGTTTTTGAGGATACACTCAATGGCGTTAAAGCGGCAGTTGCTGCAGGAATAACCTGTTACGCCATCCAAAATAATGTTAGAATGCATCAAAAACTAAAAATCGCCGACGAGTTATTTTTGAATTTTGCTCATGCGCACACCTATATTCAACAACACAATATAATAGCTTAAAATTGCTTTTATATTACGGCTTTATGTTGCAGCTTAAAGGATTTGACTTTCAGCTTTTCGCCTTTTTTACCTACATTTGGGCAATCAAATTTTAAAGAAATTATGCAATACGATGTCGTTGTTATCGGTTCAGGGCCGGGCGGTTATGTAGGCGCAATACGTTGTGCACAGTTAGGATTAAAAACTGCGGTAATAGAAAAATATAAAACTTTTGGTGGTACCTGCTTAAATGTGGGCTGTATTCCCTCAAAGGCTTTATTAGATTCTTCGGAGCATTTCCACAACGCAGCCCATACATTTACAACTCATGGTATCAACTTAAAAGATTTAAAAGTTGATATGAAACAAATGATTGCACGTAAAGATGATGTTGTTGCTCAAAATACGGCTGGGATTACTTATTTGTTCAAAAAAAATAAAATCGATTCTTTCGAAGGAGTTGGCTCTTTCGTAGATAAAAATACCGTACTTATTACCAAAGGCGATGGTACTACAGAAACCATCACCGCAAAAAATGTTATCATCGCAACAGGTTCGAAACCTACAGCATTGCCATTTTTACCAATCGATAAAAAACGGATCATCACCTCTACCGAAGCTTTAAATATCAAAGAAGTGCCAAAAAGCATGGTTGTAATTGGTGGTGGCGTAATCGGTTTGGAGCTAGGTTCGGTATACGCTCGCTTGGGCACTAAAGTTTCCGTTGTCGAATTTTTGCCATCATTAATTAGTACAATGGATGCCAGTTTGGGCAAAGAACTGCAACGTGTATTAAAGAAAAACCTGGGTATGGAGTTTTACATGGGCCATAAAGTTACAGGTGCAAAAAATAATGGCAAAACTGTAGTTGTTACCGCCGATACGCCAAAAGGTGAGTCGATATCTTTAGACGCAGATTACTGCATCGTTGCCGTTGGTCGTACTGCCTATACCGAAGGCTTGGGTTTAGATAAAATTGGCATTACCGTAGAAGAAAGAGGTAAAAAAGTACCTGTTAACGAGCATTTAGAAACTTCCGTTAAGGGTGTTTATGCTATTGGAGATGTAATAACTGGTGCCATGTTGGCGCATAAAGCAGAAGACGAAGGTACCTATGTTGCCGAAACTATTGCGGGACAGAAACCACATATTAACTATAACTTAATTCCTGGTGTGGTTTATACCTGGCCAGAAGTGGCTTCGGTAGGTTTAACCGAAGAGCAGTTGAAAGAAAAAGGAACAAAATATAAAGCAGGTTCTTTCCCTTTTAAAGCCAGCGGACGTGCCAAAGCCAGTATGGATACCGATGGTTTCATAAAAGTATTGGCAGATGCTACAACTGATGAGGTTTTGGGTGTACACATGATTGGCCCGCGTGCAGCAGACATGATTGCCGAGGCCGTAATTGCCATGGAGTTCCGTGCATCTGCAGAAGATATTGCTCGCACTTGCCACGCACACCCAACCTACACCGAAGCCTTAAAAGAAGCTGCTTTAGCCGCTACCGAGAACAGGGCAATACATATTTAACAAATAAAGCACACTGGTGCGCCAAACCTATTAAAGCCGATACTAGCTATCGGCTTTTTTTTGCCTTATAATTCTGTAGCTCAATTGTTTGGGCATGCCCCAAGCTACGCAAGGGTCGGGCTATCTGTTACAATCTTTTTGCCACAGTGCTGTAGCCATTAACAGCAATTGGAGCGAAACTAAAACCGGCTCCTTTTTCAAAGCACGTATGCCAAAAAGGATTTTCACTACTATCCCTCATGCAAAAGTCCACCTTATTGCCCATGCAAAAGTTTACGCAATTGTATGGCAAAGTGTAAACAATATTTCTTAACAAAAGCATAATATAAACAGACCAATAGGTGCATTATCTAAAATTATTTTTGCGTTTCAGACATTAAATTAACCATGAATCGTAAAAAACTATTCGTTGCCTTATTTTCGGCAACGCTGGCATTTGCCGCCTGTAAGAAAAATGCAGAACCAATAAACGAGCCAACTAAAGAGCCTATAGTTGCCGAAGACATTGCAAGTTTTAAAGAAATTGCATCAATTGATCTTGGTGGCGAAACTTCAGCAGAAATTTCTGCTTATGATCCTTTAACTAAAAAACTTTTTGTGGTAAGCAACGAAGGTGGTGCAAAGGTAGAAGTGGTAGACCTTTCCAATTATCCTACAGTAACTAAACTGAAAACTTTAAGCTACCCAGCCAATGCGGGCATAAACAGTGTGGCGGTAAGCAATGGCTTGTTGGCTGTAGCCTTAGATGGTGCAGATAAACAAGGCAATGGAGATGTGGTTGTGTTAAAAACTTCAGATTTATCAGAAGTTAAAAAAATTGTTGTAGGTGCAATGCCAGATATGGTAACCTTTAGTCCGGATGGGAATTACATTCTTAGCGCAAACGAAGGCGAACCTAACGATGCATATACTGTAGATCCAAGTGGAACCATCTCCATCATCAACATTAAAGATAATTATGCTGTTAAAACCTTGGATTTTGCTGCTTTCGAATCACAAAAAACTGCATTAGTCAATGGCGGTTTCCACATCTATGGTTTAAACGCCAGTTTTGCTCAGGATATAGAACCAGAATATATCGCAATCAGTAATGATTCGAAAAAAGCCTATGTAACGCTCCAGGAAAATAATGGTGTAGCCGAAGTTGATATCACGGCAGGAACAATTACCAAAATTATCCCTTTGGGAACAAGAGACATTAGCAATGCTGAAAATGCATTCGATGTAAGCGATAAGGACAATAAAATTGCTCTAGGTACTTGGCCAATTAAGGCGTTTTATCTCCCAGATGCCATTTCATATTTCAGCACAGGTGGTACGGCATACCTGGCCTTGGCAAATGAAGGAGATACCAGGGCATGGAAAGGCTACGATGAGGAAGTACGGGTGAAGGGCTTAAAATTAGATCCAACTAAATTCCCGACAGCTTCTACGCTCCAGCTTGATGCAAATTTGGGTAGGTTAACCATAACCAAAGCTTTTGGTGATACGGATGGGGATGGTGACTATGACGAATTGTACGCTACCGGCGGAAGGAGTTTGAGCATTTTAAATGCCAGTACCGGTGCTCTAGTTGCAAATATTGGTAAAGATTTAGAACAGCAAGTAATTAATGCAGGAAAGTATGATGATGAACGATCTGACAATAAAGGCGTAGAAGTAGAAGGGGTGACTGTAGCAGAAGTTAATGGCAAAACTTTAGCCTTTATTGGAATGGAAAGGGTTGATATGATTGCCGTCTACGATATTTCCATACCTACTTCGCCAAAATTTGTTCAATTATTCTCAACGGGAGATGCACCGGAAGGCGTATTGTTTATTAAGCCAAAAGATAGTCCGAATGGAAGAAGTTTATTAGTAGTGGCCAGCGAAGGCGATGGAACCGTAAAATTTTTTCAGCCGAATAGAATTTAATAGAAGCATTTTTAATTATAGAAAACCCGCCTGTAAGCGGGTTTTTTGCTTAAAAATTCTATTGAAATTAGTGCTTTAATATTCCATTTGATTTAAGGACATTTGTAAGCTAAATCGTTTTTTAATCAGCACGCAAAATCAATTGGAAGAAATACAGGAAAATAACAGCATTTTAAGCAGCACTGTGGTTACACCTGTTGAAACGCCAAGCGCTTCCAATAGAACTCGGCTGGCGGTTTCATTATTTTATTTTGGTCAGGGAATTGCTTTTGCATCATGGGCCAGTCGCATTCCAGAAATTAAGCATTCCTTAAATCTATCTGATGCCGACTTAGGTACTATTTTGATTGCACTTCCTGTGGGTCAAATGATTACTATGCCAATCTCTGCCGGTTTGGTAACCAGATATGGCAGTAAAAAAATACTTACCATTATGGCGCCGCTTTATGTAGTGGCTCTAGGTAACCTAGGTTTGGCTGCTGCACCGTGGCAATTGGGTATTTGTTTGCTGCTTTTTGGTGTTGTTGGAAACATGTGTAACATTGCGGTAAACACGCAGGGCGCAGAAGCTGAAAAATTATTTGGAAGGCCAATTATGACATCCTTCCACGGGGCCTGGAGCATTGCAGGTTTCATTGGCGCATTGGTAGGGCTATTAATGGTAAACCTGCACATTATACCCTACTACCATTTTTGGTTTATCACTGGTTTGGTATGGTTAAACGTAATCTTTAACCACAAGCATTTGGTTCCTGGTAAAGGTGCTAAAGCAGAACGGAAGCCGAGATTCTTTACCATGCCAGAAGGTTCACTTTTGCAGTTGGGTATTATTGGTTTCTGTAGTATGGCTACAGAAGGTGCAATGTTCGATTGGAGTGGTGTATATTTTAAAGAAATTGTACATGCGCCAAAATCGCTAGTTATTTTAGGGTATGCATCATTCATGATTATGATGGCCTCCGGACGCTTCGTTGGAGATAAAATCATTGAAAAATTAGGTCGCAAAAGAACCATTCAAATTAGCGGCTTAATTATTTCGACAGGGATGTTTCTCTCCGTCTTCTTACCATATCTGGTTACGGCAACTATAGGTTTTATGCTGGTTGGAATTGGCGTTTCCAGTATTGTGCCAACCGTTTATAGTGTTGCTGGTAAAACTGGTAAAATTGCGCCGGGTATGGCAATTGCCATGGTTTCTACCGTTAGTTACTTCGGGTTTTTAGCTGGGCCACCAATTATTGGTTATATTTCAGAATTACTTAGCCTGCAATATTCCTATGCCATTATTGGGATATTTGGCTTGCTGGTAAGTTTTCTGGTGGGAAAAATCAAAGCCATAAACTAAGCGCTATTCGTTCCTGATCAGGCTATGTTCTTTTAGTATTGCTACTGCAATTTCTATCAATCTTAAATTAACATCTTGGTGGCCATGCTGAACTTCGACATTAATATACGGGATATTTTGCTGCATAGCATATACCGATAGCGAACCATCATTCTCCACAAATTTCGATTGCAAAATCACGTTTACGTTGGCTTTTTTAAAACTATTAAATAGTCTCTGTTCAGTAACATAAATTAGATCATCATTATCCATATTAAAATTAATATGTACCGAGTCTGCAGTACTTGCCAAATCATAACCAGGTAGATAGGAAGATATGCCAAAACCACCGTCTGCATTATTATGTAAGGTTAGGAAATAGCCTGTTTCTGTTGGATTGTAAAAATTGACAATTTGTTTGCCTGCCGATAAAATAAGCTTCTCTACCTCGTTTGAGCTATATGGCGATCTTTTAAGGCGAGTGGCTACGCCAGTTTCGGTATAAATTGCGTTTGGATCTATGCGATAGGGATCGTCCATATGACTAAATACGTAATCTCTTACGCCGCCATACTGACTATCAATGATTTCTCCACCACTCCATCGAATGTAATCGAAAGCGGCTTTAACCCCAGTATCTTCATTATCATGTACAACCAAAAACTTCACACCATTGGGTTTATAACTATATTTTACCAAGCTAATGTCTAGGTTAGCAATTTTAATAAATGAGGAATCGGAAGTCATTGCCGGGAATACCGGCGGATGCTGGGCTATGGCAAAGATAGAAATGCTCACAAATAAGAGCGTTAACGCAGTTTTAAACATAACCCCTAATATACAATGTTGTGTAATATTTGTTTGTTATTGTTGTCGTCATACTGAATTTGTTGCAGGATCTAAGAGTCTAATACTGACCTGAAAAAAAAAGCCCCGATGTGTATCGAGGCTAATTAATAATTCAAAAAAATCTGATATTAATGTTGTTGATCTAAATCGTATTCTAAAACATCTTTATGATCATAGGGTTCAACCATTAGCTCATCAATGGTTTTTCCCTTTTTATTAAAGCCTAATTTTTCTAACATCATATCGAAAATGAGGTACACAACTGGTACCACGATTAAAGTTAAGAATAGCGAACTTGTTAAACCACCAACAATTACCCAAGCCAAACCATTTTTCCATTCTGCACCTGCACCGCTGGCCAATGCAATAGGAAGCATCCCGAAAATCATGGCAATGGTGGTCATTAGAATAGGACGTAAACGAGCGTGGTTGGCTAAAATTAAAGCTTCTATAGTGGATTTACCTTCGGCCTTCATGTGGTTTGTAAAATCGACCAATATAATCGCATTCTTTGCTACTAAACCCATTAGCATAATAAAACCTAATATGGTAAAGATACCGATTGAGTTGTTTGTTAATGCTAATGCAAGGAATGCACCTATCAAAGCCAGCGGCAATGAAAACATCACAACGAATGGATATACAAAACTATCGTATAAAGCAACCATAATTAAATAAACCAAAATTAGAGCCGCGAGTAAAGCAATCCCCAAAGTACCGAAACCTTCAGCCTGGTTTTCTTCATCTCCACCCCAGGTATAACTAACACCAACCGGGGCTTTTAACTTACCATTGTCTTGCAACTCCTTTAATTTGGCTTTAAAATCAGCAACAATTGTTCCTGTTGGCCTACCAATAGATTGTGCCTGAACAGATACTGAAGTTGATTTATTAAAGCGTTCTAACTGACTTGGCCCCGAACCTTCCGTAATGTCTGCGAATTGCGATAACTTGATTTGTGCACCTTTATCATTAATAAAAATGAGGTTCCGTACATCATCAACATCCTTTCTGTTGAAGTCTTGATATTGAATATTGATATCATATTCGTATTCCCCTTTTCTATACTTACCATCGGTATTTCCCGCAAATGCTGTTTGCATTGTGGAACCTACTGTGGCAAGTGTTAAGCCAACTGCCGACATTTTATCTCGATCTACCTGAACATTAATTTCAGGCGTTCCTTTCTCTACCGAAAGTTTAATCTCAGTCGCTCCTGGAACAGTTGCTAAAAGATTCCTTGCACCTTCTGCATACTTTAACGC
Organism: Pedobacter sandarakinus; assembly: GCF_026240095.1. Lineage (GTDB taxonomy): Bacteria > Bacteroidota > Bacteroidia > Sphingobacteriales > Sphingobacteriaceae > Pedobacter > Pedobacter sandarakinus. Next base: position 56,908 of record NZ_JAPIVG010000006.1, on the reverse strand, counting down.
ACTATCTAGGTTAGAACCCATTATCACCATGCTAATTGGAGCGTTCTCTGCAATACCCAAAATACTAATAGGCACAGTTTTAACTTTTGCCCCAACCAGTTCTTTTGCCAGCGCCCGGCTCATTTTTGTTGCAAAAATATCTGAAGAAACGCCTTGGCGCTTTTTACGATCTACCAGTTTAACGTTGATCTCCGATTTATATGCAGTGGCCTGCGTACCTCCAAAGTCACCACTTGCCTGACCAACAGTTGTAATTAGTTGAGTAATTTCTGGCTGTTTATCTAAGAAAGCTTCGGCTTTTTGAGTATAGAAATTGGTTTTTTCTAATGGTGCATCTTTTGGTAATTCAATTTGAACCAGGAATTCTCCCTTATCAGATTTTGGAAAAAATTCAGATCCGATAAAACCAGCGCCGGCAAGCCACATAGCCGCAACAAATAGAACTACAACGGCAGCAATTGTACGCCTTTTATGGTTTAATGACCATGTTAAAACACTTGTAATCCAAATTGTGAATTTTTTAAGCTGCTTTTCGAACCATAAAATAAAACGACCAAAAATATTTTTGCCTTCAATGTGTTCTAACTTTCCAAACCTGGAGAAAAGTAAAGGAACAATTGTGAATGAAGCAACCAATGATAGTAAAGTTGCTATAATTACAACCACACAAAATTGCCTTAAAATATTCGATACTAAACCAGAACTGATAGCAATAGGGAAGAACACCACAACAATTACCATCGTAATCGATACAACAGTAAAACCAATTTCCCTGGTCGCATCAGAGGCTGCCCTAACTTTGTTTTTACCCATTTCCATGTGTCGCTGAATATTTTCCAATACCACAATAGCATCATCTACCAGGATACCTACCACGAGCGATAGACCTAATAAAGACATCAGGTTTAGGGTATAGCCAAAAAGATTAATGCCAATGAAGGTTGCAATTAGCGAAGCTGGAATTGAAACCATTACAATTAAGGCGTTACGTAAACTGTGAAGAAAGAAAAGCATTACGAATGCTACCAATACAACTGCGAGAATTAAATCGTGTATAACGGCATCGGCAGATTCTAACGTAAATATTGAACTGTCGTTAACAATTGCAATGTTCAGTTTCTCTCCCTCATACTCTTTCTTAAGCTTATCGATAATTGCATGCACACCCTCACTTACTTTTACCGCGTTGGCATCACTTTGTTTAATAATTTGAATAGCGATAGATGATTGGCGATTAATTCGGGCAAGTTTTTCTGTTTCTTTCTTCGAATCCTGTATATCAGCTACATCGCCTAAACGAATTTGCGCACCAGTTTTTGAGGTGGTTATTACTAAATTTCTTAATTCATCAATACTTCTGTATTTACCAGATAGACGAATTAAAACATCCTGATTTTGCGTTTTAACACTTCCGGTAGGGAAATCCAAATTAGAGCTTAAAATCATTTGTTGTACCTGGGGTACGGAAAGATTGTAGCCCTGCAATTTAGCAGCGTCTAAAGAAACCTGGATCTCACGTTCAGAGCCACCAACCAAGTTTACCTGGGCAATACCACTTACCCGTGAAATTACTGGCGCAATTCTTTGATCAATCAAGTCGTAAAAGCTTACATCATCCATGTTTGCGGAGGCCGTCATGGTAATTACCGGCAAATCATCTAAAGAGAATTTAGATAATGATGGTGCTTTCACATCATCGGGAAGATCTGCAAGAATAGCATTTACCTTACGTTGCGCATCATTTAAGGAAATATCAATGTTTGCTGCATCGGTTAATGTAATAGTAACTACAGATAAACTCTCATAAGATACTGCATTTAGTTTCTTTATATTTTCCATCGAAGAAACGGCATCTTCAACTTTCTTAGTTACCGTGTTTTCAACTTCTGCTGGCGACGCACCCGGATAGATGGTTGCGATAGATACTACGTTGTTGGAGAATTTTGGAAGTAATTCGTAACCCAACGAAAAGTAACTTAATAGCCCTAACAAAGTAAGTGCGGTAAATACCACGATTACCAGTGAAGGCCTTTTTATAGATATGTCTGTTATCTTCATCTTAATATTTTATTGCGAATGAACTGTTATGCGTCCACTACAGCTCAGTCAATTCACCTGTTATGGAGCTGCCTCAAGCCAAACTTATTTAACAATGCTTACTGGTGTACCATCAGCAAGGTTAATCTGGCCACTGGTAATTACCGTTTCGCCTTCTTTCAAACCGTCTAGAATTTCAACATTATCTCCCAAAATTCTGCCGCTAACTACATTTCGCACCTTCGAGGTGTTATTTGCTTTATCGAGCACAAAAACCTGGTTACTGCTTACACTACCTACAAATGAGGTACGTGGGATGAGAATGCTTGGTGCTTGTTTAGGGAAATTGAAAACGGCAGTGCCATACATACCAGCTTTTAAATTGCTTTTGCTGTTGTTGTCAACTTCAATTTCAATAGGGAAATTTAGGGTTGCATCTGCTTTGGCAGCGATAAAGGTTACTTTTCCAGAAAATTTCTCATCTGGAAAAACATTAGACTTGATGTCGATATTGTCGCCTATTTTTAAACTTGCTACCTGCGATTCGTTAACATTAACTTTAAGCTTTAATTTAGATACATCTACTAACTCGAAAAGTTGCGTTCCTTGCGCTGTTACAAAAGCACCTACTTCAATGTATCGCTTATTTACAATGCCATTAATAGGCGATTTAATATTTGCATCGCTAAGCCTGCGTTGCGAAGCCTGTAAGCGCAGTTTAGCATTTCTGGTAGCCAACTTAGCCTGGTCTAACTGTTGCTGGGTTACACCACCTGTTTCAAATGAGCTTTGGTATCTGGCTTCATCACGCTTAGCATTTTCGTAAGTGGCTTGCGCAGTTTCTCTGTCGGTATTTATAATTTCGGCATCTATACGAGCCAATACCTGGCCTTTGCTTACGCGAGCGCCTTCATCTACATAGATTGCAGTTACACGACCAGCATTTTCTGATAAAAAGTTTAACTCCTGTTTCGGAATAAAGTTACCATTAGCCACGAAATCTATATCCACAACCTTTTTCTCTACATTAGCTACACGAACTGCAACGGCACCGCCACCCTTAGCAATGAAAGCAGTTTTCTCTTCGTTTTTCTTTTTATTCTTGTTTAACACATAGGCTATTGCACCTAAGGCAACAACAACTACGATAATGATTGTAATTACTCTTTTCATTTCTATTGTACTAGCGATTTAATATTTCCGTTTGATTTTATTAATTGTATTTCGGCTATCTTATAATTTAATAAGGCCTGTGTATAACTGTTTTGTGCTGCGGTTAACGAGTTTTCCGTTTCAAGTAAATCTGTTAAAGATGCTAAACCGTTATTGTAGTTGTTCTGAGTACTTTTATAAATCTCCTGTGCTAAATCGGCGTTCTTACGCTGAGATTTAATCGTATTCAAATTGTTCCGAAGCTGAATTTTTGCATTCTCGTAAGCTAAGTTTAAGGAGTTTGTAGCTTCGCGTCTATCTTCCTGCGCTTTCTTAATGGTTATATCCTGCTGGCGGATTTTAGAACGTGTTAAAAATCCGTTAAATATTGGCACCCTTAGGGTTAAACCTATTGCAGATGAGCCAAACCCAATAGAAGAAGCGTTTGAGCTTAAGAAATCGAAACTGTTACTTTGGCTAGAGTAGGTATAATTACCCGATAGAGAAAGCGTCGGGTAATATTCGGCCACAATAGATTTACGCTGTAACGACAGCAACTTATCTTGATTATCTAGCAATTTCACTTCTGTTCTATTAGCCAAGTCGATAGAATCTGTAAACAATGGAAGTTGTTTAACCTCTGTTAATTCTGTCGTTGGTAAAGTAATTGGCGTAGCCACAGGCATACCCATTGCAAATTTCAATTGGTTTTCTAACTGGATGATGGCATTAACTACCTGTTCTCTTTGCGTAGTTAGGTTGGTAAGATTAACATTAATCCGGTCAACATCAATTTTTCTCGCAAGGCCATTCTTAAACTGATTTGAAATTACTTTCTCTACAATATTCACGTTTTTGATATTCGTATCAATGACATTTAATTGTTGTCTGTTTACCAAAACCTGATAGTAGTTGTTTGCAACCAGTTCGATAATTTGTTCTTCTGTTAATTGTGAAGTTAAATTATAATATTCTTCACTAGATCTTGCAGCTTGTAAGCCGGTAAAAACTTGTTGGTTAAATATTTGTTGCGAAAGTTGGAGCCCGGCATTTGAATTCCATTTCTGCCCAAATTTGAGTGTTTGCAACTGTCCGCCAAAATCGACAACCTGTTGGCCGATAATGGGATTGTATGTTAGGCCAGCAACACCACTTAGTTGTGGTAGAGCTTGTGCCCTAACTTCTTCTACCTTATACCTTCCGCCTTCAATATCCAGTTTCGCTTTACGAACCCGGGCATTGTTTTGGAGTGCATAGGTTAATGCATCCTTTAAGGTAACTTGCTGCTGTGCAGCTACCAGTTCAGGTAAAGTCATGCCTATAATTAGGATGAGCATTAGTTTTACCATTTTTACTCTAAGCATAATATATTGTTTTTTGTTTTTGGGTTCTTCTTAGTTTTTGAGTCCCAGGTGGGATCAATTTTTTTGTTTTATACTATTTTAACCTGCCATTAGCATTTAAGGCCCTTGCTAAAAATTAGTGAAAGATCTTTCTGTTTCTGTGTCATTACGGTTACGGCTTTTTTGTCAGGAAGGAGATCTTTGCCAAGCTTCATGATACACATATTTGTGAGGCCCATTAAACTTTCCAAGTACAACTCGGCTACGTGCGCCATGTTTTCGTGCTTAATCTCTCCCTTAATCATGGCTTTCTCAAACACTTTTGCAAAAAAATCTTTCTCCGAATCTTTTAGAGCGGCAAGTTTCTGTTTTGTAACATCGTCATTAAAAATATCAGGCAGTCCTTCAGAAATCCTCAACATAAAATATTTCATAAAAAAGGTATTCCGGATCTCAATGCTTTGAAACAAAATGTTTTCTAGTGGATCATCAGGACTATATTTCTTCTTTAATGCATCAAAATAATCGGTAAACACTTTTTCAATCACACCAACTATCAAACTTCGCTTATCTGGGAAATAGTAATAAAGCGATGGTTTCGACACCGATAAATCATCAGCAATATCGTTCATGGTAGTTTTACCAATTCCAAAATGGCTGAAACGTTTTATAGCACCCTCAATAATTTGTTCCCGCTTCTTATCAGCTACAATCATTTTACTTTTCTACTTTCTGACCTTTTTAATATTTTAGTCAAAAATAAAGGTTAAATTTCAAATGTTAATCAACTGATTAATAAAAACATTACATCGTTACATTTTTGTGACAGAAGAAATCCTTTTCCCTTGGTTTACTATATGTTATCATCGTTAAATTTGTTTACCTATGCTGCTACTTGCCCATATCGGAACTATTCTTTGCACCATCGTTATCATGGAATGTTTATCATGGTGCATTCACAAATACCTTTTTCATGGCCCGCTGTGGTTTTTGCATAAAACCCATCACCAGCCGTCGCATGCATTTTTAGAGTGGAATGATCTATTCGCGTTACTTTTTGCAGCCCTATCTTTATGGTTAATGTATATAGATCGTACAGGTTTTGGCTACCGTTTTTTTATTGGTGTAGGAATTAGTTGCTATGGGCTTATCTATTTCGTCATCCACGATTGGTTTGTGCATCGGCGATTCAAGACATTTAAAAGCAACAACAGCTACCTGCAGGCAATTAGGAAAGCACATAAAATTCATCATAAAAATCTAGGCAAAGAGAAAAGCAAAGCTTTTGGTTTACTCTTTGTAAGAAAGAATCTATTAAAAAAGGTTTAGCACTTTTAGGATCGTAATCATCAAAGATTAAACCATAGACATCATTTATAATATTTTAAGCCGTACATTTTTATGAAGAATTTATCTAAGCTATTAGTCCTGGTTACCGCCCTATGTATATTAGGTTGTACAAAGAAAACAGATAAGGAGCGAGCAATTGCACTTGTAAACACTAAATACAAAGATGTAGATCAGAAATTTAATTTCGATGAGGCGAAGTTTGATAGTCTTTACAACATCTCGCCCAAAGCGTATGCAGATAGTTTAAAAAAAGGGGAAGAGCTAGATACCACATTGGCAGTTTTGGAAAGTCAAATTGAGCATCTAGATCAGGAGGAATCAGACAGTGTAGGTTTAATAAGCGCAGCTTTAACCAAGCAGCGCTATCGGTTGTTAGCGTTAGCTAAAACAAAACCAAAATTTATTGGTTGGAAGCTCTCTCATATTAAAACCAGTAGATCTTCTTCAGAACAACTTAGTTTTAATTTCGATAAGGAAATTACCAAAATTGTTCCTTAACTAAATTTTCTCTTACTTTTGCCGAGCAAACCAAACCATTATGCTTCACATTCAAGAGAACATTTCTTTAAAGCCTTACAATTCATTCGCTGTTAATGCAAAGGCCAAATATTTTGTAGAAATAGCATCAGAAATGGATTTGAAAGCATTGTTTCAAGATCCAATTAGTAAGGCGGCGAACCTACTGGTTATAGGAGGAGGCAGCAACGTGCTATTTACCAAAGATTACGACGGTCTTGTTATTAAAATCAGCATTCAAGGAATTACATCAGCAATAAATGGAGATGTAATCGAAGTTACAGCAGGAGCAGGAGTTGTTTGGAACGATTTAGTTAATTATTGTGTAGAACATGGTTATGCGGGTGTAGAAAATTTAAGTTTGATTCCTGGAACGGTAGGCGCCTCGCCCATCCAAAATATTGGCGCTTACGGCGTAGAGCTTAAAGACGTATTTACAAGTTGTACTGCATTTGAAATTGCAACCAGCGAAATTCGGACGTTTACTTTTGCCGATTGTCATTTCGGCTATCGGGAGAGCGTCTTCAAAGGTGCTTTAAAAGGAAAATACATTATCACATCTGTAACTTTTCATTTAAGCTCCCAGCCAAAAATTAACATTTCTTATGGGGCAATTGAAGCAGAATTGCAAAAGCGAGAGATCGTAGCACCCACAATTGCCGATGTGTCTGCCGCTGTTTCTGCTATCAGGGTAGGCAAGTTGCCAGATCCATCTACTATTGGTAATGCAGGCAGTTTTTTCAAAAACCCCGTTATCGAGAAACATGAATTTGCCGATATTGTTGCCCAGCATCCTGATGTGGTTCATTACCCAACGGCAGATGGTAGCATAAAACTCGCTGCCGGTTGGCTAATAGAGCAATGTGGTTGGAAAGGCAAGGTGATAGGGCAAACGGGCACCTGGAAAAACCAGGCACTTGTTTTGGTAAACCATGGCAATGCAACTGGCTCGGAGATATATAATTTTTCCGAACAAATTATAGACAGTGTGAAGTCTACTTTTGGAGTCACTCTGGAACGCGAAGTAAATATTCTGTGACGAAATCTTGCCTTAAGTTACCTCAATAGTTTTAGTGGCGTGCCAAGTTTTTTTGGTATCAAGTTTGTTAAAGTTTGTGCGAAATGAACATCAATTCATTTCAATAAATCTACCTAAAGCTAAATATCATGACAAAATTTGAATTCAACCATCTGGTTAACCATCACGCTGTCTCTCTTAGATCATATGCTTTGAACTTCACTAAAGATGCCGAAGATGCCAATGATCTTGTTCAAGATACCATGCTTAAAGCCATAACTTACTATAATAAGTTTAAAGAAGGCACCAATTTAAAAGGCTGGTTGTTTACCATCATGAAAAATACTTTCATAAACAACTACCGTCGCTTGGTTAAAACAAATACACTAATTACACAGAGCGAAGATATTTCATCAGCAAATCTTTCATACAGTGCCACAAAAAATCAGGCAGAAAGTAAGTTTGTGTTGGGCGATATCGATAAAGCACTTGCGCAATTACCCGAAGAATATTACGTGCCATTTATTCGCTATTTCGAAGGTTACAAATACCACGAAATTGCAGATATGTTGCAGATTCCAATTGGAACAGTTAAAACCAGAATTCACGTTGCAAGAGGAATTCTGAAAAAATACCTTAAAACATATTCTAAAGAAATTGCCCTATCAGAAGTGGCATAAGGCACATCTATCAGAAAGCAAGTCTCAACTTCGGTTGAGGCTTTTTTTTGTCTTTTTTTGAAGCGCAAAGCTTGCATTTCATTTTAACGGATAGTCCCGCTATCACTCCAAGTCCTCGCCCATAGAAAAAATGGGCTCCGGGCTTTCCACTCTATCGGGGCTATAAAGTCTTTTCCCTGCAGGCAAAATCCAAAAATAATACGATAACATGGTACAGTAAAACGAATGCTAGTGTCGAAAGTCTATAAAAGCAAAAGGCCCGGAAAATATCCAGGCCTTATTGCTTATCATATATTTGGTTAGTTGATTCTTATTTTTGCTTTCAACAGTAATCCTTCGCTATCATTTCGAAACCAAAGCAAACCTCAAACAATATTGCGTTTTAGAGGTTATTTGCAGTGTTTTTGTTTTGTGGATATAAAGATAAGGGAAATTTTAAATTTGTCAAGCTTTTTTAAACTTTTTTATTATTTCTTTTGCAGCCACTTGCCCAGATATGATGGCTGGTGGCACTCCAGGCCCCGGAACAGTCAATTGACCAGTGTATAACATGTTTGTTACTTTGCTTTTCATCTTCGGCTTTAAAATAGCGGTTTGTTTTAATGTGTTTGCTAAACCATAAGCATTGCCTTTAAAAGCATGGTAATCTGATACAAAGTCATTCATGGCATAGCTTCTTTTAAAAATTACAGCATCGCTAATATCGTTGCCTGTTAAATTTTTAAAGCGCTGCACCAATAACTTAAAGTATGCTTCTCTTTGGCTTTCGCCATCTGCCAGTCCTGGCGCAACCGGCACCAGGAAAAAGAGATTTTCGCATCCCGCTGGTGCAACGTATTCATCAGTAACCGATGGGCAGCAGGCATAAAATAAGGGTTTACTCGGCCATTTCGCATCGGTATAAATTTCATCTGCATGGGCATCAAAATCCTCATCGAAGAAAAGATTATGATGAAGTATGTTCGTGAGTTTTTTATTAAGTCCGATGTAGAATAATAGGCAAGAGGGCGCCATGGTTCTGCTATCCCAATATTTTTCATCGTAATTACGGTAGGGCTTTTCTAACAAATGTTGATCTATGTGGTGGTAGTCTGCATTGCCCACTATAAAATCGGTTTCAAAAATACCATTTGAAGTAACTAAAGCTTTTGCAATGCTATCTTTAACCTCAATTTTCTTTACTTCGGTATCGAAGATAAACCTTACACCCTGTTCAGCGGCAATTTTTTGCATAGCAGCAACAATGCTGTGCATACCGCCAATTGGATACCAGGTGCCTAAAATTAAGTCTGCATAATTCATTAAACTGTATAATGCAGGTGTATTTTGAGGGGTTGCACCTAAAAACAATACCGGGAATTCGAGTAACTTGCGTAGTTTCTCGTTTTTAAATAATTTGTGTACATGGTTTCGCATGTTGCCAAGCAGCTGTAGTTTTATCCCACTAACTGCCAATCGCGGATCGAAATATTCCATTACACTGTGCGACGGTTTGAACACATATTCATTCATACCTACATCGTACTTATATTTAGCTTGCTTTAAAAATGAATCCAGGTTACTGCTGCATCCTGGCTCCAACTGCTCAAATAACTGATAGAGCGCTTCTTCTGTTGCAGGAATATCAAGCTTATCATTTTTACCAAAATAAATTCGGTAGGACGGATCTAGTCGAACGAGCTCGTAAAAATCTGAAGTGGTTTTACCAAAAAGTTGGTAATAGTTTTCGAAAACATCGGGCATCCAATACCAGCTTGGGCCCATATCGAAAATGAACCCGTCTTTTTTCCAGATTCTTGCCCTTCCGCCGGCCATTTCATTCTTCTCAATAACAGTTACGCTGTAACCTTCCTTAGCCAATAAAGCAGCAGCAGACAGACCTGCGAATCCTGCACCTATAACCGTTATTTTCGGTTTTTTATCCATAATGTAAATAAAAGAAATTTACCTGATTTTGATGTCGTATTTGCCTATAATAAGAGAAACATAACATCGATATAACAATTCTGGATAGCTTTTTGCTACCTTTATCCCAACACATGGTGAAATTCAAAATATTTTTAGCGCTATTTTTTCTCGGAATTACGTTTGCCCATGCGCAACTATCTAACAAAGAAATTGCCATACTTAAAGTTGATTTAGTGAGGGCTGTAGAAGATTCAAAGCTTACCGATTCCATGTATGAAAACTTACTCAAACTAAACAATAAAACCGCTTTGGTAATGGGATACATGGGTACATTAGAGGCACTAAAGGCTAAACATGCATGGAACCCATATAACAAAATAAAGTATGTTAAGTTAGCACTAAAAACCATGCAAAAGGCCATAGATATGGATAGAGAAAATTTGGAAATTCGGTTTATGCGATTTTCCATCGAGCATTTTACTCCAGGTTTTTTAGGATTTAGTAAAGATTTAACTGTGGATAGAAAGGAAATTATTAAGCACTACCGAAACGAGAACTTTGGTGTAGCAGACACTGAGCTTATCAAAAATGTAGCGAAGTTTATGATTGAAAGTAAACGCTGTACCCCAGATGAAGTAAAAATTTTAAAGAGATACATTTAAATGAACTACACTTATCTACTCATTAATATTGCAGTAATTTTTTTTCCTTTGGTGCTGTCTTTTGATAAAAAAGTGCATTTTTTTAGCAAGTGGCGTTTTGTACTACCGGCCATTTTTATAACCGGTTTGGTTTTTTTGGTGTGGGACATGTTGTTTACCAAGCTTAATGTTTGGTCTTTTAATGCAGATTATATTGTTGGTATTAACTTTTTTGGCTTGCCACTAGAGGAGATATTGTTTTTTCTCACCGTTCCCTATGCTTGCATTTTTATATACGAATGCCTTAACGTTTATTTTCCGAAAAATACCCTCCAGCAATACAGTTTATCGCTCAGCAACTTATTTTTGGGCTTGTGTGTAGCCATGTTGTTTTTCGGTTACAACAGGTGGTATACACTAATTAATTTTGGTTTTTTACTTCTTGTGCTGGCTTATGTAGAATACATAAACGCTAAATATCGTTTTATGTATCGTTTCTACCGGGCCTATCTGGTAGCCCTGATTCCATTTTATATTGTAAATGGTTTTTTAACTGCAATCCCTGTGGTAATGTACAACAATAAAGAGAATTTAGCTTTTAGGGTGGGTACCATTCCGTTCGAAGATCATTTCTATTTGATGGCTTTGTTGCTAATGAATATTTATTTGTACGAATGGTTTAAAGATAGGGCTAACAAAAAGGTGCTAGCTGGATAATTTTGCTGATGAGCCGATGGATTTTAGGGGCCTTACGCCAACAAATACACTTCTGCTTTGGCCATCTAGCCCCGATTGTAGCGTTACCCTGCAACGAGGAGGCACGACGAGTGAAGCGTAAAAGCGAAAAGCGGGAGCTACCAGTTGTATAGCGCATGGGTGTTGCGCTTCTAATGATGATTTAAAATGGATTTACCTGTTTATACGAAACAACAACTCGCCTTAAGAAACGGACAAGATAGGCCGCAAATTTGGGTGGCGTATAAGGGATTGATTTACGACATGACCGAGAGCCGTTTGTGGCGGAATGGCAAACATTACGAACACTGGGCAGGACAGGATTTAACGGATGAATTGCCAGATGCGCCGCATACAGATGCGGTGTTTGAGAAGTTTATACCGATTGGAAAAGTAACTTGAAATAAAAGCCACAACAGGCAAAATTGTAAAATTTAGCTTGTTGTGGCTTTGCGGTAGCTATAATTTAAGCCTCGATTGTAAATGCGCTTAGGCTTACAAACTCTTGTATGCGGGCGGCAACTTCTTGTTCGGTTAGGTTTAATAAACGCTCTGTACCAAACTTTTCTACGCAGAAAGATGCAAGGGCAGAGCCATAAATGATTGCGTTTTTCATGTTATTGAAGTTGATAGTGCCAACTTTTGCTAAATAACCGATAAATCCACCTGCAAAAGTATCGCCAGCGCCAGTGGGATCGAACACTTCTGCTAAAGGTAAAGCTGGTGCAGAAAAAATCTGATCCTGGTGAAATAAGAGTGCACCATGTTCGCCTTTCTTGATAATAAGGTACTGCGGGCCCATGGTTAGGATTTTCTTTGCAGCCTTAACTAAAGAGTATTCGCCAGAAAGTTGACGAGCTTCTGAATCGTTTATGGTTAATACGTCTACCATCTTAATGGTTTCCAGTAGGTCGTCCATCATGATATCCATCCAAAAGTTCATGGTATCCATTACAATTAGCTTTGGGCGTTTTTTTAAGCGCTTGATCACTGTTTGTTGTACTTGCGGCGTTAAATTGCCCAGCATCAAATATTCGCAATCTTGGTAGCTGTCTGGAATAATAGGATCGAAGTTTTCTAATACGTTTAATTCTGTAATTAAGGTGTCGCGGCTATTCATATCGTTATGGTACTTACCCGACCAAAAAAACGATTTCTCTCCTGCTTTAATTTGCAAGCCTTCGGTATCTATGCCATGTTCGGCAAAGGTGTTAATGTCGGCTTTTTGGAAATCATCGCCAACTACGGCAACAATTTTTGCCTTATTGTAGAAGTACGATGCTGCTAAGCTGGCGTATGTAGCTGCGCCTCCAACAATTTTATCTGTTTTCCCGAATGGAGTTTCAATAGCATCGAAAGCCACAGTACCTATGATTATCAGACTCATATATTTTATTTTGAATTTTTTTAAAAATTTTTCACTGCAAATATTGCATAAATAATTTAAAAGCCCTAATATTGCATTCCCAAAACGAACAAAGGTTTACAAGCTTAAATGCTGATAAAACCTCGTTTTCGGAAGTGCCAGCATTCCTTCTTAGCTCAGCTGGTTAGAGCATCTGACTGTTAATCAGAGGGTCGCTGGTTCGAGCCCAGCAGAAGGAGCAAAAAGTCCTCACATTTATGTGGGGATTTTTTATGAAATTTGCCAAAGGATTTTGGTGACAAATATTAACCAGGATAAAAATTCCTTCTTAGCTCAGCTGGTTAGAGCATCTGACTGTTAATCAGAGGGTCGCTGGTTCGAGCCCAGCAGAAGGAGCGAATACAATAATAAGCCTTACCATGCCTGGTGAGGCTTTCTTATTTAAATGATGTTTATGTATTACTTATACATTCTACATTCTTCGACTGCTGATAAATATTACGTTGGTTATACTAGCGATTATTTACGTAGGCTTGATATGCCCCAAAAGATGCACTTAATTCTGTAAATTACTCACTTTATAAGGGAGAATATTGGCGTCAAGCTATTTATCAAATACTAAGCAAACCGGAGCCCCGACTTCAATTCTTTTTCCGCTATCTGTAAGTTTACCTGTGGTAAGATTTCTTTTGAAGATTACAATTTCATTCGTGTATTGGTGGCCAACGAGCAAAAACTTGCCAGAGGGGTCAAAGGTAAAGTTTCTTGGTCCCTTACCCATTGAGCTTATCGTTTCTACTGGTTCTAACTTTCCATTGGCAAGAATAGAAAATACAGAAATGGTATTGGCATCGCCACGATTGGTTTCGTAAAGAAATTTTCCATCTGCAGATACATGGATGTCAGCAGCATCTATTTTACCATCAAAATCTTTTGAAGCCGTACCAATCTCATCTATTTTGGTTAAAGTGCCATTGTTGTAAGAAAACACTGAAATAAGACCGTTAAATTCATGAACAAGGTAAGCAAACTTTCCATTCGGACTAAAAGTGATGTGTCTTGGCCCCGTTCCAACATTCATTTTAACTACTTGCTTTTCTGTTAGGGTTTTCTCGCCGCCGTTATAATTATAGTTGTAAACGTAAATTTTGTCCTCACCCAGATCATTAACTACCATATGTTTGCGATCTGGGGTAAATTTGGCCATATGCACATGTGCCGATGCTTGCCTGCCCTTGGGGTCGATACTTTTTCCAATGTGCTGAATTACTTGAATAGACTCCGTTAACGAACCATCAGGCTTCCGTTTAAACACAGCCAAGCTGCCACCAGAATAATTTGCTACAATAACATTGTAGGCATCTGCAGTAATATAACAAGGATCAGCACCCTTGCTATCTACTTTGTTTAAAAAAATTAAGTCCGCGGTTTTTGCATCGTAGCTGTATGCACTTACTGTACTGCCCTTACCTGTTTCATTAACCGTATAAACATATTTTCCATCAGGTGAAATGGCCAGGTAGCTTGGGTTTTTAGGGCCCTTTGTCAGGCTCTTCAATACCGTTTCCCCGTTCGTGGTGTCAAAATTATAACTATAAATTCCTTCACTTTTGCCTGGCGCTGTATAGGTGCCTACCAACAAATTAAAATTCGTTTTTTGAGCAAATGCGAATGAGGTAATTAATGACATAAATAGTATTGCAACGTGTTTTTTCATATTGATGATGTTCCTATAACAAATATGGGAAAAAATGTTTGTGCAGACTTAAATTTAATTTTCAATTAAGATTGCATAAAAAAAGGCAATCGATAGATTGCCTTGATGTTTATTTTATCAAATGTTTAATTTGGATCAATTCATGATCTTCAAGATAACGCCATCTACCTCGAGGTAAATCTTTCTTAGTTAAGTTACCATAAACCACTCGATCTAGTTTTTCTACGCTATAGCCTAAGTGTTCGAAAATACGGCGTACAATTCTGTTTTTTCCGCTGTGGATTTGAATTCCAACTTCTTTTTTCGTTCCCCCGGCTACGTAAGAAATGTTATCGGGTTTAATCAAACCATCTTCCAGCTCTAACCCGAATGCAATTTTATTTAAATCTCCCTGTGTTAAGGCTTTATCAAGTTCTACATTGTATATCTTTGTGATGCCGTTCTTTGGATGCGATAATTTATCTGCTAAGTCTCCATCATTAGTCATCAGCAATAAGCCCGTAGTATTGCGATCTAAACGACCAACCGGGTAAATGCGTTCGCGGCTTGCCTTGTCTACTAACTGCATTACCGTACGGCGCTCCTGTGGGTCATCTGTTGTAGTGATGTAATCCTTAGGTTTATTGAGCAGCACATACACCTTTTTTTCGCGTTTAAGCAATTCGCCGTTATAGCGAACCAAATCTTTTGCAGGATCTACCTTGTGTCCGAGTTCTGTTACGGCCTCACCATTTACAGTCACTACACCTGCTGCAATTAACTCATCTGCTTTTCTACGCGAGCAAATGCCAGCGTTTGAAATATATCTATTAAGGCGTATTAGCCCTTTATCTTCATTGGTTTTTCTAACCGGAGCAATTACGGTACGTTCTGGGCGATTAAATTCCGTGTCTCTTGGTTTAGCTTCCTCACGTTTTCTAAACGGGCGAGTATCACCTTCTTTCGGCTCTCTTGGCTTTACATCTCTGGAACTTCCTGCACTTGGTTTAAATCCATCAAATTTTCCTTTTGACTTAAAATCTTTATAACCACCCTCTCTCGGTTTAGCGTCTCTATCTCCAGATCTTGGTTTAAAATCTTTCGAATCTCCATCCTTATATCTGAAATCTCTGTCTCCTGTTCTAGGCTTGTAGTCTCTTGATCCACCTTCTCTGGGCTTAAAATCTCTGTCACCTGTTTTAGGTTTGTAATCTCTTGAACCACCTTCTCTAGATTTAAAATCTCTATCTCCTGTTCTGGGTTTGTAATCTCTTGATCCACCTTCTCTAGGTTTAAAATCTCTGTCTCCTGTTCTAGGCTTATAATCTCTTGAACCACCTTCTCTAGATTTGTAACCACGGTCTTCTGATCTTGCACCTGAATCGTTCGATTTAAACTCACGATCGCCGAATTTAAAGCTTTGTGGCTCGCTATCGTTTGATTTAAAGTTGCGGCCTCCGGCTTTAGGTTTAAACTCTCTCTTTTCGCCGAATGATTTTGATTTGAAATCTTTGTTTTCTGAACTTCTAGGTCTGAAGTTGTCTTTTGAATCGGATGATTTTTTGAATTTACTATCTCTGTCGTCTGACTTTCTTCTGTCAGACCCGGCATCATTACTCCTGCCTTCTGTTCTCCGGTTGCCCGATTTGGACTTGTCATCCCGACTGTTCCTGTTGTTTTTATTTATCATGATACGCTTTTAATCGCATTAAAAATGCGGGCTGCAAATTTATGAAAAATTGCTGAAGAATGCAATTGCGATAGCGCTAAAATATAAGGCAAAAAATAGCCTCCAAGATAAAGAATTTATAAAGAAAATCCAAATTTAAAATCCACGTTTAAAGGCGTTTAAACCCCGATTTCCATAGATAAATCTGTAACTATTTGATAGTGTGGGTATTATTTTATACCTTTGCCACGTTTTTAAATAAGTTTCACCAAAAAAAGGAGGAAGATGATAAAGAAACACATCGTACCATTTTCAGTAGTGGCAACACTATTTATCTTGGCAAAAGTGTTCACTTACCAAATGCCCTTAGCACAAACCATTCTTCCAAAAGAAGAAAAATTAAACACTACAACAACAATAGTTGATAGCTCAAAAGTAAAAGTGGTAGAGAAACCACAATCTTTAATAGCTCAACTAGATTTCGCGGATGAGACCTTGCCACTTGGCGATAAGAAGGTAGAAAGAAAAATGAAAAAAATTCTTGCCGCACACACTTTCAGGCACATGCAAACTAACGTTCTGCATCAAAAAGCTGCAAAATGGTTTCCTGTAATAGAACCCATTCTGGCAGCGTACGGAATCCCAAACGATTTTAA
The DNA here is from genome assembly GCF_026240095.1 of Pedobacter sandarakinus. Lineage (GTDB taxonomy): Bacteria > Bacteroidota > Bacteroidia > Sphingobacteriales > Sphingobacteriaceae > Pedobacter > Pedobacter sandarakinus. The sequence continues at coordinate 40,141 of NZ_JAPIVG010000006.1, read as the reverse complement.
GTATTTAGCATTAGTTGAATCTGGAACGGCTAGTGGAGTTTCAGCAAAGGGAGCGGCAGGGATTTGGCAATTTATGCCCGGCACCGCCCGCAATTACGGCTTAAAAGTTAATGGTAAAGTTGATGAGCGATATAATTTGCGCAAATCTACCATAGCTGCTTGTAAATACATTAAGGAAATGTACAAGGGTCTAGAAAGCTGGACGCTGGTTGCTGCAGCTTACAATGTTGGGGATGATCGTTTGCGCAAGCAAATTAATAATCAAAATCAAGACAATTATTATAAAATGAAATTGAACCGTGAAACCGGTGGTTACGTTTATAAAGTGATCTCGATGAAACAGATTATGGAACATCCTAAACGTTACGGATACAAAAAACAACGTGTGTTATTGGCCTATAACGGCGAATAATATAATTAAAATTAAAAACAGCGCATTTGGTAAGGCGTCTTAGCGTTAAGTTAAGACGCTTTTTTTGTTTTCCTGGCAATGATTCCCCATTTTCTTATTAGCGTTTAACCAGTCAACAAGCGGTTATGAAATGATTTTCTCGACTCAAATTCTTTTATTTGCAAAATGTACAGTTTTCGTATAAGCAAAATCATTGGTCAGCCAGGAGATAATTTAACTTTCGAGTTTGAAACGCCTTCTGATGGTTATCCGACTTATCTCGCCGGGCAATTTGTTTCATTGGTATTTCAAGGTAAAAACAAGGAAGTAAGGCGTTCCTATTCTTTCAACAGTTCTCCTGATGTAGACGAACCACTTGCCATTACAGTAAAACGGGTCGAGAATGGTGAAATATCCAGGTTTCTACACCATAAAACAGCTGTTGGCGACGTGCTTTTTGCACAAGAGCCTCAAGGGTTATTTAGCTATATGCCGGAAAAAAGTGTTGAACGAGATTTATTTCTCTTTGCCGCAGGCGTAGGCATAACCCCCTTATTTTCAATTTTAAAAACTGCCTTGGTTCGGGAGGATAATTCTATAGTTACTTTAGTTTATAGTAATAAAACCCAACAGGATACCTTGTTTTATAATGAACTCTTGGACTGGCAAGAAAGATATCCCGATAGGTTAAAAATAGTTTGGATTTTTAGCAATAGCAAAAATTTGTTAACTGCAAGGTTAAATAAATTTTACATTGAACAATTGATTAAACAGCACTTAATTTTTAATAAAGACAGTGCCTTATTCTACGCCTGCGGACCTGTAATATACATGGATTTATGTAGAATTACCTTGCTCGGATTAGGTTTTGATATTAAACAGATCAAAAGGGAAACTTTCGTGCTGCCAGAGGACGAAGTAGATGAAGATGATAGTTCTGAAAAGATAGTTGATAAAAATACTTATTCGGTAGTTTTAAATTTTAAAGGCGAAAGCTATTTGTTAGATGTACCTTGGCCGAAGAGAATCTTAGATGTAGCACTCGAACATAAAATTAAATTGCCTTATAGCTGCCGGGGCGGTGTATGTAGCACATGTGTCGCAACATGCACAAAAGGTGGTGTTCGGATGGAGTATAACGAAGTTTTAACAGATAATGAGATTGAAAAGGGTAGGGTTTTAGTTTGTACAGGTCACCCAACCGAGAACGGAACGACTATAGAATGGTAACGATGGTCTTGCTACTTTGATTATGATGCTTGTGGCAATAGGTCTCCTAAGAGGTATATATCAAGTTATTGATGAGGAGAGGCTTTTTCTATGTGGTAAAAGTTATTATTAATAATAAAACCAACTGCCACTTGGCAACGTTAATGTGCTATGATCAAATCTTTTCTAACGCTGGTGTTTATTTTCATTTACACCTACTCATTCTCGCAGGATTCGCTCGTTGTAGAGAGGGAATTGGCGAACAAAGCATATGTTAGTCTCTACAAAGAAAACGCCGATTTTTCTTACACCTCGCCTTTAGGCGAAATTGGTGCACCTTCCAAGTACGTTATCAATGGTAGGCTCACCACTACTTATATGTTATTAGGAAGTTACAAATCGCCTGTTGCATTTGCCATTATACCAGATTTTACTGTTCGTGTGCGCAACGAGCAATCTGCAGGTGTACGTACACCAAGTTACCGTTTGGGTTTCTCAACCTTCGCTCGCTTAAATCGCGACCCTGAAAATTATCGGTATGCAGAACTGGCTTTTACCCATCATTCTAACGGGCAGGACCAGAATGCGTTTAATGCTGATGGTTCAGTAAATACATTGACGGGCAATTTTAATGCAAATTACCTTACAGCTTCTTACCGCTTCGGGTACTTGCTGCAATCTGCCAATCGTGAAGCTTTTTATACCACCAATCATCGGGTCGGCCTGCAGTGGCATAAATTTTTTAGGTACGAGCCTGCTCTGGATTTAGGTTTTGGCTTTACCCGATTATTGTATAATTTTTCCTTGCGCAAGTACAACCAGATCGAAAGAAATGCAAAAAATTTAGCTAAAGTTAAAACTGATAAGGAAAGCTGGCGTTTAAATACAGAGGTGTCTTATGCAGTTAATGAAATTCCATCAAAAAATTTGGCAAATTTTAAAAAGCGCTTAAATGCCGAGATTAACTTTAATTACAGTTTGCCATTTATGAATAATGTTTTCTTGATGGCCGCAGCGGGTTATTATGGGGAAGATAATTACAACATTTATTTTCAAGACCATTATGGCTATTTGCGTTTTGGATTTTCATCGGGTTTCATTAGAAATAGAAGCCGTAATTATGACAATTAATCCTTAATACAGTTCTAGTTAAGCTTTCTTTTTGATAAAATTTTTAGCATTTTTGCGGATTGAAATTTAGCCTCATCTGGTTAAAAATTTCTCCTCAACTCTTGAATAAATATGAGCAATAAATCTATCGACCTTGGCGAGCAAAAAGATGTAGAAGTATACGGTGCGAGGGTACATAATTTAAAAAATATAGATGTTAGCTTTCCACGCAACCAACTGGTAGTAATTACTGGGTTAAGTGGTAGTGGAAAATCTTCTCTAGCTTTTGATACTATTTATGCCGAAGGGCAACGTCGCTACATGGAAACATTTAGTGCGTATAGCAGGCAATTTATGGGAGGGATGGAAAGGCCCGATGTTGATAAGGTTTCTGGATTAAGTCCTGTAATTGCAATTGAGCAAAAAACTACAAGCAAGAACCCTCGTTCTACCGTAGGTACCATTACCGAAATATACGATTTTATGCGTTTATTGTATGCCCGGGTCGCTGATGCCTACTCTTACAATACCGGCGAGAAAATGGAGCGCATGAGCGAAGACCAGATTCTCCAAAATATCTTTAATAAGTTTGATGGATCGCCGGTAAATATTCTGGCTCCAGTGGTAAAAGGACGGAAGGGCCATTACCGCGAATTATTTGAGCAGATACGAAAACAGGGCTACGTAAAAGTTCGTGTAGATGGAGAAATTAAAGACATCACTGCAAAAATGCAAGTCGACCGGTACAAAATTCACGACATTGAAGTGGTTATCGATCGTTTAATCATTGATGATAAAGATAGAAAACGCCTGTTAGATTCCGTACAAACAGCCATGAAAATGGGTAAGGGTGTGATAAAGATTAGTGATAAAGATAACAATGTGGCGCATTTTAGTAAATTTTTGATGTGCCCAACTACTGGTATTTCCTATGATGAGCCCCAGCCTAACAGCTTTTCTTTTAACTCGCCTTATGGTGCCTGCGATCGCTGCGATGGCTTGGGATACATCTTTGTAGTAGATAAAGAATCGGTAATTCCCAACCCAAAACTGAGTATCTTAAACGGCGGTCTGGCTCCACTTGGCGAATATCGCGATATTTGGATGTTCCAGGTGTTGAAAGCGCTGGCAAAGAAATATAGTTTCTCTTTATCAACGCCCATTGATAAATTGAGCGATGAGGTAATCAACATTATCCTGAATGGATCCCCTGATTTAATCAAGGTAGAAGTTGAATACAACAAGTGGAATGTTCAGAATTATAACATCACATTCGATGGAATTATCAAGATGTTGGAAGAGCAAAATGAAAAACGTAGTGAATCTGCTGCGGATGATATGGATGCTTTCCGCAAACTGAAAACATGCCCCGAGTGTAATGGTGCCCGTCTTAAAAAAGAAAGCTTAAATTTTAAAGTCGATGGAAAAAATATTTTTGACTTGGCATCAATGGATATTAATGAGCTGCATAAATGGTTCGAAAATGTAGATGATCGCCTTTCAGATCGGCAAAATATCATAGCTAAAGAAATTTTAAAAGAGATTAAGGCACGTATTGGGTTTCTAACAGATGTTGGTTTAACTTATTTAACACTAGATCGAACTGCACGAACGCTGTCTGGAGGGGAGGCGCAACGTATTCGTTTGGCTACTCAAATTGGCTCTCAGCTAATGAATGTAATGTACATCCTAGATGAGCCTAGTATTGGCTTGCACCAGAGAGATAACGAACGTTTAATTAATGCTTTGAAAAATCTTCGCGATTTAGGAAATACGGTCTTGGTGGTAGAACATGATAAAGACATGATTTTAGAGGCCGATTGGGTGATCGATGTTGGTCCGGGTGCGGGTATACATGGCGGTACTGTTGTTGCAGAAGGTACAGCAGCACAGATTTTAAAATCAAAAACATTAACTGCGGCCTATTTAAATGGCGATAAAAAAATTGAAACGCCAAAAGTTCGCAGAAAAGGCAATGGACATAAACTTTCCATTCTTAAAGCCACAGGTCATAATCTAAAAGAAGTTTCAGTCGATTTTCCATTAGGAAAATTTATCGCTGTTACAGGTGTATCAGGTTCAGGAAAATCCAGTTTGATCACCGAAACGCTTTATCCTATTCTGAACCATCATTTTTTCAGGGCAAAGAAAACACCACTTCCATACGAAAAAATTACAGGGCTGAAGGAAATTGATAAGGTGATAGAAATCGATCAGGCTCCAATTGGAAGAACACCGAGATCTAACCCATCTACTTATACCGGCGTCTTTTCAGATATCAGGAACCTTTTTGTGCAGCTACCTGAAGCCAAAATTCGCGGTTATAAACCAGGTCGCTTCTCTTTTAATGTCAAAGGAGGTAGATGCGAAACATGTCAGGGTGCGGGGTTAAAAGTGATAGAAATGAATTTTTTACCCGATGTGCAAGTCCCTTGCGAAGAATGTAGCGGAAAAAGATACAACCGGGAAACTTTAGAAGTTCGTTTCCGTGGCAAATCCATTAGCGATGTGCTCGATATGAGTATTGAAGATGCCTGTGATTTTTTTGAAAACATTCCTATTATTTATCGCAAAATAAAAACCCTTAAAGATGTTGGTCTGGGCTACATTACGCTCGGTCAATCTTCTGTAACACTTTCTGGGGGTGAAGCACAACGTGTAAAACTGGCAACGGAACTTTCTAAAAAAGATACTGGTAAAACATTTTACATCTTGGATGAACCAACTACAGGCCTTCACTTTGAAGATATTAATGTGCTGCTGGGCGTATTGCAAGAATTGGTAGACAAAGGAAATACCATCTTAGTCATCGAACATAACCTGGATGTAGTAAAAGTAGCCGATTGGGTAATAGATTTGGGAGAGGAAGGCGGTGCCGGGGGAGGACGCATTCTGTTCGAAGGCACGCCTGAAGGACTGGTTCAGAATCCAATTAGCTTAACTGGCAAGTTTTTGAAAAAGGAAATGGCTTTTAATGGACATGTAATTGAAGATACTCCTTTGAAAGTTAAAGCACCTAAAAAGGCTAGGAAAGAAAAAAGCAGTTGATAAATATTTAACTATAAGTCGATTAAAAAATTAAAATGTCGATAACTGTTTGCGTTAACGATACATATACTAAATGATTTTTACCGATACCCATACTCACTTATACTATGAGCAGGATGCCGAAAAGCGTGTCCAATTATTAGAACGGTGTTTTGAAAACAGCGTTAATCGTTTGTTTTTACCCAACGTGGATATAAATTCCATTGCGATGATTGATGATTTGGTTAGTAATTATCCAGAGAATTGTTTCGCAATGGCAGGATTGCATCCTTGCGATGTAAGGGATGATTACGAAATAGTACTTAGGGAAATTTATGATTCTATAGCACCCAGGAAAATTTATGCCATAGGTGAGATTGGAATCGATTTATATTGGGATAAATCCACGCTTGCCATCCAGCAAGATGCCTTTCATAAACAAATTAGCTGGGCTAAAGCTTTAGGTTTGCCCATAGTTATTCACTGCCGCGAAGCATTTGATGAAGTTTTTGAAGTGTTAGAAAGTGAGCGTGATGAGAAGCTCAGGGGTATTTTTCATTGTTTTACTGGAAATGTAGCGCAGGCGAAAAAAGCTATCGACTTAAATTTTTATTTGGGAATTGGTGGCGTGTTGACTTATAAAAAAGCGGGCTTAGATCTCGTTTTAAATGAAATTGCTTTAGCCGATTTGGTGCTGGAAACTGACTCTCCTTACCTGGCGCCAGTTCCTTTTAGAGGTAAGCCAAACGAGAGTAGTTACCTCATTTACATTGCACAAAAACTGGCAGATATCTACGGCGTTTCTGTTGAAGAAGTTGCAACTGTTACAACAGAAAACTCAAAGCGTATATTTGGCATTTAACTTATGGCAGAGCTAGGTAATATGCCATTCTGTAAAGATTAAACAATTGCTGAACGCTATGGGCTTAATCTCTAATGGTGAAGCAAAATTGATGACAGACAACTTTAGTTTTTTGATGTTTTCTTAATAAATTGCCCATAAATTTTCATTTTATTAATGATGTGATAATTAACAGACGATTCTTTAACAATATTGAAATTATTAGATATCATCTGTAAATTTTTAGTTTCTTTGTGATGAGCAATTTGAATCAACCAAATGACTAAGATCCTAATAATTTATACCGGTGGTACCATTGGTATGGTTAACGACCCGAGCAACGGCATGTTAATTCCCTTCGATTTTCAACAAATTAAAGAGAACGTGCCTGAGTTAAATAGGCTAGATTATCATTTGGATGTACATTCATTTCATCCTGTGCTGGATTCTTCTAATATCGATCCGGAAATTTGGAAGGTCTTGGCCGAGTTGGTATATAGTAAATACGATCTTTACGATGGCTTTGTAATTCTTCACGGTTCGGATACAATGGCTTTCACCGCATCGGCTTTAAGTTTTATGCTCGAAAACTTAAGTAAGCCTGTTGTGCTTACCGGTTCGCAACTTCCCATTGGGGAAATTAGAACCGATGCGAAAGAGAACTTAATTACCGCTTTAGAGATTGCCGCCACCAAAGAAAATGGAAGGGCACTGGTACCCGAGGTATGTATCTACTTCGATGCGCAATTATTTAGGGGAAACCGTTCTATCAAATACAATAGTGAAAAATTCGAGGCATTTAGGTCGCCGAACTACCCGATCTTAGCTGAGGCAGGCGTTCATTTGCAGTTCCAGAAGAATTACATTTTGCCCGCCCCGAACGATAAATTAAATCTACGTACTAATTTTAATGCTAATATTGGTGTATTAAAGCTTTATCCTGGTATAACACCGCAAGCTGTAAAAGCAATTACCGATTCTGAAGTTGACGCTATTATTTTAGAAACTTTTGGCTCGGGAAATACCACTACAGCAGCATGGTTTCTTGATAGTTTGCGAACCGCAATACATCGGGGAAAAATCATCATCGACATTTCACAATGTAAAAAGGGATCAGTACAATTAGGCAGATACGAAACCAGTAGAGAATTGCAAAAAATGGGTGTAGTTAGTGGCTTTGATTTGACTTTCGAAGCGACAGTGACCAAATTGATGTTTGTAATGGGATTAAAACTTTCGGCTGCTGACAGCCGCAAGTTGATGGAAAAATCTTTAAGAGGCGAATTAACAAACGATTAGTAACATCAATGCTATCCATATTTACCGAAACAATAAGTAAAACTTCTGCAATTATAACTTTGTTCGTTGGTGTAATCTGTTTTTAGCCCTATTTTTGCTATCGCTTCATCATAAATGTGGTTTTGTTCGGTATCCCTTTGTATCGAACTGCATTTGGATTTAGAATAGGGAACTCCATGAAAATAGAACAGATTTACACCGGTTGCTTAGCAGAGGCGGCATATTATATCGAAAGCAATGGCGAGGCCGCAATTATAGACCCACTTAGGGAAGTAAACACCTATTTGAATAAGGCTAAAACAGCGGGTGCGGAAATCAAATTCATTTTCGAAACCCATTTTCATGCTGACTTTGTTTCAGGTCACGTAGATTTGGCAGAAAAATCTGGGGCTGTAATTGTTTATGGTCCTACTGCAAAAACGGAGTTTAACTGCCACGTTGCACATGATGGTGAACAGTTTCGCATTGGCAACATTACTATCACGGCACTCCATACGCCTGGGCATACCTTGGAATCTACCACCTATCTGCTAACCGACGAACAGGGCAAAGCCTATTGTATTTTTAGTGGCGATACACTATTTATCGGCGACGTAGGTAGACCAGATTTGGCGCAAAAAGGAAATTTAACTGTTGACGATTTGGCTGGAATGCTATATGATTCATTGAATGATAAAATTAAGCCGCTTGCTGATGATGTTATTGTATATCCGGCTCATGGCGCAGGGTCTGCTTGTGGGAAAAGTATGAGTAAGGAAACTTTTGATACTTTGGGCCATCAGAAACAGGTTAATTATGCTCTAAAAGCAGCCAATAAGGCAAATTTTATTGCAGAAGTTACGGATGGAATAATGCCACCCCCTCAATATTTTGCTAAGAACGTTGCCATGAATAAAGGTGATGTGGCGCGGATAGATGCGGTATACGAAAAAGGGCTAAAGGCATTAGATCCACAGCGCTTTGAAGAGATTGCAAATCAGACAGGTGCGCTTCTATTAGATACTCGAGACCCACAAACCTTTGCTAATGGGTTTATTCCAAATTCCATCAATATTGGTTTGAACGGACAATTCGCACCATGGGTAGGTGCTTTGATTACAGATTTACAACAAGCCATTTTATTGGTAACCGAGGATGGGAAAGCACAAGAAACTATTACCCGGCTTACCCGTGTAGGTTATGATAATACCATTGGGTTTTTAGATGGCGGCTTTAAATGTTGGTTAAATGCTGGGAAAGAAATTGATACTATTGAATCGATCTCTGCTGAACATTTCGAAAAGGCGGTTAACAACCATGAAATTGTTGCCCTGGATGTTCGCAAGCCTGGAGAATATGAGGCTGAGCATTTAGAACTAACCTTAAGCCGTCCGTTAGATTTTATCAACGACTGGATGAACGAGATCAATCCAAAGGAAACTTATTATATCCATTGTGCTGGCGGTTATCGTTCGATGATTGCAGCCTCCATTTTGAAGGCCAGGGGTGTAACCAACGTGGTAGATATTGCTGGAGGTTACGGTGCGATCAAAAATACGGATTTGAAAAGGACTGATTTCGCTTGCCCTAGTAAGGCTATGAAAGTATAGTTCCGTAAAATTTGCTGTGTTGAAAATTCACGCAGAGAGCTTTTTCATATAAATGGAATGCCCCACCCAAGCGCTTGAATGATTATAATTTGCTTATCAAACGATCAACATTAGAGAATGAAAAATACTGAAATTAAGGTTCAGAACAGTTATGATATCGTTATTATCGGTGCCGGACCAATCGGTATGGCATGTGCCATTGCTGCACAGAAAGCAAATTTAACTTATGTCATTATAGAGAAGGGAGCTTTGGTAAATAGTCTGTTCAACTACCCGGTATTTATGACTTTTTTTTCCACTTCGCAAAAACTGGAAATCGGCGATACGCCATTTGTAACCATTAATCCAAAACCGAACCGAAACGAAGCCGTTGAATATTATAGACGTGTAGCAGAGAAATTTGATTTGAATATTAACCTTTTTGAGCGGGTTAATCAGGTGGTTAAAACTGACGAATCATTTTCAGTTACCACATCCAAAACAACTTACAGTGCAACAAATGTAATTGTTGCCACAGGCTTTTACGATGTTCCGCTTTTAATGAATGTTAAAGGAGAAGATTTGCCTAAAGTAACGCACTATTATAAAGACCCACATTTGTATGCATTTCAGAATGTAGTGGTAGTGGGAGCTAATAATTCTGGAGTAGATGCTGCATTAGAAACCTATCGCAAAGGTGCACACGTAACCATGATAGTTAGGGGTGATAATTTAGGCCCACATGTTAAGTATTGGGTTAGGCCAGATATTGAAAATAGAATCAAAGAAGGCTCTATTAATGCTTATTTTAATTCAGAATTATTAGAAATAACCGAGCGGAAAGTTATAATAAAAACGCCCGAAGGCATAAAAACCATAGCAAACGATTTTGTGATTGCGATGACTGGCTATCAACCCGATTTTGCGATGTTAAGGAGATTTGGCGTGGAATTACCCGAAAGTTTATGCCCGGTATATGATGAGCAAACCATGGAGACCAATATAAAAGGACTTTATTTAGCTGGGGTAGTTTGTGGCGGGTTAGATACACATAAATTGTTCATCGAAAATTCTCGCATACATGCTGAAATGATTTTGGAAAACATTGTTGCACACAAAACACAATAACCGAGTTTACTAATGTTTACTTGTTAATTTTAGAACATTACTTACAAAATCATTAATAGCAGTTTCTACGCTAGGTAAATCTTTAGCAGTAATATACGAACCCATTACGTGGTTGCCTGCATTCGGAATAGCTACCTTCTTCTTCAACTGAGCTACAGTCCCAAGCTGTTTAAACATTTTAAGCATTGCATCTACCCGCACAACAGGATCTTGCTCCATTTCATTTTTGTAATAATAAAGCATTAGCACAGGTTGCTTTACCTTGCGAAAGGTACTATTGATCATGGTGCTTTCTATAAATTCTTGTAGTTCTACCAAAGCCTCTATACGGTAGTGCGTATGCCAATATTTTTTGTATTCTTCGGTTCTATCTTCTACACTTCTTTCGTTTCCACCAACCACTTTCCGAGCAATTTGTAGGCCCCAGGGGTTGTTAAGAAGCCATGCGTTTTTATCGTTAATAGCCACATTTGGCGAAAGTAAAATCAAGCTATGAATTTCTGGATAGGCCGCTGCCAGTTTTATTGCCACCGATGCCCCGGTAGAAGTGCCAACTAAAATTACTTTCTTACCTAATTTTTTGCCGATTGAATATGCTTGTTTACTACTTTCCCACAGCCTGTCTGCAGTGAAATACTGCATTGGGGCTACTGTATCTACACCATGGTCGGCCAGCCTTGCCAGGTATAAATTCGCGTGCAGGGCTTTGGCCAGATTAATATGTACTGGGTTTCCTTCCATTTTGGAGGCCGAAAATCCGTGTAAATATACTACGGCGTACTCTGTTTGTTTATGTAACGGATTGGCCCAAATAATTTCTGCCTGATTACCTGGCTTTATTTTATTTAAACTCTCCAGGCTTTGGACATACACATCTAAATCATTTAAGCCGGGTAACTCGGCCAGTTCAGTGTTATACAATGGCTTTTTTGGTTTCGGTCCTACCAAATAGCTGATTACCAAAAACACCGAGAACCCAATCAAAACTTTGTAGCGCTTTTTCATTTGGAAAAAAATCCTTGTCTAAATGTAAAGTTTTGACTTGAATAAAAAATATTTTTTATGTGCTTCGTTTAGCGATTGAACGGTTTTATACCTTAAAACATTGATTATAAACCTGATAGAAGTGAGCACGTAGCCGAAAAACGCAGTTTGTGGCGGAGTAAAACGGATAGCAGGAGTGAAGGATATAGAATGCAGGTTCCGTTGCTTTCCAAATCTCTATTATTGGCATTGTTGGCGCATGTTTTTATGGGGAAATTAACTTAAGTTTGCAATCAAAATTTTTCGCCTTAATGCCGGGAATCGATCAGATAAAAAAACCTATAGCAGCAGATATTAAAGCGTTTGAAAAAACCTTTAAGGAGTCTATGCATAGCGACGCACCGTTGCTGGATAGAATTACCCATTACATTGTGAAACAAAAGGGAAAGCAGATGCGACCTATGTTTGTGTTTTTTGCTGCAAAATTGTGTGGCGGAATTACAGAATCTACACATAGGGGGGCAGCTTTGGTAGAGCTTTTGCATACGGCTACCCTAGTGCACGATGATGTGGTAGACAATGCTTACGAGCGACGGGGTTTTTTCTCGATTAACGCCTTATGGAAAAATAAAATTGCTGTTTTAGTAGGCGATTATTTGTTGGCGAAAGGCTTGCTGCTTTCGGTAAACAATAATGAGCATCGTTTGTTACAGATTGTGTCTGAAGCGGTGAAGCAGATGAGTGAGGGCGAGCTGTTGCAGGTGGAGAAAGTGAGGAAGATGGATATTTCTGAAGATTTATACTTCGATGTTATTCGTCAAAAAACAGCTTCTTTGATTGCTTCTTGTTGCGCTTCGGGTGCCGCCTCGGCTGGTGCGAATGACGAAACCGTAGAGAAGATGCGTCTTTTTGGTGAAAAAGTAGGTATTGCCTTTCAGATTAAAGATGATACATTTGATTTCGGGACGGATGATGTAGGTAAGCCTTTGGGTATTGATATTAAGGAAAAGAAAGTGACACTGCCCTTAATTTATGCCTTGAACCAGTCAGGAAAAAGTGAACGTAAGCAGATGATCAACTTGGTTAAGAACCACCAGGACGATGCTGCTAAAATTCAACAGATTATAGATTTTGTAAATGCCAAGAATGGGGTTTACTACGCCAACCAAAAAATGCTAGAGTACCAAAATGCTGCGTTTGATATCTTGCATGGTTTTGAGGCAGGGGAGGCAAGGACGGGTTTAGAACAACTGGTGCTTTATACCACCGAACGTAAAAAATAAATGAGCAACGAATTACTTTTTAGCCTAGGCTTTCTTCTATTTATTATTCTTATCCTAGCCTTAGATTTAGGCCTTTTTAGTAAGAAGGATCATGTTATCAGCTTAAAGCAGGCTGGTATTATGAGTGTAATAATGGTAGCATTAGCCATTGGTTTTTATTTTATTTTAATGGTTGAAGGGCATCAGCTACACGGTATTAAAGATTTCGCCCATCTCCAGGAAATTGTAGTAAAACACCAACATCATATCAAGCTAATTCCTGATGATTTTGATGCGAGTTTAAGCGTTTACCGTCAAAATTTGGGGCTTGAATTCTTAACTGGATATGTGATTGAATATGCACTTTCGGTAGACAATATCTTTGTTATCGTGCTTATATTTTCGGCCTTCGCAGTAGAAGAGAAATATTACCACCGTGTGTTATTCTGGGGGATTCTAGGTGCGATTATTATGCGCTTTATTTTCATTTTTGTGGGCGCAGCGCTGATTGCGAAGTTTGCTTGGATTCTTTACATTTTTGGTGCCTTCCTGGTATTTACTGGTGTTAAAATGTTTTTCAGTAAGGATGAGGATGATAAGATCGATCCTGAAAATCACCCGGTAGTTAAATGGGCTTCGAAGGTTTTTGCCATTCACCCGCGATACGAAGGCAAAAAGTTTTTTATTAAGGTAGATCATAAAACACTTATTACCCCTTTATTTATCGTACTGCTGATTGTTGAATTTACAGATCTACTTTTTGCGGTAGATTCCATTCCGGCTATTTTCGCTGTAACCAAGGATCCTTATATTGTATTTTTCTCCAATATCTTTGCGATAATGGGTTTAAGATCGATGTTTTTTTTGTTGGTAAACATTATTCACAAGTTCCATTATTTAAAAACTGGGTTGGCGGTTTTATTAGCTTTTATTGGGGTAAAAATGTTAGGACATGTCTATTTGGAAAAGATAGGCTTTACTACGGAACACTCGCTAATTGTAATATTAAGTATTTTGGTTATTAGCATTGTGGCATCTTTGGTGTTCCCCAAAAAAGTTGTTCATAGGCATTAAATTAAGTTTTTCAATAAACATGTTTTCCAGCTGCGGGTAATTGAGATTACCATCATTTACTCCCGCTGATTTCACCGTTTTCTTCAGAGCAAGGCTATCATAAGTTGTGGTTAGGTTTTGACGTATTTGTTTCTAAATAAGAATGGATCTGCGTGCTCCCCGTCATCTTCGGGTAGCAAAGATTACCATCATTTACTCCCGCTGATTTCGCTGATTTCGCAGAAAATGGTAACTTGAAGTTGGGGCCGGATAGGCCTTGATGTATTTGTTTCTAGATAAGAATAAATCTGCGTGCTCCGCGTCATCTGCGGGTAGCAAAGATTACCATTATTTACTCCCGCTGATTTCACTGTTTTCCGCAGAAAATGGTAAGTTGACGTTGGGGGCGGATAGGCCTTGATGTATTTGTTTCTAGATAGGAATAAATCTGCGTGCTCCGCGTCATCTGCGGGTAGCAAAGATTACCATTATTTACTCCCGCTGATTTCGCTGATTTTCGCAGAAAATGGTAACTTGATGTTGGGGGCGGATAGGTCTTGATGTGTGTGTTTCTTGATAGGAATAAATCTACGTGCTCCGCGTCATCTGCAGGGGAAAGAAATGCGCTTATTTTCTCCCACTGGTGTCTTGAAAGGAACGTACACGCGAGTATTTTAAGTAATCTGTTTCGCTTATACTACAAGCAAAATAAACGTTACAGGCATGCAAGTGATGAGTTAATTTGTATTTTCAGCCTTTTAAAATTAAATCATGAAGTATATTTTCACCGTTACACTCGTATTCAGTGCTTTTCTGGTTACCGCACAAGATAAATTCGGAAGTGTTTTCAATCAGATCAATACTGAAGTACAACAAAACTCTAAAGCATACTCGACCCTTAAATACGAAACTGAAACCATCGGACACCGATTAACGGGATCGGACAATGGAGCCAAGGCAGAACAATATGCTTTCGACTTACTAAAATCTTATGGATGCGAAGTTAAATTCCAACCCTTCGAAGTAGAAAGTTGGGCCAGAAAAACCATTAACGTAGAAATAGGAGGTAATAAAAGTACCTTAGCAAAAATCAAGGCCGTAACTTTGGCGCATTCTCCAATAAATGCAGATGTGATCGGTGATATCGCAGATGCAGGGAATGGCCTTGAGGTAGACTATCAGGCTGACCCCAATAAGTTTAAAGGTAAAATTGCCTTGATTTATCTAGGCGTTTTGCCAGGTTCTGCTCCAGGAACTAAATCGCTACATCGATCTGAAAAGACTGCAATTGCTACTAAATATGGTGCAACTGGGGTTATCATCATCAACACAGTTAAGAACGGTGTATTATTAACAGGTACAGCATCAGTTACGGGTAAGTTAATTCCAATACCTGCCGTTTGCATTGGCTTGGAAGATGGTATGGCTTTGAAAGAGAAATTAAAAACGATACCTCAGCTTGCGCACATCTCCATGACTAATTTTTCGGGTTTAATCAAAGCTCGAAATGTAGTTGCTACTTTTAAAGGAACAAGCACGCCGAAAGAGAAGATTGTTGTGGGCGGGCATTTGGATAGTTGGGATTTATCTACAGGCGCAATAGACAATGGAATTGGTTCTTTTGCAATTATGGATATGGCCCGCACTTTTAAAAAGTTGAACCTTAAAACTAAACGTACGGTAGAGTTCGTGCTTTTTATGGGCGAGGAGCAAGGTCTGCTTGGTTCCAAAGCTTATGTGGCGCAGGCCGAAAAAGATCAAAGCTTAAGCGAAGTGAGATTTATGTTGAACTACGACATGACAAACGACCCAAAAGGTTTTACCACTTCCCGTGCAGAGATGAAAGATTTGTTTAAAGCCTGGGGTGCCGATATCGTTAAAATAGATACTGGGTTTAAAAATCTTTTCAATGCTGGCGCTGGTTTACATAGCGACCATCAGCCCTTCATGCTGGCAGGAATACCAACAGGCGGTGGTTTTGGCGGCAAACTTCCAAATAATGCCGGACCATTTTACCACTCAGATGGAGATTCATTCAAGTTGGTTGATGAACAGGAACTTAAAAATACCGTTCGTTACAGCGCCATGCTAACCTATGCTTTGGCCAACACATCTAAAATACCAGTTGCCAATCAAACTGATAATGAGATTAAAACATTTCTGGAATCGCAGAACTTAAAAGAGCCCTTAACCATTGCAGGAGAGTGGCGCTGGAAATAATTGTTACTTTAACCGCTAATATAGCTTTCCAACTGCGAAATAGTTTGTTTCTGATCGGCGATGATAAATTTTACCACATCGCCGATTGACATCATTCCCTTCACCCCCTCATTAACCACAATAGGCAAATGGCGAATGTGCTTGTCAGTCATAAGTTGCATGCAATAATCAATGGTATCGCTGTAGCTAATGGTGATGGGATTAGCAGTCATCACTTCCCTAATTGGTGTCTCTTTTGATGATTTGCCTTGCAAAATTATTTTTCTCGCATAATCACGTTCCGTAAAAATACCCGATAGCTTCTCGTTTTCCATTACCAACACGGCGCTAATGTTTTTGTCCGTCATAATTTGTAGTGCATCAAATACAGAAATGGTTTCGCCAACAGCAATCACCCTGGCAGGTTTGTTATCCATCAAATGTTTCACAGTTTTCATATTTGTTTAATTTGGTTATAACAATTTATGAAATAGTAAGCTGAAAATCAATTTTTTATTTTTGATATCTGCTTGTAAATATTTTATACACTAAAACGTAAAGGTGAAATTCTATTATAAGCTTCAAGACTTAAGCTGTCTAAAATTTAAACTTTAATGGATATCATGTTACCTCATTTCTTCAGGTTTTTGCAATAGCATTCAGCTTGAAATTTGCTTGGGCTCATTCTCCGTAATATTTTACACTATGTAAACCTATGGTTGGGGTAATTATTTGGGTTTGATAAACCTAAGCTGTAAATTTGCAATACATTTAAAACAAATAAATTATGTCATCAGTAGAGACGTAATCTGCGTTTTTACAGCATTCCATAAAATCACATAAAATCAATTTTTCATTGATTATCAATTAGTTAAAATAATTATTGTATTATAGAATTTTATCTAATTTCTGAAATGTTTGCAAATTGTTTGCGCACTATAAAATTTGCAAACAATTTTCATTCTTAAAATGTAAATTTATTTTATGGCAAATTGCAATCTCTATTACGACAAAAGACGTTCGAAAAAGAATGATTTGTACCCTATAAAAATTAGGATAACTCACGAACGTAAAAGCAAATTCTTCGAAACGGTATTTAGTGCAGATGAAGCGGAATACGCAAAAATTTGTAGCGGACTTAGGCTAGACACAGAGCAGAAAAAAACTAAGAGTAAACTGGACGAGTTGCTCAAGAAAGCCAATGACATTATTGATGATTTAGAAGTCTTCAACTTTGAGACCTTTACCACTAGATTTAAAAATACTGGAGACAGAAACAACCTATTGGATATAATAAGAGAAAAAGCGACTTCACTTAAAGAAGAAGAGAATTTTGCAAATTCTAGATTATATTTCCAATCAGCTGATTTGATTGAGCGTTTTAATGTTGAACAGAGAAAATCAAAAAGCCTTTTTGTTAGAGACCTTACACCAGATTATTTAAAAGCTTTCCAAAAATGGGCTTTAGGTACTAATTATATCATAGACAAGAATAGAGACAAGTTGGCTAAAACATATTCTGTTACTACGCTAAATATGTATTTAACCAGAATTAAGGCTGTAGTAAATTCTTTAGTAGAAAGAGGTGAGCTCCACATTTCAAAAAATCCATTTGGTAAAGGGAAATATATTATTCCTAAATCGAGAAGTGCAAAGCGCCCTCTAGAGCATGAAGAAATTATGTCAATTGTAAATTATCAAACTGATAGTGATAGCGAGATTTTTGCAAGAGATATGTTTGTGTTTTCTTATGTGGCCAATGGAATGAATTTTTATGATATTTTTAAATTGAAATGGTCGGATATAAAAGGTGATGCTTTTTATTTCGTCCGTCAAAAAACTTCTGCTAAACTGCCTGATAAACAAATAAGAGTATTCCTCAACCCAAAAATCCAATCTATTATTGACACTCATGGAAGTAGAAAACTCGGCAATAATTACATTTTCAATGTAGTGCCATGGGGTGCGACGAAAGATATTGAACAAAGGAAAATACGTTCAACCATCAGTAGTGTTAACATGAAATTAAAAAAGATCGCTACAGAATTGGGAATAACTTCCGACATTAGCACCTATTTTGCTCGCCATACATTTGCCACTATGATGCACAATTTTGGCGCACCTACTATTTTAATTAAAGATGTTATAGGACATGAAGATATCAAATCAACGCAAGGTTACATTGGATCTGAAAGTAAGAAAAGATTAAGAGAATTGCAGGACATGCTTTTGAAGTAAAAATTTAAGTCTTAAAGGGTTTTCTAAACAAATAAAATTATGGCAAGATCACTAAGAAAAACTAAAATCTTTCCGATAACTACCGCAGTATCAGAGAAACATGATAAGAGACGCTGGAATAAAACGTTTAGGAAAGTATCCAAAAACTTAATAGGCGAAGGAAAAGAAGCGCCTCATAAAATCCAAAGCGTTTCCAGTGTGTGGGATGGCGCAAAAGATGGTAAACGATACCGCAAAAATGCGACAATGAGGGATATGAGGAAATAGCTTTTCTAATCCATAAAGAATAAACTCACAAACTATTAATTTTCCTCGAAAGTGAATTAGCACTAATTAAACAGACTTAAATTATAGGTTTAGATTAAACAAAAAGCACGACTAATCTTCAATTATTTTATGTCTTTGATAAGACTAAGAAGCAGTTCAGAAGTACCATTGAGAATTTAATCAAATATTTCAAGATAAGGCCTTTCTCTAAAACGCATCATAGTAAACATTTTCATATTATCAATTACAATTATTAATGCTAATTAATATAAGCATAAGAATATTTTATATGCCCTTTTGCGACTAAATTACTTTAAAAGTATTTGAAACTTTAAGAAATTTTTTAAGTTGAAAATATGTAATACCATTTGATTGGATATCTATTAGGGCCCATACAATGAACTATTTTAGTAGCTTGTTGCTTATAATAGATGATTTACTTGACATAAGAGTTAATAAAATCCTTTTGAATGATTTAGAAAACCTTAAGAACATATTCATTATTCTATTCCGCCTGTATGACATTCCAATTTGTGAATTTGTTATTTCAATTGTCTTCTTCTTCGGATAATGCACGGTGTTTTTAACAATCCCTTAAAAAACTATAAATCCGTAAATGTAAAGATCTTGAATGGTCATAAGGATGAACTTTTATTTAAAAAAATAAGAAATTTTACAAAAAAAACAAAATTTAAAGGAGCCGTTGAAATATTACCTTTTTCAATTTATACATCTCTAGTGCGTGTACGCTTATTGAAAATTAAATAAAAATTACTGATTATAAGTTGTTTGTAGAAAAACAAACACTCCTATTTGGAATATTTACTTAAAAAGCATACTTTTATTTATAAAAAAATTATAAAGTCGTCCCTAGACTTGGTTTATAAATCACGATCCCTTTTTTTATAATCAGGCATTTGTTTGCAGAACTTTTACGTGGAAATTCATGTAAAATTTATTTTGTATTTAGATAGTCTAAATATCAGGAAATGGTACGAACCTGAGTAAAAAGAGTGAATTAAAAATTTAAAACCAATGAAAAAAATCAATGACGAACTGTTTTCAGAAGATCTGAAAGAAAACGAATTAACCGACCTTTCAAAAATTATTGGAGGTCTTGAAGATCCAGGCACTAAAAAGGCTGATGACTGTAATGTAAGTGGTAATCAAGATGATTGCGATACAGCCTATAAGAATGACTCTACGGATACATCTGATACAGTTCGAGAAACTGATCATTGCAATGAGGTTGATTAGTCTTTAACTAAAGCATCCAGATCCATTAATGGATCTGGAGCTATTTCTCTATTTTACTTCCGTTTATGAAAACCAAGCTTATTTTTATTTTACTTTTTTTTGCAAAAAATGCATTTACGCAAGAGTATATCAATTATGCACGAACAATGTCGGAAGTAAAAGAATTAATTTTGATTGATAAGTTCAAAGAAGGTGTACAATTGTTTGATTATAAAATATTTAAAAAATATGATTTCATTTTTGCTCAAGATATCTTCTTAATAGCTCAGACAGCAGTCAATGCTGGAGATATAGACAAGGCTTTTTTATATTTAAATAAATGCGCATTGCAGGGTGTGCCGTTGATAGTATTGACCGACAACAAAATTATCAGCCAGTTAAACAAGGATTCCAGATGGAAAGTATTTGAAAACAAATACGAGCAATTGTTTAGCGCCTATCGTTCCAATATTAATCTATCTATAAGAAAAACAATTGACTCCCTGTTCGTTGTAGACCAATTGAAAACTAAACGGATAAATCGTAGTTTTTTTTCGAGTCTATTGGGCTATCCCAGTTGGAGAAGTACATCGAAAAGACATGCTAAATTGATTTTTTCAATAACCAAAAAGTATGGATATCCTGGTGAGAAACTCATAGGAATTAACACTTTCGACGGGAATAAATCTGATAGCATGAAGATGATTGGTAACAATTTGCCAAGGCTTTCCGAACATAAAACCCTAGCAATGTTACTCCATTATTTTAGCGGCCCAGTAGAAGGCGATGATAAACTATTTTATCAAAATCTCAAAAGCGGCTTTATGCCTGCAGAGGTTTACGCTAGCTACAATGATTTCATGGCCAAATTTGGAAAAAAAAAATATAAGGATAGATTTTACAATGAATGGCATAGTGACCCCAACAAAGAAAAAATTCAAGAAATAAATATACGGCGCCAATTAATTGGATTATACCCATACGAAACGAGAATAGCATTATCTAAGCGACGTCTCAAAAGCATCCAAGATAAAACAACTCGTGATATTCTTAACATTTATTTAATAAACTAAATGATACTAATTCTCTCAGACGAAAGGGACCAAACAACAATAGATGTTATTTCCTGGCTTAGATTTTACAAAAAAGACTTTCTCAGAATCAATTTGGAAGATAGCTTTGATTTTAGTGACATAGAAATAGAAGATCAAAATGTTAAGATTAATTTTAAAAGCAAACAATTAGAGTTTGATTTTTCTAAAATCAGCTCATATTGGTATCGAAGAGGAAAATTGAATTTTAATAGACCTATAATTACTCCTCAAAAAGTTTCTGGGCTTCAAACTTCAGCAAAAATTTTTCTTGATAGAGAATATACAGCAATAAGCGAATTTATTTATAGTCAATTGGAATCAAAACGTTCAATTGGAAAAATCAATCAAAATCTAACCAATAAAATAACAAATCTGATATACGCACAAAAAGCAGGACTTAAAGTGCCACATACCAAAATAATCACGGCTAAAAAAGATTTAATAGCTTTTTTTAGCAAAAATAGGCCATTGCTAACCAAAACGATTACTCAAAGCGGGTTTTCGTTTTCCAATGATGAAATTAAGTTTGAAGGATTATCTTCTCTTTTTACGCAAGAAAATTTAGATGTAACTCCAAGTTTTTTTAGTCCAACATTATTTCAATCTTTTATAGATAAAGCATATGAACTTAGGGTCTTTTATTTAGATGGTGTATGCTACACATCAGCAATTTTTTCACAGAATGATGAGCGTACTAGGGTAGACTTTAGGGACTATAACTTTGAAAAGCCCAACAGAACGCCACCGTATAAACTGCCAAGTGATATAGAAAATTCAATTGTTAAATTCATGGATAGTGTTGATATGCGAACAGGGTCATTAGATATTCTCGTATCAAAGAATAAGGAGTACGTTTTTCTCGAAGTAAATCCAATTGGACAGTTTCGCCAAGTATCTTATCCTTGCAACTACTATTTGGAAAAAAGGGTTGCTGATTATTTAAGCTTTAACAAACAATTATGATAATAGAAGATTGCTTCAACGATGATTTTTTAAAAATGCCTGCAAACTTATATTCCATTAAGGTAAGGGAATTAAGGGAGGACCAAACTCCGTTCTTAAAGCTTAAAAAGACAAGAACAACCAAGGCTTTACCCCGTGCGTTTTACAAACCAATAATATTTTGTCAAGTTTTTTTTAATGAACAGCAACAGTAAGTTTTTTAAGGTTTTTGCCGAGTGTGCCCTGGTAAAGGGAAATACAAGAAGTGCTATTTATGATCTGCCTAGAGGAAAATACAATCTGATTCCAAATGAACTTTTTGATATTTTATCTAAGTATGAGGGGCGCTCATTAGATGAAATAAAAGCTAATTTTGATGAGAATGACCATGCTACAATAGATGAATATTTTGAGTTCTTAATAAAAAATGAATTCATTTTCTATTGTGACAAGGATGAGCTTGAACTTTTCCCCCCATTAAATAGCGAATGGCATTACCCGGGGGTTATTAGTAATGCAATAATTGATCTTCCCAAAGTACCGAAGGTAGATTATATTGAGATTGTTAGGCAGCTAGAGGAATTAGGTTGCCAGGCCTTAATCCTAAGATTTAAGGATCTTTTAGACGAACGTTATTATCACTTATTTAAATATGTCAATGATTCAGACATAAGATCTGCTCAAATTCACACGCAATATAACCGCTTATTACAAGAATCACACTATGAAAATTTACTAAAGGGACATTTAAAGATTAGAACTTGTGTCATTTACGGTTCACCCAAAGAATCTGTTATCAATACAGGAATTAACGGTGCACAACTAATATGTTATATCAAAAATGTTATGACGGATACAATCGAAACTTTGCCGGCACCAAACTTATTTCATGTTAATATCGAGTTATTTACAGAAAGCAAATATCATAATCCATATCTGAATGGGAAGATATATATAGATGAAAATGGCTTCATCAAAAATTGTTTCACCCATAATCAAAGCTTTGGAAATATACATGAACATTTAATCAAAGATGTAATCACCAATGAATTCAAAATATTATGGAATGTTTCAAAAGATAAAATAGCCGTGTGTCGAGACTGTGAATACCGCTTTATGTGCGTAGACAATCGTACTCCAGTATTTGATAGCGATGATTATAAACATCTCACAGAATGCAATTACGACCCTTATGAAGGAAAATGGAAAAACTAAAGTTTACAATTATAATTCGGTTGCAAAAGATGAATCATGGAATTTCATATTCCTAACCAAAAATAATCTCACCTACAAGGTCTCCATTAGGAGATTATCGAGCGTATTTCAGTTAAATTTAAATATGAAAGTGCTAAAAAAACATGGCTACTTGATCGAATTTAGGAATCAATCTAATGATAACAATGCTAGATTCGATGAAAATATCGGACCTACGATTTGTGACATTTTAATCAACTTTATAAAAAATAGTGACTTAAACGCTTTCCTAATTTTACAGGTGAGTTGGACAAAAACAAACCGGCTCACAGGTTACGATTGTTTGAAATGTGGTATAATAGATGTAATGAACAGTACAACCACATTCTAGAAATAAAACATGTTGCAGTTAATACCATCAGCGAGTATAGAAGTGCTGGATATTCAGTGATTTTTCTCAAGGAAAATCCTTTAAAATTTTAATGATAAAAACCTATGAAATTCCCATTCTACAAACAACATGACATAATGGACTGTGGTCCAACTTGTTTGAAGATTGTTGGCAAACATTACGGAAAGATTTTAAATATTCAGAGAATTAGGGAGTATAGTGGGATAAACAAAGACGGGGTTTCCTTACTAGGAATTAGTCATGCAGCAGAGAAGCTTGGGTTTCGGACAATGGCTGTTAAAATACCTACTCAAAAACTCCTAAAGCTTGATTTGCCTTGTATTTTGTACTGGAACAAAAACCATTTCGTTGTTTTGTATAAAATTAAAAAAAATAAATATTACATATCTGACCCATCAAAAGGGCTAATATGTTATACATCAGCGGAGTTCAAATCAAAATGGATTACGGATCGAACAGAAAACAGCGAAGAAGGAATTGGCCTTGCTATAAGCCCGACACCAAAATTTTATGATATAGAAGAGGAGCCAGAGAAGAGAGCCAAACTTTCCTCTATTCTAAGATATATAACAGGATACAAACAATTAATTCTACAGCTCTTGGTTGCATTATTAGTTGGGACTTGTATGCAACTAATACTTCCTTTTTTAACTCAATCCGTTGTTGATATTGGCATAAACACAAGAAATTTAAATTTCATTTATGTGGTTCTAATCGCACAAACTATGTTGTTCATAGGGAGGCTTAGTGTCGACTTTATTAGATCTTGGATCCTTCTTCATATTAGTACCAGAATCAATATCTCCATATTAACCGATTTCTTTATAAAACTTTTAAATCTTCCTATGAGTTTTTTTGATACTAGATTAACAGGAGATATCATGCAACGAATCGAGGATCAAAAAAGGATAGAGACGTTTTTAACTGGGCCTACCCTTAATGCATTTTTTTCATTATTTAATTTTGTTGTATTTGCAGTTGTTTTAGGTTTTTACAACACCACCGTTTTCATGGTATTTCTTATAGGTAGTGTTTTATATGGGATATGGATAGCCGCATTTTTGAAGAAGAGGAAAGAACTCGACTATAAGCGTTTTGATATTTCTGCCAAGAATCAAAGCAAGATAGTCCAGTTGATAGCTGGAATACAGGAAATTAAATTAAATAATAGTGAACAACAAAAAAGATGGGAATGGGAGAAAATTCAAGCGGGTCTTTTTCAATTTAATATAAAAAGCTTGGCTCTACGCCAAATTCAACAGGCCGGTTCCTTCTTTATAAATGAAGGGAAAAACATCGTAATTACGTTTATTGTTGCGAAATCAGTTATTGACGGCCAGTTAACTCTGGGGGCTATGATGGCTATCCAGTACATAATTGGCCAGTTGAATAGTCCAGTTGAGCAAATGGTGGCTCTGACACAACAATTACAGGATGCTAAAATAAGTCTTGAAAGATTGAATGAAATTAATTCACTTGATGACGAGGAGGTTTCAGGGGCTCACTATATTTACGAATTTCCAATTGACAAGAGTATCTCATTGAATGGCCTTAGCTTTACCTATCCTGGCGCTGGCAATATCCCTGTACTTTCAAATATAGACCTAACTATCCCCCAAGGTAAAACGACTGCCATTGTAGGAATGAGCGGAAGTGGAAAAACGACACTTCTGAAGTTGCTGCTGAGATTTTATGAACCGCAAATGGGAACTATTAAGTTAGGAAAAATTGCATTGAACCAATTTAGTTACAAGTTCTGGAGAAGTGAATGTGGTGTTGTAATGCAGGAAGGTTTTATATTTTCTGATACAATTGCAAATAACATTACCGTTGCAGAAGATATCCCAAACTTAACTAGGCTCAAATATGCAATACAAATGGCAAATATCAGCGACTTTATAGATAGCCTTCCTTTGGGTCTAAATACTAAAATTGGTGCTGAAGGTAATGGAGTTAGCCAAGGGCAGAAACAGCGTATCCTGATCGCAAGGGCGGTTTACAAGGATCCAGAGTATATATTTTTAGACGAAGCTACAAATGCATTAGATGCAAATAACGAAAAAGAAATAATGTCAAATCTTGAAGACTTTTTAAAGAATAAAACAGTCGTTGTAGTTGCGCATAGATTGAGTACCGTTACAAATGCAGATAATATTATCGTTCTAGATAGGGGAGTAATTACTGAACAGGGAACACATCTTGAATTAACCAATCTCAAAGGCTCATATTATCAACTTGTTAAAAACCAACTTCAGCTTGGAAGTTAAAAATTAAGTTATGCCAAATGAAAATCATATAATTCAACGCAATAGTGAAGAGATTCAAGAAATTATAACATCAGTGCCTTCTAGCATATTGAGATGGGGGATTACGATTATTTTTATCTTTCTAATCTCCGTTTTAGTTCTCTCCTCAATTATTAAATACCCTGATATTGTTAAAACATCCATTAAGGTAAACTCAAATAATTCTCCAAAATTGATTTTAGCCAAACAAAATGGAAAAATAACCGAAATATTTGTGAATCAAGGGGATGTCGTGAAAAATGGTCAAATACTGGCATTCATGGAAAGTACCTCAAACCCCTATGATATTTTATCGCTTTTAGAAAAACTAAGATATTTACAAGCACAACCTGGCAAAATATCCTCAGAGGAGGCAAGTGATCAATTGCCAACCACACTTAATCTTGGTGAATTACAATCTGCTTACCAAAATTTCTATGAAGCTTATCTAAGATATCAATCTACTAAAAGCAATGGCCAATATATAACTAATCGCTCATTCTTAGAAAGGGATTTAGTTAATATAAAAATACTAAATACTCAGATACTCAAGCAAAAGCAACTGCAGGAGCTAGAATATAAAAATGCCAGTATTGAGTTTGAATCTTTTAAAAAACTATATGAAAAGAAAGTCATTTCAAGAAGCGAATTTATGCTACAGGAAAATAGATATCTACAATCTAAGTATCCCCTGCAGCAAACCGAGACTGCAATAATTAATAATTCGGTCAACTACAGTCAAAAACAAAAGGAGTTGCAAGAGCTAAATAATACGATATCTGAGTCAAGATCTGCTTTTTTCCAAGCGCTAAATAGGATAGTAAATGAAACTAATTTATGGATTGAAGAACATGTTTTAAAAGCTACAGAAGCTGGTAAGGTTAGTTTTGCAGGTACAATTCAAAAAAACCAGAATCTTTTTGCAAATCAGGAGGTCTTCATTATAAACCCTGCGAATCCGATTTATTTCGGTGAGGTGGAAATCCCCCAATACAACATGGGAAAGGTTCATTCTAGTGAAGATGCCCTTGTTAAGCTAAAAGGTTACCCATTTGAACAGTATGGAATGATACGGGGGAAACTTAGTTATGTATCTGATGTAGCTTATAAGGACAGTGTATTTGTAGGAAAGGTGAGCTTTGATCATTTTGAAAATATAGATTCAACAAAAAAAATCATATTAAAGAACGGCATGAAAGGAGATGTTGAAATAATTACAGAGGAAAGCACGCTATTGCAAAGGTTACTTCGAACTCTTACGGGGTATGTAAAATAAACTGTGTCAATCTAAAATAATTCTTCTCAAAAAAATCCTAGTTCAAATCTAATATCATTCTATCAGGAAACCAAATGGCAAGTTTCTGAGCAGTTGTAGCCCAATTGCTCAGGGGCATAGTCCATTTCTGGCTGATGTTCTTCTGCGCTAGATAGATCAGTTTTAGCAGCGCCATATCTGAAGTAAATGCGCCCTTGGTTTTAGTGACTTTTCTAACCTGCCGGTGAAATCCCTCAATAGTATTTGTGGTGTAAATGAGCTTTCTGACGGCAGCATCATAGCGAAAATAGCTGGTAAGTTTAGACCAATTTCTTCTCCAGAACTCCAGCACTTTTTCATATTTCCTGCCCCATTTCTCATCGAGTTCATCTAGCCTCAGCTCTGCCAATTCAAGGGTTTCTGCCTGATAAACGGGCTTCAGGTCTTTCATGAAAGCTTTCTGATCTTTTGATGCAACGTACTTTAAACTGTTCCGTATCTGGTGTACAATACATGTTTGTATCTCCGTCTCAGGGTAAACGGTATTGATTGCCTGAGGAAATCCATTCAGGTTATCAATGCAAGCAATTAGAATGTCTTTTACCCCACGGTTCTGTAGATCGGTAAGTACGCTCAGCCAAAAGTTCGCTCCCTCACTCTGGGATACGTACATACCCAAAAGTTCTTTATGTCCGTGACGGTTTATCCCGAGTGTATTGTAGACTGCATGTGAAACCATTCTGTGGTCTTCTTTTACTTTGTAATGCATGGCGTCAAGCCAAACGATTGTATAAAGCTCCTCAAGTGGCCTGGATTGCCATTCCTTTACCTCGGGTATAATCTTATCGGTAATAGCGGAAAGTGTTGCCTGACTGATCTCAGTATCATATATGTCCTTGATGTGCTTGGAAATATCACGCAGGCTCATGCCCAGCCCATACATACCAATGATCTTACCTTCAAGGCTTTCTGCTAAAATGGTTTCCCTTTTTCGGATTATTTCGGGCTCGAAGGTAGCGTTCCGATCCCGTGGGGTCTGAATGGAGATTGTACAGCGGAAGTTTTCACGTCCTTCGACGTCTTACCATTTTTCCGGTTACCTGAAAAACGCTCATTCTCGTCAAGATGGGAGTCAATTTCTGCCTCAAGGGCAGAATCAAGGAAACTCTTAAGCAAAGGAGCGAACGCACCATCTTTGCCATACAATGATTTGCCCGAACGAAATTGCTCAAGGGCTTTTTGTTTCATTAGCTCATAATCGAGCTGTTCTTCTCTTGTCATAATAAAATGTATCTAAAGTTAATAATTTTAACTTTTGACACAGTTTACTTTACACTCTCGGTTCATCGCTTAACTGTATCTAGTTTTGTAACTAGAATTACTGCTTAGGTTTATTGTGTTCCAGTGATATAAACACTTACTGGGACACATATAATATCCCAGCATTGTAAAGAGAAACTATGTTAATATAAACTTCTTAAAACTAAATCTTTTAACCATTATAACATACCGACCCACACAGGTATGAGTGAAAGCATTCACATCTAATTAAAGACTAATCTTCAAAAGCATTATAATATACCGACCGCTGTGTTTAAAAAATATAGCAAAACTATAGCTATTCAAATTACAGCAATTCGTGAACCTTATTCTCTAAATTTAAATTATTGGATAGAATAGCAAGCCAATAACTTAAATCAATCTCTGCCTATAAAACGCTATACCTTAATTCTCTTTGCTTAAATGCTTCAAAGCCCCCCTCTAGTATCTCACACACATGTTGTCTAATTCCTTGACTATGCAAAGTTTCAGGAGTTTTATCTTTCTGCTTAGTGCTTTCTAAACTGCCTTGTATGTATTCGAATTTAGCACCGTTAGTATTAGGCGAATTAACACCATGCTGATTTGATATTATTACAAGTTCGCTGTCAGCACCAACAACAATATTTGGGTTATGAGTAACAACAATAATTTGACGTTCCTTTTTCTTCTTTTTTATATAGGTGACCAATTCATTGTAAATTGCTCTATTATCCAAATCATCTTCTGGCTGGTCAATTAATATAGGACAGTCTTTTTTACTAAAATCCAAAAGAAGCATAAGTACAACAAATGCTTTCTTTCCTTCAGACATATGTTTGAATATATCTTCGTAGACGATATTATAAGATATAGAGAAAAAATTGGTTGACAGAATTTTTTGAGTGAGCGACACATTGTTATAGCCTCCTTTTAATGTAACCGAGTTTGATAGAAGTAGATCAAAAACCTGAAATACAGCAGAAAAGAATTCCTCTGAATTGGTTATTTTTCTATTTACCAAGTCCTGCCCCTGATAACTTTGTTGGTTAACACTAGTATATAATATGTCTTTATACAGCGTGGCTCCTACATTTGCTTGCGCTTTGATTTCAAGTTTTTCAGATTTCAGACTTAGCTTTTCTTTGAGCAGCATTATTCTGTTAAAATATTCACGGAAGTCAGATTTGATTGTCGCTTTAATTTGATATGATTGTTCTGCAAGAGCATTTTCTTGGATTTTCAGATTTCCAATCTCGAATAGTTTGTCGGTTTGTATCTTTAGCTTTTCTTCAATCTCCTTGTACTGAAGGTTATTGTCAAAAACACTAACTCCCATTTTGTAAACAGGATCGTTTAATATTGCATTATTTTGAGTATCTAATCTGATTATTTCCAATTGTAGATTTGTAATGACTTCATTTAACTTTTTCGTCCATTCATCCTGAAATTGTTTTCTTAAATCTTTGAATATCTGCGATACAGTCGTCTTTGTGGGGTCTATTAAGTTTGCGAAGTCAAATTCTAAACTATCATTTGAAATGGTTTTTCCCTTCAAATTGTTAAGGTTGGTAATCTGGTGTTCAATAGCATTCTTTGTATTTGAATTATCGTTAAACTGCTTAAGAAATGCTTTATAAGCATATAAGTTTTCTTCGGAAATCTCAATTTTTCCTCTTAATTCTTCAAGTGTTGTTGTCAACTTAATTTTTTCCTTATTGATACCATCTTCGTCGCCCAATTCTTTTAATACCACTGCAAGCTTATTATGATCACTATGTGTTTGGAATAGCTTATTTATTTTTGCAACGATATCAGTATTATTATCTTTGCTGAAATTGTTATAGATATTAATTGCGTTGCTCTTTTCTTCATCTTGGGTAATAATATCTTCTATTAACTTATCAAGTTCATTATTGGTATTTTTGGCCAGACGGTGCATGTAGCTTTGAGGAAAAAATTCTATATTTCTTTCATTATTTTCAATTCCATCTTTCCATACAACTTTAATATTTTCAACTATTTGTGTAATGTAGGTGCTATAATCTTCATTTTCGAATTTTACTTCCTTGTCACTATTTAATTTTTTAGCGATAGAACCAAGTAATATTGATTTTCCCGTTGATCGTCCACCGATAATCGTATTTAAGTTTTGATTTAGGTATAACTTAACAGGTGCAAAATCAGAGTGGTTAATAGATATGCTATCTATCGCCTGATAGCCTGCCTTTTCTTGTGGCCGGTTTGCCTGTATTCTAACTCTTTCTTTTGGCTCATATATAACCTGCTTTAAACCTTCAAACGTTTTATCCGATTTGATCCAACAATTTTCTTTTAATGAATAATTCCTTATATTATGATTGTCTGACCCAACTATCATTGGGATATGTTTTTTGATCGCTGGAAAGACAACATCCAAATAGCCAGTTTTATCATCTTTTTTACCGAGTTCGTAAAAATCGACCAGCTTTGCGATATCCGTTTTTTGAGCAATTGAATGAGATAGTGAATTTGTAATGTTTTCAACAGAATTTGTCTTGCTACCTGCGTGGATAGTTATAATTCCACCTAATTCTTTCACTAGCTCTACAGTGTCTTTCAAAACACAGTAAACTTGATTGTGTCTTTTGTTTTCGCTTTTAATTTCTAGTAAAGCCGTTTTATTTTCGAGTTGACCCCAAACAATATCCAAGTTTACATCCTGTGAAAAGATAGCTATATAGTGTATAGGCTCTTTATCACGAAGTTCTGCAAGAAATTCAATGCCCGGTAATACTGTTATTCCCTTTTCATTGCCTAATTTTTGCAACTCTTTTATTCTGAGTATATCGATTAAATGATGATCGGTTATGGCTACAACTGATATGCCATTAGCGTGTAGACCATTAATGATATCTTGATTTGTGACACTCTTATCAATGTAGTCGTAAGAAGATGGTGTATGAAAATGTAAATCCCACTTTCTCCATTCAGAACCTCTATAGATTTCTTCCATATATTTTTATTTGATTTTTAGGTGTCTTACCTTGATTATAATAAAGTAACCTAAGCATTAACACGCTCTTCGAATACTCAAAATATAGCTTATACGAGTTCCAGATAGGAGCAAATGAAATTGTGAGAATGAGTAGCGTATAATTAATTATAAATATAGAATTTCTCAATGAGAAATTAAGCTAAGCGAAGAATTAAAAGACTAATTATTTCACTATAAAGCTTAAAAAATATAGCAAAACTATATTTTAAATAGATTGATATTGCTTCCTAGTTACAGCAAAAAGAAAAAAAATCTAAAATAAATGAGTGGCATTTGGATTTGATTTCCACAACTCGTAATCCCAAGGATAGGCACAATTACCATCCATTTCCCCATCAATAAGAGGTTGAGTCTGACCTTCGCTATGCAACCATTGTTTAAAGGCAAGACCTTCTTCCTTTGGTAAGTCACTTATTCGAATATACATGATGTTACCATCGCCTTCTATTTTAGATAGATCAGCCATAATCAAAAATAAGAATTTTAGTACCCTCTTTTCTTAAATTTCATGAACTCTTCAAACTCTCGTCTATTTCTATTGGAGCTGGAACTTACAGATTTAATAAAAATAATCCAAACTACGAATGCGAGCCCAATTAAAAATACAGCTTTATTGCCAGGTGTTCCTAAAGCATCAATCATCAGGAAAAAACTCACAAATCATGCGATGATAAATTTTATTACAGTTTTCATATTGTAGAATTTACAAATCAAAAATAATAAAATTTACTCATACCTGTATGTGCGTTTCTAAAAAAAGCATTATCCAAATTGCAGTTGGAATGGAAAAGCGCAATTCTAAGTCAGAAATTGATTTGTATGTGATTAATAAGGTTAAAGAATATAGGCTTAAAGCAGATATCTCACAAGCCAAGCTTGCCGCAGAATTAGATAAATCACTTAGCTTTATTGGCGCTATAGAGTCGCCCCGTTACAGAGCTAAATACAATATCCAACACTTAAATCAACTGGCCAAACTATTTGGTTGCTCGATTAAAGATTTCTTTCCAGAATTACCAATCTAGTTTTTATATATCTAGATATACAGATATACGTATTGGTGTATTACATATATTTAGATATACAGTTATCTCTTTATCTTCTTTCTTTTTTTGCTGTCATCTTCATCATCAGATATATTCAGATTAAAATTAAAGTTGTTGTTCCGCTTAATATTATCAGCGTAATCATTATCAAATAAAAAATTATTTTCAATATCATCTGCGCTTTTTTCTGTCTCTCGTAAGTTTTCTTCAAACTCAGAACCAACTCTTGATGATTTGCTTCCTTGATATTCTTCTTCGTTAAGTTGTCCTTTATGAACACCATCAACCTGTATTGGTCTTTCTCTAATGAGTTCATTTTTATTATGAAGTCTTCCAGTAGATGGAAAACTTCTTTGAGAGTTGGCATTTTCGGTTCCTGTTCCGATGGTGTACTTTTCTCTTGTTCTATCGTTTGCTTGGCTAACTGCTTTGCTGTCTCTAGTTTGCTCATAATTTATTTTGTTTGATATATTACCCCATTTGAACTGATTACCTAGGGCTTGTCCTCTTGATTTAAAATTTTGACTAATAAAGGTTATGCCCGACACACCACCTGTTGAAGCTTGATTAAATAATGGATTGATATTTGATTTTTCAAGTTGATTAATAAACTCCGCTATGTTTTTGCTTGATGAAAGAGAATTAGTTACTTTTTCTTGCATCAGCATTTTATCAGAAACTCTACCTGTACGATTTATCATTTCCAATTCATCCTTATCTGGCGATTTATTGATTGATAATTTGCTGGCATGAACTTTCGTTAAACTATATTTATTTTCCAGTTCTCGAACTATTGTTTCACTTCTTGCATAGTTGTTGCCATCGGAAACAACCGTTCCGTCAAATCTATTTCTTAATGCCAGAATATGGCAATGCGGATGCTCTGCATCATTATGTCTAAAAATAAAATAAGGATTATTGTCGAAACCCATCTTTTCCATATATTCCTTTGCAATGGCTTCCATTTTTGTATTGGATATCTTTTCATCAACTGAAAAATTTAGGCTGGTATGGTAGGTATTTCGTTTAAGGTTTGGATTTAAAGCTTTCATAATCTCCAGTTCCTTTTTGATTTCACTATGGGCCAGACTAAGGAAATTTGTCGCCAACAACTCTGCTTTAGTTTTGATATCAGAACTGTAAACCTTTTTTAGATTATAGTTTAAAGCTCCACCAAATGATTTTCCGATTGCTTGCTTTGCTATCACTTTAAAATAGTTTTAATAATGGTTTCTAGCTTTACAGATAACTCATTTATAATTTTGAAATCAATTTGGTTTGTTGCGCCTGAATTAAGATGTTTTGCGATTTGGTTGATGTTATTACCAATGCGTTTTAGTTCTCCATAAGCTTGAATGTCTATTACTGGGATTTTGGGTTGAAGCAACCTATTTTTAAATACTGTTTCTCGTACAACATCTGCTCCAGAGAGATTAGAGTAAGCACACAAACTCGCCAACTCCTGAACTTCTTTTTCATTCATCCTAAACGTAAATTTGATACTGCGTTTTTCTTTTTTTTCTTTTTGCGGTCTAGCCATAATTCTATGAACATAATGAGTTGTTATATCTGAGTGCTAGCGAGGCAAGCGTTTTGGTCTTACCAAAACATGGCTTGCTTCGTGCAAACGACCTATTAAAACTTGCCTAGTTAATAATCTTCGTACCGTTCGTACTTCTCGTACTTTTTAAGGGTGGTACGAATGGTACGAGGTGTACGAATGGTACAATTATGTTTTCAATCTTTTTCGTATTGCTCCCTCGGTTACGCCTAATTCTTTAGCAATAGATACATTTGACAAACCTTTTGCTTTCAGGGCTAATATCTTTTCGATCTGAATACTTCTATCTTCTTCATTTATTGACCTAATCAAGTCATATTCATTTCCTTTTCCTATCTCCTTAAAACCTAAAAATCCCTTTTCTTTTGAAAGCTCACATATCAATACATTATCAGCATCATATTCTAATTCTGCACTCCTCACTTTAAGCTGTTTAATGTAGCGTATACCTTTTTCTTTAGCACTTCTGCCTATTGTAAATACAGAGTCGGCAAAATTTGATTTCATTTTTGAGCCTTGTAGGTCATTAAGGCTTATAGGTTTCCAATCATCAACCTTTTTGTTGTGTTCTAAAATGATGAATGTTAATTTTTTATCGAACTTTAATGCACTTAGGCTATTCATAATCGGGATTGCATTTTTTGCAGAGTCCGTATCGCCTGCAACAACCTTTGTCATGTTATCAATTATAATTACCGTTGCATTAGTTCGCATAATACTCTCCTCCAGAGAGTCAATGAAAAATTTATCGTAATCTTTTTCTGGCATCTTTCTTAACGATGAATAGCCAGCTCTAAAGAAGTTTTCAGGAAACTTAAAATGAACTCCATTTTCATCACGATAGCGTTTTTCAAATTGTTTGTCTGAAAGTTCTAAATCGACATATAACACAACATAATTTGAATTGGCTATGTGTATCCCTATTTGTACAATTAAAGCAGTCTTGCCAATACCTGTATCAGCAAAAAGAATAATTAGTTCGCCCTGGATTATTAATGGTGGGTAAAGTTCTATTGGGTCTGGTGTTAAGAATGCATCTTTTAAAACCTGGTTGGCTGTCCTAACTTCAAATAATCTGAGTATATCAGCTGTTGAATTTTTATTGGTATCCATTTGAATTGATTTGTTGCAATAGATTAAAACGGTACCTTTGCTCTTGTTGAGCAGGTACTCAATGAATTGATTTCAAAGCGAAGACATTGGCGTGTTTTCGCTTTTTTTCAGGGAAACTATTTGAGGTATTTTGCGGGGTCTTCGGTTGAGATACTTCTCCTGCCTTTTTCTATCCAAAGAATTAGATCTTCTTCTAAAAATAAAAGTGCATTGCCACGTTTGATTGATGGGATTTCGCCTTTGTGAACGATTTGTCTTAAAGCACCAGCAGATTTTTTAATAATCTTTGATGCCTCTTCAGTAGATAGGTATTTTGTTTTTGTTGAACTGTCCGATAATTTGGTATTCTCTAGAACAGTAATCAATGCCTCAACAATTAACTGTTTAAGTTGAGGCTCGCTTGTTACGATGATGTTTTCCATTATGTGCCGATTTTGTTATGGCACAAATGTTAGGTTTTGTGAGATTTTGTATGGAGATTTTACCTACTGTAGGTAAAAATAGGGGATAATAGGGTTTGTCTAAATCATATGAAATTGTTGTTCTCTAATTTCGACACAATAAGTTTTAAATCAGATTTAACATTTTCTCTAACTTCAATACGGATGGGCGTTGTATCTTCAATTTTATCTTCAAATCCAGCTATGCTTATATTTTCAAACTTTGAATTAAAGCAACGGCCTGCCTTAGCATGAGTAAAATCTTTCATAACTTTAAGTTTAACAAATTCTTCAAAAATAAACCGAGCAACATATTTCTTTTTATGCCCCCATCTACCATTAATAAAGTAGCCTAGCTCTGTGAGGCTATTAATGATAAAATCAATATGTTCTTTGAATTTTTTAGTAAACAAATCTTTAAATAGTTCTTCTTCTATCCCAAACGACTTAATCTCCTTATTAACTACTTTTTCAGAAATAATTTTATTATTATCAATGGGATTTGCTGAATAATCATTAAAATTAGTTTCTATAAATTTTGATTGTTGTACATCAGTCTCGATTATATTAAAATTTTGCTCTTTAATATTTTTAAAAGCGAAGCTAACATTTGCGAACAGGCTTTTCGAGAAAGTTGCATTGTAAATCGTGTAGCAACAATAAGAGATAACAGCTACCAGTAATAACGAGAATGGGATGAGAAAAAATTGTTGTGATGATATTGCATAAAGTATAAGAATTATGATTGAAGAAAAAGCGATAAAGTATGCGAAAAATAGAAAGTAAAAATGAATTGTTGAATAGGAAAGAAATCCTATAATCGATTTCTTTTCATCCGTAGATTTTCCATATATTTTAATTATCTCTGATACCTTTATTTTATAATCCGCTCTAGATAGATTATAAAATAAACCAAAAAAATGCATCATTTTAAGGTGGTTAGGTATTCCCAAATCACTGACCCGAATAAATGCCACCAAGGCGTTTATAGTTATTAAAATTATGAAAGCTGAAATTATATAATAAAGATTTATACTAAAAATGTTCTTTGATAAATAGAATGCTGGGGTAATCGCAGTGGTTAGTAAAATCACAAAAGAAATAACCGCAAAATTTATTGGATTGATTTTTATTTTACTCACTATTGTATTCATTATCACTTGTCTTTATTTCGAAAGTAATTCTAATGTAGAAATAATTCTGTAAAACTTTGTGTTGTACCGAGTGATATTTTTTCACGTTAAAATTGCTTACTTTTGTTTGCTGAAAAGAAAAAAAGTTTGCAAATTGTTTGCGCATTCAAATTTTTAAATCAGCTAAAATATTGATAATCAATTAAATAAATTATAATTTTATGTCATCAGTAGAGACAACTTACGTTCCTTACAAAGTTAAGGACATTTCACTGGCAGAATGGGGCCGTAAAGAAATCGAATTAGCCGAGGCAGAAATGCCAGGGTTAATGAGTTTACGAAAAGAATTTGGCCCTTCGCAACCCTTAAAAGGTGCTCGTATCGCAGGCTGTCTGCATATGACTATCCAAACGGCGGTGCTTATCGAAACTTTAGTGGCTTTAGGTGCCGAAGTTACCTGGTCATCATGTAACATCTTCTCCACACAAGACCATGCTGCTGCGGCAATTGCTGCTGCTGGAATCCAGGTTTATGCTTGGAAAGGCCTAAACGAAGAAGAGTTCGATTGGTGTATCGAGCAAACTTTACATTTTGGTGCAGAACAACAACCATTAAACATGATTTTGGATGATGGTGGTGATTTAACCAATATGGTTTTTGATAAATATCCAGAGCTAATCGCTAATATTAAAGGTTTATCAGAAGAAACTACAACAGGTGTACACCGCTTGTACGAAAGAATGAAAAACGGAACATTGCACATTCCTGCAATCAACGTTAACGACTCGGTAACTAAATCTAAATTCGATAATAAATATGGCTGTCGCGAATCATTAGTCGATGCCATTCGTCGTGCAACAGATGTAATGATGGCAGGTAAAGTGGCTGTTGTTTGTGGTTATGGCGATGTGGGTAAAGGCTCTGCAGAATCGTTAAGCTCGCAAGGTGTGCGTGTTATCGTAACCGAAATCGATCCAATTTGTGCTTTACAAGCAGCAATGGAAGGCTACGAAGTTAAACGCCTGGATACCGCCATTAAAGAAGCAGATATTGTGGTAACCACCACTGGTAACTGTGATATCGTTCGCGAAAAGCATTTCAGGGCATTAAAAGATAAAGCGATCGTTTGTAACATTGGTCACTTCGATAACGAAATCGATATGGCTTGGTTAAATGGTGCCTATGGCGATACTAAGATCGAAATTAAACCACAGGTAGATAAGTACACTATCGATGGAAGAGATGTAATTGTTTTGGCAGAAGGCCGCTTGGTTAACTTAGGCTGTGCAACCGGTCACCCAAGTTTTGTAATGAGTAACTCTTTCACCAACCAAACTTTAGCGCAATTAGAACTCTGGACCAACACTGCTGCTTACGAAAACAAGGTGTATACTTTGCCTAAGCATTTAGATGAAAAGGTGGCCCGCTTACACTTGGAAAAAATTGGTGTAGAATTAGAGGTTTTAGATCAACACCAGGCGAATTATATTGGCGTGCCGGTAGAAGGTCCGTTTAAATCAGACGAGTACCGTTACTAATCACTCCAGATTTTAAATAGCTCAAATAAAAAAGGGATGTACAATGTGTATATCCCTTTTTGCAGTTATAGCATTGCATTTATCTTTTTTAGATGAAAATGAAGGTCACTAGTGCTTCGTCAATTTTAGCCCTGCTATCCATTACGATTTTTTTGTCATCGACAGTATAAAAACGAAGATAGCTTCAACAAAAAAGATCTTCATTGCTATCAGGTTTATTTTACAAAATTTAGCAGTGCTTTTGCCATTCAATATGTACATTTGATTAAATCAACTTCATAATGAAAAATATTGCCATTATCTTATTTATAACAACAATTGGCTTTTCAGCGCAAGCACAAGTTAAGGCTAAAAACATAGTGCAAAATCAGTTATTAGAAAGCAAAGAAGTAGATATTGCTTGTGGCGAATGTCGATTCAAAATGAAAGGCAAAAGCTGCGATCTGGCCATTCGTGTAGATGGTAAAACCTATTTCGTAGATGGAAAGCATATTGATGATTTTGGAGATGCGCATGGAGAGCATGGCTTTTGTAACGCCATTAGCAAGGCAGCGGTAACTGGCAAAATCGTCAATAATCGTTTTAAAGCATCAAAAATTACTTTGTTAAAGTAGTGTATTATTGATTACCTACTCGTACAAACCCACCAATTCTGCAAACTATTTACATCCTAACTTCCCATTCAAGGCGTTAACGCATTTCAATAATATTGACTCTTCAATGATGTCATTAAGCGTCTCGTATTTTCCTCAAGCATCATTTAAAAGTATCTAGCTTTTGGCAAAATACGCGCTACCTGTATGTTGGGAGTCTACATTTCCTAAATGCCAAGCTTATCAAATCATAAACTGTCGCAAAAAAGACTTCTTAAATTTTTGTAAATACGGTACACATTGTTTAAATATTATTATAGTATGCAAAGGCAAGAGGCTGCATTAATGCATTGAAAATTGCTCTTTAACTATTATACTCTTTGAGAATTAGCATATTTCACACCTGTTAATCGCCAAATAAACTAACATCAATTTAATAACAATAAGATTATTGCCCGTCATTACGGATTAATTTATTCAGAAAGGTTTGGAGAGTCAGAAATTACCCTATTGGTGCTGGCATAAAAACTTTAGAGATTCATGCACACAATATCATGCGTCTGCATCAGTGTTTGACATATGTCTAATACTATTTTAATCCAATCTGTGATGCGTACACCCTAGTTATCTGCGTGGGTGATTTTAAAACCATGTATTTAGCCTCTATAGCTGAGGTTATAGTTGAGAAATTTCCCCAACTTGTGGAATATAAACAACAATAAATTTCCCCATTCGGTCCTCACACCTCATTCTAACGCTTGTAAACTCTTTTATTTCTGGTGGTATATCATTTGTAATTGTGACGAGAGTTGTAGTCTTCACTTCAACGTTTTTTACTCCGTAAATATTATTTTGCATGAAACATTTTACTAAGCAAAAATTTGTACTAATATTATTGTTCACTGCCTTCGCCTATTTGGCGAATGCACAGGTCAAAATTGGTCAAAATCCATCAGAAATTAACAAAGCTTCTATCCTCGAGTTAGAAAGTAGCGACAAAGGATTACTCTTTCCAAGAGTGAGTTTAGTCAATACAACTACCTGGGGCTTGGCAGCCAGTAGTAATCCAGCAACCGGGATGATGGTTTACAACATTAAAACGATTGCCGCTGGTTTTTCAGGATCAACAAATTATCCAGCGATTTCGGGTGATGGAACTGGTATTTACTATTGGGATGGTAATGGTTGGGTTGCTTCTAAAGGGGCAAATGGATTAGATGGTAAATCTTTAAACACCGGTACAACCGTTCCGTTGCCAGGAACTGGCAATAATGGTGATACCTATATAAATACTACTACTGGCGACGTTTACACTAAAATCGGTGGGGTGTGGACCATTACGGGTAATATTAAAGGAGCAAAAGGAGATCCAGGAGTAGTAGGGGTG
>NZ_JAPIVG010000005.1 GCF_026240095.1 Pedobacter sandarakinus | reverse complement strand
TACTTTGCTGCGCCAAAGTACCCAAAGCGCCTCGTCAATCCAGCTAGGAGCCTGCGCACATCCCTTACGCATCAAAAAAACAGCGGCTCTTTGTTTTGCTCGTTTGTGCTAAGGGTCTTGAAAGTGGTTTTTTTCGCAAAACCACTGCGTTTGAGGTTTGCAAATGCAAGGTTTGCTGTTGTGCTCCTGTTTTTTTGATCTCCCGGCTCTTGGGATTGACGGCGTATTTTGGTATAGGCTGTGAAGGGGTATTCGGTTGTTGAATAGCGAGGCCTCTTTTTCGACAAGGCAGAATGTAAAATAACATAGGATTTATTTTCCGGATTTGACAGCAGATGAACTTTTAAAATTCATACTTGTTCTTGTTCGACTGGCTTAATGCATCCACACGGTTACCAAAACTGCTTTATTTTAATGATTTTTTTTATTAACAAGACTTTTATCGCATGAGGTACGCTATTTCGTTTTAACGCCTTATAGTCATTTTTCAATGCTGCAATAAGATTCGGCATACCTCTATTACTTACACCGCCCATGCGCATATTTACCATTAATTTTGGGAGATGGAGTGCTTTTATTTCATTTACATAGAAATACCTAAGGATTAGGTCATAATCAGCCGCTGTACCCATATCCAGGGCATATTTGCCATACGCTTTGTAAACCTTCGAATTGATATATAAGGTGGGGTGGGCGGGCATCCAACCTCGCTCAATGGCTTCCTTACCGGCCTGCATGGATCTCCATTTCCTGATTACCTTTGCATTATCTTTACTGACATAGTTGAGATCTCCGTACACCGCATCGACCGTATCCTCTTGAAATACCCGGGCTACTGCTCCAAGCACATCAGAACTTGCCAGCATGTCATCGGAATTCAAAATCCCTATGACATCTCCAGTTGACAACTCAATTCCTTTATTAATGGCATCATATAAACCCCTATCCTTTTCAGACAAAAAATGTGATATGTGGCATTTGTATTCATTGATAATAGCCAGGGTTCCATCAGTTGATTTTCCATCGATTACGATGTATTCGATATCGACATGCTCTTGGGCAATGATAGATTCAATGCATTTACGTAAATATTTTTCACCATTATAGACGACGGTGATGATGGATATTTTCATCTTGACCTTGCCGGGTTTCTGTTTTCATCCTCAGCTACAACGGCCATAAAGGTAAACAATACCGACAATAATCTTCCATTAGAAAATCAAGGCTAAACAAGCCTTACATTTTAACAATCCATCTTGAATTAAACTGATGCAATCAATCACTATTAGAGGTGATCAAAATTTAACCGACCACCATATTATTATGCAGGCATAATATGGTACTATTACAGTACACTATCTATGCTTTATCCATACTTAACGTGTGCTTTAGCTATACTGAATGTGCACAGATCCCATCCATCAATTTAGTTCCGCGGGTGCCTTCTGCTTCCGGATCTTTTGAAACGCGATGCTACATGAGAGCAGTAAAAGAAATGGCAAATAATCGTCTATTGGACAATAGTCGATACTAAAGTCGGAAAGGACTCCCGTTCCACGCACAGTGCCATCATAATTATAAATGGTACACGGAGTAGAAGAATAGGGATCTTGACAACGCCCGTTAACATTCGAAAAGCCATTTGGAAAACCGTTGTTGTCAGAGTCGTATTGAAAATTAGTACTCCCTGGATGTGTCGTATCATAAATCTGAAAGATCCGATTACCAAATCTACAGCCGTAATCATGCACGTCGGCCGAGCTATTTAGGCACATCAAACACAAAACAATGACACATAAGGCACGACCTGTTATTTGAATTGAAGTTGGGATGGGTTTTCTTTTGGGGATGATTAAACTAAACTTTTTCATGAGTATCAGTATTAATCAGGAGCGAATATAATAACTTCTTTAATACAATTGAACCAATAAAAACAAGAAATCAATCATTTTAAAATGGCAACACATGAGTGCTCAGCCATTTTCTTTAATTTCTATCTATGGAAACTCCATCACTATCTTCATCTCGGATTGAGAAATTATTAGCTTAAGTCGAAGATTTTACACATAGCGTAGGGCGTTTTAATTGTTTATGAACTCAAAAATGTAGTTGATTAAAGTCAATAAAGGCGATAGCCATTGGAGTATCAGCAACTTGGAAAATTGACTTAATTTGTCTGTAGGATAATTTTCGTTTATTAATGATGTAAATTTGTAACTTTGAGAGATTAAACAAACAAATATTTGAATCATTTTAAAGGGGATTGCACTTCAACGTGATTTTGCGAAACCTATGGAATATGCAGAAAGCCAAAAGATTTATATTTTTCATCCCACTTGTTGCCGTTATCTTTTTTTCATCCTGCAGTTTGCGCAGGGAACGGGCGCTTTTTAATGCACCAACAGATCTCGTTACAGATACCCTAAAGCAGGTATATGTAGTCAACGATCAAGGGATTGGCGATCTTTACTATCGGATAAAGGCGAATGATTTACTAGCGGTTAGAAATGTTCAAAATCCGGAATTTGGTGCAGTTGGCGGAGGTGTTCAAGGCCAGAGTGGATCGTCATCTGCGGGAAATTCCTCATCACCTCAATCATATCAGGTAGAGTTAGATGGGAAAGTAAATTTACCTGCCATTGGCAAGGTAGCTGTAGCGGGATTAACCCGCCGAGAGGCTGCAATAAAACTTCAAGATTTATATCAGGCAAAGCTCCTGAAGGATCCAATTATTGAAGTAAACATTATCAACCTGAAAGTAACATTGCTTGGTGAGTTTGCCAGACAAGGAAACTTCTTACTCGAAAAAGATAACACAACTCTTATTGATATTATTGGTGAGGCCGGAGGGATCAGTAAAACAGCAGATCCAAAGTC
Organism: Pedobacter sandarakinus; assembly: GCF_026240095.1. Lineage (GTDB taxonomy): Bacteria > Bacteroidota > Bacteroidia > Sphingobacteriales > Sphingobacteriaceae > Pedobacter > Pedobacter sandarakinus. The sequence goes on along the minus strand of NZ_JAPIVG010000005.1, from coordinate 378,392 downwards.
GCTCAAAATCATCCGTGGCGACCGGGCAAACCCAGAGATTATTTATGTTAACCTAAATGATATCAACAGTTTAGCAAGCAAAAAACTTATTCTTCAAAATAACGATATTCTATACCTGCAAACTACCAAATCTGCTGCCCTTTCTGAGAAAATGCAGTCGATAAATAGTTTAGTGCAGCCATTGTTGGTGGTAATTAATGTTGCGCTCCTCATTTTAACCGTTACGAAGTAATTTATGGAAATGCAGCCCATTAAAACTACGTTGGTAGATCAGCAAATAAATTATTGGAAAGTTGTAAAGATCTTTTTAAGTCGCTGGTACTGGATTTTAGCTTGCGTTTTGATTAGTTTGATTGCCGCCTGGCTTTACATCAGAACTATTCCACCAACTTATACTACGAGTGCATCATTAAAACTCGACGATCAGCAAAGTGACGTTTCTGGCGGAGCAACAAATATGCGGAACTATAGCAGGTACTACCAAGGTAGCAACATCCAAACTGAAGCTACCGTAATGCGCTCTCAGGATGTAATTTACAAGGCCATTGACCGCCTGAATTATAAAATATCTTATTTCCTCACCGGACGTATTCTAACTTCAGAAGTATATCCAACTATTCCTTTCAAAGTAGAAATTATTGCTCAGGACAGTATTAATTTTGCACGCTCTGTTTACACCGTAAAGCCTTTAGATCAAGATCATTTTGAAATTGCGACACTTGAAAGGCCTGAAACGAGCATGACTTTTAAATATGGCCAGCCGATATCTTTAGGCAACATGGTCTTCGCTATTAAAAGCAGAATTCCCAATTCAGGTAAATATAGTTTTAAATTCAACGCCAAGTCTGACTTCTACGGGCGAGCTGTTGGAGGGCTGAACATTTTCGAAGCAGAAAAATTTAGTAATATTATGAATGTTAGCCATACAGATGTTAACCCTACATTTTCTGCTGATATTCTAAATGCAATTATTAACGAGTATATCATCAATGATGCTGAACAAAAGAAACGGTCTGCCAAACAAACGATTGCCTATCTGGATAGCCAGATCGACTTTTTAAACAAGCAAGTTGATCAATCTGGCAAGAACCTGTCCAATTATCGTTCGGGAAGTACGATGGTTGATCCCGTGACGGATAAGCAATTCAACATCGAAAAACTTTCGACCTTGCAAACTCAAAAATCGGAGCTGCAATTTCAGAAATTTTCGATACAACAATTGGAAGAGCAGGTAAAAGCCAATAGAGAAAAAATAAAATTTAATCTAGATATAGATGGCGTTGCAAGCTTAGGTTTGCCGGCCCTTATTGCCCAATTAAATACGCTAATTACAAACCGGGAAGTAAAGCTAAATCAATTCAATGCAGATGCAGCACCTGTAAAACAAATTGAAAATCAGATTGATGAAGTTAAGCAACTTATTTATGGCAACATTAAATCGTTAAAAAACAGAAATCAAAAAACAATAGCTTTAATAGATTCGGAAATCTCGAAGGTAAACGGTTCGCTAAGTCAGTTACCAGAGAAAGAAAATGATTTTGCCAAGTTGCAAAGCAATTTAGACATCAATCAAAAAATGTTTTCACTTCTATTTGAGAAGAAGTTAACTGCCCAGATCAGTTCGGCTGCGGTAACCCCCGGTGCCAGTATTATCAATGAAGCTCAACCATCTTTTAGCCCGATAGCACCTGTAGCCAGCCAAATATATTCTACGTATATGATGGGTGGATTGATTTTTGGTATCGGTCTGATTATATTGGTGAGGCTCATTAATCCTTATATCTATGATGTTGAAACCGTTGAAGGACTCACTAGTATTCCAATTATCGGTGTAATCTTAAAGTTTAAACATAAACTTACAGCAGATACCCAGCAGATGCTTTCTTTGGAGAAGCCGAAATCTATCTTCGCAGAGTCAGTTAGATCTGTACGAACAAACTTAAGTTTTCTGGCATCAGAAAAAGGGAACAAAACAATTTGCATAACTTCAGAAATTTCTGGTGAAGGAAAATCTTTTGTCAGCCTGAATTTGGCAGGCACCCTGAGTATTATAGATAAAAAGATAATTATTATTGCGGCAGATTTGCGTCGATCGAAACTACATAAGGCTTTTGGTTCTAAAAACTTAACCGGTTTAAGCACCTACCTTTCTGCACAAACAGAATTGGAAAGTATTATTCACCGTGATGAGCAATATCATTTTGATTATATCACATCTGGACCAGTTCCACCAAATCCATCAGAGCTGCTCCACAGTAACCGAATGAAGATGTTGATAGAGACCCTTAGAACGCAGTATGAATATGTTATTTTTGATACTGCCCCGGTAGGATTAGTTTCAGACTCTATCCCCATCATCAAACAGGCAGACATCAATCTGTTTATCATTAGATCCGGCGTTTCTAAATTTAGTGCGGCATCTGTTCCAGAAAGACTATCGAAGGAATATGCATTAAACAACATTTCCATCATTCTTAACTCTTTTGATAACGAGATTCTGCATGCCAACATGCATACCAGCAACTATACCCAAAGTGGATCTGGCACTTACTATTATTCTAATTACAGTGGATATGGAAATAGCGGATATTATAACGATGAGGAAAAGAAATGGTGGAATTTCTGGAAAAGGAAAAATGATTAATATGGCTTGAAAGTATTTAATCCTGTAGTGTCCTAAGCAAAAAAATCCCATTCTTAATGATTGATCATACTTATAAGTGGTACCCCGTTTATACGCATTCGAGGGCAGAAAAAAAAGCCTATCTCGAATTACAGCGAAAAGGAATTACGGCTTATTTGCCCCTTAAAAAAACGCTGAAACAATGGAGCGATAGAAAAAAAATTATTGAAGAACCCCTTATAAAATCATACCTCTTTGTGTATATTTCGAGCAAAGAACAGGCTGAGGTACTAATGACAACTGGTGTTGCAAGGTTTATCTATTTTTCTGGAGCGGTTGCATCGTTGCCAGAACAACAGCTGAACGGTTTAAAGCTACTACTTGCTACGGATGCAGATCTTGAAATTTTTGATTTTCAGATTAAACCAGGGCAAAAGGTATTGATCAAAGCTGGTCCTTTTAAAGACATGATTGCCGAATTGGTATCCATACAAAATAAGGAACGTATTATTTTACGTCTAGAAAACATTGGCTATTCCATCAATATCAATACGTCCATGGCATTTATAACGCCATTTTGATGATGAATAGCTTGCTTGCAAGGTGTATTTGTACATTGAGCATTATTTAAATAGTAGATACGAGCCGGTACACTTGTATTGTTCAAAGCCTAATCAGTCCTATTTTTTTTTCAAAAATGTGACTGAGGAGGCGAAGCTGTGCCTCATCCACCCTATGAAATCTCTAATAACATCCCATGTGTCGCATTGCCGGAATAGTAGACCGAAATAAAAAACAACATCAAATACAGGCAGAGGTTAAATTGATGTGCGATGCCATGGCACACGGTGGGCCGGATGATGAGGGGTATTATTTCGATGAAGCACACCAATTGGGTTTCGGACATCGCAGATTATCATTACTTGATTTAAGCAATGCTGGTCACCAGCCCATGCAGTATGATGATGGAAACCTGGTGATAAGCTATAATGGGGAAATCTACAACTACCTTGAACTGGCCGAAGCGTTAAAGCTTTTGGGTTATCAATTTAATTCGAGTACCGATACTGAGGTTATTCTTGCCAGTTATGAAGCTTGGGGGCTAGCAAGCTTTGCAAAACTTAAGGGCATGTTTGCATTTGCCTTGTTTGATAAGAGGAGAAATGTTACACACCTGGTTAGGGATAAAAATGGAATAAAACCATTGTATTACAGTACCATTAATCAAAGCCTTACATTTGCCTCAGAAGTTAAGCCATTTAAATACCTTAGTCATGCGTTCAAGGAAAATCCCGATTGGCAAACTTATTTCCTCGCCTTCGGCCACATTCCGGAGCCTTTTACCACCTATACTGACATAAGTGTTTTGCCCAAGGGCCACTACCTTACCTGGCATCACAAAAATAACCAATTTGAACTTACTAGTTTTGATACGAGGCGATATCATGCAATTGAAAATCAAGCGCAAATAGCAGATTATTCGCAAGCTTCGGAGGAAATCCATAAGAGGTTAAAGGATGCCGTTGCACGCCATTTACTGTCAGACGCCCCGATAGGTGTATTTCTTAGCGGCGGCTTAGATAGCAGCATCATTTCATTATTAACTAATGAAATCCAAAATGAAAAAAAATCTAAACAGACTTTAAATACGGTGTCGTTAAACTTCGATGCTGAAGGTTTTTCAGAACGCGAATACCAGGAAGCTGTTGTTTCAAAAACTAATGGGCAACATGGCGACTTCACTATCGATCGCACATTATTCTCGACATTGTTTCCCCAAGCCATTGCAGGTATGGACCAGCCCACCACAGATGGAATAAACACATATTTTGTGAGTTTCTTTGCCAAGAAAATGGGTTTGAAAGCAGTTTTATCAGGTATAGGCGCCGATGAGCTTTTCGGTGGTTATCCCTCTTTCAGAAGGATGAAATTTGTTGCCTTGTTGAGCAAAGTTCCAAAGCAAATACTAAGACTAGGTCGGCATTTTTCTAAATCGCTTTTGAAAAGAGCATACTATTTGTCTTATCAAAACCATATTGGCGAATACCTTTTTCTCCGTGGAATTTATGGGCCGACGGAAATATCGGAGTTATTAAATATACCTTTAAAGAAAGTTGATGAGACGCTAAATCAGGTAAAATTAGCCATCCCAATACATTTCAGCCAAAAAGAAAAAGCTGGGTGGATGGAGCAAAATGTTTACATGCAAAACCAGTTGCTTAAAGATACTGATACGATGAGCATGCAACATGGGGTTGAGGTTAGGGTACCCTTCCTCGATGATGATTTTATATCACTTGTTGGCCAGATTAATCCTAAAATCAAATTCGGAAATAAAAGACCAAAATCATTATTAATTCACGCATTTAGGGCTATGGTTCCGGAAAAAATATGGAAGCGGCCGAAAATGGGCTTTACTTTTCCTTTCCAGCATTGGCTGCAGGAAGAGCCTTGCTTCCAAAATTTAGCTTTGAATAACACAAAAGCAAAACAATTAATTGACGATTTTAGCAAAAATAAAATACATTGGTCTAAAGCATTAGCAATTTACCAGGTATATAAACGTAATCCCCTATCCTAAGTACATCCCGAAAGAACGATATGAAATAACAAATGCTACTATTAACGCTCAAAATGTTTAGTGAAACCGGTGGAATAGAGAAAGTGAACCGCGTACTATCTAAAACACTCCACGAGTATGTGCTTACCAGGGATAAGCAACCATTACAAGTACTTTCACTGTGCGACCAGCCCGGTGATCTGGATACAAGGTATTGCAAGAAAGAAAATTTTAGAGGCTATGGCAAAAACAAAGTGTTATTTACCCTAAGTGCTTTATATAAGGCATTCAGTGCACAAACTATTTTATTGAGCCATATCAATCTGGTGTCTATTGCTGCAAGTATTATATTTTTTGGCAAGCGCAAAAGAATAATAATGCTCGCTCATGGAATTGAAGTCTGGCGGCCGTTGAAGCCGTGGAAGAAATCGTTTTTAAAAAAATACGTCGAAATTTGGGCAGTAAGTCGCTATACCGCAGCAGTACTCGCTGAAAAACATGGAATTAGTACTGATAAAATTGTCGTGCTAAATAATTGCCTGGATCCTTATTTTACCATTCCAGATAAATTTGCTCGTCCGTCGTATTTAGCTTCAAGACACCAAATTGAATCAGATCAGCCCGTTTTGCTCACTGTGAGCAGACTATCATCTTACGAGATGTATAAAGGTTATGATGTGGTAATCGAGTGTGTTAAATCACTCATTACTGATTTCCCCAACATTCGGTACCTGTTGGCAGGAAAGGCAGATTTAAATGAACGAAATCGATTAACCAATTTAATTGAAGCAAACGGTTTAATGGAAAATGTCATCTTATTGGATTATATTCCGGATCATGAATTAGCTGACTATTTTCTTCTCGCCGATCTGTTTGTGATGCCGAGCAAAAAAGAAGGTTTTGGGATTGTATTTATTGAGGCGGCCGCATGCGGTTGTACTGCCCTAGCGGGGAATCAAGACGGCAGCAAAGATGCTTTGTTGGACGGCGATTTAGGTCTATTGGTTAATCCTGATGATAAGGAAGCGATTCGGGCATCCATCCATAAATTCTTAAAATCTGGGCAAACAATTGAACGCATTAAGGCCCTGCAACGCAGTTGCCTAGAACATTTTGGCTACGAATTATATAAAAACAGGGTATCTTATTTGCTTGATTCGAGCGTATAAACCTTTTAAACATGCTGCGTTCGTCGCTCAAAAATAAGCATCGCAACCCTACAAAATAAATTAGTGGAAACGGAAGAATTACATCACTGGAAAATTGAGGCAAAAGCATCGCTATTGGATCTAAAGCTTGGAGAAGTTTGGGCGTACCGAGATTTATTGGTGCTTTTAGTAAGGAGAGATTTCGTTTCCTTTTATAAGCAGACCGTTTTAGGGCCACTTTGGTTTTTCATTCAGCCTCTATTTACAACTATAATTTTCACTTTCATTTTTGGTAACCTGGCGGGAATATCTACTGACGGTTTACCGAAGCCACTGTTTTATATGGCTGGAATCACCGCATGGAATTATTTTGCAGACTGCCTGAACAAAACTTCGACAGTATTCAGAGATAATGCAGGCATTTTTGGTAAGGTATATTTTCCCAGGTTAATTGTTCCCCTAAGTATTGTTGTAAGTAATTTAGTGCGGTTTGGCGTACAGATGATCCTATTTGTACTCTTGCTCTGCTACTATTATTTCAATGGCTCCAATTTTCAGCCCACGCTATATATCTTATTATTTCCAATAATTATCATTTTTATGGCTTTGTTGGGCTTAGGCCTCGGCATGCTTATTACTGCCATGACAACAAAATACCGCGATTTAGCATTCTTAATTGGTTTTGGAGTACAGTTGCTGATGTATGCTACCACCGTTATTTATCCGTTATCTGAGGCAGAAAAAAAATACCCATCATATAGTTGGATCATCAAATACAACCCTATGACGCCCATTATTGAAACTTTCAGATATGGTTTCCTGGGTGAAGGAAGTTTTAGCTGGTTTAGCTTGGCCTATGTGGGCTTAATAACTGCCATTGTGTTGATTTTTGGAATTATAGTGTTTAACAAGGTGGAACGCAATTTTGTGGACACGGTTTAGGTGGGGAGTTGGGGAGACGGAAAGTTGGGGAGCTGGGGAGTTGGGGAGTTGGTGAGGCGGCGAGTTCGGGAGCTGGGGAGTTGGCGAGGTGGGGAGTTGGGGAGTTGGGGAGCTGGAGATAAAATAATAAATCATCCTTTATTTATTATAAAAAATTAAATAAAGCTATGTATACTTATCCATTTGAAAAGTTAGAAGTTTGGCAATTAGCCAGAATGTTAAGAAAAGATGTTTACGCAGTTGTCAACAGATTTCCGAAAGAAGAACTATTTGGGTTAACAAGTCAGCTGAAGCGTTCTGCTAGTAGTATTGGAGATAACATCTCTGAAGGATCAGCAAGACTTACTGCAAAAGACAGGGCACATTTCTTTGTTATCGCTTATTCTAGTACCATAGAAACTGTAAATCACATCATCGGGGCGTTGGATTTAACCTACATTACTGAGGTGCAATACGTAGGATTAAGATCAAAATTAGAAGAAATCACAAACAAAATTAACTCATTACATAAAGCTCAATTTAGAGCAAAGGTCTAAACTCTTACCGACTGACCACATCACCAACTCACCAACTTATCAACTAGCCACATCACCAACTTACCAACTAACCAACTAACCAACTAACCAACTAACCACCTCACCAACCCATCACCTCACCATAAATGTCAATCGCCATCAAAGTAGAAAATCTATCTAAAGCCTACCAACTCGGCCAGATTGGCACCGGAACCGTTAGTCGTGATTTGGAGCGTTGGTATGCGAGAATGCGTGGGAAAGAAGATCCCTTTCTGAAAATCGGGGAAACGAACGACAGAAACACCAGGTCTTCAAGTAATGTAGTCTGGAGTTTAAAAGACATCAATTTTGAGATTGAGCAAGGTGACGCGGTGGGCATTATTGGCAGAAACGGCGCCGGAAAGTCGACCCTATTAAAAATTTTAAGTAAAGTTACTGCTCCTACAACCGGTAAAATATCTGGTAAAGGTCGTATCGCTAGTTTACTAGAAGTTGGTACTGGTTTCCACCCTGAATTGAGTGGACGTGAAAACATCTTTCTGAATGGTGCCATATTGGGGATGCGGAAAAAAGAAATTCAAAGAAAGCTTGAAGAAATTGTAGATTTTGCGGGTATCGAACGCTATTTAGATACACCTGTAAAGCGTTATTCGTCTGGCATGTATGTCCGCCTGGCTTTTGCCGTAGCCGCCCACCTGGAAAGCGAAATTTTGATAGTGGATGAGGTATTAGCTGTGGGCGATGCTGAATTTCAAAAAAAATGCTTAGGCAAAATGGGCGAGGTAAGTAAAGGTGAAGGGAGAACGGTGTTGTTTGTGAGTCATAATATGGGGGCGATTCAGAAACTTTGCTCAAAAGCTATAATATTAAAAAATGGACTTATTGCCTATAATGGTGAAGTTGAAAGAGCAATTAAAAAATATATTGATGTTGAGATAGCCTCTAACTCTGTTTACAAAATACCTGTAAAGCCAAATATTCAGGATCTTGCTGCCTCTGCCTATGAATTAAGAATTGAAGATACAGCTGGCAAATTACTGTCTGAGATACCAGTTGGTTTGGGCTGGCAAATTGTAGTCGACTTTATAATTAACAGGCCCATTGAACATTTTATAATTGCTATTGGTATTTCTAACAGTTTGGAGGTGAACATTCGTACCTCATGGAGTCAACAACAAACTTTGGCGCCAGGTAAATATACTGCCATTTTTAAAGAGAGTCACCTAATCTTTGCAACAGATACCTATCATATTAACCTGGGCTTATCATCTTATGAAAAATCCATACAGTATATAGAAGATGTGGCATCGTTCACCATATCTGACGCTATATCTTCTGATCTCGATGAAAGTATTATAAGAACAGCAGGTACAGGATTGATTTTAAATCCGATGGAAATTCATATTCTAAACCAAAGGCTTTGATTTACAAAATTAAAAAACATATTAGGAGGCTAATTGAACCTATCGAGAATAATCAATTTGGCAAAATATCCTTCTCACAAAGTGGAGAAGACTTAATTGTAGAGTTTATTTTCAATCAGTTAGGAATTGACCGTCCAAGCTATATCGATATTGGAGCTCATGATCCTTTTTATCTAAGTAATACCGCCCTTTTTTATAAAAAGGGAAGCAGGGGTATAAATATAGAACCTGATTTTGACTTGTTCAACAAGATTGCTATTACTAGAGTCCAGGATATAAATTTAAATATTGGTGTTGGCGAAAGTACCGATGTATTAGATTTTTATATCATGAATGTACCGACATTGAATACATTCTCATTGGAACAAATTGACTTATACAAAAGTGAAGGAGAGTACTTTGTTAAAGAAATCAAGAAGGTTAATATTGATACAATTAAAAACGTTTTAAATAAACACAACCAAGGAGTTTTTCCAGACTTTCTTTCACTTGATGCAGAAGGCATTGATGAACTTGTTATCAAAAATTTAGATTTTTCAAATCAGCCTAAAGTGATCTGCGTCGAGACCTTGTCATTTTCAAGTTCAGGAAATGGTATTAAAAACACTAGTCTTATTGATTTTATAAAAGAAAATGGATATATCTTATATGCTGACACTTACATAAACAGCATATTTGTTTCAGAGAAGTTCTGGAAAAGTCAGAACATTTAAATAGCACATGCCTCTATACCTGAAGATAAAGCGTAAAATTAAGTCTATTTTAAACGGCAAAAAAAATCAAAATACCTTTAAAATTGACTTTGAAAATTTCACGTCTCTCAATCAAAATAAAAGATTGACCTGCAATTGGAGTGATATTTATCCCTGTTTAAACGATAACACAACGGAAACTGGCTTTGATGCTCATTATGTATATCATCCTGCCTGGGCTGCAAGGATAGTAAAAGAAATAAATCCAAATAAGCATGTTGATATTTCTTCCACACTTCATTTCTGCAGTATACTATCAGCCTTTATTCCAGTAGACTTCTACGATTTTAGACCAGCAAAACTGAATTTAACCAATCTAAATTCATTTAAAGGGGATTTGTTAAATTTGCCATTTGAGGATAATTCTATTGAGTCAATTTCTTGTATGCACACCATTGAACATATAGGACTTGGAAGGTATGGCGATCCGATAGATCCTGATGGAGACTTAAAAGCACTTTCAGAACTTAAAAGAGTATGTGCCGTAGGAGGAAATTTGCTCCTAGTAGTTCCTGTTGGAATGCCAAAAATAGTCTTCAATGCACATCGAATTTATGACCCTAGCTACATCAAAGATCAAATGGATGGATTCAAATTAAAAGAGTTCGCCTTGGTAACTGATAGTAATGAATTTGTAAACCACGTTTCTTTGGAATTTGCCGCTAAACAAAGCTACGGCTGTGGTTGCTATTGGTTTCAAAAAAAATAAATGGTTATTGTAAAACTTCAAGGCGGTTTAGGGAACCAGATGTTTCAATATGCAACAGCAAAGGCAATTGCTGATAATCGCTTATATTTAGATAATGATTTTCTAAACGAACACCGCTTTTCTAATGATCAGTTTACAGGAAGGAAATTTGAGCTTTCCATCTTTAAGAACATAACCTTTAAAATGCCAAATCAAATATCAAAATACTTCACCAAAATGGGTATTCGATATTTTTCTAAGTATATATATCAATCAGAAAATAATGAATTCATAGATTTTAAAGCAATTAAAGAAGCGAATTTATATCTAGATGGCTACTTTCAAAATGAAAATTATTTTTCGTCAATCAGGACGCGACTGTTAGCTGAATTCAAATTTCCAACCATGTCTGCCATTAATGATGTGATTGCCAAAGAAATTTATCAGGATCCACATGCTGTAAGTGTTCATGTTAGACGCGGAGATTATTTAAAGCCAGCAATTCAAGCCTTTCATGGTATATTAGCCTTGGAATATTATTACCAGGCGAAAAATGAAATAGAAAAGGCAATTAACTCGCCTAACTATTACATATTTTCAGATGATATTGATTGGTGTAGAGAAAATTTAAGGTTTCCGGGGGCGAAGTTCGTATCTAACCTTTCGAGTGCAGGTTGGGAAGATATGTACCTGATGAGTTGTTGCAAACATAATATTGTAGCCAATAGCAGTTACAGCTGGTGGGGTGCCTGGTTAAATACAAATGAAACTAAAATCGTTGTTGCGCCAAAAAAGTGGTTTGTCCAAACTGAAACGGATATCGTTCCAAATCAATGGATCAAGGTTTAGTTTCAATCATTATGCCTGCATTCAATGCAGATAGGTTTATATCTGAAGCTATTGAGTCGGTTATCTACCAGACATATGCTAACTGGGAATTACTAATTATTGATGACGGATCAACAGATGGCACGGCAACTATCGCTAAGTCTTTCGCCTCATCAAATCGTAAAATCAAATATTTATATCAACCCAATGGTAAGCAAGGTAAAGCCAGAAATCTAGGTATCGCAAATAGTACTGGATATTACGTTGCCTTTCTAGATGCTGATGATTTGTGGACGAGTGACAAGTTAGCTGTGCAAGTAGCTTTGCTTCAAAGTGAGCATAATATAGATCTTGTATTCTCACGAGGATATCACCTGGCGGGAAAGATGATAAGTGATTTCGATGTTTTGCTTAAAAACTTTAGTTCTGACGAGGATTTTGAAGTGATAGCAGCGCAAAACCCAATACCCATACTCTCGGTGATTTTGAAAAAATCTATATTGAGCACCAGCAGGCCTTTTAGCGAAGACTTAAATATCCAAAACGCAGAAGATTATCATTTATGGCTCAAGCTTTTTATTCACAAATATACCTTTAAATCTATACCTGACCGACTATTCTATTATAGAGCTCACGACCAACAGGTAACGTACCAAAATCAGTTTTTAGATGCTCCTTTGTTTTATACCTTTCTAGATATATATGACTATGCTCCAATGCAATTCAGAAAAATAATTATCGAAAAGCTTAAGTGGAAAATTTTCGATGGCAAATTCTATGAAGCATGCATCTGCTTATTTCGTGATTATTTCAGAAAGAAAAACAAATTTTTAGCTGCCTGTATATATTTAATCTCATTTAGCAGAGCCATGCTGAACAGAAAAATAATCTTCAAACTTGTTTCAAAGTATGCTTAATTGATTGCTAAAGATATTCTAATAAAAAATTGACTGAAAATCCCCCCATATCCATTATAGTACCTTGTTATAATCAAGGAAAATATCTGCGAGAGACACTTAATAGTGTGCGAAATCAAGCATATCAAAACTGGGAATGTATCATTGTAAATGATGGATCGGCAGACGAAACACACGAAGTTGCAACATCATTTGTTGAAGAGGATTGTAGATTTAGATATTTTAGTCAAAGTAATATGGGTTTATCTGGCGCTAGGAATACTGGAATAAAGGTTGCTCATGGAGATTTTATTCAATTGTTAGATTCTGACGATCTCATTGAACAAAATGCGTTGAGCTCGAAAGTATCTCATTTAAAAGATCATGTTATTAATTACTCTAGCATGAAATATTTTGAAAGTGATAAACCAGAAGACTTAAAGATAGTCGGCAGGGAAGGTTTTATAGCGCATACTGAGCTAAAGTGGGATGACAGTCATGCAAGTCAGTATGAGTTACTCAAATTACGGAATCCTTTTGTTATATCTGCTCCATTATATCCGAGATTAGTTTTCGAACAGATAGGCTTTTTTGATATTAATTTATCCGCACTGGAAGACTGGGATTTTAATTTTCGATGTGTTCATGCTGGCTTTAAGTTTAACCATGTTTATGGCTCTGATGGAAGAACACTTATTAGGCTCCATGATAATAGTATGATGCGTAATCAGCAATTATTGGACATCAACTTTTTGAAACTGATCGCTAAACATGAGTTAAGACCAAAAGAGGACATCCGCCAAAAAAAACTTAAAGACTATATGAAAGATTTTATCCCACCAATCATTATGAGTTTAAAACGTAGATTATTCTAATTTTTTTATTGTGTCTAATTTAAACAAAGCAAGAGCAATAGCATTCTATTTACCTCAATACCACCCAATTCCTGAAAATGATTTATGGTGGGGAAAAGGATTTACGGAGTGGACAAATGTCGCTAAAGCAAAACCTCTATTTAAGAACCACCAGCAACCTAACCTTCCGTCAGATCTTGGCTTTTATGATCTAAGAGTGCCGGAGATCAGGGCGCAACAGGCGGCAATGGCCGAAGCACATGGCATAGAAGGATTTTGCTATTGGCACTACTGGTTTGGAAATGGAAAACAGCTATTGCAGAGACCTTTTGATGAGGTACTGGCTAGTGGTGAGCCTAATTTTCCTTTCTGCCTAGGTTGGGCAAACGAAACATGGACAGGTATTTGGCATGGAAATCCAAAAAAGGTGCTAATCCAACAAGAGTATTTGGGCATTGAAGACGATACGGCTCATTTTTACTATTTATTGAAGGCATTTAAAGACAGTCGCTATATAAAAGTTGATGGAAAGCCTCTATTCGTGATTAATGCACCAGAAAAATTACCTGATATCAATGCGTTCACTACGCTATTTAGGGACCTCGCAATGGAAAATGGCTTATCAGGATTATATATTGTTGCTAACACTGGCCTTGTAGATTGGGATCCTAATCTACATGGTTGCGACGCTGTAAACCTTATTTTACATGGAAATTTGTACAGGGGCATTCCAGATAATAAACGGTATCTCTATGCCAAATACAAAAATCAGTTTATAAAAAATAAATGGTTGAACAAGTGCTACGTGAAGTTAAGAAAAAGACCAGTTCAGGTTTATGACTATGAAGATGTGGCAGAATATCTTACACCAAAAGTTAAACCCAAATTCGATTTCTATCCATGTGTTCTTCCTAATTGGGATAATTCTCCACGATCGGGAATACGGTCTATGATTTTTAAAAATCCTACCCCAGCTGCTTTCGATGCCCATTTAAAAAATGCTTTAAGGCTAATTGAAGGTAACGCCGATGATAAAAAAATACTTTTTGTGAAGTCGTGGAACGAATGGGCAGAGGGAAATTATTTAGAGCCAGATCAAAAACACGGTTTTGCTTTTTTAAATGTTTTGAAAAGAAATATTAAAGAGAATACTTAATAGAAAACTAGAAGGACAATTCTCGAAAGGCCAATCTGGATTACGCAAAACATGTATCAAACCCCTATACTATTCTTAATCTTTAATAGACCCAACCAAACTAAAAAGGTTTTTGATGAAATAAAAAAAAGGAAACCTAAATACTTGTGTATTGCTGCAGATGGACCGAGGGTTGACAAACTTGATGAGATCAGCCTATGTAATAAATGCCGTGAGATAGCCCAACAAATAGATTGGGATTGCAAAGTGGATTTGCTTTTTAGAGCAGAGAACCTGGGCTGTAAAAAAGCAGTTAGTACGGCAATAGATTGGTTTTTCGGGTTATATGAAGAAGGAGTTATTCTGGAAGATGACTGTTTACCGAATGAGTCTTTTTTTCTATTTGCTGCATCGCTGTTGAAAACCTACCAACATGCACCTAACGTGATGATGATTAGTGGATCTAGTTTCCAAAACAGACCGTTGGACAGGTATAGTTACTATTTTTCGAAGTACGTGCATGTTTGGGGTTGGGCAACCTGGAAAAGAGCTTGGAAACACTATAGTGTAGATTTAGATGGCGATCATCGTGACGTTCAACATCACGTGATAGATAAAACTTTCAAGTCTGCTAAGGAGCGAGAAGCATGGAAATACAATCTAAGCCTAATACCAATGGGACTGGATACGTGGGATTATCAATGGATGTATAGCATATGGAAACATAACGGTTTAACCATAATTCCTTGGAAGAATTTGATATCAAATATTGGATTTGGAGCAAATGCAACCCATACTTTTGATGGTGATTCTAATCAGGCTAACATGTTACAGCATCACTTAGAGACAATTGACCATCCAGCCCAAATAAGGGTACATGCACATGCGGAATCTGTTGAGCGTTACAAAATCATTATCGATCCGGCTTACAAGATGATCTTTCAAAAATTCATTAATTTGAAACACAAAATTTCAAAACTTCTCCTCAGATGAGAACCGCTCAAACCCTCGTTGCAATTGTAATACCGATATATAAAGCACATCCAGAAGATGAGGAGTTACATGCTTTAGCACAATGCTTTAAAATTTTAAAAAAACACGAAATCATTTTTGTTGGCCCTGATGGGTTGAATACAATGATATATTCCAACCTAGCAAAAGAGAATAATATTCGTTTTCGTTTTTTATCTTTTGCTTGCAAGTATTTTGATGATTTATCAGGATACAACCAACTGATGCTTTCGCCACATTTCTACGAAACTTTCCTTAGCTACAAGTTTATATTAATTTACCAACTAGATGCATTCGTTTTTAGTGATGAACTAGAGTATTGGTGTAATCAGAATTATGATTTTATCGGGGCGCCTCAATTATTGCATGCTAACCAAAAGGGAGAAATGCAATTTCTCAAAACCTATTCTCGAATCGCCAAGATTTTTAATCACACAGTAAGAAATGTTGGTAATGGAGGCTTCTCGCTAAGAAAAACACATAGCTGTTACTTATTAGTGAAACATTTACGGAAACAGGTAGAGCGATGGAACAAGAATAACGAAGATGGATTTTTTAAATATTGGGGCAACATCCTATATCCAATTTTTCGCTTACCAAAAGATGAAACAGCAATGAAATTCTCAATTGAGATGGCACCCAGCACATCAGTGGCGAAACTAAACGGAAAATTACCTTTCGGATGCCATGCATACCAGAAATATGATTGGCATTTTTGGGAACCCTTTATTCGGTAAATAATACAGTCAATGCTCAACAGAGAAACCCATTTAGCAAGACTTTCTGACTCAGAGATTGGAAAAGGCCATTCTCTATACCTTCACTATAAATTTTATCACGAAGCGTTATTTCTTGCGATTAAGCAATATGCGAATGGTCAGTTATTAGATATTGGTTGTGGTAACATGCCCTATAAAAAACAAATCACTCCCTATGTTCAACAATATGTTGGCTGTGATATTATTCAGTCTAGTGATAATTGTGTTGAAATTTTGTGCCCTGCTAACCAAATTCCATTAGCAGACCAAACTTTCGATACTGTACTTAGTACACAAACGATCGAACATGTCGAAGATCATCAGGGTTTAGTAAATGAAGCTTACAGATTGCTTAAAGGCGGCGGCAATTTTATTGTAAGTGGCCCTATGTACTGGCCTTTGCACGAAGAACCATATGATTTTTTTAGATTCACGAAACATGGTTTAAATCATATTCTTACTAAAGCTGGCTTCGAAGTTCTGGCTTTAAATCCAAATGGAGGCAAATGGGCTGTTGCTGGTCAAGCACTTATACATGCAGTCTTCCCTACCCTAGTGAATATTAAAGGTTTTAAAGGTAAAATTGTTAAAATAATATTTCAGGCCTTGGGTGGTATAAAAACCATCAACTGGTTATTTTCTTATTTAGATCAAAAAGCACCTGATTATACCAATACCATGAACTACGTGGTAGTTGCACGTAAGCCAATTCAATAATGCAATCGATAATAACCGAATCATTACAAGAAATACTTAAACAACAATCCCTTAGTCTACCGGGTAAAACCAAGAGTTCACTACAACCAGTTGTTTACACAAGTGATGGTTTATTGGAAAAGTTGCCTAAGTTAAGGGGTGAAGAAAAAGGCTGGCCGTGGGATGATCAGGTTGATCCAAAAACTTATAATGAAGAGATTCCCTGGCCAAAGCTGACCATTGTAATGCCTTCTTTTAACCAAGGAGCATTTATTGAACAAACAATTAGATCAGTGCTTTTGCAAAACTATCCAAATCTTGAGTTCATTATTATCGACGGGGGTAGTACGGATTGCACCGTACAAATTCTCGAGCAATATTCACCATGGATAAGTTATTGGCAGTCTGAAAAAGACAATGGACAGGGACATGCCATCAACATTGGTTTCGGAATGGCTTCAGGCGACTATTATGCCTGGATTAATAGCGATGACTACTATACCAAGAACACGTTTTCGTTGGTAATGGCTGCATTTAAACAAAAGGGCGTTGCCTTTGTATACGGCCACAGTGCAAACTTCACTGTCGCCACGAAGACGCTACAAAAAGTAACAGTGCAGCCTTTGCTCGATTTTTTTATACGCATCCCAATTTTACAACAGCCTGCTTGCTTTTGGATCAAGACTATACATCAACCTGTGTGGGAAGACCTTCAATGCTCAATGGATTATGAACTTTGGTTAAGAATGGTAAAAGGGAAAAAAAAGCGAAGATTGCCACATATCTTGGCCATTGCCAACGTACATGATGAGGCAAAAACATCTAGTGCAAAAATGGGTTTATCTTGGAGGAAAGACCATGAATTGATATGCAGCCCGGAAGCACATGGACCGGTCTACCACTGGGATCTGCTGATTTTCCTAAATCGTATCTACCTTAAACTCATCAGCGTCTTTGAAAAATAAAATAAAGTCCTTCCTGTTTTTGCTAGAGAAAATATCCTTTAGAATACAGCTAATCATTTTTAAGCGAATTATTAGTAGTAAAAATGCATGGCGAATTTTCGATACCCTGCATATACCCGGCTTTGGCATAAATTTGCAACGAACCTATTTCCCTATATACTATGACCAGCTCTCGGAGCGTAATTCTTTTTCTGAAGCATTTACCATGCAACTGGTTTCAGAGTTAGCATCGCATCAGTATGAAAAAACTGAATTATATATTATTTCAGAAATTTCCGCTTTATCTGAGTTGCCTGCTAAAGAAACGCATCCTAGCCTTCCCTATTTAGATAATTATTTTTTTGGAATTCTTGATGCAGCTGTTCTTGGAGCGATGATGCGGCAGCTCAAACCTAAAAAAATCATCGAAATTGGATCTGGTATTTCCACCAGGTACATGCACCTATTTCGATCGAAGTATGCGCTAGAGGCTCAAATTATTTGCGTCGATCCCTTTCCAAGAGTTGAAATTGAACATGTTGCAGATCAGGTGATCAGATTACCTTTAGAGCAAGCTATCATACAAAATGCTTTCAATCTGGGCGAAAATGATATCCTGTTTATGGATGGCTCACATTATGTTTTTCAAGGAAACGATACTTTGATATTTTTCTTCAATCTATTACCGAATCTAAATTCTGGAACGGTTGTTCACATTCATGATATCTACTTACCATATGATTATGAACAAGGTGTATCGCAGCACCTTTGGTCGGAACAATATATTCTAGCCGCAATGCTTGCCTCTGGTTTAAAGGGTTACAGCGTGCTTTATCCTACTTATTATCAATCCAAACATAGCGGTAAACTAATAGAGCACCTTAAAAGAATTGATGATTCGCTTAGCGAAAAAAAATTCGAAAAAAGGACTGTCCACACTACTGGATTTAGCTTTTGGATGCAGAAATTGTAATGGAAAACATCACCTACGCACTTCTTGTGCCTTGCTATAATGCCGAACGGTACGTTGATGAATTTTTGAACCACCTTTCATTGTTATCTCGGCATTTCGATGAGGTGATCTTTTATGACGATGGCAGCACAGACAATACCTACCAGATACTAACGGAACGCAAACAGCAAGTTATTAAGGGCTTAGGCAATAACGGCCCGGGTTATGCCAGGAACCAGCTGCTCTCAAAATCGTCAGCTACATTTGTTCACTTCCATGATATAGACGATTTTATGCACGTGGATTACTTAAAAGAAACTTCATGGCTGGTTGAAAGTGCTCCCTATGATGTTGTCTTATGTAATGTAGATTGGTTGAATGAAGATGGCGAATTAGAGCGAAGTTGGAATTATTCTAATCACGACCTTAATGCCGATCCCATCTCCTACGCTATCAGTCATCCTATTGGAGGAATAAATGGTCTCTATAGAAAACAAACATTGATTGAAATATCAGGGTATAACACTTCATCAAGAATATGGGAAGATGCTGATTTGCACGTACGATTGGCGGGAGCAAATGCAAACTTCTTCGTTATTGAAAAAACACTTTGTCATTCCATCAGAAGAACAAATACGGCCAGCAATGACCAAACAATGGGCTGGAAGATCAGATTGGCTTATTTACAAGACTATAGCAAGTCATGCTTTAATGGTGAGCAACAAAAAGTAATCGGTATCGAAGCCCAAACTGTGGCGAGTAGATTGATTATGTTAAACGAAATACCAGATGCCATAACTGCATTGAAGCTAAGTGAAAAGTGTGGTATTCGAGTACCTAACAGTACAAAAATACTTTGGCGCTTATTAAAGACTATCTTATCTCATAATTTAATTATCAGGTTAAGGATTAGTCAACTGATGTTTTCGTTTAATAAAAAATTGTACCTGCATCTTGGTAAAATTTAAACTTAACTTCGGCAATGGGAAGTAATCCGATAACTAAAATGCTTTATCTGCTAAAGCGGTCTATCATCATCTTTTTTACGAAAAATCCGTACCGCATTGATAATTTCGCTAATGTCTTTCGGGATCAGGGTTTATCTATTGATCGGCCAGAAACGTTGAATTTTATTTTAAGTTATGAACATGGCGATGGTTTTCGCTATATGCGAAATGCGCAATCCTACGGAAACCAGCCTAAGCATAGAACCATTAAAAATAAAGACAGGTTCGTTGGTGATGTGATTTTTAAAGCGCCAGATAGAACAGTTTATAGTGTTTCTAACGGGAGCATATTTGGGCAATTGGGCTTAGTGTTTTCTGCAGAGAAAAGGGCCTATATTCTCGAATCCACACAGGAGTGGACGGTAGATTTGAAGTACTCCAAGTTGACCAATATAGTTAAGTTCCCGAAGCGAGAGATGATTGATGGTGTAGTTTTCTCTCTATTGACCAACGGCGCAGATGGAGGATTCTTCCATTTCATTCTCGAGTCGTTACCGAAGTTAGCGCTTTATAAACCTTTCCTGGCGAAGGATGCAAAAATTTTAATTAATGGACCGTGCACGGAATGGAAAATAAAATGGTTGTTGCTGGCTGGTGTAAGTGAGTCTGATATCGTTTGGGTTACTAATACGTCACACTATAAATGCAAACAACTCATATTCTCAAACCGGATAGTTGCTGATCAGCAAGTTAACCCATGGGCAATTGCCGTGCTTAGAAAACTGCTTACATTATCTTCAGGAAAGCTAGGGGTGAACAAAAAAATTATATGGCTATCTAGGGCAAAAGAAAAATCACGCCATATTCTCTGGGAAGAGCATATTTTATCGAGTTTGCCAATGATTCAAAAAATAGATCTGGCGCTGTATAATTGTGAAGATACCATTAAGACGATGCAAAGCGCTACCCATGTAATAGCACCACACGGTGCTGCCTTGTGCAACGTTCTATTTTGCTGTAAAGGCACAAAAGTTCTTGAACTTTTCGAACTAAATACTTTTTATCAACCCTGTTATAGCCGTCTTTCATCATTATGTGAGCTAGATCACCACGTTGCATCGTTAGATTTTGTTGACCAACAAAATGATACCAATGGTAATAGTCATTTAAGGGAAATTCTGGAACAATTCCTATGCTAAAACTGATCAATAAAATATTTAAAGGTTACCTTATTGCAAGGGGAATTAGTATTGGCAATCAAGTTACCTTACATCTCACGTCTACTATAAATAATAAAAATGGCTCCATCTCGATTGGTCCTCAATGTGAGTTGTCTAAAGGAACTATTTTGAAGGCATATGGTGGAAGAATCTCGTTGGCTAAGAACACATTTCTTGGCGAATATGTGTGTATATACGGGCACGGAGGGGTAGAAGTTGGAGAAAATACATTGATTGCAATGCATACTTGCATCGTAAGTTCTAACCATACTATTCCTAATAAAAAGGATTTGATCAGGTATCAGCCTGATATTGCGCTTCCAGTTAAAATTGGTAATGACGTATGGATTGGCGCCGGCTGTAAAATTTTAGGGGGTGTTACCATCGGGGATGGTTGTGTGGTAGGAGCCGGTTCGGTTGTTTCCAAAGACTTAGCTCCATATTCTGTGGCAATTGGTGTGCCAGCAAAAATTATTAGGTACCGAGAAGATGCAATATAATCAATTTAAAAAAGGCGTGCAGTTGAATAAGAAAATGATGCAAAAACGAAATTATTTTATAGATGATCTGCGTTTTATTGCAGCATTTATTGTCGTTGTTTTTCACCTCAACCAATCCTTTGCACATATCGATAACAGTTACAGCAATGTTGTTAGGTACGGCTGGCTTGGAGTACCCATATTTTTTGTAATCAGCGGTTATTGCATTATTATTTCTGCACATCACTCGGTTGATTTCGTTAAATTCTTCAAGAAAAGGTTCTTTAGAATTTTCCCAGCTTATTGGTTCAGTTTATTTATTGTTCTCTCTTCCGCAGTTGTACAAAAAATAACCACTGGTTATAATTCAGTCTCCAACATTCCAGACACCTTCAAAGGGATTATAGCTAACATAACCTTAACAACAGCACCCTTTACAAATATAAAGACTATGAATTGGGTATACTGGTCTTTAACATACGAGATATTTTTTTACATCATAATCGGTGTAATAATGATGTTTCATAAAAAATTCTTTCCGCGATTGCTAATATCCATTTCCCTTTTATCATGCTTAAATTTATCACCACAAGTCCATTACTTATTTTTCTTAGATAATTGGCCAATATTTTCTTTAGGTATCACAGCTTATTATCTTAATAGTTACACTAACAAAAAAGACTTCTATTTTATCGTTGCATTTTTTCTTATTAATTGCTCGGCCTGCTTTATTAATTTTCGTTATCAGCTCAACTATGTATTTGTCTCTCTCGTAACATTTGCGCTTATCGTATTTTCGAATTATTTTCCAATCAAAAAGACTGTATTTTCGCATCTAGGACAATATTCCTATTCTGTCTATTTAATTCATGTTCCAATCGGTGTATTCCTATTAGGTAGATTGAAAACACTGTCTATACAGCAAAATTTATTTCTAAATATTTTGTTTGACACAACAGTTTATTGCATTATTAGTGTGATTTCAAAATATATTTATCAATGCCTAGAAAAACCGCTTATTCGGTATTCACAATCATGAAACCAACTACGATAAATCCATAACTTAGTGTTAGTAACGGTCATACTACCAACTTACAATCCCGATTTAGAAAGATTGAATGCCACTTTGGGTAGTCTAAAAAACCAATCGTTATCGATAAATGATTGGGAACTCATCGTAATTGATAACAACTCTACAACGGCTGTCGAGGCCGATTTAAGTTGGCATCCTAACGCACGGCTGGTTAAAGAACCCTCCCCTGGTCTTACAAACGCCAGATTAAAGGGTTTTCGGATAGCTCAGGGAAGTATTATTGTTATGGTTGATGACGACAACATTATTGATGAAAGCTATTTAACATTGGTGCTAACATCTTTCATACAAAACGAAACGCTGGGAGCCATCGGTGGAAAATCGCTACCAAAGTTTGAAATCGAACCACCAGCCTGGCTGGCGGAATTTTATCCTTGTTTAGCACTCAGAGATCCTGGTGAAAATGTGCTTTTGGCTGGTTGGCAAAATTTTTATCCTGCTTTCGCTCCAATAGGTGCTGGGATGGCAATTAGAAAAGAATCGCTGGGGTTATATCTTGAAAAAGAACATCACATAAGCGACCGAATGGGCAACAGCCTCAGTTCTGGTGGCGACAACGACATCGTTCTTGAAATTTTGAAAGCAAGGTACCAGATCGGATACTTTCCAAACCTCGTCTTGCAGCACATTATTCCAAAAGAAAGGATGACAGTGAGCTATATATCGAGATTGATCCACGATTCCAACTGCTCTTGGGTACAATTGTTAAGATCACATGGAATTAGTCCATGGAAAAAAATACCCATTTATACGGTTGCACTTAGATCCGCTAAAGCTTGGTTTAAGTATAAAGCATGGAAAGGCAAAGAATATTTTATACGTTGGAGAGGTGCCTGTGGCACATTTAAAGGCTTAGCTAAATGATCAGCCGAATAAAAAATTCGCTTGCATACCGGCTTCCCAGAATCTATGAAATGCTTCTGCCTTTAAAATCGTTTAAAACTGAGAAACGAGCTGGCTTAGATTTAAATGTGATAATGATGACAGGGATGAATCACATTAATTTATCAAGGGCTTCTGTATTATCCATTGCAAAAACATGGAAACGTCTCCCTCGTCTCACCATTATAAGTGATGGCAGCATGAACGTTGAGCTGTTGCAAAAGAAATTTGCTTTTTGGAGAGGTGAGTTGAACTTAGAGCACTGGAAAGAAACCGAAGCCTATCATGCAGGTAAAACTGCCCTTCTAAATTATGCCGCAATCAATCCCTTCGGGAAGAAAATGGCAATCATCCTTAGGTTTGCATCATTGTATCCCATTATCTGGATCGACAGTGATATCTTGTTTTTTAAAGACTTTACCCAGTACATTCCAGCAAATAGTATCGGGGATGTGCTTGGGGGAATGGGCGATTGGCGAGCTGCTTATGATGACAGGTTACTGAAGTTATTTAATAATGATCTACACCAGTTAAAAAAATTTAATGCAGGATTAATATATGCCAGTGGCAGCAATTTTTACGAAAAATATGGATTGGAAGCTAAGCTATCTGCCATACACCCAAAATACGATTTTCTTTCGGAGCAGACCATCTTTGCACAAATAGCCAGTGAATCGTTAGGCGTAATTTGGGATGAAACCATTATTGGAAACCACGCGAAAGATACATTGAGCTTGACACCAACATCAGAAGACCACTTAGTTGGAAGACATTATACTAGCGACATCAGACAGCTATTTTGGCGTGACGCATTTTTAAAAAGCTGGTGATTTTTATGATTCAAAATGTTGTAGACACCCTTTACCGAAACCCTAAGGCATTTATGAAGCACGTTAATCGGTTTGGTGGATATTTAAATTATAGGCGCATGCTGCTGGCAATGAAAGAAATGCAAATCAGCGTTAATCATCTACCAATCGTATCATCCAATCCAAATGGTAAGCAACTCTATTTTTTAACTGGGAAGAAGTATTTCTATCAAACACTATTTTGCATCGTATCGTTAACTAGGTGCACCCAATTTAGTTTTGAATTTGTGCTTGTTGATGACGGTAGTATGGATGATGATTTTGAAATGCTGGTGCGTAAGCATATTCAAGGTGTTAAGATTTACCGGAGTAATGATATCGAGCAAAGGCTAATTCATTATTTACCAACTACATTATACCCCAACATCGTTCAGAAAAGGAAGGTATATCCACACATTAAAAAGCTTACCGACATTCATTGCCTAACTGAGGAGCCAAGTTGGAAACTGGTATTAGATTCAGACATGTTGTTTTGGAATAATCCAGATGAACTTTTAGAATGGCTCAAAAATCCTGAACATCCAATCTATATGAATGATTGTGTCGAATCTTATGGCTACAGTACAGAACTGATGACCACTTTAGCCGGTTCGGCAATACCCAAGCTTGTGAACGTAGGTGTTATTGGGTTAAACAGCGAAAACATTGATTGGAACAAGATTGATCAATGGATAGGTGCATTAGAGAAAAAGGAGGGTACCTCTTACTATCTGGAACAGGCACTTACTGCAATGATTATTGGAAGTGGGCAAGCACACATACTTTCTAAAAACGCTTATATCGTAAACCCAACATTTAAACAAGTAGAACAGCAAAATGGTGTATTACATCATTATGTAGATCTCTCAAAGGAGGCATATTTTAAAATTGCATGGAAAAAAATTTAAATAGCCGTGTACAGTCGCTTTGGATTGGCGGGCAACTTTCTAACGTAGAGAAACTTTGTATCCAGTCATTTATCGATCACGGGCATGAATTTCATCTTTATACCTACGAGGAAATGAAGGATCTGCCTGTAGGAACGAAATTGTGTGATGCAAATGAAATTATGCCCGAACAAGAAATATTTAGGTATAAACATGGTTGGGCCAAGGGATCGGTGTCTGGTTTTGCAGATGTTTTCCGATTAAAATTAATACAAAAAAAAGGCGGTTGGTGGGTTGATATGGATATTATCTGTCTCAAGAAACTTGATCAAGCGGATGACGATCTATTTTGTTCTAGTTATGAAGGTGAATATGGTTCCCTAGTTAACAATTGCATATTCAAATTGCACAGCAATAGCCCATTTATTAAAACTTGCCTCGATTACATTCAAAAGATCGACTTAGAGAACATGGATTTTGGGTTGGCCGGGCCATTTCTTTTTCAGAAAGTAGTAAGGGAATTGGAGCTGTCTGATCAAGTGAAACCGTTTCAAGCCTTTAACCCTATCTCCTGGAAGAATATTGGCGAACTCGTTTTAGATAGAAGGTCATCATCTGCCAGACTGAAAGAGCACTTAAGGCCATTTATGAAAGCCAGTACCATGCCTGGCAGAAGAATTACCGAGCAATCCTATACGCTGCATTTGTGGAATGAAGTTTGGAAAAATAGTAGTTTCGATAAAAATGGTGTCTACTCCAAAAATTCTCTTTTCGAAAAATTAAAGAAGAAGCATCAGATCAGTTGATGTTGAACTCCAGCAAACTCGTTTCTTTTTGTATCCCAGCTTACAACGCTGAACGCACAATAAAAGCCACACTAGCAAGTATATGTGCGCAAACCTATCTCGAGATCGAAATCATCGTAATCGATGATGGTTCTTATGATAACACTTTTTTATGTGCCAAAGGAATTGAAGACCCCCGGGTATTTAGCTACCGCATCAACAATTCAGGTGCAGCAGCTGCAAGAAATGAAGCTTACAAAAGATCAAATGGAGAATTTATAATCTTCTTTGATGCTGATGACATTATCCCAGTAGATTTCTTAGCTAATCAGATTCACAAACTCGATGGTAGAAAAAAATCTTTAGTGATGTCTGGTTGGGGGAGATTTTATGATGATAGTCTGGAAACCTTTAGCGAAAATTTTATTCCTAGTGGAACCCTCACTTTCGTAGAATGGATTGAACAATATTGGATGGACTGTAACCCAATGACAAATCCGGGAAGGGCATTATTACCAAGAGATTTGGTTGAAGAAGCTGGCCTTTGGGATGAAACGCTAAGTTTAAACGATGACTTAGAATTTTTCACCCGGGTGTTTGCAAAATGTGATAGCATCATACTCAACCCATCCAGCAAACTTTACTACCGTTCCGGGCATTATGGAATCTCCGCTCAAAAAAATGGCAGCGCTTACCAATCACTCGCAACATCCGTTATAATGGCTACTCGGTTGGCAGTAAAAATTTTTCCGAATAACAAAATGGTGAAGGCAGCTTCTGCTAACATGCTTAAGAGTTGCGTTTATGAGATTTATCCATCTTCACAGTCGCTGGTTGCCACATTAGAAAAGGAAATTAGCAAACTTGTGCCTCCAACGGTAAAATTTCAGTCGAGCGGCGTAACCGGTATCCTGAAGCTATTGCTGGGTTGGAAGCTTACAAAAAAACTTAAATTGGCACTTGCTAAAGGAAGGTATGCCTAAGGTAAGGGTATTTGTAGTAACTTATTTACGCCATAAACTGCTTGAACGTGCATTACAGTCATTGATTAAGCAAACCTATCCCGATTGGATAGCTGAAGTGCTTAACGATGCACCTGAAGATACAGGGGTCGAAGATCTAATAAACCAACTTGACGATCCGAGGATTGTACTTTCAAAACCCGCAATAAAACGCGGCGGTACGGGAAATTTCAACTATGCCTTCACACAACATATTGATGAGGATTTTGCATGTATCCTGGAAGATGATAATTGGTATCATCACGATTTCTTGCTTAAAATGATCGGGGTGTTGGAAGATCAGCCAGATTTTGCCGTGGCAATTTCAAATGAAAAAATCTGGGTGGAACACCAGGATGGCCAGTGGGAAGATACAAACAATACAATATGGCCAATTGACGAAGGAGAAATTATCTTTCATGATACGATGGCTAACAAATGTGGTTTTGCAAAAGTTTGCAACAGTGCGACCATGTGGCGGGTAAAAAATATCGAAAAGGTAAATTTGCCCATAGATTTACCAATTGATGTTACAGAACACTTTAGGGAGCGTATTTTGCCACATCCGTTTATCCTGATAAATGAGCCATTGGTCCATTTCGCAAATACGCTCGACACAAATCGCTCGAGCAATAGTCATTTATGGGGGGCTTATCAAGTCCTTCTTGTTGCTTCTGTTTTTAGGAAAGTGCCATCATCACAAAAAAGTCGACTTGCTGAAAAACTATGGGATACTGCAAGAGCTAACAATAATCCCTATAAAACTACCTTGTTACACACCTCCCTTGCAGAAAAAGGCGCCTTCATACTTTTAAAGAAAGCCACATTTTCCGAAATACTAAGATATATGCTAACATGGTTTAGACGGCCGGCTAGATGTTACAAAATCATTACCGCCCCAAAGCGGTATCAGCAGCACTTCAAATTCTTGCTTAACCATTTCGACAGCAGTCAATTAAATTGAAACCTGCAGCATTAAGTATACTTATTGGAAGAACGTTAGTAAAGCCTACACCTCCTGTTTTGAATCATCTATCTCAATCTCATTTAAATTCGGTAGATTATATCAGAACAATAGCTTCGTTGGCGGTAACCATTTTTCATCTCGGCGGAAAAACTTTACCCGTCTTAAACTATGGATGGTTAGGGGTTCAGATGTTTTTTGTTCTATCCGGTTTCATCATTTGTTGGTCTTTCCCCAAAAACTACCAGCTGTATAACTTTTTTCCTTTTTTTGCCAAAAGATTTACCAGAATCAATCCACCCTATCTGGCATCTATCCTGCTGTTTGTCTTAATCGATTTCTTACTATATCACCATCACACTAACTGGGTAAATGCGCTTGGTCATTTTTTCTATGTTGATAAGTTCTTTAATCAACCTGCTTTAAATCCAGTCTACTGGACATTGGCTATTGAATTTCAATTCTATTTGTTAATCGGATTGATCTTCCCTCTTTTAAATAAGAAATGGGGGATTTGGATTTTACTTGCTTTCAATTTTCTTTGTTTGATCATTCCCATTTCCACACCCTCTTTGCTCAATTTCTTCCCACTTTTTAGCTTAGGCATATTGGCCTATTACATCCTGAGCAAAAAAATTGATGGTTGGATGTTGTTGTTCATGTTATCCCTATTGCTGATCATTAGTTTTTACCGTCTACAAATACCGCAAACCTTAATTGGCTTAGGTGCATTTTTGCTGATTCTTACTCCGTTAAAGCCTAATCGAATAGTTGCGTTTTTGGCTAAAATTTCTTTTTCATTGTATCTTACTCATGACATTATTGGCAGCAATTTCGTAGTGGAAGCAGGTAAATTGGTTACCAAAACGTTTCCCAACAAGGCGCTTATCTTTCTCGGAGGATTTGCCATCAGTATTTTGACTGCCTGGATATTTTATATATTGATAGAAAAGCCATTTATCCAATTATCTAAAAAAATCTCTTACAAACGGATGGTTCGGAGTAGCGCTGTATGAGTGATAAAAAACACATTTGCCTAATCAGTCAGTCGCACCTTTGCAGAAATCCGCGGGTACTCAAGGAGGCGATTGCTTTTTCCAGAGCCGGTCATTACGTTACCATTGTAAATAGTACCTTCTCGCAGGTTTTTAGTGATGAAGACGATAAATTAATTCAGGGCTACAATATTGCTATTCGCCCCATATCAGCACTTAATAAAAAAGATATTGCCTCGTACACAGATAGAATTTTATTTAAACTGGGAACCTTTTTAAATGCTTTCTTTCGTGTAGAGAACTATTTTGCATTGGGTTATGGCTTACATCGGTATGCTAAACCATGTGCGTTGCTTAGGGCAGATTTATACATCGGCCACCAGGAAGCCGGGTTATATGTGGGTAACCTATTATTGAAAAAAGGCTTTAAGGTGGCTTTTGATTTTGAGGACTGGTATGCTGAAGACCTCCTGCCGGCAGAGCAAAAAAAGCGGCCATTACAACTGATCCGGAAGCTGGAAAAAACGGCGTTGCACTTCGGTTACAAGAGTTACACCACCTCGAATGTACTTGCCGAGCAACTATCGATTCATTATAAATGCCCAAAGCCTGCAACTATTTATAATGTTTTTGAAAAACCTAATGTAATCAATAAGAAGGCAATCTCAAGCAACTGCATCAAACTGTTCTGGTTTTCTCAAACCATCGGACCAGGCCGTGGATTGGAAGGTATAATTGGCATTCTCTCTGCCGTAAGCGTAAACATCGAACTCCACCTGTTAGGCGCCGTTTCGAAATCCTTTCAGGAAAAGCTTATTGCAACATCAAAAAACCAATTCAAAATTGTTTTTCATTCAGTGGTATCGCCTGATGCTTTACACGAAAAAATATGTACTTTCGATATTGGATTGGCGCTCGAACAATACCATCCCCCTAGTCGTAATTTAACCATTACCAACAAATTTTTTCAATATTTACAGGCTGGCTTACCGATCATATCGAGCTCAACACTCGGTCAGTTGGAAATTTTTAACAAATATAAGCCAGGTTTTCTAATCGAAGATGTAGCGGAAAGCGAAGTGAGTGCGGCGCTTGAACGATGGTTAAGGGACGATGCAACGATGAATGAAGCGAAGCGCAGGGCTATTGTTGCCGCAAATGATTTGCATTACGAAATTGAAGTACAGAAACTAATTAACTATCTTAAACTCGATGTATCATAACATGAAAGTAAGTTTACAGATCAACGTTGCCCCAGGAGACTATCCATTGGTAGAACATCTTTTACCACATCAGCTGCGCCTGCTTAGTAGTCAGGTAGATGAAGTGGTTATTACGCTAGAAACAAAGCCTAGTAAGGGCAGGTTTGGCCAAAACTGGTCGGCAAATAAAGATAAATTAGATGCGCTTCTGACTGAAATAGCCAAGCAACGCCCCATTAAGATTATTCCTGTAGATTATAGTAAGTCTGCAAAGAAGGCTGTTGCATCTTACTTTTTTGGCTTAAATAGCCTTCCAGACAAAGATCACCGAGGAGGCCCATTTTTTAGTTATTTTTTTGGATTACACGCTTGCACTAACGATCTGGTATTACATCTTGATGCGGATATGTTCTTGGGTGGCAAAAGTATCACCTGGATCACAGAGGCAGAAACACTATTTGCTACTGATGGAGAGGTTTTTACGGTATCGCCACTACCTGGTCCGCCAACAGCAGATCAATCTTTAACCGGGCAACAAATCATCCACCAATATACAACAAAGCCTTACATGTTCGAGTTGGGTGGCTTTAGCACACGGATATTTATGATCAAAAAATCCGTATTCCAAAACCAAAAACTAAAGTTGGGCAAGCCTAGCTTTAAAAACCAACTTAAGGCGCTTTGGTTGGGCAATTCAACCGCCGACTTGCCAGAACACCTCGTTGAAGACTTCATGAAGCAAAAGAAACTTAAGCGCATCGATTTTCTGGGTGAGAATGGTGGCATGTGGTCACTTCATCCACCCTACCGAACTGAGCTATTTTACAGCACGCTCCCGAAGCTTATCCACAAAGTAGAGCATCATTTAATGCCCTATCTCCAGTTTGGTTTCTATGATATTGTAGATGATTTATTCGACTGGACCGAAGCAAAGCGGAAACTAAAAATTCGCTAGATAAACAATAATGTCAAAATTATCTGCTGTATCTAATGAAACAATAGTGGTTATGGTGTCGCTTGGGAACAGAACGCATTTGAGCGACTATACCTACCCAAGGTTAGCATCATGGGCGGCAACGAATGGCTATTCAAGTATTCTTTTAAAAAAGGGATACGAGCATGAAACCTATCGATCGCCACATTTTGCCAAATTGATGGTACACAAGATTTTACCCAATTTCAAGCGCTATATTATTGTAGATGATGATATTATCATGAGTCGATATGCACCGAAAATGGAAGAAGTGCCACCCGGCCATGTTGGCCTTGTACCCGATGCGGTACAGCAGATTACCACAGCTAAGCATGTTACCTGGAATGCAAATTCTGGATTCATTGTTTGTGATCAAACGGCTTTAGCCCTTTTGGAAAAAGCTTATGCCGATGGAGAATACCATTCGGACGAAGTTGAAAATCAAATCTGGGGGCCATTTGACCAAGGCATATTAAACGATGTCCTTTTCAAAGCAAATAAAATTTATAAACTAGACTGGCGCTGGAATTACCAGGCAGTGATCGATTTCTATTCCAGAACAGGCGGTTGGGAAAGATGGAAAACGTCTAAGTTCTATAGAATTTCATATTATATTAGTTTGGTGCTACCTTTTTCGAATAACAGGAAATTATTGTTGAAAGCATTTGGAATTCATATGACCATGGGTCTTTATCCCAGGTTTTTTGATAAAATTTACAAATAAATTTGAAAAGGGTACTTATTATCTCTCCTTACTTCGTTCCCTGCAATACGGCAGATATGCATCGTATTCGCATGAGCACACATTATTTTAAACAATTTGGTTGGGATTATGAAATTGTTGCGGTGGATGAACGTCATTGTTTAACAGTTAAAGAGGAACACCTAAACCAAACTTTACCAGCGGATGTTGTGGTCCACCATACACAGGCTTTAAACATTGGGCTAACTAAATATATTGGCTTAGGAAGTTTAGCATTGCGCTCTTTACTATCTTTCCGAAAAACAGTTAATGTGCTGTTAAAGCATAATAAATTCGATTTAATCTACTTTTCTACCACGCAGTTTCCTGTACTCATCCTCGGTGGATATTGGAAAAAGAAATTTAATATACCGTATGTTTTTGACATTCAAGACCCCTGGTATTCTACTTATTATGATGACAAGCCAAAATCTCAAAGACCCAAGAAGCATTGGTTTTCTTCTCGCCTGAACAAGGTGTTGGAGCGGATAGCTATGCGAAATGTTGATGGAATAATCAGCGTATCGGAATCTTACATTCATACTTTAAAAAAACGATATCCCCGATTAAACGGTGTACCCACTGACGTAATTACTTTTGCATCATTCAAAGGCGATACAGATTTCGTTAAAAACCATACCGGGCTTTTTCGTCTTCCGTATAAGAAGGAAGCAGCAACCATTAATCTGGTATATGCTGGAAGAGGTGGGCATGATTTGCAAGATGCGCTATTGATTCTTTTCAGGGCTTTTAAGCAGGGGCTTGCAAACAACTACGAAACTTTTAGTCGTTTTCGCTTTCACTTTTTAGGCACCAGTTACGCAGCAAGCCAGGGTGTGCCAACCATTTACCCTATTGCTGAAGAAATGGAGTTGGCAGAATATGTTAAAGAGCAAACCGATCGGATTCCATTTTACCAAAGCATTTACGCACAAATTAGCGCAGATGCCTTGCTCATCATTGGTTCTAACGACCCTCAGTATACGGCATCAAAAATTTATCCTTATATTATGGCAGAGCGACCCTTGATAGCCTTCTTCCATTCGAAAAGTAGCGCAGCGAAAATCGTTGCTGATACCCAAGCTGGGGAAGTAGTGATGTTAGATAGACCTGAGGTAGATGGGATTGAACAAACCTATCATTACCTGGCTCAGCTCGCGGCAGGCACATTGAAGAAAACAAGTCCCGACTGGAAGGAATTTGAGCGTTACAGTGCTGCAAATATGACGAGCAGGCAGTGTGAGTTATTTAATCGCGTAATTAATAAAGAGCTGATTCATGTCGACATTCATCCCTGAAGAAAAAATGGTAAATAATCTACCTAAACTGGCCATCATTGTATCTCATCCCATCCAATACTATGCCCCATTTTTCAGGTTGCTTTCTGTAAATGTAAACTTAAAGGTATTTTATACGCTAGGCGATGCCGAACAATATGATGCAGGATTCAAACAACAAGTTCGCTGGGATCTCCCCTTACTGGAAGGTTATGATTATGAATTTCTTTCCAATACATCTGCTCAACCGGGTAGCCACCACCGAAATGGAATTGTTAACCCAGATTTAATTGCCCATATCACCAATTTCGAACCGCGAGCGATTTTGATATATGGTTGGGCCTACCATAGCCACCTGCAGGCGATGAAGCATTTTAAAGGTAAGCTTCCGGTTTGGTTTCGGGGCGATAGCACACTTTTAGATTTGCAACCACTTTACCGGAAAATACTGCGTAAAATTTACCTGCGTTCAGTTTACAAAAATGTAGATCATGCGTTTTATGTCGGTACAAATAACTACCAATATTTCAAGGCAGCGGGATTACAAGACCGGCAGCTGACTTTTTCACCTCATGCTGTAGACAATGAACGCTTTTCTACAGATCGTTCTATTGAAGCACAAAACTTACGGACACAGTTGCAGATTCCTTCCAGCGCAATTTTAATTCTGTTTGCCGGGAAATTCGAAACAAAAAAAAGCCCTCTTTTATTATTGGATGCTTTTCTGCAGCTTAAAAACCGGAATGCTCATTTACTATTTGTAGGGAATGGAGACTTGGAGGAAAGTTTAAAGTTCAAAGTTCAAAGTTTAAAGTCCGAAGTGCGAAGTGCGAATGTTGGAAGTGGGCCATCAATTGTTAATCCAATCCATTTTATGGATTTCCAAAATCAAACGCAAATGCCTGTGTTATACCAAGCTTGCGATTTATTTTGTCTTCCATCTGGCGGCCCTGCCGAAACGTGGGGCTTGGCAGTTAATGAAGCAATGGCTGCCGGGAGGGCAGCATTAGTCTCCAACCGCGTAGGCTGTGCCGTGGATCTGGTATATGACCGAGAAAATGGTGCCGTTTTTAATGCCGGAGACGTAGCCGATTTACTCGAAAAATTAAGCATATTGTGCCGTTCTAAATCGCTATTACAGGAAATGGGTAAAAAGTCTAAAGAAAAAATTGCGCAATGGAGTTTCGAGAACCAGGTGAAAGCATTTTTATCAGCATTTTAAAGGATGAGACAAGCAAGCGAGAAATCTAAAACCATTGTACCGCTTTACTTACCAGTGGTAATGGCTTACCTTTTTAGCGGGCTCCCCATTGTATCGTATTTTATTGCCTGGATCGGGTCATTCTTCATCTTCTATTGGACATGGTTCTCGCCTTCGGTTTACCTTAAAACAGATCTACCCGTTTATAAACAAATTATGCGCCCTATATTTCTTACGCAATTCGTTTTTGCCGGATTTATGTGCTGCACTTCCATTTTCTATTTTATGGATCATTTGGGTTATCGCTACCTTACAGAAGTGGCGCAAGGTTTAAAATTTCAGGGATCTGAACAGACCTACCTCATCGCTCAATGCCAGCGATTATGCCTACTTGGGCATGCGGCACTCGTAACTGGAATGCTTCTGCAAATTCACAGGAAAGAAACCATAATCAAAAACTATCCTAGCCAAACCAACCATAACTACCTCATTCGTTTAAGTTTAATCAGCTATGTTATCGGCTTCGTCTGCCAGTATGTGCCTGGATTAAGCCAGATTGCATTTCCGGTGTTGGCAACAGCGGTAAGCTGTGGGGCGGTTTTGCTGGTTCGTGGTGTAGTAGAAAAAAACCTGAATTATCTACTTGTTGGCGCATTTATTTTCGTTGGCAACTTTTTAAACGCAACATTAAGCGGATACAAAGAGCCCATTATCATCAATGTCATTATACTCGCCTGCCTATTTTTACCTTTCTACCGAAAAGTAATTCTTTGGATGGCGATTCCCGTAGCCTATATTTTGCTCTACTTCTTACCCACCTACAATACCGTGGTGCGGCAATCCTGGTCTGGTGAATTATCTGCAGAAGAAGCCCGATCGGAGGCTTTTGAGACCCTTTTAGGAAATGAAAACGAAGAACAAATTGAAGAAACCAACTGGACTTTCCTTACGAATAGGCTTAGCGAGATGGATATGTTTACCAAATTTGTCCGCTACGTTCCAGCCAGCCGGGATTATTATGGTTTCGAAATTTTGAAAGATTCTTTTGAGGCACTCATTCCGAGAGTATTCTGGAGAAGTAAACCCAATATGGAAGAAGTGTCGATGGCCAGGGTTTATGAAGCCGGCGTAGTGAGCAGGTATTCTGTCGTTTCTGCTAAAACCCGCCCTGTGGTAGACGCTTATTTAAGTTGGGGCATCCCAGGCGTATTTATCTGCATGTTGATATATGGCGTGGTGATGCAGCGCATGTGTAACCTATCAGAAGAGCTTTTTGGAGGTTATGAATTGGGCTGCGTAGTCGTCTTTAATAGTTTATTTCAGCAGATGTGGCGGGGAAATAATTTCGAGTTTATGATTAACAATTTCTTTTACAGCTTTCTGATTATGTTGGCTTTGAGCAAAATCTTAATTGCCTTTAAAATACTTATACCGAAAATAGCCATCAAAAGAAACTAAAATTATTCGATTGAAAATTATTCAAGTTACAGCTTCCTACAAACCTGCATTTATTTATGGAGGCCCTATTCAATCGGTAGGAAAATTATGCGAGGCCTTGATTCAACATGCAGACGGGGGGCAGACGAAAGCCTGCATTGAAGGCAGTGCGCCTCTTAGTCTGGAAGTCATCACCACCACCGCCAATGGAGCTGATGAGCTTGAAATAAAAAGTGGAAGCCCGCAAATTGTCGATGGTGTACCCGTAACTTATTTCAAGCGTTTAACTAAAGACCATACCCATTTTTCTCCACAACTGTTGTGGCATTTGCGGAAGTTGCTTATCAATACAAAAGCGAAGGAAATGCCTACTATAGTGCATATCCATGCTTGGTGGAATATGGTTTCAGTTTTAAGTTGTTTGGTGGCTCGTTGGTACCGGGTGCCTGTAGTGCTCTCTCCTCGGGGCATGCTTACCTCGTACACTCAGCACAATAGAAATTCGATCGCAAAGCGATTTATCCACTGGATTATCGGCAAACGTCTGCTGCGCTATTGTCATATCCATGCTACCAGCACCCAAGAGCAGGTCGAGATAAAGCAAATGGTTCAGTCAAAAAGCAGCCATGTTATCTGGAATCTGGCAACAAAGGATATTCATCGATATAACATGATGAATTATCCCGCAATTGCGGATGAAGATCAAACTTTCCGGTTAATTTTTCTGTCTCGTATTGAAGAGAAAAAAGGTTTGGAAATTTTATTTGATGCCTTAAAGCACCTTAAGAAAAATTGGCACCTGACTATTGCTGGTGCCGGTCTGCCAGGCTATCTTGCGAGCTTAAAAACCATTACCAAACAACTTCAGCTAGAAAATCGTATTACCTGGGTTGGGCAAATTGCAGACACTGAAAAATATGCGCTGATGGCCCGACACGACTTGTTGGTGCTCCCATCGTACAATGAGAACTTTGCCAACGTGGTGGTCGAAAGTTTGAGTGTGGGCACCCCGGTGCTGGTTTCTAACCGGGTTGGCCTGGCAGATTATGTGCAGGAAAATGGGTTTGGTTGGGTCTGTAAGCTCAATGCCGACGACCTTAGACAACAATTGGAGGTGGCATATCATGATCTTGATAAAAGAAGGTGGATAAGGGCATCGGCTCCAGAGCTGATTCAAAGCGCTTTCAGCGAGAAGACGTTAGTAAACAATTATTTGAGGATGTACGAGGAGGTCTTAGCGTAGCATGGAGTTCAATAAACAGTTCAGTTTCATTATTCTTACCTATAATGAGGAAACGCATTTACCACGGCTTCTCCAGTCGATTCAACAACTGAAAGCTAAAACATATATCCTTGACAGTGGAAGTACAGACAATACGCTGGCGGTAGCTGCTTCATTTGGGGTTGAAGTTAAAACACATGCCTTCGAAAATCACCCTAAACAGTGGCATTATGCACTAGCAAACATTCCTATCTCTACCCCCTGGACAATAGGCTTGGATGCCGATCAAATTGTTACCCCAGAACTTTACCAGCTGTTGCAGAATTTTAATGATACCAACTACCGCCAGGTTAACGGAATCTACTTTAACCGAAAAAATTTTTTCCAGGGCCAGTGGATTCGTTATGGGGGTTACTATCCTATTTTTTTACTCAAAATGTTCCGCACAGGGGTGGGATATTCTGATTTAAATGAGAACATGGACCATCGGTTTTTGGTAACTGGAAAAACGGTTGTGTGGAAGAAGGGGCATCTGTTAGAGGAAAATTTGAAAGAAAATGACATAGAATTTTGGTATCAAAAACACGAAAGGTATAGCAACCTTGTGGCGCAAGAGGAGCTCGAACGTTGGAAGAAACTCCGAGTTCAGTCAATCAAACCAAATGTTTTCGGCAGTCCTGATGAAAAGAAAGCATGGTTAAAGTATATTTGGTGGAAGCTCCCGCTTGGCATTAGGCCTTATCTTTATTATGGTTATCGAATGCTATTCAAACTTGGTATATTTGACAGCAAAACGGGAAGACGTTTTCATTACCTCCAAGGTTTATGGTTTCGAAAACGGGTAGACCAAAAACTTTCAATGCTAAAAAAACAGCATCTTAAATGAGCGAAATCAATACCACACCACAAAAAATAGCCGATAGGAAAGCCATCACTTTTGTTATTTCTATGTTCGTGATGTATCTCATTTATAGTCAGGGTAATCTTTTTATGAATAGCGTGATGACGCCAACCGGCAGGTTTTACAATCCATTCATCGCCAACCACTTTAATTATATAGCCGGTTTAAGGTTAGCCATTATTGCTCCATCTACTATGCTCATAAAGGCATTTGGCTTCTATGCAATACACAACCACCAGGATATTTTAGTTGTAAACGGCCCTTATTTGCGGGTAAGTTATTCTTGCCTGGGCTTAGGCGTAATGAGCTTCCTCGCTGCCTTTACCTTCGCCTACCCAACCAGTTGGAGACGCTCCTTAAAAATGCTTACGATAGGAATTATTTTGGTGTACATACTTAACATTTGCCGGATTGCTGGTTTAGGCATTATTGGAGGCGCATTTAAATCTAGCCGGAGATATTTCGAGTATCATCACGAAGTTTTCAACGTAGCAGTCTATATCATTATATTTACGCTACTTTATTTTTGGGTTAAACGCAGTACCCCGAATAAACAGTAAAGTAATCTCCTAACTAACGTAAATTGAATAAGGTACAACTTTATAAAAATTTCAATACCGGCAATTATCAGATTGGCGCTAGTGCACTAAAAAGAACCTTTTGGTATTTTGTCGACCTAATATTCTTTAAATCGCACATCATTCCATTCAGTGTAGTTCTGGTAGGCATACTCCGGTTATTTGGTGCGAAAATTGGAAAAGAAGTACGCATAAAGCCCGGTGTTCACATTAAACATCCATGGAAGTTGGTTATTGGCGATTACTGCTGGATTGCCGATTGCTATATTGAAAATCTCGACTGGGTATTCATAGGCAAGAACTGTTGCATCTCTCAGCGAGCGATGCTAATGACAGGCAATCATAATTATAATAAAACAGGTTTTGATCTCATCATTAAACCAATTGTTTTAGAAGAG
This sequence comes from Pedobacter sandarakinus, assembly GCF_026240095.1. Classification (GTDB taxonomy): domain Bacteria; phylum Bacteroidota; class Bacteroidia; order Sphingobacteriales; family Sphingobacteriaceae; genus Pedobacter; species Pedobacter sandarakinus. The sequence continues at coordinate 339,634 of NZ_JAPIVG010000005.1, read as the reverse complement.
GGTGTGTGGATTGGCGCAAATGCCAACGTGGCGCCAGGTGTTACGGCCCATTCACATGCCATCCTTAGTTTCGGAAGTACGGCTACCCAGGATCTGGATGCCTACGCTATCTACCAAGGCAACCCTGCCATTAAAACTAAGACAAGAATCCTCAGCTAGCTTTAGCTAGGCCCGAGCGCTTCTGCGCAAGTACCATTAACCCTACTCCCCCAGCCAAAAGCAAAGGTACGTAATCGTCTATTGGGCAAGCATTAGGATCTACGCCTAATATTGCATCCGGATCGCAGGGAATACCTGGGTCTTGACGGGCTGACGCATCTTGTAGGGTAGAGATAATGATAATGCATACGAATAGAGCGGCTAGAACAATGGGATAGAAATATTTCATTTTAGGGATGTGATGTTATAACTTCAAAATTTTCGATCTACCAATAGAGATGTTGTTATTAATCAACTCGATAATGTAAGTACCGGTGTTTAGTTTGCTCAAATCAAGGCTGAAAGTATTTGATGTGGACGTTTTTTGTACTAGAACTCTGCCGTATACATCAATAACTTTTACGAAAATTTCTCCAATATAGTTTTTTTCTAAATCGATATTTATTTTATTGACAACCGGATTTGGGTAAATCTTAAGTCCTTTGATGGAGATAGACGAAGAAGTACTGAATTTGACGTTTACAATGTTCGAGTAACTTGTCTGTCCATTTAGGTCGGTTTGCACTAAACGGTAAAAATTATCACCTTGTGCCGGTTCACTATCTACTGCGTTATAAACCGTTCTATCATCGCCATCAAGGCTGATTAGTTTAGTAAAGTTGATACCATCTATAGATTTCTGCAGGGTGTATTTAACTGGCTTTGGATTGGAATTGATCTTCCAGCCTAAATTAACATTTCTCCCCGCTGCAGCTCCATAAAAGTTCAAAACAGTATTGGTTAATAAGGGCTTTTCATCAAAAATCACCTCAAACCGATTGTCTCCGTAGCTTTCTGCCACCGCCCTGTTAATATTGAAATTATAGGAAACGGCATCTGATAATTTTACCGTATCTGCTTTATATTTGTCTACTAAATAAGCCTGGTATTTTTTATCGAGGCTTTCCAAACCTGCAGGCACCAGCTTAAAATTCCCGCCAAGAGTACTAATTGCAGACAGCCTTACCTTGGTATCTTTTTGTATTGCAGGATAACTGTTAATGGCCAGCTTGATGTTGTCTGAAGAGAAACTTGATAAGAAAGTTGTTCCATTGCCGCCCATGTCGAACGCATCTTCCCCTTCGTCAAATACTTGCTTATTACTCGGGTTAAAAGCGATTACAATATCGTCTTGCGCATTACTATCTACTTCATTAATCATTTTTAGATTAAACATTTGTGGCTTTATTACTGCATTTTGTACGCCTTCGATGCCCATTAACAAAATTGGAGAAACAGCTGTTTTAAGCTGATTGGTAACTTTAGCAGTTTCCCGAAACGTGATGGCAGGTGATGCCGCATTGGCTTTTACGAAAAATCCCTGTCCGCTGGCAATGTATCTTGAGGCACCCCCGGTAGCAGCTACTGCTCCAGTGCGATCCGCAACTCCAAAAACTTTTGTTTGTGGATTAAGCACGTAAATGAAATTGGTTAAGTTGGTATAGGTGATATTTGCAGATTGCAAATCGATGGTAGATGGATATGGGTTACCGACTAAATTGTAACCATCTGCTGCATTAGCGGTATTGGTATAGGTTAGCGCCGGAGAATAGTTCTGCTGATTTAGCACACCACTGTAAACTAAGGTATTATCTTCCGGTTTAACCGAAGTACTAAATCTACTAACACTTGTTACGTCTGCCGCTGACCTTAAACCTCTAAAGAAAAAATACATCCCCTCGCCCACCCTGAAAACATTATTTGTAAGTGGTAAACCAATGGGAATATAATCTGCAGGTGATACGCCTCCACTCACTGGCTCACTGTAACGATATATGGTTGGATTATGATTTGGCGACCAGTCAAAAAGCGAAGCATTGCCTGCTGATGATGCACCTATGTTAGCCGCATCTGGACTTCCAGTAATGTAGGTGTTTTGCTTTAGGTTGAAAACATTATAATTTGTTGCTGAAGCCACCGGATGTACAGCTGAGGATAATAGACGGTATCCCCTTCTTGCATTATCGTTCCCACCTTTCATAAAGCGTTCTACAAATACATCACCAGTAATAATTGATGTGTTTGGAATGGCTGCAACAGATGCAGTAAAATCTTCAACAGATTTTAAATACAATACACCACCTGATGCCAGTTGTGTTGATGCGGCCATAGTGAGTACCCCTGATCCGGCGACTGAAAATTTACCACTGCCGGTTGCAGACATTGTTTTAGTGCCAGCACCCGAGAAGTTGACATTGTTAAAGACTATACCGGCACCGGAGTCTGAACCGGCATCAGATAGAGATTGCGCAGCAGTACCGGTGAAGTTTACGGTAACATTATTGGTTAAGAAATCGACCTCACCACCCGTTGAAGTCCAGTTTCCAAAGACCGAGGTATTACCAGAAAATGTTTTTGTTCCAGCATTAGAAAAATTAATGGCTCTAAATACAACTCCAGCACCACCATTTGAGCCGGCATCTGTGATGGTTTGGTTAGTTACTCCATCAAAATTGATGGTGACATTATTTGTAGATAGGTTGATGGTAGATGAACTGGCCGAAGTCCAGTTGCCTCCCACATTAGTTGGCCCGGTAGCAAAAGTCTTAGTGCCGCCACTCATGGTTAAACCGCCATCGTAAGAACCTTGTGGTACCGTCTGGCCTACACCATCAAATTGCGTATTGAAGTTCCAAGTTTTTCCAGTTGGAATAGGTGTGGCTGTTGTATTTTGAGTTCTTAAGGTACCAGTTCCAGATGTTGAGGCGACAGTTCCTGCTATAGCATTTGTACCAACATTAAAAATATTTGAAGCGTTTATAGCTAAATTTCCATTGACTGTTAAAGCCTGAGCAGTGGTTGTGGTGGTAGATGCATTATTAATGGTTAGGTCGTTCATGGTAGTATTCGGGAAAGTACCTGTACTCACTCCTCTGAACTCATAATTTCCAGCATTGTCGAACACTTCAGTCGTATTAGCACCAGGGAACGAACCTGTTAAACCTGTAGCATTGGAGGTAATCAAGGTTCCGCCAGCATTTAAATTCACTGTACAGGTTGTGTTTGAATTCACTTCTGTAATTGCAAATAATCCTAAGTTCAATGTTCCACCATTTAATACTGTTAGAATACCCCTGTAAGTAACTGATCTTGTTAAAGGTAAATTTGACTTCAATTCAAGAACAGCTCCACTCGCAACATCGAAATTTACAAATGTATTATTGGTGACAGGCGTATTTGTATAAGTTTGCGGAGCGGCGACCGTACTTGGTCCGGTAAATATTATTTTCCCATTTGGAGTACTTGTACCAAAACCAGATGTTGTTAAAATGCACCCAGTATTATTATAGTTTCCAGCTAAAGAAACATTTGATGAACCAGTAAGACTTGTATTAAAATCATATGTGCCGGAAGAAGTTAAATTCATGTCGCCGCTAATTGTTATGGCATTACTCGCACTTAGATTGTTTTGAACGAAATTAGCGCTTCCACTTAATGTAAAGTCGCCTGCTACTGTAATCGTACCACCCAATGTTTTGTTAGCACTACCACTTATAATTAGGTTACCATAGCTTTTTGCTGGTATTGTTTGATTAGCCGTTAAACTGAAGTTAACTGTACTATTTGCGTTAAGTGTTCCAAGATTAGGGATAGTTGCGTTTGATATGGTAAGGGTGCCGGCATTAGATACATCAATAAGGGTAGATGTAGAAACTGCGAAGGTAGATGGTATGGTAAAGTTGCATGCTGAAGCGCCATCACCAACAATCACTTTAGAACCTGCTCCTGTTACTGTCCAAGCAGCTGTTATCGTAGGACTTGCTTGATTTCTGATATTAAATATTTGGTTGGCGGCAGTAAAACTTGCTGGAGATGCTCCGCTACCATTCGTATTAACACCCCAGGTAGCCAGCGTACTTAGACTACCTGTCGATTTTGAATAGTAATTTGTTTGGCCAGCAGCCCCCATACTAAAAAGCACAAACAATAAAAAAAATGGTAAAAATTTCGGCCTAAAGAGATAGATTCCGGAGATCCGTTCTTGTACAACATTTTCCATAAGCGCAATTCGTTTGGGACTAACAGATAGGTATGGTCTATCTGAATGATTTACGCAAAAATAAAAATATAATCGCAATTGATATTAGTCAATTGAATTTAGTTCTTTACAAATGTCAACAACCCCAATGAATTAGCTTTTATTGCTATCTACACTTACATCCCTTTAAATATTTTCTTCCTGCCAATTAACTCGTTAGTGCCATTGTTAATAATTTCGATAATATAAGTGCCCGCAGGTAATGTAGAAGCATCCATATTCCACGATTTAGTTTTAGATAAATAACGTTGCACAACCTTGCCGAAAATATCAATCAACCTCACATTTACATCTATTTGATCTTTTAAATTAAGATCTATGGTATAATTAGATTTGAAGGGAATAGGGTATAATTTAAACGGAGCTTCGGTAATTGAAATGGTATTAACCGTTAAAGGCAGAACCGCTGAATAGCTCACATAACCATTTACATCTTCCTGTTTCAACCTATAGTAGTAAGTATTTCCAGGTAAATCTAAATCTCTAAAAGAATAAATGGTCCGATCATCTGATTTAGCATTAAAAACATCAGTATAACTGTTTTGATCAACCGATCTTTGGAGCGTGAAGGTTACGTCATAAGCCGGCGAAGAAGCAGGTTTCCACGCAATTGATACATCATCTCCTGCAACACTACCCGTAAAACTGAGCAATTTTGCAAGGTAAGATGGCTTTTCTTCAAAACTGATTTCGAACCTATTTGCAGCATAAGTTTCAGGGATAGAGCGATTTACAGCGAAGGAATAACTAGGTGAAATATTAAGCTTTACCGAGTCAGCTTTATAATGATCAACCAAAAACACATTCCACTTCTGATCAATCGAGCTCAAATTTCCCGCAGCGAAGGTAAAGTCGCCAGATACGGTACTGTTTGCAACAATTGGAATCCGCAGTTTGCTTGTAATAGCAGGCAATGTGTTTATGGCTACCCTTACCTGGTCTGTAGAAAGGCTTGATAAAAATGTTGTTCCGTTACCACCAAAATCAAATGCATCCTCGCCATCAACATAAGCCGAACTGGCTAGCGAATTAAAATTGAGTACAATATCATCTTTCGCAGTCGTATCAGTAGTACTCTCCATCGCCAGTTTAAAATAGCTTGGGGTCGCTTTGGCAATAGGAGTTGTGCCCATTAAAAGTTGCAAGCCTGTTAACTGGTTATTTACTTTATGGCTTTCATTAAATCTTATGCTTTGTCCGGTAGCTGTTGCTTTAACAAAAAAGCCCTGTCCACTGGCGATATATCTTGAGGCGTTACTGGTTGAAAGGCCAGGATTAGTGGCTCCAGATTTAAGATAAACGGTAAACTGCTTAGTAGAAGGATCGAGATAGTAGAACGTTCTTAAATTAGGGTTGTCGGTAGCGAAGCCTGTAGATTCTACATCTATGGTAGATGCATAAGGATTCCCCACTAAGTTAAACCCATCTGCTGCGTTACTTGGAGTAGTTGGGGTGTAAGACAAATTGAAATTAATGACATTTTGTATTAGATTTCCTTTAAAAGCCACTACATTATCTTCGGGAATTACAGCCGTACTAAAACGAGAAATGCCATTGGCATCGGTTGCTGTTTTTTTACCTCGATAAAATAAATACATACCTTGCCCTTGGTTAAATAGGTCGGTAGATACAGAGGTTATAGGCGTATAATCTGCTGCTGAGGCATTGCCTAGATTACTTTCTTTGTACTTGTAGATGGTTGCCCCATTATTTGGAGAGGCGTCAAAACCATTAGCAACACCGCCAGCGCCGGTAATGTACATGTTTTGCATGAGGTTAAGTACATTATATTGTGTTGCTGTTTGCCTCACAGGCGATGATACCAAACGATAACCCCTCCTCGCATTCGAACCACCTTTCATGAAACGTTCAACAAATGCATCTCCAGTGATAGCTGAGCCAGCAGGGATAGATGCAACGGTGGCCGAGCTTGATGCTGAGGATTTTAAATACAATATCCCTCCGGCATTTACGGTAGAATTTCCTGATAATGAAACGATCCCATCAGGGGCAATTGAAAATTTCCCGCCTGATGTTGCTGTAAAGGTTTTCGTACCGCCTCCACTGAAAGTAACATTCTTAAAAAATACTCCGTTGCCATTATCAGAACCGTTATCTGTAATTGTCTGGGTTGTTCCATAAAACATCATATTTACGGCATTGGTTGTTGCATCAACTTTCCCACCAGTCGAATTCCAATTTGCTTTAATCTTAAAGTCTCCGGCAAGGACTGTTTTAGTGCCAGCCCCTGTAAATCGCACAGAACTATAGCCAATTTCAAGGTTTGGATTGGCGAAAGGGTCTTGCCCAAAAGAAGCCGCAGCGGGATATACTTTTTGTGCAACATCACTGTTGTACTCAATTGTAGAGCTGGCTCCAGCAGTAAGCAAAACAGTTTTACCTATAGTTGAAATATTATCCAGAGCGGCAGGCCCTGTAAACTTCAACCCTCCGCCAGCAAGGTAGACTCCCGAAATATTGTTGGCACTTCCATGCGTACTTATTATTGAATTGATAGATGTGGTGTTTTGATAAACCAGTATGCCTGAATTATTTGTTCGATAAGGGGTGCCATTTCTGGTATATGAATTGACAATCAAATCAGAAGTGATTGTAAAATTTACATATGTTCTAATTCGAGTGGTATTGTTTGTGTTGAGTATAACAGCGGCAGATAATGAAGACAAGGTTCCAATATTAACATTCTTCGCAATAACCGCCCCCGTTCCTAAAAAATCTGTTTCGATGTCTGCATTGGCAGCATTTGCCTGCGTTATCGTATTATTTACATTAAGGGTTCCATTGATTGTGAAATCAATTTGCTTAAGCACACCAAAAGTTACACTACCAACCGTGGTTGTTCCTGCTGAGATAGTTGGTTGGTTATTAAACGAAACTGACGAACCCACTCTCGCTACGTCATATGGCCCGGGAATACCATTTGGCGTCCAGTTAGAAGCTACTGTCCAATCGCTACTCGTATTGCCGTTCCAGTCGTAGGTGGTAGACACTGCTACAGGAAATCCTGTTTGGAAAAAAGATGCATAATTATCGTCTCCGGTTGGACTAACCGCGAAGTCTATAGCCGTAGTTCCTGCGGGATTAAATGGGTTTCGAGCCTGAAGAAGCAGAAAATAATAATGTGAAGTAAATAGCGATCCGTCACGATTCCCGGATGAATAATAGTATTGCGGACCATCGTTAGTGTTCGTAAGATCGATCTGGTTGGTACCGTTGTTAAACACGCTAATATCTTTCAAATATATATCTGCGGTAGAGAACGATGCATCAAGCGATTTATAAATTCTGCCCGATTGATAAATGCCTTGAGGATTTCCGCCTGAAGCGGTAAATCTGATTCTTCCAAATTCGATATCTCCCCTAATGTTTACTCCAATGCCATAAGGAATTACGTTAGTTTGTCCAGGTGAAATGGGTTGAGGTGTAATGCCATTGCTTGCAGCAGTAATTGGTTCATAGTAAACCTGCGCAGCATACATATTTAGGTCATCCCATGTATATCTTCCCGCAATATTACAATTAGATTCTAAATAAGAATAGCGGTAATTAACGGCACTCGCAGAGCCGTCATCGTAATTACCATTATACGGGGTTGTTGCTCCTGAAGACATGTTAAGGACATACACTTTCCATTGCCTTGTAATATAGCTGCGTACAACCCTAATCTGGTATTTAACGCCATTAGTAATGGGAATATCAGCGCAAAGTGGTTGAAACTGGCCAGCTCCATTGCCACTTGTTTTGTACCGAAGTCTTATGCTTGTACCTGAGTGGGTGAGATAAACACCAAGAGTATTATTGCCATTAGTACCAGTGTAACCAGTTGTGGTAAGCCAATATCTCCACGAATTTGCATCTGGTGTTGTTTTATCTATTTCGCCTCCATTAGCAGTTGCCGAATAGTCTATTTCCCACTCCCAGTTTTTAGTACTTAACGATGTCCCCGTTCCGTTACCAAAAAAATTCCACCTGATGTTTGATAAGGTTGTGCCTGCATTTGCAGCAGCAAGTTGGTAGCCCGATGGTGTTGCGGAAACCAGTGCGATAGTAGATGCACCAGTGCGAGTCGCGGTAGCCCCTAAATTATTGTTATCGAAATTATTATAGTAAAAGTCTTCGCCCGATGATTCTTGCGCTCGGAGTGGAAAATGAAACAAGAAGCCAAAAAGAACGAGTAGCGTAAAAGATCTTTTCATAAATAGGGACATATTGATAAGCGATGAACAAAAATAATCATTATTTAGACATTTGTATTATTAATTTGACTTATATCTTCATGTTTTGATCACTTAATACGAAAAATAAAATGCAAAATACTGTTAGTCAACGATATATAAATATTATCAATCGTGATACAATTTTTTTGGAACGAATTTAACTTTGAGCGATAGAACGAAGGGTTTGTCTGTTTAGTTGGACTAAATACGGAATGCAACAAATCTTGGTTTTTTCTTAACTATCTTTTTTTTTAGCTGTCTTTAAAAACGTATCCTTACCAATCTTTCTTCTCGAAAAAATTCGTAAGTACTACATTGATTTTAATTATTAATTTTGAAAATGTTTAAAAGCTACATCCCAAGAGCATCACTTACATTTTTGGTTACCCTGCTTATTGCCGTTTCTGCCAATGCACAAACCACAACAAATGGAAGCCAAACAAACAATATCATTACTGCAGTACCTTTCATGTTAATTACCCCCGATGCCAGAGCTGGCAGTATGGGAAATGCTGGTGTGGCAGTAGAGGGAGATGCTAACAGTTCTAGTATTAACGTTTCAAAACTTGCTTATTTACCAGATGATTATGGGTTTGGCGTATCGTATAGCCCATGGTTAAAAAACCTGGTACCCGATATTAATTTAGCTTATTTAAGTGGTTACTATAAGCTGGATGATAGAAATACCATTGCTGCGTCAATGCGATATTTTTCGCTAGGATCCATTAACCTGATCGACGAGAACCAGCAAGATTTGGGGAGTTTTAGTCCGAGTGAATTGGCATTGGATGCTTCCTTTGTTCGAAGCTTTGGCGATGGCTTCGCATTGGGCACTACCCTGAGGTACATTCGTTCTAACCTTTCATCTGGACTCTTTGGAAGTACGCAATTAAGCTCTGCAGGCCAGGCTGTTGCAGTAGATATTTCAGGAATTGTTAAAACCAATACTCAATTATTGGGTAGCGATGCCATCTTATCCTTGGGTGCAAATATTGCTAATATAGGAACTAAGATGAGCTACAGCGCAGAAGGAGACAGCTATTTTTTGCCTACAAATCTTAAAATTGGTGGTGCATCTACCTTCCTGGTAGACAGTTATAGTGAGCTTACCTTTGCATTGGATTTCAACAAATTGCTGGTACCCACGCAGCCTATCTATGACATTCAAGGAAATATCATCAGTGGAAAAGATCCTAACCGCTCCGTTCCAGCAGGTATTTTTGGTTCTTTCAGCGATGCACCAGGAGGTTTCAGCGAAGAATTGAGAGAGGTTAGTATTTCTACCGGGATTGAATATCGTTATAATAAACAATTTGCCCTTCGTGCTGGCTATCACTATGAAAGCCCACAAAAAGGTGATACGCAATATTTTACGGTCGGTGCCGGATTGAAATACAACGTTGTAAACATAGATCTTTCATACCTCGCTGCCACCACTCAACAAAGCCCTTTAGCAAATACACTTAGGTTTAGCTTGCTTTTCAATTTTGGCAATACAAAATCAAACTACCGTAATCCACAAGTCAATTAGGTCTAATGTCTTCTTTAGGAAAATCAGCTCACATCAAATGTCATAAAATTGATTATTATCAAAAAATAAACTGAATGACACAATAATTCACATCAAACAATTAACTTAGCGTACACATATGCAGTATCTAAGTTTTCTTGCCGGAATTACTTGTTTCTTTTTGCTTTTATTTTCAGTGCACCTCTTTTTTGCAAAAAAGGGTAATAAGAAACAAAATCTTCTTTTGGCAGTTATGCTGTTTGCTAAATTCGGCCAGGTATTTAATGCGCTATTAATTAGTTTGCGTGAACCAGCTTTGTTAAGCTATTTGTATCAAATTTTTACACCGCTCTTTTTCGCTGCCCCCGCATGTTTTTATCTCTATATCAATGGCTTTATCAATCAGCGAAAAGGACTCAAAAAATTAGAATGGCTACACTTTATACCGGCTTTATTAGCGCTAATACATGTTATCCCCTGGCCACACCTCGCTCCTTTAAATTGGGAGCTGATTAGCTTGCAACTTACAGAAAACGGATTCCATAGCCTCACTGAAAGAAGTGGACTTTTTCCACCTGCCTTTCACCAACTCTTTAGACCTCTGGTAACGCTAGGATATTTGATGCTGACATGGTTTAGCGTAGTCAGAAATAAAGCAAGTCTCTCAAAGGCATCAAATTCGCAGATCAAATATTGGGTATTCTTCCTGCTAAGTATTGTTAGTGTATTCCAATTTATGCGACTGGTACCGTTATTACTTAAAACTGAGGGTATCGTTGTTGGAAGTACAACATTGCTTACCATCACTTGTGGCCTGCTCATTTCAATATTACTTTACACACTCCATCGCCCACATATGTTTTATGGTTTTTTGCTGGTTTCAATCGACTGGAATAGAAAGAACAGTGAATATCAATTGGTTGAGGAAACAAAACCATCAGACAATAAATTGGAAGAAATTAGCTTCACCAACTTAACGGATGGAAAGATTAAGCCACAGGCAATCGACGTACCGTCATCTGCATTGGAGCAGCAACTTGTTGATTTGCCAAAGGAAATGGCGCAACAGCAAAAAAGAGCTAATTTAAACGTCCAACAGATTTCGCTGTATATTATGCTGATGAAAGACGTAATGGAAAATGAGAAGCTCTATCTCATACCCGAGTTGCAAATTATTGACCTGGCCACTAAAATTAATATCCCCGTCCATCATTGTTCGTACGTACTTAACAATCACATTGGCAAAAATTTCAGGGATTGGATTAATGCTTACCGGGTAGATTATTTTTTGAAACAATACCCTTTACTGGGAGATAAAATAACGATAGAAGCCATTGCCCAAGGTGCCGGTTTTAAAAATCAGGCCACATTTTACAATGCCTTCAAAAAAGAAAAAGGCATGATGCCTACGGCATATCTGTCAAAAATGACATCAATTTAGATGAAAATTAACATTTTCGATATAACGGTTGAACGGTTATAGATAACTTCGGTTCGCTGCGGCTATCTTTTTTGACTTAACAAATATCTTTGGGTAATCATTTGTTGAAGCTTAGTTTACTTCAATACACTCCTCACTCCCTAAATCAACCCAAGATGATTGCCAACCCAAAAATTTACACGGCTATAAAACCACTTATCAGCTACTTAACTTTATTCAACCCACTATCGAATGAATTCAAAACCTATTTGGAAGAGCACTGCCAGCAGGTTAACGTTAGAAAGAACAAATATATCTTATCACCAATAGACAATAATAACTCGATATTTTTCATTGTGAAGGGCGTTGCGAGAGCCTTTGTTAAGGAAGATAAAAAAGATATCAGTACCAGATTTAGCTTTGAAAATGAATTTATTGAAGCAATCAGAAATCCAAATGAAGTTGATATCCATTCCATCGAATATTTACAGGCAATTGAGGATTGTGAGCTGATCAGAATTCCTTATCAAAACAACGACTTTATTTATAGTCATTTCCCTGAGTCAGGTATCATTGCAAGAAAGCTATTAACCCTATTTTATCACGCATCTTCAGAACGATCTATCCTATCTAGAATTCCATCGGCTTTAGGAAGATACAACAGACTGTTGAGTTCTAGCATCGATATCAGCCGAATTCCGCAGCGTTACCTGGCAAGTTATCTTGGCATCCGACTTGAAACGCTTAGTAGAATCAGGAACAAGGCAATCGATAATAGAATACTTCAAATGGCATAGAAAGCATAAGTGGCTTTAATTCAGTTGTAAAGATCCTTATGCCGGCTTCTGCTGCTGAACTTTTTCGACCTTCACCTTTAAATAATCCATTACGGATGTTGCGGTTAAGCCATGAATGATGATGGAAAGCAGGATAGTAAGGGAAACGACTGCCCATAGGGTATCGATACCATTAAAAGCGGTCTCATTTAACGCAAATGCCAAATAATAAACAGAGCCCATTCCCTTAATGCCGAAAAAACTAATGGCGAGTTTTTCCTTCCAATGCGTTTCCGTTCCAACCAACACAACGTAAGTGATTACTGGCCGTACCAGTAAAACAAATGCCAGCGAAACACACACCATTTGGATGTTGAGCGGTTTTAGTATTCCGCTCACTAACGAACCTCCAAAAAATATTAGTAAAACAGCCAGCAGCATGCGTTCCATCTGATCGGTAAAAGAATGCAGCTGTTGATGATATTTGTGCTGCTTCTCATAGTGCCTTAAAGTGATCCCTGCAATAAAAACCGCAATGAAACCATAACCATGCAATAATTCGGTAAGTGCATAGGTTAGTAAGGTCAACGATATGGCTAGGAACCCATCTGAAGCCTTCAAAAGACGATATTTTTCAGATACAGAAAATACCAAATAGCCAACAAACTTTCCGCAGGCCCAGCCAAGCAGGATACCGATTATAGATTTACCTAAGAAATACCATGCAAACCAATGTAATCCCAAATCGAAATTAAGTCCTTTATTGGCAACTAAAATAGCGAGCCAAGTAAACGGAAAGGCCATTCCATCGTTAAGACCTGCTTCGGATGTAAGGGCAAATTTTGTTTCAGATTTCCCTACTTCATTTGGTGGGCCAACCTGTACATCGGCCGCCAATACCGGATCTGTAGGTGCAAGTACCGCTCCCAGCAGCAATGCAGAGGGCAATGCTAAATTCAGAAAATATTCGCCCATGAATACACAAATAGCGATACACAAAATCATGGCTCCAAAAATAAGCCTCAATGTTGTTTTCCAACTTGTAAAAGAAAACCTCCGATCAATCTTAATGCCTGTGCCCATTAACGAGATGATTACAATTAACTCCGTAAGGTGGACAACCAAAGTTTCATTTTTCTGGGGCAGAGGTGCCGGAAGGAAATTTGGAAAGCACAAAAAAATGACCACGCCAATAGCCACATATATTAACGAATAAGATACTTTGAACCGTTTAGCCAGGGCGGGCATAAAACCCATGCCAATACTTGCGCATCCGGCAATGAGCATTAATAAGATATATTGACTTATCTCCATTTCCGATAGTCAACAAAATCGGAAGCAATAAGTTCTGAGTGGATTGCAATTAAGCTTCTTAAGTGATGATATAAATCGGAATTACACTTATTCGAAAACGCCAGGATTAAAAACCCTGGCGTTCTGATGTTGACTTAATAAGGTTATTTAGATATAGCTACAGGCACTTGATAGAGTTTGCTATGAATCTCTTTCAATTTGGCCTCGTCGAATTTAATCACTTTCCGGTCATAGGTCATTAGACCGTTGGTTTCTACTTCCACATCTGTAGTTTGGGTATATACACCAGCAGATAAACCAATTTTAATCAAGTATTCCGTCCGTTTTACGAACTCTGCATATTTGTTATAAAGATCAGTGTTGTTTTTGAAACTCTGGTATCCCCAATTATTTTTTTGCTGCCAAACATGGCCATCTATTGGCAAACCTAAGCCACCAAACTCTCCTAAAACAAGTGCATAGTCTTTACCAAAATAATCAGGACTTGGCATTGCCGGATGGGGATAATTATGTAGATCGATGATATCGCCAACTGGGTGGAAATTGCCACCACTGGCCGTATTTACTAATCTGGAAGGATCTTTTTCTTTAGTCCATTTGGCAATTTCGACTGTTTTAAACTGGCCCCAAGCCTCGTTAAAAGGTGTCCAAACCACAATAGATGGAAAGTTGTGCAAGGTTTCCATGATGGCAGTCCATTCCTTTCTGTAATAAGCTTCAGATTCGGCGCTTCTTTTTTGATCTGTTTGGTGATCAAATACGCCGGGTCTGTTTTCCCATCTGTTGCCTAAATCGCCACTAGGCATATCTTGCCATACCAACATTCCCTCTAAATCACAGTAATAGTACCATCTGGCAGGTTCTACTTTAATGTGTTTTCTAATCATGTTGAAGCCCATTGCTTTAGTTTTGTCAATATCAAACTTAAGGGCTTTATCTGTTGGGGCAGTGTAAAGCCCATCTGGCCACCATCCTTGGTCTAGCGGACCATATTGAAATACAAATTCATTGTTAAGTAACATTCTTTGGATCCCATTTGCATCTTTTCCTATTGAAGTTTTACGCATTGCGAAGTAGCTACTTACCACATCTACTACTTTATTTCCAGAAAGCAATTCTATTTTCAATTGATAAAGGAAAGGATTAGCAGGGCTCCACAATTTTTGATTCTCAATTTTCAATTGTACAGCAGATTTCCCGTCAGACATTGCTTCGGCCACTTTGTTTTTACCATCCCAGGCAGAAATTTTAACCTGATCTCCTGCGGCAATATTCTCCGCAAAAGGAACTATTTCTACAGTAGAACGATCAATATCTGGAGTGGTTTTAATATGATCTACATGCGCACGGTTTACACCCTCTATCCATACACTTTGCCAGATTCCTGTTACAGGCGTATACCAGATGCCTTCTGGCTTTTTCACTTGCTTACCCCTTGGTTGCGGACCATCATCGGTTGGGTCCCATACTTCTACGGTTAAAACCTGTGCGCCACTTTTATTTAGAAATGGTGTGATGTTAAAGCTAAAAGGATCGAAACCACCCTCATGTTTTCCTACTTCTTTACCATTCAAAGTTACAGTTGTTCGCCAGTCAACCGCTCCAAAGTGTAATAATATCTCCTTACCTTTTAGTGTGGATGGAACGGTGAACGTTGTTTTATACCACAGCAAGCTATCTTTACCCACAGTTTTGCCAACGCCAGAAAGCGACGACTCTACAGCAAATGGAACTAAGATTTTACCTTGATTAATATTCGGTTTTTGAGTTTTAGATCCAATGGCATAATCCCAAAGACCGTTTAAACTTTTCCAGTTATTGCTGCGTTCAAATTGAGGACGAGGGTACTCTGGAAGTACATTTTTGGAATCGAGCTCATCGGCCCAAGGCGTAGAAATTTTTCCTTTTACCGGCGCCCAGCTTTGCGATGCTTTCTGTTGGGCATTTAGCGATGCAGCAATGCACAAGAGAGATAAAATAGTAGATAATTTTTTCATTTGTTTGTGTTTGTGTTTGAGCCGTTGAATGGTAATTCAATCAAAATAGACTCAAGTAATATGTAATTTGATTAGTTTTTATAAGAAAGGCGCAATTAGCATATTTTTGAGGTTTTTATCAAGATGATCTGTCTCAATCTTTCCACGATTTCTCTCATAAATGACCGATTGGTTGTAGAAATGATCTAGTTAATAATAATATTTCAACAATTCTGCTTTTAAAACCCTAAAATTTATCTGATTATCTGTTAACATTCTCGCTGCGAATAAATATTTATGTATTATTGTTTTAACTAAACTCCCTATTATTAACTGCTGCGATTGTATTACAGCGAAATCTACGATCATGAACATCTCAAATATCTATGGCGAGAAAAAATGGGACAACTTCAATGGACAATCACCTTTGATCGAGGTATTCAGGAAATTTCATCCATTAACTCCAGAACTTGAGGCGATAATAAATGAACACACCTTTCCTGTTGAATTTGGCAAAAACAAACATATTGCTTCGCCATCTAAGCGAAATAAATATCTTTTTCTGATTTTAAGCGGTGCAACATATGGCTACATCAAACTTGATAAACAAAAGATCACCACTTGGTTTGCAATAGAAAATGATTTTGCTGGCACCATCAACAACCTTTGGGAAGATGCGGCAACCGATGAATATATTGAGACCATAGAACAGGTAATGGCAATTGCTATTCCACATAGTATGTCGAAAATGATGTTCGAACAGTATCCGGTTGCCAACTTAATTGGTCGGAAACTAACAGAAATGTATTTAAAAGCAGCATCAGAGCGGGCATTGCTATCTCGCATGCCAGGCGCCGCAAAACGCTATGAAAGGTTTGTAGCCATGTATCCCCGATTGATAAACAGGATTCCACTTAAATGTGTTGCCTCGTTCATCGGTGTACGCTTAGAAACGTTAAGCAGAATTAGAAATGGTTCTAACACCAAACCCAAAACGGTATGAATGTCATTTTAGCTTCCACCTCAACACTCTTCGGGGGCGAATATCTTTCCTACTTGAAGCAGGAAATCACCGGACTTTTTAAAAACATCGATGAGCTTATTTTCATTCCTTATGCCCGGCCGGGAGGCATCTCTTTAGATGATTACACTTCACGTGTGGCTACTTTTTTTTCGGGCTTAGGCATTGTTGTGCATGGAATTCATGAGTTTGAAGATAAAGCAATGGCAATTGAGCGGGCCCAAGGGTATTTTACCGGAGGTGGAAACACTTTTCTACTGGTTAAAACATTGCACGAACTGGGTTTGATGCCTATTTTAAAACGAAATATTTTAGCTGGCAAACCTTATTTAGGATGCAGTGCAGGAAGTAACATTGGTGGGGTAAATATGAAGACGACCAATGATATGCCTATTGTACTGCCACCATCTTTTGATTGCCTTAGTCTTGTACCTTTCAACATCAACCCTCATTACCTAGACCCAAACCCTGATTTGAGACACAATGGCGAAACCCGGGAAACAAGAATTATGGAATTTCTAACACAAAATGATACTAAGGTAATTGGCTTACGGGAGGGAAACTGGATTACTAGAAAAGGCGACGTAATTCGTACCGAGGGAACAGAGTTTACCCGTGTTTTTGAGCATGGCCGGCCTCCATACGAGCTCCCTCCGGGAAGTAGCTTATAATTTAAAACATTTAAAAACAAGGGGTTCTCCTTTTTTAAATCAATTTATTTTGGTAAATTGTTTCAACCAAAATATAAAGATTATGAGCTTACTTAAAAAAATTGAAAGATGGGGAGACCATCATCACCCAAGATGGATTGATTATTTTAGAATTGCTTTAGGAACAGTTTTAATTTGGAAAGGGGTAAGTTTTTATATTAACATGGAAGCATTTAACCACCTAATGCGTGGAGAATTTTTAGCCACGGCTTTCGGAATCAGTTTAATTGCGCACCTCATCATTCTATCGCATATTCTTGGTGGACTGGCAATTGCTATTGGCACACACACGCGGCTCTCTTGCCTTATCAACCTGCCTATCTTAATTGGCGCAGTGTTTTTTATTAACATGTCAAATGGAATTTTCCAACCCTACTCAGAATTCTGGCTTTCTACAGTA
The DNA here is from genome assembly GCF_026240095.1 of Pedobacter sandarakinus. Classification (GTDB taxonomy): domain Bacteria; phylum Bacteroidota; class Bacteroidia; order Sphingobacteriales; family Sphingobacteriaceae; genus Pedobacter; species Pedobacter sandarakinus. The sequence goes on along the minus strand of NZ_JAPIVG010000005.1, from coordinate 322,032 downwards.
GTGTTAATTGGCTTAGTCTGTTTTATTGTGGAAGGCAATGGCGTTATTGCGGTAGATCGGTTCGAACGTGCAGAAAAAACATAAAAAATAGCAATCAAAACACTTCAAGAATGATTTTAATAATAAAAACTTGAGGCTTCTGAAGAAAATTTGAATTCTAACATCATGGTTAACAAGGCTTAATATTTTTTATTGAATATTAAATTCAAAATGATTTGCAGATTACGATCAACTTTGTACTTTTGCAGCGGAGAGCTGGCAGAGTGGTCGAATGCGGCAGTCTTGAAAACTGTTGACTGTAATAGGTCCGGGGGTTCGAATCCCTCGCTCTCCGCCAAAGATAATATAGCCTGATCACATACATGATCGGGCTTTTTTAATTCCTGCAACTTAAGCTAAGGCATGTTGCTACCGATAATGCGCTCATAAAAGCGTATTCATTTTTATAGAGTGCTTACTTCTCAAGTCACAAATCTGATATATTACGTACTTCCCGCCAACACCTTCTTGTGTATTGGCGATGATAAAAACTAGCTTGAAACATCGCAAACCTAATATTTTCCGGTTTTGTTCTAAAATGCTATTCAATAAATGCAGAAAAGACCGCCTTTACTTTGTACAAACATATCACCAAATGATTTATTTTAGTGCTTCACAAATGAGAATGGAGCTAAGCAATATCGCACACGCAACGGCTTCTTTAAAATGAACGAACATGCAATCAGGACAAACGTTAAAGCAGAAGATGAAAATCTTTGTATTATTTATTCCGATACTTTTCTATGGCATTACCGCCAAGAGCCAGAGTGGTAAACGCTATACCAATTATGTAAATACATTTATTGGAACTTCTCCCTTAACCGATAGCGCCATTCTGGGCTACAAACTTCCAAAAGACTGGAGGGCTTGGTCGGGTTTGACATTTCCTGGCAGCTCATTGCCCAATGCCATGGTGCAGTTGAGTCCCATGACCGCCTATCAGCCTGCAGGTGCAGGTTACCAATACGAAGACTCCAAGATTTTAAGTTTTACCCACACCAATAAAGGACACTGGAACTTAGCCAACATTCCCATTCTACCGCTTTCTAACCCAGGGAAAGTATTTGGTTCCAAATTTTCACATCAAAAAGAGAAATCATCGCCGGGGTTTTATCAGGTATACCTGGAAGATTATAAAATCGATGTGAGTTTAACTTCTACCTTACGTTGTGGTTATCATCGCTATGCGTATAAAGACAAGAAAAACAAACAAATTCTGTTCGATTTGTCTAAAGCTTTAAGCAGGGTTAATGGATGGGAAATCAAACAAGTTGGCGATTCGGCAGTTAACGGATTCCAGGGTGGTGAAAACATTTATTTTTTCGCAAAGCTGAATACCAAAATCAAAAAACTAGATGTAAATAATGCTGGCGAAAAGAATGGTTATGCCATTATCAATTTAGCTGATGATGGCAAACAGGTGGTGGAACTGAAGATTGGTTTGTCTTTTGTTAGCGCAGAAAATGCGAAAGAAAATCTCGATCAGGAAATTGGCAACCGCACATTTGCTGAAGTTCGCGATCTGGCTAACCAGCGCTGGGAAGAATTACTTTCGAAGATAGATGTTACCGGAGGCAATCCAAAACAAAAAGAGATGTTGTATTCTTCACTTTACAGGTCTTTGTTGTGGCCTGCACTTCGAAGCGATGTAAATGGCGAATATAGAGATGCAGTAAAAAAAGTTTCCAAGGCAGATTTCAACTATTATACGGAGCCTTCACTTTGGGATACTTATAGAAATAAAGACGTGCTATTGGGTTTGATTAGTCCGAAGGTTGCGCTTGACGTAATTAAATCAATGAAAGATGTTGGCGAGAAAACCGGATCCATGCCTACGTTTTTTCACGGAGACCATGGCGCCTCGTCTATTGCCGGAGCATATCTAAGAGGCATCGATAATTTCGACATCAAAGCGACTTACGAGCTACTGCTAAAAAATGCGAATGTACCTGGCAGGGCTCGTCCGTTTCTGAAAGAATATATGGAAAAAGGTTATATCTCAGACCCGGATATTGCTTCACCCCATGTGGAAACAAAGGGAAGAGCTGGTGTATCCAAAACGCTTGAATATGCATATGATGATTATTCACTGGCACAAATAGCGAAAAAACTTGGGGATACTAAGAATTACGATTTGTTGATGGCCAGATCGAAGAACTATCAAAATGTTTTCGATCCAGAAACGAAGTTCATGCGTGGAAAATTAGAAGATGGTTCCTGGATTAAAAATTTCAATCCGCAATATCCTTATTATGAATACATGTACCGTGAGGCCAATGCTTGGCAAGTTTCGTTTTATGTGCCACACGATATGAATGGTTTAATAAAATTATACGGCGGTGCTAAACCCTTCGAAGATAAATTAGATGCCTTGTTTACTACTCCCTGGAACCCAAAGTACATTGCCAGAAACGTAGAAACGATGATTGGCCAATACTGCCAGGGAAACCAGCCTGACCATGAGGCTGCGTTTAGTTACTATTTTATTAATAAGCCAGAGAAAACTCAGAAGTTATTAGATTATATCCTGAATAACCTTTATGGAATGAAAGATGGATTAACATTATCTGGGATGGATGACGCAGGCGAAATGTCGGCATGGTATGTATTAAGTTCTTTAGGGCTGTACACATTCTCGGCTACCGACCCACAATACCTGGTAACTGTACCGCAGTTCGACCAGGTTACCTGGAAAATTAATGCAGGGAAACCATTAACCATCAATAACCCAGGTGGCAAGCGAGATCTAAAGTCTGTTAGTGTAAACGGTAAAACAATGGATGGCTATTTCATACCCCACAGCTTGCTTTTAAGTGGCGGAGCAATTACGGTAAATACCAAGTAGAACCGGAAGTAAAAAAAAGATTATATACGTCCAATGTTCAGGCGGATATAATCTTTTTTTATTGTTGATGATTATTTTAGTTGTTTATTTTCCATTCCTTAGGTGCCACAAATCCTTTTCGCCCTGCATCGAAATTGGACACTTCAATTGGCGCTTTTATTGCATTAAATGGTATTAGTATTTTTTTAAGGGCGTCATAAACGGATTTGTTTTCTTCCTTCACATCATTTTTTTCGCTAACATCTCTATCAATCTGGAAAAGTAAATCTGAAGTTAGCTTCATATTGGCATTCTGGTCAGATTTCTCCAGCACTTTCCATTCCTTGTTTACTAGTACCCCTGCTCCCAAGAACAAATCTCGCTTAATATTTGGCTGCTTTTGTGTTAATACAGGCAGTACATTAATTCCATCAAGAGGGTTTTTGGTTTTCTCTGAAACCCCGGCAATAGCCATCAATGTCGGGAATACATCCACATAACCCATCACTTGCTCGCTCTTCCAGCCGCCTTTAAAGCCTTTAGGCCACCTGATAATTGCCGGAACCCTTACGCCACCTTCCCATTCGGTAAACTTCGTTCCCCTCAACTCGCCACTGGATCCAGCTTCGTTTGGTGCCGGGCCATTATCACTCTGAAACAGAACAATGGTATTTTCATCTAGTTTAAGTTCGCTTAATGTCTGAAGAATTCTCCCAATGTTGGCATCCAGGTTATTCACCATTGCTGCATAGGTTTGTGCTTTGGTATTGCCTCTCCCCTCTGCCCCGTATTTTCCTTGCTGGGCGAAACTAGGCTTGTTGCTATCATAACCAAACCGTTTCAAGTCTTCTTCCTTTGCCTGTAGCGGCCCATGTGGAGCATTAAATGCAATGTAAAGGAAAAATGGAGCCGTTTGGCTGTAAGATTTAATGTTTTTAATGGCTTCATTTGCAATTAGATCGGTAGAATAACCTTGATCGTGGCTTGCTTCGAAATCATTGTGCCAGTCTAATTCACCTTCGCGGGTGTGGGTGAAGTAATCTATTGCGCCATTCAAATGGCCGTAGAAATGGGTAAAGCCTCTATTTAACGGATGGTATTTAAGCGCCACATGACCTAAGTGCCACTTACCCAGTATCGCTCTATTTTTATAACCAGCCTTATCCAACAGCTGAGGGAGGAAAACCTCGTCAGTACTCACACCAAAATCAGACCAGGGAGGAATTACTGTCTTCCTGAGTCCGAAGCGATCGGGATAGCGACCAGTTAACAACCCGGCTCTGGTTGGCGAACAAACCGCAGCAGTATAATATCGGTTCAGTTCTATACCTTGTTTCGCAAACTTATCGATGTTTGGTGTGGGGATATCTCCGCCGTGGTAGCCCACATCTCCCCAGCCCAAATCATCAACCAAAATAATAATGATGTTTGGTTTTTTTGCTTGTTGGGCATTTGCGGTTTGTGGCATAAACCACATTACAAATAGTGCAGTAAGCACACTAAATATATTTGTTTTCATATCTTGGTGGGTAGATAAATGAATGAAATAAAAATCCTGTATCTAGTTGATAAACGCAACTACATACAGGATTGTCTTGCATATTTAAATGCGCTATCTAGCTGGTTTTGGAAGTACATGATGTTTGGTTGCCCATTCATCCCACAATGCACTCATCGTTTTAACCTTATCTGGATATTCTGCAGCAAGATCATTTAACTCGCTTTTGTCGTTAGCCAAATTGTACAGCTGCCATTTTTTGTTCGGACCAGCTACAACAAGTTTCCAGTCTGCCATACGTACATATTTACTGCCTTCATGTTCATTAAACAAAGCTTGGTGCGAAACCGTATTTTTGCCTGCAAGTACACTGGTGAAACTTTTTCCTTCCAAAGGCGTAATCTGATTGCCTTTGAATTCCTTTGGATATTGCGCACCAGCCATTTCAATAAAAGTAGCCATAAAATCCATTACATGACCAACATGAGCTGTTTTGCTTCCTTTATTCTTGATTCCTGCTGGCCAAGATACCAACATTGGTGTATGGATTCCGCCTTCCAACGATTGAGATTTCCATAGTCTGAAAGGAGTATTGGCTACGTTAGCCCAAGCCGGCCCAATCGAAAAGAAAGTTGTTTCCGGACCAGGCATCACCGTTTTGTCGGTGGCATAAGAGATGTTTTTACCATCACGGGTTTGGCCGGGGCGGTCGAAACCAGGACCATATTTATCTGATAACTCTGCGCTTGCTCCATTATCACTTAGAAATACAAAAACCGTATTTTCCATTTCCCCGGTTTCTTCTAAGGCTTTTATTACCCTTCCTAAACCTTGGTCCATACGGTCGATCATCGCTGCATGAACAGCCATTGCTCTTGCATCCCATTCTTTTTTAGGGTTATCAGCCCAGCTTAATTGAGAGGGGTTGCGTGGAGAAAGCTTAACGATTTTAGGATCTATTAATCCAAGGCTTACCATTTTCTTGTAACGGTTTTCTCTAATCACATCCCACCCAACCTTATAGGTATCTGCATATTTTGCTATATCTGCTTCTGGAGCCTGAATTGGCCAATGTGGGGCATTATGTGCAATGTATAAGAAAAATGGATTGCTGCCTTTACTGAATTCCTGGATATATGAAACAGCTTTATCGTTTATTGCATCGGTATGGTAGTAATCTTTTGGTACGCTGGTTACAGGCTGGTTACCCTCTACTAAACTAAATGGATCGTAAAAATCGATGACACCCCAAATGGTACCATAGAATTTTTCGAACCCACGGCTGGTTGGATATTGGTCTGCAGGGGAAAATAATGGGTGTGTGGTTTGGTGATTTAACCATTTCATTTGGTCATCGTGATTGCTCTGGGTGATGGTATTAGATATGTGCCATTTCCCAACCATACCTGTACGATATCCAGATTCCTTCAACACTTCTGCAATAGTAACTGTATTTTTGCCCAGGTATCCACGATAGCCCTCATCATTTTGAGGAGTGGTCATGTCGCCTATTCCAGCATCATGATTATATAAGCCGCTAAGCAAAGACGCTCTGCTGGGGCAGCATCGGCTCACATTGTAGAACTCTGTAAACTGCATACCCTGCTTGGCAATACGATCGAGATTGGGCGTATTAATTTCTCCACCGTAGCAACCTAAATCTGAAAAGCCTAAATCATCGGCCATTACTAACACAAAATTTGGTTTTTTGGTTGACTTCTTTTGCGCCGCAACGTTCTGCGGAACTGTAATTGCCGTGGCAGCGAAAATGCCAAGGGCAATTAGCATCATATTGTTCATTCTCATCTTCATACGTAATCTGGCTGAGCTTATTATTTTTTGCTTAGGGTTAATTCTTTAAAAATATCGATCTCTTTCTGATCGAAAGGTGTGCCATCAGTCCGGTACAGGTCGTGGAACCAAAGTTTAGGTTCGGGAAAAGGTTGTCCTGGTTGTACCACCTTCCCTTCCTCACGTCTTTGGTTAACGCTGATGTTTTTACCATCTTCTCTTCTGCTAAACCAAGGCCAAACGGTACCACTTTTACCAGATACAAAACCCCAGTTTACTGCACCAACATTATATTTTTTTAGTATTGGCAAACATCCTGCTACCGTACTTTCCTGCGTTCTCGCCAGCCACTCGGTCATAATAATCGGTCGGCCATCGGCTTGGTAGTTCTTTATAACACGCTCTAAAACTTCTGGCTTTTCATAGCTATGTACCGAAAGGACATCTGCGTTTATGCGGTTAATTTTAACATTCATTTCCCCCAAGCTGCCTTTAGCCGTACCAGTTATGGGTTGAGATGGGTTGATTTCCCTTGCCCACACCCATGCTTGATGAAGAAGCTTATTGGATTTATCGCCAATGCTCGATGATTTATCTCCCCCATCTAGGTTATTCCCTCTGCCAGGCTCGTTGTAAAGCTCCCACATTAATACCCTTTTATCATTTTTAAAATGTTTGATGGTTTCCTGTACATAACCCTTTAAATCTGCAACTTCTTTCGGTGTAGCCTTATCATCAGAAAACCTTAAAGCTAAGTCGCGTGCTGGCGAGTTTACCCAACCAGAATTGTGGTAACCAATTACTGGCAGCGGTTGCTTACCTAGTACTGGGTTAGGAAAATGGCAATCATCAAAAAACACGAAAAATGGCCTGATTCCATGCTTTGAGGCAATTTTCAGGAATTCATCCATGTGTTTATAGAGACCAGCTTTATCAGATGCCCATACCATATCGTGCAAAAACACCCTCATGGTATTCATGCCGGTTTGGGCTGCCCAGCCAAATTCCTTATCGATTGTTTTCGGATCCCAGGTAGAGGCCTGCCACATTTCGATTTGATTTATAGCAGTTGCGGGCAGGTAATTGGCACCTACCAACCATGGCTGTTTGGCATACCACTCTTTCGCCCGCTCTTTAGACCACTGACCCTTTACAGGCTCAGTATAGTCTATTTCCTGTGCGCTTAATTTTACGGCATACAGCAGTAAAAAGCTAAGTATTATTTTTAAGTTTTTCATGTGGCAAACTAGTTTTTAAGTTTAGGCAACGATTCCCACCAGGCACTTAATTCAGTTTTTAATTTATTAGTTATTTTAGTTTCCTGGGTACTGAGGTCTGTTGTTTCGTTTTTATCTTTTACGATGTTATAAAGTTGTACATCAGATCCATCGTTGTTCATTAGTAATTTCCATTCTCCTGCACGTACTGCTAAATTTGGGCTTTTATTTGGCCCAGCCGGATACTTAAAAGCGATATTGTTCCGTCCGTATTCCCAAAACATATTCTTCCCTCTTAATGATGCTGAACCAGTGAAGACCTTGCTTCGGTCGATACCGTCGCCTTTGTATGCAGAAGGCAGTTTTACAGCAGCCATTTTAGCCAGCGATGGCAAAAGATCAATCGCATTAACTTCAGATGTAGCATCTACCTTTCCCTGAGGGATATGCCCAGGCCAGCAGATTAGAAATGGCATCCTTGTACCACCCTCATAAAGAGACAATTTCGATCCACGTAAACCACCTGTTCTACTCCCTTTAAAGCTTGGTAAGGGTCCATTATCACTGGTAAAAATGATGATGGTATTTTTATCTTCACCCATTTCTTTTAGTCCATCGATTAAGCGGCCAACCTGTACATCTAATTCTTTCAGCACCAATTTAAAAGCTTGTTCAGACTCTTGTCCCATTGGGAAATTCCCTGTATATTCTTCACCAACATTTGGCACCCATGGTGTGTGTACATCATCTGGCCAGAGATTCACGAAGCGTGGCTTATTTTTATTTTGCTTAAAGAAATTTAAGGTCTTGTCTACAAAATACTTAGTTCTATCCCATCTTTTAATACTGTCTTTATCTGACCAAATCCAGTTTGTAGCAGTGAGCAGTGGATCTGGATCTGGGCTCTCATAAGTACTGGCATGGGCATCGTAACCGTACTTTTCAAATCCTGGAGCGTTTTTTACATCGCGGCCACCACCCATGTGCCATTTACCAAAATGGCCGGTAGCATAACCCGCAGATTGAAAAACGCGGGCAATGGATGGGGCATTCGGATCAAGGAAATCTGCTTGCTCGGCATTCTTGTTGTGCTGTCTGTTATCGAGATAAGTACTAAAATTCCACCTTCCCGGGTACATTCCGGTAAGCAAACTAGTTCTTGATGGTGAGCAGATTGGCGCACCACTGTAATACTGGTTTAACATAAGACCGTTCTTTGCTAACCGATCTATATTTGGCGTTGGCACAAACTTCCCTCCAAAGGTAGTTACGTCGCTAAAACCCATATCATCTACCAGGATAATAATAATGTTTGGTTGCTTTTCCTGTGTAAACCCTACGTGGCTAATCAATAGCAGGCACAGTATGAATAATGAACTGATGTTTCTCATATTAATCTTTTTGTTGATGTTTAGGTTGACGATTTAAGGCATCCATTTCTGTGGCTATGCCTTTATCGTTCTGTTGTTTCATAAATGCGGCAAGCCGAGTAGAGAGGTCTTTTTTTACCGCATTAAACTTTGGATCTTCTATCAAATTATGCAGGTTGAATGGATCCTTGATTACATCGTACAATTCCTCTTTTGGGCGTTTTTGATAAGCGGTGGCCCTTGCGGCGTCTTCTTCCATCCAAGATTTAAATAATGGCGAATTGGTAACAGTATTTTTAAAAATGCCATCAGAATTTAGGTTTTGAATATAAAGGTAATTGTTGCTTCTTGCTGACCGCGTGGCATAGGCATCACTTCCCTGAATAATTCCACGGGTGGTATGCTCACCAAAAACATAATCTCGCTGGTGCTGTGTTTCTCCAAGCAAAACCTTTCTAAAACTGGCACCATCAAACCCGGTTTTGCCATTTCCATCTTTGGATCCGGTATTAATTTTCTCAGGGCTCCCTCCGGCGAGTTCGATGAGTGTGGGGGTAATATCTGCATATTCTAACATAGCAGGATTACGAGATCCGGGCTTTACCTTATTTGGCCAGCGCACTATAAAACCAGAGCGTAGTCCCTGATCATAGAGCGTCCACTTCGAAAAAGGAAAAGAATTGCCTTGTTCTGTAGCAAACATAATGATGGTATTATCTTTTTCTCCCGAACGCTCTACCATGTCTAAGCAAACGCCTACCAAACTGTCTAGATAAGTAATTTCAGCAAAGTATTTGGTCATCTGCTTGCGGGTAACCTTGGTATCTACCATATTAGGATTAAGCTTCACTTTTTCTGGCTGATAAGCATTCTGATTGCCGCGATTCCACGGTTCGTGCGGCTGATTACTGGCAAACATTAAGAAGTAAGGTTTCCCGGCAGCTTTTTTGATATAGCTTTCTGCTTTCGAAAGATCAACGTCCTGACCCTGCCCGTTGTCGCCATCTTTTCCTCCCAAAAACTCGAAGGGGTAAGCAGACTCTGGTGCATAATGCCTTTTACCAATTATTGCAGTACGATAGCCAAGTGCCTGAAGATAGATTGGAAGTGTCTTTATTCCATCATAAATCATGGTGTGATTGGGGTAAGCACCGTTTCTTACCGGACCCAAACCCGTAAGTAATGATTGACGGGTTGGGGAACACACCGGCACCATATTGAACATGTTATCTAAACACATGCCCTCGCTGGCTAAACGCTTTAGATTTGGCGTGTGTACCTGGGTGCTACCAAAGGGTTCGATGTCTGTCATGGTTAAATCATCTGCCATGATGAAGATAATATTTGGTTTTTTTGCCGGTGGCCTACCTAACTTATCTGGGGCCCTGAATGCAAACACGGCAAGCACAGCGAATGCTGTGCTTATAATTGGTACTACCCTTCTCATTGTCTTATTCATACTAATTTTGTTTTGCATAAACCCGATCTACAGATGCACCATCGTCATGCTGTTGTTTCATCCAATCTTTCAGTACCTTACTGAAGGTATCAATTTGTTTTTTGTAAGATGGATTATTTGCCAAATTGTTTAATTCGTAAGGATCTTTTAGGGTGTCATAAAATTCAATGGCTGGTCTGTGTTTAATTCGGTTAACCAAGAACTTGGCTTCTGCATTCGTTTCGGCTTTATCGTTCCACGATTTCCAAACACCCAGATCCCCAGGTCCATTATACCACTTTATGCCGTAAGTTTTTTCTGGGCTTAGGTTCAAAATTAGTTTATAACGTTCATCTCGCAGGCTACGCATAGGGTAAGCAGGCCCTTCAGGAATGTTATTATATATGCCGTATGCATAACTGCGAGCTGTTTTAGAATTCCCTTTAAGTACCGGAAGAAAACTTTTCCCATCGAGAGAATCAATTGCCTTTCCTCCGGCAATATCAATGAGGGTTGGCGTAATATCTTCATACTGTACAATGGCATTCGTTTGAATATTTGGTTTTATTTGATTTGGCCATCGCACAATCATCGAACTTTTTTGTCCTAAATCCCAGCAATTCCATTTACCGCCGGCAAACTGCGGTCCTTGCTCGCCTAAAAACATAAATATAGTGTTCTTATCCTGACCAGTTTTTTTAAGCATTGCCATCACATCACCTACCTGGTTATCCAAGCGACGAATTTCCGCCAGGTAATTGCAATACTCTTTCCTGGTTTCTTTAGTATCTACCATACTTGGAGGTAAAATTAACTTGTCTGCATTAAATTCTGTAGGATCACCTTGATCCCAAGGTTTATGCGGGTTAATACTCATAATAAAAAGACAAAAAGGCTTTTGCTGATTGGTCATGAATTTTTCTACATCATCCAATTCGTATTCATCATTACTCGAAGTACATTGTGGCTGAAATCCTTTGATGATCTCGAAAGGGAAAGCACTTGCCGGGCGGGTACTATGATCTTTGCCCGTTAATGCTACCTGATAGCCTACGTTTGCGAGATAATGTCCTACACTTTTCATATTTGGATATACCGGTTTATGATTTTGGAATGAACCATGTCGCATAGGATACAAGCCTGTAAACAGCGAGGCACGGGTAGGCACGCAGGTAGCATGGGAAGCATAAATGTTATTAAACTTCAAACCTTCCCCAGCTAATTTATCAATATTTCTGGTCTGAATATTTTTTCCACCATAGCAACTTAATTGTCGGGTGTCTAAATCATCAGCCATAATAATTACCACGTTAGGACGAGATTGTTGTGTGACCTGTGCTTTAGAAGACCATCCTATAGCAGATAGGAGCAACAATGTTAAGGTATAAGCATATTTTTTCATAGTGCTGATGATTTTTATTGCGGTTTTACAGTGAAAACATCTGAATAAAGCAACTCGGGGACGCCAACCACTTTAACTGCGATCCTTGCATAAAGGTACGGCAAGGTAGTTAAAGGCGCTACTGCTAAATTTTGGCTTAACAGAATCGGTTGCGTTAAATTTAAGCCTGTTCCAACTTTTGTACTTAACGGATCTGCTGGTGAAGGCACCAATTTTGTTGGATCATCAACGATAGTTGTTTTACCTAAAATAAGCGATATGCGCTCCAGTTGTCTTCCTGCAACATTGTTAACCAACACACAAGACGATTTTAGTACATTATTTTCTACTGTAAAACTAACGTTGTTAAGAGAGAAATATGGTTTAACCTGGACATCTATATTTGTGGTTCCTCTTACAGCCACATCAATTGTACTGCTTGTAACTTCCCAAGGTCCATTGCCAGCAATCTGCAGTAACTTATAGTCTCCATCAAAAAGCATGGCAGCGAAAGTGCCGTCTTGTTTTACATTAACATTGATTGGTGTAACGGTTTCAAAGCCAGGTTGTGTTAGCTGTAAAACACTTATTCCTTGTCTAATGCCAAAAGTTTTGCCCTCGAAAAGAAGTCGGCCGCTTAACTGGGATTTAGGTGGTTCGTAATTATCATATTCGCAACCTGTTATTGCCAGCGCTAAAAAAATGATACTGTATAATATTCGTTTCATGATTATGAAAATTAATGATATGGATTTCTAACTATAAGTGAATTGGCATTAAGTACATTTTGTGGAACTGATGAATAATAGTTACCTAGCCTAAATAATCTTGGTTGTGTAAACCTTGGTGCTACACGCTTTACAAAAACGTATTTATTGTGTTTAGTTGGGTCTGAAGGCCTAACTACACGATATGGCCAAAGTGCATTCACCAGGGTGTTTGGCGATTGCCTGTTTCCATTAAATACCTCATGGGCAATCCTCCAACGTTTCAAATCCCAATAACGTTGCTCTTCGAAAGCCATTTCTACCTGAAACTCTTTTCTGATGATATCGTTGCTAAGTGTTGCCAAACTATTTGCAGGAAACCCAGCCCTTTCTCTTACTTGATTAATGTACCCTAAAGCTTCCGGAACTCTGTTTAATTCGAAAGCAGCCTCGGTAGCGTTTAGCAAAATGCCACCGAAACGGTAACGAATCCACCAGACATCACTTCCTTGACCAGATTGTCCTGAACCTATCCTTGAATCAACGTACTTTCTCATGTAAAAACCAGTATTTGTAACGTTAGCGGCGTTTGGAAGCGGACCATCTGCAGCCACTAAAGTTCCGCCGTCGGTAAAAACACTACCCAAATCTGGAGAGGTACGAATAACATACTGATTGGTTGCGGCATTCCATTCCATTACTCCAGCCTGTATATCAATGCGTTTACCACGGAAAGTAGAGCCTGGTGTGATAATGCTGCCAAACATCCTGTTATCTTTACCGGCAAATAAATCCTCCGGACGAGTATAATAAATGTAATCGGAGCCATTGGCCGTTTGAATTTTGAGTGCACCACTTGTTCCATTTAGGTAATCGAAAGCTTCAACTAAATTAAGCGAAGGCGTAACTCCCGCAGAGCCTGTAGCATTCTCACGCAAAGAGCGAGGGATGCTTTCAACAGTATAATCGTGGTATTTGCCATCCAGGGTGTAATCAAGTGCCCAAATCACTTCCCTATTATTTGCTTTTTTAGTAAACAGGTCGTAGAAGTTCTGAGCTTTATCTGGGTTTTCATTATAGAGCACAAATTGCTTACTATCGATAATCTCTTTTGAAGCTGCTAACGACTGCTGATAGTAGCCCTCTGCCTTGCTTGCCGGAATACCCACCTCGCCACCTGGCAGTACGATAGGATCTGTCATTAAACTATTATACTTGGCAATAGATGCGGCATAAAGCATTGCCTGAGATTTTAAGGCCAAAACTGTCCACTTATTTGCCCTTGTCTTACTTGTTGCTGTAAGCGGAAGCTGATCTTTAATTGCATCCAATTCGGCGCCAATAAAATCATAAATGCCAGCTTCTGTACTTCTAGGTAATTTTAGTGCGTCAACATCTGGCGAACCATCATACTGAAAGGTATTGGTAACAAGTGGCACACCGCCCATGCTGCGTACATGAAGAAAATAAATGTAAGCCCTCACAAACCGACCTTCAGCCAGCAAATGTTTACGGTCTGCATCTGCCATGGCAGTAGATCTTTCGAGATTTTCGAGAAAGAGGTTTACATCCCTGATTAAGTCGTAAGACCAAAGTTGTTTATCTGTATAAGGATAATTTACCCTGGTATTCCTGGCATTATTTGCGCCAAGGCCACCCGACCACATGGCTTCATCCAAATCGGTAGGAGATAGTTTTCCGCTTTCCAATCCACCGGTTGGCTGTAAGCGGTTATATATGTTAGCCAAAACCGAGATGGCAAGTTTCGGATCGCTCCAAACCTGCTCATCGAGCAATACATCTGTTGGTTTACGATCGAGAAATTTTTTACATCCTACCACCTGACTTAGCATAGTAGCGCAGATTGCGTAAAGTATAATTTTCTTAAATTGTTTCATCTTTCTAAAATGTTAAGTTAACCCCTAAGTTGTATACCCTTACAGAAGGATATTCCAAGCCGGTATTTAATTGTGTTTCAGGATCTATTCCAATATCTTTCAAGTTATCAATAGAGAATAAATTAAACCCGTTGGCATAAATTCTCACTTTGGTAATGCTGGCGCCCTTAAGCCACTTTTGTGGTAAGTTATAACCCAATTGCACATTCCTAAGCCTTAAATAAGATGTGTTTCTGAACCAGAAGCTAGAGGCACGCTGGTTGCTCTCATTATTTGATTTTTTAAGGGCGGGATAAGTTCCTGGTATCCATGCACTATTCGGATCGAAGATATTCTCCCTGTGCCAACGATCGTTTAAAAGAAAATCTGGCGAATTTGCATCGTTTTGAAACGGCAGTTTAAGTTCTGCAGCACGCCCTCTACTCTGCATGGTTGCGCCGGCGAAATTAAGCTGTACATCGAAACCTTTATAGGCAAATGAACTGTTTAACCCGAAGTTTAGGTACGGTAAATTGCTTTCACTGTATCCATTTGGCCTTTCGTCTAAACCATCAATTACGCCATCGTTATTCTGATCTTTGTAGATAAAATCGCCTGGTAAAAGGGTGGTATTATTTTGCCCGTCTATATCAACAGGGTAGTTTGCTATTTCCTCTGCAGTTTGGAATTGGCCAATAAATTCGTATCCCCAGTTGATTCGGGCCCAACGATCTTCTATTGAATTGCGATAACGATCTATCGAGTTACCGAAACGAGGTTTATAGGTATAGACATTTCTTAGTCTTGCCAGTGTTGCATTCACCCCCACCGAATATTCTAAGCCACCAGTTTTGCCCGCGTGGTTTAAAGCCATTTCAACACCCAATGTTCTATTGGCATTTAAATTTTCACTCGGTGCAGTAAACCCTACTTCAATTGGGAGCAAAACATCGTAACGGGGAGCTGGTATTCCTGTTAAATCTCTGCGGAAAACTTCGACAGAGCCACCCAACTTACCAGACCACAAATTAAAATCAACTGCGATATTGGTTATAGCGCTCTTCACCCAGGTTAATCTGGTAACAGGAAGTCCTCTTGCCGCTATACCAGTAATTAATTGGCCATCTAAATAGGCATTGCCAGATCCGAAGTTATAACCAGGCAGATAGGCAAATGCGCCCACACCATTATCCTCACTACCCGTTTCGCCATAAGAAGCACGCAACTTTAAATCGGTAATTACTTTTTTAATGCCATCTCCCTGCATGAAATCTGCTTTAGAGATTCTCCATCCTGCAGATATAAATGGAAACAAGCCCCAACGGTGACCTTTTGGAAAACGCCAAGAACCATCATATCTTCCGCCTATTTCTAACAAATATTTACTATCATAATCGTAGTTTGCACGGAAGATAAAGCCCGCTCTTGCTTCTTCTGTAACCCTATCACTTACCGCCTGCAATTCGTTAAAGAAGTTGATGATGTCAATTTCATTACTTACCGGTTGTGAACGCACGAAGAATAATTTGTCTACCCTTTCCTGGGTTTCCATAGCACCAATAGCGCTAACATTGTGCTTTCCGAAAGTTCCGGCATAGTTCAATTGCAAACGCAAAACATTGTCTATAATGTAGCCATTATCTCTTGACCGATATGGATTCTGCTGTCCGCCGGTAACATTATAAGTATCCGATGCAGCGTTGTATGTATATGTTTTGTAGGTTTTCTCGTATGTGTTGCCTAATAGATTATTGTAGAAAAAAGAATACATTCCATTTGCCGTTAAGCCTTTAATTGGAAACTTATATTCCAGATCGAAAGTAGTTTGTAGTGTTCTACGCTCGGTTTTGTTATATCCCGAATATTCGAAAGTTGCGTAGTTGGTTGCAAAGTTATTGTTGGTTGCAGGATAGTTTGGATTTCCGTTTGCATATGGACTTTCGGTTGGTAGATTTCTAAATTGCCCCAATAAGGCGTTGAAATAATCATCGTCGCCAGGAAGACCCAGTAAATCTCTGATTTCGATTTTTCCGTTGATCTTAACGCCCGCTTTCAATCGCTGACCAATACGGGTTTCGAGGTTGGTTTGTAAATTGGTTCTGTTAAAATTATACCCTTCAAAAACTGCATCCTGATCGGTTCGAGAAAGCGACAGGTAATAACTGGTTTTCTGCGAACCACCTGTTGTGTTAAGGTTGATATAAGATTGTGGGGCGTAATCTTTGATATAAGTTGACCAATCGAAGCCCTCGTAACCGGGAACACCCTGCTGCCATTTATTTACCTCCTCAGGTGTCCAGACAGAGGTGCCATTTTGGTTAATATCAGCCTCTGCAAGTGCCCGCACATAATCGCCTGCATTTGCCGCCTTTGGAAAACGGAATAAACTCTGCAAACCATAGTATGCATTTACATTAATTCGATTTTCTTTATTCAAACCACCTTTTTTGGTTAATACCAATACTACCCCATTCGATGCCCTTAAACCATAAATGGCCGCAGCCGCATCCTTAAGTATAGATAAACTTTCAATATCTTCTGAGTTTAGGTTATTAAACTGTTGGGCGCCTGAAGGTACGCCATCAATAACATATAAGGGATCGCCTAAGTTTCTGATCTGTAACCTCGCCTCGGCACCCGGTCTCCCGTCTGGCGCCCTCGAGGTAACTCCTGCAACTTTACCAATTAAAGCCTGTGAAACGGTTGGAACAGGGGTTTCAGTTAATTCGGCCGAGTTGACGGTTGCAATTGACCCCGTTACACTGGTTCGGCGTTGTTCACCATAGCCAACAACTACCACCTCTGTTAATGATTCTGATGAAGTGATTAGTTTAACATTGATGGTTGTGCTACTACCAACCCTAATTTCTTGTTGTTTAAAACCTACGTAATTAAAAACAAGCACATCATTTTCATTCGCTGCGATACTGTAGCGGCCATTTCCATCGGTAACTGTTCTTATGGTTTTATTTTTTATTACGATGGTAACTGCAGGAATGGAGACGCCTTGTTCATCGGTTACTGTCCCTCGAATGTTTCCTTCTTTTTCCTGAAAAAAAGCGGTATTCTTTTTAAATCTGGAGTTATTCTTAATAGCGTATGCCGGCAGAATGCAAGCACAGAGCAGCCAAAAAACTGCGGTTAATTTCAGCATAATTGAGTAATATTTGGTTACCTAATATGATGGTTGTTATCCATCTGGTTCATTAATTAATCTGACGCCAAGGGCAGTACATTTATGCTACCTTCTTCATTATCAGACTATACGAAAGTAGTACTAATGATAAGTCCGTTTTACTCAATCTTTAGATGATTTATCTCAAATAATAGTAATGATATCGCCAGTGGGCGAAAAATAGACAGTTAATTACTGACCGTTGTTAAGCTTATCTCGAAGCGCTGAGATATATTCGATTGGAGATTGTTTGAAATATCGCTGGAAGCTTCTTCCAAAAACCGTTTGAGACTTATAGCCTACAATTTGTGCAATTTCGAAAATCTTATGGTTATTTTCTGCCATTAGCTGCACCGATCTATTTAATCTGGCTTGCGTAACCAAATCCTTAACAGGTACATCGAGTAGCTGCTTAATTCTTCGATACAACGTAGGCCTGCTCATATTCATGTGTTCAGCTAAATCATCAATATCAAAATCGCTATTGCTAAGATTCTTTAAAATATAATGATCCAACTTTTGTAAAAAGTCGTTATCTGATTGTGAACGTTGCTCGAATTTTAGATGACTAAATGGATCCTGAAGTGCATGTTCTCTAACCTTTGATCGATTTTTCAGCAGGTTTGCAACCTGAACTAAAACCAAATCATATGAAAAAGGCTTTTCGATGTAGGCATCTGCTCCATGATTTAATCCCTCGATTTTTGCGGAGAAAGTATTCTTTGCAGTAAGCAGAATAATAGGAATATGTGCGTATTCAACGCTAGACTTAATTTTAGCGCACAATTCGAAACCGTCCATTCCTGGCATCATTACATCGCTAATAATTAAATGGACCGCATGTTGCTCTAAAACATCTATCGCTTTAAATCCATCTGATGCGGTAAGGACCGTATAGTGCTCTCCCAATACTTCAGACATAAACTGCAAAAGGTCATTTTCATCATCTATCAGTAATATGGTATGTGGCATTGTTCAGTGTCTTAATTAATTTCGATTTTTACTTCTTGGTTTACAGGTAGGGTTAATTCAAAGATATTAATTTCAGGATGTTCGATCAATATCAAATCTCCATGATGTAGCTCTGCTAAATGCTTTGCAAGTGCTAAACCAATGCCAGATCCGGGAATGCTGCGTTGGTTTTCAGTTCTGTAAAAAGGCTCGAATATCCGCTCTTGGTCTTTACTTTCGATTGGCTCTCCATCATTTTCAATCCTTAATATTACGGATTGGCAACCCTGTAATGTAGCAGATTTAAGACTTATCTTAATGTTGCTTTTAGAATATTTAACTGCATTAGAAAGTAGGTTGCTAATTATTTTGATGCAAGCCTCTTTGTCTAGGTAGGCTATTAAACCTCTCTTGGGCAATGCCATTTCCAGCTGAAGATTTCGGTTAGAAAGCTCTAAAGAGAATATCTCCACTTGCTCGGCAACTAACTTGTTGACATTTACCCGCTCAAAATTTAACGAAAAGTGGTATTCCTCTGTTTTTCTAAAATCGAGCATCTGCGTAGTGAGTGTAATTAAACGGTGAATATTTTTCTTTACCAGCTCCAGGTTTCGTTTAACAATAGCCACATCATCTGCTTTATTTAATGCCCAGTCTATAGGTCCTTTAATTAAAGTAAGCGGAGTTTGAATTTCATGAGCAATGTTGGTGAAAAATTCAATCTTCGAATGATAGATCTCTTTTTCTTTTTTCAGCGCAAATAGCTGGTTTTTACGTTTATTTTTGATTTCTATCGATCGATGATAGAAATATATCACCAGAAAAATACCTAATATCGAAAGGAAAGTATATAAAGCGTATGCGGTATTTGATTTCCAAAAAGGTGGTAAAATTTTAATATATAATACCCGCTCTGGCGTTTGCCATAGGCCGATGTTACTTTTAGCTTTAATAGCGAAACGATATTCGCCCGGGGCAAGATTGGTAAAATAAGCTTTCCTGTTGGTATTGATTTGTGTCCATTGATCGCTCAAGCCTACCAGGCGATACTGGTATCTAATGAGATCCGGAGCGGCATAATCTAAAGCTGCAAACTCAATATCAAAAGTAGATTGATCGTAATTTAATGTGATAGAATCTACAGATAAAATCGGCTTTTTAGCTTGTGTTGAATTTTCCTCGGCACTGTTTACGCTAACATGCAAAGAAGTGATATATATGGGTGGAACGGGTGTTTGTTTAGGTAAAGAATCTGGATAAAATGCGATTAATCCCTTGACAGACCCAAAGTACATTTTCCCATTTCCATCTTTGTAGGCAGAATTATAATTAAATTGATCTGTTAACAAACCATTTGCTTTAGAATATACCTTAAATTTTGCTGTATTGATATTAAAGCAGATTAATCCTTTCAAACTGCTTATCCAAAGGTTTTCGTATTCGTCTTCTAAAATGCGGAACAAATTATTGGTAGGAAGGCCAGTATCGGTGTTGTATCGTGTAAAGGTCTTATGGTCTTTCGCCATCTTAATTAAGCCACCCCCTTCTGTACAAAACCAAAGATTCTGATGTTTATCCTCGTGGATGCCCTGAATAAGATTTTCCGTAGATGCTGGATTGAATTTGTCTTTAAATCTTATATTTCCATGCTTACCTGTGTTAGGGTTATGAAAGAATACGCCATTTGCTAAGCTTCCTGTATAAATTGTTCCTTCGTGGTCTTCTGCGATGGCGTATACATAAGAATTTTGTGGAATTTGTGGGATGGCTATCAATTTACGCGATTGGGGCAGATAGTAGTACAGGCCAGCCCCGGTAGTGCCAACCAAAATTTGTCCTGTTTTGGTTTTGGCGATAGACATAATAAAGGCTTTACCAGTTCCCCTTTGCAAACGGATACTATTGAAGCGCTTTAACAACTTGCCAGAATCTTTATTGAAAATTTCTAAGCCACGCAGAAAAGGACCAGCAAATACTTCTCCGTTATTAACCAGCAAGCCATGAATATTAGGGTATGAAAGTCTGGATGGCGACTTTCCGCCTGCGAATTGATGGAATGTTTTAGTTTGTGGATCGAACCGATTGATACCGGCATCTTCGGTACCTATCCAAATATTCTGCTGTGCATCTGCGCAAATTTCCCTTACTGCACTTCCAGAGATCGAATTTTCGGAATTGGTAGGAAAATACTTTTCAAAAGCATTGTTTTCCATGGATATGTGGTTGATGCCCCCGAAAAATGTACCTGCCCAAACCCCTTTGCGCTGATCTTGTATTAAGCAATAAACAGCATTATCACTTAGTGAATAATAATTACCTATTTCTTTACCGATGTGCCTAGATGTGTTTTTCGCCAAATCGTAAATATAGATTCCCCGCTCTGTTGCCAACCAACATTCTCCGTTTGATAGAACTTTCAGATCCCGAACGTATACTGTGGTGCCATCATCATTTTTAGTAAGTAAAGCCTTTGTTTTGCCCGTAACTGCATCGTACCTAAAAAACCCATGTGTAGTGGCAATGAGTACCCCATTGGGTGTTGGCAATACTTTTGTGATGGGCCAATTTAAATTTGCCCTTAATTGAATGTTTAAATCTTTGATTGGCAAGTCAGTGCCTTTAACATTCATTGATTTTAAGGAGCCATCTGCTGTACCAATCCACAATTGATTATTTTGGTCTAACTCGCTAACACCTGCATCTACATTGGTATTAAAATATTTCCCATTTGAGGGTTGGTAACCAACTATCTTACCGTTAGCGGTTATCCATAACATATCTGGCTTTGCACAGGAAATACTGGCTATACCACCAAAAGGTAAATTAATCCTGGTAGTTTGTTCAGAGCTGGTGTTAAGATAAAAAAGCCCACTAAGTGTTCCAATCCACAACCTGCCTTGAAAATCTTCTTTCAATACCGAAATCGAATTTTCCCCTGAGCGCTTCTCATCAATTGAAAAATCTTTAAAGTAATATCCGTCAAACCGGTTTAATCCGCCCTTGGTACCAATCCAAATAAATCCCCTGCGGTCTTGTGTAATCGCTGTTACCGTATTATGTAACAATTTATCGTCTACCTGATAGTTTTGGAAATAAAAAGATTGTGCTTCTGAAAGAAGTGCATTTGAAATCAAATAAATTATCAGACAAAATCGCTTAAACATACTTCATCTCCTGATGTAAAAATTAATCGTTGTTGGGTTTTGCTTGACCAATGCTCACTGTAGTACAAGACTTAGAGACACTGATTATTATAATTTTATATCTTTATGCTGGTAAAGCTTAAATTAAACAGGCACTGATTTTGAAATCCGCAATACCTGATTTAAAAATCTGCTTGGGATACAATGATAACGATTGTTAATTGTTATCTAAACAAAATTGAACAAGTCTAAATCGAAATTGAGACAAATCAGCATAACATTGATTAAAAACGTTCAATCAATTTGATTTAATTTGTAATGAAGACTACATACTTCACAATTGAGGCCAAATATAACTATCTAATTAACATGGTTTTTCTCCATACGAAAACAAAACCTTACCGCTTTGAAGGCATAAATTTCTGCTAATGGAAAGCAGGGATTGGAGCAGCCATAATCGCAGTTATGGCTTTCAAACATTGCCAGACACAATATCAACACATTTCTAAAACCAAAAAATAATCATTCAAAAAAACAATTTATGTATAAACAACTTCTTGCCATCTTATTTCTTTTTACAGCCTCAGCAAATGCCCAGGTTACAAAAGCACCATCCTATCCATTAATCACTCATGATCCTTATTTCAGTATCTGGTCTAACACTGATTCACTAACATCATCTGTTACCCGCCATTGGACAGGAACAGAACAAGCACTATTAGGCATTATTACCGTAGATGGAAAACCTTATCGTTTTTTAGGTGATAAAGAAACTAAATATCAAGCTTTAAGCAAGGATAAAATGTTTAGCTATACCGAAAGCCAACCCAAAGGCGACTGGCAGTCGGCAGATTATAAAAGTGACGATTGGAAAACTGGCAATGCACCTTTCGGAAGCAAATTTGGCAATTCGGGCACGCCTTGGACTTCTAAAGACCTCTGGGCCAGAACAACATTTACGGTAACTTCTGAAAACAAAGAATCGCTGTATTTAAAAATCAATCATGATGACAACATTGAAGTGTATGTAAATGGTGTACAAACTTTCAAAAAACGAGGATGGACGGAAGACGATTTTATATATGTTCCACTAAATAATGAAGCTAAACAAGCGGTAAAAAAAGGGCAGAACACCTTGGCAATCCATATTACTAACACCCGAGGCGGACAATGGCTGGATGCATCTATTGTAACTAAAATCCCTGAGGCATCACCAATGGCTATGGCTACACAACAAAAAGTTAACATCTCTGCTACGCAAACAACTTATAATTTTGCTGCCGGGCCGATAAATTTGCAGGTAACATTTGCTTCTCCATTATTGTTGAATAACCTCGATTTAGTATCAAGACCAATATCATACATCACATTTGCTGCAAACGCCAATGATGGCAAAGCACACACAACCGAAATTATGTTCTCCACTTCCTCTAGTCTTGCAGTTAACAGCAAAGATCAAAAAGTGAAAGCAGAAAAAGTAACTAATTCATCTCTTTCTATTTTAAAAGCGGGAACGGTAGAACAACCTATATTGGGTAAGAAAGGTGATAACTTACGCATTGATTGGGGCCATTTATACGTTGCGGTTCCCACTTCCAAGGTAGTAACTCAAAATATTACTACGGGGCAATCTTCATCAGCTAACCAGGGTGCAAATGCAAATTCTGTAACTGGTACAGGTTTATCGTTGGTAACCAATATCTCTTTAGGAAAAGTAGAAAAAGCTGTTAAATCACAGTATGTAATGCTGGGTTATGATGACTTAGAGTCGGTTCAATATTTTGGAAAAAACCTGAAGCCATACTGGAATAGAACAGGTAAGGAAACGATCGAGAAACAACTGGCGCTTGCCACAACTCAATATCAAGACATTATTAGCAAATGTAATGCCTTTGATAAGCAAATGTATCAGGATGCTTTAACTGCGGGAGGAGAGAAATACGCTAAACTCTGTGTATTGGGTTATCGCCAAGCAATTTCTGCGCATAAATTGGTAGAAAGCCCAGAAGGCGATTTACTATTCATGTCTAAAGAAAATTTTAGCAACGGATCTATCTATACTGTTGATGTAACCTATCCATCTGCACCATTATTCTTAGCTTACAACCCGGCATTAGCCAAAGGTTTGTTAAATGGAATCTTTTATTATAGTGAGAGCGGAAAATGGGCAAAACCTTTCCCTGCTCACGATTTGGGCACCTATCCGCTTGCTAATGGCCAAACTTATGGTGAGGATATGCCGGTAGAGGAAGCTGGAAATATGGTTATTTTAACCGCTGCTGTTGCTAAAGCTGAGGGCAATGCCGACTTTGCCAAGAAACATTGGAAAACGTTAGGCATCTGGGCAGAATACCTAAGCAAAGAGGGTTTTGATCCAGGTAACCAATTGTGTACCGACGATTTCGCAGGACACCTGGCAAGAAACTCAAACTTATCTGTTAAGGCCATTGTTGCCCTGGGATGTTACGGTAAATTGGCAGCTCAGTTAGGAGAAACAGCAACCGCAGAAAAATATACTAAAATGGCTAAAGACATGGCATTGAAATGGATGGACATGGCTAAAGACGGCGATCATTATGCCCTTACATTTGATAAAAAGAGAACCTGGAGCCAGAAGTATAACCTGGTTTGGGATAAACTACTCAATCTTGGTCTTTTCCCATCAGAGGTATATAATACCGAAGTAAAGTACTATTTAACCAAGCAAAATGCTTACGGGCTTCCATTAGATAGCAGGAAGACTTACACAAAATCTGATTGGATTCTCTGGACAGCGGTATTGGCCGATAATGATAAAGACTTTAAAAGCTTCATCGATCCGGTGTATAAATATGCGGTGGAAACTACTTCGAGAGTTCCAATAAGCGATTGGCATGAAACTACCACTGGAAAACAAGTAGGTTTTCAGGCAAGAAGTGTTGTTGGGGGCTATTTTATTAAGGTTTTAGAACAAAAATTTAAAAAACCATAGCTTATTTTATACCGCACAAGGGTTAATAAACTTTGTTACATTTTAAAATTATCAGCATGAAATCTATCAAAAAAATATCAATCGGTTGTGCGGTATTATGTACCCTTTCAGTTATCGGTTTTTCTTTTACTGCCAAAACAGATCAGGTTAAACCAAATAAAGCCCCAAATATTATTGTGATTCTTGCTGATGATATGGGTTATTCGGATATTGGCAGCTACGGTGGTGAGGTTGCAACGCCAAATCTAGACCGTTTGGCCACAAATGGTTTGCGGTTTAGGCAGTTTTACAATGGTGCCAGATGTTGCCCAACCAGGGCGTCGTTAATGACGGGTTTATATCCGCACCAGGCGGGTATTGGCCACATGACTAACGATCCTGAAGACAGCACCGCATATCAAATGAATTTACCGGGCTATCAGGGTGCATTAAACAATTCCTGTGTTACCATTGCTGAAGTGCTTAAAACGGCAGGTTATCAAACGTTAATGTCAGGCAAGTGGCACTTGGGCTATAATGGTAAACAACGTTGGCCCTTACAACGAGGTTTCGATAAATATTTCGGGATTTTGGCAGGAGCGGCCAATTATTTTGAGCCAACAGGTCTAAGGGGACTAACCTTAATGAATACGCCCGTAGAACCAGAGGGCGACAATTTCTACCTTACAGACGCCATAACCGACCATGCAATTGATTTTATGGAGGAAGGGTTTAAGAAAAAAGATACCCCTTTCTTTATGTACCTCGCATACACGAGCCCACACTGGCCTCTGCAAGCTTTCAAGGAAGATATCGATAAATATCGCGGAGAGTATAAACTCGGCTGGAAAAAATTAAGAGAAGCCCGTTATGAGCGAATGAAAGCCATGGGTGTTATTACTTCAACTACAAACCTTACCGATGAAGATGGCGTAGACTGGGATAAGCTTACGCCTGAAAAACAAGATGAGATGGATTACCGCATGGCGATCTATTCAGCTCAGATTGATCGGATGGATCAAAATGTCGGAAGAATTATAAAGTCTTTAGAAAAATCGGGAACACTAGATAATACTTTAATTCTATTCTTAGCCGATAACGGTGCCTGTGCAGAAGGCGGACAGCTTGGCGGTGGTTTGAAGGAAAACCTTGGTACTAAGAAGGGTTATTTGCTAAGCTACGGACAGTCTTGGGCAAATGTATCGAATACCCCTTTCAAAAAATACAAGCACTGGGTAAATGAAGGCGGAATTGCTACACCACTGATTGTGCACTGGCCCAAAGGCATGCCAGCTGCAACAAAAGGAAAGTTTTCAGATCAGTATGGTTTTTTACCAGATATTATGGCTACTGTTGTCGACGTAACAGGTGCCAAATACCCTACTCAATATAAAGGTCACAGCATAAACCCTATGGAAGGAAAGAGTCTGTTACCTGTTATAGAAGGAATCGAGAAGCCAGTACACAACCAGCCAATTTTTTGGGAACACGAAGGCAATGCTGCAGTTAGACAGGGAAAATTTAAGCTCGTAACTGAACATCACGACAACAAGCCTCCCAAATGGGAATTATATGATTTATCAAAAGATAGATCTGAAACGAATGACCTGGCAGCTACTATGCCAGAACAAGTGAAAACAATGACTACTGCTTATGCCAATTGGGCTAAACGTGCCAATGTAGAACCATTTGATAAAATCAGAGCCATTATGGAGTCAAGGCGAAAAAAATAGTCGAAATAGCAGGCTCAAGATTAATCGACTAGTAAAAATAAAATCAGAGCAGCTTTAGAAATTTAAAGATGTGAGGGAAGGCATTAGTCTTCCCTTTCAATCATCTTTCTTAAATTTATCGTAAATGTGGTGCCAGCCCCAAGCACCGATTCCAGGTATATGGATCCGTTAAGCGCATTAACTAAATTTTTAACAGTAGATAGGCCAATGCCAGTGCTTTTAGCACCAAACCTGTCTTGATTGGCCAGCGTGGTATCTGGATGAAAAATAAGTTCGTGGTGTTCTTCAGCAATACCCATCCCATTATCGGCCACCTTCAAAATGTAATGGTCCACATCATGACTTAGGCTAATCGAAATTTGGCCATATTCCTTGTCATTATACCTTATCGCGTTAGAAAGCAAATTTAGCATGATTTGTTCAACCGCAATGGAAGGAAATACAATCTCGCTAAGCGATGTAGAATAATCCACCTTCACACTATCCGGAATATTTGTTAGGTTATTTATCCGCTCGAAGAGTGCTGCTACATTAATGCGCTGTTTTCGTGCAAATAGTCTTTCTGGAGATTTGGAATAATCCAGCATTTCATCAACAAGAGATAATAAAGATTTTGCAGAGGAAATGTTTAAATCTGCCAATTTAGCAAGTCGCTCATCGCTGTTGTTTATCGCTATTTTTCTAATTAACTGAGAAGTTAAAGAAACGCTACTCAACGGATTTTTAATGTCATGAGCAGCCATTGAAGCAAACTTTTGGATGAGTGTATTGGCATTCAAAAGCTCTCTGTTAGCAAGTTCTAAAGTCGCAACTTTCTTTTTTAACTCTATTTTATCGATTACTTGCTTAGCCAGCGACTGCAATGCGGCAACTTGTGAGCCATTAAGTTTATGCGTTTTTTGATCTAATACACAAATGGTTCCCAAAGCAAACCCATTTTCATTTATAAGTGGTACACCAGCATAGAAAACAACATTTGTTGGTCCGGTAACTACCGGATTATTGGCAAAACGAAGATCCTGCCTGGCATCTTCAACAATCATAATATCATCTGCCGATGCGATAGCATGTGTACAGAAAGAAAGTTCACGAAGATTTTCGGTTAGCTCTGTTCCTACATGCGATTTGAAATATTGCCTTTTATCATCAATAAAGGTAATCAATGCCATTGGAATGCCACATATCGTAGATGCAATAAGCGCAATGGAATCGAAATCAGGATCACTACCACTATCCATTAAGCCATAGCTTTCAAGCGCATGCAAACGCTTTAACTCATTTTCTGGGTAGGGAATTTCAATCATATTTCTCGCCTAAAGGTATAACAAATTAGCTAAATTCTAAGGTTTATGCATTGGATATATGGGTTAATCCTGGTAACTATTTTTCAATTGGAAAGATATTTTTTTGTCATCTCAACAAAATATCACTTGTTTTGTTCGATAACTAACCAATCATTTTGGAGCAGCATAAAGGCAAACCTGTTCCACGATGCAACTGGCTAATAAATTAATCATGATATGCAACAACAAAAAGGGGATGTTTCTGGCGCACTTAAGGAGTTTTTTTCCAACCGGTTTAATCTCCAGCTCGACAAAGCCAGTGAAACAGAGGTTGTAGATTCCATTACGCGGAATTCAATATTTGTAGGCGGCAACTTGTGGACATTAATATTTGCTATTCTAATTGCATCAATCGGTTTAAATGTTAACTCCACTGCCGTGGTTATTGGGGCCATGCTCATTTCGCCCCTTATGGGTCCGATTATGGGCATTGGGCTTGGTATAGGCACTAACGACTTTAATCTGGTAAAACGAGGTGGCCGAAATTTGCTGATTGCTACTATCATAAGTATCGCAACATCTACATTGTATTTTTATATAACCCCCTTACACGATGCGCAAAGTGAATTACTGGCCCGAACTACACCTTCTATTTGGGATGTTTTCATCGCTTTTGCCGGAGGCTTGGCAGGAATTATCGCGGTAACGCGTAAAGAAAAAAGCAACGTGATTCCTGGTGTGGCCATTGCTACCGCACTCATGCCTCCATTATGTACTGCGGGTTATGGTTTGGCAAGCGGAAATTTTCTCTATTTTCTTGGTGCAATCTATCTCTTTTTTATCAATAGCCTTTTCATCTGCATATCAACCTACCTAATCGTACGTTTTCTTAGGTTCCAGAAAAAGCATTTCGAAGATAAAGGGACGGAGAAGAAAGTGTCGAGGTATATTTTAATTAGCGTGCTCATTACTATTTTGCCTAGCATTTACCTGGCTTACGGAATTGTTCAGAAAAGTATTTTCGAAAATAACGCTCAGATTTTCATTAGAGAAGAATTTAAGTTTCAGAATACACAAGTTGTAAATAAATCATTTAAATACAGTGCTAAACAGAAAGAAATAGACTTGCTTTTAATTGGAGAGGAATTGCCTGCAACCACGATAAAGGGCATCAAAGAACACCTCAAAAGATATAAGCTCGCGGGAACTAAACTTATGATCAGACAGGGTTTGAGCGCCAGGCAGGAAATCGATTTTTCTCAAATTAAAGCCAGCATTATGGAAGATGTTTTTAAAAATGAAAACCTCACTACATCAAATAACAAAGTGAATCCTTTGGAACAACCCTTGCCAGACATCCGCTCCGAAATTGGGGCTCTTTTTCCAGAAATAAGATCCTACAGCTTATCAAATACGGTGGTTAATTTAATCGATAGCACCAAGAAAGATACTGTAATACTATTTAACGGCGATTTAAACGGAAGGTTGACGCCCGGTACAAAAGAGCGCCTAGAAAAATGGCTCAGAACACGGGTTAAGGGCGATTCTGTAAAAATTGTTTTAAATTAGTTCATCAGTTCTATTCAATAAAAACGCACAACCAAACCTTTATCAATTGAGTACACAAGAAATTATCGCCATCACAATCGTACTGGCAGCACTATTTGCCTACATTAACCACCGTTTCATCAAATGGCCACCAACCATTGGGATCATGGCTTTATCACTTATCTCGTCTGTATTACTGGTTAGTTTAGGGAGTGCTACAAGCTTTATTTCTACAAAGGCACTTTCACTGGCCAGATCAGTAGATTTCCAAGATGTTTTGATGAACTTTATGCTGAGTTTTCTACTGTTTGCCGGAGCCATTCACGTAGACGCTGGCAAACTAAAATCGGAACGTTTCCCTGTTATTGTACTCGCTACTGTGGGCATTCTTATATCCACTTTCGTGGTAGGCTTATTGGTGCATTACCTATTTGGCTGGTTCGGTATGCCTATTCCCTTAATTTACTGCCTTTTATTTGGCGCATTAATATCCCCTACAGATCCTATTGCCGTGTTAGGTATTCTAAAGAAATCGAACATCCCCGCTAGCCTCGAGCTTAAAATTTCTGGTGAATCATTATTTAATGATGGCGTTGCTGTGGTTGTATTTATTAGCATCGCAGAAATCGCAAGGTCTTCAAGTGCGGATATTTCGGTCTTGTCTATTGGCAAATTGTTCCTGGTAGAGGCAATTGGTGGAATTTTATTTGGCGTGTTGCTCGGCTATATCGGGTATTGGGCATTACGTTCTATAGACGATTACAAAGTTGAAGTCCTCATCACATTGGCTATTGTAACTGGTGGATATTTTCTTGCAGGAAGCTTGCACGTATCGGGACCCCTTGCTATGGTAGTCGCGGGAATATTTACGGGTAATAAATCTAAACGTGAGGGTATGTCTGATCTTACCCGAGACTATCTAGGTAAGTTCTGGGAGATGATTGATGAAATTCTCAACGCAGTGCTTTTTCTTTTCATTGGGATAGAAATGTTGATTATTAAAATAGACCAAACTGTTTTTTGGATCGGAATCATTTGCATTGTTGTTGTTTTGCTGGCCCGATGGATTTCGGTGGTTCTTCCTGTTTCACTGATGCGCTACAAAGTAGATTTCGAAAAACATGCTGTTACTATCATGACCTGGGGAGGTTTAAGGGGTGGAATATCAGTAGCTTTAGCCTTGTCATTAGGCCCATTAATGTATCGCGATCAATTTGTGCTCATTACTTATATCATCGTCATTTTCTCCATACTTGTGCAAGGCCTTACCATCGGTAAGCTTGCAAAAAAACTAGGGTATTAGTAAATGTAAAATAGGGTTTGCCTGATGCAAAGCTTAAAATCTTATATCCTGGTAATGTCATCATCGAAATCTGTATTGTTATTTTGGGTTTAAAAACGTATATTATCTCAACACTGATTTTTTCGAGATCAGTTAAATGGTTCAATATTAATTTAAACTCATCAAATTTGGCATTAAAAAGAGCAGGATTTTACAGAGGGCCACGCTTGCCCTTCAGAAAGAAAGAAGCAGAACACAAGATCAACCAATTTATTACTTCGGCAGAGGTAAGGTTAAGAGGCGAAAACGTTGAAACCGCCATCTATCCATTAGCACAAGCTGTGCAACTGGCAGAAGAACAAGGCTTAGACCTTGTAGAAATTTCTCCTAATGCCGTTCCCCCGGTGTGTAGAATTATCGATTACAGTAAATTTCTTTACGAACAGAAGAAAAAGCAAAAGGAAATTAAGTCTAAGGCTAAACAAACTATTATTAAGGATATTCGGTTTGGTCCAAACACAGATGATCATGATTTTCAATTTAAACTGAAGCACGCCGTTTCATTTTTAGAAAGCGGTGAAAAAGTTAGAGCCTTTGTACATTTCAAGGGCCGTTCAATAGTCTATAAAGATCAAGGAGAAATCTTACTCTTAAAATTTGCCCAGGCGCTGGAAGAAATTGGCAAAGTTGAGCTTCTTCCAAAATTAGAAGGAAAGCGTATGTTTCTAACCTTGGCACCAAAAGTTGGTAAGAAGTAAAGCTTCGACATTATAAAAATGAAAAAAGTCCTTTGATGGTGGTATGTCCCCTATCAAAGGACTTTTTTTTTGCGGCTGATTTTACCAATCAAAGCATTCTGTGTTGTCTCGCATCCAGGCTTCCTCTAGAATAATATCATCCTAAGCGTATTAAGTGTAAATCCTTATCCTTATTTAGAATAATTAAAAATAATTTCTTTTTAAAGCAAAAATATACTTTCTTTGCCCTAAATAAGAATCAATCTAAATAAGATGTGTAGAAAATTTACTTTTAGCTTTATCCTCTTGGCTTTGATGGCACAGACCATTTATGCGCAAACAAAGACTGGTACAATAACCGGAACAATCACTTCAAGTGATAATAACCCAGCTCCATTTGTGAGTATCGGGCTGCAAGGCACCAATAAAACAACTCAAAGCGATGAGCAGGGAAAGTTTATCTTAAAGAATATAGCTTCGGGAAAATACTTACTAAAAGTTTCCGCAATAGGAATAGCAGGGCAAGAAAAGACTATTTCGGTTTCCGCGGGACAAACAACTGAGATCAATTTTATGATGGCAGCATCATCTGCACAATTAGATGAAGTAGCAGTAACAGGATATAGAACGCCCAATACAAAACCTGTTAATCTTGGTAAGATTGCTATTGCTCCGAAAGATTTGCCTCAGGCAGTACAAGTTATAGGTACAGAGGTGATTGCAGATCAACAGGCGAATAGCTTGGGAGATGTAATGAAGAACGTTAACGGCGTAGCGTTAGGTGCAAATCGCGGTTCAGTGGGCGAAAATTTTTATGCCAGGGGCTATAGTTTAGGAAGTAATAACGTATTTAAGAATGGTGCCAGAACATCTATCGGGGGCAGCCCAGAGGCCAGCACCTTAGAATCAGTAGAAGTATTGAAAGGAAGTGCGGCACTATTATATGGTGGAGTTTCTGGTGGCGCTGTGGTTAACATGATTACCAAAAAACCAAAATTTGAGTCAGGTGGTGAGGTACTTATGCGTACGGGAAGCTACAACCAATACAAGCCCACTGTTGACCTATACGGTCCAATATCTAAAAAACTTGCCTTCAGGGCAATAGCTACATATGAGAATGCGGGCAGTTTTCGAGATTTTGTAAAATCAAACCGGCTATATATCAATCCTTCGTTACTTTATAAAGTTAGCGAGCAAACTGAAATTTTAGTGCAGGGTGACTATCTGAAAAGCGACTATACACCAGATTTTGGAGTAGGCTCTGTAAACAGTCAAATAATAGACTATGGCCGAGACAAATTCATCAATACACCCTGGGCTTATAACAAGACTAACACGGCAACCGCACAAGCCAACATTTCACATAGTCTAAGCAATAACTGGAAACTAAATGTTATTGGTTCGTTTCAATCTTACAACCGAAATTACTACGGTTCGGAGCGCATCCAGGCAAATGCTAGTGGCATATCCGCAAGAAATTTAGCCAGGGCAATTACGCAAGAATATACCTATAACCAACAAATGAACCTCAATGGCAAGTTCACTACAGGAAATGTTAAGCATACTTTATTGTTTGGTTTAGATGCAGATCAATCTCGTGTTACAAGTAACGCCTTCGCCTATGGAAAAACTGCTCAGGGTGCAAATATTACGACATTCAACTATGGTAATGTAAACCTTTTCGATCCAAATACTTATTATGGTTCAGGTATTATGCCCGAAGCATTCAATATCAGCAGAACGTTGGCGCCAATTTATAGATACGGTGCTTTTGTACAGGATTTGGTAGAACTAAGCGAGAAATTCAAAGTTCTTGCAGGTTTGCGCTACACCAATCAGAAAACAGCTAGTCCTCGTGCTACAAGTTTAGAATCAGGAAACCTGACGAAAGGTGCAACTAAGTTTGATGATGCCATTTCACCTAAGTTAGGTTTGATTTATCAACCCTTAAAAACTACGTCATTATATGTAAGCTATGCGAACAATTTTATTCCGAACTCGGGGGTAGACATCAACAATGAAGCCTTAAAGCCATCGGTGGTAGACCAATACGAAACGGGAATTAAGAATGATTTCTTAGGTGGCAAGCTTTCTGTAAACCTAACTTATTACAAGATAATCAACAATAACATTTCGCAAGCTGCAATTTTACCGGATGGCACAACAAGTACTATATTTAGGCAGTTGAATGGTGAAACCACAAGCGATGGCTTAGAACTGGATGTAACAGGAAATTTAGCAAAAGGGTTAAACCTGTTGTTTGGATACAGCTACAATTATATGCGTTACACCAATACTGCGGATGTTACCGGTATGATTGAAGATGTGCGCCTGGTGGGCACTACTAAAAATACTGCAAATGCCACCCTCTTCTATACCTTGCAAGATGGGATGTTTAAAGGGCTTAAACTTGGAACTTCGGCCTTCTATACCGGGAAAAGAAATGGCGGCTGGAACGATGCCAAAAATGCGACCAATATCAGGTTAATCCCTTTAAGTGCCTTTACCACATTAGATTTTTCTGCCGGCTATACCTGGAGAAGTTTTTCTTTGCTTGCTAAGGTTTCGAACATAACCAATGAGCTTAATTACTTCGTACATGAAAATTATAGCGTAAATCCTATTGCGCCCCGACAATTCCTTACAACCCTATCTTATAAGTTTTAAATGAAAAGATAGCTGACTAACGAGCTTCAGGCATAAGTGCCTGAGGCTCGTTGTGTTTTGCAGGGAAATCTAAGTCACTATTAATGTAGACAATTTCTAAATTTGCCGCTACAAATAATACAAATGTTAAAATCAAAACTTTCCTTATTGCTACTAATGGTATCACTCTTCTCTGTTTCCGGGCAAGTACTGAAGAAGCGCACCACCTTGTTAATGGGCGGTAAATTCGAAATCACCATAGTAGCCAAGGATGCTCAAAGTGCCCAAGATAATATTGACACTGTAATTAAGGAGATAAAAAGAATTGAGGATTTAATTTCAGATTGGAAAAGTACCTCACAGGTGTCTGAAGTGAACAGAAATGCCGGCATAAAACCGATAAAAGTAGATGCTGAAGTTTTTAAGCTCACGGAAAGTGCCATACACCTTTCTCAACTTACCAACGGCGCCTTTGATATCAGTTTTGCTGCCATGGATAAAATCTGGAAGTTTGATGGATCGATGGAGAAAATGCCGACAGCCGCGGCAATTGCAAAATCTGTAGAAAAAGTAGGTTACAAAAATATTGAACTCGATCGGGCCAACTCCACTATTTTTCTAAAGCTTGAAGGAATGAAGATTGGATTCGGGGCACTTGGAGAAGGTTATGCAGCCGACAGGTGCCGGGAAATGATGCTTAAAAAAGGCATTAAGGCAGGTATCGTTAATGCATCGGGTGATATGAGTGCCTGGGGCAAACCACCAAAACAGAAACACTGGGCAATTGGAATTACCAACCCTTTCAATAAAGATAGCCTCTTTGGTATTGTGCCACTGAAGAACAATGCCATGGTTACTTCAGGGAGCTACGAAAAGTTTGTGATTTTTAATGGCAAACGTTATGCCCATATCA
Source organism: Pedobacter sandarakinus (assembly GCF_026240095.1). Taxonomy (GTDB): domain Bacteria; phylum Bacteroidota; class Bacteroidia; order Sphingobacteriales; family Sphingobacteriaceae; genus Pedobacter; species Pedobacter sandarakinus. The sequence continues at coordinate 287,529 of NZ_JAPIVG010000005.1, read as the reverse complement.
TTAACCCTAAAACCGGCTACCCATCAACTGGCTTAACCAGCGTAACTGTATTCGGCCCAGATGCGATGTTAGCCAACGGCTTAAGTACTTCGATTATGGTATTGGGTAAAGCGCATGGCTTAGCGTTAATGAAACAGTTTCCAAGCTATAGCTGTATCTTATTTAATGATGAGCAAAATTACTTCGCTGCAAATCTGAGTGACAGTGAAATCAAAAGGTGGAAGAAAGCAGCCAAGAAAAAAGTCTGGTAGGCCTATTCATCAACGTTGATTAATAACAATCCATCAATATCTGGCCCTTTGCCTGATAATCGCTTGCAGAACAAGCTCCCGCCTCTTTAAGCGCAAGATCTAACCAGGTTAATACATCTTTTTGCATACTTAATGAGCCACAGAGCATCATTACGCCTTCTTTTTTTAACATGTCTACAATAAACTGGCTATCTTTTGCCAGCAAATCCTTAACGTAAGTTTTCTCCCCCTGGCGTGAATATGCTACGTTAAGTTTCTTCAATTTCTCGTCCACCTTACCAAGCACACCCTCGTACAAGGCAAAGGTTGCGCTATCTTTAAAACCACAGTACAAGTGCAGATTTCTATTTTGATGGTAAGCACTTACCATTCCCAAAAATGGCGCAATGCCGGTTCCGTTAGACACAAATATTACAGTCTTAGCCTCTTTAGGAAAATGGAAATGAGGATTGGAAATGATGGTTGCAGACAGTTTCTGTCCAGGTGTTAAAGCATACAGAAAGCCAGAACCTAAACCATTAGTATGAAGTTTAACACTTAGCTGGATTTCACTTCCAATCTTGCCGATGGAATATTGACGCTCACGGTGATCGTTGGCTGGGTAAATTGTAAGCAAATCTCCAGAAGTAAATTTCTTCTTCTTCAAAGGACTTAGGCGCAGCAGAAACGACGGCTCTTCGTACCCGACTTGAACTTTACCTAATACCTCAAATTCTTGTTTTTTAGGATGATGATGCTGAAATAAATCAGAAAAATCATCTAACGTGATGTCTGCTTGATGCGCCCAAAGTGTTGCCCATCTATTAAAATCTGATAAAGATCGATCGTTTACCGTGTGAATTTCTAAAACTGGCTTTGCCCAGGTCTGTTGCGACAGTAAATTGTTCACTTGGTAACCAAATTTGCAAAAATCTGGGTAAGCGTGTGATCCAAAAGCCAGAACTCCGAATTCTACAGTATGGGGTTGAGGAAACTGAGCAAGTAATTTACTAAACTTTACAGCGTTTGTGGGGGCATCTCCTAAGCCGTAGGTAGCGGTTAATACCAGTATTTGTTTCGCTTTGGAAAATGCTTGGTAGTTATTTAACTCTGTTACAAAAGGCTTTTTACCATTTTTAATCAACTCGGCTTTAATAGCGTTTGCAAATTTAAATGTAGAACCATTTTCAGAACCCACTAAAATAATGTATTCGGCTTGCCCTGCTGGAAACTTGTTTTTTACACGACCACTTCTTCGCTTCCACATGATTACAAAACCCGAATAGATGAAAAACATGATGTTTGCCGATGCAATACCCAATACGATTGCCCAAATGGCATTTGTTCTGCCAGTATGAAGATCTGTACTCAAATTCGCTAACAGTATAGCCGTGGAATATCGGTTTTCGGTCAATAACGCTCCCGTAATTTGATTTACCGTAATTTCTTTCGAGGCTAATTTTATGGTGAAATAATCTTCAACATCCTCAGAAAATGGAAATTCTATTTCTTGCACTTCACTCAAGTGAATTTGCTTAAACAAATCGAAATCTGTTACAGCTTGTCTGGGTGTAGTTTTTAAAGCATCGAAATCTACTTTAGCGGAAGTTATTTCTGATTTAATAATGCCGAATCTTTCTAGCGAAAGGTAAGTTCCAGTTAAAGAGATTATGATAATGGGAACAAGCAATAACCGCCCCAAAATTACGTGGTAATACTGGGCAAATCCATCTTTAACTATTTTAGTAAAGAATCGCTTTATACCCCGCTGCCGCTGAATAATGAGCACAGTACCAGAGGTCGCAATCAGGAATAACAAAAAAGAGCTTAGCCCAATAAAGAAACGCCCTGTTTCATGAAGAAAGAGCGAACGGTGCAAGTTGGTTGACCACGTAAATATTGCGCTTTCTTTGGCTGGTTTTCCAAGCAGCACGCCAGTATTTGGGTCTATATAAAACCGGCCAGATTGGTCGGCATGCGTTGTTCCATTAACAATTACAAACTGATTATGATCGATGTTGACAGCATCGACGGTTTTAAAACCTTTTTTAAGCGCAGGCAATAGTTTCGCTAAAGTAAGCTGATCAAAGTCTTTTGCACGATATGACTGGCTTTTCTCTACTACCGGCTTAAAAGATAAAACTACCCCAGTTACCGATGCCAGGGTTAAAAAAAGAAAGGATGAAATAGCAAGTGCTAAATGGCTATATCGCCAAATAGAAATGGTCATTTAACTTTTATATTTAGTTTGCACTAAAACGCACATACCTGATGTAACCTGAGCCATCCGTTCTTGCCGCCAAACCTTCAGTAGTAAGGGGAACTTCTGCATCTTTAGCGTAATACTTGTTATCCTCAACGGCAGTTTCAAAACGTAGTTTATAGCCCTTATTAATCTTTGCATTATCGATTTCGAAAACGGTAACACTCCTATCGCCACCCGTAACAGAAGCACCAGAAATGCCATTTAAACTAGTTGGTTTTTTCTTGAAGGCCTTATTCCATTCCTTTAAATCAGGATACCATTTTTTGTCGGAACCCATAACGTAAAGCGTTTTCACATAAGCCCCCTTCGCATCTACCATGGATACGGCAATGTAAGCACCTTCGCCCACATAATTTGTCATTTGTACCATGCACTTATATTTAGTGGTTTGCTGTGCTTGCGCCACTAGGTTTGTCGAAAGGAAAAGTGTGAAAGCGAGACAAAATCTACGGTAGTTTATCATTTTTCTATTTTAAAAAATCTATTGATATTTTATTTTGGGATAAGAATTCATTTTCAGATGCGAGATCGTATGGTGTTTCCTTAAAGTCTGTGCCTACATCTTTTTTCGCACCAATAGTCAAGAGGTATTTCATCAAATCAGTGTCTTTAGCTGTCATCGCGGCCTTGTGTAGCGGCGTGTAGCCTTCCTTATTTTTCAAATTCACATCGATCTTATAAGTTGCTAGCAGTTTAGCTAATGCGATATCATTCTTAGCAACAGCCAAATGATACAATGTGTTGCCATTAGGTTGCACTTCTGAAACATTTAAACCATTATCAGTAAGCATTTTGAGTTTTGCATCAAAATCTTCTATCGTACGTGGACTGTAAGATTGAAAAAGGTAGTAAGCTAAATTGTTGCCTTCTAAATCTACCACATCTAGCTTTGCGCCTTTATTAACCAAAAACGCTACAATTTCTGCACTATTATTCCTAACCGCCATGGATAAGGCAGAAGCGCCTTTGGCATTTTGTTGATCGATATTTTTTAGGCTTTTTGCTAGTAGTGTTAGCGTAGGTACAGATTTGGATGATCCAGCCGCAGCAATAAAAGGGGTATTTCCATCTTTGTCTGCTTGATTTACATCAACACCTTTAGATAGGAAGTAGTTGATAACTTCATCCTGATTTGGCTTCCGTACGATATAAAACAATGCATTTTCGCCGTTACTGCCCAAAGCTGTTGGTTTCAACTTTAATCCTTCCAAATATTGATAAGTTGCTACGGTATTGCTGCTACCCCTACCGCCCTGCGCTGCCATGATAAAAGCATTATCATTATACTTTACGCCTTTTGCAATAAGCCTGTTCATTGTTTCAATGTTACCTGTTTTTGCAGCATAATTAAAAGCCGTATTTCCGGCAGCATCTACACTGTTCAAACTTAATCCCTTGGCGACAAAATAATCCGTAAGCTTAAAATCTTTATCATTCGCAATGCCGATTAAAAGCGCATTAGCACCATCATGATTGAGTTCTTTCTTTAGGTCTGCGCCGTTTGCCAAAAGCAAATCGTAAACTTTGGTATCGGCCTGGCCTGCACCCGCTGCGAAAGTTAGTGGCGTGGCACCATGACTATCCTGAAGATTTACTTTTGCTCCATTCTTAAGCAAATATTCCACCACTGGGATATTCCCTTTTGAGGCCGCCCAGAATAAATAGGTTCTGCTATCATGCGTAATTTTATTTACATCATTGCCTTTCTGCGCCAAGAGATACAAAATTGACGCTGCTGAGGCACCGTTGTTGATGGCATAAACTGCTGCATCAAAAGACATCGGGTTTAATTGAGATGGACTATTCCCTTTTTCTACCTCCGATTTTATAGTCGAAAGATCTGGATTGCCTTTCCAAAAAGCCGGATCGAAGAATACATTTTTCTGTGCCTGTACGCCCAATGCAGACATGGCCAATATCGTAAATAGAAATTTTCTTATCATACTGCTTAATCAACTCTTCAGGAACACAATATTATCCCGGAAGGATGCTGCTAAGTTAGCAAGAATCATTCTAAATAACGATAGAAAAACTTAAATTATTTAAACTAATTAAAAATAACACAGAGAGCATGTGTTTTGTGCACCTATTTAATAGCCATTTCATCCTTTGATTTACATAACGTAATCACAAATGAAACAGCAATTTGGAAATACTAACCTAAAGATGTTTTATGTTCAATTGATGAGTACCAATTAATCGGGTGCGATCTTAATTTCATGCCATCGCTTTCGACATGGTAAAGAATTATTGGATTGCTAAAATCGACAAAGCGCTCTACTTTCTTGGCCAGCTTACTCAAAAAATCGCCACTAGATATGCCTTCTTTTAAGTGAACGTAAATAACAGTTGTTGTTTTAAATTCGAAACGTTCTACAACTCCAGGCCATTCAGCTTTTATCCTATTGAGAAACATAGTAATTTTAGTATCGGTCTTTAGGTTTTCCATGCGCTTATGGTTTTGTTGCCTAAATTTAACAATTTATTCAAAAAAAGAATAATTGTAACAGACCATATACAAAAGGCTTATTTGCCAGGTTATTTCATATTTCCTGGCGGGATGAACTACGCCTTAAAGCAAATCTTTCAATACTACCCATACGTTTTCGGCAAGGATTTTATCGCCTTCAGCTGTTGGATGAATCCCATCATCCTGATTGAGCTTAGGCACGCCCCCTACCCGATCGAGCAAAAATGGAATAAGCAACATATCATTTTTTTTAGCCAATGTTGGAAAGATATTTTTAAAATCATTTGCGTATTTGGCGCCCATATTTGGAGGCACCTGCATGCCTGCCATCACCATTTTTACGCGTGGATATTTTGTTTTCACACTATCAATAATGCTTTGGAGATTTTTCTGCGTTTGCGCAATTGGTAACCCACGTAAACCATCATTTGCGCCTAGTTCTAGCACAAAAATATCAATGGGCTGTTTCAGCAACCAGGAAATTCTACTTTTACCTGCTGCAGATGTTTCGCCACTTAAACCACCATTGATAACCTTGTATGGCATCTTCAATGAATCGATTTTATTTTGAATGAGCGCCGGGTAAGCTTCCGTAGGATCTAAACCATAACCAGCAGTAAGGCTGGTTCCAAAAAAAAGGATGTTCTTTTGTTTTGACGCTGAAACATTTCGACCCTGCTTTACCGAGTCTGAATTTTCATCGTTTGAGTTTTCGCTTTTTTTATTGCTGCAGGCCATAACAGTTATCCCTAAAACAATTAAGCCAATCAAGCGTTTTCGTAACATATTATTTATTTATTGCTCTAATTTAAAACCATTATCTTAACAGCCTAAGCTTGGTTATGTTTGGCAAATATCTATATACAAATCCTAAAAGAATAAGCTATTGGAAAGTATTTTAAACATTCGGAATGTAAGCAAAGTATACGAGAACGCCGGAAGATCATTAAGTGTTTTAAGCGATATTAATTTCTCCATCGAAAAAGGTGCTACCGTTGCCATTACAGGCCCATCAGGCAGTGGGAAAACAACATTACTTGGGTTATGTGCAGGTTTGGATAGTGCAAGCAATGGATCTGTGGAGTTGAGCAATATTGCTCTTGAAAAATTAAATGAAGATGAAAGAGCCGCTGTTAGAAATCAATATGTAGGCTTTATCTTTCAAAATTTCCAATTGTTACCCACCCTTACCGCTTTAGAAAATGTGATGGTACCTATGGAGTTAAGAGGCGCAAAGCAGATTAAAACAAAGGCTATGGAACTGTTAGAAAAAGTTGGGCTAGCAGAACGGGCGCACCATTACCCGGTTCAACTTTCTGGAGGCGAGCAGCAGCGGGTATCTTTAGCAAGGGCTTTTTCCAATCAACCGGCTATTCTTTTTGCCGATGAGCCTACAGGAAATTTAGATGCGGAAACCAGTGAGAAAGTGATTAAACTTTTATTTGATTTGAATAAAGATGCAGGAACTACATTGGTAATTGTAACCCACGATTTAGAGCTTGCGGCAAAAACCAGCCGAACGATTAAGATTAAAGGCGGTACCATTATATCAGATGAAAAGCCAAGTTATGCCCAATAAGCTCCCACAGCCCAAGATAAAATTATCGTGGCTTTTTAAAATGGCCTGGCGAGACAGCCGCAAAAATCGTTCTCGCTTGTTGTTATTCATATCTTCTATCGTTTTAGGTATTGCTGCTTTAGTCGCAGTTTATGCATTTAAAGACAATTTGCAAAACGATATCGATGCACAAGCCAAAGAACTTACAGGAGCCGATCTGGTATTAGATAGCAGAAAAGGGGTTTCTAAATCGATGCAGAAAATGCTCGATACCCTTGGAGACGACCGCTCTCAGGAGAAAACCTTTGCCTCGATGATCTATTTTAAGAAAGGCGGAGGAAGCAGGTTGGTGCAAATGAAAGCATTGAAAGGTAACTACCCCTATTATGGGATAATAGAAACCATGCCTGCTGCCGCGGCCAAAACCTTTCAGGCTAATCAGGATGCGTTGGTAGACCAAACCCTGATGCTCCAGTTTGGCGCAAAGGTTGGCGATTCGCTAAAAGTGGGTGATATAAGTTTCAAGATTGCGGGCAGCTTAATTAAAGCACCCGGACAGACCGGTATTGCAGCTACGGTTGCACCAACTGTGTATATTCCAATGGCTTTATTAGATAAGACTAATCTGATTAAAACCGGCAGCAGAATCAATAACAAATTCTATTATAAATATGATGATCCAAGCGGCATCGACCAGTGGGTTAAGAAAAATGAAAATAAGTTAGAGACCGAAGGATTCGACGCTGACACGGTAGAATCTCGGAAGGAGCAAACCGGAAGATCATTTAAAGATGTAAACAGATTTCTTGCTCTTTCGGGTTTTATTGCTTTGCTTTTGGGGTGCGTAGGTGTTGGCAGCGCCATTCACGTGTATATTCAAGAGAAGTTAAGCGCCATCGCTACGCTTCGTTGCCTTGGTTTAAAATCGAGACACGCTTTTTTAATCTACCTCATACAGGTCTTTTTCATTGGGTTAATTGCAGCAATTATAGGTTCAGCCATTGGAACCGGGATACAATTTCTTTTGCCAATCGTACTTAAAGATTTTCTCCCGGTAGAAATTACAATGCAAATTTCATGGCCTGCCGTTACCCAGGGAATATTACTAGGCTTGGTTATTTCAGTCCTTTTTGCGTTGCCATCTTTATTATCGGTAAGAAAAATATCGCCACTTAATGCCATAAGGGTATCCTTTGAAAAGGCAAAGGCAAAGCGTTTTGATGCTTTAAATATGTTGGTTTACCTGGCAATGGTGGCTTTCATTGTAGCTTTTACGCACTTGCAAATGAAAACATGGGTACAAACGTTATCCTTTACGCTAAGCATTGGCATTGCGTTTTTACTGTTGATTGGGCTTTCAAAAATCTTAATGTTCGTGGTGCGAAAGCTTTTACCAAGCACCGCAAACTACCTATGGCGACAAGGCTTTGCCAATTTGTATCGCCCTAACAATCAAACCTTAATGCTAACAGTATCAATAGGTTTATCAACAGCCTTCATTTGCACATTATTTTTTGTACAGGGTATTTTAATGAGCAGGGTTACATTATCATCAGGTAGCAACCAGCCAAACCTGGTGATGTTCGATATCCAGAATTCGCAGAAGGAAGGGCTAGATAGCCTTACGCAATCGTTTAAACTTCCGTTGATTAATCAGGTACCCGTGGTTACCATGCGCATTGAAGAAATCAACGGTAAAACATCCGGCATTGATACCAATAACCGCAGGGCATACAGAAACGAGATTCGTGCTACTTATCAAGATACGCTGACCGTTGCCGAGAAAATTGTAGAAGGAAAATGGATTGGCAAAGTTAAGCCCGACGAAACAGTTTATATTTCGCTAGATCAGCGCTACGCAGCACAAATAAATGTTGGCTTGAACGATAAAATTCTATTTAACGTACAGGGCATGATGATTCCAACCGTAGTGGGTAGCCTTAGGGAAGTAAACTGGAGTAAAATGCAGACCAACTTTCGGGTGGTTTTTCCAAGTGGAATATTAGAACAAGCACCGCAGTTCCATGTATTAATGACCCGAGTGCCTACAAATGCCGAGTCGGCAGCGTTTCAAGGTGAGGTGGTTAAGAATTTCCCAAATGTTTCTGTAGTGGATTTGGATCTGGTATTGAAACTATTAGATGAACTACTGGACAAGATCGGTTTTGTAATCCAGTTTATGGCGGGTTTTAGTATGGTTACCGGGTGGATTGTATTGGTATCGGCCGTGCTAACCAGCAGGAACCAACGTGTTAAAGAAAGCATCTTGTTGCGAACAATGGGCGCCAGCAAAAAGCAAATCGTTGCCATCAATGCGATAGAATATTTCTTCCTTGCGGTGTTTGCCGCAGGTGCGGGGATGATTTTGGCTTTTGCCGGAAGTTGGGTATTGGCTAAGTTTGCTTTCGATGCGGTGTTTATCCCGCCACTCCTGCCGACCCTTTTACTATTGGGTTCGGTTTTAGTGATCGTAATTGTAACCGGGGTTTTAAGCACACGCAGTATTTTGAATCAACCACCATTAAAAATACTCCGTAATGAAGGTTAACCTAAATGTGACTGGTCGCCAATAATAGAATGACCCATATTACGCTAAACACACTGCCAATGTAGACTACTTGCATGTGCTGTTTTAAATTCTTCTTTATGATTCCTGCATAAAGCAGCCAACCGAAAAACAACACAAAATAAGCGGGAATAAGGAAAATTAACATGATTGGAGATCTAGTAAGTTAGCATTGTGTAACATCATTTAAATATACCATAAACTATTGAGAATGTCTATTACCAGCAATCAAATTTAGGCCATTGTGATAGATGCAAAAGCAATTTTGAAGAAACATTTTAACAACCTTCTTGTTTAAAACACAGACAAGTTGAAAATGAATAATAAGCTTCGGAATTCGGTTTTATTAGCCACATTAGGCGCTATTGTTTTGTGTTACGCCAGCTGCAGTGTTTCCATCCCAAAAGGTGCCATCGCGGTTAACCCTTTCCAAAAAGACAAATATTTGGGTAAATGGTATGAGATTGCCCGCTTCGATTTCAGATTTGAAAAAAATCTGAATAATGTTACGGCGACATACACGCTAAATGATGACGGTAGCATCAAAGTTGATAACCGTGGGTACGACTATGTTAAGAAAGAATGGAAACAAAGTGTGGGCAAAGCTAAATTTGTGAATGAACCCACAGAAGGCCGACTTAAGGTTTCTTTCTTCGGCCCATTTTACGCCGGATATAACGTAATTGAAATCGATCCAAACTACCAATATGCTTTGGTAGTAGGAAACAATCTCGATTATATGTGGATTCTATCTCGCACCACCACCATTCCAGAAACGATAAAACAAGCCTACTTAAAAAAAGCAGTAGCATTAGGTTATGAAACCAAAAAACTGGTTTGGACCAAACACGACCAATAGTTAATGGTGGTGTATTTTTCCTTCCAATTCCTGCTCATCTGTTAAATCTAAACGAAGGGGTGTTATCGAAACGAAATCATTTTCCACCGCCCAACGATCCGTATTTTCCTCTGCAGCTTCAAGTGGGGTTACGGTAATCCAATAATGTTTGCGTTCCATCGGATCGACGCCTGGAACCACATGACCATCGTATAATCTAACAGATTGACGGGTCCATCTGATGTCTTTCGGCGCTGGTGGAAAGTTTACGTTATACAAACCCAGTTCATCATCTTTCAATAATAAATTAAACACTTGTGCCACAAACGGTGCTAGACCATCGAAATCAGGCTCTGTTTTGCCCACGGGCGTGCTCAAAGCGATTCCCTTCACACCCAATAAGACAGCCTGTTTAGCTGCTGCAAGCGTGCCAGAATGCCACATCGAGTTGCCAAGATTTGGCCCCATGTTGATTCCTGAAAGCACCACTTGCGTATCTGGATACATGTGCAGACCTAGTGCAACACAATCTGCAGGTGTGCCATTAACACGATGTGCCTGAATGTTCTCGAAAGTTATAGGTGATGATTTGATAGACAACGGCCTGGAATGGGTAATTGCATGGCCCATCGATGATTGTTCAACATCGGGCGCAACGATTCTAACTGTGCCAAACTGAACTGCAATTTTGGCTAAGGCTGCAATTCCCGGGCTGTAGATGCCATCATCATTTGTAATAAGAATATTCATAATTAAATGTTTTTAAATAGGTATATAGTCAAAACCTAATTCCTATGGTATTGTTCATAGCAATATGAAAAAAGCAGATAAACTGGTGAGGTTGATCCATAATCCGAGCGCCGGAGAAGGCAATTACGGTAAGAAAGAGATCATAAAGATCATGAAAAAGCACGGCTACACATGTTCGTATGCATCATCAGAAAAAAAATCGCTTAAAGATATTGCCCCTGAAACACAGTTTATCGCTATTGCAGGCGGCGACGGAACCATTAGAAAAACCATTATGAATTTGCTTACCAAGCAGTTGAAGTTTAAAAGACCAATTGCTTTGCTACCTTTTGGTACAGCCAACAATATTGCTACTTCGTTAGGAATTAATGAAGATGTAAGTAAAAATGTATCAACCTGGGATGATTACAAACTTCGAAATTTCGATGTTGGACAAGCTTTAGGACTTAAAAAAGCAGCTTATTTCATTGAGGCGTTGGGATTTGGATTATTTCCAAAACTCATAACTACCCTCACAAAACTAGACACAGACCACATTGAAACCGCTGAAGAGGAGTTTGAGTTGGCACTGAAAACACTTCTGGAAATTACCCGAAACTATCCGGCTGTTAGTTGCAAATTGCTGCTTGATGGAAAACTCGTTGAAAAGAAATGCCTCCTTGTAGAGGTGATGAATATTTCCAGGCTTGGCCCAAATTTAAAATTAAGTGAAAAAGCCGATCCCGGCGATGGATTTTTCGATGTGGTTATCATAGAAGAAAGTAAACGCAAGGTGATGGAAAAGTACATAGAGGAAATTGCAAAGGGGAAAAAACCTGCTTTTCCAATAAAGCCGGTGTTAGCCAAAGAGATAAAAATAAGCTGGAAAGGGAAAGATTTTCATATTGATGATGAGATCATTAATCAACATAAACCCTATGAACTAACTATTGGCATAATGCACCGCTTAATTGAAGTAATTGTAAACAAAGATGCGTTAGTGTAAGCGCGAATAATTAATTTCGAACAATGATTAGATTAAATAACGATACACCTAAAGACGTGCTGCGTGAAGTGAAAATTGGCGACATGGTGACGGATACCTTTAGTAAAACCGGTTTGGTAGAAAAAATCGAAATTACAGATGATGGCCTCTATAACATTTACGAATTCTATTTGGTAACGGGCAGAACGATAACGATTAAACAATAATCGATCAACCACCTTGCGATGATTGACCGATCAATTATATACTGAGAAATACATTACTTTATGTCTAACGCCTTTAGAATGGCGATTATATCTTCTTCCCCATATTGCTTTTCGGCGCTTTCGAAAGTTTTAAGTGCTGCAGATACTAAAGGTGTAGAGATTCCTTCTGCTTGTGCTAGTTTCAAATCTTTAACGATGTGTTTTAAAGCAAAGGCAGCTTTGTAGTTGTCTGCGAGGATTGCATCACCTTTTATTTTTGTAAAGGTATTTCCTATGGCGGCATTGCCGATTAATTCTAAAAGAGCTGCAGGTTCAATTCCTTTTTCTTGAGCAAAAAGAACGGTTTCGGCCAGTCCTTGTGCATATAAGGCCAAGAGCGAATTAATAGCCAATTTGGCGTTGTTGCCAGCCCCTGTATCTCCTACTAAATTAGCGAGTTTGCCCATTACATTAAGTATAGGTTTTGTCTTTTCAAAAGCAGCATGTTTACCACCCACCATAATTACCAACTGACCTGTTTCTGCTTGCTTTACACTTCCTGAAACGGGTGCATCAAGATATTCGCCGCCTTGAGCCTGACAAAGTGCAGCTATTTCCTTCGAAATGCCAGGCGAAACCGTACTCATGTTAATGATGATTTTATCTTTTAGATTAATATGGGATAATCCATTTTCCCCTTCAAAAATTGCCTTTATGGCACGATCATCAGACACCATGATGATGATAAAATCAGATTCCGCAGCGGCTTCAGCTGGATTCTCGGCAGCCTTTGCACCAAGTTTCACCAATGGAGACTGTTTCTCCTGATCTCTGTTGAAGACTGTTAGCGGGTATTCTGCTTGTAATAATTGTTCGGCCATGGGCTTACCCATATTCCCAAGACCGATAAATCCTATCCGTATATTATTCATGTTAAATTAATCTTGATGGTTAAATTGACGAAAATAAATTAAATTTTGTCAATGTAAATTAATACCTCCTGGAAATAAATTGATCGTTACGGTGGAAGCTTAAGGTTTCAAAATGGTTACCAACTGATCGAGCAATGGTATTTGCCTGTCTTTAATAACTTTAATGGCTTCACCGTAGGTAAACCAATCTCCCTTGTCAATCTCTACAAAACTTGCTGTTTTACCAGACTTAGGCGGCCATTCCATATCGAAAGTATTGCTTACCAATGTATTTGGATCAAGATTTCCTTCAACTGCCCAACACAATACTTTTTTACCGCCTTTTTGGATAATGGGTTCAAGCTCGATGAATTCTCCTTCGACTTTTGTACCCACTTCTTCCTCAAATTCCCTGATAGCTGCATCCAAAGGTAACTCATCTCCTTCGAATTCTCCCTTAGGAATTGACCACACACCCAAATGCTTTTTTACATAAAATGGCCCTCCCGGATGCACGAGGAAAAAAGATAACTCGGAGCCAACTTTCCGGTAAAGTAACAATCCAGCACTCTGTCTCATTCGACTAAGATTTACAAATAATTATCATTCAATAAGAATAATACAATATTGCTTATTAAAGGTTTGGTTTGGTAGATAGCTTGGAACGCTAAAACTTAATTACCAGTTTGCCAATTGTGGTACCTGATTCAAGCTGACGGTGCGCTTCCTTCAAACTTTCTACTGACAGGCCATGCAATGTAGTGGTAAGCGTACTGGAGATAATGCCCTCATCTACCCAATTGGCGATCGTATTTAAGATGGTATGCTGTTGTTCCATATCGTCGGTTTCGAACATTGATCTTGTAAACATCAACTCCCAATGGAAACTAACACTTTTCCCTTTTAGTTGACGAAGGTTTACAGGCCCTGTCGGATCGCTGATGGAGCCAATTTGTCCTTGTGGTTTAATCAGCACTACAAACGCATCCCAATATTGGTTAACATCTACAAAATCGAGGATGTAATTTACCTGATCATATCCCGCGGCCTTCATATCTGCTACCAGATTTTTATGATTAACGACTACATCGGCACCCATTTTTTTACACCAGTCCACAGAGTTTTCTCTGGATGCCGTAGCGATTACTTGTAAGCCCAACACCTGTTTAGCAATTTGAATGGCGATAGAGCCCACACCACCTGCACCACCAATAATCAAGATCGATTTTCCTTCATCCTTGGTTTTGCTCAGGCGCATCCGATCGAATAAGATTTCGTAAGCGGTAAGTGCAGTAAGCGGTAATGCAGCGATCTCTTCAGTAGATAACTGTCTGGGAGCACAACCAACGATCCTTTCATCAACCAATTGAAATTCCTGGTTTGATCCCGCTTTGTTGAGGTCGCCCGCATAAAAAACCCGATCGCCAACATTAAATAATGATACATTATCTCCAACTGCTTCAACAACGCCTACGGCATCCCACCCAATGATTTTTGGCTCATCAGACACCTGCTCTTTCAGGCTATTTTGCCTTATCTTGTAATCAACAGGGTTTACGCTAACGGCTTCAATCTTTACCAATAACTGTCTTTGTGTAGGTTGTGGTATTTCTTTTTCAAACTGAATGAAACTATTTGTTTCCTCAATAGGTAGCGATGTTTTAAATCCTATGGCTTTCATAAATCTGTTTAAAATGAATAAATGTATTACGCCACTGGAGAGTGGCCGAATTTTAAGCTAAAATACCAACTGATTGGGTATGTTGATGGCCGTCTACGCAAAATTGCACTTAATTTAGTTTTTTTTGACACCACGTAAATTATTTGGTAGCATCACACGATAAAACAAATCAAAGCGCTTGAATTCATTAACTAAATTGGATGCAATAAAAAAGGGAACCTGTTAAACAAATCCCCATATCTTGTAATTATTAAACCTTTTTTGAGCGTACGCTTTACCTATAGCAATCCGTACAGACCATGTGCATAGCTACGCAGAGACGAGGAAACGGTACTCATCTTTTCTGGCGATGGACCTTTTACTTTGTAGGCTTCTGGATGAAGTGCTAACGGCTGATCATAAATTGTGGTGGTGTTGTTCTTGTTGCTTAAATTAGCATGTTGTTCTTCGCTTATCTTTAAAGGTGCCATAATGTATCTTTTATAGCTTCAATAACATTGCAGGCAATATTTTGTTTGCTTCAAACTAAAAAATTCGTCGCAATTGTTACAGTACATCAAGCGCTCGTAAAAGCTATTACTCAATGGTCGATATCCAATTTTCGGTAAGCGACTTTTTAACCGGAACTGCTGCAGATACAATTTTTAAGATGCCTCCTTTATTGATGTCATCCTGGGTGATGAAATTTTTGTTCCAAAGCTTCCCGTTCAGGAATACCTGTTTGATATATTTGTTTTTCGGACTGAAATTTTCTACCTCTATCTTAAAATTCTTCCCGTTAGGAAGCTGAAAGTTTAAGCTAGTAAAAAGAGGAACATTTAAATAGTAAACTGGCCAACCTACGCATGCTGGAGAAAACCCACTTGCGGCAAACACATACCAGGCACTCATGGCGCCTGCATCATCGTCCATAGTGCGCAGGTATGCCTGCGGTTGGTTGCGGTAAATTTTCCCTATGTAGCTTCCTATTCCCCGGCTGTTATCGTTAAAATAATTTTGAATAACAGTATCTGCGGCAATCTGGCGCATCCAATATTGGGATTTAAAACCCTGATCGGTTACGTTATACATTAACGGAACCTGAAGATCGGGTTCGTTGGCATGATTATATAAATCTCGCTCGAAAAACTCATCTAATTTGGCGATATAAGCTTCCTCCCCTCCATCTAGTTCAATCAAACCTTTAAAATCGTACGGCACAAACCAGCGATATTGCCAAATGGTTCCTTGGTATAATCCTCTAGCCTGCATCCTGTCTACATCGTTCTTACTTAAATCTTTAAAATCTTTGTTCCAATAGGTTTTGTATTCCAGCGCCTTACGTTTGTAAACCTGTGCCTTTTCAGTATTATTTAAGATTGTATAGATTTCTGAGAGCGCCCAATTATCGTAACTGCTTTCTAAGGCTTTATCTGGCGATTTGTAGTCCAGGCCAGCAACTTCTTTTTCTAAGGAATCGATAATCTGGTTAAAATTTACGGGATAGCCCTTTCGGTAGGCATCCAATAAAACAACAATCGCATGCTCAGACCTTACGGTGTTAGATGGTTCGTATTGACCAGCATAATCTTTTTTTCCTGAGTTATACAAGTCGGCAATAGATGTAACCATGCCAGCGTAACGATCTTGTGCAATTAGCGAAAGTAAAGGAAGCTGAGTTCTATAATTATCCCAAATGGCCCAACCATTGTATCGGATTTGTCGGTCGGTTTTTAATTCGCCTTTTGTATTCCGGTATTGCCCATTGCTTTCTGATATAACATAGGGCGACTGCATCGTACGATATAATAACGAATAAAATAATTTTGCACTTTCCATATCGCCACTAACCGCTATTTTCGCCAGCTGATTATTCCAATCTGTGGCACTTTGTACCTTAAGGGCGGCCAGGGTCTTGGTGCTTATATCTGCTTTGGCCGCTTCTGTGTCTACTGAAGAAAGTGCCACGTTAAGTTCAGCAGAAGTGGCACTTTCGTCTATTTTCGCTACAAACTCATGCTTAGATTGCTGTACCCATGTTGCATTGCCCTCCAATTTCAGGTAATAGTAAATGCGGTATTTTCCTGCGCCGCATGTCGTTTTCGATTCGATCCATCCAGAGAGTGCGTTTTTGTTAAGCGTATGTTCTTCTTTTACAAAAGCACCGTTAAAAGCATATCCCAAATCAAGATAGATCCCTTTATCTCCCTTTGGAAACTGATATACATGTTTGCCCAAATTTCCTAGCACTGCAAAGCTGGCTTTAATCCGATTTTCGAAACCAACTTCGTAATATCCCGGAGATGCTTTTTCTGAAGATTTTATCAATATTGATTTTTTGGGATCGTTGCCCAGGAAAGGTTTAACGAAAATGTTTCCCCCAGAACCCTGGCATCCCACTCCTTCGAACCGGTTATGGGTAAAACCCTCAAATTTTTTGGCCAGGTATTCATAGCCCATATGTGTCTTCGGATACGTTTGCGGACCAATACTTAGCATAGAAAAGGGATAAGATGCTGCCGGGGACATTTGACCATGATCGCCAGATGAGCCTAAAAAAACATTTACCAATTCTACAGGCTTGTGTTGGGTGATGGAAAAAATACGAGACGGCTGTTGGGCTAAAATATTCAGTTTCATCAACAGCAGTATGGATAAGGTTTTAATGGCAAGCTTCATCTTAGAGTATTTATCTGCCGAAAATAATATTTTAAGCTGAAGTAAAACTTATGTATTGGTTAATTTACGAATGCTTGTGCAACAAAAAAGCCATTCCGAAATATCCGAAATGGCCTTCAAAAAATGTCTTGGTACTTATTTAATCATTACCGGAACAGCGATTTTATCCCATTCTAATGAAAAGCCAGATTTAGTAATTTTGTAAACCAAACGTTCTTGAGTAGCTTTCAATGCTTTTGTTTTTACATCAACGCGTAATGCGTCTTTCGATTCCTCATATTTGTAAGCACCCCATTGTTTTGGCTCTTTGTTAAAAATGGCTGTCCAGGTGCCGCTTTCTTTCGGGATTAAGAAAAAACTATACTTCCCTGCTGGCAATGCTTTGCCTTCTACCATAATATCTTTATCGGTTTCGAAAGTGGTGGCTTCGTTTGCGCCTGCACGCCAAACTTTATCCCAAGCTTCTAAACCACCCCAGATTTTACGCCCTTTAACCGCAGGACTGCTGTAGGTGATGGTAATAGTAGCATTTTTAACCTTACCAGTCGCAGTAGCCGCCGGACTTGGTTTAGGCTGTGCATCTTGTGCCATCGCACTTACCGAAATCGTAATTGCCGTAAAAAGCAAAGCGATGGATTTAATCATTGTTCTCATAGTAATATTATTATCTGTTTTGTTGTTTTTTTTACGAATTTAAAACTTTAGGACGATAAAATAATAATCCTAAAGTCGAAAAGATAATTACTGCCGCTGCACCAACCACATTTAGCCATAAGAATGAAACGACATCAAATTCATAAACGGCGATTACCATAATTTCTGATAATATTGCCGAAATAAATACCAAAGGGCCATCTATCTTTTTAAAATAGAAAGCCACTAAGAAAATACCGAGAATTGGGCCATAAAATAGCGAACCCAGCACGTTTACCGCTTCAATTAAAGATCCCATTTGTGTGGCAAACATAGCCACGGCAATAGAAAAAATTCCCCAGGCCAAGGTATGCAACCTGCTAAATCTTAATTCCTGGCGATCGTCAGGCTGGTCTTTGCTAAAAATGAGATGTACGTCTTTAAGTGAGCAAGCCGCCAGCGAATTTAGTGCAGCAGAAATAGAACCCCAGCTGGCTAAAAATATAACTGCAAATAGCAGCCCGACCATCCCCACCGGGAGTGTATTTTTAACGAAGTATAGAAAGATATAATTGGTATCAGTTTTTTCGGCATTAAGGTTCGATTGATTGATGGCATCTTCAACCTTGCCATGTAAAACCTTTACCTGTTGTTGTGTAGCCTTAAACTTATCAATTGAAGCTGTTAATGTAGGCGCATTTGCCGCTTTCTCTTTGAGGATCGTCTTAGCCTGGAGATTAAACTGCTTTTCTAATAACTGGTGCTCCTTCTCAAACACGGCCGCTTCCTGTGGCCTGGTATCTTTAAGCGATTGATAAGAACGCTCGTTAAAATAAATGGGTGCAGGCTTCAGCGAGAAGAAAGCAAATAACAATGCGCCAATTAATAAAATAGCAAATTGCATGGGTATTTTAACCAAACCATTTAACAATAATCCCATTTTGGCATTGGTATTATCTTTAGCAGTTATGTAACGCCCAACCTGACTTTGATCGGTACCGAAGTAAGAAAGCGCCAGGAAGAAACCACCAATCAAACCACTCCAAATGTTGTATTTATCTTTCCAGTCGAAATCTGTTGTAATCACATTTAGTTTACCCGATTTGCCTGCCAGGTATAATGCATCTTTAAAGCCAACGCCGTTTGGCATATTCTGAATGAGTAGAAATGCGGCGAAACCCATTGTTCCCAAGATAATTAAGAACTGAAGTTTTTGGGTGTGGGCAATGGCTTTAGCGCCGCCAACATAAGTATAAATTAATAAAATACCACCCGTTAAAACATTGGTAAGGTAAATGTTCCAGTTAAGTACGCTCGATAAAATGATGCTCGGAGCGTAGATGCTAATACCAGTAGATAATCCCCTGGAAAATAGAAACAGTAAGGATGTAAGTACCCTCGTTTTCTTATCAAAACGATTTTCCAGGTACTCATAGGCAGTGTAAACATTCAGCTTCTGGAAGATCGGAATGAACGTAATGCAGATGACAATCATCGCCAACGGCAAACCAAAGTAGTATTGAACGAAGCGCATACCATCGGTATAGGCCTGCCCCGGTGCAGATAAAAAGGTAATTGCACTTGCTTGAGTAGCCATGATACCAAGAAGCACAATGTACCATGGCATTTTATTATCGGCCTTTAGGTATGAGGCATTACTTTTCTGGCCTCTGCCTATGAAAACCCCATAGACCACGATAACCAAAAGTGTGGCAATAAGCACAATCCAATCTATACTGCTCATGCCCAAATTTTAGTAAAGAGGTAGTACAGAAAAATTTGAAACACCAATGCCGCAGTCAACAGGAGGTACCAGGTATTCCAATTTTTTAGCTGATTTTTCATATTATTTTCCTGCCGATATAAAATTGAAAAATAACCTGGCTGCACCAACATTTCCCGCAGGAAATTGCCTGAAGAAAGCAAGTGGAGAATAAATAAAGTTCCCTTTACCGAATTTGGCATAGAGTGTAGCACCCTTCAATGGTTCTTCACCGGTGTCGTTCATCTCAAAGAGCGGCTCATAATGCTCATCCCATTTATCTGGAAAATAGGCACCTCGCTCCTGCACCCATCCTTTAAAATCTGCTGCAGTTATTTTGTTAGGATAATTTAAAAGCTTGTGTTTCGGATCGATCAACCTTGCTTCTGCATTTTCTTCGGTTACCCGCTTGCCCGAAATTGAAAGCGGATAAATGCCAAAATCCTGTAAGGCCATATCTTGTGTGGTGTTGTACTGCATCACCATTGTACCACCATTTTCTACATAATTCCGTAAGGCAACTTGCCAGTTTTTGATTCTTTTCTCTGTATTGATTACCCGTACACCTGTTACAATTGCATCATAAGTGGCCAGTTTGCTGGCATTTAAAATATCTGCCTCAGTTAATACATCAACCTGCAAACCTGCCTGCCTTAAAAAAGCAGGAATTACATCACCAGCACCTTCGATATAGCCAATCTTGGTGGCCAGTACTTTCACATCGTCTTTAAGTAACCAAGCCGTAGCGGGTTCAAAATATTGTAAGGTGGGTAAGTGCGGGTATTGGATTAACTTCTGCCCGGTGCTATACCTTCCGCCTTCTGCGGTTACCACTGCCTCAAGTTTGTTCTGACTTTGCTTAATTTTCTTTAAATCATCAGCCGGAATGGTAAACGATTTCGTAGTGATGGTATTCGCAGATAAATTTATGTTTCCAAAACTACCAATAACCTGATCGCCAATTTTGAATGCGACTTTTCCATCGTTAATATTTTTGTTTGCCCTAAAACGTACAGCAATAACTAAACTCTCCTTTTCTTTTGCAAAATACACAGGGTCTGCAAAAGCTACATCTAAAGGGGGTACAATCCGCAATGCTTCTACAACATCGCCTTTTACCGGATCTAATTTTTTGTAAGATAGAGGTAGGTTGACTGTAAATTTCTCGCCAGCTATCTTCAACCCAACAACAACATTTAGTGCCGGTGGCACTTCAGGCATACCAATTAGGGTATCATTTGCTACACTAAAAGTTGCGGCATTTTTTGGCGGCTTAGCCAACCAATAAGGTTCGCTAACAGCGCTATTTGCAGGCAGTATAATTTTTCGTTCAAGG
Organism: Pedobacter sandarakinus; assembly: GCF_026240095.1. GTDB lineage: Bacteria > Bacteroidota > Bacteroidia > Sphingobacteriales > Sphingobacteriaceae > Pedobacter > Pedobacter sandarakinus. The sequence continues at coordinate 266,700 of NZ_JAPIVG010000005.1, read as the reverse complement.
GTAAATAAAGAATCGTTTGGTAACTGTTGCAATAAATTATCAGTTTGGTTTATCCAATTTACGCTTTCTAAAATTACGGGAGTGTCTGCCCTGGCAATTAAATTCAATCTGAAATTGTACCCATTGCCTGCAACAGCCTCAGCCTGGTTGGTAACAATCTCACCCATAAATCCTGCTGCACTTAAAATAATCCGATCTATGGCTGCAAGCTTTTCCTTTCTTAAATTTGCATCGTTTATTTCTCCAATTTTCTTTCTTAGCATTAATAAACCATGTAAGCTTTTAGCAGGTTGGTTATAATCGAAAGACAACAACACAATATCAACTAATTCATCTAAATCGCCCACGCCTTTATCGCTCCAGCTAAGGTTTAAACCATCAAAAAGGCTTCGCTTAGCAGGTTCGCCCAATACAGGTGTAAAATACTCCGTTCGCATACCAGCAACAGATTGCGTGCCTGCACCCTGGCTTTTGTGTAAACTTCTACTCAATCCTGCCAATTCCCCATAACCCATGCCCAATTGCGCATCGTATTGCCCAACGTTTACCTTAAACTGGCTTTCTGATGTTGTATTGGTTCCTCCGAACCTAAAAGTGTTCCACACCAGGCGCTTAGGTTGCCAAACATCCACATACTTAAGTTGATTGGGGAAGGCGCTTTTATCTCCGGCGAGCTTAAATGCCTTTTCTGCAACCACGGCAGAAGCGGCATGCTGCCCATGTCCGGCGGCGGCTGTTGGTGGAAAACGACAAATAATCACATCAGGGCGAAATTTTCTAATTACCCAAACCACATCTGCCGTAATGCTGTCAGCATCCCATTGTTTAAAGGTGTCCGTTGTGTTTTTAGAGAATCCAAAATCAATGGCCCGGGTAAAAAACTGTTGGGCGCCATCTAATTTTCTCGCCTCTAATAATTCGTGTGTTCTAATCAAACCCAAGGCAGCACCTTGCTCGTTACCAAGTAAGTTCTGTCCTCCGTCTCCCCTGGTTAATGATAAGTAGGCAGTTTCTACATGCTGATCGTTAATTAGCCACGATAGCAAACCCGTATTTTCATCATCTGGGTGCGCAGCAAGGTATAAAACCTTCGGTATCTGTTTCAATGTTTTTAATTCACGGTAAATTTCTGATGATTTTGAAGGACGAACTTGTTGCGCCACAGCCGCAATAGAGAAAAAACCGATCGTAACTAATACAGCTATCTTTTTAAACATAAAATTTGCTTTGTCGACCCAAATATGCTTAAAAAGGTTTTATTTAGTGCAGTAGAAACGAAAAAGGTACAAACAAATAATTAATATTGTGGCATAATTTAGGGTTATGAATGGGATCATCCTCATCATCGATGACGAAAAAAAAATCAGTAGTTTACTCGCTCGCATAATCGAGCTAGAAGGTTTTAAAACTTTGCAAGCTGAAAATGGCAAAGAGGGCCTCAAGCTTTTAAAAAACCACGATGTAAGCATTGTAATAAGCGATGTAAAGTTGCCCGATGTAAATGGCGTGGCATTGGTTAAAGACATTAAAGCTTTAAAACCTTTCGTAGAGGTAATTAACCTTACCGCTTATGGCACCGTTTCTGATGGGGTTTTGGCCATTAAAAATGGTGCATTCGATTATCTGGTAAAGGGCGATGACAACGATAAAATTATTCCCCTGCTTTACAAAGCAATAGATAAGGCAAACCTGCAAAAACGAGTGTTTGATTTGGAAGATAAAATTGCCCGAAAACATCGTTTCGATACCATTATAGGAAATTCAAGAACCCTCAATGATGCCATAGCATTAGCAAAAAAAGTAAGCGTTACAGACACAACCGTACTTCTGCTCGGCGAAACAGGCACGGGCAAAGAGGTTTTTGCACAATCTATCCATTACGAGAGTAACCGGGCAACGAAGCCCTTTGTGGCCTTAAACTGTAGCGGTTTCAGTCCCGATTTGCTAGAGAGTGAACTTTTTGGCTACAAAGCCGGCGCCTTCACCGGCGCCAATAAAGACAAAAAAGGCCTGTTGGAAGAGGCCAATGGAGGCACACTTTTCTTAGATGAGATTGGCGAGATGAACCTCGATCTGCAAGCCAAGTTGCTGCGTGTGTTAGAAAGCCAAAGCTTTATAAAAGTTGGCGATACACGTACCAACCAAGTTAATGTTCGCATCTTGGCGGCCACAAATAAAGATCTAAAAGCCGATGCCGACTCGGGCAAATTCCGCTCAGATTTATATTACAGGCTAGCCGTTTTCACGATTATGCTTCCTCCCCTACGCGAAAGAAAAAATGACATTCCCTTGCTAGCCAACCATTATTTAAAGGAATTTTCGGTTAAAGTCAATCATCCAGAGATGGTAATCGATGAGGAAATTCTCAAGGCTTTCCAAACCCACTACTGGAAAGGAAACATCAGAGAACTTAAAAATGTAATCGAAAGGCTGGTTATCCTTGCCGATGGAAACCACATGAGCATGTCTGCCCTACCAACAGAATTTTTGGGTCATACGCCTATAGAGGATCCCTACAATCTCGATGAGGTAGAAAAAGTGCATATCAAAAAAGTACTTGCACATACAAAAGGCAATAAAACTGAAACCGCCCGGCTCTTGGGTATCGGCCTCACCACGCTTTACCGCAAAATAGAAAGCTATCAAATTACCGATTAATCGCTGCCGGTATTTATAATTAGAAAAGCAAAACCTGTTTTTCATGTTTTCGCAAGCCCCGTTTTACGCTCATACGGCTTCAGGCCTTAGGCTTGGGGCCTGTATCCGCTGCAACCGGGTTTAGCTACAAAAGCCTTTTTTCCAAACAAAAAAGTGCATTGCCATGTTCGTCATGACTGTTTATTTATCCCCGCAGGAAGAATCTATTCCCTTCCAAACTGATAAAAACCCTTCCAAAATGGAAAGGTTTCCATTCTTCAAAAATCACCAAAACAAGAAAATAAACAATTAATCAGCTAACAGTCAGTAGGTTAATAATACACTCAGTGTAATGGCATTACTGTTGGCAATAGGCTTTATAAATCTATTAAAGTTATGACAGTTATTTTGTTTTTAAGTATCCTATTGCTCTGTTGGGCAAGTTACAAATCAATCGACTTTTTCGAAAAAATCTAAAGCCATGTTAGCACTATTCATTATTTCCCTAGCCGTATTTATCTACATGATTTACGTGCTGCTTAAACCCGAAAAATTTTAACAATGAACACTGAACTCTTTGGCATTGTTGCCACGTTCCTACTTACCTTAATCATTGCCATACCACTGGGTAAATACTTATCTAAGGTTTTTGCCGGCGAAAAGGTATGGACAGACTTCTTAATACCACTAGAAAAGGGCATATATAAACTCTCGGGTATTAACATCAAAGAACAAATGACTTGGAAACAGCATCTAAAAGCTTTGCTAACCATCAATTTAATCTGGTTAGTATATGGCTTTTTTGTGTTGTTGTTTCAAGATAAATTACCACTTAACCCTGATGGAAACCCCGGGATGACACCTGATTTAGCGTTTAACACCATCATTAGTTTTGTGGCGAATTGTAATCTCCAGCATTACTCGGGCGAAACCGGGGTAAGCTACCTTTCGCAGCAATTTGTACTTATGTTTCTGCAATTTGTAAGTGCGGCAACAGGTATTGCGGCTGCAGTAGTTTTGTTTAAAGCTTTTAGAGATAAAACTACTGCTGCCTTGGGAAATTTCTTCGAATTTTTTGTTCGGGCAATTACCCGTTTATTGCTTCCTCTTGCGCTTGTTGTGGCTTTAATACTAAGTTTCAACGGCACCCCCTCAAGCTACCAGGGTAAAGACCAGTTTGTTACGATGCAGGGAGATACCGTAAACGTATCGCGTGGACCTGCTGCCCAAATGATCGCTATAAAACATCTGGGCACAAACGGCGGCGGCTATTTTGGTGTAAATTCTGCCCATCCATTTGAAAACCCAAGCTATTTCACCAACATGGTAGAACTGGTGGCACAGGTAATTATTCCAATGGCAATGGTTATTGCATTCGGCTATTTCATCCGCAGAAAAAAACTAGGGTGGACAATTTTCGGCATCATGACTATCGGTATGTTCATGCTACTAATTCCGTCGCTAACATCAGAATTAAGCGGCAACCCTGCATTGGCGAAAATCGGCATTTCGCAAACTACCGGGGCAATGGAAGGCAAGGAGGTTCGCTTCGGACCTGCGGCTTCTGCCTATTGGAGTACCGTTACCACCATTATCTCTACCGGCTCGGTAAACAGCATGCATGATAGTAGTATGCCCTTAACAGGTTTATGGCAATTATTGGCTATGATGATAAATGCATTTTATGGAGGTTGTGGCGTTGGTTTGCTTAATTATTTCATCTATCTCGTTATTGCAGTATTTATCTCTGGATTAATGGTTGGCAGAACGCCAGAATTTTTGGGTCATAAAGTTGAGGCAAGGGAAATCAAAATCGCCGCCATTATTACCCTTTTAAGTCCCTTTTTAATTCTAGCGGGCACCGCAATTGCAAGCTTTGTATTTACCAATTCTGGCGATGCAGCATGGGCAGTGCAACCTAAAAACTGGCTTAATAACCCTGGCTTCCATGGCTTTTCTGAAATGCTGTATGAAATTACCTCATCAAATGCCAACAACGGATCGGGTTTTGAAGGCCTGGGCGATAATAATACCTTCTGGAACATACTTACCGGAGTGATTATTTTCCTGGGAAGGTTTTTACCAATTATTGGTCCGGTTGCCATTGCAGGTTTACTAGGTGCCAAAAAATTTATTCCCGAATCTGCCGGAACATTAAAAACAGATACTAAAACCTTTGCCTTGATGACTTTCGCTGTGATTATGGTATTGAATGCGCTCTCGTATTTTCCTGCCCTTGCCTTAGGTCCGTTGGCAGAATATTTTACGTTGGTTGGCCGATAGCTATTGGAAATGTATCATGAGAATTAAATAATTAAGCGCTTTGCGGTTTTGTATTCCCAAAATAAACAGCCTTTACAAAAAATTAATTTAAAGTAAATAAAATGAAACCCAATAATAAATTGTTTGAACCTGCCTTAGTGCAAACTGCATTAAAGCAGTCGTTTATAAAACTCGATCCGAGAGTAATGGTTCGCAACCCGGTAATGTTTACTGTAGAAATAGGTACGCTTGTAATGGCCTATGTAACGGTGTATTCCATTACACATGGCGATGAAGGCGCTCCACTTTACAATTTCTTTATTTTCGTAATCCTTTTTTTAACAGTGCTATTCGCCAATTTTGCCGAGGCCATTGCAGAAGCACGAGGTAAAGCCCAGGCCGACAGCTTGAGAAAAACCCGTGAAGAAACCCCGGCGAAAGTAATGCTTTCGAATGGGAAGGTAGAAATCCGCTCTTCAAATCAATTGCAAAAAGACGATATTTTCATTTGTGAAGCCGGCGACACCATTCCAACTGATGGCGAAATTATCGAAGGTATTGCTACTATCGACGAATCTGCCATTACTGGCGAGTCGGCACCCGTTATCCGTGAGTCTGGCGGCGATAAATCTTCGGTTACCGGCGGAACGAAAGTATTGTCTGACGAAATCAAAGTTAAAGTTAGTACCGCCCCTGGCGAAAGCTTCCTCGATAAAATGATTGCTCTGGTTGAAGGTGCATCTCGCCAGAAAACACCTAATGAAATTGCGCTAACCATTCTATTGGCCAGTTTTACACTCGTGTTCATCATTGTATGTGTAACACTTAAGCCATTTGCAGACTATGCCAACACGCCTATAACCATTGCTGCATTGATTTCTCTGTTCGTATGTTTAATACCGACAACCATCGGAGGGCTACTTTCGGCTATTGGCATTGCCGGTATGGACAGGGCCCTGCGGGCCAACGTAATCACAAAATCTGGTAAGGCAGTAGAAACCGCAGGAGACATTGATGTTTTGTTGTTGGATAAAACCGGCACCATTACCATTGGCAACCGTAAAGCCACCAATTTCTATCCGACAGAAAATGTGAACAGTAGTGTTTTCATTGATGCTTGTGTATTGAGCTCGCTGGCTGATGAAACCCCTGAAGGGAAATCAATACTCGAGCTTGCCAAAGCACAAGGCATTGAGGTTCAAACCATACCAGCAAACGCCCAGTTTATCAAATTCACAGCAGAAACCCGTGCCAGCGGAATGGATACTACCGACGGACGAAGGATTAGAAAAGGCGCTTTTGATTCAATAAGAAACATGGTGGAACGTGCCGGACATGTTTTCCCCACAGATTTGCAAACACGGGTGAAAGAAATTGCAACCAATGGAGGCACGCCGTTGGTGGTAGCCGAAAATGAACAAGCTCTGGGCGTAATTGAGCTTCAGGATATCATCAAACCTGGCATCAGCGAACGATTTGAAAGACTGCGTAAAATGGGTGTTAAAACCGTAATGGTTACCGGAGATAACCCGTTAACTGCCAAATACATTGCAGAAAAAGCCGGTGTAGATGATTTTATCGCTGAAGCAAAGCCTGAGGATAAAATGAACTACATAAAAGACGAACAAGCATTGGGTAAACTGGTTGCCATGATGGGCGATGGTACCAATGATGCACCTGCACTTGCACAGGCAGATGTGGGTGTGGCCATGAACAGTGGCACGCAAGCCGCCAAAGAAGCTGGCAATATGGTCGATTTAGATAATGACCCCACCAAATTGATTGAAATTGTAGAAATTGGGAAACAGCTATTAATTACCAGGGGAACCTTAACCACATTCTCAATCGCAAACGATGTAGCCAAGTATTTCGCCATTGTACCTGCATTATTTATTGCCTCTATTCCGGCGCTGCAACATTTAAATATTATGGGCCTGCATTCTCCGGAAAGCGCCATCATGTCTGCCGTAATTTTTAATGCCATCATCATTCCAATATTAATTCCCTTGGCCCTGAAAGGCGTCGCTTACAAACCCATAGGTGCCACCGCTTTACTGCGAAGAAACCTATTTATCTATGGTATAGGTGGCGTGGTTGCTCCGTTCATTGGCATTAAATTAATCGACCTCTGTATTGGATTATTAGTATAAGTATTACCGGGAATCGTGAGAAACATCATACTTCCCACAAGCAAAAAAATCATGAAAAAGTACATCATACCATCTCTGCGATTAACCTTAGTTTTGATCGTGTTGCTATGCCTAATCTATCCCATTAGCATTGCTATCGCCGGAAGATTCTCAAAAGGAAAAGGTGATGGAGAAAAAATTATCAAAAATGGAAAAACAGTTGGTTATAGCCTGCTTGGCCAGTCGTTTACCCAAGCGAAATATTTTTGGGGAAGACCATCAGCTGCCAGCTATAATGCAGCCGGTTCTGCCGGATCAAACAAAGGCCCATCAAACCCAGACTACCTAAAAGAGGTACAAGCCAGGATAGACACCCTGATGAAATACAATCCAGGACTAAAAATTTCGGAAATCCCTGCAGACTTAGTTACCGCTTCCGGCAGTGGCTTAGATCCTGATATTTCTGAGCAAGGTGCCGCAATTCAAGTTGCCAGGGTGGCCACAGCCCGAAAAATTACTTTGCAGAAAGTGAGAGAACTAGTTTCTATGAACACAGAAAGATCTTTTATGGGCTTATTTGGCCCGCCGGTGGTAAATGTTTTAAAGCTGAATTCAGCTTTGGATAATTTATAATCATCACTTTAAAACAAACTCATCTTGATAAAAAATTGAAATGAAAAAAATCATCATCTTATTTAGTTTAATAACAACAACATGCACTGCCTTTGCGCAAACAGACGCAAAAGTTAAATTTTCAGGCTATTTGGAAACCTATTATAACTACGATTTTAACAAACCTGCAGAACATAACCGTCCTTCGTTCATTTATTCACACAATAGGGCCAATGAAGTAAACCTAAATTTAGGCTTTGTTAAAGCGACCTATGAAAGTGCTAACATTAGGGCAAACCTGGCATTAATGGCCGGAACCTATCCCAATGCAAATTTAGCAGCAGAACCAGGTGTGCTTAAAAACATATTTGAAGCCAATGCGGGTATTAAATTGTCTCAAACAGAGAACCTTTGGGTCGATGCCGGAATTTTTTCCTCACATATTGGTTTTGAAAGTGCCATTGCCAAAGATTGCTGGGTACTCACAAGAAACATTTCTTCAGAAAACACACCATACTACGAGTCTGGAGCGAAAATTAGTTATGCAACTGCCGATGGAAAACTTGCAGCGACTTTACTTTACCTTAATGGATGGCAAAGAATTAGCCGGCAAACGGGTAACAACAAGCCTGCGGGTGGGCTGCAAATAACCTGGAAACCTAGTGATTCATTTACCATAAACTACAGCAACTATGTTGGCGTTGAAGGCGTAGATTCGGTTGGTGTAAACCGGGTATACCATAATATTTATGGCATTATACAGCTTAATAATAAACTCGGATTAACCCTGGGATTTGATTATGGAACGCAGCAGAAAACAAAAGGTAGCAAAGGTACAAACGAAATTTTCTCTCCTGTATTAATAGCGCAATATAAGTTTGCAGAAAAATGGGCGCTGGCCGGAAGATTTGAATATTACAATGATCGCAATGGTATCTTTATTGCCACGGCTACACCCAACGGATTTAAAACAAAGGGATATTCTTTAAACATTGATTATGCTCCAATTCCTAATGCCTTAATTAGGTTGGAAGGAAAAACTTACGATAGCAAGGATCAAATATTCGAACGAAATCAAACGATGGTAAATGCGAATACTGCATTGACGGCAAGTATTGCAGTATCGTTTTAATTGCGTTAGCAACTATTTTGCACCTGTTTATGACAATAGTGTTCATCATTTAAAGCCATGGAAGAAGATTCTGTAAAACATTTTCTGCGACTCATTCAAAAATCAAGAAGGGGTAAACTTAAAATCTATATTGGAATGAGTGCGGGCGTTGGAAAAAGCTACCGCATGCTACAAGAATCTCATGCGTTGGCGCGTAATGGAATTGATGTTTGTATAGGCTATATTGAAACCCATAAGCGGATAGAAACTGAAGCGCTGGTGGCAGGATTAAGTCTAATTCCTCGAAAGAAAATTTTCTATCGAGGCAAAGAAATTGAAGAGATGGATCTGCAAGGTATTTTAAACCGTCATCCAGAAATTGTGGTGGTTGATGAACTTGCCCATACAAATGCCGAAGGGAGTAAAAATGGCAAGCGCTGGCAAGATGTATTCGATTTGCTTGAGGCGGGGATTAATGTGATTTCTGCAGTAAACATCCAACATTTAGAAAGTATAAATGAGGAAATTGAGCACATTACCGGCATTAGCATAACCGAACGTATTCCTGATAAGATCTTGGAAATTGCTGATGAAATTGTAAATATCGATTTAACAGCCGATGAACTGATAACAAGGCTTAAAGAAGGAAAGATTTACGACAACAGCAAAATAGAAAGGGCACTGCAAAATTTCTTCCAGGCTGATAAAATTTTACAGCTTAGAGAACTGGCATTAAAAGAAGTGGTTCACCAGGTCGAACGGAAAATTCAGACAGAGATTCCGAAATCCATCAAGCTGAGGCCCGAACGTTTTTTGGCTTGTATATCGGCAAACGCCGAAACCGCTGGCGTGGTAATTCGTAAAACGGCCAGGCTTGCTTCATATTATCATTCGCCTTGGATCGTACTCTACGTGCAGAGTGATGCAGAAAGCTCGGATAGAATTAAGCTAGATAAACAGCGACACTTGATTAACCATTTTAAATTGGCAACTGAACTGGGGGCAGAGGTAGTTAAAGTGAAGAGTAACCAAATTACACAAACCATCATTGATACGGCTGTAGCAAAAGAGATTACCACCATCTGCATAGGCAAACCGCATTTAAATATTTTCCAGGTAATCTTAAGGACGGCAATTTTTAATCAACTGTTGCGTAATTTAGCTGCCAAAGAAATTGATTTGGTCATTCTCTCCTAGCCGTTAGATACAATCTGTAATCATAGATTAACAAAAGTGATCGTATATATTAACATTTACATCCATGAAAATTAAAACCAAACTCCGCCTCGGATTCGGGTTTCTGTTTATACTTGTTTTATCCTTCGGGTTGATAGCCCTATTCTTTCTAAACGAGCTATCAAACAAGTCTAAAGTGATATTAAAGGATAACTATAAATCATTGAAATACGTCGCTACCATGCGGAATATTCTCGATGAGAACCGATTTCCAATCTCCAACCAGAAAGCAGAATTATTTAAGAAAACAATCGATTTAGAGGGTAGTAACATCACCGAGCAAGGTGAGCAAATGGCTTTCGAAAAGTTAAAAAATAGCTTTTATTTATTGCAGCATTCCCAAACTGCTAATGCTGAACAGGCCAGCGTTTTGGAGCTAAGAGCTGCACTTAGAAGCATCGAGAACTTAAATATGCAAGCCATATATGTCAAAAATGCGCAAGCTGGTAATACCGCTGGCGATGCTAATCTGTACATCATGATTGCAGCAACCATAAGTTTCATTATCCTGTTCACCTTTATTGTCAACTTTCCTGGCTTTGTGGCCAACCCTCTGGCAGAGTTTAGTGAAGCCATAAAAGGAATCAGCAGCAAGAACTATAAACAACGCCTGCATTTCGATAACAATGATGAGTTCACGGCATTAGCTGAGTCCTTTAACGGCATGGTTGTTAAACTAAATGAATGGGAAAACAGCAACCTGTCTAAAGTCAAATCCGAAAAATTGCGCATTGAAGCCATCATCGCCCAAATGCAGGATGCCATAATAGGCCTAAATGAAAAGGATGAAATACTTTTCCTAAATCAGTTAGCAGCAAAGCTGATGAATTTAGATAGCGATAAAGTGATTGGACAAAATGCATCAGCACTAATCAACAAAAATGAGCTGTTGAAAAGAATCATCAAACCCGAAACAGATGATAACACCTTGAAAATTTATGCCGATGATAAAGAATCATACTTTTTGCTTGAAAATCGGGAGATCATTATTCCGAACTACGATGATCAGGATGGGCTTGCTGTGGTTACCTCAACAAAATCTGCCGGGAGTGTTTACATCCTTAAAAATATCACGCAATTTAAAGAACTCGATGAGGCCAAGACCAACTTCATCGCAACGGTTTCACATGAATTGAAAACGCCACTTTCATCAATTAAAATGAGTTTAAAATTGCTTAACGATATGCGGATCGGCAGTCTCAACACCGAACAGCACCAGCTTGTAAACCACATTAAAGATGATAGCGATAGGCTGCTAAAGATCACAAGTGAGCTTTTAGACCTATCGCAAGTAGAAACAGGAAATTTAAAATTGACATTTGCCTTAACCCCGCCGACTCAAATCATAAACTACGCTCTTGAAGCGGTGAAATTCCAGGCCGAACAGAAAGCGATAACTTTAAAGGTAAATTGCGACACCAACCTGCCTAGCGTAAATGCCGACATCCAGAAAACAGCCTGGGTATTGGTTAATTTTTTATCGAATGCATTGAGATACAGTGCCGAGAAATCTACCGTACTGATCGATGCTTTCGAGCACAATCAGATGATTCATTTTACTGTTAAAGATTTCGGAAAGGGCATCGAAGAAAAATATCAGAAGCGGTTGTTCGATAGATACTTTCAGGTACCAACAGACGGACAGAACAAATCTGGTTCAGGCCTGGGCCTGGCCATTTCCAAAGATTTTATTGAAGCCGAAAATGGCAAAATATGGGTGGAGAGTGCCGTTGGTGAAGGTAGCAGGTTTAGCTTTGCGCTTCCCATTGCCTAAACATTACACAATGTAAGGCTCCATTTCTTTGTCGATACTTTTACGCAATTCCATTAACTTAATGGCATAGCCATGCATCGCAATTTCTTTTTCGGTTGTGGGTTTAAAGGTTGGAATTGCTATCGGTTGTCCATCATCATCAACGGCTACAAAAACAATGATGCAATGTGTATTTTTAACAAAGTCTGCCTTGCCTATGGGTTTTGAATAAGCATCAACCGCAATATGCATGCTCGTTTTGCCCGTGTAAATAATCCTCGCCTCCATTTTAACCAAATGACCGATGTGTACAGGGTGAAAAAATCGGATACCACCTACATAAACAGTAACACAGTAAGATTCACTCCACTGCAAAGCACAGGCAAATGCCGCCTGGTCTATCCATTTCATCATCATACCACCATGCACCTTGCCACCGTAATTTACATCAGATGGCTCGCTTAAAAACTGAAGTTCGATGTGGTTGCTTGTTTTTGCCATGAGTTATATAATTTGGTTGCGCTATTTTCAATCTGCAAAATAAGCAAAGCGCAAATACAAAAAAAGAGATGGAAAATTTTTCAATAAAAAAGTCGTAGCAAGAGTTTAAACCTGCTACGACTAAAAATTTAAAATTCCTTGAATTAAGCTGGTCGATTGAAAGTTATTTAGCCATCACACTAATGGCATAACCACCACCCGGCGCACAGTATTGACTAAGCTTCGTTTTGCTCGTTACCTCCATTTTACGGATAGTGTAAGCCTTAGGATTAGTCTCATAATGTGCATCCTTAGCATCGGCATAAATGGTTGCGGTGTATTTCTTACCCGGATCTAGAAAGCTAAAATCGATTTTAGAAGTTCGTGCAACCTCGTCATTTGTGCGCCCAATAAACCAATTGTTCTTCCCTTTGGCTTTTCGAGCGAAGGTAATATAATCCCCAGGTTCGGCTTCTAAAACTTTGGTATCATCCCAATCTACCGCAACATCTTTAATAAATTGGAACGCATCCATATATTTATTGTATGTTTCTGGTAAATCGGCGGCCATTTGTAGTGGGCTATACATGGTTACGTATAATGCCAGTTGCCGTGCAAGTGTGCTGTGCACAAACGAATTATTTTCTGGGTTGTAGGCACTAACTTTAGTTTCGAAAATCCCTGGCGTGTAATCCATTGGTCCACCAATTAAACGGGTAAATGGTAGAATGGTGGTATGGTCGGCATTGTTTCCGCCAAAAGCCTCGTATTCTGTACCTCGAGCAGATTCGTTACCGATTAGATTTGGATAAGTACGTGCCAAGCCCGTAGGGCGAACGGCTTCATGTGCATTTACCATAATTTTATATTCAGCAGCTTTTTCAATAGCATATAAATAATGGTTGTTTAACCATTGCCCATAATGGTGTTCGCCCCGTGGGATGATATTACCTACGTAGCCGCTTTTTACAGCATCGTAACCATTGGCTTTCATAAACTTGTATGCAGTATCTAAATGCCTTTCGTAGTTACGCACTGATGATGAAGTTTCATGGTGCATAATAATTTTTATCCCTTTACTTTCCGCATAGCGATGTAATTCTTTGACATCAAAATCTGGGTATGGGGTAACAAAATCAAAAACATAATCTTTTGTTTTACCAAACCAATCTTCCCATCCTTCGTTCCATCCCTCAACCAAAACAGCATCTAAACCATTTTTGGCTGCAAAATCGATGTACTCCTTTACATGTGCGGTGTTGGCACCATGTTTTCCATTCGGCTTTGTTTTGGCGTAATCGGTTACACCGAGCTGTACACTGGTTAAATCGTTGTAAGCCCAGGTACTTTTCCCTGTAATCATTTCCCACCATACGCCAACATATTTAGTTGGTTTTATCCACGAAACGTCTGTAAACTTGGTTGGCTCGTTTAAGTTGTAAGTTAATTTCGAGGTTAAAATGTCACCTGCCTTATCAGTTACAATGATGGTTCGCCATGGTGATACACAAGGCGCCTGAAGGTATCCCTTATCTCCTACTGCATCTGGCGTTAACCACGATTCTAACACCATATTCTTATCATCTAGGTTTAAAGACATTAGAGAATAATTTATCAAAGCCGCTTCATGAATGTTAATGTATAATCCATCTTTACTTTTCATCATCAACGGCGTTTGTAAGCCTGTAGGCGAAAAGGTGGTTTGTGATGCATTTGGGGTAACTGCATCTTTCATTTTTGAACGTACTTCTGATAAGTTGGAAGTTACGGTGCTGTATTCTTGTGTATCGTAATCGCCAGGCAACCAAAATGCTTTATGATCGCCTGCTAACGCGAATTGGGTTTTCTCTTCCTTAATAACAAAGTAGTCTAAGTTTTTCTGCTCCGGAAACTCGTATCTAAACCCTAAACCGTCATTAAATAACCGCATCCTGATAATGATGTGTCTATTGGTTTCCTGTTGTGTTAGCGTTACAGCCAATTCATTGTAATGGTTTACAATTTCCTTAACCTCGCCCCAAACTGGTTTCCAACTTTCGTTAAATGTGCTGGTTTTAGTGTCGGTAATTTTAAAACCATTTATTAAAGATTTACCTTCTTTAAGCTCAAGGCCAAGCTTACTGGTTTTTATAACAGGTTTGCCTTTGTACTGCAAGCTATAGGTTGGTATGCCGCCATCTGCCAAAGAAAAATTGGCAATTAGGTTTGCATCTGGGGATTGAAGCGCCTGTCCGGAAACGTTCCCGGAAAAAGCCAAAACACTAATAAATGCAATAAATCTTAAGAGGTTAATTGCTTTGAAATTTTTGTTGTTATTCACTTTATATATTTGTTTGTTAAATTTTCTTTCTTTTCAATTTAGCTAAAGGCATCCAAATGAGGCGTTAAGAGTTGCCTATTCGAGAAATAGGGTTTCCTCGTCATCATCAGTTAAACTCAACTGAATACTATCGCTTCCTGCGATTCCTTCAATTGATCCACGGATGTGCGTAGCATTAAGCAGCACTTTTTCCAACTGTTTCTCTCTGGCCTTCCATAAGCGTTCCATGGCATCTCTCTCCCTTTGGATAGATAGTTTCATGCTCATAAAACCTTCGCGAATGGCTTTCCATTGCTCCGAGAATTCTGTTCCGGTAAGGTAGTCATAAAGCATGTGCATTTTATCGCCGCGGTTCTCCTGCGATTTCATTGCGGTAGCCAATCGTAAAATACCATCTCGAAGCACATAGGCCACGGCATTCACTTCCTCGAAAGAACAAATCCAAACGCCATCCTTTTGTCCGAAGCAATCCATGCCTTTTGGATAACATTGACTTACAATGACAGCCACATCTACGCCCATACTCCGCATATCTTTTTTAAGTTTCTCTATCCAATCGCCACCGAAGTCTTTGGTACGCTTGCTTTCGTAAATGATTTTGCCACACTCCTGGCCAAAATTATTTCTCACCACCTGCACACAATCTGCGCCACGTACACCCTTACCCACTTCTTCAATTAAATCGAAGGGGAAGTTGCTTCGCAGGAGTTCTTCCAAGATAAGTTCCTGAACTTCACCCTGCAGTTGCATACTACCTTGCTCAGCCTTACGCTTCATCTCTTCGGCTAACTTCTTTTGGTCGTCGAGTTGTTTTTCTAATTCTTTTAACCTGAGTTGATGCTCGGTATCTTTGATAGAATTTTTTTCGGCCTCCTGCTTCCTGATCTGCTCTACCAGTTCATTGCGCTGCTCTTGCATTTTTCGTTGGAAGGCAAGTTCCATTTCCTCTTCCTTTATTTTTAAGGACTGTTCGCGACGTAAAAACTCCAATTCTTTCTCGCGGGCCAGTTTAAGCTTTTCCTCGTTATCCTTGGCATTACCCTCAAGCATTTGCAATTTCGTTTCAAAATCAGCGGCGATACTCTTGCGCAGATTTCCTTCCAAATCGCTTTTCAGTTTATTCTTTTCTTCAGTTAGCTTAGCATCGAATAATTTTTGTTGTTGTAGCTTTTCATTTTCCACTACAGCCAATCGGCGTTGAAAATCCTCATCCTTTTGCTTGGTAAAAGCAACCATTTTCTCTCTAAGCTCTTTCTTATAATCTTCGGCCATCGCTTCTTCCATCGGAAAAACGTGCGCACAGTTGGGGCATTTAATTTCAGTAGCCATATAAAATTCTCCTTTCAGCAGTAAAACTGAAGTAATGCAAAGATATTAAAGCTTTTTAGCTTTGGATGAACGAGTTTTGCACCGTTTGTTAAAGCACTTTAGACCTTACTTCGTGTCCTGCGGTTAAAATTTTACTTACCGGGCACTTGGCAGCAATATCTTGCAACCTCGCTTTCTGCTCTTCTGTAAGTTGCCCGGTACAGGTTATCTCTTCAAAAAAAACCATTTCTCCGTTTTCTGTATCCGTATTTACAACTACTTCAATTTTCTCTACCGACCACTCTTTTCTATCAACGTACATGCGTAGGGTAATTGCTACGCAGGACGCCAACGAAGCCATTAATAATCCCTTTGGTGCAAAGCCTTTGTTGGTACCACCGAGTTCGATAGGTTCATCTACGATAATATCGTGAGATCCGTTTGAAACTGAACATGCATAGTGCGCTTTATCTATTGTTGCCTTTACCATATCTTTTATTTTTTATTGTGATTAAACTTAGTAAATATGTTCCTATATCGATTTGATTTAGATTTATCGAAACATTTATGCAATAGGAATTGTTCCAATTGATAACACATGGTGATGATTATAAGTAAATTAACATCAACCTATTGCCTCACAATAATGCGCAAACCATGTTCACCATAAAATTAGATACAGATGAAATACAAAAAGTTAATTGAAAAATGTTTTACCCAAAAGTCTGATAAGACTGTGCAGGTTGCGTTGGCATTAGTAGCAGGATTGGCAGCAGGTGCCGTAGTGAGTGTTTTATTTGCGCCAGATAGCGGCCGTGCAACCAGAGGTAGAATAGCTGGAGGAGCAAAAAACTTGCGTTATGGTTTTCAAGATAAATATAACATCCTAAAGGAAAAAGTTTTCGGCGTAGAAGCAATTGAAGAAGATATAGTGGAACATGAAGTGCCACATTTTAAGCGTACGGTTGCCAAAAAACCCAAGTCTGATATAAAAGAAATTCTCGATCATGCGCATGAGAATGATCACGAACGAGATAATGATCAGGAAAAAGAAGGGCAGGGATAAAAAATACAGTTGGAAGTTGTGATGACTTCCAACTGTATTTTTAGCTTGATATAACACCCTTTTAGAAGTTTGCCACAACACACACAAAAGCTAATCTATTTGTTAGTTTTGTGTTTAAACTTGTAGGCATGAGCTTCATACTATCGAAAATTCTAATTTTTTTCCTTAAACCAATTGTTTGGATTGCTATAATCATTTTGCTTGCAGCGGGATTAAAAAAGCATCGAAAAAAATTTGCAATTGTTGCCTGTTTTCTTTTCTTTTTCTTTTCTAATAGCTTTATTGTGGGCGTTATAACCAATTGGTATGAAGCCTCCTACCCACCCAATGCCAAATATGATGTAGGTATAGTACTTGGCGGATATTCAGCTTACAATAAAAAAACAAAAAAAATTGCTTTTAGTTGGGCTAGCGACCGACTTTTTCAAGCCATAAGCCTCTATAAGGAGGGAAAGATTGACAAGATCTTGCTGAGTAGCGGAAGTGCAAACCTCTTGGACACCACCATAAAAGAAGCTGACCTCACCGTAGATTTCCTCCACGAAATTGGTCTTGCAGATTCTGCTATCATGGTTGAGAACATGAGTAGAAATACGCTCGAAAATGCAAAAAACAGCCTTGCAATAATAAAACGATGGAAACCAGATGCCAAGGTGCTGGTAATTACAAGCGCCTGGCATGTTCCAAGAGCAAGACTCATCTTTGATCGATTTGCGAAATCGAGCATCGACTACTACCCAACAAATTTTTCTGGAAAAACAGATTACGAGTTGGCAGATTTTATCTTACCAAATGCTGCTGCACTGAGCGCCTGGGAGCTACTGCTTAAAGAGTGGGTAGGTTATCTGGTCGACCGTATTAGAAATTAATAATGAATATTATTCCGCTATCGCTTTCCAAAGCAAATCTTTTAATTCCACAATATTTTTCTGTGCTACCGATGAGATGAATATTGAAGGAATGTTGGGCAAATCCTGTTTCATTTCATTCGTTAATTCCTCATCCAACATATCCGATTTAGTAATTGCCAAAACATGTGGTTTCTGCATCAGTTCAGGATTGTAAGATTCTAGCTCCCGTTTCAAGATTTCATATTCCTCTCGAATGGTTCTACTGGTATCGGCTGGAACCATAAATAATAAAACAGAGTTACGTTCTATATGGCGTAGGAAACGATAGCCCAAACCTTTTCCCTTCGATGCACCTTCTATAATTCCTGGAATATCAGCCATCACGAAAGATTTTCCACCCCTATAACTTACAATACCTAAATTTGGAACGATAGTGGTGAAGGGGTAATCAGCAATTTCAGGCTTAGCTGCAGAAACTACAGAAAGCAGCGTAGATTTACCGGCGTTAGGGAAACCCACTAAGCCAACATCAGCCAAAACCTTAAGTTCTAAGATATTCCAAACCTCTTTACCAGGTTCACCGGGTTGGGCAAAACGGGGTGTTTGCTGCACAGCATTTTTGAAGTGCGCATTGCCTAAACCACCACGACCGCCAGCGGTTAAAATCTTCGTTTCACCATCTTTGGTAATCTCAAATAATACCTCGCCGGTTTCAGCATCTTTGGCAATGGTACCTAACGGAACTTCCAAAATTTCATCCTGTCCCTGTTTACCAAACTTATGCGAACTTCCGCCGGCACCGCCATCTTGCGCAATAATGTGTTTACGGTATTTCAGGTGTAACAATGTCCAGATATGTACGCTCCCTTTAACGATGATGTGGCCACCTCTGCCGCCATCGCCACCATCAGGGCCGCCCATTGATGTTAAAATATCACGATGTAAATGTGCTGAACCTGCCCCGCCCTTACCAGAACGGCAACAAATTTTTACATAATCTACGAAATTTGAACCCTGCGACATATTGATTTACAATTTTAGATTGACGATTTTAGATTACAAAAATCGTTAAAAAACAACATCCGCAAAAAACAACAAATGCTTTTCTGCGGATGTTAAAATTTAAATATTAAGTATTAGAATTTATCAATAACCGAACAAAGGTCCTGATAAACTGTTTCTATTTCTCCAATTCCATTTACCTTTTGCAACTTTCCTTGCTCCTCATAATAAGGTAATACGTGAATAGTTTTTTCGAAGTATTCTGAGATGCGTTTTTTCAATTTTTCAGCGTCATCATCTGGCCTTCCACTTATTTTATGGCGCTCAGCTATGCGCTTAGTTAGTTCCTCCTGATCAACATCCAAAGCAATAACACCAGCAATTTTATTGCCTTTACGCTCTAAAAATAAATCAAGCTCTTTTGCCTGCGGAACCGTACGCGGAAACCCATCAAAAACAAAACCTTTTGCATCAGGATTTTTATCTACTTCTTCCTCCAGCATCGCAATTGTTATGGCATCCGGAACCAATTCTCCATCCGCTAATAATTGACTAACTTTTTTTCCTAATTCTGTTTCGCCTTTTACGTGAGCTCTAAAAAGATCGCCTGTTGAAACATGTACTAACTGATATTTGTCAATCAGCTTTGCAGATTGGGTGCCTTTACCCGCCCCTGGAGGGCCAAAGAGAACTAAATTAAGCATTAACGTGGTTTAGGTTATCTTTAAAAAATTAAGCCTTATGCATAGGCTTTTTTACTATAGCAAGTTTCTCCGACTATTGCCTTTCAAGGCTGCAAATATATAATTATTAATTTACAAGCTGTTAAAATTGCTAAATAATTTGATATGAGTTGGCTAATCGCATGCTTGGATAAGAAATAGTGAGATCCTGGAAAATTTTCAGAATTTAAATCAAATTTTGCGATAAAACTGATTTAATTTTCGAAGGAAAGGTTTAATAATAGCGTGGATAAATTACTCCACGTCTTTTAAAAAGCTTTTAAACAAAAAAGAGGAGTTGTTTTACCAGCTCCTCTTCTTAACGTGCACTTGTAGGGATTCGAACCCCAAACCTTCTCATCCGTAGTGAGATGCTCTATCCAATTGAGCTACAAATGCATTTCCGTTCGTTAACGGACTGCAAAGGTATAAATTGAGTTTTTAAAATCCAATTAAATTTGCAAAAAGTATTAATTTTTTAGGTTGGAACTCATTCCTATTCAGCCAGCTTATCGTTAATCGCTTTGAAATCAGGTAAATCGCCTGCATTCTCCAAAACCTCCGCATAAATGATTTCTCCTTCTTCATCTATTACAAAGGCAGCTCTTTTTGAAACACCTTTTAGTCCGAAAACAAATTCATCATAAAAAGCACCATATGCAGCAGAAACTTCTTTATTGAAGTCAGACAGGAGGGGAAACTGATAACCCTGTACTTCCTTAAACTTTGCTAAGGTAAATGGGGAATCGACAGAAATTCCTAAGATCTGAGCATTTACACCTTCGTAGTAACTAAAATTATCACGCATTGCACATAATTGCTCGGTACATGTTCCAGTAAAAGCCATCGGAAAAAAATGGATAACCACCTTTTTGCCCTGAAAAGCAGATAAAGAAATTTCAGTTAACTCTGAACTGTATAGTTTAAAATCTGGGGCCTTATCGCCTACTTGTAAACTCATGGTATATTAGTATTTAATTATTGAAACTGTATAAATAAACTTAATTAGTTTTTAGTTGTGAACCAGCTTGATCTATAAATTATCGAATCTTCAAACTTTAATTTAGTTAGGTGGGAACGAAGACTTACCAAATTAATTTATTCTCCTCAATAACTTCATCTGCTCATCAACTATCGCCAATCCTTCCTCAAAGCTATGTGGATGAAAGTTTAAATCAGTCATTGATTTGTCTAAAATAAAACCAGTTCTAAGCGGGCGTTTCGCTAGCTCGTTCAGTGCAGACGAACTAACTTCTTTTATGATAGATTGATCGAGATTCCAATAGTTAGCCACCTTTCTCACCAAATCCGAAACACTCATATAATCATTACCCGAAACATGATAAACACCCTTGGCATTATGCTCCACTGCTAGTAAGCAGGCTTCGGCTAAATCCTCTGCCAAAGTTGGCATTCGATACTGGTCGTTTACTACATTGATAGGTAAGCCTTTTTCGAGTGCACTTTTAGCCCACAATACAATGTTACTTCTGCTCATATCATTTGTAATACCATAAACTAAAATGGTACGTAAAATTGCCCAGTTGGCTTTCGATTCTTTGACCGCCAATTCAGCTAATAGTTTTGTTTTACCATAATGACTCAAAGGATTTGGTGTATCCTCTTCTTGATATGGTCCACTGGCTCCGTCAAAAATAAAATCGGTACTCAAATGTATCAAGTGAATATTAAATTCTTCGCAAAGCGATACCAAATTTTGAGTAGCCCATACATTTAATTGATGGCACAATTCTTTATTAGCTTCGCTGGTATCTACATTGGTCATGGCTGCAGTATGAACAATGGCATTAGGCTTAAATTTTTCAATTATCGATCTTACCTGAGCGGGATTAAGGATATCCATTTCTGCATAAATATAACCCGTTGAAATGGGGTAGCGATTGGCACCTTTTGATGTGGCTACTAAACTAACCCTTTGTTCTGCTAAAATTTTCTCCGTTAATTTTTGTCCTAAAAGGCCATTACTGCCTGTTGTTAAAACCGTAAGGAAATTCATACTTCTTTTGGTTGTCAATTACGAAATTATAATATATTTGTCAGAATCATCCTTATCAATCCGTTGAAATTATTCAATTGGGTAATATGGTATAAGACATTAGAAACTCACTGCAAGAATTGTAAAAGTAAAATTCGATGTTGGCTTTCTCCATTCTGTTTTGTTTAATGTGATTTAGCAAACTAAAGCTATACAACAAAATTTGAGGTATTCTCCTCACGAATAGTTCTAATTAACATTACCGCGAAAATTTATTGACAACGGGGGGATTGCGTCCCGTTTTTATATTTGATATGGGAAAAAAAATCTTCATAATTCTAGTAGGTATTTCATTAACTCCATGGGTGAGAAGATTTAGCCAAGAACATTATTTCTACGGCTCGGTTAAAGTTGCTGTAGCAGATTATATCAAATTTATTACAGATAAGAATACTGATGAGAACTATAAAACCGATGGCGCAATATTCAGTTTTGGTTATGGAAAGTTATTTCCAAATAACTTAGGTTTAGAAACAGGCTTACAGACTTTTGCTTCCAATCCAATTTATGAAAGATACAATTTAACAAATAACAATTACAATGAAGTCATCGGAAAAAATCAAGCATTTTTTCTCCAATTAAGCGCATTTTATAAAATTGATTTAAGTGAAACTGATTTTTTAAGATTTGGCAGTTCCGTAAACTTTGGTAAATTATTTTCAAAAGTTAATTATTATGAAAATAGCGTCAATAATAGTCAGGTATACAGCAAGCAATTAGGTACATTTACTTCCAAATCCAATTTTTTATTAAAGATTCACCCATTCATTGGCGCAACATTTAGCTTAACCGATAAGTTAGCCATAGGATTTGATATTGAGTATATAAATATAAACTGGGATAAAAGTATGCGTTTCTTAAACTTGGCTCCCTTGTTAGGAACGCCAACACAAAAAACAGATAACATCTTTTTATCCGGCAGAATATTATTCAAATAATGTAACAGTAATTATTGTAGCCCATACTTTTTTAATCATCATTAAATCTAAAAACGCCTTGAAATTTAAATTTTTAAGGCGTTTTTTTGTTGGAACTAATTGTTTTTAAACATCGTTAAAAAATTTATAATATATATTTAAAATTTACTAATAATAACTTAACTTTGCCAACCGAATTGGAGCCCCTACAAACGGCTTTAATTCATTGACTGTAATAAATTTACTCACAACAGATATGCCTAACTTAGGAAAAATAGCACAAATTATCGGCCCTGTGGTTGACGTTAGCTTTGCTAATGATGCCCATCTACCTAAAATTTTTGATGCGTTAGAGATAACGAAAGAAAATGGACAAAAAATTGTTTTAGAGGTTCAACAACACTTAGGTGAAGATCGCGTTCGTGCAATCTCGATGGACTCTACAGACGGTTTAGTTCGTGGAATGGACGTAGTTGACACAGGTGCTGCAATTAAAATGCCAGTTGGCGACCAAATTAAAGGTCGTTTATTTAATGTAGTTGGTGAAGCGATTGATGGTATCAACACAGTTGATAAAACTGATGGTCGTCCTATTCACGCTACTCCTCCTAAGTTCGAAGATTTATCTACTGAAACTGAAGTACTTTTTACAGGTATTAAAGTAATCGATTTGTTAGAGCCTTATGCAAAAGGTGGTAAAATCGGTTTGTTCGGTGGTGCTGGTGTAGGTAAAACAGTACTTATCATGGAGTTGGTAAACAACATCGCAAAGGCTTATGCAGGTTTATCTGTATTTGCTGGCGTGGGTGAGCGTACTCGTGAAGGTAACGATTTACTTCGTGAGTTTATCGAATCAGGCGTAATCAACTATGGTGATGATTTCCTCCACTCAATGGAAAAAGGTGGATGGGATTTAAAAGCTGTTGATACTGAAAAATTAAAAGAGTCTAAAGCAACATTGGTTTTCGGTCAAATGAACGAGCCTCCTGGTGCACGTGCTCGTGTGGCCTTATCAGGTTTAACAGTTGCAGAATATTTCCGTGATGGTGATGGCGAAGGTGCTGGAAAAGATATCCTTTTCTTCGTAGATAACATCTTCCGTTTCACTCAGGCAGGTTCTGAGGTATCGGCACTGTTAGGTCGTATGCCATCTGCTGTAGGTTACCAACCAACATTGGCAACTGAAATGGGTTTAATGCAAGAGCGTATTACTTCAACCAAACGCGGTTCAATTACTTCTGTACAAGCGGTATACGTACCTGCAGATGATTTAACTGACCCTGCACCGGCAACAACTTTTGCCCACTTAGATGCTACAACCGTACTTTCTCGTAAAATTGCCGAGTTAGGTATCTACCCTGCGGTAGATCCATTAGATTCTACTTCACGTATCCTTTCTCCTGCTGTTTTGGGTGATGAGCATTACAACACTGCTCAACGCGTAAAAGAAACTCTTCAACGTTATAAAGAATTACAAGATATCATCGCAATTTTAGGTATGGACGAATTATCTGAGGAAGATAAATTGGTAGTATCTAGAGCTCGTCGTGTTCAACGTTTCTTATCTCAACCTTTCCACGTTGCTGAGCAATTTACAGGCTTAAAAGGCGTGTTGGTTGATATTAAAGACACCATCAAAGGTTTTAACATGATCATGGATGGCGAAGTTGACGAATATCCAGAAGCTGCATTTAACTTAGTTGGTAGCATTGAAGATGCTATTGAAAAAGGTAAAAAATTATTGGCAGAAGCGAACTAAGAGAGACGTGAGACACTAGATATGAGATGTGAGAGGGACTTTGTCTCAAATCTCATGTCTCAAATCTCAAATCTATTCAAAATGAACTTAGAAATATTAACTCCAGATAAAAAAGTTTTCGAAGGTGAAATAACTGCGGTTACGGTTCCTGGCACTTTAGGCTCGTTTCAGATTTTAAAAGACCATGCGCCAATCATCTCAACTTTAGAAGATGGAGAGGTAATTATTAAAGCTAACAAAACAGACGAGCAACGTTTCTTTATAAAAGGCGGCGTTGTAGAGGTTATTCACAACAAAATTGTCGTACTTGCCGAAGGTATTGCTTAAAACGGTTACTGAAGGCCATAGTAACTCGGTCAATATATTCCCAAAAGCCTTTTCGATGATTTCGGAAAGGCTTTTTTTTAAAAAAGCTCCCCGTAGAAACGGTTCGGTAAAGCGAAAAACGGCATGCGTTATCACCAGAAGGCTGATCTTAATTGGGCATTAAAACAACATCGCCAGGTTATCATATAATATCATTATTCTCCTTTTCGAAAAGCAAAACCTGTGTTCCAATTTAGGCTAATCCCACTTTCCGCTTAATCTTTTTACCATTATCCCCAAACTGAAGCCCAGGGTGGTAAAAAGGATACCGCTGCAATTGGGTTTAAACATTCAGGCAACTACTGCTATTCCACAAATTTGCACCGCCATTAAATAAACCTTGTATAAATAGCTTTAGTATACTCCTTAATTCTTTCAATTCCAAAACCACCAATTGCATATGCCGCGACTATCATAAAAATTAAATAAAATAGTTCTTAAAATTGAGTTTTCCAGAGCTGAGCTTGATTTTAGGCAGAAACTATTCTAAAATGTAATGCTTGCATAATAAACATACCATATACCGTTTCGATATTCAGTCTACAGTCACCGACATTAAATCACTAATCTAGCGTGGATTAAGAATTATATTCTGTTTTAAATTTTTTATAACGAATTAAATTCTGATTTTAATTTTATTAATTTTCTCTTGCATATTACTGAACCAAAAACTAAATTGGTATTTATAAATAATCAGGGAAAGATGAATTATCAAATTAACTATATTTCTAACCAGGCTACTGCAATTGCAGCAGGTAGAACTATATTATTACCTGTCATTATTGTCAACCTGCTACTCCTAAATATTTTATGGGGCAACAAGCGGACGCAGAATAAATAGCATACAAAAACTAAATATACTTAAAGCGTCCTGGTAAAAACAGGACGCTTTTTTTAAATAAAAAACCCGGTATTATGAAATACTATAATTCTAATACGATTATTTACCTTGACGGGCGGTTTGAAAAAGCCGTAGATAGCAGCACCGACCTTTATGGGCAATCTTTACATTATGGATATGCAGCTTTCGAAGGCATCAGGGCATACAAAACGCACAATGGAAATCGCATTTTTAAGGCTGCTGCGCACTTCGATAGGTTAGAACGTTCTTGCCAACTGGCTAATATTCCATTTCCTTGGGATAAAAATGAATTAATTAGCGAAACCTATAAGTTGCTTACCTTAAATAAGTTGAAAGACGCATACATCCGTCCACTTGTTTTTTGTCACCCGAACATGAAATTGAACGGACCAACTGGTGTGTCAATTTTAATTTGTGCATGGGACTGGGACGCCTATTCGGGAAATAAGTTATTAAAATTAACCATCTCAGATTACGAAAGACCGAACCCAAAATCCACTCCGATGGAGGCGAAATTGAGCGGAAACTATGTGAATTCAATATTAGCTACAACCGCAGCCAACATTAAAGGTTATGATGAAGCATTGCTTTTAGATATGCACGGTTTTGTAGCAGAAGCCTCGGGTGCAAACATTTTTGTTGAAAAAGATGGCAAGCTCTACACGCCTTCATTAGGAAATATTTTACCTGGCATTACCAGAGCAACAGTTAAGGAGTTATGCACCGTTTTAGATATCGAATGTATCGAGAAAAAAATAACTGTAGCGGATTTAAGATCAGCCGATAGTGCTTTTTTATGTGGCACAGCCACTGAGGTTGCTGGAATTGCTTCAATAGACGACATTGTTTTCCGCAGCTTATGGCGAGAATCTATTGGCTACACCATCCAAAGAGCCTATAAAAATTTGGTGTTAGAAAAAGTGAATTACGAAGTGATTATTTAAAAGATCTTAGAAGTTAGATGTGAGATGGTAGACTTGGGATTTGAGAAGATAGTATCAAGTAGAAAGTATCATGTAGCAAGACCAATAAACTATTGATTTGATGAACCAACCAATGAACGAAATTAATAAATACAGTAAAACATTTACACAAGACCCAACACAACCTGCAGCCCAAGCCATGCTTTATGGAATTGGCTTAACAGATGCTGATATGGCAAAAGCACAGGTGGGCATTGCCAGTATGGGCTACGACGGTAACACCTGCAACATGCACCTTAACGACCTTGCAAAAGACGTTAAAGCAGGCGTTTGGAAAAATGATTTAGTGGGACTGGTTTTTAATACGATTGGGGTTAGCGATGGAATGAGCAACGGTACCGATGGTATGCGTTATTCACTTGTAAGTAGAGATGTGATTGCCGATAGCATCGAAACCATTTGTGGTGGTCAATATTATGACGGTATTATTTCTATCCCTGGTTGTGATAAAAATATGCCAGGTGCCATTATGGCTATGGCCCGTTTAAACCGCCCATCAATTATGGTTTATGGTGGAACAATTGCTCCTGGTCATTATAAAGGCGAAGAACTGAACATCGTTTCTGCTTTCGAAGCATTAGGTCAAAAAATCTGTGGCAACTTATCAGATGAAGATTATCAGGGGATCATTAAACATACTTGTCCGGGTGCCGGTGCCTGTGGAGGCATGTATACCGCTAACACCATGGCATCTGCAATTGAAGCCCTGGGCATGAGTTTACCTTACTCCTCCTCAAATCCTGCAATCAGTGCGGAGAAAAAACAAGAGTGTTTAGATGCTGGTCAATACATCAAAGTTTTATTAGAGAAAGATATTAAACCATCTGATATTATGACGAGAAAAGCATTTGAAAATGCCATTCGTTCAATTATTATATTAGGCGGAAGTACAAATGCAGTGTTACACTTTATTGCAATGGGCAAAGCCATCGGTGTAGAAATTACACAAGATGACTTCCAGAAAATGAGTGATATCACACCAGTATTGGCCGATTTTAAACCAAGTGGCAAATACCTGATGCAGGATTTACATCAGTTCGGCGGTATACCAGCGGTATTAAAGTATATGTTAAATGAAGGATTATTACACGGCGACTGCTTAACTGTAACGGGAAAAACAATGGCAGAAAACTTAGCTGATGTAAAATCAATTATGGATTATGACCAGAAAATCGTTCAAAAATTGAGCGAGCCGATAAAAGCAACTGGTCACTTACAAATCCTTTATGGAAACTTAGCTGAAAAAGGTTCGGTTGCAAAAATCTCGGGTAAGGAAGGTGAGAAATTCGAAGGTCCTGCTCGTGTATTTGATGGTGAAAAGGATTTAGTTGCTGGAATTTCTTCTGGAAGAATTAAGCCCGGCGATGTGGTGGTAATTAAAAATGAAGGTCCGGTTGGTGCGCCAGGTATGCCAGAAATGTTAAAACCTACTTCTCTAATTATTGGTGCTGGCTTAGGCAAATCAATCGCCTTAATTACCGACGGACGTTTCTCTGGCGGAACACACGGTTTCGTGGTTGGACACATTACCCCAGAAGCTTATAAAGGCGGTTTAATTGGTTTAGTGCAAGATGATGACTTGATCGAGATTGATGCTATAAATAACACCATCAACTTAAAAGTGAGCGATGAAATTATTGCAGAGCGAAGAAAAAACTATGCTCAACCAGCATTGAAAGTAAACAAAGGCGTTTTATATAAATATGCTAAAACGGTATCAGACGCAGCAAGTGGTTGTGTAACTGATGAATATTAACCTTTAATTCCTGCACGGAAAAATAAAGGACTGGAAAAAATTAGTCATCCCGACTATTGACTAAATATTAAAATGAATTACTATGCAAGTTATCAAAAGTATTCAAAGTAGAATTTATGAAATTCGGGGTGAAAGAGTAATGTTAGATTTCGATTTAGCATTGCTTTATGAAGTTGAAACTAGAGTTTTAAATCAAGCAGTAAAACGAAATAATAAGCGTTTCCCTGAAGATTTTATGTTTCAGCTTACTAAACAAGAATTTGAAAATTTAAGGATTGAAATCAACAATGTAGACATGTCATCACAAATTGTGATGACATATTCTTCCAAAAGACCAAATTCTGCTTTGCCTTACGCATTTACTGAGCAAGGTGTAGCCATGTTAAGTGGAGTTTTGAGAAGTGAAAGGGCAATCAACATGAATATTGCCATTATGAGAGCTTTTGTAGATGTAAGAAAAATCTTATTGAAACAAAATAACTTAAACGAACAGTTACTCGAAATTAAAGAAAGACTTGGTGAGCACGATGTACAACTAAATGAGCTTTACGATGCAATGGATAACATGCTTGATGAAAAAATTGCTCAATTGAAATGGAAAGATAGAGAGCGAATTGGATTTAAAATAAAAGAATAACAGAACCACAAAAACATAATTATGGAAACTGTGCAAGACACATTACAAGCGATGGAGGCTAAAGCAGAAACCTCATCTAAAACCTTTAAAGGAACAGGTTCGCAAGTTCTTTTAAACGGACTAATTGAAGAAGGTGTAACCACCATTTTCGGATATCCAGGTGGGGCTATTATGCCAATTTACGATGCTCTTTATGATTATACTGACAAACTTGAACATATCTTAGTACGCCATGAACAAGGCGGGATCCATGCCGCACAAGGTTTTGCAAGAGCGAGCGGCAAAGTAGGTGTTTGTTTCGCCACCAGCGGACCAGGTGCCACCAATTTAGTTACGGGCTTAGCTGATGCGCAAATCGATAGCACGCCCCTAGTTTGTATCACAGGGCAGGTTTTTGCACATCTTTTAGGAACCGATGCTTTCCAAGAAACCGATGTGATTAACATCACTACGCCAGTTACGAAATGGAATTATCAGGTTACTGATGCCAAAGAGATTCCGGAGGTGTTGGCTAAAGCATTTTACATTGCTAAAAGCGGCCGCCCGGGGCCGGTTTTAATTGACATTACTAAAAATGCACAAATACAGATTGAAGAGTTTCCAGAATATGTAAGATGCAATCATATCCGCTCTTACCGTCCAAAACCTAAAGTTAGGATAGAATATATAGAGCAAGCTGCAGCATTAATTAATCAAGCTAAAAAACCATTTGTATTATTCGGACAAGGGGTAATTTTAGGTACGGCAGAGCAAGAGTTCAAAGCTTTTATCGAAAAAAGTGGTATTCCTGCGGCATGGACAATCATGGGCGATGGTGCAATCCCTACCGACCATCCTTTAAATGTAGGCATGTTGGGGATGCATGGCAATTACGGGCCTAACGTTTTAACAAACGAATGTGATGTATTAATCGCTATTGGTATGCGTTTCGATGATCGCGTTACAGGCCGTTTAGACAAATATGCTAAACAGGCTAAGGTGATCCATTTAGATATAGATCCTGCAGAAATTGATAAAAACGTAAAAGCAGAAGTAGGCATTTGGGGCGATTGTAAGGAGACATTACCCCTACTTACCAACTTAATCCTTGAAAATAAACATGAGGATTGGTTAGCTAAATTTAAAACTTACAACCAACAAGAGATAGACCAAGTTATTACGCCAGAACTTTACCCTGCCGGCGATGAAATGACTATGGGCGAGGTATTACGCAACATTAATGAGATTTGTGGCGGAGATGCGGTAATTGTGACCGATGTTGGTCAGCACCAAATGGTGGCGTGCCGTTATGCTCAATTTAACAATACCCGCAGCAACATAACATCTGGCGGTTTAGGCACTATGGGATTTGGTTTGCCTGCAGCAATAGGTGCCAAATACGGCGCTCCAGATAAAACAGTTATCGCCATTATTGGAGATGGTGGTTTCCAGATGACGCCGCAGGAATTGGGCACTATTATGCAGTTTGGCGCTGCAGTAAAAATCCTAATCCTGAACAACCGTTTTCTAGGTATGGTTAGGCAGTGGCAAGAGCTATTCAACGACAAACGCTATTCTTCTGTTAACATCACCAGTCCGGATTTTGTAGCGCTTGCTAAGGCTTACTACATCGAAGCAGATAAGGTGGAAGAACGTGCCAGTTTGAGAAAAGCATTGGAAACAATGATCAACCATGAGGGCTCATACCTGCTAGAAGTAATGGTAGGTAGAGAAAATAACGTGTTCCCGATGGTGCCGCAAGGCATGAGCGTAAGCGAAATTAGGTTGAAGTAAGTTTAAGGATTGACGATTGAGGGCCGACGGTTTAAAGTTAAAGTTTTAAAAAATGAGTACTGAAAATACAATAGAACACAAAGTTAGCAAAGCTGATTTCGATGGTAAGCAAGAATATACCATTACGGTGTATGCTGAAAACAGGATTGGTTTATTAAATAGAATTGCAATTATTTTTTCGAAAAGAAAAATCAATATCGAGAGTTTAAACAGTTCTGCATCTGAGATTGATGGCATTCATCGCTTTAACATTGTTATTACGGAAAGCTACGAGGTAGTTAGAAAATTGGCCCGACAGATTGAAAAGCAAATTGAGGTTTTAAAAGTTTATTTCAACACCAACGATGAAATTATTTGGCAAGAACTGGCTTTGTATAAAGTTTCTACGGATGAAATTACTGAACGAGTTACCGTAGAACGCTTGCTAAGGCAATATGGCGCCAGTGCTGTGGTAATCCGTAAAGATTATACTGTTTTTGCGGTAACGGGACATAGAGAAGAAACCGATGCATTAGTGAAAGCTTTAGAACCTTATGAGCTGATTGAATTTGTGCGATCGGCAAGAGTAGCCATTATTAAAGATAGCGCCGGCTTCCACGAAAAGCTGAAAGAATTTGAGGCCATTGAGCCAGGAGAAGAACTGGTAGAAAACGAGTTTTTAGATAAGGGCGAGAAAATTTTTACGATGTAGAATTAAGATGATTTGCCGATAGCTAAAGGCTGAAGTTTTTGAAACTGTATTTAAAATAACGTAGCAAACCTTTAGCTAAACTTCTTACCCTAAACTTATACGAAAGACGAACGAATGAACGAAGTATTTGAATTTATTATAAACGCTAGGAAGGCTTTTATTCAATTAATTGATAGCCTATCAATTGAACAACTGAATGAAATTCCAGCTGGATTTAACAATAACGTGATTTGGAATTTCGGTCATGTAGTGGTGAGTACGCAAACGCTTTGTTATGTAAGAACGGGATTGTTAGCAGATGCAAACTCCGTAAAATTTGTGGATAGTTATAAGAAGGATACCAGGCCAACTTACACCGTTTCGATAGAGGAAGTTGCTGAACTGAAATATATTGCTTTGGATAGTGTTAGAAAAATTGAAGAAGATTATTCAAATGGAAAATTCAGTTCGATTACGCCATACTCGACCGCTACTTATGGTGAGGAGTTAACCAGTATCGAAAAAGTTTTAATTACAACAATTGGGCACGATAACCTTCATTTTGGATATGCCCTAGCGTTAAGAAAGGCTTTGCAACAGTAACGTAGTTCTACGGCGGTTTGGAAGGCAGGCCAAGGTAGATAAACCCGATTGTAGCGAAAATACTTTTAGCGGCTGAAATGCAATTAATGAATACATTTTTGCCACCCCAGCAACCTCAAAAAGGGTAACTGAAGCAGACAAAAAGATTGCAGCGAAAAGCGGGACTGAAATAACCGATGAGCAGATAAATTGCTTTTCAAGGGTAAGAAAATTGATAAAATAGCGAGGAATACAATAAACATAAACCAAAAAATAAATAGAAATTAACCGATAAAACGATGTCAAATTATTTTAATACACTACCTCTAAGAGAAAAATTGAACCAATTAGGTGTTTGCGATTTCATGGACAGCGCTGAATTTTTAGATGGCGTTAGTTCCCTAAAAGGCAAAAAACTAGTAATTGTAGGTTGCGGCGCACAAGGCCTAAACCAAGGTTTAAACTTAAGGGATAGTGGTTTAGATGTTAGCTACACTTTGCGCAAGGAAGCTATTGAAGGCAAAAGAGATAGTTGGAAAAATGCCACAGAGAATAACTTTAATGTTGGCACTTACGAAGAATTAATACCTGGTGCTGATGTGGTAATTAACCTTACGCCAGATAAACAACACACTGCCGTGGTTAACGCCATTATGCCTTTAATGAAAGACGGAGCTACTTTATTGTATTCGCATGGCTTTAACATCGTAGAAGAAGGTATGCAAATTCGCAAAGATTTAACTGTAATTATGGTGGCACCTAAATGCCCAGGTAGCGAGGTTAGAGCAGAATATGTGCGTGGTTTCGGCGTACCAACTTTAATTGCAGTACACCCAGAAAACGATCCTCAAGGTAAAGGTTTGGCACAGGCAAAAGCGTACTGCGTGGGTACTGGCGGGCATAGAGCGGGTGTATTAAAATCATCTTTCGTTGCAGAAGTAAAATCTGATTTAATGGGCGAGCAGACTATTCTTTGTGGTTTGTTGCAAACAGGTTCTATCCTATCGTTTGATAAAATGGTAGAAAAAGGCATTGATGCGGGATATGCTTCGAAATTGGTGCAGTACGGTGTTGAAGTAATTACCGAGGCTTTAAAGCAAGGTGGTATTACAGCGATGATGGATCGTTTAAGCAACGTAGCCAAAATTAAAGCTTTCGAAATTTCTGAAGAATTGAAGGATATTATGCGTCCGCTATTCCAAAAACACCAGGATGATATTATGAGTGGCGAGTTTAGCAGCACCATGATGGAAGACTGGGCAAATGGTGATAAAAACTTACTAAAATGGAGGGCCGAAACTGGCGAAACTGCTTTTGAAAAAACACCTGCCGGCGACGTAAAAATTGGCGAACAGGAATATTTCGACAATTATACTTTGATGGTAGCATTTGTACGTGCGGGGGTTGAACTGGCTTTCGAAACCATGGTGCAAGCGGGCATTAAACCAGAAAGTGCTTACTACGAAAGTTTACACGAAACGCCGCTTATTGCCAATACCATTGCCCGTAAGAAATTATTCGAAATGAACCGTGTAATTTCTGATACTGCAGAATACGGCTGCTATTTATTTGACCAGGCTTGCAAACCTTTGTTAGCTGATTTTATGAAAAAAGTTGATACCGATTTAGTGGGTAAAAACTTTAATGAAGGCAAAGATGGTGCCGTAGATAATAGGAAACTAATTGAGGTAAATGAGGCCATCCGTACGCATGAGGTTGAACAAATTGGTGCAACGCTACGCAAAGCGATGACCGCTATGAAGGCAATAAAAACTGCTTAAAGCCCCACCGAAACTCCTCAAAAGAGAGGAGATTTTTGAATTGAAGCAAAAGACAAAACCGCAGAATTAATTTTCTGCACAATAATAACACACTCACTACTCCCTCCCCTTTGCGGGAAGGTTGGAGTGGGCTAAAAATAATAAGATGGGTTTAACATTAGTAGAAAAAATTTGGGATGCACACGTTGTAAAAAGCGAAAAAGGATTTCCTGATATTCTATACATCGATACACACTTAATACACGAGGTAACTTCCCCGCAGGCTTTTGATGGTTTACGTAAGAGAGGTTTACCTGTTTTACGTCCGCAGCAAACGGTAGCGACTGCCGACCATAACGTACCAACATTAAACCAATTACAGCCAATTAAGGAGGAGCTTTCTCGCTACCAGGTTGATATGCTTACGAAGAACTGTGCTGAATTCGGAATTGAGCTTTATGGCTTAGGCCATCCTTTCCAAGGGATTGTACATGTAATTGGTCCGGAATTGGGCATTACCCTACCAGGAAAAACGATGGTTTGTGGAGATAGTCATACCTCTACGCACGGTGCTTTTGGCGCTATTGCCTTTGGTATTGGCACCTCGCAGGTAGAGCAGGTTTTCGCCACGCAATGTTTATTGCAATCGAAACCCAAAACCATGAAAATTGAAGTGAATGGGACATTGAGCAAAGGCGTTGGTGCAAAAGACATTATCCTTTATATCATCTCTCAGATCTCGGCTGCCGGGGGCACGGGATATTTTATTGAGTATGCAGGTTCAGCAATAGAGAGTTTAAGCATGGAAGCCCGGATGACCATTTGCAACATGAGTATAGAAATGGGTGCTAGAGGCGGCTTAATTGCGCCAGACCAAACCACTTTCGATTACATTGAAGGCAGGGAATTTGCACCAAAAGGCGAAGAATGGGATAAAGCTTTGTCTTATTGGAAAACCTTATACAGCGATGCTGATGCGAGATTTGATAGCGTGCTAACATTCGATGCTGGAGACATTGCGCCAATGATTACCTATGGTACCAACCCTGGTATGGGAATGGGCATTCAGGAAAATATTCCAGCAACGCAGGCACAACCGGAAAAAGAAAAACTTTCTTATCAGAAAGCTTTGGATTACATGGGTTTTGATGACGATGCTTCATTAATTGGCAGACCGATAGATTACGTGTTTATTGGCAGCTGTACCAATTCTCGTATCGAAGACTTACGCGAAGTAGCCGCCTTTGTAAAAGGTAAGCGCAAGGCGGATAATGTTACGGTTTGGATTGTTCCAGGGTCGAAACAAGTAGAGCAGCAGGCAAAAAACGAGGGTTTAGATCAAATTTTTGCAGCTGCTGGTTTCCAATTACGTGAACCAGGATGTAGCGCTTGTTTGGGAATGAATGAGGATAAAATCCCGGCAGGTAAATATTGTGTATCTACATCGAATAGAAACTTTGAAGGCAGACAGGGACAAAATGCCAGAACACTTTTGGCAAGTCCGTTAACTGCCGCCGCTGCTGCAGTAACTGGCGTGATAACGGATGTTAGGGAAATGCTTGAAAAGGTAGAAGGTTAAAAGGCGGAAGGTAGAAAGTTTTACAAAAAACTTAACCGCTTGTTATTGCGGGGCACCAAGCTTATTGAGATAGCACATAGAAATGATTTTAGAAGTTGCCATATTGAATATTAAGACAGGTTTATCGGCTGATTTTGAAAAGGCTTTTAGCGATGCGCAAAAACTTATCTCTTCGATGGATGGTTACATTTCACATCAGTTGAAAAAATCTATCGAAGAGATTGATAAATATATTCTACTTGTAAACTGGGAAACTTTAGAAGCACACACAGAAGGTTTCAGAGGGTCTGAAGAATACCAAGATTGGAAAAAGTTATTACATCACTTTTATGAACCTTTTCCGATAGTTGAACATTATTATTAAAGCTGGAAGACAGAAGGATTAGTGTTTAAGAGAAACAATAAATGAAAAAAATAACTGCAATATTCACGTTTTTATTCCCTCTTCAGAGGGTCAGGAGGTAATATGCCAGAAATAGTTTGGGATAGTAAATTATATGATAGACAACATCAATTTGTATCTGATTATGGTGCGGATGTTTTGCAATGGCTTGCTCCCAAACCTGGTGAAGATATTTTAGACGTGGGTTGTGGAACTGGTCAACTAGCTGCGCAGATTGCAGAAAGTGGTGCTAACGTTTCCGGAACCGATGCTTCTGTTGATATGATTGCAACTGCAAAGGCCAATTACCCAGGGATTAATTTTAAAGTAGAAGATGCTACAGAGCTCCAATACAATGAAATATTCGATGCCATTTTTAGCAATGCCACTTTCCATTGGATCGAAAACCAACCTGCCTTAATTGAGGGTCTGTTTAAAAGCTTAAGAACCGGCGGAAGGTTAGTAGCAGAATTTGGCGGAAAAAGAAATGTGAAGAGTATCACTGATGCGATAACTTCTGCAGCTAAAAATTTAGGCCTCGCCGATAAAGTGATCAATAACTTTTGGTACTTCCCATCTATCTCCACATACACCACCTTGTTGGAAAACGCTGGTTTTGAAGTTGAACAAGCTTGGTTATTTGATAGACCTACAAAACTAAAGGGTGAAAATGGAATGATTAGTTGGATTAATCAATTTGCTACCCATGCTTTTAAAAACCTAACTGATGATGAAGGCGAAGCTATTAAAACCCTTGCTGTAGAAATTTTAAAACCGAACTATTTTATAAATGGTGAATGGGTTGCCGATTACAGAAGATTGAGGATTAAGGCCCATAAAAGGTAGAGGGTATTGTGAGGTTGAAGGTTTAAAAAGCATAAAGACGAAAGCTAAAAAAATACAGTGTACTAAAATAACGTGAATACAAGTCTTGATACTTGATACTCGCTACTTGATACGATTTGAAATGAAAAAATTCACAAAATTAACATCGGCGGTTGTACCGTTAAATATAGAAAACATAGATACCGACCAGATTATTCCGGCCAGATTTCTAAAAGCAACTACTCGCGAGGGTTTTGGAGAAAACTTATTTCGTGACTGGCGTTATGAAAACGACAATAGTCTGAAAGCTGATTTCGTGCTGAACAACCCAACATACAGTGGAAAAATTTTGGTTGCCGGTAAAAATTTTGGTTGTGGCAGCAGTCGTGAGCATGCAGCCTGGGCCATTCAAGATGCAGGTTTTGATGTCGTAATTAGCAGCTTCTTTGCTGATATTTTTAAAGGAAATGCACTTAACAATGGCTTGCTGCCCATACAAGTGAGTGAAGATTTTTTGGCTCAGATTTTTAATGCAGTTGAGATTGATGCAAAATCTGCTCTGGAAGTAGACCTGGAAAATCAAACCGTTATGATTTTAGCTACCGGTGCAAAAGAGGATTTTGAAATAAACCCTTATAAAAAATCGTGTTTGATTAATGGCTATGATGATATCGATTTTATCCTGGCACAAAAAGATTTGATTGAGGCATTCGAGAAGAGCTAAAACAAATATGTGTCGTCACCCTGAATTTATTTCAGGGTCTAACTTATAAGAATTAATGCATAACAGATGCTGAAATAAATTCAGCATGACGAGCGCCAAAAACCATTTGAAATTCAAAAAAAGAACACAGTGAAAGAAAGTATAGTCAGTATTCAAAACCTAAACCTAAAATACCAGCAAAAGCAGGTGTTAAAGGATTTGAATTGGACTATAAACGCAGGCGAAAACTGGGTTTTATCTGGAGAAAGTGGCAGTGGAAAAACAACGTTAGCTAAAATTATAGCTGGTTTAGAGACTGCAAGTGGCGAGGTAAAAATCCGCTTCAATTTAGATAGTGAACTACCTAAAAAAGCATTATTTGTAGCGAGTTGGTATCAATTTAAAAACTTAGAAGGTGTTGCCAATTTTTATTATCAACAACGTTATACCAGTCAGCAGGCTAAAGATACTGTTACCGTTCATGGAGAATTAGCGAGTTTCGGCAAAGAAAATAACCTTCATTTTGATCAGGTAGAGCCGATATTGGAAAAGCTGCACTTTTCGTCATTTGCCAGTTCTCAGTTAATTGAATTATCAAGTGGAGAGCACAAAAAATTACAGCTGGTAAAAGCATTGTGGCTAAAACCACAATTGTTAATTATTGATCAACCATATACAGGCTTAGATGCAGCATCTCGTAAAAGTCTAAATATTTTGCTAGACCAGCTGGCGGCGATCGGCGTCCAATTCATTTTGATAAGCAATGATGAAGAATTGCCATTGTGCATCAACTGCTTTGCGACATTAAGAGATAACCAATTAGTTACCTCTCCCCGCAAAGAAGCTAGGCTAGAAGCTGCTCAGGAGAATTTGAAGCATATTCCAACATTCTTGCAATCGTCTCCTATATATACGGCAAAACAAATGGTAAAAATGGTTGATGTAAATATCAGCTATGGTGATAAACAGGTATTAAGGAATATTAATTGGGAAGTAAATGCTGGTGACAAGTGGCTTTTGCAAGGCCATAACGGTTCGGGTAAATCTACGTTACTAAGCTTGATTAATGGCGACCATCCCCAATCTTACGCTAATGAACTTTATTTGTTTGGTAACCGACGAGGAAGTGGTGAAAGTATTTGGGAAATTAAACAACATATTGGGTTAATATCACCAGAATTTCACTGGTATTTCGACGCCAATGCTACAGTATGGCAGAGTATTGCTTCTGGTTTCTACGATACTGTTGGGCTTTTCCAGCAGCTACCTTATAGCAAGAGCGAACAGGTTGATGAGTTGGTCGAGTATTTTGGATTAACCTCATCAAAAAACGAGCTATTAACTGCGCTACCTTTAGGAAAACAAAGGTTGGTTTTATTGGCTAGAACAATTATTAAAAACCCTGAACTATTGATTTTGGATGAACCTTGCCAAGGTTTAGACCAACAACAAACACAACAATTTAACACATTGGTTGATAGATTGTGCAGCAACGGAATGACGCTGATTTACGTTGGTCATTTTGAAGCGCAATTGCCAACCTGTATAGAAAAAAGAATTTTATTAGAAAAAGGCGAGGTAAAACTCGTTGAAGATATACTAGAAAGCGTTTAAGAATGAAGAAGAACATTTTAGTAATACCAGGAGACGGTATTGGACCCGAAGTGACTACATGGGGAAAAGCAGCTTTAGAGAAAATTGCTGAAATCTTTGGACATGAGTTTGTGTTCGAGGAAGCCTTGATGGGACACGTGGCAATTGAAACTACTGGCGAACCTTTGCCTGATGAAACGTTAGAAAAAGCACGAAAAAGTGATGCCATCCTGTTTGGCGCTATTGGTCATGCAAAATATGATAACGATCCAAGCCTGAAAGTTAGGCCAGAGCAAGGTTTATTGAAAATTCGTAAAGAGCTTGGTCTATTTGCAAACCTTCGCCCAATATTGCTGTTTGACGAACTGCTTCAGGCATCGAGTATTAAACCTGAAATTTTAAGGGGAACAGATATTTTGTTTTTCAGAGAATTAACTGGCGATGTTTATTTCGGCGAGAAATCTCGCTCGGAAGATCGAAATACGGCTTCAGACTTAATGATTTACCATAAATACGAAGTTGAGCGTATTGCACATAAAGCATATCAGGCAGCACAACAACGTAGTAAAAGATTGTGTTCTGTAGATAAAGCCAACGTTCTCGAAAGCTCTCGCTTGTGGCGTGAAACCGTTCAGGAGATTGCAAAACAATACCCTGATGTTGAAACCGAACACATGTTTATTGATAACGCAGCCATGCAGTTGATCAAAAACCCAAAAAAATTCGATGTGGTTTTAACGGCAAATTTATTTGGCGACATCCTTACCGATGAAGCTTCGCAGATTGCAGGATCTATGGGAATGCTTGCATCTGCGTCTGTGGGCGAAAGTACTGGTTTCTTCGAGCCTATACACGGTTCTGCACACGATATTACTGGTAAAGACCTTGCAAATCCGCTTGCTTCTATCCTTTCGGCAGCGCTGATGCTCGAGATCGGTTTTGGTTTAAAAGAGGAAGCCAAGTTTCTGGTGGATACCATAGATGAAGTTTTGAAAGAAGGTTTCAGAACAAACGATATTGCCGACCAAAGTACCAACCGTTTTAAGGTGTTGGGCACAGCAGAGATGGGCAAATTGGTCTTAAAATTCTTATCACAAAAAAACAATCAATCCTAAATATAAGATGATGATTCACGATCCAAACAAAGTTTACATTTTCGACACCACCTTACGTGATGGCGAACAGGTACCCGGCTGCCAGTTAGATACTAACCAAAAAGTTGAAATCGCAAAATCGCTCGAACTTTTAGGTGTTGACGTAATTGAGGCGGGTTTCCCGGTATCGAGCCCTGGAGATTTTAATAGTGTTATTGAACTTTCTAAAGCGGTAAATAATCCAATTATTTGTGCTTTAACCCGTGCAAATAAGAATGATATTGATGTTGCTGCAGATGCATTACGATATGCGAAACGGCCACGGATTCATACCGGGATTGGCGCCTCAGATTTCCATATTAAGCATAAATTCAACAGCACCCGCGAAGATATTCTGGAACGGGCTATTGATGCCGTGAAATATGCTAAAAAGTATGTGGAAGATATTGAATTTTATGCCGAAGATGCTGGGCGTGCAGATATTGAGTTTTTAGCGAAAATGGTGGAAGCGGTAATTGCTGCCGGTGCAACGGTAGTAAATATTCCTGATACTAATGGATATTGCTTGCCAGACCAGTACGGCTCTAAAATCAAGTTTCTAAAAGAAAATGTTAAGAATATTGATAAAGCCATTATATCCGTACATTGCCATAATGATTTAGGCTTGGCTACTGCAAATTCTATTGCTGGTTTGCAAAATGGTGCCCGTCAGGTAGAATGCACTATTAATGGCATTGGCGAGCGTGCCGGAAACACCTCGATGGAAGAAGTGGTAATGATTTTAAAAACGCACAAAATTTTAGGTCTGAATACGCAGATAGATACCACTCGTTTTTATGAGATGAGCCACATGGTGAGAAATCAAATGAACATGCCAGTGCAGCCAAATAAGGCAATTGTTGGCGGGAATGCATTTTCGCATAGTTCTGGTATACACCAGGATGGTTTCTTGAAAAACCGTGAGAACTATGAAATTATTAAACCTGAAGATGTAGGCTTTCCCGATGCGACGATTGTACTGACCGCGAGAAGCGGTCGTGCTGCCTTAAAACACCACCTAGACCGATTAGGGCATTATTTAGAAAAAGAGCATCTGGATATTGTTTATAAGCAGTTTTTAATTCTTGCTGATAGTAAGCAAGGTATAAACGATATGGACTTAAACCAATTGGTTGCGCTACATTTGGCATAGCGCAAAGGCGAAATGCAAATTGACTGGGTTTTAGATTAAAGCTTATTGATACAGCATCGTATTTTTAACTGCTAATGCGGTTTCACATCGAAGCACTTTACGAGGTTCGATAAACCTGATAGTAGTGAAAATACTTTTTAAAGGTATGCTACCGAAAATATAGGATGATGCCGAGGAACGAGGTATTGTGAGCGATAATATTACACCTTTAATTGGCGCAGCATATTTTGTTTTAAAAAGATTGTAACGGATAGCAGGACTGCATTAACCGACTAACATTGCTGCTGCTTTACAAATAATAATAATTGGCCTGGCAACCAATCTGGATTCTTGAAATGATAGAAATGAATACGACAACCCCAAATACTTTAGATTTTAATTCGGCCATGCAACGGCTCAAGGGTGTGGTAAAACGTACCCCGCTGGAGTTTAATGCCGGACTTTCAGCACAATATAATGCAAGTATTTACCTAAAGAGAGAAGATTTGCAGATTGTACGGTCTTACAAGTTGCGTGGTGCGTATAACAAAATTAGTCAGCTGCCGCAAGCAGATTTAATGAATGGCGTAGTGTGCGCAAGTGCGGGTAACCATGCGCAAGGTGTTGCATTTTCGTGCAAAAAGCTAGGAATTAAGGGGGTAATATTTATGCCTGAAATTACGCCCAAGCAGAAAATTAAGCAGGTAAATATGTTTGGCGGCGACAATATCGAAATTATTTTGGTTGGCGACACTTTTGATGATTGCTTGAAAGAGGCATTGATTTACTGCGAGGCGAAATCATCTACTTTTATTCCGCCCTTTGATGATGAAAAAGTGATTGAAGGACAGGCAACTGTGGCTGTTGAAATTTTAGAAGATCTACCAAACCTTGATGCCATTATTGTGCCTGTAGGTGGTGGCGGCCTGGCATCTGGCGTAAGTGCATACTTACAAACGGCAAAACCCGATGTTAAGATTTTTGGCGTTGAGCCCATGGGCGCACCTTCCTTAAGTGAGGCTTTAAAGAATGGAGGACCTATAACGGTTGAGAATATTGAACGCTTTGTGGATGGCGCTGCTGTGAAACGAATGGGTTGGATTACCTACCAATATTGCCAGGAATTGCTGAGTTCTACTTATTTAATTCCTGAAGGGCAAATTTGCACTACCATATTAAAACTTTACAACGAAGATGCTATTGTTGTAGAGCCTGCCGGCGCACTTTCTGTGGCTGCTTTAGAGCAGGTTAAAGACCAGATTGCAGGCAAAAATGTGGTTTGTATTATTAGTGGTGGCAATAACGACATTGAAAGGATGCAGGAGATTAAGGAGAAATCGCTCCTTTTTGAAGGTTTGAAACACTATTTTATCGTTCGCTTTCCGCAGCGTCCGGGAGCCTTGAAATTATTTGTAAATGAAGTTCTAGGTCCGCAAGATGACATTACTCGTTTCGAGTTCATAAAAAAAACAAATAAAGAAAATGGCCCTGCTTTAGTAGGGATTGAGCTATCGAACAAGCATGATTATGCCAGCTTGCTGCAACGAATGAAGGATTTTAAATTCGAAATTATAGAGTTGAACCAAGATCAGACTTTGTTTGAATACTTGGTATAGGGATCCATGTTTAACCGAAACTTATCAAGCCGTAATATTGAGTGGACTTTAATGAAGTACATTCAAGTTATTCAATCAATTGCCTGGAGAAAAGATCTTTCCGCCCTACAGTTGAGATACCGAGTGTTCCGTAAGAATTGAAAAAATGAACTTTAAAGATTTAGCCGACAAAACATTGA
This sequence comes from Pedobacter sandarakinus, assembly GCF_026240095.1. GTDB lineage: Bacteria > Bacteroidota > Bacteroidia > Sphingobacteriales > Sphingobacteriaceae > Pedobacter > Pedobacter sandarakinus. The sequence continues at coordinate 223,948 of NZ_JAPIVG010000005.1, read as the reverse complement.
TTGCCGATAGTGATATTGATTGGGAAGATTTAGGGGCTGGTGTAAGGCGCAAAATTATGGCTTACGATAACAGTATGATGTTGGTGAAGGTTGAATTCGAAAAGGGCGCTAATGGAGCTTTGCATAACCATCCGCATTTGCAAATGAGTTACGTGGCTAAGGGAAGTTTTGAGGTAACCATGGGCGATAAAAAGCAGATACTCCATGAGGGCGATATTTTCTTTGCACCAACATTGGTTTACCATGGAGTGGTTTGTATGGAAAAGGGATTGCTTATAGATATCTTTAATCCACACCGGGAAGACTTCCTTAAATAAGCAATGTAAAGCGTGTAGGCCTGCCCAAAGGGCGATTTACTGAAAATAACTTTTTGGCGATTAGCCCTGTCCTATTCAAAAGTCAACCGTACGTTTTTGTAACCTAAGCCTTCAATAATCGGCTTGAGCACATTGGCGGCATTGGTTTTTGTTTGTGCAAGAATATCGGATTTTTCTACCTCGGTAGTAATTTTACGCTCCGCCGCCTTATAAGCTTCATCAACCAATTTGGCTTCGCGAAAGAAAGCCATTTTAGTGTCGTAAACCCTTGAATCTTTATGGTCTATTGTAACATAACAGATTTCTGGCTGTGGCAAATTTACTACAGCTGTATCTGCATCAATTGTAATATCTTCACGTCTAATTTTCATCAGATCTATACATCCTACCGCCTCGGCTTTAATAATTAGTAACACACTGGCTTCAGGCAAAAAATCAGTTTTGTTTTTGTGTTCTAATACATCGCTGATTTGGTAGCGCACCAGTTCTAATTTACCTATAGCCTCTATTTTCTCAACCAATAGCTGATGTTTGCTCTCTACCGAAGTATTGATACTAAACTTTTTAGAGATAAAAAGGTAGCCAGCTACAACTAATATCAACCATGGTAAAACTCTAAAAAATACTCTCATGCTATTGCGTTTAATTCAAATCTCTAATGGAGGTTACTAATTTGAAACAATTATTAAACCACAATTCGTTTTTCGAACATTTTTGGCAGTGGTTTTGTATTACGCAACATACACACAAATAAACACTAATCAACATGAAAAAGCTTACCATTTTAATGCTTTGCATCGCCACACTAGGTTTGGCATCGTGCAAAAAAGAAGTTTTGGTTCAAAACAACAACACCATTCTCACCGTGGTGAAAGACATCTCTTCAAATTCGTGGATTTTGAGTAACGATGCTAAAACCTACTCTGCTAATATTTCTATTCCGGAGATAGACCAATACCACGTAGACAATGAAGGAACATTGGTTTACATATCTTATAACAATGGAACAAGTTACATTGCCGTACCATTTGTTTATAATGTAGATGCCTATAGTTTTGAAGTTTACAACGGTGGCGTTTCGATAGATATCCAAAGTGCCGACTATCAAGCTACTACGCCAATAAAGCCTACCTCTACGGTTAGGGTAAAGGTTGTACTTGTTGGCAACGACTTGTAGAAACCTACAAAAATTCTAGAAAACGACCGATGTTCAACTGAACGTGGTCGTTTTTTTTATGTGCCCCGCGGTTCAGTTGTAATGCCCTAACGGTTACGCCATTTCTTTCCAAGAGCAGTTCGTCATAAAACCCTTTGTAGTAAACGTCTTTTACTTCAAACCTTCTGCTACTCCAGTTACTATTTATTTCGGCCCATTCGGGATAGAAAACCACCGTGCCAGCGAAAGTTTTAATACCCAACTTTTCTGCATCGCCACGAGATAGAACAACCGCATTCCCTAAAATCTGTGCTGTATAAATATGTTTAGGCTTTTGGTAAATTTCTGATGGCTTACCAGTTTGCAAGAGTTCGCCGTTTCGTAAAATCAACAACTGGTCGGCTAAAAATAAGCCATCAGCAGGATCATGAGAAACCAAAATTACCGTTACACCCGTTTCAGCAGCAACGCGTTTAATATCTGCACGCAGCTGGTTTTTAAGCAAAGCGTCTACCTGGCTAAAAGGTTCATCCAGGAGTAAAACCTTGGTATCGGCAACCATAGCTTTGGCAATGGCTACGCGTTGTTGCTCTCCGCCGCTAAGCTCAATTATTTTTTTATTTTGTAATGGTAGAATCCGCAAATGCTCCATTATAGCCAAAGTCTTTGCCTCTTTGGTTTTTAAATCGGTATTTGATAGCTGTGAGGCAATATTGTCGTAAACTTTCGCATAGATATTTAAAGAGAAGTCTTGCGTTACCATCTTCATCTGTTTATGACCGGGGATCAACTGTTCATCTGGTCCTTTAACTTTTTCATTTTCGAAAAAGATTTCTCCCTCATCAGTTTTTAACAAGCCGTAAATCGATTTTAACAAGGTAGATTTGCCGCTGCCACTTTCACCAATAATGGCTACCACGTCGCCACGATTAATATCAAAACTGACATTTTTTATGCCCCCAGCCTGTTCGTCCTGGTACTGCTTTGTTAAATTTTTAACGCTGATTATATTGTCGCTCACGACGTAAAGATAGGAAAGCTTAAGGGTTTTAGGGTAAAGGCTTTGGCTTATAAACAAAAAATCCTGTTTCGCCTAACCGAAACAGGATTTAACATTTATGTGTGTGATGATATTTTAGTTTAAACCAAAAGTAATACCGAAGCTCATATTCCTTAAACCTGCTTGGGCGGGCGTATTAAACATATCGTTGAAATAATATTTCGTAAACAAACCTAAGCCATTGTAACCGAACCTGATTGAACCACCGTAGCGCACAGATTGAAAATGATAGTTATCGTATTGTTTGTCTTTCCCACGCTCCTCGCTAATTTGCTTCACCTTACCATTTAATAAGAAGCTAACTTCTGGCCCCAATACAAAGTAGAACCTTTTGCCCTTAGCATTTTCTTTGGTACGAATTTCAAAATTTAAAGGTATGTGTACATAACTGCTAGAAAAGCGATTTTTGGAAAATTCGATGTTTTCGTTAACGTAAGCCAAGGTTGGTTGATTCTTTTGGATGGTAATGTTATCACGTAATCTGATCAGTGTCCAGTCAAAACCGCCTGCAACATACACTTTGAAGTTAGAATTAAAACGGTACCCCAACTGTAATACATCAAATGAGAAAGTGCTTGTTTTGCCACCTTTGTAATCTAAGAATTCATTGTTTGGAGATAAGTTGAAGTCGCCATTATCAATCAACCTAGAGAAACCCAAATCTACCCTGGTAAAAGTAACGCCACCAACAAAGCGTCCTTTTTTAGCGTTCTCAGTGCTATCTGTTTTTGAGATCAGCGTACCGCCACCAATTCTAACAGTATATTTTGTTTTCTTTTTGATAACTGTATCTTTAACTACCGTATCTTGTTGTGCAAATGCACTTGGAGCCATAACACCGGCAAGTCCGCTTACCAAAAGTGTTGTAAAAATCAGATGTTTCATATTGTGAGTGTTTATTTTGTGTATTGATTATTTTTTCTTTTTACCAAATTTAAAAGGGCCGATATTAATCGATGATATTGAGGAATCATCATCATCAGTACGGAACTGGATAAACTTATCTTTTCTTTTATCCACTTTGTTTACGATGAAGTTTACAACATCACCAACATTTCTGATATTCCTGGTATCAGCATCTGTCGTTTCAGCACTAACATCAACTACATCATCTATTTTAATGTTTGTTGGATTCGCAGCTAAAACAACATCATTCGTTTTCGCCAGTACAGCTTCATCTATCTTTGCTTTCAAATCTCTTTGAGGCTCTTGTACTGCAGCAATCATCGTTTCTTGTTTTTGCATTTCTGGAGCAGTAACAATGTGTTGCTTTTGTAATGGTTTAACTCTGGCGCCATTTTTAACTTTTGCCGTATTTGTAATAGGTTGCACACTTACTGGCAATGGTGTTTTCGGGGTAGCGGTTTCAATCGTCGTAGCAACTTCACCAGCCGAATGTTGTTTCTCTTCTCCTGGTTTAACAACGCCAGGGGCTACATAATTTACAAATTGTTTGGATTGCGTATCTTGCTGTTGATAAACCAAAAACCCAACGGTGGCAACCAATAGAACTGCCGCTGCAGCTAGCCAGTAAATCGGAAAAATCCTTTTTTTCTTAGGTTCAATTTCGCTTTCAATGCTGCCCCACAAATCTCTCGATGGCTTAATTTCTGCATCATCAAAAGCATTTTTAAATAGCTTATCAAAATCTTTATCCTGTATAGGTTGCATAACCAAATCCCTCCATTTTTATAATTTCCTCTTTTAAAATTGCCCTGGCTCTAGATAGTTGCGATTTACTGGCACCCTCGGATATACCAAGCGTTTCGCTAATTTCCTTATGCGAGTACCCTTCTATCGCATACATATTAAATACCATACGATAACCATCAGCCAATTTCTGAATCACCTTCATTAAATCTTGCATGCCAAGTGTGCCAAAATCAAATCCAGTTGATGGTTGCTCGTATGCTTCATCTATCTCAACAACATTCAGGCTACGCAAATTCTTGCGGTAACTTTCAATCGCAGTGTTTACCATTACTCTTCTAATCCAACCTTCAAATGAACCATCACCTCTATAGGCTTCTATCTTCTGGAAAACTTTGATATATCCCATCTGCAAAATATCCTCAGCTTCCATTTTATCCTTTGCATAACGCATGCATACTGCCAGCATTTTAGGTGCAGTTTGCCTGTACAGCAACTCTTGCATCTTTCGGTCGCCTGCTTTGCAGCCTTCCATTAAATCATCTATCGTATAGCTTCGGGTCAATTTCATTGTGCGTTTGTATATAGAAGATGGCAGATCGCAAACAATGGTTGCATGAGGTAATAAAAAAATATTAAATAATTTGTTGTGAATTGATTATCAATGATATAAAAAGAATTTATTTAAGAAAGATATTATTTTTGATTTGGAAAACAATGGCAGAAGCATTTTTTAGTGTTAGTCCCGCTAACCGTTCCAATCTTTTTGCATTTGTTAGTTTGAGCTTGTCGAAGACCTGCAAACAAAAAGTATTTCCACTTTTATCGGGTTTAAAGATGTCATGGCTTTGCTAAAAACAAAGCAGCAAAATGCAAAATTTGGCTAAAACGTAAAGACCTTACTTTTGCCCATTGGTTTAAGCCAACACCAAAGAAATAGTATTAAGAAATTGTAATTTTAACCTAACAATGCCCTAGTATAAACGCGTCGTTAACCTTAATCCAGCCTAACAAACTTTTGAGCATTAACTGCCAAAGCCAATTACTACCTTGAATATAAATTTTCATCTGGCAACTTGTTTCTTCTGTTGTCAAAAGATAGTGTCCATCTGGCTAAGACAAAAATTTATTTCTTAACCTTGAACAGTCTAAAATCCTGTTTATAGGTTAAGAAAAATGAATGATTAAACTGCAGTTGCTTATCTGTGTGATCTAAATCAACATGTGGTTCGAAACGAACATCAAGGTATAAATTCGGTATCAGTTCTTTTTGGTAAGCATATCGTAATGAAACAATGTTTCTTCCGCTTTGCGTTAAACCATTGGTGTATAGATTACTTGAAACCGATTCGTATAATGGCATCCCTTTAATTGAAATAAAGTTATTACCCTTCCAGTACGAAGCAACCAAACTGCCCCATTTACTCTCTACACCAGCGTTCAGCCATAAACCAAAACCACCCTGATATACTTTCCTTTTCTCAGGAGAAAAATCTTTATAAACAGCCACATAATTATCTGTATAAACCTGTTTTATGTTGGTGTTGATCTGTTTATGCAACTTCAACCCTGCAGCACCATTAAAAACCGTACTAATCGGAATTTCTTTCAAAACATCTATCTGTCCGCCTTGGTGAAACGCAAGAAACTGAGCAGGGAAGCTAAACTTCCATCCGTTATTTTCGGCAATAGTTGTTTCTGTTGATAAACCACCAACAATTTCTTCTTTCGCCGCCTCGCCTTTTTCGATCATCTTTTGCCAGGCGATCCAGGCATCTAAATTAAATTTCCTGCGCTCAATTAATAATTGTGTTCCGTACTCAATTGGATTCGTAATTGTTCTTTCGAAATTGTATAACGGTTCAATGTATTTATGCTGAATTCCTCCTTCTAAACTTCCGAATACTAAGGTTAAGTTTCTTTTATGGTATTTTAAACTGAACAATGGCTTAGCGTCTGTTACCCCATTTCTACCAAAATCCTTGCGAATGAAAGCGCCGGCGGTAATGGCCAAATTTGGGTGCGCATAATATACAATCTGTGGCTGCAGTTGTGTTCCATACAAGGTATAGCCATCGTGAAAATCGTTGGTGTACTCGTAGTTACGTACGTAGTTCAAATTATAAAAGTTAAAGTGAACTTCATCTCGGAAACTGCTATCGGGGCGAATCCTATTCTCAAAAGCCGACTTGTTAAACTGAGCAGATGCGAAGTGACCTGTAAATAGAAGTAATAGTAAAAGTAAGGCTTTATTAATGCCTTTGTGTATGAACATGTGCTTGGCTTATATTCCCCAAATTTAGAATACTTTTTTATTTATTTAACCGCCAGGTACTTGAAGTTTACGGAAAGAAAACAAAATATAAGCATCGCGAAAATCACAACGTATAAAATAGAACCAAAGCTGATATTGATTTGATCGATTGGAATAACAGGAATTATCTATTTGTTTTCTTGCGATAATTTTTGTAAAGCTTAACCGCAATCATAATTGCCATGGCAACGCCCATAATACCCACGAGGCCGTAAATCCAGTTTAGTGCATCTTTAAGAATCACAACAAATACAATCGCAATCATAAAAATGGTGGCCAGCTCTCGCCATAGCCGAAGTTGGAAGCTGCTTAGCTTAAACGAATCGTTCCTAAGTTGTTTAACTATATTTCGACAAATAAAATGATAAATTAACAATCCGATAACGAAACCAAGTTTCACAAGCATCCAATCGGCCTGGAGCAAGGCCGAATTTAATGTTAACATTGAAACGCCTGCAAAGACAGAAATTACCATTGCCGGAGCGCAGATAATTTTCCATAAGGTACTTTCCATCTTTACGAACTGCAATTTTAAGATGCCCCGTTCGGGCTCAGCCTTATCATTTGCTTCAGTATGGTAGATAAATAAGCTTAAAATATAAAATAATCCAGCCATCCAACTGATGACAAATACGATATGAACCGCAAGAAAATATCGATAATAAGGCTGTAGGATTTCGATCATCTTACATTAAGCTATCAGTACTTAAATGCCTTTACCACATCAATTGCAAACTTTACATTATCGAACGGAATATCAGGCATAATACCATGACCTAAGTTGAAGATAAAACCTTCGGTGCCACGCATACGTTCAAAAAGCTTATGTATTTGCGCTTTAATAACCGATTGATCAGCATATAAGATATGCGGATCTAAATTACCTTGCACAGCTATACCGGCGGGTAAAGCATTTTTAATGTTTAGTAAATCTGCATTCCAGTCAACAGAAATCACATCAGGCTTTGCCTCAGCCATAATAGGCGCAAAAACCGAACTCCCTTTACAGAAAGAAATCACCGGAATATCCTTTCTGTTTAAGTTTGATATGATTTCCTGAATATAGCGGTGCGAAAATTCCTGGTAGTCGTTCCAAGATAAGGCAAGTGCCCAGCTATCAAAAATTTGAACGGCATTAACACCTGCAGCAATTTGGAGGTTCAAATAATCTGCTGTTACCTTTGCAATCTTCGCTAAAAGTTTGTGTGCTAACTCTGGTTGATTATGAATAAAAAGCTTGGTGAGCTTAAAATCTTTTGAAGAGCCACCTTCAATTAAATAACTCATTACCGTGAACGGCGCCCCAGCGAAACCAATTAGGGGAATTCTTCCACTCAAACGTTGTTGAATCACTTTAATCGCCTCCGCAACGTATTGCAATTCATCCAGGCAATCAACATTTAGGTTATCAATATCTTGCGCATTACGCACAGGGTTGGCAAACTTCGGACCCACGCCCTGGGTAAAACTTAAATCGCCACCCATAGCTTCTCCAGTTACCAGAATATCACAGAATAAAATTGCGGCATCAATATCTAACAAATCAACAGGTAACATGGTAACATCTGCTGCAATTTCGGGGGTTTTGCACATCTCTAAAAAAGAGTATTTATTTTTTATCTCCCAATATTGAGGCATAAATCGACCTGCCTGGCGCATCATCCATACCGGTGGGCGTTCTGTTTGTTTTGAAAATGCTGCGTCTAAAAATAAATTATTCTCCATGATTTGTATTTGGTGCTCCGCTTACGCCACCCTGTATATGTTGCACAACGCTAAAAATATGCTACCGAGCCAGGTTTTTCGTGACGAGTTATCTTAAATTTTAATTGGACAAAGTTATAAAATAAAAAAAAACGAAGTGCCTTTTTATTCCTAAACCGGTACTTCGTTGTTCAAAATGACAATAAAAAAATTATAACCTGCTTATTTCTTTCTCAATCTTCGTTATAATCTCCTTAGATCGGGAAGATAGCGCTAACTCTTTCGCCTTCTCTACATAGGCTACCGCACGCTCTCTGTCTTTTTTTCGAAGGGCTAAATTTGCCAGGTGTATAATGACATAAGATTTTTCATTTTTTCCACCTACTGGAAAGCGACTTGCTAATTGAAAATGATATTCAGCCTTATCAAAGTCTTCATCCCTTAACGCCAGGTTGCCCTGCATAAACTCGTAGTAACCCCTTCTATTTTTCGATAACCTTTCCGGATTGGGTACTTCGGCAAGCATTAACCTCGCTTTTGCAAAATCATTGTTTTTAAAATATTTGGAGGCCATTAACACCGAACCATGGCGAATGTGGCTCCATATTACAAACAACACTAAAAAGCCAGCAACCAATGCCAGCTCAAACTGATCATAAAATACGCAAACCAGGGCTGCTGCTAAAAAAACAGCCATGAGCACATATCTACCTAAACTGTTATACATTAATGGCTATCGGTAAATTTGTAGCCTACACCACGAATGGAGTGGAAATAAACCGGATTCTTTTGGTCGGGCTCGAAATATTTACGGAAAGTTAAGATAAAGTTATCTATCGTTCTTGTAGATGGATAAACGTCATAATTCCAAACGGTTTCCAAAATCTGCTCTCTAGATACCGCATCATTTTTACGCTCAATAAGCAGTTTCAATAGCATCGTTTCCTTTTTAGTCAGCGGTGTGATCGTGCCATCATCATGTTTCAACTCAAATGAATTAAAATAAATGGTTTTATCACCAATTTTGTAAGAGTTCAGCTCTTTTAAATCATCAGATTTTAAACTGCGTTTAACTAAAATTCCAACACGAAGAATTAATTCTTCTAAATTAAATGGTTTAACCAAATAATCGTCAGCACCTTTTTTCAATCCTAAAACACGGTCTTCTGATGTGTTTTTAGCGGTTAAAAACATTATTGGAACTTCTGCATTCTCCAAACGAATGGTTTCGCATACCTGGAACCCATCCATTTCAGGAAGCATTACATCTAAGATAATAAGGTTAAAGCGTTCTTCTTTAAATATTTTAAGAGCGGTTTTGCCATCTTTAACAGCGTGAACTTTATAACCTTCCAGTTCCAGGTTTAATTTGATAGCGTCTAACAAGTGATCCTCGTCTTCTACCAATAAGATTCTTAATTTTTGTGACATAAATGAGATTAACTAAATGTTACTTCAAAAATACTTCCCTGAGGCAAATTATCTTTTACAGTAATATCTGCATCATGGTATTGTAAAACCTCTTTCACAATAAACAAGCCTAAACCCGTTCCCTTCGCTTTTCTGACATTCTCATTACCAACGCGGTAAAACTTATCAAATATTAACATTTTTTCCGCATCCGAAATACCGGGGCCTTTATCAGTCACACTCAATCTTAAATGGCCATCTATTTGATCTAGAGCCACATTTATCTCATCGCAAGGACTAGAATATTTAACTGCATTCTCAATCAAATTGGTTACTACCGATGATAAGGCAAATTTGTCACCTACTATCTGCAAATTTGGCTGAATTTGGGCATTAATAAGCTGCTCATTACCACAAGAGTGCACTTGCAAACGATCTGTAATTTTATAAACCAATTCAGAGAAGTTAAATTCCTCTTTCGGAAACGTATAAGATCGATTTTCTATCTTAGTTGCCAAGAGCATATTTTCTACCAAATCATCCAGTCGTTCAATATCTTTCAGCGAATTATTAAGCAGCGAAACCTGCCGAGCCTTATCTAAATCTCTTTTTACAATAGTTTGTATAGAAAGTTTAATGGCCGCCAGTGGCGACTTCAATTCGTGGGTAATCGACATTAAGAAGTTCTGCTGTTGTTCCCGCAACTTATCTTCACGTTTTAATGATTGGTGTAAAAAATAACCACCCACGCACAGCAGGAACAAAAACACAGAGCCTTCCCCCATAATCATCGTCATGCGGCTTGGTTGCAAACGCACCACTAGGGTACCCCAAGAAATGAGCTGAATTAATGCATAAAGCAGTAGTGCATAAAATATGATGATCGATTTTTTCATCTCTAAAATTAATATGATTTAAGGAATTGCCTTAATGATTAAAATTCCTAAATTACATTTTTTTTGGAAAGCAAATTCCTGTTCGTTTCGGTTCTGGCAGCCCCGCTTTTCGTTTCAACCTTTTTGTCATCGGTAATCAGAACCCGGAGGTTAGCTGCAACAAAAAGTATTTCCCCTTCAATCGGGTTTATAACAATACTGACTGTGCTGATAACCTGAAAAACACCCCGCCTGTCAGGCACCCCTCAAAGTCATATAAACAAAGCACAAAACAACTTATATGTCCTTAAATGCCTTATATGGTTCAATATAAAAACACCCCGCCTTTCAGGCACCCCTCTAACAGAGGGGAATCCCCCTCAAAGTCATATAAACAAAAGCACAAAACTTATATGTCCTTAAATGCCTTATATGGTTCAATAAGTAAAACACCCCGCCTTTCAGGCACCCCTCTAACAGAGGGGAATCCCCTCAAAGTCATATAAACAAAAGCACAAAACTTATATGTTCTTAAATGTCTTACATGGTTCAGTATAAAAAAAACCGCCTTTCAGGCACCCCTCTAACCGAGGTAAATCCCCCTCAAAGTCATATAAACAAAGCACAAAACTTATATGTTCTTAAATGTCTTATATGGTTCAGTATAAAAAAACCCGCCTTTCAGCACCCCTCTAACCGAGGTAAATGTCCCTCAAAGCCATATAAACAAAATAAAGAACTTATATGTCCTTAAATGCCTTATATGGTTCAATAAGTAAAACACCCCGCCTTTCAGGCACCCCTCTAGCAGAGGGGAATCCCCTCAAAGCCATATAAACAAAAGCACAAAACTTATATGTTCTTAAATGTCTTATATGGTTCAATATAAAAACACCCGCCTTTCAGGCACCCCTCTAACCGAGGTAAATGTCCCTCAAAGTCATATAAACAAACAACAAAATAACTTATATGTACTTGAATGTCTTATATGGTTCAATATAAAAAACCCGCCTTTCAGCCATCTCACCAACAGCAGGGAATGACCCTCGACAACTACTTGTCGAAACTATTTCTTAAACACCAAATCGAGCGCCTCAAAAATCGCTCTCTTCGCCTTCTCCAATTCAATTTTAGTATGCGCTGCAGATACAAAACCAACTTCGTACCCCGACGGACCCAAATAAATACCCCGGTTTAGCAATTCGCGATGCATCACCTTAAACTTCTCCATACTAGCAGCATCAATATCATCAGCACATTGAATTTTACCCTTATCTGTAAAAGCAAACCAAAAAATAGAACCTACGGTAAATACCTTAAACTTGTAATTTCTGGCCGTGGCAAAACGCTGAATGCTAGCCACAAAATCTTGTGTTTTCTGGTTCAACTCTTTATAGAAACCAGATTTGCTAAGTTCAGTTAACGTAGCAATCCCTGCTGCCATGGCAACCGGGTTTCCAGATAAAGTACCCGCCTGGTAAACACCACCATCTGGAGAAACGTAAGCCATAATTTCCGCCCTGGCACCGTACATACCTACAGGCAAACCACCACCAATAATTTTTCCATAGGTAACAATATCGGGAGTAATACCATAATAGGCCGCCGCACCTTCGAAACCTACTCTAAAGCCAGTAATTACCTCATCAAAGATTAAAAGTGCGCCATTATCCTTAGTAATTTTTCTTAGAAATTTGATATATTCTTCATCCTGTAAAATCAGTCCATTGTTAGCAGGAATCCCTTCTATAATTACCGCAGCCACCTGGTCTTTAAACTGTGTGAAAGCCGCCTCAATTGCATTCCTGTCATTTAGTGGAATAACGACAGTTTCTTCAGCAAATGATTTCGGAACACCAGCCGAGGAAGTTTCACCAAAAGTAACCAAACCCGAACCCGCCTTTACTAAAAGCGAATCACTATGTCCATGGTAACAACCTTCAAATTTAATAATCTTATCACGACCCGTAAAACCCCTGGCTAAACGAATTGCCGACATTACCGCTTCCGTTCCAGAACTTGTAAAACGAATTTTTTCTACAAAACGATTATTCTTGATGATTAGCTCCGCAAGTTCATTTTCCAAAGCTGTTGGTGCGCCAAAGCTCATTCCGTTCTGCATTACTTGGGTAACTTTATCTCTAATCTTAGAATTGTTATGGCCTAAAATAAGCGGACCCCAACTTCCACAGAAATCAATAAATTGGTTTCCATCAGCATCCCAAATGTAGCAGCCATCACCCTTTTCAATAAATAATGGCGTACCGTAGACAGATTTAAAAGCCCTTACTGGCGAATTTACACCACCCGGGAAATACGTTTTTGATTTTTCGTATAGTTCGGCAGACTTTACCCTCGAAATATCGGGCTTACTCCCAGTATTTACAGGAATTTCAGCCTCATTGCCTGAAAACATTTTCTTTAATTGATCTAACATTTTTATCAAGGTTTAGGGTTTAGAGGCGTAGGGTTTAGGGCGTAGATCTGTACCTTTCGCCTTATACCTTTTACCTCACACCTTTATTACATCCAATTGTTATTTAAAATATCTTTAATGTGGTATGTGGTAATGATACTGGCGCCGGCCCTTGCAAAAGCGTGCATGGTTTCCATAACCACTTTTTGTTCGTCAATCCATCCACGTTCGGCTGCTGCTTTAACCATAGAATATTCGCCCGAAACATTGTAAACAGCGATTGGTAAATTGGTATCCTGTTTTAAACGCTGAATAATATCCAGATATGCTAAACCAGGCTTCACCATCAAAACATCTGCACCTTCATGCTCGTCTAATTTAGCCTCCCGCAGGGCTTCCAAAGGGTTTCTGAAATCCATTTGATATGCTTTTCTATCGCCTTTACTTGGCGCACAGTCTGCAGCTTCTCTAAACGGCCCATAATAAGCGGAAGCAAACTTCGTGGCGTGGCTCATAATAGCAGCATTAACGAAACCGTTTTCATCTAGAAGTTTACGCATAGCTTCAATTCTGCCATCCATCATATCCGATGGCGCAAACATATCAGCTCCAGCTTGTGCATGTGCCAAAGCCATCTTTGCAATAACATCAACGGTTTTATCATTGTCAACATAATCATTTTCCAGAATGCCACAATGACCATGTGTAGTGTAAGAACAAACGCAAACATCTGTAACCACATACAAATCATCACCGAATTGCTTTTTCAATTCCCTTACCGCAGTTGGTACTAACGAATGGTCGTGGTAGGCAGATTTTGCTTCAGCAGATTTTTCATCGCCCACGCCAAAAAGCATAATTTTATTCAAGCCTTTCCTCATTCCGGCCTCAACATCCTTAACTAAAGTATCAACCGAATAGTGGTTTACACCAGGCATTGCATCAATCGCATGCGTAACGTTTGTTCCAGGTACTACAAAATACGGGTATACAAACATATCTTTCGATAGTCGGGTTTCGGCTACCATCTCTCTAACCAACGGGTTTTTCCTTAATCTTCTCGGACGGTGTAACATCTTTTTATTATCTATTTAGTACCAAGTATCGAAACTTGATTTTTATTTTCTCGAAAAGCAGTTGCAGTAATTTATCGGCCACTGTAGTCCCGCTTTCCGTTGCAAGCTTTTTTAGTTTCTGCCATCCTACAATTCTCGTTTTGTGCGGTGAGCAACATCGTGATAATTGGCTGTCAGGATAACAAAAAAGGCTTTTCTCTTCAATCGGGTTTAAGGTTGAACCTTAAGTGCAAGATAAGTTACATAGGCAAATCATAACGTTTCGAACCTTTCAATGACCGCATTGTTGGGTTTCTTGCCTTTAGGTTGCTTCCCTTTGCCTTAATGCTATATCTCCCCCGCCTCTACTTAATCTCTATCCCAAACACCGCTTCTGACAAGCCAATCTCATCTGGAGAATATGGCAAAGCATACTTTACGCCCATTTCTTCAAATTTCTTACCCGTAGAGTTGCCTATCGCTATCACCTGCTGACCAGGAGTTAATAAGTTATCGGCAAAATAAGCATCTACATTAGACGGGCTGGTGAAAATAAGCACATCGGCATAGCTCTGATCGATGTTCTCTTCGATTACCGTTTCATAGATTGGCAGATCGATCACTTTTGCATCGGCAGGTAAACCTTTTTGAATAGATTGTAGAGAATCTTGTGCCCGAGGGAAAAGTACGTTCTTACCAGATACGAGTTGAGCAAAATCTGCCGCCACCTCTGCAATGTCGCCGCTTTCGCCAACAAAATCTGCAAAATGACCATGTTTGCGCAACGCATCTTCAGAACCCCTACCCACTACTCCAAATTTGGTTTTCTTAGGCAATTGAGGCTTCAAATTAAAAAAATAGTCAACACTATTTCTGCTGCTAAAGAAAATCCAATCGACATTTTTTAATATAAACTGATCTAAAACCGTAACAATTGGAAACGTACGGATTAAAGATCTACCTTCTATTTCTATTCCATTACTTTCTAGCGCCTTACGAAAATAACTGTGCGCACCAATTTCTCTGGAGATAAACACTTTAGCTGGTTTTTTACGCTCTTTACTAAATTTGGCTACAATTTTTTCTGCTAAACCTACTGTAGTGTCCGAGCGTAGAAATAACCTTTCCGGGAAATCTTCTGCAGTTTCTGCTTTAGAAGTCCAAACCTCGAACAAGCCATCTTCATTTTGGCAGTAACAACCCAATGGCATATGGCAGCCGCCTTCGAACAAATTTAAAACTTTACGTTCTACACCTACCTCTTCTGCAGTTGCAGGATCGTGTAGTTTTTGCAAAGCATCGAAAAGGGCCTGGTCGTTTTCTCGAATTTGTATGGCCAAAGCACCTTGCGCCGGCGCCGGAACAAATTCTGTAGGCGATAATTCTTCTACATGGAATTCGCTAACATCTAAGCCTAAACGCTTGATACCAGCTTTAGCAAGCATAATGGCATCATAGTCTTCATCTCTAAGCTTTTGAATGCGTGTAGGCACGTTTCCACGTAGATCTTCGATTTCTAAATCGCTACGCAAGCCTAAGAGCTGGGCTTTTCTTCTGTTAGACGAAGTACCTACCATAGCACCCTTTTTTAAGGATAACTTTTGGGAAACATCAACACAGTCTTTTAATATGAGCAGGTATTCAGTGGCTTCTTCCCGTGGAGGAATGGCCGCTATGGTTAGACCTGTTGGATGCGTGGTTGGCAAATCTTTTAAACAATGTACGGCCAAATCTATAGTACCACCTAAAAGTTCCTCTTCTAACTCTTTCGTGAAAAATCCTTTTCCTTCGAGTTTATCTAACCGTAAATTGAGAATTTTATCGCCTTGGGTTTTGATGATTTTAATCTCTGCCTCAATACCAATTACAGCCAATTCATCTTTAATGTGATTAGCTTGCCATAATGCAAGTTCGCTCCCGCGTGTTCCAATAGTTAATTTCTTCACTGCTCTATTTAATGATTTACAAATCTAACTAAATACAGCTTTATCTTGTAAATTGTTTAAAAATGCGACAGTGAGGTTACACAATGGTTAGGGCTTGGTTTACACTTTTATATTATTCTGCAGTAGAGAATTGGCACTATCTAGCCAACCTGCTTTAAACAAACAGGCAGTGGCAGAACTGTATAAACCCGATTGAAATGGAAATACTTTTTGGAGTAGTTATCTTGGAAGTTGGGCAAAAACACCCGCAAAAAGATTGTAATGGAAAGCGGGACTGAAACAACCCTAAAAGCAAAGAAAACTGCTTTTCCAAAAAAAGATATAGGTTTACGGGTAAATAACGAAATGTCTGAAGGAAGCTTAAGATTGCTTAACCAGAATTTCTTTCGCCATAATCATGGGAACACTGATGTATTTTTTCTCCATGTAATTCATTACTCGTTCTAATACTTCTCTCGAGTTTTCATCCATTTGGCTAATCTCATCTGCAAAAACACCATTCAAGGCTGTGTTTTTTATCTCCTTGATTTTGCGAGGCACTTCTTGCATAGCAAGCTCAATGCGGCGTTGCTTTAAAACGGTAAAAAACTCGATGATGTTGGCGCTAATAATTTCTTCGGCATGTACGAGTTCGCTGTATCGTTCCTGAATATTTTTACGAGCAACTTCTTTTAACGATTCTACCTCAATGTAGTGAACAAGGTTATTGTGGATAACCGCTGGGGCAACATCGTTTGGAATGGCCAAATCGACAATTACTTTCTTACCTGAATCGCCATTTAGCAATTTAGCGTACAGTGCCTCGGTAATAATGGCCTCGGTAGCACCAGTACAGGTAATAATGACATCGAAGCCTTGAGAGAAATTTTCTAATGCCGACAGTGGATAGGCTTTCCCGTTTAACTCTTCCGCCAAACTCTCTGCCTTAGAAAGGGTACGGTTAAAGATAGAAAAGTTGGAGTATCTATGTTTGTTAAGGTATTTCGCAATATTTTGATTGGTTTCTCCGGCACCGATGATTAGGATGCGAGAGTTGCCACACATATTTAATTCTTTAAGCTTGCGATAAGCCAATGATACAACAGAGACCGGATTTTTAGAAATATTGGTGTGGGTGTAAACTTCCTTAGCTGTCTTCACCACACGATCCATGATCATGCGCATGTAATCGCCGGTAAAACCTGCATCGCGGCAATTTTCGTAAGCTTTACGAATTTGTGCCAAAATTTCCTTTTCGCCAACTACCAGGCTTTCTAAAGAGCAGGATGTTCTTAAAAGATGATTGAACGCTTCCTCATTCTCGTAAACGGTTACATTATCGAGAAACCGCTCCATAAACTCTGGCGGTAAGCCCATATCTAGAACAGTAAGAAAACGGGTTACGAAGGCTTTATCAGTTTTTTCTTTAGTAAGAAATACAAACTCTACGCGGTTACAGGTGCCGATATAGAAAATCTCGCTAACCGGAAGCTCAGTTTGAATGTTCTTCAATCTGCTATCTAAACTCTGATCGCAAATAACTAATTTGCCTAAAGATTTTAGATCGATGTGGTGATGCGTAAAAGCTATTACTTTTAAATATTCCAATTGCTCCGTTATTAACTATTATCGGGATACAAAAGTAACATGGTTGGGGGATGTCAACGTCATTAATCTGTAATATACGCTAATTTAGAACGGTTTTAAATAATGAAAATCACCCTAGAAAATACCTTCTGGTATAAAATATCAATCTGGATTTACGGACTTTTTTATGTAGCTGCAGGCATAAATCATTTTATATCAACTGCTTTTTACGACGGCATTATGCCTCCATGGTTGCCTTACCATAACATGTTAATTGTATTATCTGGGGTAATTGAGATTGCATTGGGCTTGCTATTGCTGTTCTCGAGAACAAGACAAGTAGCAGCTATCTTAATCATTTTAATGCTGATTGCGTTCTTGCCAGCACATATTTACATGATAAAAATGGCGCCGTATATGTTGGGCAAAGTAATGGTGACTGCATTTGTGGCTTGGGTGAGAATACCAATTCAATTGATGTTAATTGCCTGGGCATGGTATTATTGCCGAAGAAAATAAGGCGGCAATATCATCTTTTAAACTTTGTTAACCTGCTTAAGTAGCAACGGTAAAAACTGCGTGGCAGAAGGCAATACAAGACATAACTGAATTGTTTATGAACTTGGGCATCTTGCACGTTTACGCACATTAAAACAAACACTATACACGATTGATTGTTAAAAAAATATGATTACACAAAGCGAATTTAGCCTTAATGGTGCGGATGGGAAACTAATTTTAGGAGACATTACTTTTGACAAGATGAACCCAAATACGCCTATCGTACTTTTTATCCATGGGTTTAAGGGGTTTAAGGATTGGGGTACGCATAATATGGTGGCCCGTTATTTTGCCAGCAACGGATATCGGTATATTAAGTTTAACCTTTCCCATAGCGGCGTAAAAATTAGTGAGCCTGGCGATGTAACAGATTTGGAAACGTTTGCAAACAACACCATTTCAAAAGAACTTTACGATGTAAACGCCATACTTGATTTTATTGAAAAGTCTTATGGCAGGGATGTTGAAATAAATTTAATTGGGCACAGCAGGGGCGGTGGCTTGGCAGTTATTGCTGCCGCAAACGATCTTAGGATTAGTAAACTGATTACCTGGAGTGCCATTTCGAGTTTTAATAGCCTTTGGAAGAAGGAGCAGGAAGCCGATTGGAAAAAAACAGGAAAAATACATGTAACCAATGCGAGAACAAAAGAGCAGATGCCGCTAAATGTATCTCTGCTTGAAGATTTCGAGGAAAATAGGAAGACTTTGGATATCCTGGAAAGCGCCAGGCGCATCAATATCCCATGGTTAATAGTGCAAGGTGATGAAGATGTGAACGTACCTTTCGAAAACGCACAACTGTTGGCAGATGCTTGCCCCGGTAGCAGATTGGTAAAAATAGAAGGCGCTAACCATGTTTATGGTGCAACGCATCCCTTTGAACGCGAAACGCTACCCCCTGCGCTATTTAGAAATTGCGAAAAATGTTTGTTATTTATGGAAGAATAAGTAGGCAGATTATTATGTCCATTATTTTATTTTGAGGAAGAACAGCCTGGTGATGGCCTATACTTTCTCTACCCAATTTCCGTCACCTTTTATAATTTCAATCAGTTCATCTAATGCAAAGGCAGTAGTAACATTCTTTTTAACTACTTCTTGTCCGCGGTAAAGGGTAATTTTATCTGGGCCAGTGCCCACATAACCGTAATCGGCGTCGGCCATTTCGCCCGGACCATTTACAATACAGCCCATAATACCAATTTTAAGGCCTTTTAAATGATCTGTTCGCGACCTGATAAGTTGGGTGGTCTCCTGCAAATCGAACAGCGTTCTGCCACAACTGGGACAAGAAATGTATTCAGTTTTGCTGATTCTGGTTCGGGTAGCTTGCAAAATACCAAAGCTTGTAGCATTTATTAAGCCGAGTTGATGATCTGGTGAATCGATCCAAACACCGTCGCCGAAACCGTCAGTAAGTAGTGCCCCAAGGTCTGTTGCAGCAAATAGCATTAGATGGTCGGCATCTAGGTCTTTGTAACTCCGTTTAATTATGACTGGAACCTCTAAACGATTGGCTTGTAAAAACGTAAAAAACGCTCTCTGCTCGGCCATTCCATGTTCTTCACTCGTTTCTAGAATCAACACTACCCGATCTATCGACATCGTTTTGAGCTGATCGAATTGTTTTGCATCTATGGTCACAAAGTTTAGAAATTCATCCCGAGTATCACTTTTAAGAAAATCCTCAAGGTTAAATAGCGGGTGACAATTATTTCTATCCTTAAGCTTAAGCCAGGTTTGATAGTTGGAAACCTGCTTTAAGTTCCCCGGAAATGAAAATGATGGCAAGTTATCGCCTAGAAAAGCGATATCGCAGGCCTGATCGGCAAGGTTGTATTTATCTAAACCGGCACTGTAGTTATAACCAATAGCACTTAAAAAATAAGGGTCTTTCAGGTTTTCTCTGGATACATCTATCATAACAACTGGATGGTTGTGGCCTCCAATGTGTTGAACGGTTTGGGTAGCCCTGCGGGCATAGGCGTAAGGCGAATAGGTTGCAGGAAAGCCGCTACTAGAAAGTGCTGGTTCACTCGGCGATATTGCGCTTTGCTTTCTTGTCGCATAACGATCTGCCAGTGCTTTGGCCACTGGCGCCTCAAATTCAGGATCTTCAGTTAAAGATACGCGGATGGTATCGCCTAACCCATCTTCCAGTAAAGTACCAATCCCAACTGCCGACTTAATCCGACCATCCTCGCCATCTCCAGCCTCAGTGACGCCAAGGTGCAAAGGATAATTCATCCCTTCTTTAACCATGGTTTCTACCAATAATCTATAGGCTTGCACCATTACCTGGGTATTGCTGGCTTTCATGGAGATAACCAAGTTGTAATAGTTCTCGGCCTCGCACATACGTATAAATTCCATTGCAGACTCTACCATTCCTCTAGGTGTATCGCCATAATGGCTCATAATCCGATCAGAAAGTGAACCGTGATTGGTACCAATACGCATTGCTGTGCCATACTCCTTACAGATTTTCACCAGTGGGATGAACTTCTTGTTAATTCGTTCTAATTCCGCATTATAGGCTTCTTGAGTATAGTTTAAACTCTCGAATTTCTTTTTATCAGCATAATTACCAGGGTTAACACGTACTTTTTCAACAATCCTGGCAGCCAGCTCAGCGGCGTTTGGCGTGAAGTGAATATCAGCAATAAGAGGAACTTCGTAACCGCGTTTGCGGAGCTCTTTTTTTATTGCCGCTAAGTTCTCCGCTTCCTTAATACTTGGAGCAGTGATGCGTACATAATCGCAGCCAGATTCAACCATACGGATCGTTTGCTCTACCGTTGCAATTGTGTTCATGGTGTCGGTAGTCGTCATGGATTGTATCCGGATTGGGTTATTACCCCCTAAAGCGATATCGCCAATGTTAACCTCGCGGGTTGGAAACCGGGCATAGTGTGATAGACTATTACAATAACCTCCTGATAATTTTTCCTTGATCGATAAATTTTCCATGCGAAAGCAAAGATATGGTAAATGTTCAATTGTTAAATTGATGGATTGTTAAATTGTTGCAAGGTTGTAAGATGAAAACTAGTTTCAATAGCAGTTTCACTTAAAATCACGATCAATTATATGCTTTTCTTGTTTTAGATTAACAGCTATATCTAACAACTAATCAACAAAACATAATCTCTAGATCAGCCTATCTTTTATAACCAAAGTGTTTGCAGAGATGTCGTGCCAGCATTGATTTTTCTTATTCAGAAAACTGTAGAGGTAGCCAAAAAATACAGGTATAACCGAAAATATTTTAGAAAGGTTGCGTGTTAAGGAACGCCCGATGGAAATTCTGCTTCCCTCCAGATCGGTAACTTTAATATTGAGCATTTTTTTGCCTATGGTGGCCTGCTTCGCTGATGCCTCGGCGAAAATCCCATAAAGCAACTTGATTATAAAAATACTTGGAAATGGCACCAGGAAAGCCATAATTCTTTCGTTTTTATCGATAATAAAAAGATAGCTTGTTAAAATGACAATTGTGTAAATACCGAAGATTAAAAAATGATCGATTACAGAAGCCAGCAAACGCTGATCAAATGCTGCAAAGTATTGGGGTGCGGTTTTTTGATATGTAAAACCTAAAAGCTCACGCAATTCTGCAATTGCATGAGCTTCTTTATAATCATCCATACCTTTTTTTCGGACGAAAGTGCTGGGTTTTATATCCAGTTGATTGAGATCGGCCAGACTAAAGGGTCCTTGTGGTTTACCATTAATTACAACGGTGTATTCTTTGATCAAATCCATTAAACTATTTTGTTGAGCACTAAAGCCACAATAAATCAAGACATTAAACTTTGCAGTCTAAATTCTTAGTGTCTACTCACCTCAAAGTTACTCAATCCACCATCCAGATTAATAAATATTTTTTTGCTGGATGTTTTGTAGTTAGGTGTTTCATAAACACCTTCATATAGCTTCTCAAATCCCTCAAAATCTTTGGCAGATAGACCTGTACGGGTAGTAATTCTACACCCAGAACCTTCAGGAACTTCAATTTTTACATCTGCTACACCAGATTTTACTACGATATCTGTAATTGGAAGTAAATCTCCAACTTTGATATCCAATGCCGATGCTCCGCCATCAAAATGAAAAGTACGAACCTTGTAAGCCCTCAAATCGAGATTGGCTTCTCCCGCCCCAAGTTTCATAAAGATGCTCCAATCTGCCGCTTTATTCAGGCTAAAATCTACATCGTTTGCCCCATTGTTAAATTTCCATTTCTTCTTTTTATCATCCAGCTGGAAGGTTAAGATTGTTGCACTATCCGTAACCATTTTTTTAAGCGAAAAATTACCATTCTTACCATTTACATTTGCGTTAATAAGCTGATCTGTATTACCATTTAGGTTGAATGAAATCCCCCCTCCTGATATGTTTAATACAGTTTTCTTTGTATTTTCCTCTGCAACAAATGGCTCTGATAACTTAAATTTTTTAACTGCGGTATCCATGTCGCTATCCGAGTCATCGTCGTTATCGCCAATGTTGATATCCACGTCATTTTTGAAATGATTGCCCCACCAAGATCCACGCTCTGGCGCCTGCTGCCCTTTTACAAATAAGACGGAAAGCGCTACCACCAATACCCCTATAGAGATAATACTTCCTGTTTGGGAATTATTTTTATTGAAAAGGATATTTAGCCCGGCGATAATTAAGAAGATAGGCCAAAAACCCCATATGTTACGCCAGTAGAATTCGATAATTCCAAAATTTTCCAGTAGAAGTACACCGCCAATAAAAAGCAGTAATATACCCCAAATTAATCTATCTAATCTCATAATGTTTATGCTTGAGGATTGTGAGGTGTTGAATTATTTTCGTTTTCTGAAATGTTCTCCGTTGTGGCATCTGTGTTAGATACTGTGGTTGTGGCTTTCATTTCGTCTGTAGGATGCTGTTGTTGCTGATTTTGAAACGCCTGCCAATCGTTTTTTCGCTTCGACTTGGCTATAATACTAATACCCAATGCAATAAAAACAAGCGGCCACATAAATTTAAAGAAGTTTCTAAAGGTAAACCAATATGGAATAAAATCCATCTCTCTCATCAGAAAAAAGCCTCCTATTACCAGTAACACTAAACCAGCAATGGTGCGTCCGCTATCGTTCGGTTTGTTGAAAGAGGTGAAATCATTTTTTGTTTCAAACGGCGCTTTGTTGGTATTTTCATTCATAGGTTGTGTCCAATTGCTTTGTCCGGAGCCTGTTGGGCCACCAAACCCACCGCTACTACCAAATGAATTTGTATTTGGATTGTGTTTGCTGAAATAATCATTAAATTTTGAGAATCTTGCTTCCGGATCTTGATTTACCGGAACGATGATCCACATGATTATATAGGCAATTAATCCGCCACCAGCCATAAAAAAGGCTGATAATACAAACAATAGTCTTACGATGGTAACCTCAACTTGCAAATAATCTGCAAGTCCAGAAGCTACCCCAGCTATCATCTTATCGTGTTCGTTTCTAAAAAGCTTCTTTTCCATAACGTTTTCATTGTGTTTAAAAATCCAGCGGCGTCATCAATACCTCATCAACATTTACCCCTTTGCTCAAAGTTACAATGGTGTAAAGCGTTTCTGCGATGTCTTCTGGCTGAACAAATTTTTCATCGGGGATAGTTGTTCCATCCCATGAAGCGGTTCTTGTTGAGCCGGGTAAAAACGCAGTCACTTTTACTTGGTGTGGTGCTAATTCCTGCCGCAATACATGATTAAGACTTAACATCGCTGCTTTTGTTACACTATAACTCCCGGCATTTTTTACAGGTGCTAAACTAGCAACAGAACAGATGTTAAAAATGTGCCCAGATTGGGCAGTACGCATTTTCCGACCGAAAAATTTACTCAGATAATAAGTGGCATTGAGGTTAAGACGTTGTTGCATTTCGAAAATATCATCGTTCTCATCAAGCAAGTTACCAGGAAAAAACACACCTACGTTATTTACTAATATGTCTATTGTATTAAACTTCTGATCTACGAATTCTAAAAATTCGGTAATCGCTGCTTTGTTGCTGCAATCTAAGGCGACGGTAATTATCTCCCTCCCGGGAAGAACTAGTTCATCCCGAAGGGCATCCAGCGCTTTCTTATTTCTAGCGGTGAGGATAAGGTTGTACCCCTTTTCCCATAGTTTAATCGTTATAGCTCTGCCAATTCCCTTAGTTGCTCCAGTTATTACCGCATTCATTTTTATTATGGATTAGTTTTTGTTAACAAAAAACCATATTTATATTCAAAACCACTAATAATTTTGTAAATATCAAAGAGCGACAACTTTTTTATCGTTTCTTTGTAGTACTATAAAAATGATCATTTAAATTAAGCAACATACGGAATGAATTTTACCAATTTCGGCAGATACATCCTGCTACTCAAGTCTGTATTCAGAAGGCCGGAAAAACTGAAAATATACCTCAAAGAGATTGCCAAGCAAATGGATTATGTAGGTGTGGGCTCCTTGGGATTAATTGCCATCATCTCTACATTTATAGGTGCGGTAATGACGCTCCAAATTGCTTTTCAGTTGGTTAGCGATTTCATCCCAAAAACAATTATTGGCTCAGTTAACCGAGATTCGAGTATTTTAGAGCTAAGCCCAACCATAAGTGCCATTGTTTTAGCTGGTAAGATTGGTTCTGCTATTTCTTCCGAAATTGGATCAATGCGGGTTACCGAACAAATTGATGCGCTTGAAATTATGGGTATCAATGCACCGGGTTACCTCATCCTTCCCAAAATTATATCGGGAATCACGATGGTGCCAATGCTGGTTATCATTTCGATGTTCTTAAGTATTTCTGGCGGTTACATTGGTGGTTCTATTTCTGGTGCAGTTACGCCAGCAGAATATATCCAAGGAATTACCACAGATTTTAATCCTTACACCATTGTAGTAGCTTTAGTTAAGGCTTTTGTTTTTGGATTTATCATTACATCTGTACCAGCCTACGAGGGTTTTTATGTTCGTGGCGGGGCATTAGAAGTTTCTCAGGCAAGTACCAGGGCAGTTGTTATTAGCTGTATCTCTATACTTGTTTGCGATTATTTGGTTACTCAACTGCTATTATAATGATTGAAGTTAAAGATATTTTTAAGTCGTTTTCTGGAAACGAGGTGTTGAAGGGGATCTCTGGGAAATTTGAAGAGGGTGTAACCAATTTAATTATTGGAGGTTCTGGGTCTGGTAAAACAACGCTTTTAAAATGCATGGTAGGTTTACACCAGCCAGATTCGGGTTCGGTACTTTACGATGGCCGAGATTTTACGCCCATGACTTATGAACAGCGAATTGAAGTACGTAAAGAAATTGGGATGTTATTCCAGGGTTCGGCATTGTTTGATAGTATGACTGTTGAGGACAACATTATGTTTCCTTTAAACATGTTTACCGAGCAAACCAGAAAAGAGAAATTAGAACGCGTAAACTTTTGCTTGGAACGCGTTAACCTGGCCGGAAAAAATAAATTGTTCCCTGCCGAGCTTTCAGGGGGAATGAAGAAACGCGTGGGTATTGCCCGAGCGATTTCTATGAACCCAAAATATTTGTTCTGTGATGAACCCAATTCGGGGCTGGATCCAAAAACATCTATCGTTATTGATGAACTGATTCAGGAACTTACTGAAGAATTTAAAACCACTACCATTGTGGTTACTCATGATATGAATTCAGTAATGGGAATTGGTGATTATATCCTTTTCCTACACCAAGGCAAAAAGTTTTGGGAAGGTAGCAACAAAGAAATTGCGCATACCGATATTCAGGAATTAAATGATTTTGTTTTTGCGAGTCGTTTCATGAAGGCTGCAAAAGACAAATTTTAAAAAATTACTTACATTTAAATTAAAATTACTGTCGTCATTGCCAAGCGCTTAGAAATCTGGTTAACGGATTGTCTGGTACTTCGCAATGACGATTTACATCATAACACATGATAGAATTACTTGCCCCAACGCACTGGAAAGATTACGAACTCATTGATTGCGGGGATTTTGAAAAATTAGAAAGGTTTGGCAGTGTTATTACAATCAGACCTGAGCCTCAGGCGGTTTGGAAAAAGACCTTGTCTGAACAGGAATGGAAAAAAACAGCAAACATTACCTTTAGAGGAAGATCTGCAACTGCCGGAGAGTGGGTTAAAAAAAACCAGTCTATACCAGACAGGTGGCATGTAGAATATAAGAATAATGAGGTTGCTATTAAACTCCGTCTGGGCTTAACCTCCTTTAAGCACGTAGGCGTGTTTCCAGAGCAAGCCGTCAACTGGGATTTTATATCTTCATCTATCAAAAAATTTAAAAACCCTCAGCCAAAAGTATTAAATCTTTTCGCCTATACTGGCGCTGCATCGTTAATTGCAAATGCAGCTGGTGCAGAAACCACACACGTTGACTCTATAAAACAGGTAGTAACGTGGGCAAATGAAAACCAAGAACTTTCTGGATTGAAAAATACCCGCTGGATGGTTGAAGATGCCTTGAAGTTTGTAAAGAAAGAGTTAAAAAGAGGCAAGAAGTACAACGGCATCATTTTAGACCCGCCCGCGTATGGACATGGTCCTAATGGTGAAAAATGGAAGCTCGAAGATCATATCCAGGAAATGATGCAAGACGTGGTTCAACTGTTAGATGAACAAGAGCATTTTCTAATTTTGAACACTTATTCTTTGGGATTTTCATCAGTTATTGTAGAAAATCTAATTCGTACATCGTTGCCAACCGTTACAAACCTGCAAACTGGCGAGCTTTATCTCCAGGCAACTGCGGGTACCAAATTACCGCTAGGGGTTTTCGGCAAATTCTGCAATGTGTAAATGTTAATTACTTTATTTTAAACTTACCTTTTTCGGTGATACTTTCACAACTCAACAAATCCGAAAGCGTAAACTAATACCAACTATCTATTAATAACTTTATGAAATTTCCTCAATTAGCAGGCACAGTATTGCTGGGCTTCGCCGCAGTTACGCTATTTGCCAACTGTCAGTCAGACGGCAAAACCGACGGTGGCATCGGCAAAATGTTCTCTTCAGATACAACCAAAAAGAAAGCAGACTCTACCGAAAATGTAATGAAACCTGTTGATCCGAAAGTGTATGACTCTCTGGTTAGAAAGCTTGCAAATGGAGACACAACAGGAAAATGGCCGGTAAAAAATCAGCCTATTCCATTAAATGGCGCTATTTTACCTTTTAAAAGGATCGTAGTTTATTACGGCAATTTGCACTCGAAAA
Organism: Pedobacter sandarakinus; assembly: GCF_026240095.1. GTDB lineage: Bacteria > Bacteroidota > Bacteroidia > Sphingobacteriales > Sphingobacteriaceae > Pedobacter > Pedobacter sandarakinus. The sequence continues at coordinate 196,651 of NZ_JAPIVG010000005.1, read as the reverse complement.
AGATGGGTGCCTTAGGCGAATATGCACCGAAAGAAATGTGGCAACGTTTAAATGCTGAAGTAAAACATTGGGAAAAGGCAGATCCGAGTACGCCAGTACAACCGGGCTTGCACTACATTGCTGCTGTAGCCAGTGGCACGCCTGGCAAAGACGGCAAGTACATCAATCGCATGGGCAATAAGCAGATTGATTCTGTGTTAAAAATTGCAAAGATGCAACCGAATACAATTGTGTTCTTAGACCTACAGGTTGCTCTAAGTACCATAAAGGCCGAATTGCCACACATTGAAAAATATTTGGAGTTGCCTTATGTGCATTTAGGCATCGACCCAGAATTTTCGATGAAAGATGGTACGTTGCCAGGTAAAAAAATCGGAACGTATGATGCTACCGATATCAACTACGTTACCGGTTATTTAGCCGATCTGGTAAAAAAATACAACCTGCCACCAAAAGTTTTTGTATTACACCGTTTTACTAAAAAAATGGTTACCAATTCGCAGAACATCAAATTGCGCCCAGAAGTGCAAGTTGTAGTACATATGGACGGTTGGGGTGAACCAGAATTGAAGAAAGGTACGTATCGCCATTTCGTTTATGGAGAGCCAGTTCAGTTTACTGGTTTCAAATTGTTCTACAAAAACGACTTAAAGAAAGAACCAAAACGGTTACTTACGCCAGAAGAATTGTTGAAGTTAACACCGAAACCAATTTACATCCAATATCAATAATCTTGAAAGAGCCTGCATCATGAGAATGATCAGGCTCTTTTACTTTGTAATGCTTTATTTTAATTTTCGTTCTTTTTTAACCACTCTAATCTTCGTTGGTCTGGTAAGTGCTTAACTTTAAAATTCTCGAACTTGGCTTTAAAGCCATTTCCATCTGGGCTTGCCGCCATTAATCCCACCATTACCGGCTTGTTATCTTGGAGATTTGCATTACGCAACATCAGGTAATTTTTATCATCATAAGAATAAAATATTTCTACTGCATCTAATCTTCGAACCGCTTTTATCCATAAAAATGGGGGTGTTTTATCTAAGGTTGTTACACTCCAGTCGCTCGTTCTATGTGTCACAACCGTACTCAGGTTATATTTTCCATCAACAAACTCAATTCCTGTTTTAATATAGTTTTCGTTATCAATGCGGATCATTAAACCCATTTGATCAAAACGGGCTTTATATTCTCCGGTTATCTTTACCTTAACTTCAAACTCGCCACCGTAAGTAGCATAATAAAATGGAGCATCATCAACCGTGAAACCATAGTGTGAGATTCTCCAGTAATCGCTTTGTGGTGTTACAAACATGGTAAGGGCATTATTGTTTATCTCCCACTTTTCTGGTTCATTAAACCATTGCATTTTATCTAAGCTTTGTGCAAGGCCAGTTTGCACCATTGCTAATGTTATGATGCTTAAAATAATTTTTTTCATTTGTTCTTTGAGTTAATAACCATATTTATATTTACGCTAACGAAGGTAGAGAACAAGAAGCAGGCCGGCAATACTGATAAATAACCATAGACAATGAATATCATAAATACGTTAAATGAGAAATTACTTAACCAAGTATTTAATGAAGGTCATGACAAGGTAGTAGGTTTAGCGCACTATCAATATATGGCTTTTATGTATGCAGAAATAGAAAATTCAATCGCCGTCCTTAGCGATATGAAAACAAATAAGAGTTATATTTATCATGGGGGTGTTGCTAAAGAATTGGGCCTTTCCGTGCAAAATAATTCCTCGGAAATAAATACGATATGGGAAGAAGTGATTTTCAGTAAGATTCATCCTGACGATTTGCTTGATAAACATTTACTGGAACTGCAGTTCTTCAATATGATAAAGAATATGCCCATTAAAGATAGAGCCAACTATCATGTGAGCAGTAGAATTCGAATACTGAACAAAGATGACGAATATACGTTCATTAAACATCGCATGTTCTATGTATCAAGTTTGCCAAATGGTAGCTTATGGCTGGCGCTGTGCCTGTATAATTTGCTTGATGAGGAGTTCACCATTAACAAACCACACCGGCTGATTGTAAATTCTGCCACAGGGGAAATTCTAAAGCCCGACAACCAAAAATCATCTAATATTTTATCACTAAGAGAGAAAGAAATTCTCCAACTTATTAGAAAAGGCAAAATGAGCAAAGAAATTGCCGATGCATTTCAAATAAGCATCAACACAGTAAATCGCCACCGACAAAACATATTGGAGAAACTTAGGGTTAATAATTCACATGAAGCCTGTAGAATTGCCGAGATTATGCAGTTGATATAATTAGTTTTCAAAGGTGAGTAAAGCGTGCTGACTTGCCGTATGAAGGTCTCGCCAAACCCTGTTAATTTCTGATTCTTTCTTGGCCGCTTCCAACCCGCAATATGGAAAAAGCATATCGCTTGCTTTCCTGCAAGCATGGGCAAGCTTTCTACTGCACAAACTTACTTCTTTAAGTAGCTCTTCTGCGATAGTACCATCTGAAATTAGCTGTTCCCAAGATTGATCAAAAACTTTATAAAATATGGCTCTCAAATCCTTTACTTCCTTTTTGCAATAGCTAAGCTCCTTATTAAAATAGGCAATTTGATCTGCATTATACCTTCGTAAACCAGAGCGTGCAAAGAAAGAAGCTTCTACCAACCTGATAAAGTGATTGCACATACCTAAACTGTTTACCGCCAACGTTGTTTCAGCAAGTTGCAAAAACGGATAATCAAAACCTTGGTCGGCCACTTCAATCGTATCGTTAATTTTGAAAGTTCTATTTTCAGGGACTTGTAAATTCGATACTTCGAAAGCATGGCTGCCTGTGGCAATTAAGCCAAAGTACGACCAACCAGACAAAATTTCTACCTCATCCCTTTTCAGGATAAAAGACATAATTTTTGGCTGGCCATCTGCATCTAAAATTTCAATCCCTTGTTCATCTTCTAAAACACAATTGGCAGTAAAAATGGTCGCATGCAGCGCCCCGCTCGCATATTTCCAGTGGCCATTTATCAGATAACCCCCAGCTGTTTTCCTTGCGTTACCGCCCACGGCACCACTGCCGGCAAAACAAACGGTTCGATCTGCAAAAACTTCGGCAGCTAAAGTAGGGTCCAAAAACCCTGCAAACCAGGCAGCGCCTGCACACAAAGTTATCGTCCATCCTAAGCTTCCATCGGCCTCAGCCAGTTCTTCCTCTAACCTTAAAATTTCTGGCAATTTTTTACCTGGTCCGCCGTAAATTTCAGGAACAAAAAGTTTAAACCAGTTTTCTTGATAAGCAAGGGCTAAGATTTCTGGATGCAACTCGCCCATTTGTTCAGATGCTGCAGCAAATTTATTTACTATCTCTTGCCAATTAGGTGTTAAGGTATCTTGCATATAATGAAGTGTGAAATCAGGAGGTTGAAATTCGTTTTAGGCTACAGCAAACTTTCTTTTGCCGAGAATTTTTTTCCATTCTAAGAACCCAAAAATGGCTACCACAAAAAGAAAAGTAGTTAAGCATGCCATTAATGGAAGTTTCTTATGCACCAAGAGCGGAATCGCGACGATGTTCGAAATATTCAGAAATATCCAGTTCTCGATTTTCCGCTTAGCTAAAAGCCACATTCCTGCCCATGCCGTTGCAGATACAAATGCATCCAACAATGGAACATCCGAATCGGTGTGATTTTTCAACACAAAATAAAAGACCAAAAATCCAATTATAGAAATTAGCACTGCAATCATCAGTTCCCTATTAGTGCTCCAGGCAACCTGGTTTTCACCGTCAAGTTTTCGCTTTTTCCAGATGGCCCATCCATACGCACTCATAACCAAATAATAAATACTTAGCAGCATTTCTGCATAGAGTTTCACATTCAAAAGGAGGAACATTGACAACAATATGGATACGATCCCGGTAGGGTACAGCCAGATGTTATTTCGTTTAGCTAACAAAACCTCTACCACACCGAAGGCCACGGCTAGCCATTCTACCCACGAGGTATGCGAAATTTGTTCTTGAAAAAGCTTAAACCATGCTTGAAAGTTCATTTACAATACTTTTTGCCTTGGTGGCTATAAAAAAATAATGAAAACTGCTTTCGGGGCAAAACAGCATTGTAAATTTAACCTCTTCCCTACGCCGGCATTATCCGAATCAGGTGCTTTTGAAAGGCCGAAGGTGTAGGGTTAAAAGGTGAAAGGAAAACCTTACGCCTTAAGCCTTACAGCTTAAACCTCCAAAATGGGTATCATCTCAGCCTGCAAAATTAATGGGTAATGTTACAAGCACCCCTTTGAGTAAGGCAAATATAGTTTTTTAACGGGAAGTTGGTGTTTTTTATTGAGTTTGTTACCAAAAGATGAAAAGGAATTTTGATTGCGCAAGATATTGCTATGTAGACAAAAAGCCTCTAATGCTTTGTGAGCTTGCATTAGAGGCTTTGATATTTCAAATGATTTAGGTGTCTGTTAGAACAACCCTAACTGTCCTTTATCATCAATCTCAATATCATCAGGATTTGTGATCTCAAAATCCACCTTTTTACTAGCTTTCTCTTCGCCTTTTTGCTGCGCCGGCTTGCTAGACACTGCTGGCTCAGGTTCTTCTATGGTTTCTTCAACCGCCATAGTATCAACCGTTTCATTATCCGAAACCGGCTTATCGCTAGCCTGCTGTTCTATATTTCTTTCGAACTTTGGCTTTTGAGCATTGAGTTTATCATCAACCTTGGCTGGCGGTTCAACCACTGTTAATCCCTCTTTCTGCTGATCAGCATCTTCCAGATCGGCTGGTTCTACAGGCAAATCATCTGCTAATTGTTCTATGTCAGGTCCGGATTCCTCTATTTCAGTTTCGGGCTCATCCAACACAACTTTCTGCACATCATGTGGCGATAAGCGATTGCCATTAGCTTTTAAACCCTTAACATCAATAAGCTCGGCCAATACAAGGTCTAGCGTTTCGGGTATCTGTGTCTTCCCTTTCAAAACCTCAACAACGAGCTTTGCGGCTGGGTTTGCAGTTAAAAACAGTAAGCGGGATTTAGGCTCCTCGCTAATGAAAATGGTCTTTCTTCCCACCGATTGCAATTCGAAAACAAAACGTTTAACAAAATAATTTTGTGCCTTTCCATCAAAATGGACCGCAGCAAATATTTTTTGTGGATCAAATTGTTCAATTAAGAGCAGGCCATCATCAAAGTGGTTACTCAATTCAAAAGTGCTCAGCTCGTAATGCCCATCCTGGTGAACTTGCAAGATGCGGTCGTCTCCATCAAACTCACCTAGGTATTTCCCTCTTCCGTCTACGTTAAGCCTTTTAAGTAATTCATCGTACCAGATTTTAAGACCCGATAAGGTAGATACACCCTTACTTTTAAGTATAATTTTCTTAACCGGATATTTAGACACGATGTTTCCTTGCGAACCGCGACCTTTAATCGCCACTTCGGCAAAATCTAAGTCGAACTGTAATTTACGCAATTTGGAATGCGGTTTCAGTGCTACATTTACAATTTCTGCTTCCCCATTTGGGTTGGCGGTAAAGTACAACACTTTCGAACCTTTTGTGCCTTTGGTTAAATCGTATTCCTTATCGCGGGTAACACCCACCACTGCAAAACGCTTATTGTAAGAGGTACCACTGCTGCCATCTTTATATACCATATTGTAAATGGTACGCTCATCGTTCTTTTTAAAAACCTGCGCATGGATTACGCCTTTACCCACAAAGGTTTTTTCGGCTACTTTGGTAATTAGGCACTTGCCATCCTCCCTAAAAACGATCACCTCATCAATATCCGAGCAATCGGCAACAAACTCGTCCTTACGCAAACTTGTACCAATAAACCCATCCTCCCGGTTAACATAGAGTTTAACGTTTGCTAAAGCTACTTTAGAAGCTTCCACTTTATCGAACAAACGAATTTCAGTTTTCCGTTCGCGGCCTTTACCATATTTATCTTTCAGTTTTTGGAACCATGCAATGGTATAGTCCGTTAGGTGTTTTAAGTGATTTTTGACCACCTTAATCTCATCTTCCAGATTTTTCATCTGCTCATCCGCCTTTTTCACATCAAAACGGGTGATGCTACTCATGGGCTTATCAATAAGCTTCTTAAAATCTTCCGGCAAAATCTCACGGTAAAGCGTTGGCTTAAAGGGATCGAACAATACATGCAACACCGCAACAACGGTATCGAAATTGGCAGAATTTTCATATTCAGGGTTTTTGTACATCCCCTCCTGAATAAATATTTTAAGTAAAGAGCTAAAGAAAATTTTCTCCTGCAATTCGTGCAGTCTAATTTCCAGCTCTTTTTTAAGTAAGCTTTTGGTATGCTTTGTATTTTCAATTAAGATGTCGTTCACACTCAAAAAGTGCGGCTTATCATCGAGAATAATACAGGTATTTGGAGAAATGGAAACTTCGCAAGCTGTAAATGCGTAAAGTGCATCTATTGTTACATCTGGAGATATGCCCGGCGCCAAGTGAACTAAAATTTCTACATTAGCGGCGGTGCTGTCTTCAATTTTTTTAATTTTAATCTTGCCCTTGTCATTGGCCGCCAGAATACTATCTATAACCGAACTGGTTGTCGTGCTGTAGGGCACCTCGGTAATTACCAATGTCTTCTTATCTTTTTCAGTAATTTTTGCTCTTACTCTAATCTTCCCACCACGCTGGCCTTCGTTGTAGTTAGAAAAATCAGCCATACCACCCGTAAAGAAATCAGGTAATATATTCGGGCGGCTACCTCTTAACACCTCAATGGATGCATCAAGCAGCTCATTAAAATTATGGGGCATAACCTTAGTGGCCAAACCAACGGCAATACCCTCTGCTCCTTGCGCCAATAGCAACGGAAACTTAACAGGCAAGGTAATTGGTTCGTTATTACGCCCATCGTAACTGAGTTGCCATTCAGTGGTATCGGGATTAAACACCACTTCGTTCGCAAATTTAGAAAGGCGGGCCTCAATGTACCGCGGTGCAGCTGCACTATCGCCGGTTATTGGGTCGCCCCAGTTGCCTTGCATATCAATCAGCAAATCTTTCTGACCAATCTGCACCATGGCATCACCAATAGAAGCATCACCATGAGGGTGGTACTTCATAGTATTACCAATTACATTTGCAGCCTTGTTAAAGCGTCCATCATCCATCTCTTTAAGTGAATGCATAATGCGCCGTTGAACAGGTTTTAATCCATCATGAATATGCGGAACAGCCCGATCTAGAATTACATAAGACGCATAATCGAGAAACCAGTTTTCGTATAAACCGTTAATTGGGGTTATGGTATGTTTGTGTTCTTCGTTTATGTTTGGGTCTAATTCTTCACTCATTTATCTACAAAAATTGGCAGCTGTAAATATAATAAAATGATTGTACTGCATAAATATTGGTTATTCACATTTAAGCCCGTAAAAATTAAAAGCTGATTTCGAAAAGCAGTTTCATTCACCATTTTTAACGTTTGCTCCTCCCTTCCGCTAAATCTTTTTGCCTTCCTCCTGCGCCTAACCACCGCTGGCAAAAAGGATATCGCTTCAGTTAGGTTTAGTAACAAAAAGCTGTGCTAGTCAACCCAGGTTGCCCACCTAATGTTAAGAAAATCAAAATTTGTGGTATTGGTGGTTAGCGTTCTAATCTATCTTCTACAAAAGAAAAGGGCAATAAGCTTTGTACGCTTGGCACCTTTAAAATTTCGCCATTCAGGCAGTAAAATAATACCGAGATTGGTTTATGCTGTTTACGTTCAAATTCAGCCATTACTTGCAGGCAACCCCCACAAGAGGTAATTGGTTTTAAAATTTCAAAACTATCTGTTTGGGCTGTAATCGCCATGCTTTCAATTACCGCATCCGGGTATTGTGCTCCAATCGAAAATAGTGCAACCCGCTCGGCACATAAACCAGATGGATAGGCCAGATTTTCCTGGTTGCTCCCCAAAACAATCGATTCATTTTGCAGCCGGATGGCCGTTCCAACCCGGAATTTTGAATATGGTGAGTATGAAGTTTCCAACGCTTGCACTGCCGATAAACACAGCTGCTGATCTTGTGCGCTTAAGTCATCAATATCCGCATACTGTTCAAAACTTATGTTCAGATTTAATAATTTCATTTATAATCAATTACAACCGCAGGATGTTAAATTTTTACAGCGGGCGAACAATTTAGTTTATTTTTTGTATTTATTATAGTCATGCTATATAATTTTACGATTCTGGCATACATTTAGCATTTTAGAACCACCAAACACATTCCGCTTTGAATAAATACGTACGCAAAAGTTTAAAAGTTTTACTTTGGGTTATTGCCTCAATTATATTGCTTGTTGTAGCAATCGCTTTGTCGCTCAATATCCCGGCAGTGCAAAACTTCGTGAAGGGAAAAGCAATCAATTACCTTAAAAATAAGACCAAAACCGAGGTTAGTTTAGAGAGTATTAAAATTGCCTTGCCAAAAGATGTGGTATTAAATAAATTCTACATTGAAGATCGAAAAGGCGACACACTATTATATGCCGAAAAGTTGGCAGTGGATATTAGCTTATTTAAACTCTTAAAAAATACAGTCGAAGTAAATAACATCGAACTCAAAACAATAAGGGCAAATGTAACACGTATTAGTCCCGATACCACGTTCAACTTCTCTTTTCTCGTTGATGCTTTTATGAGCGATCAAAAGAAACCTGAAGAAAAAGTAGATCAAGACACCACTTCTACGCTCAAATTTTCTGTCGATAAAGTTTCATTTGAAGATATTGGCATCACCTACCGAGATGACGTTGCAGGGAACGACGTAAAACTATACCTCGGGGCCTTCAAAACGAAGCTGAAAACCTTCGATTTAGCCAACCAACATTATGTTATTCGCGATTTGGCCTTAAACAATACCTCGCTGCGCTATCTGCAGCAAAAACCATTGGTAACTTTGGTTCAGCATGTAACAAATAGTGTAGATAGCAGCGAAAAAGCGACCGGAAAATTACCTTTAATAGAGGTAGAAAATTTTGCATTCAATAATGTGAAGGTAAATTACGATGACCAGATTTCTACTACCAAAGCGGTTGCTGATGTAAACGAATTGGGCTTGGTAGATTTAAAAGTAGATTTAACCAACAGCAAATACACCGTTGGCGATGCCAAATTAAATAAATCGAACATTCTTTTCGCTTTCAAACCCGCACCAAGCAACGATTTAAAAAAGGTTAAGGATACAGTTGCACCTCAAAAATCACCGCTAGGTTTGCTCATCAAAAACATCAGCCTTGCTGATAATAGTTTCCAATTCGATAACCTGGCAGCAAAACCGGCAGCAAAGGGAATGGATTTTAATCACCTTAAAATTACCAACCTAAATTTTGGTGCTGGTGATGTGAGTTATAGTGCAGATGGCATAAAAGCAAATGTAAAAAATGGCTCTTTAAATGAGAAAAGTGGGTTTGCGCTGAACGTATTAAAAGGTGATGCCATCTATAACGATAAGCAGATTAAGCTGAGCAACTTCGTGCTGAAAACCCCGAATACGAATATCGAGAATAGTACTGAATTAAACTTTACCTCCATGGATGACCTTACAAAACATCCTGAAAGAGTGAAATTGGCACTCAGTTTTAAAAATACCGCTATTGGGTTGAAAGATGCCGGTTACTTTAGCGATGCAATTCCTGCGAATTATCGAAATGAAAAAATTACGCTCAACGCTGATGTAAATGGCTACCTGAATAATTTGAATATTCCAAAACTACAAATTACAGGTCTAAAAAATACGCAGATAGATATCAGTGGTACCGCGAAGGGTTTACCAGATATTAACAAAACGTACCTCAACCTGAACATTAAAAAATTATATGTTACCAAAAACGATATCCTGGTAGCGGTTCCCCGTAAATCTCTTCCGCCGAGCATCGAATTGCCAAATGTAATTAACGCCCGTGGTAATTTCAAAGGTTCAATGACGGATTTCAACACGAATATGAATATCCAGACCGACATGGGTGGTGCGGTGTTAACTGCATCGATGAATGGTCCGAAAGGTCGCGAACGATACAAAGCAGATGTTAGCCTAAATAACTTCAATGTAGGCAGATTATTAAAAATGCAACCTAAATTAGGCCGTGTAACGGTTAAAGCCGATGTGGCAGGTACGGGTTTAGACCCTAAAAAAATCAATGCAAAATTTAATGCCAGAGTTATCAATGCCTATTACAATAAATATACTTACCGCAATTTAAATTTGGCCGGAACTTATGCTAATCAAAATGTTGCGATAAAAAGTAGCATGCCAGATAGCAATGCTAATTTTAAACTCGATGCTAATGTGAGTCTTGGCGGCAAATATCCGGCAGTTAAGGCTAATTTAGATCTAAAACAGGTAAACCTACAAGCTTTAAATTTCAGCCCAACGGTATTAAGTGCTGCTGGCCTAATTAATGTTGATTTGAAAACGGCAGATGCCGACTACCTCAATGGTTCGGTAGATGTAACCGGATTGCAGGTGGTAAAGGACCAGCAAAGAATCAACGTAGATACCATTTCTGTAAGGGCAAAATCTACCGCAGAAGAAAATGAGCTAACCTTAAGATCGGAAATCCTTTCAGCTAAGATTGATGGAAAATATCAATTAACCAAAGTTGGCAGTGCAGTCATCAATGAGATTAATAAGTATTATACTTTCGGACAGGTAGCTAAAATACTCGATCAGCGTTTACGTTTTAATATTCAGGTTTACGATTCTAAGCTATTAAAACAATTTGTTCCTGAACTTACTGTCTTTAAATCATCTCAATTTTATGGCTTAATTGATACCCAAAAAGATAGCCTACAAATTAAGGGAAACTTCCCCCAGGTGGTTTACGGCGATTTTAAAGTAGATACAACAGTAATAGATATTAATAATGCCAATAATAGATTGGCCTATGCGCTAACAGTTAAAAGTTTGCAAAGCCCTTCCATATCATTGTTTAATACAGAAATAAGCGGTGCTGCTGCCAATAACAACTTGGGCGTAAATGTTTTCTTAAGAGATAGGCAATTAAGAGATAAATATGTAATTGGCGGTAATTTCCAATCCATTAATAAAGATTTTAAATTTAGCCTCGACCCACAAAAACTTTTATTAGACTATCAGAAATGGGTCGTTTCCCAGGACAACTTCATCCAGTTTGGTCAATCTGGCATTTTGGTTAATCAATTTGCTATCAGCAACAGTGGGCAGTCGCTATCAATTAATAGTAACCCTTCACAGCCCAATGCGCCATTAAATGTAGAGTTTAAAGATTTCCAATTGGAAACCCTAACCAAATTTGCAGAGACTGATACCACGCTGGTGGGTGGACGCTTAAATGGAACCGCGAAAGTAGCAGATTTGGCATCTACACCGAAGTTTGAAGCTAACCTTACTATTGATCAACTTCGCTACCAAAAAGATGAATTAGGAACTTTACGTGTGGCAGTAAACAATAACACTAAGAATGCTTTCGAAGTAAATGTAGCATTAACCGGCGTGCACGACCTTCGAGTAAATGGCTTCTATTACACTGCGCCTGAAAGTGCACTTGATTTGACGGTAAACATTGATAAGATTGAGATGAAGAATATCGAAAGCTTATCTCAAGGCCAGTTAAAGAATGGAACTGGAACGCTAACAGGGGCACTAACGGTGAAAGGTGCATTAACTGCACCCAAAATCTTAGGCGATTTAACCTTCAATAATGCCGGGATAAACGTAGCCTATGTTAACTCATATTTCCGTTTACCGAATGAAAAAATCTCGTTTACCAATGAGGGGATTAGCTTTAATAACTTTACAATGCTCGATTCGCTTAACCAAAAAGCAACGATTAATGGAAAAGTTTATACCAAAGATTACAAGAATTATCGCTTTGGTTTAGACCTTCGTATGAATAATTTCAGGGCTATTAACTCTACCGCTGCAGATAACGAGATGATTTACGGCACGGTTTTCATCACCAGCACAATTCGTGTGCGTGGAGATTTGAACCAGCCAGATGTTAACATGGATCTTAGGGTAAATAAAGGTACCAAGTTCTTTTTCGCCGTTCCGGCTAACGACCCCGCAGTTATCGATCAGGAAGGGATTGTTCAATTTATCGATGCAGATGCACCACCATTTAACGGTCAAAAAGCTTTGAAAGTAGATAGCATAAGTAAATCTCCGATAAAAGGCGTAAATCTGGTAGCCAAAATCAGTATAGACCCAGAGGCAGAGTTGAACGTAGTAGTAGACCCTTCTAATGGCGATGCATTAAACATTAAAGGCGATGCCGATTTAAACGCAACGATGGATCCTAGTGGAAAAATTAGTTTGACAGGTAGATATGAGGTTATCGATGGGTCTTACAACTTATCTGTTGGTCCGTTAGGTAAAAAGGAATTTAGATTGGTAAAAGGAAGTACCATTGTATGGACAGGAGAGCCAACCGCTGCAAACGTAAACCTTACAGCGATGTACGAGGTAAACGCGGCGCCGATAGACTTATTAAATCAGCCTGATTTAGTGCAGGCAAAAACAAAAATTCCTTTTCAGGTTTACCTGATGATGAAAGGCGAATTATTGAAGCCAATCATTTCTTTTAGGATAGACCTACCAGAAAACGAACGCGGAACGCAAATCGGAAGCTTGGCCTATACCAAGTTGCAAAATGTAAACAGAGATGAAAGTGAGTTGAACAAACAGGTTTTTGCTTTGTTGGCTTTAAACAGGTTCATTGCCAATAATCCTTTCCAAAGTTTAGCCGGTGGCGGCGGTGGGGTTTCTACCCTTGCTCGTTCGAGCGTAAGCAAATTATTAACCGAGCAGTTGAATAACCTTACTTCAGACTTAATCCAGGGAGTAGATCTTAATTTTGGTGTTAACTCATCCGAAGATTATTCTACTGGATCGTTAGAACAAAAAACTGATTTGGAAGTAGGCCTATCTAAGAAATTACTGAATGATCGTTTAACAGTAACGGTAGGAAGCTCTTTCGCCCTGGAAGGTCCGCAGGCACCTGGCGAAAAATCGACCGATATTGCGGGAAATGTTAATGTAGAATATGCATTATCAAATGATGGCAGGTATCGTTTAAGAGCCTATAGGAGAAACCAAAATGATGTGATTGTGCAAGGCCAAATAATAGAAACAGGTTTAGGATTTACACTAGTGGTAGACTATAACAAGTTTAGAGAGATATTCCAAAAGAAGAGAAATAGAAGAAATAGAAACATTGAACAGAGAGCACAAGATGAGACAACTAACTAGACCTATTTTATTTTTATTGGCCTGTTTAGTTTACGCGGGCTGTAGTAGTACAAAATCGCTAAAACCCGGACAAATTTTATATACTGGCGCAGAAGTGAAAATAAATCCCGATTCTTCGGGTAAAATTGCCAATGAAAAACAGGTAAAAACTGATTTGGAAAGTAAAACCAGGCCCAGACCAAACAAATCTATTCTGGGGATAAAATTTAAGCTGGGCATATATAACCTGGCCGGCGAACCTAAAAAACCGAAAGGTTTTAGAAATTGGTTACGTAGGCAAGGCGAACCGCCGGTTTTATTAAGTGAAGTTAAACTGAAATATAACAACGATGTATTAACGAGCTACCTTCTAAGCCAAGGCTACCTACAAGCTGCAGTAACTGGAGATACTGTAGTAAAAGATAAAAAAGGTAAAGCAATTTATACTGCCGAAACTGGCATCAGGTATAAAATTAATAAAGTTACCTTTCCACCAGATTCTGGCGTGTTGACGAAAATCATCAATACAAATAAAGATAAAACGCTTTTAAAAGTAGGTGATTTTTATGACTTAGATGTTTACAAAAACGAGCGAGTAAGGATAGATAACGACTTGAAAGAAAATGGGTATTTTTATTTCAGCCCAGACTATCTCATTATGCAAGTTGATAGTACCATCAGCAAAAACCTGGTAAATGTAAATATCAAAGTGAAAGATATCGCTCCAGATGCTGGGCTAAAACCTTACACCATTAAAAACATCAACATCTATCCGAATTATTCGCTGAGACGAGACAGTATCTTAAGAAATTTGACTCCGCTACCTTATAACGATTTCAGTATTTACGATGATAAGAATACCTTCAAGCCTCGTTTATTCGATCGCTTAGTATTCTTTCAAAAAGGCGAGCTGTACAATCGTAAAGATCACAATCAATCTTTAAATAGGATGGTAAATATTGGCGCATTTCAAGATGTGCGAGCAGAATTTTTACCTCTTGATAGTTTTAGAAACAACCAGCTGGACCTCAACATCTACCTTACACCACTTAAGAAAAATTCATTAACCTTTTCAGTTACAGGAACTAGTAAATCGAATAATTTTGTAGGTTCTGAAGTGAAGGTGACACAAACCACCAGGAATCTTTTTAGGGGTGCAGAGCAGTTGGATGTTAGCGCAAGTGGTGGTTTCGAAACTCAAGTTAAAGGAACATCAGTTGGGCGGAATTCACTTTCGCTAACAACCGAAGCCAAATTAACTTTTCCAAGATTCATTGTTCCCTTCTATAAACCGAACAGTACAAACGCTTTCATTCCTAAAACCATTGCATCTTTGTCTTACCAGATGCTAAATAGAGGTTCAGAATATACGTTACATGCTTTTAAGGGCGAATTTGGGTACAACTTTAAAGAAAATCAATACAAGGAGCATAACTTTAATCCGATATCAGTTAGCTACGTTTCTACCGGCTTTCCAGATTCAAATGCTAGAGATAGCTTGTTTAGAGCTAATCCCCTGTTAAGAACAACATTGCAAAATCAATTCATTATTGGAAGTAATTATAACTTTACCTTCACCAACCAAATGGAAACCAACCGCCGTAATAACACTTATTTCTTCGGATCGATAGAAACAGGCGGTAATCTTTGGGGCGCATTTGTTCCGAAAAATGATTTTGGCGAACGTACCTTATTCAATGTCCCCCTTTCTCAATTTGTAAGGGTGGAAGCGGATTTACGTGATTACTATAAAATTACACGTAACCTAACCTGGGCAAACAGGCTTAACTTAGGCTACGGATATGCTTACGGAAGCAGTACATCACTACCTTTTGTACGTCAATTCTTTGCAGGCGGAAGTAACGATATCCGGGCGTTTCCAGCCAGAACTTTAGGCCCCGGTACGTATAAAGTGCCAGACGATGCTTTTTTTGCAGATCAAGGTGGAGACATTAAACTGATGCTTAATTCAGAGTTAAGGTTTAAGCTGGTGAGCGTATTGTACGGCGCATTATTTGTAGACGCAGGAAACATTTGGCTTCGAAAAGAGGATCTTGGGGAACCCGGCAGACCCGAGACCGCAAGACTGGGATCTGGTTTCAAATTTAAGAATGCCCTTAGCGAACTTGCAGTTGGAACCGGTGCAGGACTTCGTGTAGATGCAACGATTTTTGTTATTAGGTTAGATGTGGCGTTTCCAGTTCGTAAACCGTATCTTGCTGAAGGACAACGTTGGGTTTTCGATGACATATCGTTTGGAAATAAAGACTGGCGCCGTCAGAATTTAATTTTTAATATTGGGATTGGATATCCTTTTTAATAGTCAGAATGAAGTTAATAAACAAAATCAAAAGTTTTTTTATAGCACTTTACCAACTTTTTATAGCTGCCGGCAAAGGTTTTGCTGAAGATAGAATAACAAAACTAAGTGCGTCTTTGGCATATTACACCATATTTTCACTTACGCCGCTAATCATTATCGTATTGTCTGCGGCAACGCTATTTTTCGGCGATGCCATGAACACCAGTACAAGAAACAAATTTTTTGCTCAGGTGAATGACATGGTCGGCCCTGAGGCTACAACCCAGATTCAGGGTTTTGTAGAACATGCCAACAAATCTGGCCAGTCTACCATCGGCCTAATTGTGGGTATTGCCACACTAATCATCGGATCTACGGCAATCTTCATCGAAATACAAGACAGCATTAACATGATTTGGAAGGTTAAAGCAATCCCCAAAAAAGGTTGGCTGAAAATGCTTACCAACAGGCTACTATCATTCTCACTGATCGTATCGATGGGTTTTCTGTTGCTGGTATCCCTGGTAATTAATAGCGTAGTTGTTGGTTTAGGCGATAAATTAACAGCCCTGATATCACAAACGGAGATAGATAAAGTGTTACCTGTTGCCGATAACACTATGGCTTTGCTTATTTACATTCTCAACAATGTAATAACACTTGCCGCCGTTACTGCAGTTTTTACAGTTATTTTTAAGGTATTGCCAGACGTAGTAATCAAGTGGAGATCGGCCATTTTAGGAGCGCTGTTTACAGCAATATTGTTCAGTCTGGGAAAATATCTCATCGGCATTTATATCGAGAAAGGCAATCCAGGTTCTGCATTCGGAGCAGCAAGTTCAATCATCGTCATTCTCCTGTGGATCTATTACACTTCAATTATTTTATATTTTGGAGCAGAATTCACCCAGGCCTATGCCGAAAAATACGATGGCGGAATTGCCCCGTCAAAATACGCGGTTTTTACTAAAATTACTATTGTAGAGAAGAAAGTAGATGTTTTACCTCCGCAGCATCCAGAAAATACAGTGAACGCACCAGAAAGTTAATGCGTATAAATTCTTTCCGTAATTAGGCTTTTAACAAGCGCATCACTTTATCCATTAGTTCTTGCTCTAAAAATGGTTTAAGCACCAGCTCGTTCATACCAGATGTGAGGTATTTTTCCCTATCCTCTTGCATTACGTTTGCCGTAACACCTAGAATTGGAGTGCGTTTTTTCGCTCCATCTAAATTGTTCCGAATGTTCTGGGTAAGTTCTATACCGCCCATTTCCGGCATTTGGATATCGGTCAATACCAAATCATAGTTGTTCTCTTCAAATAATTCAAGCGCCTCTTTACCATTATAGGCAGCATCCAAATTCACACTGTATTTTTTTAATATCGTACTTGCCAGTAGAATATTCAGCATATTATCATCTGCCAGCAAAATTCGCTTACCTGCAAGTGCGGCAACATCCCCTTTTACCCTCCCTTCGTTAATTATAAGGGGTTTTGTGGTAATTTCATATGGCAGGTCGAAAGAGAAAGTAGAGCCGGTCTTCTCTTCGCTGGTCACATTTATGGTGCCACCATGAAATTCTACAATCTTTTTGCAGATGGCTAAACCAAGGCCAGTACCTTGTTGTTTCTCTTTGGTTGATGAATAGTAGACTTGCGCAAACTCATCAAAAATGATTTTCTGATCTATAGGATTAATACCTAAGCCTGTATCTTTAATACTCACCTTTAAATTGGCCTTATTACTTTGGGTGATAACTAAATCTGCTGTTAAAGAAACCTCACCTGCTTTGGTAAATTTAATGGCATTGCTAAGTAGATTCATAATTAGCTGCTTCAAACGAAGTGGATCGCCCATAATATACACCTCGTTGTTGAAAGACATTTTCGATATGAAGCCAATCTTTTTCTTACCTGCTTGAATTTTCATACTTTCGAAAACATCAATTATCGCCACATACGGCGAAAATGCAACTCGATCTAAAATAACCTTTCCCGTTTCGTATTTCGAAAAATCAAGGATGTCATTCACCACATCCAGCAACATAACGGAAGAATTTCTAATGGCACCAACTTGCTGTTTTTCTTCGGTTTGGAGGTCGGCCTGACTTAGTTGCTCTGAAAACCCGATGATTGAATTAAGTGGCGTTCTGATTTCGTGACTCATATTGGCCAGGAACCGACTTTTCGATAGTGCATACAAGGTAGCCTTGTTGCTTACCTCTACCAGGGCCTTTTCATTTTTGTAGAAATTATAGATGGTAAAAAATACAAACAACAGTAAGCCCGTTGCAAACATTATCAGAATGAAAGAAAATCTGTCTAAATTTTCGATAGTACTGTAGGTAGAAACAGCAACCAATTGCCTAACGGCGTTATAATATTTGGTTTCACTGGCTTTATAATCTTTGAGTGTATTAACAATACTAGTTACCAATTGGTGATTGACTACCAAAAGCTGCTTTTCTTTCGTTTTTAATGTTTTGTTAATGCGGTAGAGACGTAGATAGTAATCGCTAACAGCCTTTAACTTCAATTTGTTATAAGCCAATTCTGCAGCGGCAGTTTTGTCAGAAACCGTTGTTTTAATAATGGTTATTTTAGCGCTGTCATTTGCTCTTTTGTTTTTAGATTTAATGGCGTCTACAATACGACCGAACATCCGTTTTTTATGTTGTACAGGAGGGGCAGATTTGATGGTATCAATTTTTACAACACTTTTAAACTGGTCGGCCTTAAAAGCTTTTACTGCGGGAATAGCATTCGCGGCAACACTATCAAACTGGAAAGAAAAATTAATTAAGCTATCCGATAATCGTTTAAGCTGGATAAATTGAAGTGTGCGTACCTTTTTCTGCCTGATTAAGGTTTCGAAATATGCAGATGATAATGGCTTTTCTTTTAGCTCTTCCTGCGCCAGGGAGTCGATCGTAACCGAAACCTCCATGATCTCTTTGGTAAATTGAAAATAATAATCCCGGTCGCCACTAACCACAAACATCCTACAATCGTTTTCTGCGTTGTAAAGTTTAAAAATACAATTGTCTAACCTTGAAAAATCATTGTGCACACGAACAATTTTATTTACCGATTTTAACAATGGTACTTTAGAGAAATTAACAAACAACCCGAGGGTTATTCCAAAAATCAACAAAATTAAAAATACAACAATCAGATATTTTCCTGCAGAGCTTTTAGTGGGTTTCAATGGCGTTAATTTAATTTTCGGATTAAATCACGTCGAAAATTTATGCTACTTCATCAATAATTTTAGGTTCTTCTTGCACTTCATCCTTCTCTACCCGGAGGTTTTTAATAATATGTTGTTGCCTGTCTGGGGTATTCTTACCCATGTAATATTCAAGCAAACTCTTAATGGTTTGATCTTTAAGAATTACAGGGTCTAGCCTGATATCCTTGCCAATGAACAAACCAAATTCATCGGGAGAAATCTCTCCCAAACCTTTAAAACGGGTAATCTCGGGTTTGTTACCTAACTTTTCAATTGCATTTCGACGTTCTTCATCACTATAACAATAAATGGTTTCTTTTTTATTTCGAACCCTGAATAATGGGGTTTGTAAAATATAAACATGTCCTGCTTTTACTAAATCAGGAAAAAACTGAAGAAAGAAGGTCATCATTAGCAATCTAATGTGCATGCCATCTACATCTGCATCGGTAGCAATAACGATGTTGTTGTAATGTAAGCCTTCCAAGCCATCTTCAATATTAAGGGCGTGTTGCAGCAGGTTAAATTCTTCATTCTCGTAAACCACTTTCTTGGTTAATTCATAGCAGTTAAGGGGCTTTCCTTTCAAACTAAATACGGCCTGGCAATCTACATCTCTAGATTTGGTAATGGATCCCGAAGCTGAGTCTCCCTCAGTAATAAAAAGCGTTGTTTCGTACCGCTTTTCGTGGGTAGAGTTGAAATGCACCTTACAATCGCGTAGCTTCTTATTGTGCAGCTGTGCTTTTTTCGCCCTATCGTTCGCAAGCTTTTTGATACCGGCAATGTCTTTGCGTTCTCTTTCAGATTGCATAATACGTTTAAGCAAGGCATCAGCTACTTCTGGATTTTTATGAAGATAATTATCTAACTCTTTCTTAACAAAATCATTAATGAAAGTAGCAACAGATGGGCCTTCCGGACCCATATTTTGCGAGCCGAGTTTGGTTTTTGTTTGCGATTCGAAAACCGGCTCTTGCACCCGCACGGAAATAGCTGCAATGATAGAGGAACGCACATCAGATGCTTCGAACTCTTTCTTAAAAAACTCCCTAACCGTTTTTACTACAGCAGCCCTAAATGCAGCCTGGTGTGTACCACCTTGCGTGGTGTGCTGGCCATTTACAAACGAGTGGTAATCTTCTCCGTATTGCTGGCCATGTGTCATGGCGATTTCTATGTCGGCACCCACCAAATGGATAATCGGATAACGAATTTCTTCTGGTTTGTTAAACTTCGAAAGCAAATCGTACAAACCCCGCTCAGAAAAATACTTCTGATTATTGAAATTGATGGTTAGGCCAGTGTTTAGAAACACATAGTTCCAAACCATACTCTCCACAAAATCAGGAATGTAATGGTAGTTCCTAAAAATTGTTTCATCTGGATAGAAGGTGATGGCTGTTCCATTACGCTGTGTAGTATCAATTACTGGCTGCTCATTTACAATCTCACCCTTAGAAAATTCTACTTTCTTAGTTTTTCCATCGCGGTAACTCTGAACCATAAAAGTAGTAGACAGGGCATTTACGGCTTTGGTACCTACCCCATTTAAGCCTACAGATTTCTGGAAAGCATTACTGTCGTATTTACCACCTGTATTAATCTTGCTTACACAGTCTATCACTTTGCCCAACGGTATCCCGCGACCATAATCGCGAACGTTTATTTTTTGCTCAGAAACGGTAATTTCGATGGTTTTGCCGGTGCCCATTACAAACTCATCGATAGAATTATCTACAATTTCCTTTAACAAAACATAAATACCATCATCCTGTGCAGAGCCATCACCAAGCTTACCAATATACATACCGGGGCGTAGTCTAATGTGTTCTTTCCAGTCTAATGATCGAATACTGTCGTCGTTATAAATTACTTCTGCCATAAATTTTTTATTTGTTTATCATTTCAATTGAAGTTTGTAACCATACAAATCAGCCAAGCCGAGGGATGATCGGAGTTTAGCTTTAACGTTCAAAATGATAATTATTCAGGGATGATTTGATAACGAGACACTTGGCTTCAATATGTTACACAACAGCCTCGAATAGCAAAAAATTATTGTACAATAATAGATTTATTCTTCGAAGCTAGCAAATCAAGATTTCAACATCAATTAAAACACATTTTAATTAAGAGGTTTTTCTCCGTCTGCACCATATATCAGCTATATTTGCCTATCTTAAACCATCATTCATAACTAAATTAATGCAACAAAAAAGGCAACTTTCGCTCTTCGATTTATCCATGATTGTGGTAAGCCTGGTAATAGGCATGGGTATTTTTCGTACGCCTGTTAATGTGGCTGCAAAAGCACAAATTCCAGAACTTTTTTATCTTGCCTGGTTCATAGGTGGTTTCGTAGCGTTTTGCGGTGCCCTTACATATGCCGAAATCGGATCGCGATTTCCTGTTACCGGGGGTTATTATAAAATTTTTTCTGCAGCCTACCATCCGTCCATAGCCTTTGCAATCAACTGCATCGTTATTATTTCAAGCGCAGCATCAGTGGCCGCAATTTCTATCATAGGTGCCGAATATTTAGGAAAAATAATTTTACCGGCACACTTGCAAACCGAAACCTATCGGGTAGCTATTGCCATTACCACAATTTTGGTTTTCTATTTTATCAACCTGTTAGGTTTAAAAGCAAGCTCAAAAACCCAAAACATACTTACCCTGGTTAAGCTCGGCTTAATTTTAACGCTAATTTGTGCAGTTTTTTTCGGAACACAGGCACAAACCAACACACCAGTATTTAAGGCAACAACTGGCGGCATCCCCAATTGGGTAGATTATGGTAAAGCTTTAGGCCTTTGTTTAATCGCTGTTTCTTTTTCTTATGCAGGTTATGCGCAAACCATCAATTTCGGCGGCGAAGTAAAAGATGCCAAAAAAGTTATTCCAAGATCCATCATCATTGGTTTAACCATCATTGTAATGCTTTACATGATCTTAAATTACGTCTATGTTAAAGTCATCGGTTTCGAAGAACTAAAAACAGCCGAAAGCATCGCCGCTATTCTGGCAGCTAAAATATTTGGCCCAGCGGGCTTTAACATGCTATCTATCATAATCTTTATTTCGGTAATGGGCTATGTAAATGTGAATTTACTAAGCAACCCAAGGGCAATGTTTGCCATGGGCGAAGAAGGGGCGCTACCTAAGGCATTTAGCAGCATAAATAAAAAAACCTCAGTTATCACCATAAGTTTAACAGTATTTGCCCTCATTGCCGTAGTAATTATTTTTTACGCAAAAACGTTCGATAAAATTTTAAACTATACCATTTTTCTGGAGAGCATTAGCATGGCAAGCTCTGCAGCTACCATTTTTATTTTGCGCAAGCGAACCGCCCATTTAGATCGAAAAACCATTTATACCGTTCCACTCTATCCCATTTTGCCCGTTATTTTCATAGCCGCATACACTTTCGTAGCACTTAGCATTTACATGGACGATCCTAATGCGGCGCTAAATGGACTATATATTTTCATTGGTTTTCTTATCATCTATTTCGTAATCAACTTTGCCAGGCGCAATCGTCAATAAAAATTAGGAAAGCAATTGCAACACTTTTTTGAAATAGCAGCCCCGCCATCCACTACAATCTTTTTTTTGTAATTTAAGTATAGCAACTGCTAATTATTTGTAAGCCTTCGCATCTTTAAACACAAAAAAAAGTATTTTCGTTGCTGTCGGGTTTAGACGGCAAAGACAGTGTTAAAATGAAGCAAACGCATATTTAAAAGTATTGCCCTAAAAAGCATATCGTTTTTTATTTTCGGTCGGCTGCGTGCTAAAATCTATCGCTAACAAATTTATAAACAACATCTTTACTCCTATTAAAAAACACCTCGATACCAATATCATTGCAACAATAGATGGCAAAAAGACTTTCAATTAAACAAGAAGTTGCCTACGCCGCCGGAATGGTTGGCTGGAGCACCATGACGAACATTATTATCGTTATGCTCCCCTATTTTTACCTTCCCCCTACCAATGCTGGTTTACCAACCCTGGTTCCCCAGCTTGTATTTTTGGGCGCATTTAATATCCTATCCATTATTGCTGCATCTGGCAGGTTAGTAGATGCCATATTCGACCCATTTATTGCTTCCAAAAGTGATGCGAGTACAAATCCAAAGGGTAGGAGAATACCATTTATGAAATGGGCAATTTTTCCTGCTATGATTTTCTGCGGATTGGTATTTTATCCACTCCAAAAGAGCGAAAGTCTCCACAATGCCTGGTGGCTAACCCTTACGCTATGCCTGTTTTTTGTTTCGGTAACCACTTACATTATCCCATACAATGCCCTCTTGGCAGAAGTAACCGAAACACCCAGGCAGAAAGTTAAACTATCAAGCTATCAACAGGTTGGTTTTGTAATTGGGATTATTCTTTCTGCCTGTACCAATAACTTTGCAGATCTTGTAGAAAGCAGCTTTGTTGTGGCGAACCGGAGCGAGGCGGTTCAGATTGCCATCTGGGGGCTTTGTATTTTTTCAGGTTTAATCATGCTGTTGCCCATTTTCTTTATCAACGAAAAAGAATTTTCTGTGGCGAAACCAACCCATATACCACTCTGGCCTGCTATAACAAACACATTTAAAAATTCCAATTTCAAATACTACCTCATTTCCGATTTTGCTTTTTACACTGCGCTAAGCATTATTTCCAGCGGCTTGCTATTCTTTTGCACCGTGCTTCTGGGGCTTCCAGAGTCTGATGGCGGTAAGTTTATGGGGGCCATGGTGTTAGCTTCTTTGTTTTTTTATCCACTGGTAAATTTTGGCTCTGCCAGATTTGGCAAAAAACCATTCGTGTTAATGGCATTTTTCGTCTTGTGCCTCATCTTTATCACAATATTCTTCCTGGGGAAAATGCCTTTAAGTGCTCATGTGCAAATCTATTTATTGGTGTTATCTGCATCATTTCCGCTGGCAGCATTGGGCATTTTGCCCACAGCAATACTAGCAGATATTGCCCAGAAAGACACGCTCGAAACTGGCGAGAACCATGAAGGTATGTTCTTTGCCGTTAAATATCTCTTCGTGAAGCTTGGCCAAACACTTGGAATTGCAATTTTTGCTATGCTCACCATTTACGGCAAAGACCCCGGAAATGATTTCGGCTTGCGATTAAACGGTGTGGTAGGCTTTCTACTGTGCTTAATTGCCTTGCTTTTCTTCAGCAGGTTTAAAGAAGAAAAATAATCACCTCTTAAATTGATTCAGCTATCGTTCTAGGTAAGATCATGATATGGTTTAAAATAGAGCATGAAAGCAACCATGCATCAATAAACAATTAATTTACGTACCTTTGCCCTCGAAGCAGGAATAAGGGCTTGCCATTCTACATGGCATATTCTCTCCGCAAGTTAGTCCTTCAACAATTGATTGTTCTAGCTTCTTCAATAAATATTACAGATAAAAATACATGTTATTCAAAGAATTAAACCTCATTGAGCCTATTTTAAAGGCGCTTGAGACAGAAGGTTATACACAACCTACTCCTATACAGGAACAATCCATCCCAACTATTTTAAAAGGTAAAGATTTACTAGGCTGCGCACAGACTGGAACCGGTAAAACGGCAGCATTTGCCATTCCGATGTTGCAATTGCTGCACGAGAAACACCTCAATACCAAAGCAACCAAGAACATTAAAGCTTTAATTTTAACGCCAACTCGCGAACTCGCTATTCAAATTGAAGAAAGTTTTAAAGCTTATGGCCGCCATTTAAACTTACGTCATTTAGTAATTTTTGGCGGGGTAAGCCAGCACTCGCAGGTTGAAGCTTTGAGGAAAGGTGTGGATATTTTAGTTGCAACTCCGGGACGTTTATTAGATTTAATGAACCAGGGTTTTATAAGTCTAAGCACTATCGAACTATTTGTATTAGATGAGGCAGATCGTATGCTCGATATGGGATTTATTCACGACGTAAAAAGAACTGTAGCTAAATTACCCGCCAAGCGCCAAACCTTGTTTTTCTCGGCTACTATGCCAGATGAAATACAAAAGCTTGCCAATACCATCCTTTCAAATCCGACAAAAGTAGAGGTTACACCGGTATCATCAACCGCAGAAACCATTAACCAGTCTATTTATTTTGTTGATAAACCTGATAAAAAGAAGTTGTTAATCCACCTTTTAGATGATAAGGCAATTGAAACCGCTTTGGTTTTTACGAGAACCAAGCATGGCGCAGATCGCATTGTAAAGGATTTGGGTTATGCCGGAATTAAGGCTGCTGCTATTCACGGCAACAAATCTCAGAACGCCCGCCAGAGAGCACTTACTGATTTTAAAGATCGTAAAATCCGGGTGTTAGTCGCAACTGATATTGCTGCACGTGGAATTGATATCGATCAGTTATCACATGTATTCAACTATGAATTACCAAATATTCCTGAATCTTACGTGCACAGGATTGGGCGTACCGGACGTGCAGGCGCTAACGGAATCGCTATATCTTTTTGCGATGCAGAAGAAAATGAATATTTGCTAGATATTCAGAAACTGATCAAAATTACATTACCCGTTGTTGATGATCATCCTTACCCACTTTCGTGGGAAAATATGTTGGCGAAAAATCAGGTGAAACGGAAACCACAGGCACAATCTAAAGGCGGTGGCGCTAAGAAAAGTGGCGATGGGAACATGAGTGGCAAACCTCGTAATGCCAGCAACAACCGAAGGTTTGGCGGCAATAGAAGAAAAGCTGAGAGATAGGAGACAGCTTAAAAACTAAAGAGGAAAGACCAAAGCTTTCTTACCAAGTTACATAAAACCCCAGACTGTAGATTTATACTCTGGGGTTTGTTTTTATCAGTTATCCGTCGGCTGAAGCCGGATGGCCATAAATAAGTGATTACGGAACACAAGCTAAGCGCAGTTGTTATTGCTATTGCGAGGCACAAAGCAATCTTACAACAATCGGTACAAATCCAGAGCATTAGGATTGCTTCTTACCTCACGATGATAAAGAACAAAAAACCCCGAAGTGATTGCGCATTTCGGGGTTTCTCTTTATAAAGCTTACTAAAAGCTTTTTGCTTTGGTCTTTAAGCCTTCAGCTTTTACACCACCACATTAATTATCTTTCCTTTAACAAAAATGATTTTCTTGGGTGCTTTGCCATCCAGGAACTTTTGAAATTGCTCATTAGCCAACAAGATTTCTTCTACCTCTGGCTGGGTTAATGCCAGGCCCAGATTCAAATTCATCTTCATCTTCCCATTTATTGAAACCGGATAAGCAAATTCATCTTCTACTAAATGCGCTGGATTAAAGGTTGGGAAAGCGGTATAAGACAATGTGCCCGCACTATTGCCAAGCAATACCCAAAGTTCTTCGCAAATGTGTGGTGCGTAAGGCGACAGAATTACCACCATTTCTTGCAAGATACTGCGCTTGTTACATTTTAAATCTGTTAATTCATTAACGGCAATCATGAAACTAGAAACTGAAGTATTGAAAGAAAAACGCTCGATGTCGTCTTGTACTTTCTTTATGATCTTGTGCAAGGTTTTAAATTCTGCTTTGGCAGGCTCATCATCAGAAACATTGAACTCCCAGGCTTCGTTGTGGAACAAACGCCAAAACTTGCGTAGAAATTTAAATACTCCTTCGATGCCATTGGTATTCCAAGGTTTACTTTGCTCTAACGGACCTAAAAACATTTCATACATACGCAAAGTATCGGCTCCGTAACGCTCAATCAAATCATCTGGATTAACCACATTGAATTTTGATTTAGACATTTTTTCTACTTCGACGCCGCAGATGTATTTTCCACCTTCGAGAATAAATTCTGCATTTGCATATTCCTCTCTCGAGGCTTTGAACTTATTGAGGTTCAGCACGTCATTTTCAACAATATTCACATCTACATGCAAAGCACCAGTCTTGTAATCTTTCCTTAATCCGGCAGAAACATAGGTATTCGTCGGCTTACCATCAGCATCGCTTACCCTATATACAAAATTGCTTCTGCCCTGAATCATACCTTGATTAATCAACTTTTTGAATGGCTCTTCCTCTTTGGTGTAACCCAAATCTTTCAGAAACTTGTTCCAGAAACGGCTGTACAATAAGTGACCGGTTGCGTGTTCAGAACCGCCAATATATAAATCTACATCTTTCCAGTATTCAATCGCTTCTTTTGAAGCAAAATCAGTATCGTTATTGGCATCCATATAGCGGTACCAATACCAGCTGCTTCCTGCCCACCCTGGCATAGTACTTAATTCGTAATGTTCTCCATTGCCTGGCGTCCAACCCTCTGCTCTGGCTAATGGTGGTTCGCCTGTTTCGGTAGGTAAATATTTATCAATCTCTGGCAACACTAAAGGCAATTCCTCTTCCTTTAATAAATATGGAAGGCCATCTTTAAAATAAACAGGAATAGGTTCTCCCCAATAACGCTGGCGACCAAAAATAGCGTCGCGCTGGCGGAAATTAACTTTAGCTTTTCCAACTCCGTTCTCTTCTAACCAATTATTTAAGTATGGAACTGCTTCTTTATACGTCATTCCGTCAATGAAACCAGAATTTATATATTTTCCCTCTTTTGTGGGGTCTGCTTGTACATCTATATCTTTTTGCCCATCCAAAATCTGAATAATTGGCAGGTTAAAATGCGTTGCAAACAACCAATCGCGTTGGTCGCCACTTGGTACGCCCATTACCGCACCTGTGCCGTAGCCTGCAAGTACATAATCTGCAATCCAAAGTGGAACACGCTCTCCACTAACCGGATTGATTACATAAGTACCAGTAAAAGCACCAGAAACCGTCTTGGTATCTGCCATCCTATCGAGTTCAGATTTCTTTTTGGTTTGGTTTATATAATTTTCTACCGCCTGCTTCTGTTCTGGCGTAGTTAACTCTCCAACCCATTCATGTTCTGGTGCCAACACCAAATAAGACACGCCAAAAATGGTATCTACCCTGGTGGTAAAAACTTCAATTTGTTTATCACTGGCTTCAACCTGGAATTTTACTGAAGCACCAACACTCTTCCCTATCCAGTTGCGCTGCATTTCTTTAATAGGTTCCGGCCAATCGATCGTATCTAACCCTTGTAAAAGTCTATCGGCATAAGCAGTAATCCTCATGCTCCACTGCATCATTTTCTTTTGCTCAACAGGGAAACCACCACGCTCAGAAAATCCGTCTTTTACCTCATCGTTTGCCAAAACCGTTCCCAAAGCTGGGCACCAGTTTACCGTACTTTCTCTTAGATATGTTAAACGGTATTTTAACAACTCTTCCTGCTTCTCTTCTTCTGTAAAAGTAGCCCAATCGCTTGGCAAGAATGATTTCACATCGTCATCACAAACTGCTTTTACATCGGCAGAGCCAGATGTATTGAATTTTTCGATCAAAGTAGAAATATCCTCTGCTTTATCGTTTTCGATGTTGTACCACGAATTAAACAACTGCATAAAAATCCATTGCGTCCACTTGTAATAAGCGGGTTCGCTAGTGCGAACTTCTCGGCTCCAGTCGAAAGAAAAACCAATTTGATCTAACTGCCTGCGGTAGGTTGCAATGTTAGCTTCTGTTGTTATGGCCGGATGCTGACCAGTTTGGATGGCATACTGTTCTGCAGGTAATCCGAAAGAATCGTATCCCATTGGATGCAAAACATTAAAACCTTTTAGTCGTTTATAGCGGGAAAAAATATCAGAAGCAATGTAACCCAGCGGATGACCAACATGTAAACCTGCTCCAGATGGATAAGGAAACATATCTAAAACATAATATTTAGGTTTGTCAGAATTGCTTTCGGCTTTAAACGTTTTATTATCTGCCCAAAATTTCTGCCACTTTTGTTCTATTTCTTTGAATTGGTAATCCATTGCCAGTTATAAATTTTTTAAAGGTGCAAAAATACAGAAAATAAGGGGTTTAGTGAAACTAAATTTGATTGCCCAAAACCTGGCCCTACAGCTCATACTGGCTTAGCGATTTATCGGAAAAAAACTCAAAACCTCGAGCAAAAAAAAGCCATTGATTGTAAGTCAATGGCATTATACGCTAATTTCTTAAAGCTTATTTTTTTAAGTAGTATACTTTTTTGATCCTGTTATCAATAGTTGAGGTGAATTGAAACTGGGTAGGGGTTATGCTGTTAACCACTGCATAATTCTGACCGTCATTTAGGTCCATTGTAAACTGATCTTCGAAAGTAATCAGGTATGTTCCGATTGTTCTATTACCCCTCAAGCTCAATTCCACCTGATCATCATTGTTAGGTTTAAAATCAACGTAATCAGCACTCGTTCCATAAACAGCCGTTCCGTTAACTTTTGTAGGATCTGCTACAGTTTCTGCAGTGGTGTATCCGCTAGTTTCTATTTTTACCAACATCCATTTGCCTAACATCCGGGCTTTAAGAGAGGTTTCATCTTTCTTACAGCCAATAAAAGTAATGGTAAACATCATTAGAAGGCCTAGAAATGTGATTTGTCTTTTCATCGCAATTGAATTTGTTTTAGTTTATTATAATTAACGCCGTGTGAACAAATTTCGTACCGTGTTTAGCAGTTGCCAAAAAATTTATCTAAAAACACTGAAAGAAATTAAAAGGAGTGGCGTTAATGTTGATTATATTGGTGTTTATCAGGTATAATTTATATTTTCGCAAAAACAAAACTGAAATACATGGAAGAATTCGAAGTAAGTGATGCATCAAAAAAAACCAAAACAGTATATATCTCAACGATAATTAGTATTGCCTTGGTTTTGCTTATGCTAGGCCTGCTTGGGTTGGTACTTGTACATGCCAAAAACCTATCTAACTACGTTAAAGAAAATATAGTTTTAAACATTATTGTTGATGAAGGAGCAAAAGAAACAGACATTTTAGCCTTCCAGAAAGAACTTAACGCCAACCCCAAAGTTAAGCAAACGCAATACGTAAATAAAGAACTGGCGGCAAGAAACTTGACTCAAGATTTAGGTGAGGATTTCGTAAACTTTTTGGGTTATAATCCACTAACCTCAACATTTGATGTTTACCTCAAAGCGGCCTACGCGAACAATAAAAGCATAGATGAATTAAAAATTAATATCGCCAAAAACCCGGTAGTAAAGGAGGTAGTTTACCAAAGCTCCTTAATAGATATGGTAAACAAAAACATCAATACCATCGGCCTGATTATTCTTGCTTTTGCCATGCTACTGCTGATTATCTCTATTGCTTTGATAAACAACACTATACGTCTTGCTATTTACTCGCAACGCTTTTTAATTAAAAGTATGCAGTTAGTTGGTGCAACAAAAAATTTTATCAGACGTCCTTTCTTATTATTTGCTGCTTTGCACGGTTTAATTGCTGCATTTATCGCAATTATTATTTTACTTGCTACCCTAATATATGCCCGCAAAGAAGTACCAGAAATTATTATTCTCAACAACTACAAAGAATTCGGCTTTGTCTTTGTTGGCTTAGTAATCATTGGTATTTTCATTACCGGCATTAGTACCTGGTTTGCCGTAAGCAGATATTTACGTTTAAAATCTTATAATCTTTATAGATAATGGCTTTAGAAAAAAAACCAAATCCTGGTGTAAAAGATGCTAAAAACGAGTTAGTTTTTACCAAAAAGAACTACCAGTTACTGTTGATTAGCATGGCAATTGTTGTGGTGGGTTTTATATTAATGATGGGCACAACTGGCGACATCTACGATTTTAGAAGAACGCTATTGGCGCCTCTTGTGGTGCTTGCCGGCTTTGCCTTCGGAATTTATGCCATTCTTAAAAAGTAACGCCCTCAATTAGACGCAATAAGATCTGGTAGTTTAGGCTATTGAGGGCAAAAAAATGTCTTGTCCTGTTATTTCTTACGTGCTTATCCGCAAGGGTGTACTTTTCCATCATTCCCCATCAAACCACTTATGAATTATTTCGAAGCCATTATCCTTGCTATAATTGAAGGATTAACCGAATTTCTACCAGTATCGAGCACCGGCCACATGATCATCGGATCATCTTTTATGGGAATAGCCGCTGATCCTTTTGTTAAACTTTTCACCGTTGCCATTCAGCTGGGTGCCATACTATCTGTTGTGGTGTTGTATTTTAAAAGATTTTTTAAATCCATCAATTTCTATATTAAATTACTTGTTGCATTTATTCCTGCGGCAGTATTTGGCTTGTTATTGAGCAAAAAAATCGATGAGCTTTTGGAAAGTCCCATGGCTGTGGGTATTTCGTTGCTTGTTGGCGGAATCATTTTGCTCTTTGTAGATAAGTGGTTTAGCAATCCAACCGTAACCGAAGAAGACGATATAAACTACATAACAGCATTAAAAATTGGCTTCTTTCAATGTATTGCCATGATTCCGGGCGTATCGCGTTCCGGAGCAACCATTGTTGGTGGTATGAGCCAGAAACTGAGCCGGAAAGTAGCCGCAGAATTTTCCTTTTTTCTGGCGGTGCCCACCATGTTTGCTGCGACCGCAAAAAAGTTATTCGACTTTTATCAAGAAGGACACAGCATAACCCAAAATCAAATAAATCTGCTTGTTATTGGTAATGTTGTAGCGTTCATAGTAGCATTGTTGGCCATTCGTAGCTTTATTGGCTACCTAAATAAGCACGGCTTTAAAATGTTCGGTTGGTACCGCATTATTGCTGGTTTAATCATCATCATTCTATTACTTAGTGGTAGAAGCATGCAAATAATTTAATCTGTATCTTTGCGCAAAAAAGATTTGTGAGTACAGAAAATTCAAAGTTCAGAGATTTCAATTTTGCCGAGGGCGAATTACTGCTAATTAACAAACCCTACAAATGGACATCTTTTGATGTAGTAGGTAAAATTCGCAACTCTTTAAAGCCCTTAAAGCTCAAGGTTGGTCATGCTGGCACATTAGATCCTTTGGCAACGGGCCTACTAATTATCTGCACCGGCAAACTAACCAAACAAATCGATACTTTCCAGGCAGAAGAAAAAGAATACACAGGTACCATGATTCTTGGGGCGACTACGCCATCTTTCGACATGGAAACAGCGGTAGATCAAACCTTTGGTATCAGTACCATCACCGAAGAAGAAATACATGCCGCCACTGCCCCTTTCATTGGTGATATAGAACAATACCCACCGGCACATTCGGCCGTTAAAATTAATGGCGAACGCCTGTATGTTAAGGCTCGCTTGGGCGAGGAAGTAGAGTTGCGCAAGCGCTTTGTAAATGTTCCGGAGTTTGAAATTACCAGAATTGCGCTTCCTGAAATCGATTTTAGAATTGTTTGCAGCAAAGGAACTTACATTCGTTCCTTGGTTTCAGATTTTGGAAAATCACTTGATAATGGTGCATACTTGTCTAAACTTACCCGCACCCGCAGCGGAAACTTTTTACTAGATAATTCTTTTGAGGTTCTAGAGCTTGTTAATTATATTCGTAGTAAGAAAGAAGAAGTTAAATCTGCAGAACAGGCATGAACCACATCCGAAATAAAAATGTTCGCTTTGCCAAAGAGATCCTCTTAACCATTGCCGGTGTAACTTCGGCGTGCTTTGGTTTAAAAAGTTTTTTAATGCCGAGCCATTTTATAGATGGTGGTGTAACGGGTATATCCCTCTTGTTGAGCACCCTTACCGGCTGGAATTTATCTTATCTTATTGCACTCATTAACATTCCATTCGTAATTTTAGGTTACCGCCAAATAGGTAAAGGTTTTGCCATTAAAACAGCTGTTGCCATTGCCGCCCTATCTGTTGCGCTAATTGTGCTACCATTCCAGCCCATTACGCACGATAAACTACTTATCGCTTTCTTTGGTGGTTTATTTCTCGGTGGGGGCATCGGCCTAGCCATGCGTGGAGGTTGCGTAATAGATGGTACAGAGGTACTTGCGTTGTACATCAGTAAAAATAGCGTGCTTACCGTGGGCAATATTATCCTTATCCTAAACATCATAATTTTTGCTTTCGCTGCCTATTTTTTAAACATAGAAACTGCGTTATATGCTATCTTAACATATTTATCTGCATCAAACACAATAGATTTTATTGTAAACGGCTTGGAACAATATACCGGGGTTACCATCATCTCAGAACATCAGGAAGAGATAAAAACTTTTATTATCGACCAAATGAAACGGGGTGTAACCATTTACAAAGGCGAAGGGGGTTATGGACAAAAGAAAGACATCGATATTGTTTTCACCGTAGTTACAAAACTAGAAATGAGTAAACTTCAGAGTGCCATCAGGTCTATAGACAGCGATGCGTTTGTGATTCAACAGCAAATAGCCGATTTAAAAGGTGGAGTAGTTAAACGCCATGCCTTACACTAGAAATTAAATATTTAAAATTTGGGCGTTACCCCAAGCTGCGCAAGGGGTCGGGCTGTACGCTAAATCCCCGATGAAAAATCGGGGGATACCGCTCCCATCCCTAACGCAAAACCAAAAGTCTAAAAATTATACCCTTTGAAAATATATCACAACCTTTCAGAATTCCAAAAGCTTGATAATGCAGTAGTAACAATTGGCACTTTCGACGGGGTTCATTTCGGTCATCAGAAAATTATCAACCAACTGGTTGCAAAAGCAAAAGCAGATGGTGGCGAAAGCGTAATCTTAACTTTTTTCCCGCACCCGCGGATGATTATCGACCCTGAAAACCAGGAGTTAAAAATGATTAGTACCATTAACGAAAAGGCCGAAATTTTAAAGCAACTCGGGGTAGATCATTTAATCATTACACCCTTCACCCGCGATTTTTCTAATCAGTTACCAGAAGATTACATTAGAAATATTTTGGTAAACCATATTGGCACAAAGCACATCATTATTGGTTACGACCACCGTTTTGGTAAAGATAGAACGGGAAACCTGTCCATACTGAAAACCGCCGGTCAGCATTTCGATTTCACTGTAGAAGAAATTATGGAGCAAGACATTCATGATGTAGCTGTAAGTTCTACAAAGATAAGACAAGCACTCTTAGCCGGAGATGTGAATCTTGCTGCAGATTATCTTGGTTACCCCTTCTCTATTTTTGGCCGCGTAATTAAAGGCGATAAAATTGGCAGAACCATTGGCTTTCCTACAGCTAATATTTTCGTCGAAGAGACTTATAAGCTTATTCCAGGCGATGGAATTTATGCCGTAACCGTCGAATTGGAGGCGACAACATCTCCTGCAGTACCAAAAGCAGAAAGTTCAATGCCTTCAGTTAAAAAGTTGAAGCCTTGTATTTTTCGTGGTATGGCCTACATCGGCCAAAGGCCAACAATAAACGGAATGACCAGGAACATCGAGGTTAATATTTTCGATTTCGATAAGGAAATTTACGGTCAGGATATAAAAATGAACTTCTTAAAATTCTTGAGACACGACGTAAAATTTACCGGTCTTGAAGCATTAACCCAACAACTCCATACCGACAAAGCGGCAACATTGTCTTTTTTTTCTACCCAGCCGTAGTGCTAAAAATGTAATTTTAGTTCATAAAAAGCCTCTTTTTCGCTATATTAGCCACAATGAGGCTTTTTTACGTGATCTTATCTTTTGTTTTTATCTTGGGTTTTGCGGCATCCGCATCGCCGAAAGCTGCATTTAAAACAAAATCTACAACGAGCGAGATCTCGTCCACACCAGAAGCCAAACGCAATAGGTTGTATATTAATTTGAATATTGATGATGAGTGTTTTGAAACTAACTTAATCATTAAACCCACTGAAAGTGCAAACATTTTTCGGGTAAATTCGATTATAGCCCTAATGGTGTTTTTGTGCTTTAGCAATATCACTTCTTCAAAGGTTGTTGTTAAAAGATTAAACTATAAATATTGGTGCAAGTTTAAATTACGCTACCCCAAACACGTTTTTTGGTAGCAAATAACTATAGCTTGCCTTCACATCATTTAGTCCAGTTCTGTCTGGATACTTTTTAATCACTTAACGATTTATAAATGCATTTACCAGATTTAATCGCAGATTTAGGGTTAATTCTTGCCGCGGCTGGGATAACCACACTCATATTTAAAAAGATTAAGCAACCGCTCGTTTTAGGCTACATCATTGCCGGGTTATTGGTTGGCTCACACCTCACCTTCTTACCCTCCGTTACCGACACTAAAAGCATTAATATTTGGGGCGAGATAGGGGTTATTTTCCTTCTCTTTAGTTTAGGCCTGGAGTTTAGTTTTAAAAAACTTGTAAAGGTGGGCGGCTCTGCATCCATTACCGCTATTGTAAAGGTTCTTTTTATCATTTTGGCTGGCTATTTATTAGGTAAAGCAATGGGGTGGAGCGACATGGATAGCCTATTTATGGGCGGCATCTTGTCTATTTCCTCAACTATGATTGCCATTAAGGCCTTCGAAGAGCTAGGCCTAAAACACAAGAAGTTCGCAGGATTAGTATTTGGAGTCTTGATTGTGGAAGATCTTCTCGCCATTTTATTACTGGTTCTGTTCTCTACCTTGGCGGTTAGTCAGCAATCTGCAGGTACAGAAATGGTGCTATCTATTTTAAAGCTGGCCTTTTTCCTTGTACTTTGGTTTTTGGGTGGTATATTTTTAATTCCTTCCTTTTTAAAAGCCACCAAAAAACTGATGAATGATGAAACCATGCTGGTAGTATCTCTAGCGCTCTGCCTAATCATGGTTCTGCTGGCAGATCAGGTTGGTTTTTCTCCTGCTCTGGGCGCTTTTATTATGGGTTCCATTTTGGCCGAAACTACGCAGGCGGAGCGTATAGAACACCTCACTAAATCGGTAAAAGATTTATTTGCGGCAGTATTTTTTGTATCTGTGGGCATGCTTATAGATCCGGAGATGCTTGTGAAATATGCCGTTCCCATCATATTTGCCACGCTGGTGATTATTCTAGGCAAAATCTTGTTTACCATTCTTGGGGCTTTACTTTCTGGGCAACCCTTAAAAACCTCGGTGCAGTCTGGCTTAAGCTTGGCGCAAATCGGAGAATTCTCGTTTATCATCGCCTCATTAGGGCTTACACTCAAAGTAACCAGCGATTTCCTCTACCCTATCGCAGTTGCAGCAGCAGCCATAACCACTTTTACCTCTCCTTACCTAATCAAACTAGCTGATCCCTTTTACGGTTTCTTAAAAAGAGTTTTACCACAAAAATGGCAGGATGGAATCGATCGCTACAGCACCAGTACCGAAGGAATAGTAACGCTAAGCGATTGGAAAATCTTACTCCGTTCATACATCTCTAATACCATTATTCACTCGGTAATTATTATAGCCATCATTTTTTTGGCGTTTAGGTATGTGCAACCATTTATCGATAGAAACATAACAAATAGCCTCGTATCCATCATTATCAGCATCATAGCCTCATTTATTTTAATGGCGCCTTTCTTATGGGCGCTATCTATCAGGCGGATCCAAAAAACAGCATATTCTCACCTTTGGCTTAATAAAAAGTATACACGTGGGCCATTAATTGCGATAGAATTTTTTAGAGTTGCTTTAGGTATCTTCTTTGTTGGCTTTTTGATGTATGAGTTTTTCGATACCTGGGTGGCTGCGGGAATCGCAATAGTACTTATTGTTTCGGGCATGGTTATCTTTTCGAGGAAACTCCAATCATTCTATGATAAACTCGAAAAACGCTTTATTCTTAACTTAAATGCAAGGGAAAATCAAAAACCGGCTATTCTGCCATGGGATACACATTTGGCAGAACTCACGGTTTCCCCAGAATCTGAAGTGGTTGGCCGAACGCTTGCCAGCCTAATGATCAGGGAAAAATATGGTGTAAACATTGCCATGATAGAGCGAGGCAGGAACAACATCCCCACCCCTGGCAGAGATGAAAGACTTTATCCTAACGATAAGTTACTGTTGATTGGGACAGATGATCAGCTCGCAGCAGTAAAATCCGTATTGGAAATAGAGATTCCAGAAACTGAGCAGGAGAAAAATTTCCCAGATAAGGAAATGAGTTTGCAAAAAGTGGTGATAAATTACGAATCGCCAGTGTATGGTCTAAGCATTAGAAATGCAGGTATAAGGGAAAAAGCACAGGCACTAATTGTGGGGATAGAGCGAGGAGCAGACAAAATATTAAATCCTTCATCAGACTTTGTTTTTGATAATGGTGACGTGATTTGGATTGTTGGAAACAATAAGAAAATAAAAGCGGTTATCTAAGCAATCATATATAATTAAAGCATTTGGCTGTGGCTAAAAACTTTATATATTCGTGTAGCTATGAAAATTGATAGGGAAAAAAGCGAGTTTCTGGATGACATCATTGACCAATGGCAGATTGAAGGCTTAATCGATGAACAGACTGGCAGCAAACTTCGCCAAAGCTATGAGGCTAAGAATTTCGATTGGCTCCGTTTGGCACAATATGCATTTTGGGTAGCATTGGCCTGCGGGTTTATTGCTTTAGGCTCCCTGCTTATAGACAATTCCATCCTCAACTATCTACAACGAATTTATGATACCCCAAATATTGTAATCGCATTTCTCTCTGCAGCATTGGCTGCCTGGCTATATGTTTTAGGCTTTAAAAGAAAGAAAAAATTATCTCACTTAAAATTTAGCAACGAGGCAATAGTATTTTCTGCGATTCTGTTTACGGCGAATGCCATTGCCTATTTTGGTAAAGCAATTGATCATGGTTCGGGCAATTTTGCCATCCTTATTCTAATTTCCGTATTTACTTATGGTGCCTTAGGCTATTTATTTAGGTCTCGCCTCATTTGGATCTTTGCGCTGCTATCATTAGGGGCTTGGTTTGGTACCGAAACCGGATATTTAAGTCGCTGGAACTATTATTTCCTGGGCATGAATTACCCTTTGCGCTTTGTAGTATTTGGTGCTGTATTAACTTCAGCTGCCTTTATCATGAAGATGTTTACCCAAACCAAATCGTTTTTCCAGGTTACCTATATTGCCGGCATGGTTTATTTGTTTGTAGCGCTGTGGGCATTATCAGTTTTCGGCAATTTCGCCAGCCTTGAAGAATGGTATGCCATTAGGCAGCTAAGCCTATTCTACTGGGCCTTGATTTCTGCAGGAGTATGTGTTGCCAGCACGGTGATAGGCTTGAAATTTCACGATGATGTTGCAAGGGAATTTGGGATTACGTTTTTGTTCATCAACCTGTACACCCGTTATTTCGAATATTTTTGGGATAGCTGGCATAAAGCCCTGTTCTTTTCGGTACTGGCAGCCTCTTTTTGGCTCATTGGCAGAAAAGCAGAAAAGATTTGGAATGTCGAATTCTTAAAGTAATTCTTCCGAAGAAAAACTACAGTTTATAATACAATAAATAATTGTTTCA
Organism: Pedobacter sandarakinus; assembly: GCF_026240095.1. Classification (GTDB taxonomy): domain Bacteria; phylum Bacteroidota; class Bacteroidia; order Sphingobacteriales; family Sphingobacteriaceae; genus Pedobacter; species Pedobacter sandarakinus. Next base: position 158,559 of record NZ_JAPIVG010000005.1, on the reverse strand, counting down.
CCACTAAATATGCCGCCAATGCGTATAAAAATATGGCAATTGATTTGTTTATGATTAAGCTGCTTAGGGCAAATTTCTCTTGTATAAATGTGGCGAAATGTGCATACAGGTAAAGTGCAAGTGCCGATCCAAACCCAGAGCCAATGCTAAAGAGTACCAACGATAAGTAATCGGTCTCGATCCATTCGTGCAAGATGACGTAGTTACCAAAAAATAACCAAAACGGAATCTGAACAGGATTTAACACCCCCAATATCAGACCATACAACACGCTTCCACTACGCTTATCTTCCTTTTTATTACTTGTTTTAGGTGCCTTTTTCCTATTAATCCATGTGATGGTACCCATCGTAATAAACATTAGGATCATGAAACTATCTACCAATGTGCCTAACCTCACCTCGCTTACGGCTTCATTCGGATTGATATCACTCATAGCCCAACGTGCAAAACGCATCATCCCGAAGGTGAAAAAAATTTCAACGCATGAAAAAGAAATGATAAAATACCAAACCTGGCGCATCCCTTTGTTGATGGTAAGCTGCGCTACGGTTAGGTTGATATTGCCTGGAGGAATGTACCCCATTGCATTGAGGATAATGCCGATGAAAAACGTTAAAAAAAGCATTGCCTAAATTATGTATTTAAATTTAAATGCGATGCCAAATATTTTCCGGTGTAGGAATCTTGCTGTTTTACCAAATCTTCAGGAACACCTTCAAAAACAACGCTACCCCCACCATCTCCACCTTCCGGCCCAATATCAATTACCCAATCAGCACATTTAATCATATCCATATTGTGTTCGATCACCAAGATGGTATTTCCTTGTTCAATGAGCGTATTTAGAGCTTTAAGCAACTTTTTTATATCATGAAAATGCAGACCTGTTGTTGGCTCATCAAATATAAAAACGGTCTTGTTGGCATTATTCCCCTTTATCAAGAAAGATGCAAGTTTAATACGTTGTGCTTCGCCACCAGACAAGGTATTGGATGATTGCCCTAAATGAACGTAGCCCAAACCAACATCTACCAGCGGATTTAATTTATTCAGGATTTTTGTTTCAGATTGGAAGAAATCAACGGCTTCATCAATGGTCATATCTAAAATCTCAGAAACATTCTTGTCTTTATAGGTTACATCGAGCACCTGTTGTTTGAAGCGTTTGCCACCACAAGCTTCGCACGGCAAATAAATATCAGCCATAAACTGCATTTCGATCTTCACTTCTCCCTCTCCCTGGCAAACATCGCACCGCCCACCTTCTACATTAAAAGAAAAGGCAGCTGGCTTTAAACCCGCTGCTTTCGCAGCCGCCTGACTTGAAAATAATGCCCTGATATCATCCCAGGCTTTTACATAAGTTACCGGGTTAGATCTACTGGAACGGCCTATGGGATTTTGGTCGACCATTTCTACCGCACTTACGAGGTCATAGTTTCCAAAAATACCATCATAAGCTCCGGTTTGTTCACCAGCATAATTACCAATCGCTTTTTGCAAAGCAGGATACAATATTTTTTTAACCAAACTGGTTTTTCCCGAACCAGAAACACCGCTTACCGCCGTAAAAATACCAAGTGGGAATTTTACGTCGATATTCTGCAGGTTGTTTTCCCTTGCCCCTTTAATCAGCACATGGTCTTTCCATTTTCTTCTTTTATCTGGAATAGCAATTTGATCAACTCCAGATAGATATCGCCCGGTTAAACTGGTTTTATCTTTTAAAATCTCTTGGTAATTACCGCTAAAAACCAAGTTTCCACCATGGGTACCCGCTTCTGGCCCAATATCAATAATATGATCAGCAGCACGCATCATTTCTTCTTCGTGCTCTACAACCAAAACCGTATTACCGACATTCCTAAGCGAAATAAGCACTTCGATTAGCTTATTGGTATCACGCGGATGAAGGCCAATACTTGGCTCATCTAACACATAGATAGAGCCTACTAAACTACTTCCTAACGATGTCGCTAAGTTAATACGTTGTGATTCGCCTCCTGACAGCGTATTCGATAAACGATTTAATGTTAAATACCCTAACCCAACATTATTCAAATAAAGAAAACGGTTATCAATTTCGGCAAGTAATCGCTTTGCAATTTTTGTATCGTTGGCATTTAGTTTAAGCTCATTAAAGAATACTAATGCTTTAGCAAGTGGCATCAGAACAATATCGATAATAGATTTGTCTTCAATTTTCACATATGAAGCATCTTTGCGAAGGCGTGATCCTTTACAATCGGGGCATGTAGTTTTCCCACGATAGCGAGAAAGCATTACCCGATATTGTATCTTATAGGTTTGTTCCTCTAACTCCTTAAAAAAAGCATCAAGCCCTTCAAAATACTTATTTCCTTTCCATAACAAGCGTTGCTCTTTAGCAGTTAACTGACTATAAGGCCTATGAATTGGAAACTCGAATTTAGGTGCAGCTTTCACAAAATTTTGCAACCATACGCCCATCTTTTCTCCTCGCCAAGGGGCAATTGCATTGTCAAAAACACTTTTACTTTTATCTGGTATTACCAAATCTTCATCAATGCCAATTACATTTCCATAACCTTCGCAGCGTTTACACGCACCATACGGATTATTAAAAGAGAAGAAATTCGGCGTCGGCTCTTCGAATTTAATGCCATCGAGCTCAAAACGGTCGCTAAAATGTTTGGTTTCGCCTGCAACTTCTACGTAACAATCGCCTTTACCTTCAAAAAATGCAGTCTGTACAGAATCTGCCAAGCGGTTAAGTGTTTCTTCTTCCTGGTTGGTTATTATTCTATCAATCAGAATCTGAACAGTTTTATCGTCTGTTAGCGCTTCATCTTTAAAGTCTGCATCATCTAAAATCGATTCTATTTTTAATATTTGCTGATCAATTAAGACCCTCAAAAAGCCTTTCTGTAAAAGAATGGCTAACTCTTCCTTTATGGTTCTGTTATTGTGCGGATAGAGCGGACAAAAAATGGTTACGGTCTCTTCGTTACCCAAAGCGCTAACATAATCTACTACCGTACTTACCGAATCTTTTTTTACTTCTTTACCAGAAACAGGCGATATCGTTTTGCCAATACGCGAAAACAAGAGTTTTAGATAATCGTAGATCTCGGTAGAGGTTCCAACAGTAGAGCGTGGGTTAGATGTTATTACTTTCTGCTCTATTGCAATGGCTGGCGCTATTCCTTTAATATAATCTACATCGGGCTTATTCATTCTGCCCATAAATTGTCGGGCGTATGATGATAAACTTTCTACATACCTACGCTGGCCTTCTGCATAAAGGGTATCAAATGCAAGTGAAGATTTTCCAGACCCAGACATGCCAGTTACTACAACTAATTTATTTTTAGGAATAGCAACATCTATATTTTTAAGATTGTGCACCCTGGCACCTTTAATGATAATATTTCTATGCGGATCTTTTTCGGCCTCTTTTTTGCTCATGTATTAATAAGAATATATATTGAAACCCCTTATATCAATTAGGGTTTTAAGAAGATACAAAAATACGGTACTGAGGTGGTTAATTTATTTTTTAACATTTTATTTTTTGCATTTTGATAAAAAAATAACTTTCTTTGGATATTAACAACCTCAAAGCCAAACTAACATATTCAAAAAAGCATAGGAGATCAGCTATAGAAATTAAACATCTACAAATTAATTTTTAGCAAACAGTAAGGGATTTAGTGTAGGTAAACCTATGAATTTACAATCATACAACGATCAGGACCTGGTAAAAGTATATATTGCCGGGAACGAGAATGGATTGCAAGAACTTTTAAAACGACATAAAAGTAAAATTTATACTTCTATCTACTTATTGGTTAAAGACCAATATTTGGCGGAGGATATTTTTCAGGATGCATTTATAAAAGTGATTAATACGTTGCGATCTGGAAGATATAACGAGGAAGGAAAATTCTTGCCGTGGGTAATGCGTATTGCGCATAACTTAGTTATCGATTATTTTAGGAAGGAAAAAAGAACTCCAGTCATTACCAGCTCTGATGGTATGGATGTATTCAATATGCTACACTTTTATGACGAAAGTGCTGAAGAAAGAATGCTTCGTGACCAAACCCATAAAGACTTGAAAGCAATGATTCACCTGTTGCCAGATGAACAAAAGGAAGTGTTGCTGATGCGACATTATGCGGACCTTAGTTTTAAGGAAATAGCCGATTTAACCGACGTGAGCATTAATACGGCATTGGGCAGAATGCGTTATGCATTGAGCAACCTTCGCAAAATGCTTAAGACGAAAGAGATGACTTATAAAGGGTAATAAAAAAGTTACATTTTTTGTTTTTTGTTTTGAAATAAAGCATCTGAACTATCGTTAAGTTTATAAAACAATAACTTTTAGTTGCTTATGACAAAAACCTCTACATCAAACACAAATGTAAATTCACCAACCCAAAACATGTCTCAGTCTAAAATGGATATCGAATCTGACACAGAAATTAATTTATTTTATCATCAGATGAAAGATAAATTAGATCGGTTATCAAGAGATCCTCAGGATGAAACTATCAAGAAAATTATGGCCTACAGCCGGTTGAAGTAACGAAATTTACATGAGCTATAAAACTGTCATACAAGCGTAAGACAGTTTTTTTTTGCCTAATCGTTCCGCATTAATGCCCTTGACCATTTAAATTACTTTCGCTTAACGGAGAAATAGATACCTTTGCATAGTGTACTTTTAACACTAAGCACTAATGAATAAAAATCTTCTTCCATTAACCCTAGGGGGTTTAGGTATCGGCATAACAGAATTTGTTATGATGGGATTACTCCCGGATATTGCCAATGATCTGAATGTGACTATCCCTAAAGCAGGCCATTTAATTTCTGCTTATGCTTTAGGAGTGGTTATCGGTGCTCCCCTGCTTATCATCATTGCCGGAAAATATCCACCAAAGAAAATTTTAATTGCTTTGATGGTAATGTTTACTGCATTTAACGCCTTCTCGGCATTCGCTCCTACATTCAATACCTTATTTATTTCGAGATTATTATCTGGATTGCCACACGGTGCGTTTTTTGGCGTTGGGTCGGTAGTGGCAAGTAGAATTGCAAAAAAAGGCAAGGAAGCACAGGCGGTATCGTTAATGTTTATGGGTCTTACCATTGCAAATATCATAGGGGTGCCTTTGGGCACTTATATTGGCCATAACTTTTCATGGCGCATATCCTTTGCTGTTGTGGTTTTTGTAGGATTAGTTACCCTGTTAAGCTTAAAATTATGGCTTCCGGCTCTGGAAGCGGCTAAAAACCGGAACTTAAAAGAAGAACTCAGGTTCTTTACCAAACGTAGTGCGTGGATCATCATCTTCATGATTTCTATTGGAACAGGAGGCTTGTTTACCTGGTACAGTTACATTGCACCGTTAATGACCGAGGTTGCAGGCTTTTCCGCAAATACCGTTACGTACATTTTAATGCTTGCCGGATTAGGAATGATGACTGGAAACTATCTTGGAGGGCTACTGGCCGATAAATATTCTCCGGCAAAAGCAGCCGCCGCATTATTAATTTTAATGGTAATTACTTTAACAATTGTACATTTCGTTTCTGGCAACCAAGCGCTGGCAATAGTCATGACATTTATTACTGGCGCAGTTGCCTTTTCTTTGGCAGCACCCATTCAAATGTTGATGATACAGTCTGCTCAAGGTGCAGAAATGCTTGCTGCTTCTGCTAGTCAGGCGAGCTTTAATATTGGAAATGCTTTGGGTGCATTTTTTGGCGGATTGCCTTTAGTTTATGGTTTTGACTATACCTCTCCCGCTTACGTTGGTGCCGCGATGGCTTTAATTGGTGCATGCTTTGCCTTCTGGTTTATTAAAAGAAATCCTCAGCAGTCATTACCTAGAGGAAAGTACGTCGCTGCTCATTAATACAAGAGTAATGATGATTGTTGTGGACAATGTCTACAGTTGAAAGTTAAAACCCGGCTGTGCAACAATCTATTTTCTATATTTGCGCATGCTTAAAAAGGAACGGTATAAACTTTTTGTTGAACACTTTTCGGCTAAACAACCCGATGCCGAGACCGAACTACACTACAATAATCCATATCAGCTGCTGGTAGCTGTAATTCTATCTGCCCAATGCACTGATAAAAGGGTTAATATGGTAACGCCTTCCCTATTTCAGCGTTTTCCAAATGCAAAATCGTTAGCAGAGGCCACGCCAGATATTGTGTTCGACTACATCAAAAGTATCAGCTATCCGAACAACAAGGCAAAACACTTGGTAGGCATGGCTAATATCTTGATAAATGAATTTGATGACGTAGTTCCCTCAGCTATTGATGATTTGCAGAAAATGCCAGGTGTTGGAAGGAAGACAGCAAATGTTATTGCATCTGTAATATATAATGCACCGGCAATGGCAGTAGATACACATGTTTTCCGAGTAGCAAACCGCTTGGGCCTTACCAACGGAAAAACGCCCTTGGCCGTAGAAAAAGATCTGGTGAAGAATCTCCCAGAACAAGACATCCATATTGCCCACCACTGGCTTATTTTACATGGCCGATACGTGTGCTTAGCTAGAAGCCCGAAATGTGAGACATGCGAAATCACGCATATCTGCAGATATTTTGAGAAGCAGGTTGCCAGGCAAGAGCGAGAAAAAAGAGAGTCATAAATTAATTTTAAATTACTATTGACATTAGTTGAAAAAGATTTAACTTAGCTAAATATTTTAGTATTACAAATTACTAACATTAACTTATTTTAGCCGATTATCAATTATATTTACGAGATCAAATTATAAAACAAATGGCAAGCGCAAATCCAGATAAATTAAAAGCATTACAATTAACATTAGATAAACTAGAAAAATCTTACGGAAAAGGTACCATCATGAAATTGGGTGATACTGCTATTGAACCTATAGATTTTATTTCTACCGGATCAATTAGTTTAGATATTGCATTAGGTATTGGCGGGATTCCGAAAGGCAGGGTAATTGAGATTTATGGACCTGAATCGTCAGGTAAAACCACCCTGGCTACACACATTATTGCAGAAGCACAAAGGAAGGGTGGAATAGCCGCGTTTATTGACGCCGAACACGCTTTCGATCAATTCTACGCAAAGAAATTAGGTGTAGATACCGATAACTTATTGATTTCTCAACCAGATAATGGCGAACAAGCATTAGAGATTGCAGATAATTTGATCCGCTCTGGAGCAATTGATGTAATTGTTATTGACTCAGTAGCTGCACTGGTACCTAAAAGTGAGATTGAAGGTGAAATGGGCGATAGCAAAATGGGGTTACATGCCCGTTTGATGAGTCAGGCTCTGCGTAAATTGACCGGTACCATTTCTAAAACCGGATGTTGCTGTATTTTCATTAACCAATTAAGAGATAAAATTGGTGTAATGTTTGGTAACCCTGAAACAACAACGGGTGGTAATGCCTTGAAATTTTACGCCTCTGTTCGTTTAGATATTCGTCGTATTTCACAGATTAAAGATTCTGATGAAGTGTCTGGTAACCGGGTGAAGGTAAAAATTGTTAAAAACAAAGTTGCACCTCCTTTCCGCATAGCAGAATTTGATGTGATGTTTGGTGAGGGGATTTCTAAAAATGGAGAAATTATTGACCTAGGTGTAGACTTCGGAATTATTAAGAAAGCAGGATCGTGGTTTTCTTATGGCGACACGAAGCTGGGACAAGGAAGAGACGCAGTTAAGCAATTGTTAAGCGACAACCCAGAACTGGCGGAAGAACTTGAAACAAAAATTAAAGCAGAAGTTACCGGAGAACACCTGCAAGAAAAATAACATATAAACATTAATGCTGGAGGTTAAACCCTTCAGCATTATTGATGTCTGCAACAACCTAAAAGTTAAGCGAATGCCTCAAATTCTAGCAGAAGATCAGTATAATCAAATTTTCGGCTTACCTTGCTTACTAATTAAGTATGCCTGTAGCTAGTTCTGACTAAAAACTGCATTAAAATCTTTGGTAACGTAAACAATCACCAATAGGGCAGCAATTACCAGGGCACCTAAAATAACTACCCCCCAGCTTCCTTTTAACTTATTCTTATCTTTCCTAATCAGGTAAAATATAATTCCTATAAGCGGTATTGCACAAACAATCCAAAATATTAGTGATGCTCCAGTCATATCTTTTGATTTTATTTAGTTGGCATTTCTCAGCACAACGTTTACTATTTAATTAAAACTCCATTCGGGCCTTGGGAGCAATATCTTGCGCTACAAAATCTTCAGCCAAAAATTTGTGGTGGCCGGCTATTGCAATCATTCCGGCATTGTCTGTACAATATTGAAAAGCCGGAATGTAAATATTCCAACCCAGTTGAGCAGCAGTTTCGTGCAAACCATTTCTTAATCCAGAATTTGCAGATACTCCACCAGCTATTGCGATCTCATTAATTTGATATTGAATTGCTGCTTTCTTTAATTTGTTTAATAAGATCTGAACAATGCTGTATTGCACCGACGCACAAATATCATTCAAATTTTCTTCAATAAAATTCTCATTTTCCTTTTCCTGCTTACGAATAAAATAAAGTATCGAAGTTTTAAAGCCACTGAAACTGAAGTTTAAATCGGCTATCTGCGGTTCGGCGAATTTAAATGCTTTAGGATTGCCTAACTGGGCATGTTTGTCAATCAGCGGTCCACCAGGGTAAGGTAACTGTAGAATCTTGGCTGTTTTATCGAAGGCTTCTCCAGCAGCATCATCTAAAGTTTCACCAATAATTTCCATATCGAAATAATCTTTGACCAGCACAATTTGCGTATGCCCTCCAGAAACGGTTAAACACAAAAATGGAAACTTTGGCTTCGGTTCATCAATGAAATGTGCCAATATATGCGCATGCATATGATTAACAGAAATTAAAGGTATCCCCAGAGCCAAGGCAAAAGATTTTGCGAACGACACGCCTACCAAAAGCGACCCCAAAAGGCCGGGACCTTGTGTGAAAGCAACGGCACTGATGTCCTGTTTTGTAACATTTGCATTTTTCAACGCTTGTGCCACAGTAGGTACAATATTTTGCTGATGTACCCTGGATGCCAATTCAGGGATTACCCCACCATAATTTTCATGAATTGTTTGGTTTGCAATAACATTGGCCGTAATTTTGCCGTTGTTACATATAGCGACAGAAGTATCATCGCATGAGGATTCGATTGCAAGTATAACAGACAAATTATTTAAATTTTAAGCTGCAAAATTATTAAAAAACTATTTAAAATACTCCTTTGGGTAATTGCATCAATAATCTTGCTGCTTGCGCTTATTATTTTCACACTTCAATTTAAGCCCGTACAAACTTATGTAGCAAAAAAGGCAGCTGCATATCTTTCAAAAGAGCTTAATACAACTGTGTCTATAAAAAGTTTATACATTCAACCTTTTAAATCAATTGTATTTGAAGAACTCTTGGTTCTAGATTTACAAAAGGATACGCTCTTGAGCACACCTCAATTTATGGTTGATATTAATCAACTGTCGCTTGATAAACGAATCATCGACATTAATACCATCCAAATTAACAATGGCCAATTTTTCCTAAAGGATTTCAAAGATAAGTCTTCTAACCTCGATTTTATAATTAACTATTTCGATTCTGGTAAACCCACTGTAAGGAAAAAGAAAAGTAAACCCTACGATGTCAGCTTAGGTAGACTTATCCTTAATAAATTCGCTTTCAGATATAAAAATTTTGGCGCCAAAGATACGCTCCAAGGGCAAAGTGTAAACTTTGACAATGTTGATGTAAAAGAGCTGAGCGGCATTTTTGAAGGGTTGGACACGAAGAACCATTTGATGAAAACCAATATCAAAAATCTTACGCTAAAAGAACGAAGTGGTTTTTACCTTAAAAATTTAACAGCACAAACTACCATTGACAGCAATGCTATCGAGCTTAAAAATCTCTTACTGGTAACCAACCAAAGTCGCTTGAGTAATTATTATCAGATGAAGTTTAACACCTATCGCGATTTCAATCATTACATCGATAGCGTGCGGATGAAGGCCGTGTTTAAAGATAGCCACCTATCGTCTAGAGATGTTGCATTCTTTGCACCGGAAATGAAAGACATGAAGCTTGATATTGATGTTGATGGTCAAATTACGGGATTAGTAAATAACTTAAGGGCAAAAAAGTTATCGCTAAGAACCGGAAAAGCAACTTATATTAAAGGTGACTTTATCCTAAAGGGCTTACCCAAATGGAAAGAGACTTTTATGGATTTGAAAATTGATCTTGCGGGTACCAATAAAACCGATTTGGATGAAGTTTTACGGGGCATTACCAATAGCAAAAAGACATTAATTCCAACTATCGTAAGTAAGTTTGGCAATATCAACTTCAATGGAAGTTTTACAGGTTTTCAAAATGATTTCATCGCCTATGGCGAATTTAAAACCAAATTGGGCCGTATTGTTTCTGATGTAAATATGAAAATCGATAAAAATGATGTTCCTTCTTACACGGGCAATGTGAAAACTTTCGATTTTAACATTGGGAATTTGTTAGAAGAGAAATCGTTAGGCAAAATTAGTTCATCGTTATATGTAAAAGGTCGTGGTACGGAGCTTAAAAATTTAACGGAAAAATTGAATGGAGATGTCGATTACATCGATTTTAATAATTATCGATACCGGAATGTAAAGATTGACGGCACGTTTAACAAAAAATATTTCGATGGGAAGTTGAGCATCGATGATAAGAATGTAAAACTTATTTTTGATGGTGGCGTAAACCTAAATCCCAAATTACCAGTTTTCAACTTCAACGCTACGATTTCTAAAGCCAGGCTTAAAGCGCTTAAGCTGATGAAAGATTCTTTAATGGTTGATGCAAAGTTTAAGACCAATTTTTCGGGTACCAACTTAAATAATATTGAAGGAAATTTGCTTATTGAAGAGATTAGGTTACAAAACCCCAAAGGGATTTACATGATCGATTCTGTGCAACTTGTTGCCAATGGTACAGGCACAAGCAGAAATTTAAATATTAAATCGGATATACTAGATGCTAGTATTTCGGGTCAGTATGATCTAAATTCAATTGCATCATACTACAAGGCAATTGCCAAAACATATGTTCCTTCTCTAAAAACTGATATCATTAAATACAAAGAGCAAATCTTTCAATTTAATTTGAAAATCAAAAAGTTTGAACCGTTGGCACAGTTGATTTCGCCGGGTTTGGAAATGGAAGAAGGCGCTACCATTATCGGCGATTTTGATTCACGAAATAATACAGCTACCCTTACTGGGTTTGTGAGAAAGTTGAAATACAGTGGCATTGTGGTGAATAATATCATACTAGATGAAAATACCACAAAAGAACAGCTGCAACTCATTGTAACTTCAGACCGCGTTCAGCTAAACGACAGTTTGTATATCAAAGATGTGAATATTTCAAACATCTTGCGCAACGATAGCCTAGCATTTAACGTGAAGATGAGCAATGCTGATGAAGCTAATCAGTTAGATTTAAACGGCTTGGTAGAGTTTACAAAAAATCAAGACACTGCTGCAAGATTGAGCGTCCTTCCATCCATCTTAAAAATTAATAATGAAGAATGGCGAATCCAGGATAAAGTGCGCATTGTACTTAATAACGGCAAAACCCAGATTAGCAATTTCGACTTGACGAATGGAGACCAGCAGCTGATTGTGGATGGTTTAATTTCAGATGATCCAAAAGATCTACTAACTGTTGGCTTTAAAGATTTTAGTTTGAAAACGCTTAATCCATTTACCAAAGGATTTGGTGTAAAACTGAATGGTGATGTAAATGGAAATACCAGAGTTTATGGAATTTTAAAATCGCCAACAATCAACGATGATCTAAAAATAGATTCACTAAACTTCAATGATATTTATATTGGTACCCTAACAGATACATCATCATTTGATAACCAAAGCAATAAAGTTAATGTATTTACCAGCGTAATGACTGAAAATACGGAAACCTTTAAATTAACTGGAAATGTAGATCTGAAGGAAAAACTGATAGATTTAAATGTGAGGATGAATGAAAGTAAGCTGACGATATTGGAACCTTTTGTTAAACAGCTGGTATCTAATTTAAAAGGAAATATCTCGGCCGATTTAACAGTTAAAGGGAAATTAGATCAACCAGAAATAAATGGTTCTTTAGCGCTAGATAAAGGGCAGCTGATGGTGAACTATCTTAAAACAACCTATGTTATTACCGACGAGGTTAGCGTAAAGAATAGTGTGATTTATCTCGATGATTTTGTATTGCGAGATTTGGAAGGGCATGAAGCCAGTGCAGAAGGTTCCGTAGATCTTAACAATATTAATGATCCAACCTTGGATGTGAGGGTAAATGCGAACAATTTCATGGCACTAAATACCACATCGAAAGATAACTCTGTATACTTTGGAAGGGCGTACGGTACTGGTTTATTCAAATTCAATGGACCTACTAGTAAAATGAAGATTGATATTAAAGCCAAAACCGAAAAAGGAACAGTTTTTAACTTGCCATTAAATAGTTCGGAAACAGTATCTGACAAGGATTTCATCAATTTTATCAGTCGTGATTCTAGTAAAGTGGTTAAAAAAACAACCAGTTTTGATGGTTTAACTTTAACGTTTAAGCTATCTATTGACCCAAATACAACAGCGAACATTTTTACTACATTAGGTAATTTAAGTGGAAAGGGTAATGCTGAGTTAAATCTAAACATTAACAGTTTAGGTGATTTTGAAATGTCTGGAGATTATATTATTGAAACCGGAAGTTTTGATTTTACGGCTCAGGAAGTGATCAATAAAAAATTTGAAATTAGGCAGGGTGGAACGATTCGGTGGACAGGCAACCCTACAGCGGCACAAATAAACCTGAAAGCGGTTTATGCGCTTCGTGCTAACCTAAGCGACTTATTTAAAGCAGCTAACCGAGACGCAAGTAGTAACGCAAATCAGCGTGTTGATACGGAAGTAGAAATGGGCTTAACAGGCTTATTACTCCAGCCAGACATTAAACTGGATATCAATTTCCCTTCACAGCCATCTATCAAAGAACAATTACAAACCTATCTAAGCGATCAAAACAACTTAAATTTACAGGCATTTAGCTTAATTATCAGAAGAAGTTTTGCATCTGGAAACGGCGGCGAATCTATTGGCAACCAACTAAGTTCTACCGCAACCAGTACGGCGACGGAGTTGGTATTCAATCAATTCAATAATGTACTATCATCATTAAATCTAAACTTTGTAGATCTAAACGTTAGATCTTTGAACGAGGCTAATGCTTCATTTAAATTTTTTAATAATAGGCTTGTAGTAAATGCAGGAATTGTAGATCGAAATAGCGTTAACGATTTTAACGTAATCGACTTTTCGAGAAATGTAGGTAGAGAAGTTGAAGCTTTATATCTGATTAAAAGTGATGGAAGCTTGACAGTTAAGGCAGCCAACAAACCGCCTACCCAGCAAAGCATTTTCTTGAATAGCGGTATCAGTCCTACGGCTAACGTAACCTCTTTCGGATTGGTTTATACACAACAGTTTGATACCTTCAAAGAGTTTATCCAGAAGCTTTCTGGCTCTTACCGTAGAAATTTAAAACGTAAGCAAAGCGAAGCACCGGTGAAAACGAATAAATCATTAAGCAAAGAGGTAATCATCAATCAAACAAAAAATAACGGACCAAGGCGTTAAACACCTTGGCTCACTTCCAATTAAACGCAAAAGCCATCAGTAAGATGTTGAGTATGATCCCCACATTTAACTGATGGCTTACTATTTACTACTGGAGTAACTATCCCTTCATAATAGAGTGGCCCATTTTATCTCGTTTTGTTTTAAGATAGCGCTCATTATGAATATTGCTTTGAATTTCGATTGGAATATTTTCTACAACTTCTAATCCGTAACCAATTAAGCCAGCACGTTTAGTTGGGTTATTGCTCATTAGCCGCATCTTTGTAATGCCTTCCGAACGCAAAATCTGAGCACCTACCCCATAGTCCCGTTCATCCCCTTTAAAGCCCAATTTAATATTAGCTTCAACGGTATCGAAGCCAGCATCCTGTAAATTATAGGACCTAAGTTTGTTGATCAAACCGATTCCCCTACCTTCTTGATTCATATAAACCACAATACCTTTGCCTTCAGCTTGGATCATTTCTAATGCTTTATGCAGTTGTGGGCCACAGTCGCAGCGGCAAGACCCAAAAATATCCCCCGTTACACAAGAGCTGTGTACACGGGCCAACACAGGTTCATCAGCACCCCATTCGCCTTTAGAAATTGCCAAATGCGTAGCATTATTATCGAGCTGGGTATAAGCTGTCATTTTAAATTCGCCCCATTGGGTAGGAAGGTCGATTGTTACTTCCTTCTTTATCAAGCTATCGATATTTAAGCGGTAAGCGATCAAATCTTCAATAGAAATAATTTTCAGTTGATGTTGTTCGGCTATTTTTAATAAATCTGGAAGCCTGGCCATCTCGCCGTCTTCCTTCAAAATTTCTACCAATAATCCCGCGGGATTCATTCCGGCTAAACGGGCCAAATCTACCGCCGCCTCTGTGTGGCCAGCACGCCTAATCACGCCTCCATCTCTTGCTATCAGAGGAAAGATATGTCCGGGCCTACCTAATTCTACCGGGTCTGTTTTAGGATTTACCAATGCTAGCATGGTTTTAGAACGATCGCTTGCTGAAATACCCGTAGTACAACCATACCCTACCAAATCTACAGAAACAGTGAAGTTGGTTTCGTAAGCAGCCGTATTTTTTCCAACCATAAGATCCAGGTTCAATTCTTTACAACGCTCCTCTGTTAATGGCGCACAAATTAAACCACGCCCATAAGTTGCCATGAAATTAATTACTTCGGGTGTTGCATTTTCTGCGGCTGTTAAGAAATCACCTTCGTTTTCTCTATTTTCATCATCGACAACGATAATTACCTTGCCTGCTTTAATATCAGCTATGGCTTCTTCTATGGTGTTTAATTGTGTTTGCATTTTTCTTAGGCTCTTGAAATAAGGTGAAAAACTATTGGATATAACAGCGCTCACCACCTTTTTGCCAGTACAAAGGTACAACCTTCATCAGCAAATTTTACTACCAAATATCATTTATAAGTAAAGGATAATGGCTAATCTTTTTGCTTAATGCGCAGTAACTTTTTGAAAAATTGCTTGTAGTAGTTTACATCGAAAAGCGCAGAATCTACCGTAGCTTTATACGTAAGAAATGCAGCGAGCGGCGATAATACGATAACGGCTATCCACATGCCAAACACGGGGTTAATTGATCCTTCGCGAGCAGATTTTTCTGCCACCGTTGTGATGATGTGGTAAATTAAGAAGAAGGATATAGCTATAACAACTGGCAACCCCATACCACCCTTCCTGATAATGGCACCGAGCGGCGCACCAATGAAGAATAAAAGTATACAGGATGCCGCCAATGTAAACTTCCTTTGATATTCTACCCGTGTGAAAATAATTTCACTTGTCAAGTCGGCTTGTCGAGGGGCACTACTTGTGATATTTTGCACAATACCCGCCACAATATTCGTGGCATTATCTATACTTGTTTTTTTAGATCCGTTCGGAATGTCTTTCACAATATTATCGCTAATGGATAGTGGCGCAACTTTTACGTTTTGGTAACCTTTTGCAATATTAAACTGCTTAAAGTTGTTGGCTACAATTCTCTTCGTACTCATGCCCATCGTATCTAGCAATTTTGATAGCGAATCTCTCTTTTTTACTATACCTTTCAAATTAAGCATCGGTGTGCTATTGCCAAATGCGTTCGGATCGGTTCGGTTCATATCGAATGACGATAGATCGAATCTAGGTTCTGTTTCTTTAAAACGAGTTCTGTTTAAAACCTGACGTGGATTATAAGGCCCACTACTGCTGGCCTGCTCTTCATACTGCACCCCATCTTTAAGTTTGAGTATTAAAAATTTTCCGTCAGCAGTTTTATTCATCTCCCCTTCCTTAGCCATTACCACTTTAGGGATTCCATTTGTTCCACGGTGATCATAAATCAAAATTCCACTGAGCTTGCCTGCTGCATCTTTGGCGTCTACACGAATAGAAAAGTTAGGAATACTATTGTTAAATACACCGGGTTTTATTAAAAATGAGAGTTTTTTATTCCTAACATCATATAGCAATGAGCCAAATTTTAAATTGGCTTTTGGCAGCATATAATTGGAAAATAAAAACGAAGCTACCGTGAGGAATATAATAACGACAAAAAGCGGTCTCATGGCTTTTTGTAATGATATCCCTGCAGATTTTATAGCAACCAATTCATAGTTTTCGCCCAAGGTACCAAATGTCATGATGGATGATAAAAGCACAGACAGCGGCAAAGCCATCGAAACATTCGCCGCGGAAGCATAATACATCAATTCTAGAATGGTGTACCATTCAAAACCTTTCCCAATTAAATCATCTATCCACTTGAATAAAAAAAACATCAAAAGGATAAACATCACCACAAAGAAGGTGGCAAGAAAAGGTTTTACAAATGCTTTTATTAAGAGAAGATGTATTTTTTTCACCTTACAAAGGTAAGCATTGGTCAGTTAACTATGCACCTAAAACGCTAATGAGATAGTCAATTTGATTGTCCCAGATTAATTTTTTTTCCGCTAAGAGATCGTCGGTAGTGAAATCTGTTATTGATAGGGCAACATCATTAGTAAGTTCATCCTGTACAATTTCCATTTCGAAATAGCACTGTGGCTCGTCATCAAGCCACTTAAATTTAACTAATTTGTTTTCTTTGATGGAAACAAGCTTAGCTTTAAGTTGCTCATCATCCCAAGTGAAGGTATAAACCTGGTCGCGGAAATTGACGTCATCTGCAAACCATTGTGATAAGCCATTTGGCTCACTAATAAAGCTATATAATATTCGTGGCGACGATTTAACCTCGTACTCAAGCGTAAATTTTTTCTTTTCTGCCATGTTAATTCATTACCAGAATGACTTCCGGACTATTTTTTTTTTATTTATTTTTCTAAAGAAAGGTAAATTATTCTATATTTGCAACTCCAAAAAATAGCCACTAAATATTTGATAATATAAGCAAATATTTTTACTCGGCGGGGTAGCTCAGATGGTTAGAGCGCAGGATTCATAACCCTGAGGTCGGCAGTTCGATCCTGCTCCCCGCTACCGAATCGGCAAAAGAGGCATAATCCAGAGATAATTCTGGTATGCCTCTTTTCTTTTTACTGATAAGTTGCTGAAAATAAGCTATATACAAAAACACTAAATTTATTTCAGTGGTTCGAACTTTATCATTTTTCTTATCATAACTCATACCACTAGGGAACAGTAATGTTTGGAGTTGTTGCTTAGTATGGTAATCACCAGAAAGCCAGTTTAAAGGTAGCTGAGTGGCATATTCTATAGCCAACCTAACACATTTTAAAAGGTTCGAACTTTTATTAGACAGGATGAGCAAATTCCGCTCAATTTCTCTTTTTTCGTCCGAATATTTCTCATGGTACTTTGTGTAAAGTTCCTGACTTATATCTTCTTCAATATATCTTTCCTCTAATCGCTCCACCTTCTTCTTCACTTCTCTATGGCTGTTCTCCAACTCTAATAGATCCGCTTGCTTATTTTGAGTCAACTGGTTAAATGTTGCAGCAACCTGCTCAACCAATAGTTCTATATATTCCTTGGCAATGTCAATTTTAAAGAAATCAAGTATGTCTGCAAATCTGGAATTAAGAGAATCAGCATTTTTGTTATTACAGCAAGCTTTGGTTTTGCATTTATAATAATGTATATTCTTTTTGCGTGCGAGGTAGCCACTCAACGGCTTCCCGCATTCGGCACATACCATAAAGCGCTTCAAAGGAATGTGCACATTTTCTTCATTTAGTGAAAAACCATGGGGAATCTTATCTAGCATACCGTTAACCTTTAAGAAAAGTTCCCTGCTAATTAATTTCTCGTGATTGCCCACAACCACTTGTCCCTCCAACATATTGTGCACCATCAAGCCACAATAGAATGGATTTCTAAAGATTTCTGAGATACGCTGATGAATCAATTTTAGTCCTTTAGCCGCCAACCTATCGCGAATTACCTCATTTGACACATTTTCATAAGCTTTCCATTCAAAGGCCTGACGAATGAGCCTTCCCTTCCCATTTATAACAATCTGCCTTTTGTTCTTCGATCTGTCAATCTCAAATCCTAAAGGGGGATTAGTCGGCCAATCACCACGCAGTAACATCTCTTTTATACCAGCACTACATTTTTGCTTTCTCAATTGATTGTCAAACTCGCCAAACAGGAACAACAACTTTTGTTGCATCTGACCCGAAGCACTCGAGGTATCAATAGGTTGTGTTACGGAAATTATTTCTATACCTAAGCGCCTCAATTCTCCGCTAAGCCAGATTGAGTTGTCATTTCTTGAAAACCTCTCCAGACTATACACTAAGATAGAAGATATTTTTCCTTTGAATTTTTTCACGAAAGAAAGCATGGCGGTAAATTGCTTTCTCTCATCGTTCTCAGCGCTTTCGTAGGTTCCCCCAAACTGAGCGGCAATATTAAACCCAAATTTCTCTGCGTATAGCATACATGCCTTCAATTGGGTTCCCAGGCTTAAATTATCAGCCTGCTCTTTACTACTAACCCTTGTATAGATAACGCATTCCAAGCTTTTGGAAACTTTTTTATTTTGTTTCCCTTTTGCAAATGAGTCGAAAAAAAAGATGTCTGACATAAATAATACTTCTTTGATTACACTATAAGATACTAATAATCAATTATTTTATCAAGTTTTTTGCTCCTTTTTTTCACTTGCATTAAAAATGATTATAGACATTTTTTTGATAGTAAGGATCACATCATTAGCCTGCTCCTCGGTAAAATGTGAAAACATTTGCTTTGAAAGCACCTCTTCTATGGTTAGATCATGCTGGCGCACAATAGTTTCTATATTTAAATCAAACTCCATATCCATGACGTTTATTTTGAGTAACAAATATTTTTAGAAAGGTATTCTGAAGAATAACAGGATTGGATAATCACAATTAATTACGCTCCTGTTAGAAATAGATGCAAATAGGTATAAACTGGGGTACATCTATCATTAATGTACTCACATTTTGAGATGAGCACATGAGTCTCCTGTTAATAATTTATCTTTGCAAATCTGAATGATCTATCGCCAAAGAATCAATTACGCCATCGCGGATCACCTCAAATCCCGCTACACGATCTGTATTGTATATCGCGACTGTTTTTGGTGGCCAAAGTTTCGGGTCGTTTATTTTATCCCAGTCAATCCCAATGCCTGACGGATAATAATCCCAGTTTTCCCAGGCTCTCTCTTTAATTAAAAGTCCGTCGTAACCCAGTACCCTTGTAAGATATTCATTACGGTTACCTTCCCAGTTCATCCCGTAGCAGAGCAGATCAGCAACCTTGTAAAAATCAGAGAGCTGGTCATCGTGCCGGTGATTTAGGTATCGCTCGGAAACTCCTGCGCACAGCAAAATACTCCGGACGCGAGATGCGTCCAGAGCTTTGTCAGCATCCAAAATGCTGGCATCCTTACTGAGTGTTATCTTATAGATTTTGGCATATCCAAGATTATCAAACCCCGCTTCACCGTTCAGTCTTGACTTCTGGAGTACGAGATGGCTAAAAAGGCAGGCGGCGTCCTCACTTATTGAAGTATAAAATGCATTTCCCAAAGTGAGAGCATTCCAGCCAACTCCTTTACCGGACTGGATGTTTATTTTCATACCGTCCAGTCCAAGCGAACCATGATAAAGTGCCAGCAATTCTGGGTTTATTTCCTTTACTTTCAAACTCCAAATTCCGTCTTTAGGTCTATCGGGTAGTTAGCTGTTAGCACCTCCGTCTTGCTTTTCTGCTTTCCTCCTTTTGCATTAACGGAAACCTGTTGCTTTACCGACCATTGATGCCAGCCATGTTCTTTGGCATATTTTTCCAATATTGGAGATGGGTAGGAAGAGAGCAAAAACTTGCCTTTTATTCCGGCCAGTAAAAAAAGAAGGGCTTCAAAATCCCCTTCAGAATAACCGTCATAGTGACCACAGTCAGAGTTGTAGTAGGGCGGATCACAGTAAAAGAAACTATCTGCGGTATCGCGGCTTGCGATGATGTAAAGCGCATCTGCGCATTCTATCTGGCAGTTCTGGAGCCTGATAGCCATTTCTTCAACAAATCCTTCTTTCTTGGAATTTATTTTTTTTGTTGTGGTATTACCTGATTTATCATATCCCCAACTGCTGTCAAGCTGCGAAGAAAAGCTCTGTGATGAAGTCAACCAGACTGCCCATGCCCTTTTTACCTCCGAAAACATATCCGGATTGTTATAGATCACCGAAGCCTTTCTGTGCAGATCCCTGGAATGAAGAGAGATCCTGATCTCCTTTTCTAGTGAAGTAAAATCCTCCTTCGCTACCCTATAAAAATTCATCAGTTCTTTATTGGTATCATTAATTACCTCAACCTTTGAGTGTTCTTTAGCAAAGAATACCGCCGCGCCACCAATAAAAGGCTCACAATAAAGCACATGTGGCGGAATTACCGAAACAATACGTTTGGCTAATTTTTGTTTACCCCCATAATAGCTTATGGGGGTTCTTAATTTTAGTTTGGTCATAAATTCTAATACAAATCGTCAATACTTAAATCAACTTTTTTCCCCTCAACCATTACCGACACCCTGCACTTGATATCGGGCGTGGCCATACTTTCCACATGATAGCGCTTGCCGTTTAAGTTATATAGCAGGTGATCTTCCTTAAGATCAAGGGTAACCCATCCGCTTGCGCGGATGCGGTCTATCTTAGCTAAAAGCTTTCTCATTTTTTCTTTGCTGTTACAAAAGATTATCTTCCTATTTCCTCGCTTTGGGAGGTATCACCATCCCGCTGGTTTTCCCAAGGAAACCGCTCTTCTGTATTGCTGGCATCGATTTCGCTTTTTTGGGAAGTTCTTTGCTCAGCCGAGGCCGTGCTTTCTTTTTGCTCTTCTTTTTTAGGAAAGATTTCATCCTGGCGGATAATGGCCATGTTCTTATCATAAACATCAAGTCCCTTAAACTGGGGATTCGCGGTTACCATTACAGCAACGGCTTTCTTACCCACCATCATCTCGGCAGGTGCCAGATGGCCACTTCTCAGCATTTTCATCATACCATCCTTTCCAAGTTCAGTAAGACCCTTGAACGGATATTTGTCTATGGCATCAGATAGCTCAAACTTGAATTCGGGGTAGAATTTTTTCAGGGGATGATTCCCGTAGGCATCCTGAACATCAAGGTTGAGCTTAAACCAAACCTTTTTCTTTTCCGAACCCTCACTGTTTTCCAATTTGGTGTAAACATCCCGTTCAAGTGAGTTCCCAGAGAGTAGTTTATAGGCCTGTAGCGCCGTAATCCGGTTGTCCCTTTCCAGATCAAAGACTTGTCTGATAGGCAAGGCACTTCCGGCCTTATTCAGAGTTACCTCATAATCGTTCAGAAAATACATATCGCTCTGCTTGGAGCGGTTGAAGTTCAGCATGAACCTGACCTGATCGGAACCAATTGCAGGATTCTTTTTGGCGTTGGCAGATGTGTAGCTTTGCGTAACTCCGAGGGTAAAAGCAGGGAGTTCCCTGGAAATTGCTGATTCAAGAACATCGTTGAGTTTTGTTCCAAAGCCCAGATAATCCAGGCTCTTTTTTAGATAATCCAAATTTTGTTCATTCATAAGAATATATTATTAATTAATCAAAATAGGCTAAGCTGTTGCTCAGGCTGGGGAGGGCTATAGCCATTTTCCCGGGCGAGGTGTTCGCCAAGGGAGATTGCCAGTTCCTCGATGGACGCATATCCGCAATCCTTTAAAAAAGCAGAAAAGAGAAAATGTGACCGGTAGCCGGTACCGGATATAATATTGGAATCTGAGCGAAACTCCAGGTGTACAACGGTTGGCTCTTTTTCATCATTTCTTTTGCTGGGCCAGTTGTACACATAATTGACATTGACATCGAATCCGAATACCCGGATATCGAGACTTATATCCTGTTTGAAAATTTCTGGAATCATGGGAATGGATTTTACCGGATTTGCAAAGGCCTTAGATTAGTCCTAAATCCGGTGATCTTACAAAACCTATTAAGTGAAAAGAGTGATTCCGCACATGAAAATTCACATGACTTAAAAGTGAAAATCACATGATGGGATAAAACCAGAAAAGTTGCGTCAAATCCTTTCAGCCATAGCGAAATCTTACAGGTTAATACGATTGCAGGCAGATCATCTCCGAATACAGTCACGAATTTCGCATTGGGAAATACCAAGCTGATGCGTATTATACCTTCCGGAAGAGCAAGAAAACCAAACGTTGCCAGCGCGGCATCCCGAAATTTGACTGAGGTAGCATCTGATAGAACTTTTAGACAATCCCTTTTTTCATAAAAAAGATAAACAGTACGGATACATATCTCTGGCAACCCGCAAGGAATCAGGTATGCGAAACCATCGCACATAACCCATTCTCTGTCCATATTTATCTGGATATGCCATGACTATAGCCGCGGCTATACTCGTTTTTGAACTCATCGAGTTCTCTCTGCTGCAACATCTCGTCTGAAATTGCGCCATCGTTTTTTTTCATTTCCAGGAATGCTGATTCAAAGCCTGGCGAAAAGGGAGTCTGATGAATACTTGAATCCATTATGGGAGCGAGATCTTTTAATAAGAAACCCGCGGCTTTACCGTCTTTCAAAAAAGTTAAGATAAGTGCTGTACGGCTGGCTACGATCCCCTTGGGCTCACTGGCCCTATGCTGAATCATCGTCCCATCGATTAGCTGCACAATGCGTCCTAGGGCAAAATCCTTACTTTTCTTTACATCTAGTTTCTCTCCGTTGATCTGAAATGGAACCTCTACCCCTTTTGGATCATAGGAAATGAACTCCCTGGTTTCACTATCATATTCAAATACGATAGTCCTACTTGTACCATCAGGAAAATTAATGGGTTTTGCAATATTCTTAACCTCTCCTGCGACCAGCGCATCAGCTTCAACATCCAATAAATCCGGAGACAGTTTCGGCTCCTTGTAAATAGGATGCAATTTTATCTCGTGGAGACTATCTTCATCCAGGTTTAAGGATAGCTTAGCATCCAGGCTATCAATAGCAAAAGCCTCGCTGACCAGATTCTTTAGGTTCACTAAAGAAGTTCTCCTGCCCGAAAGAAGTGCAGCAATGTCTGTGTCGTCCAATAAGTACCTGGTCCCGTCGTATAGCCCTAGCCTGGATAGCTCTGCAACGGGCAGGGCCTCCTCGATAATTATATTTTTCATAAATTCGTTTTATCTGTTTAAATCAAGATGTGATTGGTTCGCAGCTTCGCCAATCTGGTTAGTGTGCTTATCATTTTGAAACTCAGCACCCATTTCGCGTTTGAGATATAAAAGCGCTGCGTAGAGTTTATCTTCCCGGCCCAATGTAAATGCATTGCCGTTCAGGCTTTCATGCATCTTCAGCCTTCCCTGTTTTAAATGGCCTAGAACCTCATAGACCGATCCGTTATATGGAATCTTATCTCCCGTGGTGAGATACCCAGAAGCTTTTCCGGGAGCAGGCTGCATCGCATTCAGGGAAACCTTTTCACTGGTAATCTCCTGCTTTATTTCTATATCCATGATATAGCCAAGAATACGCTCGGCATCCATGGAAGCAGAAAAGATCTCAAAAGGATTGTTCTCCAGAATCGATATCCAGCTTTCCACATAGGCATAATGCTGTCCCGGGTCATGGCCTATACCAAGTTCCTGTCCAATAAGCATCGAAGCGATTTCTGCCCTGAGTTCCTCCCTGGCATAGCTCGCATCCCCAAAGCCTTTACCCATGTCTCGGTTCAACCGGTCTGGATGCCCCGTCCAGTGTCCCAGTTCGTGGAGCAGTGTAGCATAATATTTGTGGCTTTCAGAAAACCAGTCCTTGTAGGGAAGCGTAATAGCATCCCTTTTTGGGTCATAAAAGGCATTTGCGGAATATTGGTGAAAAATTACTGCGCCTGAGGAGGCAATGAGATTCTCTGCCCGCTCAACCGGTGCCCACGTGGTGCCTGGCTTTTCTCTTTCCAGTTTGGGCATGCCCTCGATCTGCGCGGCATTAAACACGTAAGCATTGCGAACAATGGCATGGGGAAGTTCCCTTGTTTCCTTTATGGGCTTTCCGAACTCATCATGCATAACCTTTCCTGAAGCGTCGCGCCTGGTTCGCTCATCACTTGTTTTAACGAACTGGATGAGCATGGATTTCTCTCCCTTTCTCACCTGCATTCCGCTTTCCTCTGCCTGCCTGTAGGTCATCCATCTTGGATCTTCCCTACCTGCCATCAAAAGTGATAGGGCATTGATTCCCTTATATCTATTGCCGCTCTGAAAATTGTAAGGCATTAGAAGAGGAATGCCCGCTGAATCCCATGGAATCTGCCAGGGTGCGGTTCCGGCGCGGAGTGCCTCAATTACTTTCTCGGCAACCTGAACGTGCAGGGGTTTATGAACATCTTTTTTATCCATCTTGCTCTTCCTCCGTATCCGCAAAACCAATTCCGTAAACCCAGGCCTCGTCCTGATTCAGTTCCACTTCCTCTACCATGGCGAGTAGTTCCAGTTTTTGCCTTAGGGTCAAATAGGCTGAATTTTCCATAAAATTTATTTGATTAATTTTGGCTACTTTATAGTAGCGAAGAATAAAGTTTACAGGATCGATGTAGACTCCCCCGATGCGCAAACTAAAGTGCAGGTGTTCGCCAGTCACCCTACCGGTAGATCCCGTAACCGCTATAACTTCCCCAGAACGGACTTCCTCGCCCTTTCGAACAAGAATAATGGAGAGGTGGCCATATATGCTTTCAAGGCCTGAATGATCAATCCTTATAAATTTTCCCAGAATTGGATTAAAGCCTACGCCGGATACCTTTCCGGTAAGAAAAGAAAATACAGGCTCATTTCTTGCGTGAAGATCAATGCCACGATGGAAATCCGCAAAATGGGTAACAGGATGTATCCTTTTACCAAAAGCGCTATTTACCTTTATTGAATTCAAAGGCAAGGAGATTTGGGAGTAGCATGATAGAGAAGAGCAAACAAAGATGAGAAGTACGCCTGCCAAAAGCCTAACGCTCAAAAGAAACCGCTTCGCTGACATT
This sequence comes from Pedobacter sandarakinus, assembly GCF_026240095.1. Classification (GTDB taxonomy): domain Bacteria; phylum Bacteroidota; class Bacteroidia; order Sphingobacteriales; family Sphingobacteriaceae; genus Pedobacter; species Pedobacter sandarakinus. The sequence continues at coordinate 133,306 of NZ_JAPIVG010000005.1, read as the reverse complement.
TATATTGTGATTTCGTGAAAAATAGTCCTCCAGGGAAATCATGCTCCTTTTCATCACCTCTGGATTTTCGACAGCAATCTTCATCGCAGCAGAAATGTTACCATAATCTGAATACTCCTGTTTCATATTAATATCGAGCAGGTCTTTAAAAGTACCAGCATCCATATCCTTTACCCCGGTCATAATATCCTGATAAAGCTCCCTTTTATCCTTTAGCACAAGGAGGGCATCTGAGGAATACCTGCCAAGTGGACCACCACCAAAGCCGACGCTAATGTTATCTTTTTGAAGATCCGCTATTGCAATTACACCTATCTGACCCTGTCTGGAAACAGGATCTGTTGTCAGCTGAGGATGTACCACCACAAGCCGGCCGGTTAATTCTTCCATAAAAATTGATTTTAAGATTGAAAAAAAATAGTTTGTTTATCTCTTCATTCCGCCTGCCATGGAGGCTTTGGGACTTTCCCCATTTTTTGGGACGGTAGCCTCGGTTCTGAATTTTTTAACCAATACCTGTATTTCATCATTTATGCGCATGAAGTTTTTACGGAGAATCTCATCCTTTTTTCCTGCGAAATCATAATACAACGGCATATCAGGGTAAGCTTTTTCCTCTGTAGCTATTGCCTCCATATCAAGGTTCACCCTGCAGTTGATCGCCGAGGTATCAAATTTTCCGGTATATTCTTCTACTGCATCCGCTGCAAGCATACCAACGAGCTCTCCGGCTTTCAATGATGCGATCTTACCTGCAGGAATCAGCGATTCTAGTTTTTCCGAGAGCGACACCGATGTCTTGGTTCTATCAATGGACAAGCTCTCTGACTGTTGCTTAACTTTCCCAAAAAGCCGCTCCAGCCATTCCAGCGTTTCCTTGTTCCTTACCGAGCCAGAAAGTACATTCCCTACTACCGAGGTAATGGTGGTTGCGGTATCCTTTCCATATTGCTGCTGAAACTGTGGAAGCTCCTGGAGTCCCATGAGAACCGCTACCTTATTTGATCTGGCAGTGGCAATTAGATTTTCAATGCGGTGCACAAATAAGGTTGGCAGCTCATCGATAATCAAGGCCGAGGGCCGGTTTCCTTTAGAGTTGATAAGCCTGGTCAGCCTGTTGAGCACTACAGAATAGCAGGCGGAATTGATATTCTGTGTATTGGGGTCATTGGCAAGGACTAATATAGAGGGCTCCACCCGGGATGAAATCTTTAAGTTGAAATCATCCCCAGAAAAAACCCAGAACGTTTCTTTTGTAGCTAGGCGGGAGATGAATACCTTTAGCGTTCCGATCTGCCCCTCTAGCTGGTTGAAAGCTTTAGCCTGCCATGCAGTGGCAAATGGAGAAAGTAAGCTCCCAAGCTCAGGATTGGAAAACAGCACCGAAAAAATCTGCTCATAACTACAGTTCAAAAATGAAAGTACGTGCGGAAAAGTAGAATACTTCCCTCCCTGGTACTGAGAAAAGAAATAAATGCAGGAGGAGAGAAAATTTACCGCACTCTGGGTAAAGAACTGATCGCTACCACCGGATTTATCCCCTTTTTTCAAGGCTTCTACCAGTGCTTCCGCTGTTTCGCCAGCATCGGCCAGCGTTACTATGTAATCTGGTCTTAATACATTTATTCTCCTGCTCCGCTCTACTTGGGTTAAGTTGATGACATGAAAATCAAAGCCTGAGAGCCTGTCCTGCTTTTTACCCAGCAGGTAATGGTAATAGGCGATCTGACCCAGGTCGGGAAACTTAAAGTCATAACAGCAGATACAGAACTCCTTAAAGACAAGCTGGCGGATAAAGGGCATAACAATGCCAAAACTCTTGCCCGAGCCCGGGGTCCCGATCAAAAGCGTTCCGCGAAAGATGTTCTCTATGTTAATGAAGCCCGAATGTACTTTCTTGCGGTAATAAAAAAGTGAGGGGATGGTAACTGCAAATGGTCCGTTCACAGGCTTTCTTGCCTGCATAAAGGATTCTTCTTCGGTATTCCACTTATCCTTACCTAAAGAAGAGCTGATAATCTTGGAAACATTGTCCATCGCTAGGTGCACCAGGATCGTCCCCATCAACAATAAAGAGATATACCCGATATCCTGCCAGCTGGTCAGATAAAAAACCGCAGTCCCCTTTTCACCGAAAAAAAAGATACTGGCCGCCATTAAGACTAACCCCAACACGAGCGGATAAATGATCGCTGTTTTAGCATCAAGATCTTTTTCTTTTTTGCTCAGTGTCCCGATTGAAACCAGCGAGATAAGCAACAACGAGAAAAACCGGCTGTAGAGCGGGTGTTGGTAAATAATAATCCGTGACATACGCACCAGAAACCTGGCGAGCCCGATTTTCTCTGCACCAGAATCAGTTAACAGCTTAGTTGCATAGACAAACATGAGCACATCTAGCAAAAGGGCTAGATAAATGGCAAACTGAAGGAAGCGGTGCAGGCTCTGTTGTTCCTTGCTTTCTTCCATAATGAAACATTAAAAGGTGTCGGCGTTTAGGATATCGGAGTAACTTAATGAAGCGCGAAGATTTCTTCCGGAAATCTGCTTTTCCGATAATTCAATACTGAATTCCTTGTCACCGGGAAAGGTGGTTTTTTTAAGGATATAAATATTACGATAGGATTTCGAAAATCTTTCAAAGGGATAAAGCTGAAAGACCGGCTTTAACTCTATGGACTGGACATTGGTGGATTTATTGATCTTTCTGTCGGCTATCTTAAACCTCAGCTCGTCGACATCAAAGATGAGATTTGTGGAGTTCTGGAAGCTCAGGTCAAGGAGGATGCAATCGCCAAGGGTATAAACCCTGTTGACAACCAGAGATATCCCGAAGGCTGATTCTTTTTTAATTCGGGAATCCCCTCTGCGCTCTAGCAGGGAAAGTGCATTGCTCTTCATTTCGTTCTGTGATAATCCTATCCCCGAAATATCAACGGATCTCATATAGGTTGGCAGGATATCGATTTGTGTGGAAACCAGCTCGGGATTGGAAGGCGATAAAAAGGAGAGTCTGTATTGTGCAATAAAGGTTTCTCCGACAATGGTAACCAAGCCAGCATCGCCGCTGGTACTAAGATTGGCAACAGAGTCTGGAATCGCCTTGATCCTGAGAATGTTCTTTTTCGGAAGGTCACCAATCAGCGAACTGCTGGATAGGTCTACATAGGAAATTTTCTCTGGCGAGATGAAATGGAGTGAAACTGAACCCGATATTCCGATTACCGGAATATCGGCAACGGTAACTGAGTGTGGCACTTGCGCATAAAGAGCCAGTGAGCTCAGGAAAATCTGAGCTAGGAACAATATTTTTTTCATGAAATTCTAATAAGATTGTTGTTTTCTTTTAAGCTCATTGGGATCAATGAGATAAACCTGGGTATTGTATCTGACCTTGACCTTATTGGACCTGATCAACTTGTTTACCGCTGTTGTTGTAGACTGGAACATCTTGGAAAGCACCCCCATAACGAGTTGATTGTTGTTTTCCGCCATCTGCTGGATGGTAATCCCTTGCGTGCTTGAACTGCTCATGTCCCTGGTAAATTCGCGAAAGGCGGATGATGGAACATAAATACCGGCCATTCCATCGTTGTCATAAACCTGAAGATTTACCGGCAGAATTTCCCCGCCATGGAATACAGATGAGATCACCAAGGATACCCTCTGGGCAGAAAACCCTGAAATAGTTGCATAGAGGTAGGTACCTTTAGGGATCATAAACTTGCCGGCCATGATATCATCAGTCAGCCGTACTCGCAGGCGTGATCCTGAAAAGCCGGTAATATCCTGATCAATGATCGCAGAAATAGGGCGTTCGCCATCTCCTGAAACTATGGTATTGAACGCCCCCGAAACGCCAGGCGATCTTTTGACCGGAATGATCTTCCTGCTTTTGGCTTCTGCTTCGGCCAGTTTCAGAGCTCGTTCTTTTTCCATATTCTCCCTTACGGCGGGATCATTAGCTTTCCCCATACTGTCCACAAGAGCCATCTGCGCCCGAAAAAGCTGCATGGGATCGGATGGGTTTTTAGAGTTATCAACCTCCTTATTCACCCTGTTCTCCTGCATTTTTATCTTCGAGAGTGCCGAGGCGAGTGCGATGTCCTGCTCGGTTTTGGAAGGGTTCCGTGACTTTACAAATCCCTGTCCTGCCGCAGAATATCCATGGCTCACATTTTCCGGTCTGCCTGGCAGAGCATATTTTGCCTTCATTACCTGGTCAATGGAATCTAGGATACGCTTTTCCCTCAAATTGTAGGATGAGCTTACTTCTGCAAGCTGCTGGTTTTCTTCACCAATACTACCAACAGCAGTGTATCCATCGGCCTGCTTGAATTTATTTCTAAAGGCATCCAGCTTTCCCGAAAGCTCCTGGTTCCTCACCAGCTCGGAAACATTTGCCACGTTGGTCTGTAGCGAATCTCTTCCCAGGACTATTTTACCTTCTTTTCCAAAACTGCTTTTATAGACATAAAAGAAGAGAAAAAGAAAAGGCAGACAGATTATGGGAAGCGCGTACCTGGGCTTTTTTAAATCTATTTTTTTCATATATTTTAATTAATTCTTCGTTTGGCCGGCACGCTCAAGCTCGGCTACCATACTGACCATGAGCAGGCTGTCCTGGCTATTTAGCGTTTCCTTGGTCAATAAAACTTTCAGCGCTTCCCTAATTTCAAGAGTTCTTTTAAGCTTACTTAAAGTTGTTCCTATCTCGCTAAGCCCGCCCTCAACTTTTAGCAGTGCTTTTTTTTCTATAGGGGCTTTTGATTCCATTCTCAGCAGCGTAAAGCACAAGAGAAAGGAACTGGCTAGTAGCAGCACCATAGATGAGAAGATAACCTTCGGGTATTTTTTAAAAAAGCCTGATATGGAGGCCAGGAGATGTTCGATCAGATCAGAGAACTCATTTCTGAGTTCTGAAAACACAGTTGTCTTTTTCATTAAAATGCATTTTTATCTATAGTTGAAATATCCCTGTTCTCTAATGTCTTCCATCTGGTAATTAAGACCGCGTGGGGATTATTGTCAGATCTTGTTTCAAGATCGACCAGGCTTCCCTCCGTGATAAGCGAGCGGGTGACGCTCGAGCTTCTCCTGTCTATTTTCTGGGTACCATAATACCGGAAATACATTCTTTTTTCATCTAAAAAAATAGAATCGGTGCGGAGCGTGAGTACAGCAGAGGAGGAGAGAATAGAGGTAAAAAAACCTTTTTCCTTCAGGTTATTATACTGAAGGGCACCACTTTCATCAATAAGGTACATGGCCTGTTTCATCTGATATTCTATGAACTTATCATCTGGTACCAGTGAAAAGAAAAGAGAATGGAATTTTGCAATATGTGCCTGGTATTCTGCTGCTCTGTTTAGCTGCACATCGGTCTGTTTTGCCAGGATTGGTGTTCCCGAGGGGTCAAGAATATAAATACTTTTACGAGAATCCCTAACATATCCATAGGCAAAAAAAGAAACAACAGCGACTACCGATAGACAGAGCAAAAAACTTCCCAGCGAAAGGAATGTGGCCAGACGGATTTTGGATTCGATACTTTTTATCATCATCTCTCTATCCTCCCATTATCTGTCCAGCAACCCTGGTCATGCTTGATGCACCTCTTCCCATAGAACTTGCGGCAGAAGATACACCCGATGTGGATACTATCCATGTTGAAATGCTCGGCACGGTAAGCATAGTTAGTGCACCGATGATAAAGGTTACGATTACCATTCCAAAGGAGAGAACTCCATTACTGGCAAACCATCCAAGTTTTTCAAGGCTTGCCCCGCCAGTCCCAACAAGCTCCTGATAACGGGTAATTTCTGCCTCAAGAGCATAATGCTGAAAGAGAGAGGCTACATACATCACTAAATAGGCAATACCGGAATAAAGGTTTACGGAAATGAACCTTGCCACCCATGTCGAAAAGGAATCCCTGAAAGCTGGCAGAATAGAAACGGCTACTGAAAAGGGGCCTAGAATAATCAGTATCGTGGAAAAGATGATCTGAATGATAAAAATAATGTAGGTGCAGACCCTGAGTATCCATATAGCGAGTGTCTCCAAAAGAGAGGTAGCCAAAAGCTGCAGACCAACCTCCAGCCTGTTTCTCATTTCCACAATGGGATTCCAAACCTCGGAAAACCCTTCTTTTACCGAGGATTTTACAGATTCCCAGGCATTTTCATACCAGGTATCGGCCTCTGTTTTTGCTGTCTGCGTTTCGGCCTGAATTTTATAGAGCTGATCAGAAACCTCTACCATTAGCTTTGCTCTTTGGAGCCTGAGGTCATTGATCTCGGTCTGGCTTCCATCGAACATTGCCGAGGTCTTTTGCTCAATCACATCGGTTGGATAGGCAATTACCCGGGTAAATATGCTCCACCATAAGATTACCATGGTCAGACCGAAAGGGCGAAGTAGCGGCATTATTTCGAGCTGTTTATCCCCTGAAATCATCTCATAGCTTTTAATAGCAAAAAAGATGAGCATAAAAATTGCTGCCAATGCCTGCGCATCTGCAATAAAGGCATCATAGTGGGTCCAGATCGTATTTTTCATCTCATGAAGAAAATGCATCATCCCTTCCTCATAGACACCGTTGCCCTGAAGAAAATTAAAAGTGTCCTTGAAAGAATCGGGGACAGACTGCACAAAAAAACCGGCTGTGCCGGTTATAACATTTAAAATATCCATTGCTTATAGTTTTGATTTTTTAAGGATATCATTTGCAATTTGTATATCGCTCTTTGATGATGCTGGTCTTGGAACCTCACCAGACCTCAACTTCTCGGCAGATGAGCGGATAGATAGATAGGTCCTTGCCCTGGATTTCTTGGTTTCCCAGCTAGCAGAAAGTTTCCTAAACTCTGCGAGCATCCTATGATAGGCCATTATCCTTGATCCCCGGTCTATGGTAGTCGACCTCGCGATTTCAAGTCTTTCAAGAAGCGCACGGCTTTCCTCCCTGAACCAGTCAAATAGCCCCGTAGAGATCATGTATTTCTGTTCAGCAAACGAAAGGCCTGCAAGCATATCGGAATCTACCTGATTTAATAACCCTTCAAACTCGTTGCGATAGTACATCAGCCAAAGGGGATCGGCGAAAGCCAGTGCCGAAGAATAATTGGAGGCCTCGCTCAGCGCCGTATTGCGAAGGGTATCTGCATGCAATTTGTAGAGGTTATCCGTATTTTGCATGGCCGCAGCAAACATCATCCGCTGCGTCTGTGGCCCTACCGGCCCCAAGGGCCTAAGATCTGTTTTGGGATAATTTGGATGAAGTGCCCAGGTAATCCAGTAATCTGGATTAAGCCCCAAAAAACCTGGTTTGGGCGTAAACTTATCCGCATCCCATTGCTTGAAGACCATTCGTTCCTGCTGGTAGGTAATGTGTTTGTCGGTAATTTTCTTCTGTGCCCAGAGGAGCGTTGAGAGCAAACAGAGGAAAAGAAGCAAAAAAGGTTTTTTCATCGTTTTAAAAGTTTTGATTTGAATAAAATATCACTCCCGAGACGCAGATCCTGATTGATAAAGCCCTGATAGGGATTAAGCGAACGGAAGACTCCATTCATTTTTGCCCAGTACATGGATTTTTTCATGCTGAATACCAGGGCACGGATGACGCGGAGCTCTAGGGCAATTTTCTTAAGCAGCGCATCGTGCTTTTCGAAATCCATGAGGACGTTTTCGCCTTCCTTCAATACAAAAGCAGAGACTTCTGAAAATAGGTTTACCCCCCTATCTTTTAACTGGCGGGAAACCTCTTCTGCAAAAAGCAGCAGATGGGGATCTGTTTTGGCTATATCAATCATCCCGGCACTTTCCGATGAAATCTCGGCAACCAGCGAGCCGATCTGTCTGACCGCGATTGCGGTTTTGAGCCCCTGATCAACTTCTCTTAAGGAAGACAGAATTAATGACTGAACCATAACGACCGCGCCCAGATTGAGATTAATATCTGAAAGGCGGTTGTTGATCGTATTTAAATAACTGTTATACGTATTTTCAGCTGCCAGACGTACTGCGCCATTTTCATTAACGATATTAAAATGCCCGCGGTCAAAAACTACCTTTTGAGCCTTACTACAATAATGACCAATCAGCATTAAAAAAATTAAAATAAGCAATTTCATAACATCAGTTTTTAAGGATATCTTTTTTTCGAAGGATATCATCCACCAGTTTTTTATCGGTATTGATAAATTCTGAGAAAGGGTTTAGCTGATTGAAAACCTTTTTTCTTGAAGAATATTGAAGGGTTACCGCCAGTCCTCTGGATGCCCCAGCTATCAGGCGGAGTTCGGTGAGCACATGGGAAAAGAGCATTTTGCGGTCGCTCTGCTTCATCTGGTTGATGTCCTGCATAGAAAGAGCAAGTCCGTACAAAAAATTCAGCAGTGCATGTGCCCGATCCCCCATATCCAACTCTGCCTGTATGGCCAGAACGGAAAGTACAGGATCGTCCTTGCATAAATCAAAAATCGTCCCCTGGCTTCTGTTAATATCAGCGATCAATGGATAAGCTTCGATTCCAATCTGCGCCGCATCAATAGCAAGTCCCAAAGTTTTGAATCTGGACTGGATATCCCTGTATTTATTCTTTAATCTTACCATCAGGGTTTTGTTTGCCTCCTCATTTGCAGTGGATCCCGCCTGCCTGTCCCTCGCATCAGACTGTTTTCCGTGTTCTGTTTTGCTATTACCCACAAGCTGGTGCAAAAGCCCGACATTCAACTGCGCATGAGCAGCCATTGATATAAAAATCATAGCCGTGATAAATGCTGCGCTTTTCATTGCTTGAGCATCTTGGCATTCCTGATAATATCGTCCGCTATGCGTTTATCAATATTGATATATCCGGCATAAGGGTTTAGGGAATTTAAGATTCCGCGCTGCTTTGCCCAGTACATCGTACGGTACATGCCATAGGCCACTCCCCGGAGGATGGTAAGTTCTGTGACGATCCTATTGAGAAGCTTTGCCCGTTCACCGGAATCCATCAGCGCGTCCCTCCCGTCTTTTAATACAAAAGAGCTAACCTCGGTAGCAAGGTTGATCGAACGGGTTTTGAACTCTCTAGCACCTCCTTCGGCAAACAGCAATAATACCGGGTCACCAGAGGCGATATTTATCGCCTTATTCACATCAATAACAATATCCTGAGATATCTCATAAATATCCTTAACAGAAAGCAGAGACCTCATTACTCCTGAAACCTCAGATAAACCTCTGTAAATAGTGGATTGAAGGTCGTTTACAATTCCAAGCTGACCGGTTACCGCTAACTGGGCTCTCTGCACCAGAGTAAGGTTGTCGCTGGTTCGGGACAGACCGCTGTTCATCACCCCTGCATGGGCGGCCGTGGCCGCAGCGGTTGTTGGGTCAACGTATATTTGTGCGGAGGCCGATTGCACGAAGATTCCAAATAAAAAATAGATGAATATTTTTCGCATAAAAATAGAATTTAACTTGTGATGGATGAATTGACTTTCTTGACAAATTCGGGAAGAGAGATTGCGCTCACTTTCATATCGGCAACGAAATGTTCCAGTCCCAGAGGATAAGAGCCGTAACGCTTGACATAAGATTCAACAGCAGTCTTTTCGGGTTTTTCGGTTGTGAAGGTTAAATACTGAAAAAGCGACACTTCAACGCCATAGACCTCCCCTATACTTCCGCGCTTAATGTAAACCTCCTTGAATTTCCCGCGGCCGGCCTTATTTTCAAGCGCATTGATGGTAAATATCTTTCGCTGCTCTACCTCACTGAGCGCTAGGAGTTTTGCTACCTCTGCATAATTCCCCCTAAACTTGGATTGATCGAGCAGGCAGATGGTGTCGGAACTGGCCAGAATGGAATCCTTTATTACAGCATTTCCGATAATATCGCCCAGTTCCTGCGTCACCACAATTGGCTCTCCCCAGAATTTCCTCATCGTTTTATAGAGGTAAAGAATGTAGTTAGCCATTAGCGGAGAGGCGATTGCCTTCCACGCTTCTTCCAAAATCATCGCTTTTCGCTGGCCTGTACGGTGCCTCATTTTCTGCAGTACCAAATCCATAATCACCAGCGTCACGATTGGAAAAAGAACCCTATTTTCCTTGATTGAATCAATTTCGTAGACAATAAAACGCTCTGTAAAATCTGAAAGATCAGCACTTTCGTTGAGCAGCCTACCGTACTCTCCGCCAAGACAGAATTTTTTAAGTACATAACGGTACTCATCAAGATCGAAACTGATCTTCTCATTTTCCTTGATCTCCGAAATCTTAACGATCGAATAATGGTAGAAAGAATCAAAACACAGCGCATAATCAGCCTCTCCTAAAAAGAAGTCTGAATAGTAGGCCGAGAGTACATTTGAGAAAACCGTGTCCTCAATCTGCGATACGCTTCCCTCTGCACCCTTTAAAAGAAGTCCGATAAGTGTTTTGAGGAAATCCTTCTTTTCGATGTTATATTCTGCTTCAGAAATAAGAAAGGGATTCATCGTGATCGGATTCTCCTCGGTATAGGTGTAATACTTTCCTCCAAAATAATTGCATAGCCCGGAATAGGAATGTCCTACATCAACGATCACGATGTCGTAATTATAAAGCATATACTGTTCAAGCAGGCTGTTCATAAAAAAGGATTTACCAGTACCAGAGCTGCCCAGAACAAATTTTGAACGGTTGGTAATCCTGCCAGATTCCATAGGAAGATCTGCTGGATCTATGCCTACAGGGATTCCTCTCCTATCGGTAAAGCGCATGAGAAATTTGGAGGGCTCATCCCGCATCAGCCGTTCCTTGTAGAACAGGCAAACGGCCGCATCCGAAGTGGTGAGGAACCAGTCGTATTTTTTCAGTTCCACTGCATTTCCAGGCAAGGCACTCCTAAAGAGTTCCATCTGGTTATAGGCATTCTTGGAGGGGATAATCCCCTGCTGAAATAGGGAAGCTTCAATAAAGTTACAGCTGGTATCCAGAAGTGGAAGTTCGCAGCAGACCAATAAAGAATAGTGCGCATTGACGAGCAACTGGTTTTCCCTTGCCACATCTATGAGCAACTTATCAATATCCTCCACACACATCTGATTGGCTGGATCAGGAACTCCGGAATGCCGCTTGCGTTTCAGCTGCAGTTTGTTCAGGGTAATGCCCTGGGAAGGAATTTCAATTAATTGGTTATAAACAAGACTTTCAATACCCGGAACTGATGACAGGAAAGAAAGGTTGTCCATCGGAAATTCCTGTAGTCCTTTTCCGTCGTTCGCCATTAAATATGGCCCAATGGATTCAGGCATGTCAATGGAATCGATATTGACCAGGCTCATGCAGCGGATCACCTTTTTCCCAATACCTATTTCAGTATCCCCGGCCCTTAAGTTATTGAGCGAAAAATGGTCTGAGGAGAAATCCATGGCAAGCATCCGCGAAATATAGCGTTCTATCTCACCCTGGGGCAGTACTTTTGGTGATACCGATGCTCCTTTCAATAGTTCACAGACCTTGGCAATATTGGATACAAAATCCAAAAGGGCTTTCCTGTCATAAACGTACATTGCCCTTCGTTTGACCTGACGGGTTATAACCAGATAACTAGAGTGCTCAATATATTCCCTCCCTGAAAAATGCTCATCGTATTTTTGCTGAAGGGGTTCACTTTGCACTTTCGCCTGATAAGTTCTTTTAGAGAACACATCCTGTTTCTGAATGATATACCCTTCACTCAATATCTTGATCACATTGAGAAGCAGAAGATGAAAGGCCTGGTAGCCTGCCGGATCAGCGGAATAAATAAGCACCGGATTTTCGATAGAAAGAATTACTGAAAAATCGCCTGACTCACCATAAAGAACGGAAAGTCCGCCTATCTCTTCTATTCCGGCATATGGCAGTTTAAATTCCTGTTTTCCCATAACCTCGCCTTAAATAAATACGATGAATGAATATCTCCCTGGATCTGGTCTTATCATGAAGACCGGATGCCTGCTTGGAATATGTGTAGAGGAGCCCACCGGCTATTGAAAGAATGGTTAAGAGGCCACCGATATACATATTGAGGAGCGCACCGGCTAGGCCTCCGGTGACCAGCCCAAGACCTAAGGAAGAAATGCCATAAGCAATATACTTCCCCTTGAAACCCCGATAAACGAGGGGCTTTTGAAGCCCCTTGTAAACTGGATACATCCTCATGCTATACGCCAAAGAAAGCCTTGATCACTACCGATACCAGAACCAGAAAAAGGCAGGAACCTCCCCAGCCCATAATTTCTTTGTTGATGTCCTGATCTCCGGAATTCCATTTGATGTAGACACGTACCCCGCCGATAATACCTACCACGGCACCAATCGCAAGGGTGAGTGTAGAAACCGGATCTACATAAGAGGTCAGCGAGGAAGTCGCCGCATTAATTCCTGTTGTTCCTCCCCCAGTCTGGGCGGAAACTGCCTGCACTAAACCCAATAGCGCGGCCAATGACAAAAGTCTTTTGCTTTTTCTTGTCATAAAAAAATTGATTTAAATTGAATAAAATTGTATTTACAGTCCGAAAAGACCGCGGAGGAATACACCGATGAGAGATAAAAAGAGGCATGAGAAGAACCATCCCATAACCTGCGCGTCGATGTGGTGCTTGCCCATCTGCCAATTGGCATAAACCCTAAGCCCACCTAGGATTCCTGCGATTGCGCCAATAACCAATACCAGATCCGAGAGCGAAAAATACCAGCCTTTCACCTCTGCAGAGGCGGAATAAAACTCTGAGATTCCTGGTTGAGCATTAGCGGAAAAAGTAAAGAGCAAAAAAAAAGCAACTGACGCTGCCCTTAAAAAGAATAAAGAAAACCTCATGGAGTTTAGTAAGGTATTGCCCGCGTATGTTCGATGAGGTTGTCCTTCGCAAGGGAAAAAAGCTGTTTTAGTCCAATGCCTCCACTTGAGCTAATTGGACCTGTTGGCAAATAAGGGCCTGGTTTTTCCTTTTTTTCTGAATCCGTAGCAACAGCCTCCTCTGCTTTCTCTTCCAGGGTAATCAGCTCAGGGGTAAATGTTTGTGCAAAGAAAAGCTCGTCTACCGCAGTTTCATCTACGGTGCCTCTTTGAGATAGAAAAAGATCAAAAAATAAGTTCAGTAAATAATAAACCAGATATACAATAAAGATTATGGCCAAGAAATTAGTCCAGCTCATGGGTCATTTTTTTTAGGGTTTGTGAAATATATTCATTTAGCCAGGGGTGGCTTTTTAAAAACTGGTGGAGGGAAAAAACAATGACCCGCGTCATATCGATATTGGATGCGGCCTTTAATTGCCTCAGCTTGCTCATTGTACGATTATCAATCCGGATAAGGATTTTCTCCTGCCCATCCATATTAAAGTCCCGCAGGGATGAGAGAAAACTCGCTAGACGCTTGGCGTTCACGGCCGTTTCTTTGGATTCAGTTTTTTTTACACCAATCTTTTCAGCGCCATGACTGGCCTGGGATTTTTCCGGCAATCCCTTTTCTTCTTGGATCCTTGATTTCAATTGATCGGCAAGGGACTTGATTTCGCTCATGTCGATATACCTTTCTTCATAAAGCTGCCATAGATAAAGTCCATTGCCGGCATAAAAACTGGAATTAAAGAGGCCGGGATATGGATGGTTCCTACCCGCTGAAAATCGATGCGGTCAGAAATACCGGGAGAAATCTTTCCAAATCTGGATAGTACCTTGTCTACCTCTTCCCTGGTTTCATACTTTACGGTTGTTTTAATCCTATTTGGCACATACACCATGGGTGATAAATTATTGATCTCCCGACATACAAGCGAAAAGAGCACTGTACTGTCTACAGAAAATTCATCATAATTAAACGGGCAGATAATGAGTTCCGCGGAACTGATAATGGGAATCAATAGGTCATCGTCCATTTTACCCGGAAGATCAATGAGCACAAACTCATCCCTATTTTGGTTAAGCAGTTCCAGCAGAGCCGGGAAGTACTTAAGATCAGAGGGAATAACCTCGAAGACGGGGTCGTTTTCCAGAATCTTTGCCTTTTCAAACTTGCCTGAAATCGAAGCCTGGTAGTCCATATCCAGAACGGTAACCTTCTTTTTTTTAAGCATTGAGAGGAAATAGGCCAGTAACAGGCAGAGTGTACTTTTACCGGCTCCCCCTTTCTGATTTCCAATTAATATAACCATAAGCATAAAAATTTAACGTGTATTGGTTCTTGCTTTTTTTTGCCTGCGCCTATTCCGTCCGAGGATCTGCTCATCATCAATATCATCAGAGATGTCTATATCCAAAGAGAATTCGCCAATGGATATACAATCATGCATTTCAACCTCGTCAGCAGGAAATATTGACTCTGATGGATTTTCAAGGAGCATCTCTTCCTTTGGAGAAAACTGATTTTCATAAATACCCTCCGAAATGGGTATTAACGTTTTTACGTCTTCGGTTTGGCGTAAAGTCTCCATAAACTTAGTTAGAGACATAATATCGCCACCTTTAAAAACTTCCTTGGTGGAATGGTCTAAAATGGTATAGCCATATGGCGGCTTGTCACCTTTAAAATGAAATACAAACTTAAGGCCGAATGAAGAAGATAGTTTTTCGCTTAACTCAGAGGTATAGCCTATTACTTTTCCCTTCTCGCCACCTGGAAGATCTTCCCTGATCGCTTGGATTCTGGAATCGGTAATTGGCCTATATTTTTCAAAAACCTGTTTTAACTGTTCCTTTCTTTTCTGGTCAGGTGAAAACCGGGCAATTTTTTGTTCTATTTTATCTAAGCTTACACTGCCCACTTTTTCACCATATTTTGAGAGATCAAGCGTATCCTCCAGAACTTTTAATGCATATCCCTGTCTTTCAAGCAACATCATAAACTGCGCCTTATTGGAGAAGCTGTATTGAAGTGCCCTCGTCAAAGCTTTTTCAGCAGCATGTTTCTCATCATTACCGATAAGTTTATTCAGTACCTTATAAGCCCTGATCTTCTCAAAGCTGTCCGAAATCTTTTTCCCTTCCAGGTCTATTCTTGAAGAGACCATGTGGATGTGATTATTCTGCGTGTCCTTGTGGAAAATGAGAAGATACGGCTGATTTCCATAACCCATGCCCTCTAGCCAGCCTTCGGCCAGTGTAACTAGTTCCCCCTTGTCCAAGCTTCTGCCCTTTGAAGATATCATTGCATGAAATTGCGGATATACAACCCTGCGGTTTCTGCTCGCTAGGGATGAGAGGTAGTTTATATAATCTCCAGGCCTGATCTCAGATAACCCTTGCAGCGCCCCAAAACCGGATACCTTTACCAGTTCTCCCTTATTTTTTTCAACTTTATTGGTATTATACCTAATTGCCCTAAAAGTCTTTGATTTCCAAAGAATTTTTACAATCATAAATTAAGCCTTTAATAACCTGAGTAATTCCCTGGTTGCTCTCTCCATTCCTCTAAATATTGAGATGTAATCAGTAAAAATCGTGTTGAACTGAAGTACAATTTCAGCAGAGAGCATTCCTCGTTTATTTAAAAAGTTCGCATGCCGGGCAAGCTGGTTAATGTTGTTTCCTGACCTACCGATCTCTGCACCGATCTGGTTCAGGTGTTTTAAAACTTCAACAGCATTGATTTTATTTGAAACCGCAGAGGAGATTAAAAGCCTTTGCCGCAAGAAATCACTTTCTTTCAATCCAAGGGAAAGCCAAAGGTTTCGGAGTAAAGCATATTCTTCCTCGGTAAATCTGGCCTTAATGAACCTGGTTCTTTTACCATCTAATTTTAAAGGCCTCCCATTCTTTTTCTTGGTCATATTCAACAATTAAGGGACATCCTCCGAAGAAGAAAAAACTAGTTGCGACGTTTTTTCCATCCCGCTACGCCCCCAAGGCGAAAAAAAGCGGGCAAGTTATAGGGTTTTTGAGCAACAAAAACACAACTTGCAGGCTAAAAAACCAAAATACACCAACTATAACGAAAGGATAAAAACCAAAAAACTTAAGCTTGGTTTATTAGGATTTTGTTAAAAAGTATTCCGGCAAAACAGAAAGCCTAAAGCTATCTTTGCCAGATGGAGCTGCAGGAATTAGAAGAGTTTTTCAAGAATTGCCAGAGACCGGAAATGCCGGTGTTTTTAAATGAGGCAACAAAAGTAACTGACTTTGATTTATTTCTAGAGAGCCATTTCGGGCCACTTAGAGCTAATCCGGAAAGTAAAATCAATAAGCCACTATTAGTAAGACTAAAAATGATGAAACTTATCATTGAGTCTAACTAGCTAAACATATATCCACATATTTCTATATAAGAATATCCACATATACCGATAGAGGCATATTGATATTTAAACATATACAGATATAATTATATCTATATAGCTCAATATTTACATAGTTATATATTCATATATCAACGTGTTATACCAAAACCACTCTCTACACTAAAAGGCATAGGCTTAACAATAGATTTTTCAATTTGCCTTAGATCAGCCACAAGCTTTTCATTATAATCCTTAAACCCTGCATATTTGAACGAACAGTCTATACTTCCATGTACATCTCGGATAAATTCCTGCGCAGCAGATTTTCCTGCTTTATCATGGTCAAAATAAAGTTCAATAGAACCAAACTGGTTTGACCTACCCTTGGCAGCCTGTAGAAACGAAAGGGAATTTAACACCAATATGGATGCAGGATCCTGTGGATGTTCGACTTTCCAGCTCAGAAAATCAAAGTAACCTTCAAAGACACCTAGCCTGTCAACAGCCCCCTGCAAAAAACTCATCCCCTTGTGCCCCAGGCAACCCTTAAAATATTTGTTGCGTACCTCCCAGCCACCATTCTCATTTGGCCATGCAGAAGCAAAGTAATTCCTGCGCTTATTGCTGCTGTCCATGACCGAATAATAAAGTTCATATAAATAACCACCTGCAACGCTTTGCACTCCCCTGCCTTTAAGATAAGAGCTGATGACATCGTTGCCGATTGATTCATTTACTACTTCTACTTCATATCTTGGAACTTTGAAGGGCAAGGGCCTTCGGGAATTATCAACAGGCACATCCTCGGTTCTCTCAAGGTTTATTTTTGCATACTCTACGATTTTTTTAAGAACCTCAGGAAAGCTTGAGGGATACCAATATGCAAGGCCAAAATCGATTATGCTTCCGCTTTTTATTCCCGATACTCCTGCACCGCCATGGTCAAACCAGACCCCCAGATTATCATTTACACAAAGTGAGGCCGTATATTCTTCACGCAACATACTTAGAAAAAAATACTCTCCCCCCGATACTTTCTGGGGACTAAACCCCAAGTTCTTCAAAAGATCGAGGAGCGACACTTTCTCCTTGATCTCATTAACGTTTAAAAAAGCTGACATACCGATTTAGTTTTAGAATTTTCAGAAACAAAAAAGGGGCTTATCGCCCCTTTAAAATAGAACCCAAAAAGAAGGGCCTCTATATATTGTAATTTTGGAACTACTCGCGTCGATTTCTACAAACCGGACTTATCGTCTGCCAATGCGCTTTCACCTTTTTGACGTCATCTCAAAGCTTCGCAAAATTCCCTTCAATCTAAAGGGTAATGTTTCATTCCTGAATGTCAAAGACCAACTCTTTTGTTGGCTCAAAATTCAGTATGTGCAAGACGTGTTATTGACACTATGAAAATAGTGTGAACGATTTTTATAAGGCTATTTTTGCCTTGATCTGAAAGTTATTTGTTGGAGATCAGATTTGTTATAAATTTTACATTCATCAGTTTAGTTGATTACTGATCATTTTTATTAAACAGAAGAGAATTTTCATTACATCACTAGCATTTTATTTACAAAAACTATAACACTTTTATTTAGGTGTGTAATTTTTTTAATCTGGATTATTTTGAGGATATCCTGCGATATGAGAAAAATTATACAAAGTGAAATTGGCAATTTGGTTGATTATCAATTAAACTTAAGTTTTCTGGCAATATGATCGTTTATGGCATTTCTCATACTGTCTAAATAAACAGTATATCCCTTGCTTTTCCTTCTAGAAATATCAATGAACTTGCGATAAGCGACACCCAGATCTACATTTAAGCTCTTTTCAAGAATATCAACGACCTGGGATATATCTGCTTTTCCATTATTCAATGACCCCATAAAATATATGCCATAGGCAAGTTCTACAAGCTTCACTTTATCGTCTGTCCATCTCAGGTTTGAGTTTTTTGACAACAATTGAAATATTGAGGATTCTGGATTGCTGTATACCAGTCTGATGCGTGTCAATATAAACTCCCGCAAATGTTCATACGCACGGAATTTAGCAAAGGTATAATCTCCCTTTGTCTCGAATTCACCAAAATTCATTGCGGGAAGTATTTTCTGCCTATTGCGCCTTAAAAAGTATTCTTCATCTAGTGCGCTCTGGTCATTGAGATAATATTGGTAAAGAAATTGATTTTGTTCAAAATATCTTCTTAAGAAATCCATTTCTCTTATGTAATAAGTTCGGATTGCCTCATCCGTATCTACTGGAATATTCGAGACAATATTGAACTGTTCTACAATAAAAATTTTCCAACTGTAAAACTTGGGCTTGATCTGTTTAAAGAAAAAAATCTCTTCTGCTTCCGAGGAAAAACCTAATCGGTTTGCCAGGGAATTTAAACGGATTGTGCTGCTTTCTATCATTTCAAGGGAGGAGGATAACCTAAGCAGATCACTTATAAGTTCATTTTTTCCAGCATGAAGCTTAGAGGTCATTTCCAGGTACAGGTGTTCGGATTGGGGGATTAACATACACAAAGGATTTAGATGAAAAATAGGTTTATTTTAGGCAGCTAAAATTCAGCCTGCGTTGCTGCAAATTGAATTATTGCAGGCATAGAATCAAGTTGCCTATCGGTTGCACAAATTCTCAACCCCCTGAAAAAATAGTATTTACAAAGAATCCGATTACTATTTCCTTCTTGAAATTAAGGCCTGAAAATATCTTCGTCCTTGTTAAAAGCCTATTGGTGTAACTCCAATAGGCCCCGGTGTAAAAACCTTTAACAGCAACATTATTGAACCTAAATTGTAGATAAAAATCACGTATGAACTATCAATTTACTTTTTTTGAGGAGCATTTTCAGAGCTTACAGAACAAGACCAGCTTTGCAAAAAACTATACCGTAGAATCGAAGAAAAACCTCGAAAGAGAATATGCCAGACTGATCAGATTTTTTAAGGATATCGCTATAGATCTAAACAATAGGGAAAAAGTTAAGACATATTTTAATTTCCACCAGCAGAATATCACCTTATTGATGGATAAGGTCAGTGCTGAAATTTCGGAACAGGGAGCCAAAACGAATAAAAAAATAATAGTGGGCTCACTGGAAATTCTGTTGGACAAATTGGAAAGTCTTATAAACTGGATGAGAGAAATTTTTCCCGGAATTTTCGATCACAAAGGTAAAGTGCCCAAAAGAATTATTTATTCAGAGGAATCTGGAATAAAAGAGGTGTTGAGTCTAATTCTCGACGAGCTTCAGCAACGGTGTTTCACCAAAGAAGTATTGGAATTGACCAGCGCTATATTAGACGTGGGGCAAATAGTTAGTTTTAGGGATCTGGGATTTTGGAAGAGTAGCTTTAGAGAAATACATAGAAAAATTATTGAAACCAATTCTACCGATGAATTTGGATTAGTAAAAATCTTTCTAGAAAACGGTATAAATCATAGCCAATTGTACAATCATGCAAAACTCTTAATATCTAAGGAGATCGAAAACAAAACAACATTAGGTGAGCAAATCTCATCAGTTTGCCTTTTTCGAAAAGAAATGCGCGTTTTATTCATTCAGGATCATAAGCTTCAATTTGAGAATAGCCCTGATGTTAAAAGGGCAATCAAGAGATTCTTGAGGGAAGAACTGCTTTTACTTAGAGCGATGGAGTTTGTCAATCATGAAGTTGAGGAAGCCGGAATTATGAATGCCAACTATAAGGTATCATTCTCAGTAAAACAATTGGCATTTTTTGTCCATCTGCAGATGGAAACTGGAATAATTATATGGCAAAGGGCAAAATTTGCGCACCAGTATATAGCTCGACATTTTAGCACTGTAGAACGCGAATCAATCTCAGAAAAGAGCGCAAGAAACGCGCATTATAATCATGCGAGTGAAGATATCAAAAAAGTTATCGCAAAACTAAGCGAAATGTTGGCTCTGGCCCAGGAGCGATATTAAGGCTAATAGAGGAAAACTGGTGTATTGATATGTGCAGTGGGGGTTGCACTCGGCTAAAAATTCTGCAACTTGACAAAATATTAAAATCACCGTTCTTTATCCCAAAAAGATTATGAACGGTGAAGATTACACATTGAAACTAAGTGCTTTCAATCCCCTCTCAGCAGGTCTCAAAGCATACATTGCTACTATCGCACAAAAAATACCTTATTTAAAAGGTCAAGCGCTTTTTATATCGCGGGAGAAGAATCTGTTTTTTCCCCTAATTGAAAAAGGGACACTGCACATAATTGCCATTGATAAAGACACGGATGAGGAGATTATTATTGGTACTAACCGCACAAACGATTTTTTGTATCACTTTGCTAAAATAATTCCTGGATCAAGGTATGAGCTTTATGTAGAATTTTTAGAAGATTGTTCTATAATCGCAATAAGCGAAAAGCACTTCTCCAATCTGATGAAATTGTTCTTCGATGCATACTTGCTTGACCTAAACTTCACATCATTTCATTTCAACAGACTATTTACAATCCTGTTTAAAATTAATAAAACCGAGTAGCCGGTTCAAAAAAAGTATCACGTCCGCTAAAACTTATTAATTATCATTTTATCGCACCCACAAAAGGTTCACTAAAAATCATTTATCAAATGAAACGACTCATCGAAAAACTTCAAAGCCTTCAAAATGCCAACGTAAATCTTGCAATGCAGATTGCCGAAATGTTTGTTCCCAAGTTTTTTAACAAGGGTCTACTACTTAGCACACCCGACCACTCCTATCCGGAACTTTATTTTATAGAAGATGGTTTAGCCCGAGGGTACTTTATACATGAGGGGCAGGAACATACATCATGGATACTAGAGCATGGATTCATATTACCCACAACTTCTTTTTTTTCGTTTAGCCAATCAATTGAATATATAAATTTTCTAAAAGATAGTTCAGGTTACGCTTTAAATCTTATCCAATGGAATGAGCATGCAAAAGTAAATCCCAAATTTTCACTAATACTACTAGAAATATACGAGGAAAACATACAGAATGTAAAGCAGAGAGAGCAAATGCTAAGGATCAGGCATGCAGAAACAAGATTTCTGCATTTCCGAAATCTACATCCAGAGCTGATCAACCTCCCCATCCATAAAATACTGGCCTCGTTACTTGCTATAGAGTCAAAATACCTCTTTAAGATTAAACGCAAATACAGAAAGCAATGAATTGACAATCATATAAATACACAAATAACAATATCATTATTACACCTCCTATGGGGTGCAAAAAGAGCAAAAATCACCGAATTCGGGTAGCGATTCATACTTCTATTGTTTCGAACTTTAATCTACAATCTGATGGTTGTTAGAAAGGATAAAGAAAAATGGAAAATACTTATTTAAATAGAGGGGCGCAAACGAACAACGCAAGATTAGTTTCATACCTGAATTCAAGCGGGTTATTTCTTTTAACATTACTTTGGTCGTATGCTGTATTTGCAAAACTGACAGATTTGCAACTTTATCAGCGCCAGATGGAGGAGCAGCCTTTCTCTAATGTTATTACTATTGCACTGACATACCTAATTCCAACCCTTGAGTTAATCTCTGCTACCCTACTAGTTTTAAATAGACACAGATTGGGGTTATGGATTTCACTTTCCCTTCTCTTAGGATTTACAATCTATATAATTCTGATCTTAAGTCACGTTTTCCCAAAAGTACCCTGTAGTTGTGGCGGTCTTATTTCCAAGATGAGCTGGAAAAACCATCTATATTTTAATCTGCTATTAATTTCCATAAATGTACTCTGTTTAGTTCATACCGAGAAGAGAGAAAGGAGGTTAACCGGCAAAGAAAAAAATAAAAGTACCTAAACTAATTAACACAATTAACCAGGGCATAGTGCCCAAATCTTAAACTAACTTTTTCGCTTGTTTTTTCAAAGTAAAAAGCATCCTTAAATTATGCAAACATTAGTAAAAAATTTAAGCAAAGGCCTAATGGCCGCCGCTTTAGGATTAGTATTAGTAGTTGGTGGTTCTGCGTTCAAATCGGACTCAATTGGTAAAAGAGTTCAGTACCAATTCCGTTATAACGCAATTCCTCATGCTGAAGGTGATGTAGAAACGTTAAGCAACTGGACTTATGATCCTTCGGCTCCCAGCTGTGAAGAAGATCTACAAGCACCATGTACTATCAAGGTAGATCAGGCGTTTGTCAACACAGGAGGTACGCCCACTCTTAAATCAACCTTAAACCTTAATGCGTCTCCATACACAACCAGTTCAGCCTACGTAATTGGAAGTGCTGATGAAGACATGGAAATTATCAATCGCGCAGATCAATAATTTTTCTGTCTAGTGAATTTAACATGGGGCAGAAAAAGATCCTCCCCATGTTAAACAATTAGTTTTGAGTCATACCAGACAATTCGATTACGTCTGTGGGAAGCGGCAAAGCATAATACCGCGAATCTGGCGGAAGGCTGTAAACTTTGCCGTCGATAATCCGTCTTAAAATTATATTCGCCCCTTCTTTGTTATATCGCTTGATATCTGCAAAACGAAGCCCCCTCATTAACAGTTCTTTTCTTCTTTCCAATCGGATTTTGGACAAAGCATCCTGCTTATCGCTTGCAACAATTGGAGAATATATAGTCGTACTTTTCCAGCGTGACTTTAGCAATTTATTTAAATCATCCATTGCTCCAGGTAAATCGTTTAGCCAGGCCTTGCATTCCGCACTTGTGAGGTAGAGTTCATCGGTCGCTAGGCCAGAAAAATAAACCGTTGCGTTCGCCGTATAGTTTCCTTTAAACTGCTGATACGGCGCAGCGGATTTGAAAAATGCAACTTTTCTAAGGTCGTTTGCGGAATAAGATGAATACAGGTTAGAGTCGATACGTGATCTCGACACAGTATTTACACCAAAATTGCTTGAAAGTTCCGCATACCAGATGGTTTCCTTATTGAACTTTTTCACTGGTACTGCACTGGTAAGAGCCAGTAAATCAGCGTCACCATTGAAGTCCATGAGCTTATTATTTAATGCCAGCGCTTCAATAGTGTATTTCATCGCAAGATCATACTTCCGCATATACAGAAAGCATCGTGAGAGCAAAGCCGCAGTCGCAACTTTAGATGGCCTCATGACATGCTGAGGGTAATCTGGCAATAATCTAAGTGCCTGACTCGCATCTTCTATAATTCGGCTATAACAATCACTGACTGAGGATCTAATTGAGGGAATATTAAAATCTGAATTTAGGCGAAGCGCTATTCCCAAATCGGTTTTAGATGACTGCTCATCATATGCCAATCCAAATTGATTCGTCAGCATTAAGAAATAATACGCTCTGAAAAACAATGCACTACCCTTCACATTGTCCCAGGCGGCAGAATTAGAAGATGTCCTGTCTATCTTTTCCAGTAATTCTAAACTTAAATTACAGTTGAAAACTGCCGTGTAAGCCAAACTCCAGTCATTTTGAAATCTATAGGGTGTTGGCTGCCAGGTGTAGGCCTCCTGCCCCCTTGTGATCAGTGATTTATAATTCTCCGAGGGGAGAAAAAAATCATCACTCGAAGCCTCTCCGAAAGAGGGTGATGTACGGATGTTCATCAAATTTGCATCATCCAATAGTCCTTGAATGTCTACAAGGGTATTTGGAACGACAAGCTGCTTATCTGACTTCACATCGAGAAATTTTTTACAACCTGAGAATATGGCAAGAATACCAATACCTGTAATAAATATTCTCAAAACTTTTAATCTTTTCATCTCTTTTTATTTTTTATAACAGATCTATTAAAATGCGCCCTTTATACCGAAAGAAAATTGAAGTGAAGGGGGAATTACATTTGCATAATCGGGATCATAACCATCCTTATTTGCTCTCCATAAGATTCCTATATTCTGCATACCTGAATAGAGTTCAAGGTTTCGGAACGGGGATTTCCATTGCGAGGTATTCAAGGTATACCCTATGCGCAGATAATCCATTCTAACATGGTCTCCACGCATTACATTAGGTTCTGATGAATAGAAAAATGCATCCCTTAATGATGAATTAGGATATATGAATGAAGGGACATTGGTTTTTTGCTCATCCCCAGGATTCTGCCATCGGTTGGAAAACTGAGCATTACCAATTCCATTACTAATCAACTGTGAATAACTTATCGTTGGCTTTTTGACCCTGTAACCCAATTTATAATTGAGATTGAAAGAGACGCTTAGCCCCTTGAATCTGAAAGTATTGATTATCGATCCAAAATAAGCTGGACTTGAAGCTCCAAGGTAGACTAAATTGCTTCCCGTGTTGCTAGCTTCATTTAACATAGCTGCGTAATCGGTACTTAAGGATCCATTCAGATACCCTTGCGGGTTTCCTTTATTGTCGAGTCCTCCCCACTTATATGCCGCAACAGCATATAGCGGATATCCCTCTAAAGGCGTTATATAATTACCACCAGATATCATCGAATAAATACTTGCCATAGTTTTAGAGTAATATTTTTTTGTCTTGCTTAGGTTATAGCTAAAGAAAAGATCGCTGTTCCAGCTAAAATTTTTACCCTGGATATTGCGGCTATGAAAATCGGCATCAAAACCATGTCCAACCATATCCGCTACGTTCCTAACAATTTCGTCATTCGCCCCCCAAGATGTATAATCGTAAGAATCCCTTCCATATAGATCAGATCCCCTTTTGACATACCATGCCAGAGATCCACTTAGAACTTGTTTTTTTAGCTCGAAATCTATCTTTAGGTTAAGCTGTGAGAGCTGTTCCCAGCGCAAATCAGGATTGTTTATAGTATTGATCCTTGTAATTGGAAAACGGGTAATTGAATTCGTTCCATATCCGGCAATTGGTAGCGCTGTTTTGCTTAGATCGACATTTCCACTATAGCCAAATGTACCTGTTAGGCGGAGAACAGGTAGCCAGTCGATGTTATAAAAACTCTCATCAGAGACCTTCCAGCCCAAACCAGCTGACCATAACGGTTTCCATTTATCATTTGTATTTGCACCAAAAATATTGGAACCATCTCTACGGACACTTCCAGAAATCAGGTATTTCCCTTTATAACTGTATGCAACATTGCTGTACATACTTAAAAAACGATAGGCAGTTTCAAGTAAAGTGTTTACTCCACCAATCTGGTTAGTATTGCCTGTAAGATATTCAGGGTAATATCCAACTTCGTCGACGGGACTAAAATAAAGGGGATCGGATTGATATCCAAGCCGCCTGTTTCCCATTGCAGAAGTATTTGAGGATCTTACCTCACTCCCAGCAATGGCGGTAATACTGTGCACTCCAAAAATCCTGTTATAATTGAACTGTGCTCGCCCAGTCTGTGAATTCACAACTGATGTATTAGCTAACAGAATTCCTCCTTTCGGAACGGGATAAGTCACTATCCCAGTTGCCCTATTGAATTGGCTAAAAGTGTTTACCAGGTTTCTGGCAGCATAACTTTCAGCGTCTGAGGTTCTTTCATCACTTGAGTTTTGCCGCTGATATTGGTAATTTAACTGTAGGTTTAACCCATCTAAAATTTGATACTTTAGACCGAAATTTGCATAAAGTTCTTGAGTTTTACGCCTATTGTAATCATGTTTATAATCTTCAGTTGGATAGTATTTCCAGTCTAAAAATTTTCCAGAGGCTAAAGTATCCGTGTAAATGCTACGATAGCTCGTCGCCATACCGCCCGGCGAACTAAAGTCCATATAGGTTGGGTAACGACTTCCAATGCTTAGCGAATTGAAACTTGGCCTTCCTGTTTTGCTATCAACATTTGTGAAATAGATATTTGTATTAAGGTCAAGTTTTTTTAGAAGTTTGAAATCATTCGCAAGATGCAGATTTAACTTATCGGTATTACTATAAGTCTCTCCTTTAACATGATCGTAAGCTGCAGAAAATAAATAGCTATTTCTTTCTCCCCCACCTTTAATGTTAAGATTGTATTGCTGGGTTAGGGCACGAGTGTAAAAGTTATCCAAATAGGATTGCTGAGTATTATTCTTCAGCAAATTTTGTACTTGTTCATCGGCAGTCGATTGCGAAATTTTGCCATCCCGCTGGGCTAACAAAATTTCCACAACTGGAGTAATGGCTGCCCACGGTGTGGAGGTTATCCTGTCATTAAAATAGCCTGCATTAAAGAGCTGTTTTTCTACCGCGATATAATCACTGTTTTCCATTTGTCCTACCGCAGTAAGTTTTGGAAGATCCTGTAAAAGAAAGTTAGCGTTAAATGAAAGCTGCATGGCTTGGTTTAGTTTACCTTTCTTAGTTGTAATAATGATGACCCCATTTCCAGCTCTTGCACCCCAAATAGAAGCTGAGGCCGCATCCTTTAATATCGAGACGTTCTCAACATCATTTGGATTTATGTTGGCAATATCGCCCTCATAAATAAAACCGTCTAAAACAATAAGGGGATCTAGGGGACCATTAATCGTTCCAAGCCCCCTTATACTGATATTAGTATTGTTTTGAGGATTGTTATTACTTTTCCCTACTTGCAACATCAACCCGCTACTCTGTCCTATGAGGCGGTCAAGTATACTGGTACCGGATCGAGCATTCAGAGCTTTTTCATCGATTAAGGAAATTGTTCCATTTATTTCATTTGGCTTCGCACTCTGATAACCAGTCTGCACTAAAACTTCCTCCAGTTGCTGGATTTCCTCTGTCATTTTGATGGACATAAAAGAGCCAGGTTTCTCATTGGTCCTGGTCACACTTTTGAATCCTGTGGCAGTAAAACGAATAGTATCACCAAGTTTTAACCCTTTTATAGCAAAGCTTCCGTCTCTATCAGCAAGGGTTACCCCCCCCTTAAAACGAATTGAAACGATAATAGACTTGCCGTCAAGATCAGTCACCTTCCCACGAACTTCTTGGTTATCTTGCGCGTAGGCAGTAAATGCAGAAAGCATGATAAGTAATATTGCCACAACTAATAGGAAGAAATTCCATTTCATTTTTCTGGCGTTAAAATTATTTATTTTCATTTTTAATCTGTTTTGATTTTTAAGTTGAGGGACAGTCCTGCAATCAACCGTTCAATATTTGGAGCAGTAACCTGTTCGGCTCGAGTGATTGCTTTGATTCTTCCGTCAGATCCTACCCATATATAATGAGGCATGCTTTTGATGGGGAAGATCTCGCGTAGTGTACTATCACTTTGAGCAATCGGCAAAGAAAAACCCGACAATTTAGACTTTTGGTGTACCAGAAAATCGCCAAGTACTTTTTCGGTATCTTTCGAATAAGTATTGATCAATATCACCTGTAGGTTTTTGTTATACTGCTTTTGGAAGCTATCCATTTTAGGAAATTCTATCAAACAAGCGGAGCAAAACGTAGCCCAAAAATCGAGAATTACCGCTTTACCTTTTAAGTCTGAAAGACGGATTTCGGTCGCTGAATAGTTAATAACCTTCGAGAGAAACACTTTAGGGATCTTTTTATCTATACCTATGGAATAATTCTGACTTTTTTCTTGTGCTTGGACCGAAATACTGATGATTAAAAGAAAAACTAAAACGAGAATTTTTTTTCTTTTTAACCGTTCGAGCTTAATTTCGTTAAAGGAAAGGGCTGCTACACTTTTGATCAGCTTTTCGCTTTCTGTAAAATCGAGGACGTGTTTAGAAAACTTATTCAGTGCATTTTCAGAAAAATTAGTCTCAATGCTAATTTTAGGTTTAAAAAAATTACATAGCAGTGCCTTAGCGATAAAATATATCGTTTTTTTCATCATGGTTGGTTTAGTTAGTTGATTCGGAAATTAAATGAGGAAACTCAAATATTGAAGAAAACTAAGGCAGGTGCATTATTAAAGAACCTATTTTTTATCATTAACCATTAAGGTGACCTGCCCTAGCCTGGTATCCTATTCAGGTGAACAGATTACCAGGCTAATAAGAATGATGAATGACCATCCGAGAATAAAGAAAACAGAAATATGAGGGGCTATAAAATAGCCCAAAAATAAGCATGTAGTGCTGAAATAAAAAGGAATATTAATTTCAATTGCTTTCATGGTTAATCTGTGTTAACCGAAAGGAAAACGGAAAAGGGCCGCCTTTACGCTTTATTTGAAGTGAAGGTGTAGGACCACCACCGCTTTGCAGCGGCCGAACTCAAATAAAGCAGGCGACCCAAATCCGTATGCTATACAAAGATAGCATAGGAATTGAGTTTTACCTACCTCTCGTGTTCGAACGTCCTACTTTTCACCACAAGTTCTTTCAGTAATTACTCAATCCAATTAATGGATGTATGATTTTTATCGTTTTTCTATATCGTTAATTTTGTTAAGGCTAAGATACAAAACGTTAACCAAATCCACAAGTGGAGTTGACTTAAATCATCAAAATCAGTCACTTGCGAATGTAAATGGTAGCCATAGATGACGAGTTATTTTTTGTTGAAATCTCACACTTAGATTTTCTATTAATTGAAAGAGTTAAAGCTTTGAGAATAGCTAATAAAATGACGCAACTTCAATTAACGCAAAAGATGAAATTAGCTGATGGATTTGTTTCAAAAGTCGAGACATATACCGAACGAGCCAAGTACAGCATAAGGCACATTCACTTGTTAGCTATCGCTCTCAATTGCAAGATTCAAGATGTCCTTCCACTAGAGCAACCGCAATATGATATGGTTAGATTAACTCTAAAAAGGACAAATAAAATTAACAGAGACGGTTCCATCTCCCAGAAGAAAACTACTGAGGTAATAAAAATCGAACCAAAAGAAGAATCAGAACGTTAATTTGAAAATGCAAAGTAATTGAGAGGTCAAGAAGGACTGAACAATTTAAACTTTGACATATGGAACAATTACGTTGCGTCGTTATCGACGATGAAAAACATTCTATTTCTATCTTATCAGATTATATAGAAACAAATCAAAATCTTACTTTAGTCAAGACCTACCTAGATCCGCTGGTAGCTCTATCCGAAATTAGCATAAAGGATAAGATCGACTTTATCTTTCTAGATATAGACATGCCTAGTATTACTGGCATTGAACTTGCAAAAAAATTGGTGAATAGAGCTAGGTTTATAGTATTTACTACGGCATTTACTAAATATGCAGTAGAAGCTTTTGAGGTGGATGCATCCCGTTATTTAGTCAAACCCATATCTAAACCCAAGTTTATAAAAACTGTCTGGGACATCCTTGAATCGGAAACAAAGAAAATAGAAAAGTCTAAACAGTCAGGAAGAAAATTTTTCTTCGTAAGTATTGGCGACAGGGGGCAGAGGCTTAAAATCAAAAAATCCAAAATACTGTTTTTTGAAAGCGAAAAGAATTATATCAATATCGTCACAGAGGAGACTAAATACATGGTTTACCTGACCATGAAGGAGGTAGAAAAGGATTTTTGGGGAACACTTTTCTATAGGGTACATCGATCATTTTTTGTCAATGCAGAGAAGGTGGAGAAAGTTATTGGAAATACGCTAAAAATGGGTTCTTATGTTGTTCCAATGGGCAATAGTTACAAAGATAGCTTTAATGAATTTTTAGAACGAAAAACCTTAAGATCCGGCCGGTAGTCTTATTGTCTTCAGTCTACTTTTTCAATGCAACGAAAGTTTCAGTTGCAATAATCGTAATACTGGAATTGGTTGGATCGGTTGATGACAACCTCTGGTTTTTCTGCGATTTAAAAACAAATGCTGTTTTTTTAATCAGTTTTTGAGGGATGTGTTTCATGTTTTTTATTTTGAAACTAGCCCTATTGGATATGGTAAAAAAAGTTATTACACCGTGATAATATGGAGTTACACCAATACAGTTTATAGCATGACAAAGAAAATTTTTGAGTGGTCAAAAACCCAGAGAATCCATTTAATCGGATGGGCGCTTTTTATCTTTTTTGAAATAACGCTTATAGGTCTTGCGGCGGGAGCATTTGGCAAACCATTAAATTATTTGCTCCATTACGTGCTAAATATCATCCTCTTTTATACAAATGCACATTTGGTTCTCGGGAAAAGCTTTAAGATGAGAAACTCGTGGACAAGGGTATGTTTTCTGATGGTGGTTCAGATTGGCTTATATATATTTTTAAGATCCATTCTTAATTATATTTTATCAGATTCGAGTAAGGAGTTTAATGTGGTTACCATTGTTGAAAATTACCGAAGCTTCTTCCAATCGCTATGGAGAGGATTGTTCTTTATTGGGCTTTCCTGCTTTTACTTTTTATTTATAGAATATAAGGAAGAGCGAAACAAACGTGAGCAGGCAGAAAAGCAAGAATACTTAAATAATATTCGAACGAAGGAAATACAGAACGAATTGAATGTTGCTCAATATGAATATCTCCGGGCTCAGATTAACCCGCACCTTTTGTTCAATACATTGAGTTTTTTATATGATAGTGTGCGAAAGTTCAACGAGGATGCAGGGGAGGCTGTCCTTAATCTTGCTGAACTTATGCGGTTCAGTTTAGATACAAGAGAATCAAACGACAACTTTCCAAAGTTGGAAGAAGAGCTCAATCAGATCTACAACTTAATTTCACTGAATAAAATCAGAAAAGATGAGGTACAGTACATTGATTTTTCATTTCCCGAGGAAGTGAAAAACCTTCGCTTTATTCCTCTGGTCATCATAACACTGGTCGAAAATATGCTTAAACATGGGAATTTACAAAAACCTAGCAACCCTGGAATACTAACTATTAATTTAAGCAAAGGGAAGCTGTTAATAGAAACATCGAATCTTATTAACACCAAAATCCACCAATCAGGTTTCAATAAGGGGATGGAGAATATTGAGAAGCGACTTAGTCTAGCATATGGCGATAAATTCTCATTTATGTATGGCAAAAGAGATAAAGATTACTTTGATGTGAAGCTGAAGTTAAAGTTTTAAATTTAGACAATGAGCCTAGTAGTGGCCATGCCTTGTGGAATTATTTGTATAACGAATGTTGAATACGCTAGGCCGCAGTGAGATGAGCTCCTGGTTCAGCAGGGCAGCCTCGCCAGATTATAGGGAGTATTGCCTAATAGACTTGGATCCAGAAAAGAATACCTACGAGCAAGTGATCCAGGCTGCCCAGGTAACCAGATCCATACTGGACGCGATTGGCGTTCCGAGCTTTCCCAAAACTTCTGGATCAACCGGCATGCATCTTTATATTCCTATTGGTGCCAAATATACCTATGAACATTCGCAGCTCATTGCCATCATTATCGTTCGACAAGTGAACATGGAGCTTCACAAATTCACCAGGTTTTAGCTCACCGTTTCCAAACGCGGCAGAAAAATGTACCTTGATTCTTCAGAACGGTGATCATTAAAGAGGATATGGAAGTTTTCATTACATTTTTAAAAGATGAGGTATTGAACCTAGTAACTTTTGAAGAGCACCTTGATTAGATTTTCAAAAAAGAAAATGACGCCGACTTTGGCATTGTGGAATAAATTAACTTTAGTCTTGCACTCCGTCGTTAAGGGTGAAGTTATTGAAAACAACTTCGTTTATCACAAATGTTTGACTATTTAATGGCTCTCTTAAATATTCGTTGATATCCGAACCAGAACCTACTCTCCAAATGTCGATATCCGGAAATTTCACTGAAAGAAGCATTGAAATGAATGTGAAAGGTTTAGGTCCTAACGGAGCAATTATTATACTATAATCTTCCCTAAGTAAATAATAAAGTGAAGTCAATTGGCGCTCCAGATATAACATGTCATCAAATTTGTAAGTTATGACATTGTTATAATGTTGAAGTATATTCTTGTTATTGGCTTTAACAGTCGCAACAAATTTTGGATCAAGAGCGGGTTCGGTGTAAAACACATAACAGATTTTAGGATCTAGGTGATCAATGATTCCTTCAGCCTTGTTCTGCTCGTATCCAAGACAAACTATTAAAGCCTTTGGCTTATTGGTCGGCACCACATATTTTCCTGGCAACGGCGCAATTTCTGTATTATGTTTTGGTTTTTGAGGTGCAGAATATTTTGATGGAGTATATATGAAAAAAGCATTTACCTTGGATAACAACAAATTTCTTTTGGTCAGATATAAGATAATCGAGTAATACCATGATTTCGTCATACAGGAATAGTCAACTACAATATTAACCTCTTTATTGGCGTAACCAGCAAATTGAGAATCTAATATTTCATAAATTTCTACATGGTTTTGTATTTGGCTGTAAGTGATGCCTTTGATACACTTTTTTGGAATTGGCTTATAACAAAGAGCAATAGTTTTTAATATCGAATTAGTTTCCGATATATATTTATGTGCACACAAAATGCGTTTTTCATGATTGCAGGCAAAAATAAAAAGGTCAATGATCTTACCCTTTACCTCTCCAAGTTCTACCTGTCTACCGTATTCTAGCTCCATAATTAAAATAATGAGATTTGTCCAGCACTTTCTATCTCTAAGCCTCTCAAACATTCACTCAATTTAATAGCTGTATATTTCCTAAGAGGTAAATCATAAAGTGGAGCAAAAAGATAGGAAAGCTTCAATCTTTTACCCCTTATTTCAAAATCAAATGATTGGTTATCACTATCGACCAAAATTAATGCACCCTGTGAAATTCCTTTCTCTAGTAAAGTTATAATTTCGTCAGATATTTCATGCTCGCTTTCATCTACCGTGAATGTACCCTTGGGATCAAGATTGAAAACAGGGCCCAATATTTGCATTTTAAAAAATGTGCCAATTCTTTCGATAATTTCAGTCAATGGAATTGAGATTGAAGCACCAGTTGGAATATTGGCAATAACATTCTGGAATCGTTTTGCCGCACTAATAATTTCATCATACTGCAACTTTTCAGAAATGCCACGATTTAATGATTTCGAAAGTATGGATGTAATAATGGCAATAAGCCAGCGTGGATTGCCATCACATATTTTTGTCAAAACTTCGATCCCTGAATATAGTTCACCTGTTTTTCTACTTCTGCGAGAAACCTTGAATTTTAACGCATCTAATTTTCTATTATCAGAAAGATAATAATTTCTATAAACAACTACTGGCTTTATTTTTCTAAACAGAATATCTTTTTGATTGTCTACAGGTATTGGTCTGTTGATATCAATTTTTCTCTCCTCAAGAAATGTTTTAAAAGCTTCATCCTTGTTAACGAGCTCAAGCATTTCGTTATAAAATTTGCTGCCTTCGCTGTAGCTGTTCGCTTGCTTATTATAAGTTTCGTTAGATCCAAAATACTGTTTCGCATCATCTATGTTAAGCTTCCTTAATAGGTATGATTCAATAATTTTCTTTGAGAAATTGTCTGCTTCAGAAGATCCCCACATCTTTATCATAGTAACATCATTGCCCGTTGTCGCACTGTATTCATGCCTTAATGTTTTTTCCAAATCCAACGGCAGAATTGGGCTTGAACTAAGTTTATACAGAATATATTGTGTCCTACTCCTAAGCGACCGAAAAAGTTTTTCTTGCAACCATATTGGAGCAAATTCCAATTCATCGAAACATAACGCCCATTGGCGCTTATTCTGCAAAGAATAAATCCGTTCGAAAATTGGGATTATATATTCCAATGAGGTTTCGAATGATAGGTTGAAAAAATCGGGACTAGGTATATCCTGTCCTTTTTTGTAATTGAAAATCACATTCTGAATTAACTGGTTGACATAATCGACCCTCTCATTTAACGCCTCCTTGATGTATTCCAACTTAGGAACTGTCGCATTTAACTTCCATGCTTTGATCAAATGCTTACATAATTCCAACTCTTTATTTTCATCATAGCACTGTATGTCAATCTCTAGGATGTTTTTGAATGTCTCGCACAAAGAAGTGAAGACATTACTGGTAACTGAAAAAAGAGAAATTTTTTCGGAAAAATTTCCAAATGACTCTAATTCAGAACTATATGTTTGGTTCTTAACATCCCAATAAATGTCAGTAGATATGTAAATTGCGTAAAAAGGAAGGCCAGACCTTATTTCAGCTGCCTTCTCATGCTGCCAGTTGTATAAGGCTGGCAGTGTAAGCATCTTCATTAATGTCGTTTTGCCACAACCTCTAGCACCTAAAATAATCGAGTGGTCATTTTGTATAAGCTTTTCAAAGCTACTTGAAAAGATAAAGCTCTCAGCTACCTCCGAAGGCTTCAGGTGCCTAGCATTATAGGTATTGTAAAAATTATCAATCTCTTTCATAATACACATGGCGGGGTCTTACTCCAATTTTACTCGTAAGCAAAATATTTTCTATTAAAAATTTTTCTTCCAACTCTTCCATTTTGTCCGGTGTTAGATGCTGAACCTCTGGGATATTTTCAATTATGAGGTCCCATTTCAGCATCCCGTTAGTTGTCTCGGCCAACTTCTCCTTCACTTTGTCTACTATTGATTGCAAATTATCTAAATATCCAAATCCTGAAAAAGGGTAAAAACCATCTTCTTTATCCTTCTTCCAACCAATACCATTCTTATAGGTGAATGTTTCCAAAATTCCTGTAGCTGGAATTTCTTCTACTTTTGAAATCTCAATTAAATGGAAATAATTGAACTTACTAATCCAGGAAATCTGATTGGTGGCGGCAAAACTTCCAGATGAAAGTATAGGCAAAGAGAATCCGCTTTGAGTTGGCGAATACCTTAGCCATGGGTCATGTTTATGGCCATGAATCAATAAGTCAAACTTAAAATCTCCTAAAACATTCAAAAAATTCTCCCCATTTTCAATAAAATCGTGTTCGCCAAGTTTCTGCCTAGCGTGCTGTATCGGGTGATGATGAACTAAGGCAATTTTTATTTTTTTTTGGTCGTTGTTTTCTTTAAGGTAGTTCTCGATCTGTTCGATTTGCGCTAAATCCATCTTTCCCTTTACCACCGGATTTTCCATGGGGTTGTCTTTCTCGCTATGGGTGTGGTAATGAGTACTATTCACAACCAAGATCTGAAATTCAGACTCCTCGATGAAAGTAAAGCCAGTATCCCAAAAATTTTTTAATCGATCTTTTTCTATCGGAAAACTTTGGCTTATTTTTTTGGGAATATCAAAACTGTATTTCGAATGAGTATGCCTAGAATCTATGTCATGATTTCCAATTGTTGCTATTACCTCTTTTGCTTTTAACGCACGCGCTAATTCATTTACATACGACCATCCCGAAAAAAAGCCTTGTTTATCTGATTGATGTGTAAAGTCTCCCGGACTTAGCACCAAGTCAACTTCGATTTTTTCTGCTTCAATAATGCCAAGGAGATTTTCCACTGGATGCTCCGTAGTCGGTAGCCTTAGCTTATCACTGAACAGCCACGTGTTGTTTTTCGAAAATTCGATTTGCTCAGGATGACAATGAAGGTCACTTATCACAGCAATTTTTAGTTTTTTTATTGCCATCTCAGATCTTAATGTTAGAGATAATCAGTTCATTATACATTCTGCGAGTTTTATTTCTGCCGCCTACTTGGCTATTTCTTGATAATTTTCTTATTGAACCAACCCCCTCATAAAGGTTCGCAATAGAAAAGTGGCTTGCATTTGTTAGAATAAAATAGGCTCCCAACTCATTTATTTTTTCGACAAATGCTCTGAGCCGCTCTTGATCCTCCCATGCAAATAACTGCTGGTTATATTCTATGAATCCGTTATTCTCATGCGCAACAGTGTATGGTGGATCTAAAAAAACCAGATCTCCACATTTTATATTGGATAGGCTTTCTTCAAAGCCCTGCGTATTTATATGAGCATTTTGAAGTTTTTCACTAACTTTTGTCAATAGTTCTTGCGTTACAAAATCTACTTTCGGTCGCTTACCATAAGGTACATTATATATACCGCGACTATTTACCCGGTATATCCCATTGAAAGAGGTTCTATTCAAATAAATAAAACGAGCTGCCCGTTCAACTAAAGATTCAAAGCTAAGACTTCGGATATGGTAATAATCTTCCTCAGTATTTTTGAACCTCTTCAATTCACTAATTACTTCCACGGGATTATCGCGAATCTGAACATATACATTAATTAAGTCTTCGTTGGAATCAGAAAGGAAAAACTGTCTTTCCTCACTAAATTGGTTTGCAAGATGAAAGTATACTGCACCCGCCCCTAAAAATGGCTCATGATAGTCACCGAATTCTTCCGGCATAAAATCCGTAAGGTAGGTTTTCGTAAACCATCGTTTGGAACCTGTCCACCTCAAAAAAGGTATAGTATGTTTATTTTCAATTAATTTATCCATTTAGCGAAACGAATATAGACATAAAATGGTCTCTAAACTATTTCTAATCCTACAGTGGCCATTCACTTATTTATCAAGATCTTCAAAAATACTTTTCAAAACTTCTTCAGGAACCCGCGTCTTCGGGAAAGATATTTGTTCTTTTAACTCATTTATACCAAAAACCTGCGGATGCTTATCGCGAGGATCCTGGGTATAGACTACTGTGCATGCTGGCAGACCACCAAATGCTCCGCCAGAGTGAATCTGGTCATGACCAATTGTATAAAGCTCTCCACCGCAATGAACCTCCTTATCTTCCTTTAGGACAAACAATCCCTCTTTAATTTTCGTCAAAGTCCGATCTCCATTTGCTGGGTAACTGCCCTTATATTGACTTACCTCAATTCCTCCAATATCATTCAGGCTATACAACTGATTCATTACACATCCACAATACACATAACTCTTTACCTTATAATAATGGCCGTGAATATCAAGCATTGGTGTTATGTCATAAAATTTTTTATTCCAAATATGCAAGCGTATACTTTCGCCGTCCTGAAATGAATGGAGGACTGTATAAACAAAACCCAAAGGATGGAAGAAGAAAGTATATTCCATTTTTTCAGTGTTCTGCAGACCATCTATTAGTTGCTGGATTTCTACTTGCATCTTCAATCGGTCAGATGTGCGAAATAAATCTCTTAGTCTTTCGAAATCAGTTTTATGCATAGGGATTATCGTTGTCTCTAATTATTTTGCAAATAGCCTTATAATCATCTTCAGATAGATTCATATCTAAACTAAGTTCGTTCAACATTTTTTGTACGTCTTGAAAAGTTATTTTTTTCACTTGATATTTATCTGCAAGTTGAATATCTATTGGCAAATTAAGCTTAAACGTCTGTGCTGCCTCTTCCTGATAGGCCTTAAATAAGAAAGATTCCGACCGGCACATTAATGCAGGCTCTGCTCTATCTTCCTTTGTAATTAACGCCGCTCGGGAACTCAAATCAATCCTTAGTGTTGAAAAAACACTTTTGAATTTCAAAATAATATCAAAATTAGGGTTATTAGTTTTATAGATAGCCGCAACCAGCACGGTGCTTAGCAACTCCCTCCGCACAAACTGCAAACTCCACTGTACTTTACCTCTTTTAGCCGAAGAAAGCGAACCTCTATAACTGGAATAAGCACCACATATCTTTTCATCCGACGGATCTAGTAAGTGAATCTTTAAAGATTTATGTCGATTCGAACTTCGAGCGGATTTATCCATTAAAGGAATTGTTTTTGCCCTAGTATGACGCCCCATTCCACCACTAAAATGCCATGTATCCGTTTGAGCCAATTCTGCGTCAAATAACTCCTCTAATCGCAACGATTCAATAATGTCGAATTTTTTGTCGTTATCTGGAACCTCGATGTAAAACATGAAAAGACCGACAGAAACGGTGACAATTAATGACACGAAGATGCCGTCTAGTAATTTTAGAACTAGTGCATGCCACATCGGCTCTTCTGTTGAAACACCTTTTATGATTTCAGGATGAAAGTTCACAATAACAAAAATTCTGAGAAGAATAATGATTGCCAACAAGGAAACTATCAACAAAAGAAATATTCTTCTGGATTTTTTGGGTTGTAATAATGACTTCAAGAGCGATAAATTTTATTGGCTATCAATTTACAATATTCTAGATAATATCGGACTCATTAGACAAAAAATATTAGAATAGTTTTGACCATGACCAAATATTCAAATTCACTAATGATAATAAATCGGTAAAAATGTCTCTAAATTACCCACAGTCATATTGGAAATTAGTGCTAATGGTCTTTACAGATAGGATTTGAGGCATCCGTTTCCTGAAAATCAGATTTAAAATTTCAAGACTAGTTAGATTTATCTTCCTATACTATCAAGCACCTTACAAAAATTGCGTGCATCTCATATTACCTAAATCTGATAGAAATTTAAAGGATTCGCAGTTCCCCTTTTTGTAAAAAAAGCTATATTGCAAAAACGCAAAACATGTTTAAAGCATTTATTTCTCATAGCAGCAAGGATAAGCCTTTTGTAAGAAAATTGAAAGAGGACCTCAACTTCAATGACATCGAAACTTGGGTGGATCAAGATGAATTAAAAATTGGCGATCAGCTTTCGGATAGTCTATTAAATGGCATAAAGGAATCAACCCATTTTATTATCGTACTGTCAAATAATATCAAAGGAAGTGATTGGGTAGCGTTGGAAATTGACGAAGCGGTGAAATCGTTTGATAAGAATATTCTACAAAAAATTATTCCAGTAGTTTTGCGAAATACCGATATTCCTACGCAATTAAATAGTATGCTGAGGGCCGATTTCTCCAACATCACGTTTACGTTAAGAGATGATAAAGCCCACTCTATTGGGGATGCCTATACTTTGGAGTTGACAAAAATAATTAATGCGATTAAACTGAACAAAGACGTACGTTTACTTGAAAAAGAAAAAACAGAACTTGTCAAAGAGATCGCTAGCAATTCTGAAATAAATCAAAAATCAAGGGTAAACTGTTATTACGAGATTACGGGATATATTAGTAATGAAACCAAAAGAAAAAAGGTTGCTGATCTTAAAGCTAAACACAAAGGCACCCCATTGAACAGCCTTGCCATTGAATCCGTTGTTCCAATTGTTCTTCCATCATTATTGGCACCATTATTCAATGGAATAAAGCTTGGAGAAAAATTATTTTTTCCCACTGATCCGTCACAAAATATTGAGGGCCATTTTTGTGGATTTTCCCAAAACAATGCCCGTATGATTGTACCATCGATAATAAGAAAAGCATTTGGTATTAAATCAGGAGATGTTGTTTTTTTAGAAATCGATGCTGACTCACGAAAAATTAGGTTTATCGATTAATGTCCAATACTACCTACCTCCTGTTTTTCTACTCCTTATCGTAATCAAGATCCACTTGAATACCAAGTAATTTAGATTTATCTGATTCGTCAGTAAGCTCCAGAATAATGTTATCTTCTATGATATCATTGAATTCATCCACTTGCATTTCGGCCTTTAAAGAGTCGTAAGTAGTTTGATTAATTGATATAACGTATTGCAAATCACTTTCTGCAGTGTTATCATAAGCCACCTTCATAAGCGTAGCTTGTTGACGTGAATCGATCTCTGACAGCAAACGACTATCGTGAAACAACAACTTAACATTATGGTTGTGCTGTGCCTTTAGGATTGTCCAATCAAAGCAAAATATTTTTACGTCGTTTACACCATCACCTTTATCATCATCAATTTTTGCCTTAATTTCAAACCGAGTTTTGTTTATCCCCTCATTGCTTTTGATGTCTATCCCCGCACGTTTGTGCTCATAAAATTCGTCAGTAAGTTCTTTGAATAGAATGATGTTCTTTTCGATTAATTCCCGCTTCCTGGTGAGATAATCTAGAGTTGCGGTATTTTGAAGACTAAACTCCCGTTTTAACTCCTCTGTTTTGTTTTTATATTCCTGTTTGAGAAGCCTGAATTTCTCAATGCTATCATATCGGATTTTTAGATCTTTTAGCTGTTCGTTAAGCTTGGTAAATTCATCTAACGCACCTCTTGTATTCAAATATTCCAGTTTAGAATCTTTTTGCCTACCCAAGTTTTTTATTATGGCCTCAACATCCCTAAGTTTTTTTTCAAAGTCGTTCTTTTCCCGAATTAACCGTTGTGACCTATTGTCCAAGAGCTTCCCATTAAATTCTTCAACATCAGCTAATTGTTTTTTGACATAATCTGGCAGCTGTATCTCCGCTTCCCGATATAAATCTATTATCTTCTTTCTAGGTATATCCGGGGTATATTGCAAACTCTTTTCAATGTTTCCAATCGCAGTTTTGTAGCTGGATGCCCTGTTCTCATAACTTTTAAGCTCAAATTTCAGTTGGTCAGCTTCTTTCACTACTTGATAATAATCTTCAGCCACCTTGAATTCAGAGATGCTTTTTTCAAGTTTCCCAATTTTTTGTTTCAGATCAACTACATCAATTTCATAGTCATCTTCG
The DNA here is from genome assembly GCF_026240095.1 of Pedobacter sandarakinus. Lineage (GTDB taxonomy): Bacteria > Bacteroidota > Bacteroidia > Sphingobacteriales > Sphingobacteriaceae > Pedobacter > Pedobacter sandarakinus. The sequence continues at coordinate 92,812 of NZ_JAPIVG010000005.1, read as the reverse complement.
TCTGATGAGAAGAAAGATTTTATAACCGGATCACTTTCCACTGATTTTTTCATTTCCTCAACCCGGTCGAGGTCATCTTTTAATCCCTGTTTTTTTAAGATAAGAGAGATGTCCAGACCGAGTAAAAAAGCGTTATTAACAAGTTCACCTGACGGTTGTTCATTCTTAAGATAACTGTCGTAGGTTATATAACTACTTTTTTGTGGTCTAATAAACCGGGGTATAAGGGATCTGAAAGTTAAAAACTTTGATTCTGGCGGAATAGCGAAAACCTTCGTACCAAGAAAATCGGTATATTCTTTCAAGGTCATCTCTTTTTCATTTAAGGATACCACTCCTTGGTTGACGCAATTTCTTGCTACTTTGAAGGTCTCCTGGCCAATTTCGAAATCAAGAAAAAACTCCCATGTATCAAGTTTAGACTCAAATTCTGGATTTTTCTGCGACCCGAGGCAAAAGTGTATTAAATTGATGATGAGCGATTTTCCAACACTATTATACGTTCCCTTTTTGTTTTGGGTATAGTCGTCATTATGCCGCTTCCCTAAAATGATAGAGATTCCCGTTTTATTGAATTTAACGGTTTTGAAATCTGGCTTATTCGCCGAAAGTTTGATTAGCCGCATTGTATATTAAGCCCTCGGCATTTATTTCTATTGCGCCGATTATGTATAAATAATTAAGTGAAAGAACCACGTTATCGAAACCGTGATATGCAAATGCTTTTTTCGCGTTGTTTTGTTTGGATACTTTAAACCATAATTGGTCAACAGTTTGTGGCCCATCTTTTAAATATTTGAGAAGATACCCCCCTAATCCCAATAAAGATTCTGCTATTCGAATGTGTTTATTTGGCAAAATCATACTTAAAATAGTGTAATCTGAGTTGGCTGTTGCGGTTTTACCGGTTCTTCAAAAATATCGCAGTAGCCAAAGAAATAAGACATGAGTACAAAGATAGCATCCTTTATTACCTTTTTGTTAGATGGAAATGCTTTATTCAAGATATAGAAAAAAACAAGGTCGTTTTTATCTGGCGAATTTGGGATCTCCCGTATTCCCTCCAGATATAGCTGGTTAAATGTATTTCGCAGGTCGTTCTTAGTAAACGTACTGTTGATCGTAAAATATTCCTTCAATGCTCCATCTTGATAAGAACCAAATTGGAAAATTGTAGCTATTTGAGGGCTAATGTTATTGAACTCAATCTTTTCTTCAAAATTCGGATTTTGGGGGAAATCTTCCTTTATATATTCTACATCAAGTTTCTCCAGATACATAATCACATCATTCAAAACAGATACATCAAGAGTAATCTCCTCTGGAACTGCAACAAGTCCTATTATGTCCTGTTTATCTTCATCAGAAAGTTCCATGAACAAATCCTCGAGTTGGTTCGATAAAAATGGGGCACAAGAAACACCTGGATGGGCATTTTCAATCTTTTTCAATTCAGGAAACAGGCTTGGAAAACAACCAGTATATTTGTCGTTAACTACATAATAAAATTCTTGAATTGGAGCCACCTGGCCATTCCAGTATTTGTACAAACCTCCGAAATCGGTAACCAGTTTATCAATCGTTTTCTTTTCATTGAGGGTTGGGTCGGCGGGAGAATAAACCTGATAATACTTTCCTTCATTTTTGATGAAGCCATCATTTTTTCTATCACCATAACTACCCTGGGGAGTTATCGGCACAAATGATTTATTTGACAGTTGCATGATTCTCGTGAAAAAATTCTCGAAATCCTGACCTTTACGTTTGTAGATCTCAAGTTGGAATAGCTTCCTGGCGTAATATTGTTCTGTTGGGGTCATATGGGGTTGGCTTAGTGAAAATAGAAATTTTATTTAACAATTAGCACGTTCGAGATGAAAATGTCCATAACTCGGCGCAGTCTCTATTCTTAAAAACCTTGTAATTAGGTTTCGTCTCAAAATATTTAAGTTATTTAAAATTCCTTCCGCCATGAAAAGCTTTTTTAGGTGCTTCTTCTCGAACCTGTGCCCGCCTATTCTGCGATGGATAAGGCGCAGTCTTTTCATCGCCTCTCGCCAAAGTCAATACCGGCAGTTCATCAACGTCTCGTTGTACCAACTTTCCAAGCATCTTCGTGAAATCAAAACATTTGCTAACTATCACGTGCACTACCTTTCCCTCTCGCTGCAATCGGCCTTCTACCATCAGCAGCCTAGCATGCAATATTTCCTTGCGATAGGTTTCAAACAATTTTTCAAAGACCACCAGATTAGAATACCCAGTCTCGTCTTCGATAGTGATAAAGCAAACTCCACCCGCAGTTCCTGGACGCTGGCGTACCAGTACCAATCCCGCTACTTTTACCAATTGGCCATCTGTAGAATCATTGTTGATATGGTGGCAACTGCGGATATTGAGCATATCCAGTTGCGGCCTCACAAAACTCACCGGATGAGCTTTGAGCGAAAGTCCAACCGTTGCATAATCCTGCACCACGTGTTCTCCCTTTCCCATAAGCGGAAGCTCGACCTGTGTTTCCAGCACGCTTTCAGATGCCTGTCCCTTGAAAAGTTCCACCGGCATGTCCTGCAAAGCCGAAACTTCCCATAGGGCCTTTCTCCGATCCATTCCCATGGATCGGAAAGCATCCGCATCGGCCAGTCTCTCAAGCGCCGCTAGTGAAACGCCAGCATCGCGAAGCGCGGTAATGCATTTATATCCTTCGCCACGACCATTCACCAGGGTCTCAATATCATCAGACCGGATGCCACTGATCTGCCGGAATCCCAACCTCAGCGCGAAATATTTGCCCGATTTTTCTTCGAGCTTATTATCCCACAGCGAATGGTTAACATCCACCTCGCGCACCGCTACGGTATGTTTCTGCGCATCGATAACGATCTGCGCGGGCTGGTAAAAGCCCATCGGCATACTGTTCAGCAATGCCGTAGCAAAAACATCCGGATAATAATGCTTTAGCCAGCAGGATACATATACCAGCAGCGCAAAACTTGCCGCATGGGACTCAGGAAAACCATAGCTTCCAAATCCCTCCAGCTGTTTGAATATTCGCTTTGCAAACTCTAGCGTGTATCCCTTTGCCAGCATCCCATCAATCAGTTTTTGCTCATACTGGTTTACCAGCCCCTTAAATTTGAAGGTTGCCATACTCCGCCGCAGACCATCAGCCTCGGCAGGGGTAAAACCAGCAGCAACAATGGCAATCTTCATCGCCTGTTCCTGGAAAAGCGGAACGCCCAGGGTTCTGCCCAAAATCTCTTCGAGTTCCGGCGATGGATACACCACGGGTTCTTCGCCATTTCGCCTGCGCAGATATGGATGTACCATATCTCCCTGTATTGGCCCGGGCCTGACAATTGCGACCTCGATCACCAGATCATAAAATTCCCTAGGCTTAAGCCTTGGAAGCATCGACATCTGCGCCCGGCTCTCAATTTGAAATACCCCTAATGTATCAGCCAGACAGATCATATCATAGACTTCGGGGTCGTCTTGCGGGATATTCGCCAGGGTAAACTGCTTTCCATAGTGGTCACGGCAAAGGTCAAACGCCTTTCGTATGCAGGTAAGCATGCCAAGCGCCAATACATCCACTTTTAAAAAGCCCAGCGCATCGATATCATCTTTATTCCACTCGATATTTGTTCGGTCCTCCATCCGCGCATTTAGGATAGGGCACAGGTCGGTAAGCTTGCCTTGAGTTACCACAAATCCCCCGGTGTGCTGGCCGAGCTGCCGAGGAAAGCCCATCATCTGGGAAGTAAGCTCCAGCGTTTTTTTAAGGTGCGGATCATCCGGATTTAAGCCCTGTTCTGTAACCCGTTTTCCCTCGAACCATTCATCTGTAAACTCCCAAATAGAACTCGACAACCTATTGATTGTATCCACTGAAAGTCCCATCGCTTTTCCCACATCCCTAATTGCGCCCTTCTGGTGCTGCTGGGTGACTGTCGCTACGATTGCCGCCCGGTCACGCCCGTACTTATTGTAGATATACTGGATGATTTCTTCCCTACGCTCATGCTCAAAATCCACATCAATATCGGGTGGCTCGTTTCTGGCGGGCGAAATAAAGCGCTCAAAAAGCAGATCGAATTTCATGGGATTAACCGAAGTAATTCCCAGAACAAAACATATCGCAGAATTGGCCGCAGAACCCCTTCCCTGGCAAAGAATCCCTCTCGATCTGGCCTCGCGTACAATATCTTCAACAAAAAGAAAATAATTGGCATAATCCATCTGCCTCACAAATTCCATTTCATGGTGGATCATTTTAACCACCTTTTCAGGGATTTCTTCACCGTAAAACTCATGCGCTCCTTTCCATGTCAGGAACTCTAGTTCTTCCATTGGACTTCTGCCGCTTTGATTGATCTCTTCGGGATAAACATATTTTAGCTCATCCAATGAAAAATTACAGGCCTCGGCAATGATCATCGTATTTTTGATAGCACTTGGGTATTTTCTAAACAATCGCTCCATCTCGGCGACCTCTTTCATATATCGTTCTGCATTCTGATGCAAGCGAAACCCGGCATCTTGGATGGTGCATTTCTCCCGTACGCATGTTAGCACATCCTGCAATTCCCTGCGCGAGGGATCATGGTAATGGATATCGCCCGTTGCAACAACCGGAATTCCGTAAAAATCTGAAAGCTGCGAGGTCCGGAAGATAAGCTTATCATCGTTTCCCAAATAAGATCTGGTAGCTGCTAAATATAACTGACCATTCAGTGCCTGACTGTATTCTGCGACAGCGCTGATAAAACTAGGCTCGTATTCAAACCTGCGGTTAAGCTCGCCGGGCATCACTAGGCAGAAGATGATCCCCTTGCTATGGGCATAAACATCCGCCCTTGAAATATGGCAGGAACCTTTTTCGGCGCGCATATTGCCAAGGGTAAGCAGCGCCGACAATCTGCCGTACGCTTCCTTGTCGGTTGGATATGCCAAAAGGCTTTGCCCATCCAGCAGATCCAGCCTGCAAGCCGGAATAAGCTTCAGGTTTTTTTCCCTGCAAGCCGCATGTGCGCGGACAATCCCCGCCAGGGTATTACGGTCTGTGATCGCTATTTTTTGATAGCCAAAAGTCTCCGCCTGTTCCACGAGCTCATGGGCATGCGAGGCCCCCCGCAAGAAACTAAAATTTGATGTAACCTGTAATTCGCTATACGCCATAACTTATCTTCCTTATGCAAAAAATCCATGGATAAACCATTTGTACTTATTTTCTCCGCCATAATGCCCCGAACGGAACAGCCAATAACGGCCGCCCTGCTCATCCTCTACCTGATAGTAATCCCTGTGCTCGCCCTCGTCCAGCCACCATTCCCGTTCGATCCGCTCCGGGCCATCGGCTTTTGCAATGATATGTCGAACTCCCTTATAGATAAAAAACTTAGGGGGATGATCTGGGATAATTGCCATTACCTCAATTGCAACCGGAGTTTTTAGCAGCTCTGTAGGCCTTGGCTTATCCACCCGCCATGGCGCATTTGGTTTTTCGGTTACTGAAACCGCTTTGAGTATCGCCCGTTCTGGCCAGTATCTTTTGGCGGGCAAATAGCGATGTATCACCTGAAAACCTACCTTTCCAGCGACGCGGTCAAGCAATTTGATTACGCTCTGATCATCCAGGCCCGGCTTTGATGTCCACATTTCTTCTTGTGGAACCTCGACATCATCCACCTTCGGCGCATCCAGCACAAAAAGCTCGATGCCAAGGGCTGGCCTGATCTGATCGATCTTCAGCTGAAATAGCTTCAAAAGGTGGCTGATATTATGCGATGCTCCACTTGTACCGATATCAACCTGTACCACTTTGCCATCGATACGGTAGCAGGTAAGCACGCCGGATCTTAGCCCCTTTCCCTCGGCCTGCATTCGCTTGCACAGGTTTTCCAGTAATTTATTGATGGCAATTTCTATCCCGTTCCTTGTTTTGATAGGCTCTAGGCAAGCCAGTCTCTCGCTGAAAGGCACAGGTACCTGCATGGGAATGAGTACTTCGTTTTCTGTGCCTATCGCCTGGGCCAAGCGTAGCAGAAATTCCTCGCCAAAGCGCCTGCGCAATACGGATCTGGGCATTCCAATAAAACTCTTGATCTGATAGAATCCGAGTTTTCGAAGTTTCGCTAATGTGGTCTCCTCAAGGCGCAGCGCATCTGGCACCAGATTGAGCAAAGCATCTACATGCTCGCCTATCGGGATCAGCGGGGTCACTTTTCCGTAATGGGATATCGCCCATGCGGCTCCGGGCGTATCGGCTATCGCTACGCGGACGGTATAACCCTTGCTTTTTAACCTGGAAACGATTTCTTTTAGATATCCGCGTTCCCCGCCCCAAAGATGGCTGCATCCGGTTGCCTCAAGCAGCAGCCCATCCATCGCAAATTCATCGATTGCAACTATAGGAGAATAGCGCACGCACCATTCGCCAAGCCCTTTGAGCAGTTTTCTGGGTCTTCCGGGTTTATCATCCAACACCTCAAGTCCGGGACAAATGGCCTTTGCATCTGCAGCACGCATTCCAACCTCGACACCAAATCCATGGCCCAGCTCGCTCACCGCGGTGATCATCATTCGGCCGTGGTCGGGCGCAGTAAAAACAAAGGGCACGCCAGAAAGCTCGGGCCTGCGGATAAGCTGCCAGTCAGCCAGCAGCTGGCGGAACCATATGGAAACAAAACGCCTTTGCATGATATCTATCCAATCTGCCTGCCCTCCATTTCAGACCAAACAATTTCCTTTTTGACTTTCTTAACTTCCTCGAATTTTTCTCCAGCCCATTCCAGCACGAAGTTTCCAGGATTCCCATTGCGCACCTTTAGCAGCTCGACCTGCCAGCGTGGAAAACCCAGGCCTGGCATTCCATCTTCTGTTTGCGAAGGCAGGGGACTTATCCTCCATCTCGCGGTGGCCACTGTACTTGCGGTTTTATTTTCATCTTTTCGGAGGATAAATCCTGTTACGCCACTTGACTCTACAGCCAGCTGCAATCTTCGAGATTCGATAAGTGATAAATTATTTACCTCGGCGACTACGGCCGCGAGCCCCTCGCACTTGAGGGCCTCTTCTGTAATCCATAGCACATCCTTTTCGGTCTGTACATCCATAAAAATAATGCGCTCGGGCTCGACATTGAACAGGCCGAGCGAGGCAGGGAAAAGACGACGCGAAGTACTTGCCCATACGCATGCCGCACCGTTTTCCATAAGCACAGCCAGCAGACCTGCGATGAAGCCATCGCTTGCCGCTGATTGTTCCGGGACTACAGTAATAAACTCATGGATCGCTTTTTTGGGGAATACTCCACCTGGGAAAGCATCTTCAATCTCTCCTAGGCCGATTCGCTCAGCCTTGCCCGAGGCAACGGGCTTAAAGCCCTGCCACAACAGGATATCCTGCTGCAATTTTTGAAACAATTCCCTTTTAGCATCCATGGTATTCGAGTTAATTTTATACTATTATTTTTAGTATTCTAAAATTGTACAACAAACATAAAGCTAAAATTGTTAGTAAAATACAAAATGTTGAAAAGATTGTGCTTTTGGTGGAGAACTCCAATTAAGGCATAGCCTAATGTTGCGCACACAGATTGTTTATTTTATCTTGCAAAAAAGAAAAAAATAAGTATTCCCTTGTGTTGCCAAATAAGGAAAACTCGTAAAATTAGATATCCGATGGCTCCAATCCAACGAAACCCTGTGCTTTAAGAATTGCCGCCGTTTCTTCCTGGTATCGCTTGTAGCCTTCCGGATCAGCGTACCTGGTTTCTACGATACTGCCATTTTCCAAAGAGGTGGAACCCGTGCAATATAGACTGGACAGAACATTGGGCTGATAGGTGTTTTTCAAAAGCGCTAAGATGTCAAAGGCAAACTCGGAAAAATGCTGTTCCCAGAATGTCAGCAGCAGGCTGAAATATTGATCATCCTTATACTTTAGGCATTTCGATGTTGTCCAAAAGGATAACGATGAGTTGTTGTTTGGCTTAGAATCGACATTTTCATTTCTGAAGCTTATTTTTCCGCTGTTGTATCTATCAAGCGTTTCGGCCCGGAGTATAATTCCCCCGTAGAATCTTCGAATCATTGTGGCATTAACTAGTTCATCCATAGCTGCAAAATCTTTATCATGCTCTTTACGGAGTTCGAAAAATACAGTTGCACAGAAGAAATTGGCAGGAAGATACATCTTGGCGCGACTGGTCGGCGGGTCTACCCGCGCCAATAATGGCTTAAGCTTGGACAGCTGGTCGACCGCTTCCTTCGCTGACTGCCTGTTAAATGCGGATTTCACCTCAAATACCGCATGAACATACTCAACAGGTATTGCCAGCGACTTTCCCTGACCGGAAGAATCTGGATTATCCTCGACCCAAAGCACAGGAGATTCCAACTGGTCATATATGATCACATCATAATGCACCATGTGCTCCTTGCTGGAAATCCCGGGTGAAATGATATATCCAGATGTTACCGCATATCTTTTTGGCAGAAATTCGCTTAGCCATTTTCGAAATTCGGCCTCTGCTACAAGACCATGTCTGACTTTTACCAGCTTATTGTTTTCCAGATCCTTCGCTAAATCATAGGCAGCAAGCATTCGGGTTTTTGCGGCGAGGAACTGTTTCCATCCCTGGCTTGCCATCTGTGGTTGGAGCGGCTTTTGGCTTGACATTTCGTTTCTATCTTTTGCGCTAAATTAAAAAAGAACCGCTAGTTTCTCCAATGATCAAAATCCAGTTGTTCCTGATCCACAAAGGTAAGGTCAAGAGCTGGATGATCGGGATAATCAGCCGGCGTAGCCTCGCCTGCAAAACGGTAATCCTTATCGATGGTACATGCCTCCATTAATTTTGATGGGATTTGGGTAAGTGCAATTTCGGTCAGGCGTTCTTCGCTCGGTTCCTCCATTAGCCACTCCCAGGCCAAATCATCCGTAAGGATAGTTGGCATTCTTTTTTTAGAATTATGGATCTGCTGCATGATTCCATTTGCCGCGGTAGTTCCAAAGGCAACCGTACGCACCCATTGCCCGGCTTCCTTATCAAACCAATCATTATATACTCCGGGAAACCAGAAATATTCTTTATCCACAATACCAATCATATAGGGAACTTTATCTGTTGCCTTCAGCAACTGGCCCTTCTTACCATAGGTAGGTACATGCATGGATTCGATGATACCAGTTGAGAGCACCAGACATCGACGCTGGCGCGCAGCCTCTGCCCACATGGATTTTTTACCAGCTTCATTAGTAAAAAGATTCTCCGCCTTAAAGTTGAGCGTGGTATACATGCCCCTAAACTTTTTGGCCTCTTCGCGGTCTTTTGCATAACCTGGGATAAATCCCCATTCGGCCTGTTGGATCTCAAAATCTCTGCGGTCATCAGTCGCAACAACAATTGCACATGGCGCATAGTTGAACCCATTATGTACGCCCTTGTCCAAAAAATCATAGTTTCTGACCGCTTTTTCCAATTGCTTGAGTTGGATAAACTCGGCTCTGGTCACTTTCTGTCCGTTGTAATAACACATGATTCTTTCCTATTAGCGCGGATATGCTCCGCAATTAATTTCCCTATCTCCTGCGCTTCGGCCTGTCTCCCCTGGGGGATTGAAGTCCAGAACTTCTGATCCCGGATACCAATTCCGATAGCAATCACCAGCGGCTTTTTCCAACCGCCAAAGTTAACATGGAATACCCTGTTCGAACCGAACTCATGTTCAGAGACCATAATCTGCCGCCCATCAAGCACTAGTTCAAATGGTGGTTCAATTTTCCTCACGATTAAAATTAAGGAAAAAATCCAAGAAACTAATAGTAGTCAAGCGCCTAACTTTCAGACACAAAATAAAAAACGGGGAACAATCGTGATGATCATTCCCCGTTCTAAATTAACGCTCTCATATATAAAGACGTAACTTGAGCAGATTTATTATAAATGCCATTAATTTTTTTCCATTTCTCTCTGTTGATTCTTTCCTGCTTCTAGATACGTGATCACTAGGTTTTTACTAAACTTGGGCCTTTTAAGGTTTACTTGTTCAGCCCTAACCTTTCCATACATTGAAGAAAAGCCTCATTCAGTATTTGATTTTTTGATGTTACATGACAATGTTGTAAATAAGTAGCGATAGACCATCGGACGGCACCAGTGTCCGCAACTTTCTTGCCCATGAGCTCATTTAGGTTGAATCCTTGTTCCAATGCACTGCCCATCATTTCAATATCAGCGATACTGGCGAGCTGAAGATCATAAGAGATTTCCTTGTGTGCTGTGGTTAGATCTGGAAGAATAGCAGAGTTTAAAACATATACCTGATCATATCCAACTATGATATTTAGGATTCTTGTTACTTTTCCAAACCTAACATCTTTAACTTTTTTTTCTAATATAGCCTTCCTAAATGAATCCAATTGCCGTACGGCCTTTTTTAGGTTACCAGCCTGAACCTCCCCTTTGATGATTTCAGGTTCAAAATAACTCCTTGCCGGAAGTTTTAATAAGGTTGTTTTAACTTCCACAAGCAAACATACTTCAGCATTAATAAGTGCAAAATCAGGAAGAAGTCCAGTCCAAGGCTCGGAAAAATCAACGTCTAGATCAATAAATGTGTGTGATTTGCTTGGCGTCTTGAGGTGCCGTCCAATATATTCCCTGAAAACGATTCCAAACGCATTCCGAAAGGGATTTTCTCCCGTTTTTCCAGCAACGTTTGCGATTTGTTGTTCTTTATTTGCCAATAAATAAAATATCCCAGCACTTGCCTTTTCCAGAAAATATTTAGGCTGAGGGACGACTACGGTACCAGCCCTGAGAACGCTGGATCTATCTACGCGTATTGCGGGCATGGCGGTGAAGGGGTCATGTCCATAAATGTCTTTTAATTTATCCATCTGATTGCCTCGACCTGGACCACGAACCATCTCCCTGTATTGTTTTGCAGTTCCTGTTGCCAATTCTGTGAAAATAGATATTGCTTCCGGGGTGACGATGTCTTTTAATTTGGAGATCTCTATGGTCATTTCGTAGTCTAATATCCCATTTACCAATAACCACATCGCAATACCTGTAGCCATAAACTGAAAACAATCCAGTTTGTAAAACTCCATTAGCTTTCTGTTAAAGTCATATGCAGAAGTTGCAATAGAAGGATTCGATATGAACATGGCATAACCTCTTCCAATAACGGTATGCTGCCTTGCTTGCAGGGGGAACTGGATTTGACCAATGCGAGAGAAATATTGAGATATGGCCTCCGGACCTTGGTCGATTGAAATGTCAACGTCTGTATCATAAAGCTCTATTACCATTTCGTAAGCCTTATGAAAAGCTGGGGTATCAAGCAACATACGTTGTCCTTTATGATCATTCGCCCCGCTCAAGATCATAAATCTTGCCATCCGGGTCAGATTTAATCCAACAAACTTTCTTTCCTGCTCTGTCAACCGACCTATCCATCTATACAGATGCTCTGGAACATTCGAGCTGTGGAGCTTTTGCTCACCATATTTCAAAACAGCATTAATTGCCCCGAATAAATAGAGCGTATCAGATAAATGGAATTTTTTAAAGTAGTCATACAACTCTTCCAGAGATCCTTTCTTCATATCGTTTGTTATTGGTTTTGCAAATCAGTATTATATATAATCCGCATGGAGGCAAATTTTACTGCAGGCTAGTTCTTAGCCAGTACCATACTGCTTTAGCTTCAGGGTATCAGTTTGACCGAAGTATATCCATATGTTAATGCTAAATATGGTGGCTTTTTGAATTCTTCAATTTCATTCTCAACCAGAAAGGCTCTTCTGTAATTTGTCTTCTTAATTGAATTACCTTTTTCGTCTAGCTGGTCCTCTACGACTCCACTGATTTTAAAATTTTCACCATAAAAGTTTCCGCGCTGCATGTTTCCACCTACCGCAGCATCGGCCTTGGATTCAATTACCTTTTTTAATATCTGCAATGGATCTAGAGTTTCGTTTTCCTTAAAGACCTGTTCAGCATACGCTTTACCCGAGCCGAAAAACATCATTCCATGCTCTGGCAGTATCTCTTCAAATTGGTACTCGACTTGATCTTCCTTTATATCCGGATAAAAACGCACTATACGCACCCGCTTCTTGACGATGCAGTAGCCTCCAAGTAGAATTTCCGAAAGGCCTGTTTTTCCCAGAACAGCGGTTAGCTCCTGAGAAACCTCCCTATAGTATTTAAGAACAAGGGAACTGATCCCTATGATAGATACATCAGACATGTTTGTTAGATAGGTTACATTCGGGAGAATTTCGGCAATGGAGTCTTTAACTGTATTCGCATTAATGGAACTTCCCACGACCGCAAGCCCATAGCTTAGCTCTTGTTCATACTTATTGAAATCCTCCCTGGATTTTGCAGGCCCTTTTAATTTAAAAGGAACAATAAATATCTTGATCCCCTTATCAAAGAAACCAGCCTCACCAAACGAAATCCTGGAATCTGAAGAGAACGATACACCTTTGTCGTTCCTCTGTGCAATTACTAGCGTCATAAAAAGTCAAATCTGAGGTAAGCGTGAATCCCAATCTAGGAAATATTAAACAGAATTAGTTGTTTAGGCAACAAAAAACTGTTCGTAAAACAGAGCTGTCCAATAGGATTATTACAAGCCCGGTTTTATTTTTGCAGCTTTTTTACTCTAATGAGTAGCCATTTAGTACCCCAGCATAAGTTTTGATGTCGTAAATTCCCTCCACTCCAACCATAAATTGCTTTTGAAAATCATTCCAGCACATAAACCTATAGATGTCTTTATAAGAATTATTCAGCTTTCTTAGAAAAAGCTACCAACCTGTTCTTTATCGTTGATTTATTAAGTGACTTGAAAAACTCCAAAATGGCAAAATAATTTTCTGCAAAATACGGAAAGCAAACGTTCCATGCCTCATGATTTTTTTCTTTCTTTTTGCAATTTGTATGCCTGTTCCCGAAGCTTATCCAACTCGTTAATGTTAAATGGAGTCCAAGACTTTAATTCTTTATCGGACATTACCTCAATGGATCTCATAAGTTTAGCAATGTCTTTTTGGAAAAGATTGACATAAGCTTTAGCTACCTGATAGTCGCCAGCCGTAATAGTAGAGGGATCGACAATTGAATTAATAAAGTCAACATAGAAAGCCCTCTGTTTCAAACTATCGGCATTGCTCCACCAAAAGTAATTAGCTGTAGCCATGGCAGTATTCATTAATGCTGCCCCTAAAAAGGAGAATATTCCAGTTGGCCTTAAGTTTGTAGACGAAGAAAAGCGAAACAAAAGATACATCGAAAAAAAATCCTTAACCAGATCATGCCTTACCTTGTGATGAAGGAAAATCTTCTTAAACCATGATTGCTGTCTCAGGGGTACTTTTCTAGACATTAGCAAACAGGCAAAAGCTTTTATGAGTTCTTCTGTACCCAAAATCAAATGAGCGATTGCATTCTGAGGTTCGTCAGATTTCCCAAGTATTTCAGCGCAGCGGAAATGCCTATTTGCATTTTCCTCTATGACAGGATATATTGATTTAAATTCTTGTAGGGTCAGGTCGTTCCACCCACGTGGTTTTGAAGGCGTATCCAAGGTATGCATATATTTGAGCGTAGCTTTCTAAAATAAGCTGAGTATAAGCTTTGTGCAAAAAATCTTTTGCACATATTCTCTTAAACTCTGAGATAAATTCAGCATGTCAACCATAAAATAAAAAAGCCATCAGTTTATACACTAATGGCCTTATTTCCCAAAACAGTCTCTTGTTTATTTATCGTTATTTTTTTTCTCTGTAACTTCAGCCCTTATCTCTTGAGCCAAAACCTTAAGGTCCTGCATTGCCTTACGTACTCGCGTACCAGCCGCTGCGTTTCCACCATCATAAAATTTTGTTACATCGGCTTCTACTGAAGCAATAACTTCCTGCACCTGTTTGAATTTGTCCATAACTGATTTTTTTTAAAGGGCCAGATGACCCTGGTATTGTTTTTTATCTAGGAAACCGTATTCCAGCCCTAAAACTAAACATTTCAACCAAAATTCAAAAAGAACTTTAAAAATTCCGAATCCTGCATCATTGCCTGCCCTTATTACATCTGCTTACAATGGATAAACCGTAGCATCCGCCAACAAAACACCCTATCCGGTTAAGTTCCTGATTTAAAAGCAATAGATGATTTACTGCTTTGGCTTATAATACTGCATTCCGTGCTCATGTTAAAAAAGTAGGTCACTTTGGGAGCCGTGCATTATAATTCCGACACCGTTAAAATCAATCTAAAAATAAATTTAGATAAATCTAAATTTATTTTTAGTCTTTTCTATTTTTATTATTAGATTTACAAAAAATCAGATAACATGCAGAAAAGATTACCCATTGTCCTGCTTTCACTTATGAGCCTGGTTGCTATAATGGTGTCCTGTGAGAAGATAATCCCTTCTTCTCCAAAAGAGGATGAAATTCTTGATGGCCCGGTAGAAGGACTCAGCTATGAACAGCTCAGACGGTTCGCTTCGGGAGACGCGGCCTTCAACAATGAGATATTTAGTCCTGAGAACGGCCTTGGGCCAGGCTTTGTTGCAACCAGCTGTGGAAGCTGCCATGCGGGTGACGGCAAAGGCCATCCTTTTACTACGCTGGTCCGTTTCGGGCAGACCGATGAAACAGGCAATAAATTTTTGGACCAGGGAGGCCCACAACTGCAGAACAGGGCTATTCCCGGATACAAACCTGAGCAAATCCCATCAGGGGCCACCTTTTCAAAATTTACACCGCCTGCTAATACCGGCCTTGGCTTTCTCGAACTGGTAGCTGATGCAGATATACTAGCTATGGCTGACCCCCAGGATCTGGATAATGACGGCATTTCTGGTATCCCGAATTACGCAATACTTCCCACATATGTTCAGGCGATTAACAATGCTATTGTACTGAAGGGAAAATATATCCATCGTTTTGGAAAAAAGGCGGCAGCATATAACCTGCTCCACCAGACTGTGAATGCCTACAACCAGGATATCGGGATCACTTCAAGCTTTGATCCTGTGGATGCCTATACGCGGATGGTGATTGACCCTGAAATCCCCACACTTACAGTGAATAACGTGGTGTTTTATCTACAGACGCTAAAAGCACCCATGCAGCGCGATGCGGGGAATGCGGAAGTTGAAACTGGCAGGAAACTGTTCGAAAAGATTAACTGTTCAGGCTGTCACAAGCCTACCCTAAAAACAGGTTTTTCTCCAGTAGCCGCTCTGTCCAACAAAGAATTCCATCCCTATACCGACCTGTTGCTCCATGATATGGGACCTGGGCTGGACGATGGTTATACGGAAGGATCGGCTAAGACCTTCGAATGGAGGACCCCGCCCCTATGGGGACTGGGACTTTCGATGAATTCACAGGGGGGATCTTATCATCTGCTGCATGATGGAAGGGCAAAAAGCATCGAAGAGGCGGTAACCCTTCATGGAGGAGAGGCATCTGCAAGCCGCAACAGGTTCAACCAGCTGTCAGGGGCAGAAAAAAATGCGATGCTCAGATTTTTAGAATCACTATAGAAATGAAAAGAAAAGATTTTATAAAAGGCTGTGGAATGGCCTGCCTTGGAGGCCTTGGGATCACCACGTTGATCAGTGGATGCAGCAGCCTGGTGCCGGCGACGGGCGAGATTGCAGGGGATAACCTAGTCGTAGAAATGAAAGACTTTGAGCTCAGACAGGGAAAAAATGTTCAGTTCAAAAGATACATTGTAGTCAGCAATGACCTGCTCCGATACCCCATCTGTATCTACCGGCATGATGAACTGAATTATTCTGCACTATGGATGCAGTGCACCCACCAGGGAACCGAGCTCCAGGCTTTCGGAGACAGGCTTCAATGTCCGGCCCATGGAAGTGAATTTGACAATAAGGGCAGAATGACAAATGGTCCGGCAGAAGCAAACTTAAGAACTTTCCCCATTACCATAGAAAAAACCAGGATCAAAATTTCACTGAAGGCAGTATGAAAAAACTCTTAACGCTAATCATGTCTATTGGTATCGGTCAGATGGCCTTTGCCCAGATCGACCCGAAACTTTTAAGGGCCAAACCCGGTGATACAGCAAAAAACTCACTCAACATGGATGCAGTTTATGAACGGCCTTTTATTGCCGTGGGAAAACTTCCGGTATCGGTGGGCGGGTATATGGAAGCCAACTGGCAGTATCAGGGTACAGACGGGATCTCTGAAGGACAGCAGTTCCAGTTCAGAAGGATGACGCTATTTGTAGCCTCAACCATTTCCAAGCGCATCAAGTTCCTTTCCGAGATCGAATTTGAACCTGCTGAAAAAGAAATAGCGGTTGAATTTGCTGCGCTGGATCTTGAACTGCACCCTTTGCTTAATTTAAGGGGTGGGATGATATTAAATCCCATTGGTGCATTCAACCAGAACCATGACGGTCCTAAATGGGAATTCACCGACCGTCCGATCGCCATGACACAGATGCTGCCTGCAACCTGGAGCAGTGCAGGATTCGGGATTTATGGCAAAAACTATAGCGGTGACTGGATGCTGGGCTACGAGTTATATGCCACAAGCAGCTTTGACGATTCCATTATTGCAAACCATGAAAACAGAACCTCTCTGGCTGCTTCAAAAAGGAATCCGGAAAGGTTTGAAGAAATTGCAAGCGGGCAGCCACTGCTAACGGGAAAGGTAGCAGTGCGTAGGAACAATATAGGCGAACTCGGCCTATCCTATATGGGAGGGGTTTACAATAAATGGCAGTCGGACGGGATTGTTATCGATGACAAACGCAGGCTAAATGTTTTCGCCATAGACTTTAACACTACACTTCCCAAACTTAAGACCTTCATCACCGCTGAGTGGGCATGGATCAAGGTCGATGTTCCCGACACCTATTCCCAGCAGTTCGGGAGCCGTCAGATGGGCGGATATATAGATATTGTCCAACCTGTGATCAAAAGAACGATTCTGGGCTGGCAGCATTCTGTTGTAAGTTTAGCCTGCAGGGTAGAGTATGTGGACTGGAATGTGGGAAAGTTCAGGGAGACCGGCGGGAATATTGGTGATGAGCTTTTCAGTGTAATGCCCGGCATCAGTTTCAGGCCAAGGCAACAAACCGTGCTGAGGTTTTCCTACCGAAAACAGTGGCAGAAGGATATCCTTGGAAACCCGCCTGCCAGAACCGGAGCGGTGCAGTTCGGGGTGTCAACCTATTTTTAATGATACCTGCCAGGATAAACGCGATAAGAAGCCTAAGAGTATATCCCATTCATTGTCCAAATCCATTTATTGTGTTTAGTCTGATTTATTTTTTATGCGTTCCCGTACCAAATGGATATTATTTTGCTTTCCCTGCGAGAGCATAGACTTGCAATAAGGCGTAAAAAAACGGTGAGCCGATAGAAATGCAAGTGTTTTTTTATCCCAATGGCTTAGGTCCACATCTGCCCTTTTCTGCATTTCGCGCGCAACCTTTGCATCGGTGATGAGAAATTCCTCATTGCCCAGGTTATAGGTATCAGCATCACAGATAATTTCTTCAAGGACATTGCTAGGGCTATGTGGAATTGAGGTGGAGAGTATGCAGCGGCCAATGGTGGAGATGATATCCGGTGCAATCCCTTTATCTGAAAGAAACTCTTCCATCAGCCGCACGCTTCGATGCTCATGGCCGGCAGGAGGCCCAGTTAGCTGCCCGGTGTCATGAAACCATGCGGCAGAGAAAAGTATGAATTCCTGAAGGTCATCCAGGCGAAAATTGGAAGCGATTTCCTGGGTCCTTTTGACCACAAGTCTGGTATGATCCAGATCGTGGTATGCCAGGTCAGTCTGCCAGTGCTCCTCAAAAAGATAGCTTACATAAGCTTGAACATCTCCAATAAGCATGCTGAAGATGTTTCTGCGCCTGCGCTTAAAAAAGTATTTACCTGTTAGCAGGATCACAGACCCCGCTAGCACACAGATCAATAATAACTGATAATAATTCATAATATTCTTATTCTTTTAATCCGCCTGTCCTAAAGAGATAATAGGCACTCTGATAATAAGATATGGCTTCCCTTCCAAGTGTTTCAGAAGATTTCGCTGAGGTCTGTGTATTGGTTTTAAAATCATAAAGATAACTCTGTGGGGCTTTCCTTGGACTGAGTACCACAAGGGTGTCGCTACGGAGATAACCGAGCTTTTGATAGGTTCCTAGCAAGATCCTTGGGCGGTACCCGGGTGATCGAACGTCCATACCGAAGTTATTGCTCTCAAAGTCCCATTTCAACAGACCGAACAAGGTTGGATAGAGATCTATCTGTGAGCAAAGGCTGGGAATTATCGAAGGGGGCAGTCCATTGAGGTTGTATATCATCGCCGGGATATGGTAACGGGAGATATCAATCTCGTTCTTTCCCGCGCTTTCCGCGCAGTGATCGGCAACGAATATAAACACGGTATTGCTGAACCATGGCTTTTTCCGGACCTGTCTTAAAAATTCCCCAATGGCATAATCGGTATATTTTACTGCGCCCTCTCTTCCCGTACCCGGTGGGATATCTATCTTTCCTTTGGGATAGGTAAAGGGCCGATGGTTGGAAGTGGTCATGACAAAATCGTAGAAAGGCGTCTTTAACGAGTGCCTTTTATCCGCATCACGGATTACCGCAGCGAAAAGATCCCCGTCCGATACGCCCCATGCATTTTCAAAGCTCACTTCGCTATCGGTCAGGATGGTCCGCTTTACCAGATAGGCATCGCCCATTGTAAGCTTCCTTCCCCTATCTGTTATGTCATAGCCATTGCTTCCGAAGAACTGGTTCATATTGTCAAAGTAACCGTCCCCGCCATAAAAAAAGCCTGTGGAATACCCACGTTTGGAAAAAATACTGCCTATTGTGCTCAGGTTTGCATTATTGCTCCTCCTTACAATACTGTTCCCCGGTGTTGGCGGAACGGCGAGGGAAAGCGCCTCCATCCCTCGCACGGTACGGGTGCCTGTTGCATACATGCGCTCGAACAGGATGCTCTCTTTGGCCAGCGAATCCAGAACAGGTGTCAGTTTTTGTGTATTGCCAAAAGTGCCCATATAATCAGCGCTAAAACTCTCCATGACCACCGTGATGACATTGGGTTCCGTCTGTCCATTACCGGCCAGAACCGATCTACGTACCGAAGGCCCTTTGAAAATAAACCTGCTAGAGGGAGAGGAGAGTTCTTTTCTTACCAAATTGAAGGCAAGCTGATTTGCGAGCATGGGATAAAACTGATCGTAGTTAAGCTCATTCGCCTTGAAGGCCGCTACGAAAGAATATATCCCTGCTTTGGAAATTTCTGCTGCATAACGGTTACCGCTTTTATCCCCCCAGGAGTTATCTATCTCTATCGTATAGAATATTGTTGTCAGAATGATCAGGGCCGTATTTACCGATCGACGGGCAAAAGGTGTAGCAGACTCGAAGCTCTTCCTGAACGCCCCTTTCATAAGATAGTTCCATAAAAGGGAGATGATGACAACAGCTGAAATCAAAAGCGGCAGCGGATAGGACTCGTTGATGTTGTGCACAACCTCATAAGTATAGACCAGATAATCTACTGCTATAAAGTTAAAACGGCTCTCAAATTCCCGCCAAAAAGTAAATTCAGCGAAAAAAGAAAATATCGAAATCAAGACCATCAGAAAAAGAAGGATATGGGTAAACACCTTGTTAAATCCAGTCCTGTTCCATTTTTGGGGAAGGATGAGCAGATAAAAGGCATAAAATACACTGAAATATGTGGCCACCCCAAGATCGAAGACGAATCCTTTAGCAAAGGCGGTGAGGATTTCTCCAAATCCCAGCCCCGCCTTTCCGAGCGAAACCGCAGTAAAACTGATCCTCAGCATGGTCGAGACACAGATGAAGAAAAAGATAAAGGAATATAGTACACTATATCGGCTTTTCATAAAAATCTGCTTCATGGTTTATTTTTTAGATCCGGGGGTGTTGATAACAGAATCGTTGTTTTTTCGTTGGTATCCTTGTTCCAATGTGAATTATAGAAATGTTTGGCTTTAAAATAAATGGC
This sequence comes from Pedobacter sandarakinus, assembly GCF_026240095.1. Taxonomy (GTDB): domain Bacteria; phylum Bacteroidota; class Bacteroidia; order Sphingobacteriales; family Sphingobacteriaceae; genus Pedobacter; species Pedobacter sandarakinus. The sequence continues at coordinate 72,727 of NZ_JAPIVG010000005.1, read as the reverse complement.
GAGTGCCAGCAGCAGCGCCAGTATCCAATAAAATACCATCAGGAAAACCGATTTCTTTGGCCCCTTGGCCTTTTTCTTTTTTGGAGCTGTTCCCCCACCCCTGGCAGCACCAGGCCTGGGCCTGTTGTTTCTTTTGGTCTGCATTTTAATCAATGTTTTAAGATCGGTCAGGAGCCTTGTGGATACCTTTCCGCGGTTTGGATTATATTTTGTGTGATCAGGGGATAATCTTTGCACTGCCGTTATCCCTCCAGGCTGATAAACCATTGCTGGGCCCTGTTGATGGCAACCTCAACAATATTGAGCTCGCTTACCTCTTTGGTAATTCTAAGTTCGTTTGCGATCTCGATCGCTTTTTCCCTTACCCTTGGGTCAAGGTCCTTCATCTCAAGTGGAAAATTTTCTGGTGTCCAGTCCATAGGTCTTTAGTTTTATATTAAATTATTTTTGGATCATGCCCGAGAGCACATTGATTGTCAGGGCAACTATTACTGTATTAAAGGCAAATGAAAGCACACCGTGCATCCAGGCAAGCCTTCGGATCCGTTTGGAGGAGATTTCTACGTCAGATACCTGAAAAGTCATTCCAACCACGAAAGCGAAATAGACAAAATCCATATAATCGGGATCTTCTTCTCCCGGAAAGATCAGTCCTCCGGGCTTTTCTATTTTTCCTTTCTTCTCATGCTCGATGTCACAGTAATAGAAATGTGCATATCGCATGGTAAAGACCGTATGAACCAGCCACCATGAGCTAACCACGCAGAGCAACGGAATAACGATAGTCATAAAAAGGCCCTGATCGGTCTTTTCCGAATTCTCACGCAAAAGGATAATAATGGAAAAAAGACTGGCAAATGCAGCTGCTATGGCAAAAAGAAAAATGAGCGTCCTGCTGGAATCCTGAGCATGGGCATCGTGTTTTATCTGACTGGGATGCGAGGAGTTAATGGTTGTCCATGCAAGCGCAATGCTGGTTGTTGCATAGCTTAGCCATGCAACCATCCACCTGACAGAGGCTTCCAGTTCCATAACATAGCAAATACCAAGGGCGGCAAGAGCAACACCCAGGGAGAGGTAAAGTTTATGGTGCGCATCGAACTGACTGATTTTAGCGATAATATTCATCGGTTTAGATTAAATAATGAGCCCCAGAACCATAAACAGAAGAAATCCTAAGAAAAAAGCCGCGGTAAAAAATGGAGAATCCTTTTCTTCATGGGCTTCGACAAGAAGTTCCTCGGTAACTAAAAACAGTAAGGCTGCGCTACCAAATGAGAGCACAAGTTCCAGTACTTTTTCTCCTGTAAAATGCAGTATAAAAAAACCTCCCCCTGTTCCCAATAGAAAAACCAGGCCAAATAGCGAGAGCACCCTGATCAGCCTCCTTTTGGAATTTCCAAGCTTGGTCAGCCTGGTACCTACTGCAAGTCCCAGCGAAAGGCATTCCATCGCAAGTGCCAGTGCAAGCAGGGTTCCTTCTTTTGATCCCGCTGCAAATCCTATCCCTAAAAGAAGACCGTCCAAAAGGAGGTCAATGCCTACCGCGATAAGCATTCCCCAAGGCAACAGCTTGCTGTCGTTTGTTCCGCCCATTTTGAGCTCAAGCCTGGCGGTATACCATTTGATCAGAAGCATGGCCGAAATACCCAAGGTAAAACCTATAATTATCGCGGTTGTATCATGGATCCTAATCATATCTGGCAAAAGCTCGACTGCCACGACTGAAAAAACTACCCCTGCAGCAAAGTGGAGGATCGTACTCTGCACAGCAGCCGTCGGCTTTTTCCAGGTTACGATCATGCCACCGACTATAAGTAAGACGACCGGAAACGCTGCAAACAGCAGTATGTTTAATGAAATAAGTTGTTTAGCCTGCATAATTCTTTCTTAAATAAAATCTATAGGCACCAAAGGAAAGGCACCCCAGATTGAGGTCGAGGCATGTGCCGATAAGAATCTCCATGGGGGTCAGGAACAGATATTTCAGAACTGAGCCAAGTGTCGAGTAAGGCAGATAGATGATGAAGAATAGAGGTACTCCGGTAAAGAGCACACTAAAAACAATTGCATGAACGGCAGGAAATATGAGATGCTCCACAGCGTCCATATCAGCGATATCGGCACCAATGTTCAGGACGATTGCCAGCACGCTGAATATGATCAACAGGTACAATACCCATTTTGGATAGTGTTTCCTAAGCATTGTGGTCAGCCTGATACGGTCGCAATCCTGGACTGCAGCCTGCAAGGGGAACGTGATGATCAATGTCCAGAGTGCTGCCAGACCATATTTTGCACCGCCCTGTGAATAGGTGGAAATACCTGATGGGTCATCGTCACTCGCACCGGTAACGATGCCCGGCCCCAGGGCTTTCAGGAATTTTTTAACCTTTTTGAACATGCCTTATTTTTTCCTCTTTTTCGGTGCTTTTTTATTATGTCCGTTGTCGTAAGCAAGTAAGCGCAGCGCATTGAACACTACGACCAGCGTCGATCCCTCGTGGGCGATTACTGCCGGTCCGATCGAAGCGACACCCAGTATGGTCAGTGGAATAAGTGCGGCGACAACACCAAGGGAAATCCAGAGGTTCTGTTTAATGATGCCCCGGGCTTTACGGCTAAGCCCGATGGCAAAGGGAAGGCTTTCCAGCTTATCGCCCATCAGGGCAATATCTGCTGTTTCCAAAGCAACATCAGATCCCGCAGCGCCCATAGCGATACCTACGGTACTTTTGGCCATGGCCGGGGCATCATTCACGCCGTCTCCCACCATCGCAACCATTTTTTCTGATTTGGCGAGTTTCTGTACTGCCTTGACTTTGTCTTCCGGCATAAGGTTGCCCCATGCCTCGGTTACACCGATCTGTTTAGCTACCGCTTCTGCAACCTGTTGGTTGTCCCCGGTGAGCATAATCATTTTTTTGATCCCCAGCTCTTCGAGTTCTTTAAGCACATGTTTTGCCTCTTCACGGGGAACATCCATAAGGGAAAGAATGCCGATGAAATCTTTATCGACCCTGACAAGCATTGAAGTATGTCCGCCCTTTTCCAGCTCTTCAACCTGTTTGAGAATATCTTCGGGTATTCCATCCTTTTCAAAAAGGGCCTTGTTTCCAATGAATACTTTTTTACCGTTGACCTCAGCCTGAACACCTCTTCCGGTAATGCCTTTCACGTTATGTGCCTCAGGAACGGATTTTTTCTTCATCTTTTCGAGTGCGCCTTTTACAATTGCTTCGGCCAGCGGGTGGTCGCTGAGTTTTTCAACTGCAACAGCAATACCCATTAGTTCCTCTTCAGATATGTCGTTCAGTGGAATCACGTTTGTGAGCTGGGGCTTGCCTTCGGTAAGTGTTCCGGTCTTGTCGAACGCGATGGCGTTGAGTTCGCCCAGATCTTCCAGTGGCCGCCCTCCCTTTATAAGGACTCCGCCACGTGCAGCCCTTGCAATACCGCTAAGTACTGCGCTTGGGGTAGAAATCGCCAAAGCGCACGGGCTGGCAGCAACCAGTACGGACATCGCGCGGTAAAAACTTTTGCTAAACGGCTCATCAATAACCAGGAATGCAAAACATAGTGCGGTCACCAGAACCAGTACAACCGGAACGAAATACTTTTCGAACCTGTCGGTAAATAGCTGCGTTGGGGATTTTTGTTTTTCCGCCTCATTTACCATTTTGATCAGGCGTGAGATGGTAGAATCCTTGGCTTCCCTGATTACCTTCACCTCCAGAACCGAGGCTCCGTTGATTGTTCCGGCAAATACACGGAACTGGGGCTTGATGGTTTTTTCGGCAGAATAGTCCTTTGATGCATCCGGTACGGGTGATTTGTCCACTGGCACACTCTCACCCGTAATAGGAGCCTGGTTGACACTGCCCTCACCTTTTACAACCACTCCGTCTGCCGGAATCTTGCTGTTGGGCTTGATGATAATGACATCTCCAAGCTGAAGATCTTCAATGCGCACTTCAGATTCCTTGCCATCCCGGACAACCAGGGCTGTCGGGGGAGCCAGACTGGTAAGGGCAGCTATAGATTTTCTTGCCTTGCCCATCGCATAGTGTTCCATCGCATGTCCCAGACTGAACAGGAAGAGCAATAATGCGCCTTCGGCCCAGGAGCCCAGGATCGCTGCGCCGATTGCGGCGACCAGCATCAGAAAGTCGATCTCAAAGCCACCTTTCAGTATAGTTTCAACTGCTTCCTTGGCCGTAAAGAAACCGCCAAAGAAATAGGCTGTTATGTAGAGTGCAAGGCTTGCCCATTCGGGAACACCGTCTATGAAAGAAATTCCAAATCCTATCCCCAGCGCCGCGCCACAGATAAAGGCGAAGATCATTTCCGTGTTCTTCCCGAAAATCCCGCCATGTTCATGATCATGACCTTCCTCTTCAGCATGGTCAAGATGTGCCTCTTTCTCCTTTTCAGCTTCTTTTCCCTTCCTGGATGGTTTTTCAGAAATAGGCTGTGAAGAAGTTTTGGTTTCTTCCTTTACCGGCTTCGCTTTTGTTTCTTTGGAATCTGAGCCTTCCTTCCGGACTACAGGCTTTTTGGCAGATGATTTGGTGTCGGATTTTTTCTTCTTGTTTTCCATATCGGGGTAAATTGATTTTTGTTGAATATTCAGGGCAACCGCTTTATCTATATTCTCTGCCCGTTTGGGTTCACTTTTTTTAAAAAGATGCCTCCCTAACGAGGCACCTTTTATTCAATGTGTGTACTAAAAATTCTTTGTGGGGACTTTACTCTTCTTCGCTGTTCTTCATTTTTGACAGCAGATCATATGTACCTTTAAGTACAACCTTGCCTGTAAAATCCCGTCCCGAAGGCATGGTTACCTCTACATAACCGCCGTCGGATATACCCGTTGTAACCTCTACCATTTCAAAATGATGGCCGGCCTCAGTGGCGCCCTCTTTGTTTCCGGATTCGTTTTTTGCTGGTTCCTTTGCCTTTTTGTCCGCCGAGTTCTGGATGAAAATGTATTTTTTGCCCTCAAAGTCTACAACCGCAGCAGATGGCAAAGCCATTACCTGAACGGCACCTGTTTCGATGAAAGCCTTAAGGTAGGTACCGGGGATAAACCCCGCGCTTCCCTGGGCAATAGCATGAACGGTCACGGTCTTATCGGCATTGATCTCACCGCCTACCAGCTGTACGACAGCAGTACGCTGGGTTGAATCATTTGTGAGCGAAAAAAGCACCTTCTGTCCTTTTTTTACCTTCTGTGCATCTTTTTCGAAAACGTTGAGCTCAACGTGGAGATTCGAACTGTTTACGATCTCGAACATTGCATCATTGGGGGCCACAAATTTGCCCGTATTTACGTTAACCTTGGTTACATAGCCATTGATAGGCGAGTAGATATTTATCTGGCTACGGATATTGCCGGCGTTTAGCGAGGACGGATTGATATTGATCAGTTGAAGACGTTGCTTTAATGCATTTTCCCTTGCAAGATTTCCCAGATAACCTGCTTTGGCCTGTTGGAGTGTTTTTTGAGCATTAACGTTCTGCTGGGCAAGGGTCTGTTGTCTTTTGTATTCAGAATCCGAAAGTTCAAGCTGGCTTTTGCTCTCCAGGTAATCCTGTTGCATCTGCACATATTCCTGATTCTGGAGTATGGCAATAACCTGACCTTTGCTCACCTTTGTACCTTGTAACAGCGGAGTGGATTTTACAATACCGCCCATCTGAGTGGTAATGCTCACCAGGTTCTGTGGTGGAACATCTATGAAACCGTTTACTTTCAGCATACCACTTAGGGCACGGAGCTCGGGACTTCCCAGCTCTACCCCTACGGACTTGAACTGCGACTGGCTGAGCTCTACTGAGTTGCTTTCCTCCGTGGCCGTGCTGTCTGCAGGGGCTTCTGTTCCAGCGCCATCTTTTTCCTTGCTGCCGCAGGAAGAAAGCACTACTGCCAGTGCCCCTATGTAAGATAATCGGCTGAGGGCTTTAAATATTTTTTTCATTTTTATATTGTTATTGACCTTTTAGGTACTGTAATGTGTATACTGATTGATTATATTGGTTGATGGCCTCCAGATAGCTGAAGCGGATATCAGAGTAGGTACGCAGAGCCTGCAGATATTCTACATAGCCGATCTCTCCTGCCTGAAATGCAATCTGGGACTGCTTTAGGATCAGGTTGGCATTCGGTAGGGCACTGTTCTTGTAATAGGCGATACTTCTGGAATTTTTTTGAAGGTCCTGGAAAGCCTGCTCATACCTTCCTCGAAGATCTGTCTGGGAAAGGATAAAATCGCTTTCGGCTACCTGCTTATCTATCTTTGCGGCTTTTATCCTTGAGGAGAAAGGCTTAAAGAAAAGCGGTATGGAGATCCCTGCGGAAACCCCCTGAAAACGTTTGCCTCCATTAAAATAAAGATCCTGACCGCCAACATTCTGTGCTCCGATAATAGACTGGTTGAAATAGCCGATACTGAAATCGGGGCCAGAGCGTGAGCGCTCGAGCCTTACCGTCTTGTCGGCAATATCTATCTGCTGGGCCTGCAGCGCAAGAATTGGATTTTCTGATGTAACGGTATCAGTCTGGCTAACATTCCAGACTACCTGGCCAAATTCCGCGTTCATGATACTGATCTGTTCTCTGGTATTCAGCAAACGCTTAAGTTCGGCGGTATAGGCGAGGATATCAGCTTCGTTCTTGCTCATCTGGTTGCGAACCTCATTATACTGAGTTTCGGCGGTAGTTTTTTCAAGCAGGTTGGTCTCTCCGGCCTGGTACCTCAATGAGGCGGCCTTCAGAAAGTTACTGTAAACACTGTCCTGGCTTTTGTAAAGCTTTTGAAGGGCAATGAAATAGCCCAACTGGGCGTAAACGCTTTTCACCTGATAGGAAAGTTCTCTCTGTGTTACCTGAAGGCCGATTTCAGCTCCCCTGATCTGCGCATCATACAAGTTGCGCTGACTTTTGAACAGACCCGGATAGGGTATGTTCTGAGAAGCCGAAAAGTTATTGTCGCGTTTGATGGTATTCATCTGTCCGTACTGCACCTCAAAGCTGGTCTTTCCCAGATCTGTTGAGGATCCCCTTAGCGCCTGTTGCCTGCCAATCTGCAGGGTGGACGACTTCACAGCCTGGTTATTACTCAATGCTGTGCTCAAAGCCTGCTCAAGGCTCATACCCTTGGTGGGAACCGTCTGCGCCCGGGCCTGTCCCGATAAAATGAAAAGTCCAAAAAACACCGCTAGGGTAACTACAGTTGTTGGAAGGGCAGTTTTTTTGCTTTTCCAACCTTCAAAATAAGTATATAGCACTGGAAGGACGATTAAGGTTAATATGGTGGAGGTAATGAGTCCCCCGATTACTACGGTTGCTAGTGGTTTCTGCACCTCAGCGCCTGCTGCACTGGATATTGCCATTGGAAGGAACCCAAGAGAGGCAACAGTTGCGGTCATCAGTACAGGTCTTAGACGGATAGCAGTTCCCTTGAGGACAATGTCCCTTATACTATATTTATCCATTTTTTTCAATCTGTTGAATTCGGTAATCAGTACGATTCCGTTGAGCACGGCTACCCCGAATAATGCAATAAATCCAACACCGGCGGAAATGCTGAAAGGCATTCCCCTTAGGATTAATGCAAATATTCCGCCGATTGCGGCCATCGGAATAGCAGAAAAAATCAGTATCGACTGTTTTACAGATCCAAATGAGAAATACAGCAATAGCAATATAAGTAAAAGTGCAACCGGAACGGCAATAGAGAGCCTTTGTGTCGCCTCTTTTAAGTTTTCGAACTGCCCTCCATAGGTAATGTAATATCCTGCGGGCATTTTGATCTGTTCGTTTATTTTCTGCTCGATCTCTGTTACCACACTCTGGATATCACGCCCACGGACATTCAGCCCCACTATGATGCGCCGTTTGGTATCCTCACGTTGAATCTGGTTAGGGCCTATCTTAAACTCTATGTCAGCAAGTTGGTCAAGTGGAACCTGATTGCCGTTCGGGGCAGTCACATAGACATTTTTAACATCGTCAATACCTTGGCGGTTCTGTTGGGAAAGGCGCACAATGATATCGTAACGCTGCTCTCCCTCATATACCAGCCCCGCAGATTGTCCTGCAAAAGCAGTGTTGAGTGCCTGGTTAACCGTCCCTATGCTCAATCCATATTGTGCAATCCGGTCACGGTTGATCTTTACCACAATCTGTGGCAGACCGGTTGCCTGTTCCAGATAGAGATCTTTTGCGCCCTCTACACCCGAAACAATTTTCCCGATCTTTTGGGAGATACTGGTGAGGGATTCTAGGTCATCTCCGAAAATTTTGATCCCAATATCCTGTCTAACTCCCGAGATAAGTTCATTTGAGCGTAATTGGATTGGTTGTGAAAAACCGAAGCTCACGCCGGGAACTTCTTCAAGTGCCTTACTCATCAACTCGGCCAGTTCTTCCCTATCGTGGGTAGTGGTCCAGTCTTTTTTATCTTTGAGTATGATGGTCAGATCGCATGCTTCCATTGGCATGGGATCGGTAGGAATCTCGGCAGCACCAACCTTACCAATTACTTCTTTCACCTCTGGAAACTTTTCTACAAGGATTTTTGAAGCCTGATTTACTTTATCAATGGTCTGGGAAAGGGAACTGCCGGTAAGTAACCTGGTTTCTACCGCAAAATCACCTTCCTCCAACGTGGGAATGAATTCTCCCCCCATCCGGGTAAAGATAAAAATACTGATGGCCAGAAGAACAACCGATGATGCCACAACAATTACTCTTTTATTGAGTGCAGCCTTGATCATTGGAGTGTAACGGCGCTGGAAAAAATCCATCATCCGATCTGAAAAATTCTTTTTGTGCGCAACTTTTTTGCTTAAGAAAAGCGAGGAAACCATAGGAACATAGGTAAGGGACAAAATAAAGGCCCCCAATATGGCAAAGGAAACGGTTTGTGCCATAGGTCCGAACATCTTGCCTTCAATACCTACAAGGGCAAGGATGGGAAGATAAACGATCAGAATAATGATCTGTCCAAATGCCGCAGCGCTCATCATCCGCACGGCAGATTTTTCAACCTGCTCATCCATTTCGGCCTGCGAGTAGGCGCGGCCGAGCTTATTCCCAGAGAGGATGTGCATGGTGGCTTCCACAATAATTACCGCCCCGTCGACGATAAGTCCGAAATCTATCGCGCCAAGACTCATCAGGTTTCCCGATACGCCAAAAAGGTTCATCAGGGAAATCGCAAATAGCATGGCAAGCGGAATCACCGAGGCAACAACCAGCCCGGCCCTAAAATTCCCAAGAAAAAGAACTAGGACAAAAATAACAATCAGGGCGCCCTCGATCAGGTTTTTGGCTACTGTGCCCATGGCACGATCAACAAGCGCACTTCTATCTAAGAACGGCTCAATGGTTACCCCCTTGGGTAGAGTTTTGCTGATTCGGTCTATCTTCGCCTTCACCTGTTTTACCACGTTATTGGCATTTGCGCCTTTCAACATCATTACTATACCGCCAACAGCCTCACCTTCACCATCCTTTGTGGCACGGGTAAGTGCGCCGTAACGTATGGAACTACCGATCTGTACGGTGGCGATATCGTGGATAAGTACCGGGATTCCATTCGCATTGTTTTTGACAACGATCTTATTGATGTCATCAAGATTGCCGACCAGGCCTTCGCTCCTAATAAAATAGGCATTTGGCTTTTTGTCTATATAGGCGCCTCCCGTGTTCTGATTGTTCTGTTCAAGGGCAGCGAAAACATCGCTGATGCTCAGGTTCAGGCTCCGCAGCTTATCGGGATCAAGCGCAATCTCATACTGTTTCAAAAGTCCTCCGAAACTGTTGACCTCTGCAATGCCTGGCGTCCCGAGGAGCTGTCTCCTTACGATCCAGTCCTGGATACTACGCAGCTCTCGTGCGTTGAATTTCTTTTCGAATCCAGGCTTTGCATGGATCACGTATTGGTATATCTCCCCAAGACCTGTTGATATGGGTGATATTTCTGGATTACCAAGTCCTGATGGGATGTTATTCTTGGCCTCGGCAAGCTTTTCGTTTACCTGTTGCCGGGCCCAGTAGATGTCAACATCATCATGGAATACGATAGTTACAACCGATAGTCCGAACCTTGAAATGGAGCGTACCTGCTCTATTTCAGGTATGGTGGACATGGTCTGTTCTACGGGATAGGAAATAAGCCTTTCTACCTCCTGGGTAGCAAGGGATGGGCTAAGGGTTATGACCTGAACCTGATTATTGGTGATATCAGGAACGGCATCAATGGGAAGTTGTCTCAGGGAATATACGCCCCATGCGATCAGCCCCAAGGTGAACAGGGCTATTACAAGCTTATTCGCTATTGAAAACTGAATAATTTTTTTCAGCATTATTTGTTTAATTAAGTAAAAAATAAAAAAACCAGATCAATGCACAGCGTAGCCTCGTATGGATTATACGGGCAAAAACATAGCATCGAAATGAAGATCGATTTTTAACTTAATTTAGGCGGCTGCCAAACAGATAATGGTAAAGAGATAACCTCACCCATGTAAGCTTCATTATATTCTGAGCTTATTGGTTTTGAGATTACCACAAGAGGTGTTGAAGAAATAACTTCAGAAGTGGTATTACAGCAGGAACAAACGCAGAACGGTGAACAGAAATCACTGCGTTCTTTTTCTGTAGAATGGGTTGTTATGCTTTTTTCAGTTAATGGTCCACCATGCAACTTACCCATAGCCAATACGTCAGCGCATGGAATGCAGCTGAGTATTACGATAATGAAGCAGAGAAACAAACTGGATATTTTCACTTTCAAAATTTTACCAAATATATAAACTTATTTAAGAACAATTTTTTTTAGTCCTGGTTTGAAAAAATTTAATACTTTTTTATTAAAATAATCATAGCCTATAGGTTTTCACCCATCATTCAAAAGTTCCACCACTTGAACAACCAAACGGAAACCTTCTTTGCCCAAATCAAAAAACTTCATATAATCTGGGTAAAAAGGGAAGGAAGTTTTCATTTATTGATGAGATAAGTCCAGAGGTAAGCCTGAATCTTCCACTAACAGACCTTATCGGCCAGCATAGACTCTTCTGATGGGAAATGTCTTTTAACCGCACCGAAAGCTTCAATTATTCAGCCAGCCAGGGATTTTTTGGCCATCAAATCCCTGGCCCGGCTAAAATGTGAATCCACTACCCAGAAAAGTCGATTACTACAGGTTTAAAGTTTGAATTTTATCCCTCCGTTTACTACAAACCCATCTACAGGCGCATAGATGTCCCTGAAAACAGGGCTAGTAATGCTACCTGTATAGATCGAATCAAAGCTGGTCTGCCTAGTGTCCGTTAAATTCTCAAAATTCACAAAAATTGAAAACCGTTCCCAAAGCTTTTCTGCCATCAGACCAGCTGTCCAATAGCTTTTACCAGTGGCACCATCGTTTAACTTCTGTTTGCTGAAATAGTATGCTTCGGCACCGATCTTCCATTTATCTTCAAGCTCATACATCAATACATTATTTACCCTGTGCTTTGAAACCAGCGGATAATTTGTGCTGGTGCCTCCTGTATGCTGGTTCACATCCGCTAATGTATAACCGATGAAAAGTTTAAAATCACCGTAGGTTACTTTGGCATTTGTTTCCATTCCCCTGGTATCTAAATTACCTTTAGGCTGAACATAGGTCAGGTTGGCTCCATTAGCAGCAGTCAGCAATATCGGGTTATTGATACGGGTATAAAAAAACATCTGATTGATGCTGAATCCAACCGCTCCGTCAAACAATGAGGTGCGATAGTTAACATCATAGTTGGCGCCATAAGAGCGTTCCGCCTTTGTATTGGCCACATCTAAAGGCGCTACATTTCTGAACTGGATCCGCTCAGCATCTTCGGTAAATACAGTTGGTGCCTTATAACCCAGACCACCGCCTAATCGGGTAGAAAAATGTTCATTGATCTTCCACAATCCGGAAATTCTTGGTAAGAAGAAAAATCCGTATTCATTGTGGTAATCTCCCCTTACTCCTGATTCAAGACTAATTTTTTTAGATATGTTCCAGGTGTTCTGTGCAAATGCCCCAATGGTATTATAATTGTAACTTCTGAGTGCATTGTCACTGTTCTGGTCTTCCTTAAAATTGTCGGTCAAAAAGTTCACCCCCAACACCCAGTCTGCTTTTTCTCCGTTACGGCTATAATTGGCCTCACTGTAGGTTGACACTTGAACGCCTGAAAAAAGGTAATTTGGCAACCCAATACTCCGGTCGTAATAGCTCACCGAATTGCGGATAACAAGCTTTTCCTTTTCGCTCAGTCTATGATCCAACTCAACCTGAGAGCTGTAACGCCCGGTTTTATTCTCCTCAAAATAAGAATGGGCAGCACTGCCATTTCCCTTCACATATTCCAGGTCGCCGCCAATCCGTTTTTCAGTTGTGGCGTTGATTCCGGCCAAAAGCGTAGTCGCATCATTGAAATAAAAATATAGTTTGGGGTTCAGGGTGAAACGGTCAAACTTGGGGATAGCGGTTAAGCCAATATCAGAAGGATCATAGGCAGTCCCTTTGTTGTATGCACCATAAACCGTGATACCTATTTTATCAAATTTCTGTCCATAAAAACCACTGGCATCCAGTCCCAAAGCAGAAGTACCGTTTAAAAGGAAATTAAGCTGACGCGCTTCAGTCGGTTTTTTAGAAACCAGGTTCACCAGTCCAGCAATTGCTCCACCTCCGTAAAGGGTGGACGATGAACCTTTGATCACCTCTACCTGCTGCAAATCCAATGGGGCAATCTGAAGCAGGCCCAATCCACCCGAGAAACCAGAGTATAATGGAAAACCGTCCCTAATGATCTGGGTATATTTTCCGTCCAGTCCCTGTATGCGGATACTGGAATTTCCGCTGGTCGCAGAAGTCTGCTGGGTCTGGATGCCTGTGCTTTCTGCCAGCATCATGCGGATGTCGCCAGGTTTCATATTACCTTTTTCGTCCAGTTCTTCCCCGGCGATGACCTCAACCCGTGTAGGAATATTATCAATGGTACGGCTGCTCCTTGTAGCTGAGATCACTACATCCTCCAAGTCCTCGTCTTCTCCAGCTGCAGTAAGTAAAATAGTCAAAACGTTAGTTTCAGCAAGGGGAAAGGTCAGCGTATCAGTTTTGGTCTGATAGCCTACATAACTAAACTGAATGATCTGTTTACCTGAGGGTATACCATTAATACTTGCATTACCTGCACTATCTGATTTAGCGCCAATGGTCGTTCCAAGAACTTTTAACGTAGCTCCTGGAAGTACTTGGTTTGTCTTTGCGTCTTTGATGACGGCTTTATATCTATTTTGGGCAAAGGCGGTAACTGTAAACAACAGTATAGCCAAAACCACAATCGTTCTTTTCATAATGATCTTTAAATAATGATTTCGATAAATATGTCCGGTTAGGACGAGGGAAAAATAAACTACGAAAGTTTGGGCGGCTGCCAGATAGAAATTGAAATGGCCTGTAGCTGAAGTGGGATGTAAGCCGTATTATGCTGTACAGGTAAAAGCTGGGCCGCAAAAACGATCGTTGTCCGTGTAGTGATGGTAAAGCCGATACAGGTACCACAGACATAAAACGGTGAACAGCCTTTGCAACAATTATCGTTATGTTCACTGCAAGCATGTTTTTCCGCTTTATCGGTTTTCAGTACATGGCTATCTTCTCGCGCTAAAGCGCAGCATGGTACCGCGGTTAGCGTATATACGATGAGAGATAAAACCAGGGCAATGAATTTCACGGTGTAAAAGTATAAAATTTACTAATACTCTGTGTTGTTGTTATGTGATATAATAGATTGCAAGATCTGTAAATGAAGAATAAGAGCCTGGCACCCTCAAATTTGACTGTCCAATTGATTGGGGTTATTTCGCAAGCTTCAAGGCATCAGCAAACTCACCGGACAGGGGGACTGTTTATGATAGCTGTGGGGGATGCTTCCACGTCGTGCTCGACACGCTTGAATTCAATTTCAATACTATTTGCATCGGTTGTAGAACAGCCTGCATTTAAGTGAACATAAGGTAACAACCCCTTGGGTCACCGTCGTTAGGCTTTCCGAGGGATCCCAGGTTGATCACATGTTTGAACTTTCAATATGGGGTTTCCAAATTCTGTGATACGGCTTGTGGAAGTGCACCACAAAAAGCAGATCTGCATCAGCTTCTTTAAGCATTTCCAAAACATAGTCTGCATCTGTGTCTATCAGTATGTATTCATCTATACTACTGGTACTGCCGTGCGCGAAAACAAGATTTAGTTTTTCACCGCTCAGTTTATATTCTAACCTGATATGCGCCGGAAGCGTTTTCAAATATCCCCTGTTATCCTCACGCAACGGCCATCGGTAACAGCATCTGCCTTTTTCCTCTACTAAAAAAATATCAGTCGATTTTGGCATTTCTCAATCTCAGGGAATTCAAAATAACGGAAACCGAGCTAAAACTCATCGCGAGTGCAGCTATCATGGGAGAAAGTAAAACTCCAAAAAACGGATATAAAATACCAGCCGCTATCGGAATCCCCAATACATTGTATCCCAGGGCAAAAAACAGGTTTCCTTTGATATTGCCCATTACTTTATGGCTCAACAACCTTGCTTTTGCGATCCCGTTTAAATCCCCCTTCACCAATGTAATCGAGGCACTCTGGATAGCAACGTCTGTTCCCGTGCCCATGGCAATCCCGATATCAGCCTGGGAAAGTGCAGGGGCATCATTGATGCCGTCACCTGCCATGGCTACCTTTTTGCCTTCGGCCTGTAGTTTTTTTATTTCATTCAGCTTATCTTCAGGCAACATCTGAGCTTTGAACCCATCCAGATTTAAAGTTGCGCTTACTGCCCTCGCTGTATCCTCATTGTCTCCGGTAAACATGATTACCTTGATGCCTTCCTGCTGGAGCTTTAGAATAGCAGCTGTGCTGGAATGCTTGATCTTATCCGAAATCACAACAAACCCCACTGCTTTATTTCCAACGGCCAAATAAGAAACCGTCTTGCCCTGCCTTTGAGCGGCACTAACCTGCTCGGACAGACTAGGATCAATCGCCGCTTTAACATGCTCCATCAGTTTTTGGTTCCCCAAAGCCAGTCTTTCCCCATTCAGACTGCCTGTTACGCCCTTCCCGGTAACGGCCTCAAAGTCGGATATAGCCTTAACGGATATTTCGTTTTCCTCCCCATAACGCAAAGTTGCCTGTGCCAATGGATGTTCGCTGCTGCTGTTCAAAGCCACAATTTTCTCCAGGATCTGTTTTTCGGTAAAGCCCTTATCTACGCTAACCACACTTTCAACCGAGGGCTTTCCCTCTGTAACCGTACCAGTTTTATCGATGACCACTACATCAATAGCATTCATTTTCTCAAGAGATTCCGCATTTTTGATCAGTATACCAGACTGAGCGCCCTTCCCTACTCCCACCATTACCGACATTGGGGTAGCCAGGCCTAGCGCACATGGGCATGCAATAATCAATACCGCGATTGCATTTACAAAAGCATAAACATAGGCCGGATCGGGGCCGTATACTGCCCATACCACGAACGTTACAATAGAAATCAATACCACAACAGGCACGAAATAACCTGAAATTTTATCGGCCATCTTTTGGATGGGCGCTTTTGAGCGGCTGGCGGAATTGACCATTTCGATGATCTGAGAAAGCAGTGTTTCTGAGCCTACCTTTTCGGCAAGCATGACAAAGGTCTTTTTACCATTGATGGTTCCTGAACTGATTTTATCCCCTATCTTTTTCTCAACAGGAAGGGGTTCTCCTGTGATCATGGATTCATCAATTACAGCTTCCCCGTTCTTAATACTACCATCCACCGGAATTTTTTCACCAGGCTTTACCCTCAGCAGATCTCCTTTCTGAATATCATCAATAGATACTGATATTTCCTTATCCCCGACCACTTTTGTTGCTGAATTAGGTGCCAGCTTCAACAGCTCCTTAATGGCGCTGTTGGTTTTGCCATGCGCCCGGGCTTCCAAAAGCTGACCGAGCAGTACCAGCGTAAGAATCACGGTTGCCGCCTCAAAATAAACGAAAACGGTGCCGTGATGTGTTTTAAACTGATCAGGAAAAACTCCGGGGAATAGAAGGGCGACAATACTGAAGCCCCAGGATACCCCGGCACCAATCCCAATCAGTGTAAACATGTTCAGTTTCCAGGTAATGATGGATTGCCATGCACGCTGAAAGAACATCCAGGTTGCATAAAAGACCACCGGAATAGAAAGAAAAAACTGAACCCAGTTCCAGTATTTAAGTTCCATTAGATCAAACAAAGGATTGCTGGGAATCATTTCCGTCATGGCAATAACAAAAATGGGTATGGTAAAACCTGCTGCAATCTTGAACTTTTTGAGCAGGGTTTCATAAGTTTTATCTTCTTCTTCAAGGTTTGTCCCTGTAGGTACCAGGTCCATTCCGCAGAGCGGACATGATCCTGGTTTGTCCCTGATAATCTCGGGATGCATGGGGCAGGTAAATTGAGATGCCTGTTTCTTGGCAGGCTGTTTTACCAGGTCCATCCCGCATACAGGGCAATGACCTGGCTTATCATAAGTCTTCTGACCTTGACAGTGCATAGGACAATAAAACAGGCCTCCCGCTTCATTTTTATCATCATTTTCAACCTTGGGACTTTGCTCATGGGTTGAATGATCATGATTAGGATGTTCTGAAGATTTTAGAACATGTTTTCCCTGAACTGCCATTTCAATACCGTAATGTCCGGCGGCAGAAAGAGCCTCCTGCAGCTTTTCCGTCGGGATATGTTCTTGCATAGTTATGACGGCTTCAGCAGGTTCAAGGGTCACCTGTGCAGAAACGCCATCAATCGCATTCAGCACATTTTCGACTTTGCTCCGGCAGCCCTGACAGCTCATTCCGGTTATTTTATAGGTGTGTTCCATGTTTTTGATTTGTTAATAGCTTAATGTCAATCCGGCGCCATAGCCCATATCACTGTCATAATGTGTTGAAAGCCCAAAATACTTAGTAACGATGTACCTGAATCCGGCCATATATTCCTTATCGGTATTGACCATAAACTGGAAGCGCAGTCTTTTGGAAACGGGGATATCTTCCCTCATCAGCTGAAACCTGACATTCCCCTTGTGATCGAGGGAAGCATCTGCAACGATCAGCAGTGGTAGGGTATATTGAACTCCCAAATGAAATACCTGCCTGAAATTTTTGGTATTTCCCTGCCCGAAAAGATTGTTTCCCGGCGAAAGTGATTGCCCGAAAACATTCTTGTCCAAGGGATCAACCGTTCTTTTTCTAAAATCCCATCCGATATAGGGCAATAGCCATTGGTTTCTCCCGATATATCTTCCAAAATGACTTTCACTTTCATAGCCCATTTCCTTGTCAAACCCAATCCGCCATTCAGTGGTAAAGCGGTAACGGGTATTGGCGAGCATAATCTCTCCGTCGCTGCCATTGGTTTCGATTCCGATGCGTGCCATTGGATGAAATACCCTGTCATCACTGAAAAGTTTTCGCTGTGCCAGCTTGGGGTCCGGGATTTCGGGATTAGGCGGAGAATTCTCATAACTGAATACCCTTCCCATACCGCTCATCATGTGATAGAGAATATGGCAGTGGAAGAACCAGTCGCCTCCTGGCTCTGTTGCTGCAAATTCAAGGGTATCCCGCTCCATGGGCATGATGTCGATAATGTTCTTCATCGGGGCATATTCTCCCTGCCGGTTAATTACCCTGAAGTCATGGCCATGAAGGTGCATAGGATGGCGCATCATACTGTTGTTGTAAAGGATTATCCTAACATTTTCGCCCTTTTTTATCAGTATCTTATCGCTTTCAGAAACGGTTTTGTTATCCAGCGTCCAGACGTAACGGTTCATATTTCCTGTAAGGTCAAACTTAAGTTCCTTCCATGGGCCTTTTGGCAGGGTTGTTTTCTTTGGATCTCGAAGCATATTATAGTTCAGAGTAACGATATCGGCGGTTTCTGCCTCCATATTCATCCCTGCCATGCTCTTGTCACCAGACATCTGCATACCAGGCATCCCCTTCATTTTTTTCTCTGTTTTTGAATTTTCTTCACCGGTTACCTCCGGGTACATCACCGTATTCATATCCATGATCTGGTTCTGCATCTTCATGCCTTCCATCTGTACCATATTGCCGCTCATATCCATCATATCGTTCATCATTTTCATTCCGGCAAAATACTTCAGTTTGGGCATTTTCTCTGCATGGACCTTTTCTCCCTTGCCCAGCCATAGTGATGCTGATCCCGTACGGTCTTCAGGAGTGACCAAAAATTCATAGCTCTTATTTTCCGGAATCGTGACCACTACATCATAGGTTTCGGAAACCGCTATAATCAGCCTGTCGACCTCTACAGGCTCCACATCATTTCCATCGGTAGCGACAACGGTAATCTTGCCCCCTGCATATTTAAGCCAGAAATAATCTGAGGCTCCACCGTTTGCAATACGCAGCCTTACCTTGTCCCCAGCCTTGAACTGCGGCTGTTCGTTCTGATTTTTCCCATTGATGAGAAAGGCTTCATAATAAACATCGCTCACATCCATGGCATTCATGCGCTTCCATTCATTGGCTACCTTTGTTTTAAAATGTCCGGTCCTGATCGCTTCTGCATAACTCTGGGTAGTCCCTTTTTTGATGGCAAACCAGTCGTTGGCATTTTTCAGGCTTCTATGAACCTCCTCGGGCTTCATATCTGTCCATTCGCTAATGACTACTGGAAGGGTTGGAATATCCCACTCCGTACGTTTGTTCATGATAAATGCCCCATACATACCTATCTGTTCCTGAAGGCCGCTGTGGCTGTGGTACCAGTGCGTTCCATGTTGGACGATGGGAAACTTATAGATGTAGGTAGTGTGCGGTTTGATCGGCATTTGGGTCAGAAAAGGAACACCATCCATCTTGTTCGGAAGAAAAAGTCCGTGCCAGTGCAGCGCGGTTTCCTCGTCGAGATTATTGTGCACGTAGATCAGGGCGGTATCGCCCTGCGTAAAGGTCAGTGTGGGCATGGGGATCTGACCGTTTACCGCAATTGCCCGCTTTGATTTTCTCCCATAATTTACCGTTGTATCGGCTATGTAAAGATCATAACGCACGGTACGTGGTGGAAATTTATTCGCAACGGTCTTAATCGGGCCCAAATTGGCCTTTGCAGTTTTGATATTTTCCATGTCAGAACTGTTATCATCCATTGCCATGCCCGCCATATCCCCCATATCCTCACTCTTTTTGGAACTTTCCTTTGTTCCCCCATTCTGTTCAGGCGCTGACCTGGGCTTTTCCCTGATTAGCTTCATCCCGCATTTGGGACAGTTGCCAGGTTTGGAGTCATGGATCTCAGGGTGCATTGGGCAGGTATAGGTTACTGATTCCTCTTTTGGCTTACTTTCCAATTTTTCTGCCAGCATTTTCATGCCTTCCATAGCTCCCTTTTTTGTACCTTGCTTCTTTTTGCCCGGATCAGCTGTCTTTGCCTTATCCACTTTACCTTTCTGCAGGATAAGCTTCATTCCGCACTTTGGACAGTTACCGGGTTTTTCCGATTGTATTTCCGGGTGCATCACACAGGTATAGATTACCCTGGACTGACCAGCACTGCCGTTCTTGTCCGTTTTCATTCCCTTCATATCCTGGGCGGAAACCACAGAATAAATTATCAATAAAAAGACTGTTAATATATTTTTCATTTCTTTGTTAATTTAAAGAGCAGTGAGATTCTTTCTGTTCAAACTATCCCTTGAATTCTGTACCCACTTTATGAGTATCGACTTTTCCCTTGGATCTAATATTGCATTTCTGTGGATCAGGCTATAAGAGGAAAGCGGCATTGTACCATCTTTTAAGCTATTTTCTATGGCCCGCAGTTTGTTCTGACGCCTCCGCAAGGTATAGCCGGCAAATTCATTAAAGTTCAGCTCCTCTTTTCCCGATCGTATGTGACTGTTAAGGTACCAGTGAAGCGGCTGAACATAGGCATACCATGGATATTCCGTGTTGTTGCTGTGACAGTCATAACATGATTTTTTAAGTATCCCCTGCACATCATCAGGCATAGGAACAAGTGTGGATATATCCTGAGGCATAGCCTGCGCGCTTTTATTGCGTGCAGGCTGTAAGATCTGCATAAGCATGAAGATAACTAATAGCCCAAGAAAGGTTTTTTTTATGCCCGTCATTTTTGTGCTATTTCAGTTCTTCTTTGACAGTGCCACAGGTGGGCATCGTTTTTCCAAGGTAAGGGTTTTTGATCTCCTTTATCTCACTCACCCAGATTGCACCCTTGTTATTGTTGTACATGGGACAACGGTCCACATACAGGGGCTTGTCAGTGCCAAGGAGCTTGATCATATCGTACATGTCTTTGCTCAGCATATCGAAATGCTCACGTTGATGGACAATATTGCCTGCATTGGAACCGATATGCTCTGCGTGCTCTTTGGCATCATCCCGAATATCGCTATATGCCCTGGCCTGCTCCGAAGTCAATGATTTTTCATCAAAACTGGCGAACGCTGCGACCATTTCACTGCCTGCGGCGGCAGCTTGTTTATCATCGTCCGTGGTCAGGGCATTTTTCAGTTTCAGATAGCCGGATAAAAGCGCAGCCGTTTGGGATTTTTTTACATTATTGGTTTCCCTAGAAACATTTTTGGTCGTGGAATCCGCAACAGCGGAATCTTGCTTTTCATTTTTGCCATTTGTACAGGCGGCAAGGAAAAATAGTGGGCCCAGAAGGCTATATATTAATGTTTTCATTGTTTTTGATATATCTTGAATAAATTATTTCGAGCTGTATGTAGAATATATGCATATAGCTATATTGAACGGACCAAAACATCACAATGCTAAATGTCCGCTCAATAACAATATGAATTATTTGATAGTCTCCTTTACTGCACCACAGGTCAGCATCTGCTTACCGAAATAAGGGTTTTTGATACCAGCGTTATCAGAAAGCCAATAGCTCTTTTTCATCGGACAATAGGTATAATAAACAGGCGCTTTGGTGAGTTTAACGGCTTTTGCCAGTTTAAAAAGATTGGCAGAAAAAGTTGCGAAATATTCTCTCTGATGGGCAATATCCTTACTCTCCGATATGTGCTTGGCATCAAAGGCAAGCTTATCCTGTAAACCTATAAATATATTCATATCGGCTTCTGGCATTGACTTCATGTCCATGCTGCCCAGCGCTCTGGAAAACTCAGTGGCTTTTGAGGCGGCGACTGTCGCATCTGCATTTATCAATGCATTTTTGATATCGTAATAAGAAGTTAAAAGTGACTGTGTCTGGCTATTTTGCGCAAGGACGCGGCCAGTGAAAACGATTGCCAATAGGGCAACCAGAAAAAATATTTTTTTCATGATTTTAAGATTAAATGTTTACACTCTTTCCGCAGGAGTTTTGGCCGCGCGAAAGCCAGGCACCATGTCAATGTAACACGGGCTCTATTGGTAATTCTTGGTGAAATCTTATATCTGAAAGCTATTGATGGAAATCCGGATGTCCCTGTTGGGTGGCCGCTCCCGCTGTCCGGCGTAAACGCTCTTTTTGAGAGCCAGTTTGACAGAAGGAATTAAAAAGTTGTAATTATAATCTGGAAGCAATAGAACAGGTAGGATAACCTGGTTTTTAACGCTTTGGGGAACAAGCTTCCCCTGAACCACAAGGTCGTTGACCAGAGTCTTGCAACAGGGATCTTCTTTTGAAAGATTCGGTCCATTTGAAGCACTGTGTTTATGCACATGTGCACCTTTATGCTGATGATCATGTTTGTGATTATTCTTTTTAGAGGAAACATGATCATCAATTTCTCCGTGATTATCTCTTTCCATTCCAACTGCACAGGCAAGGCCAACAACAGTGTTGAGCAGAAAAATCACTAAAAGAAAGATGGCTTTGGTTTTCATCAGACTACAAATCTATATAAAGATGCAAAATTAAATTTATATAATTTCCCATATCTTTTATATAATTATATTAGAAAATCACCTCAAATTTCTGACATTGAACTTGTTTCAATATTTTTCGGCCCCTCGAAAAGTAATTTCGTTTCGCCGACTCCGACCTGTCAAATGCTGGATTTGCTTTTCACCAAGGTCCAGACAGTATTAGCGCAATCAAGCTACATACTATGCCAAATTTTACTTACCATGGGTATTTATCCATAAGATATGACGCACCAAATCATAACCTTACCCTCCATTTTTGAATATCGATTCACTCTCCAAGAGGTAGGCTCTACTGGTGACCACTATTTCACCTAGTGAAATGCCAGACAATACCTGCACATAGCCCCCGTTCTCTGCTCCGGTATTGACCTTTCTTCCAGAAAAACTTCCATCACGATTTTTGATCCATACCTTATTGCCTTTACCTCCTGCTAGTATTGAAGATGTGGGCACAGCAACAGCATTCTGTTTTCCATTACCAATGGAAATGTATGCCAACATCCCCGGCCTGATCAGCCCCTGCGTATTTGGAACTGCGATCCGGATGAGCACAACCTTAGATTCATCTGATAGTTCAGGATTTACAAATTCCACCTTGCCTTTAACAACCTGTCCGTTCAGATCTGGAAAAGAGACATTCACCATGTCATTTTCCTTATAGTTTCCGCTTTCGCCGGCATATAACTGCGCCTCTATCCATAGATTGGCTAACCCTTGCGTTTTTAATATAGCCATCCCTTCAGTTACGTAATCACCCTCGTGGATGGCTATGTCGCTTACCGTTCCGTTAACCTTGCTGTATATGGTAACAGTGGCCGAAGTTTTGGACAAAGAAGAAAGATTTATGATCTGGGCGGAGTTCAGGCCCCATAACAATAACTTGTGCTCTACTGTCTTGATCATGGCCTCATAATCGACGTCAGGATTATTTAATACCTTCTGCTGCTGCCTGGCCAAAAGGTATTCTTTTTCGGCTGATAACAGGTCTTCGCTATAAATGGAATACACTGCCTGACCTATTGTTATTTTTTCTCCAACGGACCTAACAAATAAACGCTGTATGCGTCCGGCCACTCTTGCACTGATCTCTTCCGCCTTACTTTCGTCCGTGGCAACTGTTCCGGTCAGAAGTTTTTCGCCCCCTGTATTTTCTTCCCTTACCGTATCAACTGTTATGCCTGCCAACTGAATCTGGCTTGCTGTCAATGTTATTTTTTCCGTGGCAGAATTTCCTGATCCAGTAAGTTCGACCTTGATCAGTTTCATGCCACAGATCGGACAGTTGCCGGGATGGTCTTCATGTATCTGTGGATGCATGGAACAGGTATAGTAAAATTTGCTTTTTGCTTTTGCCGCCGGCTCTGCTTTTTGTTTGCAGCTGTTAAATATACTTACTGAAAGCACAATAATCAGTAAGGCACAGATCCTTTTCAGGTTAATTCTTTTTATGTTATTCATGACCCTTTGTTTTGATGAAACTCTCACTGTCTGTTAAATACCCTGCATCTACTGCCAGGGTATCGGTTGCGGAAAGGCCTCTTGTTATCTGTATTTCGTTCCCTTTGAAAGTCCCAATATTTACACTATGTGCATAGTATAAGCTGCCTTTTTTTAGCCAGATTATTTTTGTCTGCCCAAGATCCTGCAGAGCAGACCTCGGTATCCAAAGCCCTTTGGATTTTCCCGTCTCTATTGAGGCATTGATTA
This sequence comes from Pedobacter sandarakinus, assembly GCF_026240095.1. Lineage (GTDB taxonomy): Bacteria > Bacteroidota > Bacteroidia > Sphingobacteriales > Sphingobacteriaceae > Pedobacter > Pedobacter sandarakinus. The sequence goes on along the minus strand of NZ_JAPIVG010000005.1, from coordinate 49,001 downwards.
GACTGTTTACCTTCAGCTGATGTTCCATATTGTCCAGATAAACCCTTGCGCTAACCGTTTTGTCACCTTGCTGAAGGGTAGGTTCAATAAAATCTACTTTCCCATATAACGTTTTACCTGGCAGATCCGGCAGGGTAATCTTAACCGGTTGATTTAACTCTAAGCTGGCCAGTGAATTTCTGTCGATCTTGATAATGGCCTGGAACAGGGCAGCCCAGGTGATCAGCTCAGGCATAATCTGGTAAGGGTGCCTTAAAATATGAACCGGCCTATGGTCCGACAGAGAAAGCCTGCGTTTTTTAAGGTAGACGGTAAAAAGAAGAATTGCGCAAAGCAGCAACCCTCCCGGTAAGCTTCCCCTTGGAGAGAGGATGATTTGTCCGGGTTCAGCAGCAAAAGCAGCATAGTTCCCTGCAGCATAAACCAGTTTATACCCGATAAGAAAACCTAAAAATCCATTGGTTATCCATTCCCATAACAAAATCTCCTTCTTAGGCTGTATAATAATCTCAACAGGTGCTATATGTCCTGCAGCCTCCTTTCTTTTAAGCTCAGCAGAAAACAGCAGGTAACCAGAAATAAATGCCAGGGCCACAAAGAAACCGAAAGTCTGAACGGGAAGCGGAATATATATTCTAAATAGGTATTCAATAAGATGGGTCAGGGTTGGGAACATAGGCAGAAACTGAAAAACCGCAACGTAAAAAAATATATTAGCCGCCATCAGGAAATTGCCCCAAGTAGTCCATAAAGTGGGGACCCTTTAAAAAGCAGATCCCCACTGATCCTATTTGGATAACAATAAGTCTTAAGCCAGCAAGCGTTTGAGCCACTTTAATTCAATATATAAAATTAAATGCCCAAAGACTAGTAAGCCACGCCTCAGAAGCTAATTATGACCTCATTGTTACGATTCATAGTTATGGTGGTACCTTTAAAAAGTCGCACTGATCGGGCTATTTCTTTCCGGGTCGATCAAAAAACATAAAGATTAACAAGGGATAAAAAATAAAAAACAATATGTGATTTTTGTCAGCTTTATCCCTGGACGAAGTGTTAGGTTTACTTTGGAAAAAACGCGCTGCATGTTTTAATTAGGGAACCATAGAGAGTTTCTTTGTAAATTTATTATACCCTTTATTCTATATCCAAAAAATGTATTCCAATATTTTAAAGAATTTTGGCGCAGGCCTGCAGTATAGTTATCTTTAAAATCCAAAACAGCTAAAATGAAAGATATGACCATTGCGGAATACATCGAAAGACTTTTTCCCCAGTTTGAACCTGCCCTTAAGACCATCCTTATCGAGAATGCGACGCTTAGGGATTTTCAGGGAGGTGATATGCTCATGCAAACTGGGCAGAATATGCGCTCCACGGTGCTTATCGTAGAAGGCATGGTAAAGCTCTACAGGGAGGGAGAAGATGGACAGGAATTCTTTATGTATTATCTCCAGCCAGGAAATGCGTGTGCACTTTCCATGATATGCGCAACCAAACAGGAAACCAGTCAGGTAATGGCAAAGGCCATTGAACAGACCAAGGTACTCATGATTCCGATTGCCCTGATGGATAAGCTGATGCGGGATTACAGAACATGGTATTACTTTGTCATTGAAACATACCGTATGCGCTTTGAAGAACTCCTCTTTGTCATCGATAATATCGCCTTTAAGGCAATGGATGAGCGGCTGGCCTTTTACCTGAAAAAGCAAGCTGGAGATTTAAACACAAAAGAACTGCACCTTACCCACAGTGAAATTGCATCTGATTTGAACACCTCCCGGGAAGTAATTTCAAGGCTGCTTAAGAAAATGGAGCAGGCAGGAGAAATTAAGATGTACCGTAATTACATCGAATATTTAGCCTAAGCCCATAAAAAGAATAAAGTTATTTTTACTGCGAAAGGCATCACTTCTTGAAAATATAATGAGTGTGACAAAAGTCACCAACATTGGTAGATGATAACTCGATTTTTGTTAAAAAATAACAGAAATGGAAATCATTGCATACGTTGCATCTGCCTTAATTGGAATTTCGCTTGGATTGATCGGCGGTGGCGGTTCTATCCTCACCATGCCGGTACTGGTTTACCTATTTGGGGTTAATCCGCTATTGGCTACTTCTTATTCATTGTTCATCGTTGGCTCTACAAGTTTAGCAGGTACAGTCGGGAATTTTAAGCGTGGGCTGGTGAATATTAATACAGCTTTGCTGTTTGGTAGTGCATCCATCTCAACTGTATTCTTAACCCGCAAATTCATTATCCCCCTTATACCCAAGATAATAATAAAAATCGGCGATTTTGAGTTAACAGAAAACATGCTCATGATGGTACTCTTTGCAGTTTTGATGGTAGCGGCTGCAACAGCGATGATTAAAGGTGCAAGAGCAGAAAGCAGCACCCGAATAGAAAAACCCCCACTTCACATCGGTAAACTGTTTTTATACGGCATTGCCATCGGCCTCGCTACTGGTTTTTTGGGTGCTGGTGGTGGCTTTCTACTTATTCCTACACTTGTTATTTTAGTGGGCTTACCCATGAAAGAGGCCGTAGGTACTTCACTTTTCATCATAGCGCTTAATTCGCTCATCGGTTTCACCGGCGATCTTGGACATTTCCATATCGACTGGATCTTTCTCGCCAAAATTACTACCGTTGCCATCGCCGGTATCGTGGTAGGTGGAATGATAAACAAAAAAATAGATGGAGGAAAACTGAAGAAAGGTTTCGGGTGGTTTGTACTGGTTATGGGTTGCTACATCATTCTAAAAGAGGTAATATTTAAGTAACCTTCAGAAACAAACTCCTTGTGTGACAAAAGTCACCAACGACCATATCGTTAAGGATTAATTTTGACATACTAATTTAATCATCATGATTATAGAACAAATTTACACCGGATGTCTGGCACAAGGTGCCTATTATATAGAAAGCAACGGAGAGGCGGCCATTATCGATCCGCTTCGAGAGGTTAGTCCGTATATGGAACGTGCACGGAAGAACAACGCAAAAATAAAATACGTGCTCGAAACACATTTCCATGCCGATTTTGTATCCGGACACATTGATCTGGCTAAAGAAAGCGGCGCAGAAATCGTTTACGGGCCGAATGCAAAACCCGACTTTGATTTTTACGGTGCGAAAGACGGAGAAGTGTTGCGACTTGGTGGGGCAAAGATTAAAGTGTTGCACACCCCAGGACATACCATGGAAAGCACCTGTTTCCTGGTTAGCGATGAGCAAGGAAAGGAAATAGCACTGTTCTCCGGCGATACGCTTTTTATAGGCGATGTGGGAAGACCCGATCTGGCACAGAAACCGGTCAGTGAGCTTACAAGTGAGATGCTAGCAGGTTATCTCTTTGATTCTTTACGCAATAAGATCATGCCTTTAAGCGATGATATTATGGTTTATCCTGCACATGGTGCGGGTAGCGCATGCGGAAAAAATATGAGCAAAGAGACCACCGATCTTTTGGGAAATCAAAAGAAGACCAATTATGCGCTAAGGGCAGGCATGTCCAAAGACGAATTCATTAAAGAGGTTACTGATGGTCTTTTACCGCCTCCTGCATATTTTCCTGAAAACGTCATGATGAACATCCATGGATATGATAGTTTTAACAAAGTGATAGAACGAGGCATGCAAGCCCTTAACCCCGATGCTTTTGAGCGGGTTGCAAATGAAACAGGAGCGGTAATTCTCGACACAAGAGCTCCAGAGGATTTTATAAAAGGCTTTCTCCCAAACTCGGTAAATATTGGCATCGATGGAAATTTCGCCCCCTGGGTAGGAACTTTAATCCCGGACATTAAACATCCTATTTTACTTATTACAGATGAGGGTAGAATTGAAGAAGTGCTCACCCGTTTATCAAGAGTAGGATTTGATGGTGCAGTAGGTTACCTAGATGGCGGCGTCGTTGCCTGGAAAAAAGCTGGTCAGGAAACCGACGAGATAAAATCGGTTTGTGTAGCCCGGCTGGCCGAAATCGGCAAAAAAGCGGAGGTAAATATTCTGGACGTCAGAAAAACAAAGGAATACTTAAGCGAGCATGTCGAGGGTGCTGTCAACCTTCCACTGGATTATATCAACGAAAACCTCGGCACCGTCGATAAAACCAAGACCTACTTTGTTCACTGCGCAGGTGGTTACCGTTCTGTTATTTTCAATTCCATCATGCGCTCACGCGGGTACCACAACCTCATCGATGTGGCTGGTGGTTTTAAGGCCATACAGGAAAACGGATGTATTCCGACTACAGCATTTGTATGTCCAAGTACCTTAATATAAAAGGGATATGAAAAATGAGAAAAAATCGCACTGGGAAAAGGTGTATTTAGAAAAAAGTCCTGACCAGGTCAGCTGGACGCAGGTCTACCCCACAGTTTCAATGGAGATGATAACGGGGTTCAATCTGGATAAATCTGCTCCGATAATCGATATTGGCGGGGGAGACAGTCTGCTTGTGGATTTTTTGCTTCAGGAAGGCTACAGCGATATTACCGTAGTGGATATATCTTCCCGGGCATTGGAAAAGGCAAAGGCAAGGCTTGGAGAACTGTCTGGCAGGATACACTGGATCGAGACAGACATCAGGGATTTTGTGCCGCAAAGAAGTTATGCAGTCTGGCATGACCGGGCCACTTTTCATTTCCTTCATTCATCAGAGGAAATCCATAGTTATGCAAACACGGCAGGTCAGTTTACCGGAGAATACTTGGTCATGGCGACTTTTTCGCTCACCGGACCAGAAAAATGCAGTGGCCTGCCCGTTTCAAGATACAGTGAAAGAACGCTGCGCGAGATATTTAGAGAAGGGTTTACCGAAATAGAGTGCAGGCCGCAAGAGCACACTACCCCAATGCAAAGCACGCAGGATTTTCTGTTCTGCAGCTTTAAAAAAAATACAGAGCAATAAGAAACGAATAAATACAATGAATAAACTACTTCAAATGATCAGCAGTTTTTTTTCAAAAGGTGCGTACAACCTCGATGGCTACCACTTCAAAAACGAATTTACAAAAAGCAGTGACGCAGTCCTCTTAGATGTAAGGACAAAGCCTGAATATGCCCCAGGCGCGCTTCCTTCAGCCATATATATCGATTTCCTGGGTTCTGCCTTTTCTTTAGAACTTGCAAAGCTGGATAAGGCCAAGCGGTATTTCCTCTATTGCAGAAGTGGAAAGCGTTCCTCCTCAGCGGTATCGGAGATGAGAAAACTTGGGGTGGAAGCATTCAACCTGGTTGGAGGTATCGGTACCTGGCCAAAATGAAGAAATATATTCAAGAAATATTGATCTATTCAACGCTGCCGGCCGGATTTCTTCGGGATGGCAGTTTGCTAAAATGATTCAGCACTTACTTGCTCAAACCGCCACAGGCATTACCTTTTAACAACAACAAAAACACCCATATTAACATTTCATTTAAAAAAACATGATTGATTTTATTAAACAACCCTGGCCTTGGTATTTCTCGGGCAGCATGATCGTACTCATTATGCTCATCCTACTTTTTTTCGGAAAGTCCTTTGGCTTTTCATCAAACCTGCGAACGATGTGCAGCATAGCCGGAGCAGGCAGGAAAGTAAAATTTTTTGATTTTAAATGGAAAGACCAGACCTGGAACCTCATGTTCCTTATCGGCTCGGTAATAGGTGGATTTGTTGCTACAAATTACCTTAGCAGTCCATCTCCCGTAAAATTATCATCCGCCACAATCTCCGATTTAAATCAATTGGGCATTAAGTTCGATGGTGGGTTAAATCCAACCGGCCTGTTTTCACTGGAAGCAATGAAAGATTTAAAAACGCTGGCTATTTTACTCATCGGTGGTTTATTAGTCGGTTTTGGATCTCGTTATGCAGGCGGTTGTACTTCTGGTCACGCCATATCCGGGCTTTCGAATCTGCAAGTACCATCACTAGTAGCCGTAATCGGTTTCTTTGTTGGTGGCCTGATCATGACTTTCCTCATCATGCCTTTTATCTTTTAAATCTAAAAAAAATGAAATTCATAAAATATATTCTTGCAGGAACACTTTTCGGAATCATCATGACCAAGTCTGAGGCTGTTTCCTGGTACAGGATCCAGGAAATGTTCCGTTTCCAGTCTTACCATATGTATGGAATTATTGGTACGGCCGTTGTACTTGGCGTAATTGCAGTATGGCTGATCAAAAAATTCAAAGCCAAGGATCTGGCCGGAAATCCGATTGTCTTCCACGATAAGGACAAGGCCTATATAAAATACCTACTAGGCGGCACCATTTTCGGCCTGGGCTGGGCACTCACCGGCGCCTGTCCCGGCCCCATGTTCGTCAACCTTGGGAGCGGATATGCCGGTATGGCGGTGGTCATCCTTGGTGCGCTCCTGGGCACCTATCTATACGGAGCGATGAAAAGCAAGCTCCCTCATTAATAAAATAGAATCTGATGAGCAAACTAAGGGCTATAATAGACCATAGATGTCCCAGGTGCCGAAAGGGAAAATTATATACCCATTCCATGTTCCATTGGAAATATGATCAGATGAATAAAAAATTTGCCTGCTGCAACCTGAACTATGAGATAGAGCCGGGCTTCTTTATCGGAGCGATGTATGTGAGCTATGTTTTCATTGTCGCAGAACTTGTCAATGCGGGCATTCTGGCATTCATGATCTTTGGCGAAGAAGAGCAGTGGGCAATCATCGCAACCACTATTTCTCCGGTCATCCTACTGTTCACCTTCAACTACCGCTATGCCAGGACCCTTTTGCTCCATATCCTCTCTCCGATCAAATATGATGAAAGTGCAGGCAGAAACTGCTGAGAAGATTTTGGGGCGCTGTGACAAAAGTTACAGTGCGAAGAACCGCTAAAGGGTAAATTTGATGTAAACCTGGCAAAGGCAGGAATCATACCGTTAAACACATTAATCAAAAATAAAAACACATGAAAATAGAACAATTTGAAGACAAGCACCTCTCCCATTACAGCTACGCGGTACTGAGCGAATGCCGGAATGAAATCATATTGATCGATCCCTCCAGGGATCCGTCTGCATATTACCATTTTGCCGAAAAACACCAGGCCAAAATAGTTGGTGTTATCGAGACGCACCCGCATGCGGATTTTGTGAGTGCTCATCTTGAAATCCATCATAAGACCGGCGCAACAATATATTGCAGCAAACTCAATACGCCGTCCTACCTGTTTTCCCCATTTGATGAAGACCAGACGATAACCCTGGGAAAGATCACCTTAAGGGCAATCAACACCCCGGGGCACTCTCCGGATAGTATCAGTATTTTGCTCGAACACGATGGGAAACAAAAAGCGCTATTTTCCGGAGATACCCTTTTTATCGGTGACTGCGGAAGGCCGGATTTAAGGGAAAGCGGAGGTGATTCAATGGCGGAACGCAATTTCCTTGCCGCCCAAATGTACCATTCATTAAGGGACAAACTGATGAAACTCTCAGATGAAGTGATTCTGTATCCGGCACACGGGGCAGGTACGCTCTGCGGAAAAGCGTTGAGCGAGGCCAATAGCAGTACCATTGGTGCTGAAAAAAGAAGTAACTGGTCACTGCAGGAAATGACTGAGGCCGATTTTGTGAGCGCATTAAATGAAAACCAGCCATTCATTCCATTTTACTTCCCTTTTGATGTGGCCTTGAACAAGAAAGGCGCAGCACCGTTTGAAGATTCGGTAAGTGCGGTTCAGATCATGGAATCCGGTGAAAACTTAAAACCAAATGCCCTAATTATCGATACGCGAAGGGAAGATGTTTTTAAGAAGGGACATATAGAAGGCGCTGTAAATATCATGGATGGAAACAAATTTGAAACCTGGCTGGGCAGCATTGTGAAGCCTGAAGAGCCTTATTATCTTATGGCAGAAAATCTTGCTACATTGCATAGTCTTATCGCGAGGACCGCATCCATCGGGTATGAAACGCAGCTTGCCGGCGGTTTTATAAACGCAGTAGAAACTGTCCCGGATGAGATTATCGATATCCAAAATTTTAAAGAGAACCAAAATGGATATACCATTGTGGATGTGAGGAACAAGACAGAGCGTATGGAAAACAGTATTTTTGAGAACAGCATAAATATTCCACTGGGAAATTTAAGGGAAAGGGTAAACGAAATTCCGCTGGAGCAACCCGTAGCAGTACACTGCGCCGGTGGATACAGAAGTGCGGCTGCAAGCTCACTGATTGCATCCGTTATTGATGGCAAGCAAAAGGTGCTTGATATTGGTGAGGCCATTAAGGATTTTCAGAATTAATATTTTAAAAGTGTGAAAACAGAAAGAAACAACGAGGATAAACTGCAGGTATTTGCCCGGTTTGGAAAATATCTCGTATGGACGTCATTTCTATTCGTTGTGATCATGTTTTCTCTTGTTTTAGCACTCAGCGGATTTCATCTTCCAAAAAGTTTCTATGCGGATAAGCCTAATCCATCCATTCAAAAGAATCAAATAAAACCTTTAGAGCGCCGTGTTGCTAAACCCGAATATTGGAAGGCGCCTGATACGATGCAGCTTCAGGGCAAAGCTGATGCGGATCTGATCAGGTATGGCCGGGATTTGATTGTCCGTACGGCATACTATTTAGGGCCGCAGGGTATCGTAGGAAAGCTGACTAATGGTATGAATTGTCAGAACTGCCACTTGGATGCAGGAACCAGGCCCTTTGCGAATAATTTCTCCATCTTTTATGCAGGTTTTCCAAAAATGAGCGCAAGAAGCGGTAGAAAGGAAGAAGCCTTTGAACGGATTAATGAGTGCTTCGAGCGAAGCATGAACGGCAAAGCTCCGGGAAGAAATTCCAGGGAAATGGTCGCCATGTTGGCCTATTTAAAATGGGTTGGAAAAAAACAGGATGCCGCACATTCCATTGCGGATAATTCGGTAAAAAAAATCCCATATCTGGATGTGCCTGCAGATCCCCTGAAGGGGAAAATGGTATATGCCTCCAAATGCAGCAGCTGTCATGGAGAAACGGGCAAAGGCGTTGCCTCACCTGATGGAAAAGGATATATGTACCCTCCCCTTTGGGGCAGGGACAGCTATAACGATGGTGCAGGAATGTTCAGGCTTGGAAATTTTGCAGGATTTGTCAAAAACAACATGCCTTATGGCGCCACCTACAAAGATCCGAACTTAACGGATGCGGAAGCCTGGGACGTAGCTGCATTTGTGAATGCGCAGCCCAGACCGCACCTGGATTCCAAAAACGACTATAAAAACCTGTACACAAAGCCAATAGATTATCCCTTCGGGCCATATGCAGATCACTTTAGCGAAAAGCAGCATAAATATGGTCCCTTTATTGACATGGCTGAACAGCACGCACCTATAAAACAGAAAAAATAGAAACATGAAAAAATTACTGATCTTACTCCAGCTTGTCATCATGATGGTCATCACCACCAATGTATCTGCACAGGAGACAAAAAAACCGTTTACGGGTGCTGTTGCAAAAAAGAAATCATATAAAGCGCTATATGTACTTAACAGTGCCGAGGAAAAACATATTTCGGGAACACTCAGGAACATCAACAATGCTTTGGAGGATCCAAGATTGAAGGGAAAACTGGAGGTTGAGCTTATCGCCTTCGGGGATGGCGTGGCGGTTTATCGCAAGGATGGAAAGTTCCTTGAGCAGCTTAATTTGCTAAAGTCAAAGGGCGTAATTCTGGCGCAGTGCGAGAATACCGTTCGCGAGCGGAAAATCGATAAGTCAGATCTCTTCGATTTCATCAGCTATGTGCCAAGCGGCAACGGAGAGATCATCATCCGTTCGGCGGAAGGATGGGTAATCGTTCATCCCTAATGTAAAAACCAAAACGGCAGTGAATCTTTAAAAGGTGCAAATTGGTATTTGGATACGATGCAAAGATTAGGATCAGTTGTGCCGGATCCATTTCACCCGGGGCCGCAAACGCCGAAAATTATTGTCATGTTTAAATATCAATGGCTTATGCCGGCAACACTAAAATTCAAAAGGTTCGACAAAATTGTCTATCATCGTATGTGCTGTGCGGAGTAACGCATTTAAAAATGCTAGGGAATTTATCGAAAAGCTACATAATTAAAACAGTACTCGCCCAAACAGCATTGATAAAATTTTGTTAATCAGGCATGCGGTGATCCGTCAACCAATATTATCAATAATGGAAAAAGAAGAACAAGCCATTCCTAAATCAAACACTGGTGACCATCTGGCCAACGAACGGACTTTTCTTGCCTGGATAAGAACTAGCATAGGAATTATGGGCTTTGGTTTTGTGGTGGTAAAGTTTTCACTTTTTATCAAGCAGATCACTCTCGCTCTTGGGGCCAAAGCCGTCGTACACCAAACCGGCAACTCACAGAGGATAGGAATACTTCTTGTCGGGGTAGGCGCACTGACCATCATCCTGGCATTTATGCGCTATCAAAAAACTCATACACTTATTAATCAAGGCAGTTATTACCATTCCTCTACACTCATCAAAGTCCTTACCGTGGTTATTTTCATTTCAAGCATGCTTTTGTTGATATATCTTGTAAGAACGACTTAGCGGATCTCTGACATGGAAACACTGATTGTGAGCACGAATACCAAACTTGAGAGAACCCGTACTTTATCACCGGTCAAATATGTTTCGCTACCAAACGCAGCAGGTCGTGAATATCGAAAGGCTTTTTAATAAAATTCTCTGCAGCGCAGCCCCTTCTGATGTCATAACGGTCCGCATGAGCACTCATCATGATAATCGGAACATTCCGGGTTTTCTCTAAGGACTTCAGGTAACTGCAGACTTCAATGCCGTTTCCATCGGGGAGCATAACATCCAGCAGAAAAAGATCTGCAACATGATCACTTAGCCCTGCCATAAACGAGCTTACCGAAGAAAACGCGGAAACCCCGTACCCCTCACTGTTAAAAAGAAGCTGTAATACTTCGGTTATACCCTCATCATTTTCCAAAAGATATATCATCTTTTCCATTTGTCATGCATATTGTGGGTTGCCCCTGGTTATAATAAATCTGATTTGCCATTCCTACGAATGTTTTTTTAAAGGTCTAAAAAGGCCCCTACTTCCTCAATTTTCGCTTCTCATTGAGATGGCCGGTTTCCAGGTTCAACCGCTCCAGCAGGTAACGCAATAAAACCTCTCTATCTTGGTTTGCGGGGTGATATGCGTTATCTCCACCCTTTGCTGAGGATTTATTATGGTCAAAAGTTTCAAATGGTTGTGAAATATTTTTCTCTGTCATAATTTAAATTTTAGGTTAAATATTTTGCCTATTATTTTTTAGTTCCTGAAATTGCCAGAGCCAAACGAAGTCCAAAAAAGGAAACCTGCCCTCCGCTGCTTTTCCAACCCTCATAACGAAGGCCGAGATCTGCACTATAATGCTTCGAAATTGGAATGCTGGCACCCAAAGTCGGTCCGTAGGCAAAAGAGGTATTCAGCCGGTCTCCAAGAGTATTTGCTGCACCAAGCTCAAGGGCAGCGTAATAGATACCTTCAAAGTAATATTTTGCTCCGACTTTAATTGGAACAACACCATTCATGCTTGTTGGCTCTCCTAAATAATCGAGACGTTTTTTTACCTCATCCCTGTAGCGGAAAGTCATATAGCCCGCAGATCCGGTTAGGTTGAGGTGCTCCGAAACCTTGAATTCCACCTTTGTTGATGCCCCATATCCGTTGACATAAGTTTTAGCCGTCTTACCGGTCGGAAAGCCCATGACAAAGCCTACCGATATCTTGGGGACGGCAGTTTGATCTTGCGCCTTTACCTTTACAGTCATTAATAACAGGAAACAGATCAGAAAAGGTTGAAATGTCCATCCGGCATAGGCACTCATAGGGAGGTCCTGTAAAAAATGTTTAACTCGGCCGCAATGCTTTCCAGGTAAGGGGCAAGCTTAAAATCTCTTGATACAAAGGATATTACCCCTTGTTTTTTACATTCCCAAACCGTCCCAACCAGCTCTCCCTCGATGTAGACCTGGTTGCATCTTTTCTTTGGGACATCTATGCAAATGTGTTTTCCCCCGATTTCAAACTCATGGTTAAATTCTAAATCTTTCATATTTTCCTTTTTTCTTATCTGACTAATAAAAAGATTTGCCGGGCGGCTAATATCCGCCCGGCAATGTTTTATAGCGTCTGACCGCTTTTGATCTCATCGTTCGCGGGCGAAATAATCTCTGTCCCGGCTTTGATGGAACCAAAAATCTCGGTCATCTCTGTTCCCTTCATCCCTTCCTTAATGTCAACGAGCTTGGCTTTACCATTTGCAATTTCCACTACGTACTTCCGTTCTGTAGAACGCACGATAGCAGAATTAGGCACAAGAAGCGAAGTCGCACCGGATTTAAGCGGGATTTCAACCTCGGCATACATGCCGGCCTTCAACCTGTTATCTTTATTGGCCACGTCAACCTCGACGATTTCCTGGCGCATGTTGCCCAGTGAATTTGCAGACCGGCTGATCTTGGCCTGGCGCTGTTCCCCCGGCAGCGCATTGAAGCGGAACTTGACCATCTGGCTTAGGTCCACTTTGTCTACATAATCCTCAGGTATAGAAACTTCAAGCCTCATGTGGGTCAGGTCCTGCAATACCAGCATGGGTAGGTCCGAAGATTTGCCCGCCGACACCAGTGCTCCCGGTGATACATTCCTGTCAACGATCACCCCGTCAAAAGGCGCATATACTTTCAAGTAGTCCTGCATGGTACGTACGGAGGATACATTTGACCGCTCAGCCTCCGCTATGGCCTTATCTCCTTTCATCCTGGAAAGCGCATTATCAAGTTCTAGCGGAGATACCGAACCTTCCTCTTTTGCTGCTTCTTTCAGACGTCTGTATTTCTCACTGCTCGCCGATGCGGTCTCCCGTGCCTGCAGGTAACGGGAATTTGCCGATTGCAATTGTGATTCGAGTTCCGGTGCTTCCAGGGTCATCAGCAGCTGGCCTTTGGTCACCTTAGAACCCAAATCGACCAGTATTGCTTTTACAAAACCATTGGCCTTGGGAAAAATGTTTACCTGGTTGAAAGGCTTGAGCACCCCGGGAATGCGGGTAAAACTGGAAAGGGCCTCTTCTTCGACCTTTGTGGTTTCATATTTGGCTTCCTTGCCGTTTTTTTCGGGACTGATGTTCACGGGCTTCTGGTTTCCGCCACACGCGGCCAGAGTACTTATAATTATTATGATGGGAATGAATCTGGTTTTCATGTTGTTTATCTTTTAAATTCTTGTTTTTCTAGGCATTAGGTTTGGTTCTTTTAAGCTGCTTTTTTTCTGTACCCAGGCGAAAACCTGCGGAAGGATGAAGAGCGCGGCAAGGGTTGAAAAGAATAGCCCGCCAATAACAGCCCTGCCGAGCGGCGCGGTCTGTTCACCGGATTCGCCCAACCCAGAGGCCATCGGGATCATCCCGGCTATCATCGCAAAACTGGTCATCAGGATCGGCCTTAAACGAATCCCGGCACTCACCACTGCCGCCCGGGTAGAATCCTTGTAATCCAGCCTGAGTTTTTCGGCGTTGGTCACGATAAGTATCGCATTGGCCACTGACACCCCGGTGGACATGATCATCCCCATGTAGCTCTGTAGATTGAGGGTCGAGCCTGTAAGCAATAATGCGGTAAGCGACCCAAGGATTACAGCAGGAACGGTCGAAAGAACCGTCAGCGAAAGCTTGAAAGACTGGTAATTGGCCGCAAGCAGCAGGAAGATCACCAATATCGCAAAAGCAAGTCCGCCCTGAAGAGAAGATAGTGTTTCAGTCAACAGGCTCGACATACCTTTCACTTCAGCAGTTAGTCCCTTAGGAGGCGTGCCTACGGACTTTAGTGCCTTTTCTACATCAGCAGTTGCCGTTCCAAGATCCTTTTTATAAATGTTTGCGCTCACGGTCAGAAAGCGTCTTGGCCCGGAGCGGTCATATTCTCCTGGAAGGTAACTGGTATTGAAAGTAGCGATGTCGCCCAGTACCGGACTGCTCTGCCCTTTAACCAAAGGAATTTCTTTGAGCTCATCCATTGTATTCATGACATACTCTGGAACCTGTACCTGTACCTGGTAGGTATAGGCGGTTTTTTCATCGAGCCATTGGTTCTTCTCAGTAAATCGGCTGGATGAGGTACTTGCAGTAACTGACCTTGCGATATCAACCACGTTCAGCCCAAACTGCGCCGCCTTTAATCTATCAAGGGTAATAGAAACCACGGGAATGTGCAGGGGTTGAGCAATCTGGATATCACGGAGGTAATCTATTTTTTTAAGTTTAGAGAGCACCTTATTAGCGTAAGACTCGATCTGGTCCATATCTTTTCCTGCTACTCTGATCTCAATAGGAGTTGCAGCGCCTTGGCTCATAATCTTTTCGGTCATGTCAATCGGCTCAAAGGTGATACGTAGGTCAGGAAGTTTATAAGCGATGTTCTTTCTCAGCGCATCTTTCAGCTCATCCATATTTACCTTATAATCTTCATCAAGGTTCACCTGAAGCACAGCCTCATGGGTACCGGTATTGAAGATATATAAGTTACTTGTTCCGTAACTACTCGGAATAAGCCCAACGTATCCCGAACTAACTGCGATATGGTTATCTACTGTCTGATTGATAATGGAAAGTACCTGCTTAAATTTCTCCTCGGTGCGCTCTAATCTGGTACCGTCCGGCGCTTTGATGCGGATCTGGAACTGTCCGTTATTGAGCTTTGGCATCATATCCTTTCCAATAAAAACAAATCCCAGTCCTGCAAGAGAAATCACCAGAACTAAATAAATCCCGACAATACCTTTTTTCATCGGCATCCACCGCTGGATGATTGCCATAAACCGCACCTTCACCCTTTCAAAGAAATCATTTTTTTCCGGTTCATCCTTTTCATTTTGCAGATGCTTTTCTACCTGCTCTCCTTGCCTCTCGTCCAGGGCCTCTCCTGCATGAGCATGGATCTTACCATGGTCATAGTGCTGGTAACGTTCTTCGTTTATCATCCAGTTGGATAGAATGGGAACTAAGGTCTGGGCCACGATGAAAGAGACAACCATGGTGAAGCCAATCGAAAGGGATAGTGGCAAAAACATCGCCTTTGGTATACCGTTCATCATAAAAGATGGTGCAAATACTGCCAGAATACACAGCAGGATGAGCAGCAGCGGGAATGCGATTTCTTCACAGGCATCGTAAATGGCTTCGCGTTTGGGCTTGCCCATTTCCAGGTGCTGATGGATATTTTCGATCGTCACCGTTGCCTGATCGACCAGGATCCCTATTGCAAGTGCCAGACCGCTCAAGGTCATGATATTTATGGTCTGACCGAACATGCCTAGTAAAAGCACCCCAATTAAAATCGATACCGGAATGGTGATCACCACGATAAGACTGCTTCGCAGATCACGCAGGAATAGCAACACCATTAGGCCCGTTAATAGTGCACCAAGACCACCTTCAGTGATCAGGCTTTTTACCGAGTTGATAACGGCAACAGACTGGTCAAATTCATAAGAGATGTGGACATCGTCCGGCAAGAGGCTCTGCATTTCGGGGATTTTGGCCTTTAAGGACTTTACCACTGACCAAGTCGAGGCGTCTGCTGTTTTGACCACAGGAATATACACAGACCGTTTCCCGTTGATCAATGCATAATCCACGGTAACATCCGCTGCATCGGCAACCCTTGCCACATCCCTTACCAATATTGAAACGCCGTTTTTTGTAGCTATTGGAATGTTGTTGAATTCATCGACCGTTTTAACCAGGGAGTTCATAGAGGTCACCATCATGGTATTGTCCAACCTTAGATTTCCCGAAGGAGACATGACATTGAACTTGGATAAAGCCCCTACCACCTCGTCCGGAGTCAGATTATAACTCCTTAATTTGCTCGGATCTACACTAATGGTAATCGAGCGGGAATTGGCACCGAATGGCGGTGGCGCTGAAAGCCCTGCGACAGAGGAAAACATGGGCCTGATACGCGTTGCCGCCATATCATAGATTTCTTTCAGACTGCGGGATTTGGCCGAGAGTACAAGCTGGCCTACTGGCAGTGAAGAGGCATCAAAGCGGACCACCTGCGGAGGCAAAGCGCCTGGAGGGAAGAACTTCATGGCCCGGTTAACCTGCAAGGCAACCTGGGCAGAAGCCTCTGCCATATTGGTGCTTTCATAAAAACTCAGCTTTAGCATCGTCAAACCCTGAATGTTTTTGGCGGTAATATTCTTAACGCCATTAACATAAAGAAACTGATCCTGTAGACGAGTGGAGAAGAAGCCCTCCATCTGTTGTGGAGACATACCTCCGTAGGATTCAATAACATATATTGTCGGCGAATTAAGCTGGGGGAAAATATCTATTGGGATCTTCAGCGCACTGAGAACTGCAAAGAGCAGTAAACTCGCGGTGATCACCACTGTTGTAATCGGCTTTTTCAGGGCCGAGGTAACCATTGACATATCTTTATTATTTTAATGTGTTTAACAGTGAATCTACTTGGTTGGTGGCGATAGCCTTTTGAAAAAGCGCCCGGATGTACAGATATTTTGCGTTGACAAAATCGGTTTCTGCACGGTAAAGGATGGTCAGGGCTGCATTGAGCTCAATGATGTCGGTCAGCCCGTTCTTATAAAGCGAGAGCTTCTGGCGATACCCTGCGGCCGCTGCCTTTAGCTGGTTTGGTATTTCATCGAGTCTTTTATGCGCGGTACTGATCTCAAGGCCTGCCTGAAGGGCGGCATTTGATAACATTAGCCGCTCCTGCTGTAGTTCCTTTAAGTAAAAATTGCTACTGGCCTTTTGGGTCCTAAGCTTCAACTGACGCCTGCGCAGATCAAATAAGTTATAACTGATCCCTACGCCCACGAGGTAATTTTCCCGTTGCCATTCCAAGCCATTCGAGAGACTGTTGAAATTATCATTGGCATCAATGCTTGATCCCCTTGACCAGGCAGCAGCTTGCAGGCTTACCTTTGGATTATAGGCTTTTTTGACCAGGTTTTCCTTCTCAACGCTGCTTAGATAATTGCTTTTGTAGAAATCAAGCAGCGGATGGCTTGAACTGTCGGTCAACTTTACCGATAGGTTTACCTCAAGCGATTTTAGCCGATCCAGGATCGTACTGTCAGCGACAATACTTTCCGGATTTAGCCCGCTGATTGCTGCAATGTCGAGCTGAACCTGTCTGTAGGTATTGTCCATTTCAATATAGTTCAATCTTGATTTGGAGAGTTCGGCCCCTGCGATACTGGTATCCACACCCGGACGCACACCGCTTCTGGCAAGGGATAAAATCGAACGGTTGATCTGCTCATTGCGACTGATATTGCTTGCTTGAATGGATAGCATGTCCTGAAGCTTTAGTAGACTCAGGTAATCATCAATAGCGATGGCCCTTGTCTGGTATCGGCGCTGGGCAAACTTGGATCGTTCAACGACAAGTTCTGATTTGGCGACTGCATTCTGAGCTTTATAGGCACCAAAATTATAGACCTCCCAATCAAGGGAGACAATACCAAGATTAGTAAGTGTAGCCTTGGTAGTGCTTTCAGTCCTAACACCTCTGGAATTGGAAGGAACAATACCAAAGGCCATGTATGGCCCTGCAACATTATTGTTTGAGCCCAGATCTGCCTGATAATTAAGCTTCAGATTTGGAAGGGCATTCGCCGCGGTCTCTCTTAACTGGGCGGCACGTATATCAACTGTTGCTGAATCAGCGGCCAGTGAAGGTGAAAAAGCGGTCACGTGATCGATCAGATCAACGATCCCGATGGGCTTTGGGGAGGTTTGGGCATGGCTTTCCAGCCCCATATATAAAAGTGGGAACAAACAGAAAATCTGTTTAATACGGATCATGTCTTTAAATTAAAATTTAAGGAAAAAGATTTGACGGACGTCTTGGACAGGAAACACGGTGATTAACCGGCCGTCGTCACTTCATCATTTGAAGGACCTGTCAATAAAAGAAAATTGAGATAAATCTCAGATCCGAAAGACCTGGTTGGAAATATAAATTGGGACTGATCCGGCAATCCTGTATCTGATCTCAAGAAAATACCTGTTTAGGTTAGAGGCTAAAAGCGAAAGCCCCAAAAATAAGATGACGCCGATAAGAAAAGCTTCCAAAACAGGAAGCACGGTTTTCTTGCGTTCATCAAGGATACACTTAAATTGTCTGGTAATTTTTGAATCCTTTCCAAGCGGAGAAAAGCTACCTTTGTACTGCGCAGCTGATTTTATTCCCCGGGCGGACTCTAAAAGGGAGAGGTTGGATAAAAAAAAGATATTGCCCAAAGAGATAATCAGGTACAGCAAGACGACTCCAATTATAGAGCAATTTGGTACCTGCTTAACTTTCAAACCCTTCAAATTTAACAACCTAAATATATAGGCGCTAAAATCTGCATTAATCTAAAAAGATGAGAGGATAAACCGCAACAAAACCGTTACAAAATATCAACAAATATTAGGTTACGATATTTCTCACCCTACTTTCGATTGTCATCGAATAATTTCTTTTTCCTATACTGTCCCTCCATCTTGTTGTTCAAAACTTTATCAAAATTAACCACAGCTTCACAATGCTCAAAAAGGGTCGAACTTCCGCGGGTTGACCCTACTAAGTGGCAATATGAGGCATCTAAAAAGTATGCCTCTTATTTTTTAAACATTAAGAACTTGAAAATAAGTCACTTACAATAGATTAAATTGAATTTTTCGGTTCGAACTTTTTAGAATTTTCCCTAAAATTAAGATATACCGCAACTATTTATAAAACACCAATTGTCTAGACATCAGTGTTGAACTCCATAAACTGCTATCTAATTAGCCAAATAAGCATGTGGATCAGTTTCAATTGCGAACATCGATCAGCTTGAATATTATTCAATTATAGGATAAACGGGGGGAAATCCGTTTGGTCTAAATTTTTTTACAATTATGCGCAAATGCCATGTAGCTTGCATTTAATTTAGAAGGTACATACCCTCGGTTTAACAACGTGATTGATTTAACACCGCCATTGAAATGAAATTTGTATTTTTTGTTTTTTGAAATAATTTGATGAAGCGGGAATTGAAAGTTCATGCATTATTTAATGCATTCCTCAACTCGCATCTAGCCTTCATTTTCATAGAATTCGAATTATCAAGTACTCATCATCAAAAACTGAAATTCTTATTTGAATAATGGAATGAGTTTATGAGAATCATATCCTAAAAAACCCATTTTTTTAAGGCTAGAGAAAGGACATACCAAGAACAACCTCAAACCTTGGTAAATATCAAATAATGAGGGAATAATGAAAATAAAATGAATGGAATAAATTTGCCTATTTATAAAAATGAAAGGGCAACTAGAATGCTGCCCTTAATCAATTAATGCTCACGGTGATTGGCATCTTAAGCAGCTACTCCTGTCATTCTTCTGCATTCTTCCGCACAAGCCTTACAAGCATCTGCACATTCCTGACAATGCTGGGTATGATGATTACTACACTCATCTCCGCATTGCTGGCAAATATCTGCGCAAATACGGCAAATGTCTTGAGCAAAAGAGCTACCCATACTCATCAATTGAGCGGCAGAGTAGCAGATGGCTGCACATTGCATATCAAGCTCAATACACCGCGCCATCATTTTCACGTCTTCTTCCTGAGTGCATGAACTTGCACAATGATTGCAAATTGAAGCACACTTTAAGCATGCATCAATACAGTTTTTCCATTCATGGTATCCCATAACTTTAATTTTTTAGGGTTATAAAAAAAATTCCTATATAGATAACATGGTTATTTCCAGGCGGTTTCATTTTGTTTAAGAAAAGCTTTAATCCCGTGATATGATGCTTGTTTAAACGGTAGAAGAATAAGAAACTGGTTCTCGTATTCAAATAAGGAGGAATAGTGATAAATTAAATTCTCAACACCTACTTTAAGATTTTGCACATCATTTTATTAGTATTATATTTGCAATACGGAAATGGTGTCCTTCCGATTCAACCGCTTTTTTCAAAAGCTGATGGCGCCTACAATAGAAATTCCAGCAGGTAATAAAATCTGCCGGTCAAAGTATTGTAGGTGAAAAAATTAAAAATAAATTCTCAACTCTTATTGCTGGCAGCTATCTTAATTGCGCTTGTCTTACTTTGTCTGTCTGCCAAAGTGAGATCAGTGTTAGCAATGGTCCTGCCGGTTGAAACTGAATGGTTCTTGTGGATAAATCAGCACCATAATGCATTCTGGGATACGATCATGTACTGGGCCAGTGATAAGCGTTTTTGGCTTCCTTTTTATGCCTTCATTATTTATTGCCTCTTCCAGAATTTCTGCAAAAAAATTTGGCAGGTTCTTATTACCATTGCGCTACTAGTTGCTAGTGCAGATCAGATTGCTTCAGGACTGATTAAAAACACCGTTAAGCGTCTACGCCCTTCCCATGAACCGAATCTAACTACGATCATTCATTTAAGTAAAGCAGGTGCGGGTGGGATGTATGGATGGCCATCCGCTCTTTCATCACCTATCTTCAAAAGCATTCTTTCCGCTGGTTCGGCATTTACCGGATCATTGCCGGAGCAACGGTTCTTGTACTCATTACTTTGGAATTATTCAATAACGGAAAATTAACATAAAACTATGTGGTGGATCTACGCGCTATTATCAGCTTTCTTTGCTTCCCTTACGGCCATCTTTGCAAAAGTCGGCGTAACCAATGTCAATTCTGATTTGGCTACTGCCATACGAACGGTGGTAATACTGATTGTAGCCTGGGGGATCGTAATGGCCAGAGGCGAACTTAAAGGAATTACGGAACTGTCAAAGCATAACCTGCTATTTCTTTTTTTATCTGGCCTTGCCACCGGCTTGTCCTGGATATTCTACTACAAGGCTTTGCAGATCGGGAAAGTGTCCCAGGTCGCCCCTGTTGATAAGTTGAGTGTTGCCCTAACTATTATACTTGCAATGGTGTTCCTGAAAGAAGCTCTTACCCTGAAAGTATTCTTTGGTGCCCTGCTGATCATTGGGGGAACACTGGTTTTGATCTTTTGAGAAACTCAATTATTTGTAAGCAACCGAAATACTAAAAATCAATATAAAACAAAAAACTATGAAATTAACTAAAATTCATGCCCGTGAAATTTTGGATTCCAGGGGCAATCCGACAGTAGAAGTAGAAGTCACTCTTAACGGAACAACAGCAAGGGGTATTTCTCCATCCGGGGCAAGTACGGGTGAAAAAGAAGCCGTAGAGCTTAGAGATGGTGATCCAGAGCGCTATAATGGTAAAGGCGTGGAAAAAGCAGTAAAAGGGATTAACGTCGAAGTCGGCAAATCAGTCACCGGCTTATCCTTTGAGGGTCAGCAGGCCTTCGATGATCATATAATTGGTCTGGATGGAACCGAGAATAAATCAAGGCTCGGCGCAAATGCGATGCTTGCGGCCTCAATCGCCTTCGCCCGGGCTTCGGCCGTTGCAAAAGGGATTCCCTTGTATAGGCAGCTAGTGGAAAGGGAAGGTTACGTAATGCCCGTACCGTGCATGAATGTCATTAATGGGGGAAGGCATTCTGATAACAACATCGATTTTCAGGAATTTATGATTGCCCCTCATAACGCCCCCTCGTTTAAGGAAAGTATCCGTATGGGCGAAGCTGTTTTTCATTCCCTGAGAAGTCTGCTAAAAGCGAAAGGCTATTATACCGGAGTTGGTGACGAAGGTGGGTTTGCGCCAAATCTGAGTTCTAATGAGGAAGCCGTCCAAATCATCATGGAAGCGATACATATTGCCGGTTTTGCTCCAGGCAAGGATATTTCCCTTTGTCTTGACCCAGCGACCAGCGAAATGTGGAATAATGGAAAATATGAATTTTATAAAAGTTCTAAAGAACGGATCACAACAGATGAAATGATTGGCTTTTGGGAAGGATGGTTAAAAGAGTACCCAATTATCCTGTTGGAAGACGGGTTGGGCGAAAACGATTGGGAGGGATGGAAAAAGCTGACCAGCCTTTTGGGAGACAAAGTGGAATTGGTTGGAGATGATATATTCTGCACCAACCCGAGTATTATCCAGCAGGGAATCGACCAGGGCATTGCAAACAGCGTACTGATTAAATTGAACCAGATCGGTACAGTTTCCGAAACGCTAAAGGCCGTAGAACTAGCCCAAAAAAACGGTTACAATTGCTTTATTTCTCACCGCAGTGGTGAAACTGAAGACACGACAATTGCGGATCTGGTTGTCGCTACCGGTGCGGGGCACATCAAAACAGGAAGTGGCTGCCGCTCTGAAAGGGTATCTAAATTTAACCAGTTGCTTCGGATAGAAGAAGAACTTGGTGATAGGGCATCATTTGCAGGAATCAATACTTTTTATAAAAAATTATAAATCAGCCGCTAACCTACAATGAAACATAATAAATTTTTATTTGAACACCTTTCGGTTTTTAAATATGCGGTTCGATGGACGCTGCTTATACTTCCTGTTGCCATTGCAATAGGAAGTATGGTTGCCTTGTTCCTTTGGCTGCTAGGCTGGGCCATTCACTTTCGCTTTCAGCATACCTGTCTCATTTTTCTGCTACCTTTAGCAGGTATTGTGATCCACCTGATTTATCAGTCAGTTGGTAGGTCCTCAGAAAAAGGAAATAACCTGATCATGGATGAAATCCATAGGCCGGGTGGTGGAGTGCCCAGGCAGATGGCGCCAGTAATCTTAATAACTACAGTGATTACCCATTTGTTTGGCGGATCGGCTGGAAGAGAGGGAACCGCGGTACAAATCGGAGGAAGCATCGCAGGAATGTTTAGCCGCTGGTTTAAGCTAAATGAGGTAGACACCAAGATGCTCCTTACCGCGGGAATTGCAGCCGGGTTTGGGGCGGTGTTCGGAACACCGCTCACCGGTGCCATATTTGCAATGGAAGTTCTGGCCATTGGAAGAATAGAGTACAAGGCTTTACTTCCCGCATTAATTGCCAGCGTGCTTGGTGATCTTACTGTCTCTGCCTGGGGCATCCATCATACCGCTTATCACATCGATCACATAGAGAAAAGTGCCTACTTTCTATCTGAATACCTGCCGGTAAACCTACTCCTGCTTAGTAAGGTTATTCTAGCATCCACATTGTTTGGTCTGGCCAGCTACCTGTTTGCTGTAATGGTGCATGAGATCAAGGCCTTTTTTTCTAAAGTATGTAAGATCCAGTGGCTTATTCCTGTTATCGGTGGTCTGATTATTATAGGCTTGACTTACGCCATCGGGAAACCGGATTACTTAAGTTTGGGCGTGGATAGCGAATACCAAGGAGCCGTTACAATTCCCTCTGCTTTTCAGCCTGGTGGAGCAGATACTTGGAGCTGGTTATGGAAGACCATTTACACAACTTTAACATTAGGAACTGGATTTAAAGGTGGTGAGGTAACGCCTTTGTTTTATATTGGCGCAACATTAGGCAATGCACTTTCGACCTTATTAAATGCTCCAGTTAGTTTGTTTGCTGCCCTTGGATTTATTGCTGTTTTTGCTGGTGCAACGAATACACCCCTTGCCTGTACGATTATGGGTATAGAACTTTTTGGTAGTGAATACACCATGTTTTTTGCGGTAGCCTGTTTTACAGCCTATTTTTTCAGTGGCCATTCAGGTATATATTCTTCACAGCGTATTGCGGTACCCAAAATATTTACGGGAACATAAAATATTGACTTATCCTGTTCCTGTGGATTATCATAAAGAGGTGAAATTTTTATAAGATCCTTGACCAATGCAATCAGCAATTTATATCAAAAAGCAACGCTATATCGACCGCTTTCCTTCCTCTCTTTTCTAAAGCATCAAGTACAGATGATTTAACTGCCTATGTTGTTTTAATAAGGTAGAGCAGTAAAAGTATACTAGCTATGAAAACTAAAGCGGTTAAAACTTTAACAAAAAGTGTTGAATGGTAATACACCCCCTGATTCAATTGTTCTTTCGTTGAATTATATCTTAAGTAAGAACAAATGATAGTAATTGCTCCCAGGGCAACTAGAAAAATCCCGATAATGCGGGAATCTCCGGTTTGGTGCAGGGGCACTTTACTCCCCAGTGCGGCACTGATCTGCTTGATAAATAGCGAGAATTTCATCACCACGAAGCCAAATCCCATGATACCAATACTGGTTCTGATCCAGGCCAAAAATGTTCTTTCATTAGCCAAATGGTCTCCTGCATGCTGTTTGGTGTTTTCCTGATCTTGAATTTTCATCTTGTTCTGTATCGGTATATTACAGCAATATATTTGCATGTTATGTCAATATCGATGCCAGTTTGGAGATGATAACCCTGGTATCCCGGATGCAAGTAAGCCTGTTTGATTCAGTGCCGGCAGGATAGCAGGTAACTGCAATTTCTTCGATAAACGATAAGCCTGATAGGTCAATAGATTCTTTAACCTCTTGTTCAATGCTTTTCATTAGGATCATGATTAATCGGGGTTGATATGTTCTGATTTTATGAGCTAATTGCTCTATTCCCCCCTGCCTCTGGTTTTTTCTGATTTTAACTGACGATTTATCAATAGGTGTACAAGTTAGATGTTCCAAAAAGCATCCCGTGCCTTTAAAGAACTGCAAAAAATCTTCTACAGATTTAAAATCGCCAAATACCTCACTAAATGCAAGATAAATTGTTCGAAACAGATTAGTATTTCCCAGGTAAAAATGTTTATCGTCACCTCCAGGAGCTTCAGAAACAAAGAGCAGCAGCACTTTAGCTGGCTGATATTGCCTCGAAATTTCGGTAACACTATACATTATAGTTGTAGCTTTTAGCGAAGCGCATAAATAGTTCCGCCAGAGCGTCCTGCTGACCATGAAGCTGAATGAAATGAAACGGCCTTTCGATAACCATATCCTTGATATCTATGATGCGGCATTCATTATTCTTGAGCTCTTTCAATATGGAGTGGATAGATAAAAAAGCCAGGCATTTGCTGTGAATCAAATAGGATTTAATGCTTTCGGTACTACCTAACTGCATTTCTATATTTAAGTCCCCCACCTTTATCTGGTGTGCTTTTAAAGCATATGCAATAACATCTAGTGTACCAGAACCAGGTTCACGAAGTAATAAATCATAATCCTTCAACTCATTCGGTTTGATCATTTCCTTTTTCATGGCATAATTGTGACCAGAACACACCAGCACCAGCTCGTCTTTTAGATATTGTTCGTATTTAATCTGTGGGTTCCGGGAGATGCCTTCAATGATTCCAAAATCTATTTCCTTAGCAATCAAACGCTGCTCTACATCTTCTGTGTTTCCGGTAACCAGTTGAATTTGTATATCCTTAAACTTATTGTGAAACTGTGCCAATACAGGTGGAATGATATATTGTGCCACAGTACTGCTGGCACCAATCCTCAATATTCCTTTATGCTGTTTAGTAAGTAGATTCATATCATATTCCAGTTCCCGGTAAGTTCCAAAAATCTGTTCTGCGTAATGCAACAATAATTCGCCGGCTGGGGTGAGGCTGATTTTTTTGTTTCCACTGCGTTCAAATAATGACATTTTGAACTCCTGCTCTAATTCTTTAATGTGTTTGGTTACAGCAGGCTGACTGATAAATAACTCTGCCGAGGCCTTTGTAAAATTCAGCCTTTTAGCGACAGCATAAAATACTTGCAAACGGAAATCTATCATACACGGTTTTAGTAGATAACCTAAGATACAAACAATTTGTTTCAACGGGTACTGACATCATAACCTTACGTTATCATCAATAACTTTTTATGCTTTTTCTGATGAGTAGAATAAATGCACATTTGTAACAGAAAAATATTGGTTATGAATAAGGAATCAACAGAAAAAGAAATCAGACAAGCACTTATATATACAGCCAGGACAACGGCTATCATTGCGTTTCTATTTGTTGCTTGTGGAACCATTTTCATCTGCACTTTATTTTTTAATGGGCAGCCAGATGTAGTGACAGCAAAAACCAAACAGGATGTGGAAACCGGTATAGCTGCTGTTAACGTCAAAAGCCAGGTTGTACCTGCTGATGCCTGGAAAGCGCCTGATGAAAATACGATTCCGGCGGACACCAAGTACGGCCAGATGATCAGGTATGGCAAAGAATTAATAGCACATACGAGCAAATATTTTGGGCCAAATGGATCCATAGCCCGTATTACAAATGGTATGAATTGTCAGAATTGTCACCTCGAGGGTGGAACCAAACTGTTCGGAAATAATTATGCTGGTTTTATTTCCAGTTTTCCTAAAATGAGTGGCAGATCAGGAAAGGTTGAACCTGCATCGGCACGTATTGCAGAGTGCTTCAATCGAAGTCTTGCAGGCAAAGTACCAGACGAATCTAGTAAAGAGATACAGGCAATGCTGGCTTATATGAAATGGCTTGGAACAGGTGTAAAAAAAGGGGAGAAAGTGTTTGGAACGGGAACCGAAAAATTAAAATTCCTGGATAGGGCAGCGAATGTCAAACATGGAGCGATTTTATATACCAGTAAATGTCAAAGTTGTCATGGTGCAAATGGTGAGGGAATACTCGATGAAGACAAACTAACTTATGTTTATCCGCCATTATGGGGCAAACACAGCTACAATGATGGCGCAGGGATGTATAGACTCAGTAACTTTGCGGGGTTCGTAAAGAACAATATGCCATATGGTGCCAGATATGGAGATGCGCGGTTAAGTGATGAGGAGGCCTGGGATCTCGCTGCTTTTGTGAACTCACAGCCAAGACCACATAAAGATCAGGGAAAAGATTACCCTGATTTGTTAAAAAAACCTTTTGATGCGCCATACGGACCATATGCCGACAAATTTTCTGAAAATCAACATAAGTATGGTCCATTTGCACCAATTGTAACCTCCGAAAAACAAGTAAAACTAACAACTAAATAAATCATCAAAATCTAAAATCATGAAAAAAATAACCTTAATCTGTACATTATTTTTGCTGATCGCAGCAACCTCGGCCACTTTTGCCCAAGCTACACCTGCTAATTTTACAGGGGCAAAAGCCACCCTGAAAAATTATAAGGCACTGTATGTAATCAATAACGGTGATGAGAAAAAGATTGCAGGAACACTTCGAAACCTAAAAAATGCACTCGACGATCCCAGGTTAAAAGGGAAAATCAATGCAGAACTTATTGCCTTTGGAGATGGCGTAGCTGTTTACCAGAAGAACGGATCTTTTGAAAAAACATTGTTAGAACTGCAATCCAGAGGAGTAATTCTTGCACAATGTGAAAATACCGTCAGAGAAAGGAAAATCGAAAAAAATACCTTATTTGATTTTATCAGTTATGTACCCAGCGGCAATGGTGAAATCATCATCCGTCAATATCAGGGATGGGCAGTTGTACATCCTTAAACCAAATAATTAGAAAATCATGAAATATATAAATCACACCTTTTTAGCCACAGTTGCATTTTTATTGCTTTGTGGAAATGTTAAGGCCCAGGATCATCGCTTTGATCCGCCCTGGAATACTCCACCTGAAAGTAAAGTTCAGTTCACAGTACCTGGAGTAGACAATGTGCCTGATCTTTTTGGAGACATTAATGATCCCCAACTGGTGGTTTTCTTTGCCGGTAACCAGTTTATGTGCATTGACGAATTAATTGCAGCCTTTAAAAAGTCATATCCACATTATCAGCGGGTATTTGCCGAAACGCTTCCCCCAGGCATTTTAGCCCAACAAATAAAAACCGGTAGCATTGTGGTGGGCAACATGAGAATTACCTTAAAGCCGGATGTTTATACAGCTGGTAAGAACCGGATAGACATGACCCCTGAATGGTTTAGCAAAACGACTTTATATGCTAGAAACAGGTTGGCAATCATGGTCCAAAAGGGAAATCCGAAGGCATTGAAGTCACTCAAAGATTTAGCAAATAAAGAGCTGAGGATCAGTATGCCCAATCCAGAGAATGAAGGGATCGGTAAACGTATTGAAGAAGCCTATGTGAAAGCTGGAGGGGAAACATTAAAATCTACCATCATGGAAGATAAAGTTAAAGATAAGACTACTTATCTTACCATGATCCATCATCGCCAATCACCAATGAGGATCCTATACAACGAAAGTGACGCCGCTCCAGTATGGTATACTGAGGCCTACTATCAGAAAATGATTGGCCATCCTGTTGAGCTCATTGAAATTCCTGAAAAAGAGAATATCCATGCGCAATATATAGCGGGACAGTTAAAAGATGCGCCACATCCGGCCGCTGCAAAAGATTTTATGGATTTTTTGATCAGTCCGCAGGCTGCTGCCATCTACAAAAAGTTTGGTTTTGATTTACCTTAAACATAAACACAATGAAAAATATATTTTTAACCATATTGTCAGTCGTTGCTGTAGTGACCATTGGGAATGCACAAATCCCAAACGATACTTTATATGTCTATGGTCCCGGTGGGCCGCTCGGACCGATCAATGAATGTGCGAAGGTTTTTGGAAAGCAGCATGATATCGTAATTAAAGTCACTGCCGGGCCAGATAATGAATGGATGCCGGATGCAATGAAACATGCAGATCTGTTCTTTGGAGGAGCAGAATACATGCTTTCAAAATTCATGTCTGACCACCCAAACATGATAGTGGCGAACTCTCGGACAGAGTTATATAAACGTGCGGCAGCGATCCTGGTACGGCCCGGCAATCCTAAAAACATCAAAAATCTGGGCGATCTCTGTAAACCAGGTGTGAAAATTCTTGATGTGAATGGGGCTGGGCAAATGGGGCTTTGGGAAGATTTGGCAGGTCGACAAGATCTGATTGCAAACATACAGCAGCGTATAGCAGGTACATTTGCAAATTCGGCATTGGGTATTGCTGCATGGAAAAATGATCCTCAATATGATGCCTGGATAACATTTGGCTCCTGGCATAACCGTTTACCAGACCTCACCTCAATGGTTAGGATTCCTGTTACACAAACAGTCTATAGAGGTACACCTGTAGTGAGGGGTAGCACTGGTACGCATAAGTCGGAAACTGAGGATTTTATCAAGTTTATGCAATCCGATAAAGGACATCTCATTTTCAAAAAATGGGGTTGGGAATAAATAATGTCTAAAAACTTATCTTCTATAACATGAAGTTATGGAAGATAAGTTTTAATGATTTGATCGGGGTTTATTAGTTATGGATCTTTGAATTAGAAAATAAAGACAATCAAAATTATGACACAAATCAAAGACAATTCAAATTCTTCTAAAATAAAGGCGGGTAACCTGCTAAACTTAAATTTAAACACCCGTAAAATTATCTTCATCCTGGCAGTTTTGCTGTGCCTCTTTCCATTTATGTCGCCTCCTTTAGCCTTATTGCTAGGATTAGTATTGGCGCAACTAATGGAACATCCCTATCTGCATTTAAATCACAAGGCCACAAACCTGCTGCTAAAAATTTCTGTTGTCGGGCTAGGATTTGGAATGAATGTATTCAGTGCAATGAAAGCAGGAAAAGAAGGCGTACTGTTTACCGTAGTTTCTATTTTCGGAGTGCTTATCATTGGTTTTATCCTGGGAAAAGTATTTAAAATAGAACGTAAAACATCTTTTTTGATATCAGCTGGAACGGCGATCTGTGGTGGAAGTGCTATTGCTGCATTGTCGCCTGTAATGAACGCAGAAGAAAAACAGATCTCCGTTGCAATGGGTACTGTTTTTATACTCAACTCGGTGGCCTTATTTCTTTTCCCCGCTATCGGACATGCGCTTAACTTGTCACAGTCACAATTTGGTATGTGGTGTGCCATTGCTATTCACGATACCAGTTCTGTTGTTGGGGCAGCCAGTAAATATGGTGAACAAGCACTACAGATAGCCACAACTGTTAAGTTAGCCAG
Source organism: Pedobacter sandarakinus (assembly GCF_026240095.1). Classification (GTDB taxonomy): domain Bacteria; phylum Bacteroidota; class Bacteroidia; order Sphingobacteriales; family Sphingobacteriaceae; genus Pedobacter; species Pedobacter sandarakinus. The sequence continues at coordinate 19,108 of NZ_JAPIVG010000005.1, read as the reverse complement.
AGCACTATGGATTGTTCCCGTAGCGTTTGGTACATCTTTCCTGTTCAAAAGCAACAATAGCAAAGTTAGTATACCCTATTTTATAGGGCTATTTATCCTGGCAATGATCGCCAACACCTACTTACCTTTTATTAAGCCTTTTGCGCCCTACTTTGTAGCATTAGCAAAAGCAGGCTTAACTTTAACCTTGTTCCTGATAGGAAGCGGACTCTCATTTACTATCTTGAAAGCAGTGGGGATAATGCCACTGTTACAAGGCGTAATTTTATGGATAGTAATTTCAAGTGCTGCATTATGGGCAGTTATATCTTTGGTTTAAAATACATTAGTTACTGATCATCACCAGCTTTTTTGAAAGATCATCAATAAGAACCACATGTTTATAATCGGCGCCACCTGTTCCTACACTCTTAATTATCCCCGAGGATTGACCGCTAAAAGCTCCTTTTTCATCGGTCTTAAAAGAATTGATGACATAATCTGCGTTAAACGTATCATTTGAGGAGTTGGTTAACGCTAAAGTATACGAAGTATTTGGCTCGAGTTTTTTAAAGTCCTGTTGGACAAGATCAGTCAAGCCTACGCTTCTTACGTTTAGCATGCCTGATGACATTGAATTATCCTTATTCATCAATTTAATCACCTGACTTTTGTCTGCAAGATTAAGCGGGGTTAAATTTTCTTTTGAGGCATTTGCAGGGCTGGCATTAGCGGCGTACAACAATGCTTGCGGACATTGTCCAATAGCAATGGTTTTTACAACGGCCATTTTTACCAGATCAACCACTTGTACCTGGTCATCATTTTCTAATCCGACATATGCAAATTTACCATCTGCCGAAGTCCAGACGCCATGTGGCAATGATCCTGTCGCAACGCTATCAGTAAGCTTGAAATCTTGTGAAACACTAAATACTTTTAAGCTGTTTTCTCCGCCAATGGTTGCCAGCATCACAGGTGAATCATTAACTAAAGTAAAAGTGACATGGTTGGTAATTGGACCTGTATTTAGTACTGTATGTATCGTATTTGTCTCCGTGCTGATGACAGTGATCTTCCCTACATCCTTATGTGTCAATGCAATCCATTTCCCATCAGGACTACAGAATATATTTGGAGAAAATGGACTAACTACTGGAATACGCTTTACAATAGCATAAGAAGTTGCATTCACTACATCCACTTCTGCAGTAAAGCTGGAACAAATATAAGCCCATTTTCCATCTGGAGTAAAAGCAACCATTCCCGGGCCGTCGGCTACTGGAATTTGCTTGATTTCAATCAGTTTATTTGCATCAATTACGCTGATATACGATTCTCCTCTTACCGATATCCATGCCTGTGATCCTGAAGGGTTAAAGGTTGCCTCATGCGGTGAACGTCCGATATAAACAGTTTTTAAAACTTTATTTTTTGCTGTTGAAATAAAGGTTACTGAATTTGATCCAATGGAAACCGCTGCTAGTAATTGCCTTTTAGGGGAATAACCCAGGCCATGAACCAGGGCCTGTCCCTTATATAGAGGACTTAAGATATCAGGTTGGGGTTTACCAAGAACAATATTTCCTAATAGCGTTTGTGTTGAGGGATCTAAGACAGAAACCGTATTAGATATCTGATTGCCTGTATAAACCCTGTCTTGGGCATAGATTGATTGTGCTTTTGATTGTAGGGCAAAACTGAATATTAATAGCGTAAACAAGGATATCTTTTTCATATGTTAATGGGAGTTTGTAAATGTCTTCATTTGTTGGATTTCTATCTGTTCATCTGAGATAATATTCTCGGCCAGTCTTTTTACATTTTTATTTTTTCCATACCGCAACTCAACTTTAGCCATGTCGATGGCAGCCTGATGGTGAGGAAGCATTATCCTTGCAAAGGACAGATCAGTATCAGACAATTGTTTTTCTTCAGGCATTTGTTCCATCATCACTTTCATCATCTTCTGGTTGGCGTTTTGATGTTGGTTGCCTGTAGCGATAAATCCTTCAGGATGGCTGAGCAGGAGTCGCATTTGCTGAATCTGGGTTTGTTGCTCAGCTTTGATACTTTTAGCTAGCTGAATCATTTCTTTATTTTTTCCGGTCTTAATCTCTTCTTCTGCCATATCAATAGCACCCTGGTGATGTGGGATCATCATTTGTATGAAATCTCTGTCTGCAGATGTGGTAGCTGATATTTCATCCATCTTCATCATCATATGAGCCATTTGCCCAAGGAAGACATTTTTTTTAGTTGCCATTTGCATGTGTTCATGTTGTGCTCGTGCAGAGAAACTAGCAAATAGTAGAAGTATAGACGTGAATCTGATCATGGTTTGATGTAGAATATTAATTGTGATAAACTGTTTATGCCAAACAAGCCTTATGCGATAACCGCAAGATCCTGAAATTTGTTCTTATTGAGCTATATTACATCTACATCAATTGGCGAGATAAAATTAACCATGTAAGTTCTTCTGTCTAAATCATGCTCCATGGGTTGCGTTTTGCCATTTTGATCTGTCGCTCTAGCCATTAAACTATATCTTCCAGTCTTAGCAGGAACCACCCATTCAAATTCAAATAGCTGCCAGGCGAAAGGGATAGCAGGACCAATTAATTTTGCTGGTTGCCATGAATTTCCTTTATCCGTGCTTATTTCTACTTTCGATAGGTTACTATCACCTGACCATCCTGCACCCCTTACTTGATAAGGTTTTCCAGCCGGCACCGCTTCAAACAATACCGGCCTTGATATTTCAGACTTAACCAATGTAGTGGTTACGGGCGTCAAGGTAGGTAGTCCTTCAACACGCTTCCAGTAAGCATATTCAATCGTCTGCCAATAGCCATCAAACGGCTTTTCAGATGCAGTAATTTTCATCAGCCATTTCACAGATGCCATACCATACCATCCTGGAATAATTGCCCTTGCCGGGAAACCATGTTCAGCACTCAATGGTTTTCCATTCATTTCATAGGCGATGATGATGTGATCCTGCATTGCTATATTTAACGGAATGCTTCGGGCGAATTTGATTTTTCCTGGTGATTTCGGCTCTTCTGTAATCATCCCCTCATCATTCCCTTCCAAAATAATGTCTACCGTACCCACCTTTATGCCAGCCTTCTTTAACAATACGGATAAAGGTACTCCTGTCCATTCAGCATTGCTGATCCCACCTTGTTCCCATCCTAAACCCTTCACTTTTGGGGCGAGGTTAGCACGTCCGTTTCCGGCACATTCTATAGTAGCCATTACCTTTTTTGCAGGAAGCTTTTTAAGTTCGCTCAGATTGATCTTTATGACATGATTGGTGTTGCCGCCAATCTCTAATTCCCAATTTGTAGCATCAATATTGGGAATATTAAAATGACTCCTGATGAAGAACTGGTTATTTGGAGTAATCCTGTTTTTTAACGTAGGAAATGGAAACTCCATATTTAATGGCTTTTTCTCTCGCGTAATAAGTCCTGGAAAGTCATTGTCTTCTCTGGTTTGTTGAATCTCCTTCGCCGAAGCCCAGGATGGTATTGTTGCGCCAGCTATCACCGGGATAATTCCAGTAACAAAGTTACGTCTGTTTAACGTGTAGTTTTGTGATGTTTTGTCGTTTTTCATTTCAATAAATGTAGGTGATTACAATATAGCCAAAAATCTCTCATAGGATAACTTGTATTCTTCCTTTTTCTTGATGGTTGAAAGGAAACAACTGTAGACTTTACTTCATCGCTGGCCTGCTAGAAAAGACACAATAGTTCTATAACTGTTTATCAAATACTCATCTCAATTTCTATCAAAAAACGGTCGTTTCTTGATAATACAAAAATGGGCGAAACAATTCATTGAAGAGGCTATTGGAATAGATTTCAAAATGATAAATTCCTTGGTAAAACTTATAGTAATTTCTTTTTACGATACTGCCTTTCCACCTTATTGTTTAACAAATTCTCAAAATCAACTATCGCTTCGCAATGCTCATAAAAGTTCGAACTTCCGCGGATTGACTCTACATTAATTATCAAGCCTTTAGACTTAAAAATCTAAAGGCTTTTTTCTTTGCTAATGCATTTCAAACGCTAAATGAACAGTTTACATCTTTGCCATTAAGTTACGTAATGTGTATGGAAATATATTATAATTTGAACAATTTCATTTTTTCATCCCAATAAATTGGGCAAGCGTGAAAACTATTTGCAATAATCCATAAGGTTGGGATAATTTTACAGGGGTTTGGGATAAAATAAATTGCAATTATCACAAATAAGATCAGATTTACTGAAAACTATATCTTATGAAATTCCTATTGAAATTTGCTGTTTTCTTTTCGTTGATCATCCCTACGCTTTTTGTATATAGGCAAGCTAATGCATCTCCTACAGATAGTGTAAAGCTTTTGATTGATACTACATTGAGCTTTGCCAAGACTAAATCTATCTTCCGTGAAAAAGTGAATTGGTCACAGATAGAAAGTCAGGTACGTGCAAAGGCAGCAGGCGCTAAAACCGTTAAAGAAGCGATACCTGCAATAAAATTATTATTTGAAATGCTAGGCGACCACCATGCTTTTATGAACTATCAAGGCAAATATTATTCGTGGCGGGTGCCTAGCAAGGCCATTGATACTCCGACTTACAAAAATCTAATTGAAGCTACAAAACAGGAACCGACTTTAAAAAGCCAGATGCTGGCAAAGGGTTATGGTTATTTGCTTATTCCTGCAAACAACCCAAGAGCTAAAGGAGATCAGGATCGGATTGGTCAGGAAATACAAAGTGCCTTAAACAAACTTGATCCTAGTAAATTAAAGGGATTGGTGATAGATCTTCGCCTGAATACGGGTGGAGCAATGTTTGCCATGTTGGGCGGCATAGCCAACCTATTTAAACCAGGCAACTTAGGCGCATTTGTTGGTGCCGATGGCAAGGAAGATGAGAGCTGGGGTGTTACCCCTAACAGCGCTTACTCTGGAAAAGATACCTACTGCACAATTGCAAATATCGGCGCTCCCGCCAGTAATTTAAAGGTTGTCGTCTTGCTAAGCCGATTTACGGCCAGCTCTGGTGAGGCGGTGGCAATTTCCTTTAAAGGACGTAAAAACACGATGTTCATCGGCGAAAATACCGGAGGTTACACTACTGCAAACGATTCTTTCTGGTTGGCATATTCATTAGGTGTGTTTATGTCTACTGCCATTGAGGCTGACCGGAATGGGAATGCATACTGGAAGGATGTGCAACCAGACCAGATCATCATTGGCGGTGATAATTTCGAGAACCTTAACGCTGACAAAAAGATTATTGCTGCATTAAATTGGTTAAAAACAGATAAATAGGGTGCAATTTTTTAATGAATAATATTAGAAAACTTTGCATAAATGTGCGTTATTCTGTTCCTCATCAACCACTGGAAAACAGAAGCAACTACTCGATTTAATTAATTTAATGCTAAAGCAGAAGGTTTTTGGGAAATCTTGGCATTCCAACCGATTATTAATAGGATTAGAAAGCACAAGTGATAGCAAATTTGGATAATTGATACTACTTCTTCATCCCTGAAAACATAACTTCCAAAAGATCGACCAAACATCCCTATCTATTTGTGGTATAAAGCTGATCTTATTAGAAAACCCAGAAATCCAAGATAATACTGAGACAGCGGAGCTAAATTGAGCGCCATAAGATTTTAAAAAACACAATAAGTAAAAATTTCACTGAGGTAATTTTCGCAAAGCGCTTTATTGGCATGTTAATCGGATCTCTTTGCGATTGACATGCCAAATATGTAGGCAAATTTTAAATCGTTACACATGAATGCAATTTGAGCTCACAAGAAAAAAGCAAAATTTCAGAATGGTGACGCTAACTTATCTTACATTCTAATTTGTCGCAACTGTTGCGTTCACTCTACTCCTCATCGAAGGATTTACTGGAACAAAACAAGAATTTAAGATTACCACCACCGCTACACGACGACTTTCGCATCCATTTACTGTTTGCGAGGCATAGTAAGTTGCGCCGTTAATCAATAGCGTATTTAATGCCAATGCTGTCCCATTCGCTGGAACATCGTACCACTTAATATTACTTCCTGATGCAGTCAACTTGGCGACAGTAGCTTGTGAACCTATACATACCGATTGATTATTGGCTGTAATTGGAACTACAGTACGTTGGGTAACGGTGATCTGGTCGTTTACAATACAACTTGTGCTTCCTTGATAGTTTACATCAACGCGATAGGTACCAAAACCAAGTGTGCTGATATCTAGCGTACTGTCTGTGCCTAGAACACCACTGTGCGCTGGGTCACCAATTTTAGTCCAGCTGTAGGTTGTACTCGGGCCACCATAAAATCCTTGTGCATTTAAGGTATAAGTTGTTGGGATAGCTGCATCAAACTCATTGCATTCCAAATCATTGCCCAAACCGATTAATCCGGTACTTCCACTCGTTAAAAAAGAAATATTGTTATTGCCGCCTTCATTAACACTGTTCCGCTCAAATGATAGTGTGACACCACTTGCGTTGATGTTCCTAACATAAACAAAATCAAACTTGTCATTTCCAGCGAGAACGTTTAGGTTTGCTGAAGTTCCAACTATGGATGAATATATTCGATTAAACTGACAAGGTGTACCACTTAAGTAAAGCATATTATCAACCGTTTGTGTGCTACCTGCGGTTAGTGTTGTTGTAACCTGGTTCTGATCAATCTCTAAAATCTTCATGTGGTTATTACCGCTAACCGTAGTACTTTTCCTCAGCCATACGCGATTATAATTGGCGCCACCTCCAACGAAATTACCTACTGCCCCTGCCCTCATTATTATATCGTGCCACTGGAGGATGGTACTTTCCGAAGTAAAAGTAGTACCCACTGAGATAGTACTTCCAATCGCATTAAGTATTCCTAAACTTCCTTTATATGTAAAAGACGTAGTAATATTGATTTGGGAATTGGAGATGTTTAAGTTTCTACTTGGCACGTCATATGAAAAAAAGCTTCCTAATTCTGCATTATTTCCATTAAAACTCAAACTCCCAGAACGAAATTGTATGCCTGCAAGATTTACGAGTTTTACATAATCTTGAAATATCCACCCCCCTGTTGGATTATCGAAATCGAGTCCAAGTCTTGAAGATGATCCATTAAATAAAATCGATTGAGCAGCAACTGAAGATTTAAAATATATCGTATTGCTTGTAGAAATCCACGACATGTTTTGTCCCATCGTCATTGATCCATAGCAGAAGATATTTTGATCGGAGGTGATGGTGGCGCCAATAGGAGCACCTGCTGTCCAGATCATATTCTTAAAGTAGGCTGGATTAGTATTTACCGTAATTGCTATTGCTGACGTACCAGGTCCAGAAAATTGGTTGAAAATGACATCATCATATTGGTTGGGAACACAGCCACCGGATGGCGAACCATCAGCATTTGTACTCCAGTGTAAAGGATCGTTCCATTGTCCAGATCCGCCGATCCAATAGAGCGTTTTGGATGCTACTCCGGCGAATGTCCAACCGTTATTGCCTCCCAAATCAACCCCTGTTGCATTAAAGGTATTTCCTCCAATAGCATCAATTCCTTGCATTCTAACGTTATGAATGACAACTGGTGTTGCCGATGGTGGCATACTTATGGTACCATTATTTCCATTATCTATAATTTCTGCCATTGGCGCACAATCGAAACTGCCAGCAACCAGTTGCTGAGCTATTGTTTGCATATGCGAAATTCGGGTAATTTTGCTTGACGCTAACTGTAATATCTGATAGTTTTTTTGACCAATGATAGTTAAATTATTTTCAGCCACTACCTTATTAAAAATCAAGTCATAACCGACAAATGAAGCGGAAATACTTTTGAAAGTTAGATTGTAGAAATTTTGCCCTGTAACGGTGTTGAAATTACCACCACCGCCACTATCTCCACGTACAATGATATGGCTGGTACCAGGATCTAGAGAATAATTGGCGGTAGTTCCGCCATTTATGTTAGTTATCCAGTTCACCACACTAAATTCTGAGCTGCCTAGAATAAGTGTTCGCGGACTATTTTCGTTAACAAATGATTCGGCCGACCGAAAGACGCCTTGCAAAAATATATTTTTACTATTGGTATTTAACGTTCCTTTTTCTAGCCACATTCCATAATCTACGGCCCCTGTTCCTGTATCGAAATTATCTTGAAAAATCCACCCTCCAGAGCCAGAGAAATAAGTATTAGTTCGCTGCAATACCCCATCAAAAACAAGTGGTTCGGAAGGGTCTGAGGATAAGTACCTTGTTGTTGGAACACTATAGTTCATTCCGTTCTTCCAGGTACTTGCGCCGAAAATATTTAAACTTGAAGAAGCTCCACCTGTAATGGATAAAACAGCTCCCGCCCATCCGGTTACGGTAATATTATGACAGTAACCTTGAGCCGAAGCGCCGATATTTACAGGAACAGATGCATTAGAGTTGCTATCGAAAATAACATTGTCGAACTGAGTAGGAATACAATAGCCTCCAGGACCACCAGATAAATTGGACCAGTTTGCTGTGTTGTTCCAATCGCCGCCTGAACCACCAACCCAATAGAGGGTTTTAGGTATGGGAGATGTAAATGTGAAACCCAAATTCCCTCCATTATCTACGCCAACCACATTTATTGTACCTCCGCTTGCCGCCATATTCGTGATTCTGGCGTTAATAACATTGGTTATCCCAGGTACAGTCAATGTTGCTCTCGCCGACGGGAAGGTAGTGGTGCGGATTTCGGTCAATCCCTCACAGTCTGGTGTAGTTGAAGTTAACACTCCCGACAAAACCTGATTGCTACCTCCCGTAAACTCGTGAATAGCTCCTGGAGATAAAGTCAAATTCCTGAAATTATTGTTGCCGATAATGGTGAACTTACCTTTTAATAAAAAACTCACATCGTTGAAAGTGCAACCAGAACCACCACTAAAATTTGTAGCACTCGGACTTTCAACATTGACGTTATACCAGGTCAGTCCAGCCGTAGAAGCAAAACCAATCGAGCTTAAAATGATATAAGAAGTACTTTTAACATTAATAGTACTAGTGCCGGCATTAACAGTTGCCCCTGCTGAAGAGTTCCATGAGCCCGAACAATTTACAATGGAAGCCCCTAAGTTTACATGACCATTATGAACGAAATTAATGACGTTGAGTGTATGTCCATTGGTACTTAATGTTGCACCTGCATTTACATAAAGGAAGCTTGCCGCGATCCAGGGACCTAGTAGAGTATAACTTCCGCTACTTACTATCCAATTAGAACTAATTGTAGTTACACCGTTGGGCGTAATAGTTGCCGCTCCAACTGATTTTAGAAACACATCGCCGGTTTTGACCCAAGATGTATTATTTGAAAAACTGATAGACCCAAATACGTTTAATGTAGCAGCACCAGCAAACCGAGGACTATTTCCAGTAGCCGTTGTAGCCACAATAAAGTTTTTGCTGAAAGCTTCTAAACTAATGGTGACAGTATTGGTTGCTGTTGACGTTCCGAAACCTGAATTATCGTCGAAAATCACATGATCATTGGAAGTTGGTACTGCAGGAGCAATAACTCCACCGCTGTTACCTGAAGTTAAAGACCAGTGACTAACTTGTGACCAATTTCCGGCACCACCAAACCAATAGTAGGTATTTTGCGCACTTGCACTAATAGTGAAACAGAGCATTGCCGCAACCAGTAAAAACTTATAGAGAGGTGAATTCTTCATTAATTTTAATGCTACAATACTTTAAATACTAAATTCATATAAGTTTTAGCACCAACAGTACCTGTAGCTAAAATTTTATAGGTTAGCAGTCCGCTTGGGCTTAATGTAATACTGGAAGGATCAAATACCGTATTATCAAAATAAGTTACAAAATAACCTAAAGCAGTGGCAGGTAGAACTGGCAGTGCTCCAGCTCCCGTGCTTTTAATAGCTGTTCTGCTGGCACCCGAAACGTCTCCAAACATGCCAAATTGTTCACCATAAACTGCATATAGGTCAACCGTGAATGTTTGATTACCAGCATCATAGGTAACATGGTTAGGTAGGTCGATATTGCTTGTTGGCATTACCATCGAAGGAGCGTAGAAGAAACCGGGCATTGCCGAAGTACCTATCACTAACTTTCCGTTCGCATCAACATTAACTGGTCTAACAGCACCTCCTACTGGTGTCGCAGCACTATTTAGATCTTTAATCAACACTGCGCCGCCATCTGCATACAATGCATATGGATTGCTCCCGGTAGCCTTTGCATACAAAGCATAATTACTAAGCGAACCGGTTGAGGTATTATTCGCTTCAAAATAGCCACCTATAACCTGGTTAGCCTGGCTTAACGAAAGATTATAGTCTGCTTTTGCCAGCACGCCAATTTGAACAAGATTCAGCCCTACAGATGACCCAGTGATAGCTCCAAATTGTCCTCCAATATACTTTTCCTCGTTTAAGTTCCTTAATGTAAAAATACTTTTAAGTCCAGTAGTGATGCCATCGAATGGTGTACCAAGTTGTGTATTCGTGTTTAGTACCGTTCTTGTATTCTCTATGCTTAAATAATAATCCCTAATGTCAGGGTCTAGGGCGCCACCGCCATCATTATATCTTAATTTAATTCCATTTTTGTTGATCACCGTTGACCTCGTGGATGGAAACGGCAACCCTTCAGACCCGCTCATAAAACTCAGTTCCTTGTTATTAAGGAATATTTTGCTATCATGATCTAGTGTACCTCCTAAACCGGCCTTAGTTCCGTTCAACTCAAGTCCATTATAGAACGTATTATCTGTCAAACGTATCCACTTTCCTTCAATTAAACTCCAATAATAGTAGCCTGGCATTACATCTCCAGCTGTATTAGTATTAAAGACTGTTAGCGCATTCGCAGGAGAAGTAACCGGGGCTGCAAGTGTTGTACTTGTCAAATTAACTCTCGGGATTAATAAGCCCTTATTGTTCGCTTCTAATTCAAGCAAGGCTGAGGCATCTTTTATAGTTGGATTTTCACCTATTTTCTGTGAAGTTGTTTGTGCCCCTGCCGTGTAGCCAAGAGCCATAACTAAAGCCGTTACGATTATGATTTTATTTTTCATTATAACTTTATGGGTACAATTGCGCAATTGATTGTTTATTAGCTTACCTGTTTCCATCATTAGTCTATTTTATACCAGGCAATTCCATCACTTTGAATTCGAATAGTAGAATTAACGTTTAGCGTTGTAAAACTTGTAGTCTCAGAAATTTTAATAGCCTCGCTAAAGGTTAGTAAATTACTCGTCTCATCTGTCTTACGAATAACCAGTATACGGCCCAAACTCGAACTTGCAGTTGGCAGGGTTAACGTAATTCCCCCTGTTGTAGCATTAACTAAAATCGTATAATCATCGGCCGTAGTAGTATAACCAGCGGTTATCTTAATGATATTAGATTTGATACTTGCCGCTGATAAATCTTTCCATATCAACTGGGCATTTGTTGTGCCGTTGGTTGTTAACACCTGGTTTGCCGCTCCTGTATTGGTAGGAAATTTATAGGTTTGTACACCACTAGGATTGAATTGTTTACCAAAAATAAATTGAACACCATCGGTTTGAGTAGCATTAACAAAAGTTCCTTCGTTACTTGTTATATAATTCTTGCCTGTACCTAGAAAGGCTTCTCCTTCTTTAGCCGAAAGAGAAGCTTCTAACCCTGTAGCCTTATCTTGGTAGTTAACCATTGCTCGTCCAGGGGATAATTCAAAAACTCCGAATTTAGTATCTACTGCATTACTAAAGCTCGAAACTAATCTGCCTACACTTAAAAAGCCTCCGCTGCCCGATACTGTTGGAACAATATTATCATCTGCAACTGCAATGATATTGGCCTGGTCATCATTATTTGTTTCAAACCGATACATCACCCCAGCATCTACTTTATTTACTAATATATCGCCCTTTACTTCTAATTGTTTAGCGGAAACCGCGTCTGTGGAAGAAAACCCAACTGCAACCTTTCCATTTTGATAAATGTTCTGACTATTTAGTGTAGCTTTTGTAGATGTGTTTTGAACATTCCAGGGGCTAACGTCACCAATCAAACTTGATGCTGAAATGGCTTTTAATATTCCATCAGGATCAGCCATAACAACTTTATCAGTTGACAGATTTGCAGTATAAGCTGGTAAATTCAAATCCCTTATTTTAATGCCTCCATTTGCAATATCTAACCGTTCGGATGGTACAGTGGTTCCAGTTCCGATTCCAATTTTACCATTGTCGCCATAGATCCACCCCCCAATATTTAGTTGGTTGCCTGTTGTATTGCTAATAGCGGTAAGCGCAGTACCAATTAATATGTTGTTATCTGAATTGAGCGAACCACCAACATCACTACCAAGCAAAATATTGTTCTGCCCATTTACATCACTTCCCGCTGAAGAACCAATAATTACACTTTTGAAATTCTGCCCGTTCCTTCCTGCGCTTGATCCCACAAATACATTTCTACTCCCAAAGTTAGGAATCACCCTACTTTGTTCAGCTCCGGCAAATACGCCTATATAAACACCAGGGTCTACATCCAATCCAAAAGTTGAAGTGCCAAGTTTACTTCCTGCATTCCATCCAATAAGTATAGCCTCTTGTGTGTCTGCATTTCCCCCAGCAGACTGACCAATCATGATGTTATTATCACGGTTAGATAAGTTCGTCGACTTTCCTGAATTTTGCCCGAACAGAATATTCCCAGAACCTGTACCAGCACTCGTGCCATTACCTAGTACACCTGCGTCTTGCGTGATGTGATTGTTCCCACCAACCATCCGTACGTCTGCTTGTTCATCATTTAAGCTTACCCATTTAGCTTGTGCCAAATTCCAATAATAGTAGCCTGGCTTCACATCTCCAGCTGTATTCGTATTAAAAACGGTTAGTGCGTTTGCTGGAGAAACCACTGGGGCTGCCAAAGCGGTACTTGTTAAAGCAATACGCGGAAGCAATACTCCTTTGTCGGTAGCGGTCATATCTACCACAGATGATGCAGCAGGATTATTCGTACCAAAACCTTGTTGGGCTTGCACTATCTGACTTAAAGCACCTACTATAAATAAACACAAAAGAGCACTTCTGATAGCAGTGTGTTTAACGTTGAGGATAGACATTGAAAATATATTCATAGTAAACTTTGATATTATTTTTTATAATTTTTTAATGATAGGCTTAATAGCCCTACCAGGATGTAAATAGCCAGACATCTAGCACTCGTAAAGTCTTGCTTGAGATGATGCCGATTTTGTTGGTACTCATTCCTTCTTGTTAGCCGAAATAACACTGCGAATAAACCCAAATTGGTATGCGTTTTTTTATGTAAGTGTTTTATATTTAATAAAACCGTTGACATATTTGATTTTTATTTTGATATCCAATCCGGACTTGTCTATTTCTATTTCCGGCTATACACGAGAAAACAGTAGGCTTTAAAATCACTACTTGTTTTGGTTTATTACTTGTTCGAACCATAGAATACTTCATATTTAACATGTTGAAATAAACATTTGCACAATCTATTCTAATGACAAACGATATACCACGAAGACAGAATACCCTTGTTGAGACGCTCATACTACTAAAGGCAAAACCTTCGATGTTTTATTTCCTCACTTTGGGGAAAAAATTCATCAACATTAATAGTTAATTAACATTTTCTGCCTTTATATATTTCTTATCTCAGATTGTCAAGTTTTATTCGCTAATACTATCAAGGGAATAATCTAAATAAGTCATCCTAAACCTTATTTACATGCAACGTAATCAAAACACCAATTAAACTCCCTTCTCATCAAACCATTATACTTTTGGCGGTGGAGATACGCTAACTATCCTTCATGTTTAAAGTGTTTGAATAGCAATGAGTAAAAAATTTAACAAGCTGAAAATCGCAGCTGGATTTTGTGATTTGAGCAATACTGTTTTGAGCCAGATAAACTCAAAATAGCTATATTGCGGTTCCATTTGTTATGAGTATTTTTAAAAAATCGACGCTAGAAAAAGTATCAGCGCTGCTGCTAACCAAACAGTGTGTAATTGGAGTTTATATATTATTGGCCATTATAGCTGGGTCGAAGCAGTATCTGCACCATTCTTACAACAATTACCTCATATTTAAGTACGTTTTCAACCATACCGAATCGCTTCAAAATCTTTATCTTACTTATCCCGAATATAAGGACAGCAACCACTACGGACCCATTTTTTCTCTAGTAATTGCTCCATTCGCTATCCTTCCAGATGGCTTTGGGATGATTCTTTGGAATATGGCAAACGTATCGATATTGCTCTGGGGAATTTTCAGCTTGCCTTTAAGTGAGCGCAAAAAGATACTTATGGCATGGATTTGCGCACACGAAACCCTTACTGCTTTGTTTAGTTTTCAATTCAACATCGCGCTAACAGGCTTCATTTTGCTAAGTTTCGCTTACATCAGCAAAAAAGAAGAAGTTAAGTCCGCCTTTTTTATTGCACTCGGCACTTTGATCAAGCTATACGGTATCGTAGGACTTGCATTTTTCTTTTTTAGCAAGCAGAAATTAAAGTTTATTATTGCTGGCATTGCCTTACTGGCCATTCTTTTCTGCCTTCCAATGCTTCTATCCTCACCTTCTTTTGTAATCCAATCCTATGGAGACTGGTACAATTCTCTGGTGCATAAAAATGCCGACAATGCTTCTTTAACTTCGTTTCAGGATATATCTGTGATGGGTATATGCCGTAGGGTAACTGGCAATGCAGAACTTCCAAACGCACCTTTTTTGTTAGGCGGCCTGGCAATATTTCTTTTACCTTATTTGCGTATTAAGCAATTTAAAAATAGAGCATTCCAACTAATGCTTTTAGCTTCTACACTATTATTTACCGTTATTTTCAGCAGCGGATCAGAGTCACCCACCTACATTATTGCTTTTACTGGTGTAGCCATTTGGTATGTAATTCAAAGAAGGCCGCAAGATACCTGGATAATCTCACTATTCATTTTTGCCTTTATTTTAACAAGCCTATCGCCAACCGATCTTTTTCCAAAGGCCGTAAAGGAATTTGTTCGTCTATATTCGCTCAAAGCCCTACCTTGCGCTATTATTTGGTTGGTGATTATCTATCAAATGCTAAGAGAAGATTTTGAAAACTATCTGATTGATCTGAAATGAATAAATTAGTTTCTATTGTAATCCCAGCCTATAACGAGGCCGACAATATTTTTGTATTAATAGACAGTCTTCAACAAGTTTTCGCTACCATTGATTATAATTTCGAAATTATTTTGGTTGATGATGGCAGCGCCGATAAAACATTGGAAAAAATTAAAGAACTTGCCAACACAGCTACCAATATTTTCTTTTTGGAATTTTCGAGGAATTTCGGTCATCAGCTGGCTGTTAAAGCAGGAATGGACCATGCCTTTGGCGATTGCGTCATTTCAATGGATGGGGACATGCAGCATCCACCAGAACTCATACCATTGATGATCCAGAAATGGGAAGAAGGAAACGAAGTGGTTTACACCATTAGAGAAGAAGATAAATCTTTATCTAAAGGAAAAAGAAAATCATCTAGTTTATTTTATAAAATTTTAAACTGGCTTTCCGACATCGACTTAGAGCCAGGCGCTGCAGATTTCCGCCTATTAGACCAAAAAGTGGTTAACGTTTTTCGAAATTTCCACGAAAACGAACCGTTTCTACGTGGATTGGTTAAGTGGCTAGGATTTAGGCAGTACGCCATCAGGTATAATCCTGCTCCACGCTTTTCAGGATCTAGTAAGTATACGCTAAAGAAGATGTTTAGACTTGCACTGCATGGGGTAACTTCATTTAGCATAAAACCACTGTACACTGCAGTCTACCTTGGTTTTATTTTATCTTTTGCATCTGTGCTATATGTGCCTTATGTCATCTTTGCATTCGTGAACAACGTAGAGGTTTCGGGTTGGGCATCTATGATAATGACGATCGTTTTTTTTGGTGGTTTGCAACTCATCATTCTTGGTATTATCGGCATCTATGTTGGCAAAATGTTCATGCAATCTAAAAACCGCCCCAACTATATTATTCGTTCAACAAATATTTCCCCTAAATAATGGTATTGCTAAGTTTTGATATTGAAGAATTTGATATGCCTTTTGAATATGGCAAGCAAATAGACTTTGCAGATCAGATTGCCATCTCCAGAGCTGGCACCATTTCCATTCTCGATCTGCTTGATGAATATCAGGTAAAGGCAACCTTTTTCTGCACCGTAACTTTTGCAGAAAACATACCTGATCTTATAGAAAGAATTATAAAAAGCGGCCACGAATTGGCCTCGCATGGCTACTATCACTCAGATTTTAAACCAGCTCACCTTTTACAATCTAAACTTAAGCTCGAAGAATTAAGTGGAACGTCGATACTGGGCTATCGCATGGCCAGAATGATGCCCGTTGATGAAAACGAAGTCAAGAAAGCTGGCTATGTTTATAATACATCCATCAACCCAACTTATCTTCCGGGTAGGTATAACAACTTTAACATTTCCAGAACTTATTTTAACAAAAATGAAGTACTACAAATACCTGCTTCGGTAAGTCCGCTAGTTAGGTTTCCATTGTTTTGGCTCTCTTTTCATAATTTGCCTTTGGGCATTTATAAGTGGTTAGCCAATATTACTTACAAAAAAGATGGCTACCTAAATATCTATTTTCATCCATGGGAGTTTACAGATCTAAGTGATGTAAATCGTTTTGGTTTTCCAGCGTATGTACGTAAAAATACTGGCCCGAAAATGATAGACCGAATGGATCACTTTATCGCATGGATTAAACAAAAGAATTACCCGTTCGGCACTTTTAAGGATTTCATCAATATTACAGATAGCCGGAAAACTAATATGTAGCAGCTAATTTTAAGGCATTGTAAGCATTTACAATACCACCACTTACACAAATATCACTAAACGGCACCCGCACATTCTCGCCTCTTTCATTTTTATACTTCACCTTATGGTTTACGGGGGTAACAGATTTCATAATAATCTCTCTCACCTGTGCTGGTGTAAGTTTTGGATAGTAACTTAAAATTAATCCCGCTAAACCAGCAACCACTGGCGAAGCCATACTAGTACCATCCAGGGCTTCATATTTCCCATCTGGAACAGTAGAATTAATCAAAAAGCCTGGAGCAAATACATCTACATTAAATTTTCCATAGTTAGAAAAATCTGCCTTTAATGTTTCATCGTCTGCATAGGCACTTGCACCTACTTCTATCCAGTTGTTTGCATGTGGCAGCTTGTACTTGGCAGAGTCTATTGGGGCAGGCTTCAACGAGGTATTGTTGATCGGGGGACGCATACCCATCCCATTTTGATTGGGTTTAGGTGGTGTAAAATCCGGGCGACTAGGTTTTTTATGTGCCAGCTTGAAAGCTTCAGCCTCCGCGCTTTCGTAATATTTATTAGGGTAGTTCTCCTCTATGTCATTACTTTGATTGTCGTTACCAGCAGCATGTACTAATAAAACGCCCTTAGTTTCAGCATACTTTACAGCATCATCTACAATTTTTTTATCCCATTTGTAAGCTTTCCCAAAGCTCATATTAATCACCCTCGCACCATTATCAACCGCATAGCGTATTCCATTGGCTACGTCCTTATCTCGCTCGTCGCCGGTGGGCACAACCCTAATTGCCATAATACGAACATTGTTTGCAACACCCATTATCCCAACCGAATTATCTCTTTGTGCACCAATAATACCTCCAACATGTGTACCATGCTGGGCATCGGGCCCTTTTACATCATTATTTCCATAGTTACGGTCCTTGCTGTCAGCGTAATTATCGCCAACCAATTCTGCCCGCATGTCGTATTTAGGATTTAAGTTGTATTTAAGCATGGCATCGTATTGCGCATACCCGTCCTTAATGTTTTTATAAAACTTCTCAAAACTCCCATCATCCTTACTCCCTTTTCTGATGATGGTTTTAATCTGCATTTCCACATCATCATCAGTTTTATAACGCTCAATATCTTCATAAGAAGGAATCTGCTTTTTGTTTGTTTTGGCTACCGAATCCATTAATTTATTTATGGCCAAAAGCACTGAGAACGTATTACTTGCATCTTCATATTTCTTCCCGAAATCCCCAATCATCCGCTTATAAAGTTTGTATTCTTCCTTCTGGGTACTATCCAATGGGGTTAGGTTAGTAGTAGACTGATATTTTGGGGTATAAATTCTTAACAATCTAACCAATTCCAGGTTGTCGTATTGCAAATTACCTTTCTTAGAACCAATAAAATTCCATCCATGCACATCATCAATATAACCATTTCCATCGTCATCAATACCGTTCCCAGCAATCTCCTTCTTGTTAACCCACAATACCTGCTTCAAATCAGGATGAGAAATATCTATACCACCATCGATAACGGCAACTACAATCTGTTCCTTTGCTTGTTTATCTTTGAGAAGTTCCCGGTAGGCTTTCTCCGTACTGATTCCAAAATATCCATTCTCGGTCAAATCCAGATTAAACCAATTCGGTGGCAGTTCTACATTCTTTTTTTGAGCAAAGCCAATGCCTCCACAAAACATTAGAAAACTTAGGAGAAATAACTTTTTAAAGGTCGAAATCATCATAACACTATCTACGTAATATTACAATAATACGGTTTTATTGCTTCGGGCAAGGCAGATTTTACAATTTTTAACAATCACATTAAGAGTTAGCCAATATACCTCCTAAATATGTTGTAGGGCAAGGTCAATGCCATGTATGTTAGGTTCGGTCCCGCTGTACCTCCAATCTTTTTGCGGGCGGTGTTGCCGGCGGATTGGGCATGCCACAAAAAGTATTTCCGTCCCATCGGGCCTAGATGGCAGGAACAGTAAAAGTATGTTCGGAGTAGCGAAAGTCCAACCGACTACCCGATGTATTTATAGTTTCAGTAAGTATGCTTAAGCGCCAATTTTACGTTGCATAATTTGAGCCATCTACTTTGAACCTTGAACTTTCAACTTTGAACTTTCCATTTTCCACTTTGAACTTTCAACCTTGAACTTTCAACTCTGAACTTTCCACTTTGC
>NZ_JAPIVG010000004.1 GCF_026240095.1 Pedobacter sandarakinus | reverse complement strand
AGATCAAAAAAATAGGAGCACAACAGCAGACCTTGCATTGGCAAACCTCAAACGTAGTGGTTTTGCGAAAAAAAAACACTTACCAAACCCTTAGCACAAACGAGCAAAACAAAGAGCCGCTGTTTTTTTGATGCGTAGGGGTTGTGTGCAGGCTCCTAGCTGGATTGACGAGGCGCTTTGGGTACTTTGGCGCAGCAAAGTACCATGCCCCGCGGCATAGAGCGGAAGATAATTCCCATTTCAATTTATATTCTGTCTCCTCGACAAAAAAGGCTCGCTATTCATCAACCGAATACCCCTTCACAGGCTATAACAAAGTACGCCGTCAATCCCAAGAGCCGGGAAATCAAAATAACATCCACCACTGCCCAGAACATACAATGATTGTTTTTTTGCGCTTATTCCTCACCCAACATTAAGATTGTTAAAAAAATCTATAGCGCTCGTTTCAAATGCTTTGTTAACTTTGTGAGCATCCAGGCTACACCATTACATCGCTAATGGAATTGTTTGCCGGCTGAGAGTAAGCGCTATGGTTAAATTCATCCTTCCGGAAGAAGTACTTCCATTGAGAAGTTTAATGTTACGAAATGGTAAACCATTTGCAGAATGCGTTTTTGAAGGCGATTCTGCATATGATACTTTCCACTTAGGCTACCTTGCTGATGGAGCCATTAAATCTGTAGCCAGTTTCATGCGTAACGACTTTTTTCCCGAAGAAGGGGAAGGATACCAGTTGCGGGGCATGGCTACACACCCCGATTATGGTGGAAGAGGATTGGGTAGCGCACTAATTCAGTTTGCAATAGAATACCTAAGTGCTTACAAAACCGAATACCTTTGGTGCAATGCCAGATCTGTTGCTGCACCCTTCTATAAAAAAATTGGATTCGTTAATGAATCACCCGAGTTTGATATTCCGGGTATTGGCTTCCACTATGAAATGAAACTAAAACTTAAATAATTATAAACATGAAAACAATTGACCAGTTAGACTTTAAAGATAAAAAAGCACTAATCAGGGTAGATTTCAATGTCCCATTGGATGATGATTTCAAAATCACCGACGATAAAAGAATGCGGGCCGCACTACCAACCATTACAAAAATATTAAATGATGGTGGATCGGTAATCTTAATGTCGCACCTGGGCAGACCAAAAGATGGTCCGACAGATAAATATTCGCTTAAACATATTTTGGGCGATTTGTCGCGTATGCTAGATCTTGAGGTTAAGTTTGCAGACGATTGTATCGGAACAAGTGCTGTTGAAAAAGCAAAGAATCTGATTCCGGGAGATGTCCTGTTGCTGGAAAACCTCCGTTTTTATAAGGAAGAAGAGAAAGGCGATGTGGCTTTTGCAGAAAAACTTGCCAAACTAGGTGATGTATATGTGAACGATGCTTTCGGAACCGCACACCGTGCACATGCATCTACCGCCGTAATTGCACAATTTTTTCCAGATGCAAAATACTTTGGTTATTTAATGGCTGCTGAAGTTGCCAATGCAGAGAAGATATTGAATCACGCAGAGCGTCCTTTTACAGCCATTATGGGGGGTGCAAAAGTATCTGATAAGATTTTGTTAATTGAAAAATTGTTAGACAAAGTTGATAATTTGATTATTGGTGGAGGTATGGCTTACACTTTTGCGAAAGCACAAGGCGGTGAGATTGGTACTTCGCTTTTAGAAGCTGATAAACAGGCACTATCTCTAGAGTTGTTAGAAAAGGCTAAAGCAAAGGGCGTAAACCTGGTTTTACCTGTAGATACGGTAATTGCAGATAAATTTGCTAACGATGCAGACAAAAAGGATGTAGCATCGGGCCAGATCCCGGCAGATTGGATGGGGTTGGATATTGGTCCAAAATCTGTTGAGCTATTTCAAGAGGTTATAAAAAACTCTAAAACCCTGTTATGGAATGGGCCGATGGGCGTTTTTGAAATGGAAAGCTTCCAAGTGGGTACCAAAGCTGTTGCAGATGCAGTGGTGGCCGCTACTAAAGAAAATGGGGCTTTCTCGTTAATTGGCGGTGGCGATTCAGCTGCAGCAGTTGCGAAGTTCGGAATGGAAGAGGAAGTAAGTTATGTATCTACCGGTGGTGGAGCCTTATTAGAATATATGGAAGGAAAAGAGTTGCCAGGTGTAAAGGCAATTAACGAATAAAACTAAAAGTTTTACAAAACACGATTAGCAGTATGGTAAAGCCAAAAGTGCTTTTTGCCTGTCAGTTGAGGCAGTAAAAAGTTAAGATGGTTGCTTTACCATACTTTTTTTTGCCTATGAGTTTCGTGTTGCCTAACGAATTTACTGGAATTTTGGGCAATTGGCTTGGCTAACTTTAATAGGTAGCACAAGACCGCATCTCTAATCCCTACAGTAGCGGATACCTGCCATGCGCCTAAGGCCTGAAGGCGTATGAGCGAATGGAGGGATGATACTTTAATTGTATTTCTGTTACTGCTTTCCTAATATCGTGGCAGACTGTAACCGATCAAAATCGTAAATGGCCAATCAATTTGTTAACTTTGCAAACATGGGAACTGCAATAGATTCGGGAATAAAGGGATATAATGCTTATGGGATTCATCTCCGTGAGAAATATAACGGGCAACGCGTATTTAAGGTAATTGTTGATGGCGGATTTACCTGCCCCAACCGGGATGGGAGTAAGGGTTATGGCGGTTGTACATATTGCAATGTAGATTCTTTTACGCCGGAACCATCAAGGCAGAATCCGAACATTAAAGACCAACTGGAGGAGGGGATGCTTAGGGCTAAGAATTCTTACAAGGCCGATAAGTATATCGTTTACTTCCAGCCTAATACCAATACCTATGCGCCTACGCATTATTTAAAGATGATGTATGATGAAGCACTTTCTGTAAATACCGAAGATATTGTGGGCTTTGCGGTTGGCACTCGTCCAGATTGTATTGATGCAGAAAAAGTGGCCTTATTAGAAAGCTATACAGATCGCTTTGATGTTGATTTGGAGATGGGAATGGAATCGATTTACAATGATACCCTGGAGCAAATTAACCGCGGATGTAGTCACGAAGAGTTTGTAGCTGCGGTTGAGCTGCTAAAAAATAGCAAGCTCGATTTATGTGTGCATACTATTTTCGGCTTTCCTTGGGAAACGAGGGAACAAATGTATGGTTACATTCATGAGATCAATCGGTTTCCGCAAATTAAGTTTGTAAAATTCCATCATTTACATATTGTTGAAGGATCGATCATGGGGGCAAAATATAAAAAGGAACCCTTTAAGCTTTTTACCCTGGAAGAATATACCGATTTGCTTTGTGAATTGATTCCGTTGTTGCGACCAGATATTGTAATACAACGTTTATTCGGAATTTCTGATTGGGATTTACTTATTGCACCTAATTGGGGGCTAAATAAATCGGCAATTCAAACATTTATTGATAAAGAGATAGAAAAACGCGGGGTGGTCCAGGGATCTTCATACATTGTGTAGTTTCTAATCTTTTATTTAAATTTTCTTAAAAACCTACAATTTTTTGTAGGTTTTTTGATTTATGTAGGTTTTCAAAGTCCATTTCTAATGATTTTTAGTATAAATATGGTTATTTACGCTTTTTTTACAGTTTAATATTTATTAAAAACCGCGTTAAAAATACCTGCGTTTTTGAATTATTGTTAATTTCAGCTTCAAAATATGTTGTGTTTTACAAAAATTACGCAATTTCATTAGAAAAATTTTAGTTTATAGTGTAAAAAGTACAATATCTCGTATTTTTATAAAAAAATATTACTAAATATTAGAAATTATACAATACAAACAAATTAAACTAAAAACTATGAGTAGATTATCCTTTAAACAGTATGCGCCCTTTGCGATCTTAATGATTGTCGCAATCCTCGCTCTATTTGTTCCTTTGCTTCCAAATTTTGATGAAGGAAAATATAGCGGACCCGATATGGCCTTTATTTTAATTGCTTCTGCATTGGTGTTTTTAATGACTCCAGGTTTGGCATTTTTCTATGGCGGTATGGTACATAGAAAGAACGTGCTATCAACCATGATTAAAAGTGTTGTTGCTGCTGGAGTGATTACCGTACTTTGGACAGTGGTGGGCTTTAGCCTGGCATTTGGCGATACCATTGGCGGTTTTATTGGAAACCCATCTACATTTTTATTTTTTAAGGGTGTTAATTCTGGTGCGCCACACTTAGAGGGCGGTTCTGACTTAACTATTCCACTTTCACTATTTGCTGTATTTCAATTAATGTTTGCCATCATTACGCCAGGGCTGGTTGTAGGTGCAGTGGCAGAGCGTATTCGTTTTACTTCTTACATTCTATTTATTGTACTTTTTGCAGTATTTGTCTACTCTCCATTGGCGCACTGGACCTGGCATCCACAAGGATTCTTGTTGAAAATGGGCGTGCTAGATTTTGCTGGTGGTACTGTTGTACACATCTCTGCAGGTATGGCCGCTTTAGCTGGAGCCTTAGTATTAAAACGCAGAAAGTCTCACTTAGAGCATAAAGAAGTGCCGCCTGCAAACATTCCGTATGTGCTAATTGGCACGGGGTTACTTTGGTTCGGTTGGTTTGGTTTTAATGCTGGTTCGGCACTAGGAGCAAGTAGTTTAGCAGTTTCTGCTTTTTTAACTACCAATACGGCAGCTGGTGCCGCAGGTTTATCGTGGATGTTTTTTGATGTAGCAAGAGGTAAGAAACCATCGGTATTAGGTTTCTGTATTGGTGCTGTTGTTGGCTTGGTAGCCATTACCCCAGGTGCGGGTTTTGTAAGCATTCCATCGAGTATTTTTATTGGCGCAATTGCAGCTGTAATTTCTAACCTTGTAGTTTCATGGAAACAAAAAACAAGTTTAGATGATACATTAGACGTATTTCCTTGTCATGGTGTTGGCGGTATTGTGGGAATGATTTTAACAGGTGTATTTGCTACAAAAACAGTTAATAGCTTAGGTGCTGACGGCCTATTTTATGGTAATCCGGAGTTCTTCTTTACACAATTAAAAGGTGCTGTTATAGTAATCTTGTTCAGCTTTGTAGTGTCATTTGTGATCTTCAAATTCATTAACCTAATCCAACCGATCCGCGTATCTGAAGAGGAAGAAGAAATGGGTCTTGATGAGTCTCAACACAACGAGAAATATTCTCAAGGTACTTTATTGGTTGAAGAAAGAGCCGTTTATATCGAGAAAAATAGTCCTTTAACAGAGTCATTATCTTAACCAAATTAATTAATATCTAAACCCCACTAGCTCAAACATGAAGAAATTTTTAACTGCTATATTTAGTATGGCCTGCACTACGTGTGCCCTAGCTCAAGAAACTCCAACATCTCCACTTGAGATTTCTGGCTCCGTTGATACCTATTTTAAATACGATTTTGCAAAACAACCTGGCAATGCTAAAACATCTTTTGTTACCGATCACAACTCGGTGTCTTTAGGTATGATCGACATTGCCTTGAAAAAGAAAACAGGTAAAGCATCATTTGTTGGTGAGCTATCATTTGGTCCGAGAGGACAATCCCAATCTATTCCTAATGCAGCTGCAGGCGGTTCGTCTTTTAACATTCAAAACTTGTATGTGAATTACGACTTTAGTGATCAGTTTTCGATGACTGCTGGATACATGGGTACCTTTATCGGGTATGAAGTAATTTCTCCTGTCGGAAATTTTAACTACTCTACTTCTTACTTATTTACCAATGGGCCGTTTCAGAATGCCGGAATTAAAGCAACCTACAAATTCTCAGATAAAGTGAGTCTAATGGCTGGATTGTTTAACGACTGGAATGTGTACACCGCATCGAGAGGTGTATCTGCGGTAGGCGGACAATTGATGGTATCTCCGGTAGAAGGCTGGACTGCCTATATTAATGCATTGTCTGGCGCAGGTTTCGGTGGTTACGGAACCATTGTGGATTTGACAACCTCTTACCAGATTACGGAAAAATTTAAACTGGGCTTAAATGCAGCAAATTACGATATTAAAGACAGTTCAACCCCTGGAAGTTATGCAGGTGCTGCTTTGTACCCTCAATTTGCTGTTGCAGATGCTGTTACATTAGGTTTAAGAGGAGAATATTTTAACTTTAAAGCGGCAGGTGTTGTTCCTGCTACAGCTTATACTGCGGTTACCTTTACTGCAAATATCAAATCAGGAGGTTTAACGTTTATACCTGAAATCAGATTGGATCATAACAAAGATATGCCATTCTTGAAAGAGAGCGGAATGGCTGCACCAAATGCAGGTCAATTTTCTTTGGCAGCAGTTTATGCTTTTTAAAATTTAGTTCTTGGATTTACCAGCTGCCAGCTCAACAAACTGGCGGCTTTTTATTAACTTTAAAACTGACTTTAAACTTTATGATGAAACATATAATTTTCCTGGGCTTATTCATGCTGTCCCTGCAGTTATTTGCGCAGCAGAAACAGTTTGATAAAGGCGATGATGGTAAGTTTATTTTTTATAAAGTAGTCGAGAGCCCTCAGGCGAGTCAGCAAACACTAATTAGTCGGGCTAAATCTTTCTTCAGCAAGAATAAAAAGCTCATCAAAGTGCTTAGTGAAACCGACTCTTCAGTCCAGGCTAACGGACGATTAATTATAGATAAAACTGTATTAGTAGTTGGTCATCCTAGTGGCGAGCTGCTGTATTCGCTAAACTTTGAATCGCGGAATGGTAAATATAGGTTCTGGCTAACAGATATGAGTTTTATTCCTTACCAAAGAGATCGTTATGGCAACTTCGTACCTACAAAAAACGTAGGCACGCCACTAGAAAAAGAGGTAGATAAGTTAACGGCAGCACAGTGGAAAGATATTCACGAAAGTGCTTATCAAAAGGTGACTAAATTTGCCGAAACCATTCAAAAGGATATGGCTACTGATAATGCTGTTAAGCCAATAGCGAAAGCTAAATCGCCGGTATCAACTAAAACTTGGTAAGCGATTAATATTTGCCGAAAATTTCTTCTACTTTTTTGTATCTGAAATTAAAAATCTCATTAATTTTCTTGTGTACGGTGATGGCATTGGCAATCTTTCCTATTGGCCCGAAGCCTATTGCATAGTGTAAGATGTCGTGCATTAAAACTCCACCATCAATTTCAGTAAAATGGTGCTGGTGGTGCCAAAAGGCAAACGGGCCGAATCGCTGCTCATCAATAAAATAGGATCGATCTTTTACATGGGTAATTTCCGTCATCCAATCTAGCTTAATACCCAGTAAAGGCGATACTTTGTAGGTAATGATTAAGCCTGGATACATTTTGGTATTTTCCATGTTGGGCGTAGTCACGTCAAAAGTCATGTCTGTTGGCGTAATCTCTGCCAAATTAAGCGGCGATGAGAAGAATTCCCATGCGGTATCCAAATCAACTGGTATTTTTTGCGTAAATTCTAAACGGTAAGTTTTCAAGAATGCTATTTAAGAGATAAGGATATAATGATTATTTTGTTTGCGCTATTGATTTTAATTTCTGATCGATCAGCGCTACCATGGATTTAAACTCTGCTGGTTCGTACCCGATGGATTGATAGATGATTTTGCCCGTTTCATCTATTAAAACGTTTCTGGGGATAGACTGGGTTGCGAATTTGCCGAAGACCTCTCTATTTAGATCAGGAAGTATGGGAAATGTAAATCCCTTTTTTGTTTTGTAAGGAATTAGTTTATCCCACCCTTCTTCGCGACCAAAAACAAAGAAAGCAAAATTGTTATTCTCCTTATACTTATCCCAAATTTGTGTTTGCACTAAAGGAAGCTCTGTATTGCATGGTGGGCACCATGTGGCAAATAAATTAATCAATATTAGTTTTCCCTTAAATTGGGATAGATTAACCGTTTTACCTTTTTCAATTTCGAAAGAAAAATCAGGTGACTGGTCGCCTAGTTTAGTTAACGTAGTGGGGTCGTTTTTTTGGGCAAAACCGGTAATAACTGCGCAAAGAGCAACACATAGAAATAGTATCTTTTTCATCTATAAAAAATATGAATAAAGATACTCTAAATTTCTGTAATCCTATATTAGTGCACCATTTTATCTGCACAAGTTGAACTTGCAAAAGCTTCGGGCTTGGCTTTAAAAATAAAGCCCATACTTAAAATATAACCCATTGCATCGTTCAATGCCTTGTTCGATTTGAAAGATGGATTTGTATTAATGTCGGCGTGTACTTCTAGCGCCACATCGTACAGGTCAAGCAAATCGCAAATCGAATAAGCAGTTTCAATTGATTTTTGCACTTCAACTAACATTCTTTCCTTAATGCTAACTTGTTGAGTGCTTTTTTCCTGATGGATGTACATGAATCCGCCATGGTGCTCTCTTAGCAATACAATAACCGTTGCAAAATCAGTTACCAATCCTTTTACCTGCGAATCGGTTCCGATGCATACTTTCAACTTATATCCATTTTCGGTTTCTCTAACAATTGATTTTTCAATTTCTTCGTGGATTGAAGACTGAATGATTTCGCCACTAAATTTTTTCCAGACCATATATATATATATTGGGTTTACTTAATGATAATCAGGTTTTTATAAAAATAAGGGCTTTAAATTAAATGTATGTTAAACGTAGATTGTTTATTTGCTAACAAAAAACTAGTTATCACCAAGTTAGTTAATTTCTGGTGAAAATCATGTGGTTTTTTTTGAAACAAATACGGTTAGGCATCGTTAATATGGTATTGTTGAACTAAATCATTCATATATTATGAAAACTGAACTCATTCAAGAATTTCAACTATTACAAAATAGTAGGGCTAACAAATTTGCAGATGACCTCACCGATAGATTTAAAGCTTCTGTGGATTTGGTTACCGAGAAAGTACAATCTTCTGTTTCCAAGCGGGGAAACATGTTACTCCAACTAGAAAATAAGTTTAACTTTTCTCTTTTAAAGAGGTTCAAAAGGAAATTTTTTAGGTTCTAATTGCCAATTTTTAAGGCGAGGATTATAAATGCTTATCTTTGGCACCGATGATAGCAAATGCCTTAAAGAAATTAAATATTGCTTCGCTTAATGAGTTGCAGGAAGCAACCATTAAGCAAGCATCTCTTGGGAAAGACATTCTCCTTATTGCGCCAACCGGGTCTGGCAAAACGCTAGCCTTTTTACTGCCACTGATTAACAAATTAAAACCCGAAATTACTGGGGTGCAAGCCTTGATCATCGTGCCATCAAGAGAGTTGGCCTTGCAAATTGAACAGGTATTCAGGCAAATGGGAACTGCTTTCAAGGTTAATTGTTGTTATGGTGGCCATGCGGTGCGTGTAGAAAAAAATAACCTCGCACATCCACCAGCGGTTCTAATAGGTACACCTGGCCGTATCGCTTACCACATAGAGAATCGTAATTTCGACGAGTCTTTTATTACCACCTTGGTACTTGATGAATTTGATAAATCACTCGAATTTGGATTCGAGCAAGATATGTCTTATATTATCAATGCACTCTACTCAGTAAATCAACGAATACTTACCTCTGCTACAAAAATGGAAGAGATTCCGGCTTTTGTAAAACTAAATGAGCCTGCAGAAATTGATTTTTCTAGAAACGTAGCAGCGAAGCCTAATTTACAACTAAAGCAAGTTACAGCCGCTGCTGCAGACAAGCTATCGGTTCTCTTAAAACTACTGAGCAAAATTGGCTCGAAGAATACCCTGGTTTTTTGTAACCATAGAGAAACAGTAGATCGAATTAGTGATTTGCTTTTCGAACATGGTTTGGGCCACGATGTTTTTCATGGAGGCATGGAACAGTTCGATAGGGAGAAAGCATTGCTTAAGTTTCGAAATGGAAGCCATAAGATTTTAATCACTACAGATTTGGCCGCCCGGGGCCTGGATATTCCGGAAGTGGAAAATATTGTGCACTACCAATTGCCTTATACCGAAGATGCTTATATCCACAGAAATGGTAGGACGGCGAGAATGAATGCAACGGGAACCGCCTTTGTTATGCTTACACCAGAAGAGCATTACAAGTATTTACCCGCCGATGTTGACGAGGAAAATCTGGAAGAAACCTACCAACCGCCACAGGCAAGCGACTGGGTAACCTTATATATCCCTAACGGAAGAAAAGATAAAATAAACAAGGTAGACATTGTTGGCGTTTTCTTGAAGAAAGGAGGCATCGGAAAAGAGGATTTAGGTCTCATCGAGGTGAAAGATTCAGCCAGCTATGTTGCGGTAAAAAGGCATCAGGTAGATGGGCTCCTCCAGAAGTTAAGTTCCGAAAAAATCAAGGGAAAAAAACTGAAAGTAGCCATCGCAAGCTAGCATAAACCAGGTACATACATAAAAATTATACAATGAGTAACAACGATATCCTAAAAAAACTAAGAGTGGCGCTATCACTTAAAACGGAAGACATCATTACAATTTGCGACCTGGTAGGCTTTAAGGTTACCAAGGCAGAATTGGGCGATATCTTTAGAAATGAAGATCATGAGAACTTTAAGCCATGCGGCGATCAGATTTTGAGAAATTTTTTGAATGGCTTGGTAATTTACAAACGCGGACCAAAAGAAGAAAAGAAATAAATTTACATATAATTACGAGTTATGAGGATTAAGATTTATTTGTTCATATTAGCCTTTACCATAAGTACCCAAACGGTTATTGCGCAGCAAAATTTGTCGACAAAGAAAGAAGATTTTTCTGATGACTGGGCGGCGCTCTCTAAATATCAAAAAGAAAATGACACTTTAAAGCTTCCAAGAAAAGGTGAAAAACGGGTTGTTTTTTTAGGAAGTTCTATTTTCGAATTCTGGAAACAAAAGGATCCAGCATACTTTAACCAAAACCCATACGTCGACCGGGGAATCAGCGGGCAACTTTCTCCGCAATTGCTAATCAGGTTCAGACAGGATGTGATAGATTTAAAACCAAAAGCCGTTATTATCTTGGCAGGAAGTAACGATTTGGCATCTAATAAAGGTCATGTAAGTAACAAAACAGTTTTAGATAACATCAAA
Organism: Pedobacter sandarakinus; assembly: GCF_026240095.1. GTDB lineage: Bacteria > Bacteroidota > Bacteroidia > Sphingobacteriales > Sphingobacteriaceae > Pedobacter > Pedobacter sandarakinus. The sequence goes on along the minus strand of NZ_JAPIVG010000004.1, from coordinate 536,151 downwards.
TCGATGGTAGAGTTGGCTAAGAAACACCATATTAAAGTATTTCTATGTAAATATTTACCTATCAACGAATACCCCTGGAATAAAAGCCTAACTGGTGTGGCAGAACAAATCATCTCGTTAAATGAAACCATTGTGAATTACGCGAATGAAAACAAGCTTGCCGTTGTAGATTACTGGACACCGCTTCGTGATGAACGCGATGGGCAAAAAGCAGAATACACCACAGACGGTGTGCACCCAAACCTGGCAGGCTATAAAGTAATGGAAGCCGTAACAGATTTGGCACTTAAGAAAGAATTAGGCAGATTGTAAGCTAAGAGATAATTTGGTTTGGAGTAGGCCAAAAAAAGCTTGTCGAAACACAACAAACTTGATGTTGAAACATTTCGACAAGCGCTTTAATAATAAGAAAGCCATCGTTCTTGAGATGATGAGCTACTCAGCTTAATTAGTTAAGTTTTTTATACCTGATGCGTTTAGGTGCAATATCTCCCAAACGTTTTTTACGATTTTCTTCGTAGTCAGAGTAATTTCCTTCAAAGAAATAAACCTCCGAATTTCCTTCGAATGCCAGAATATGGGTACAAATTCTATCTAAGAACCACCTATCGTGACTGATTACAACTGCGCAACCTCCGAAGTTTTCAAGTGCTTCTTCTAAAGCCCGTAGTGTATTCACGTCAATATCATTGGTAGGCTCATCCAGTAATAACACGTTAGCCCCCTTTTTAAGTGTGATGGCTAAATGAACCCGGTTGCGTTCTCCACCAGATAAAATGCCTACTTTTTTCTGCTGATCTCCGCCGTTGAAGTTAAATTTCGAAACATAGGCCCTGCCGTTAACAGCTTTGTTGCCAAGTTGTATATTATCTAGCCCGTCAGTGATGTTTTCGTACACGGTTTTGTCTGCATCTAAATCGTTATGCATTTGATCTACATAACCTAATTCTACTGTGTCGCCTACACGGAAAGTACCATTATCTGGTTCTTCCTGCCCGGTAATTAATCTGAACAAGGTAGTTTTACCTGCACCATTCGGGCCAATAATGCCTACAATACCAGCAGGGGGCAGAGAAAAATTCAAATTATCAAACAACACTTTATCGCCATAACTTTTGGTAACATTGGTTGCTTCGATAACCACATTTCCTAAACGTGGCCCTGCTGGAATAAACAACTCCAGTTTGTCTTCCCTTTCTTTTCCGTCTTCTGAAGCAAGTTTATCATAATTCGCTAAACGGGCTTTTGATTTGGCATGGCGTGCTTTTGGAGCCATACGTACCCATTCCAATTCTCGTTCCAAAGTTTTCTGGCGCTTGCTTTCTGTTTTTTCTTCTTGCGATAAACGTTTTGCTTTTTGATCTAACCAGCTGCTGTAGTTTCCTTTCCACGGAATGCCTTCTCCGCGATCAAGCTCCAAAATCCAGCCGGCAACGTTATCTAAGAAATACCTATCGTGGGTAACGGCAATAACGGTACCTTCGTAATTTTGTAAAAATTGCTCTAGCCAATCTATGCTTTCGGCATCCAGGTGGTTGGTTGGCTCATCTAACAACAACACATCGGGTTTTTGTAATAGCAGGCGGCACATGGCAACACGTCTACGCTCACCACCAGATAGCACACCTATTTTGGTTTCTGGATCCGGGCAACGCAATGCATCCATAGCCCGCTCTAACCTCGAATCGAGTTCCCAGGCTCCAACTGCATCAATTTTATCTTGCAGTTCGCCTTGTCTGGCCATTAGTTTATCCATCGCATCCGGGTCAGAATAATTTTCCTCTAGCCCAAACGCTTCGTTGACTTCTTCATATTCTTTTAGAATTGCGGTAATTTCGGCAACGCCTTCTTCAACTACCTCACGAACGGTTTTCTCGGGATCTAAAATTGGTTCTTGCGCTAAGTACCCAACTGAAAATCCTGGCGAGAAAACAACCTCTCCTTGGAAACTTTTATCCAAGCCAGCAATAATTTTTAGTAGGGAAGACTTACCAGAACCGTTTAAGCCGATTACGCCAATTTTTGCACCGTAAAAGAAGGAAAGATAAATATTTTTTAAAACCTGTTTTTGTGGAGGGTAAATTTTATTTACACCCGCCATCGAAAAGATTATTTTTTCGTCAGACATGATTGTTTTCTAATTTTGATTTAAAAGGTTTCTGTTAATTACCAAGTGAGGTTTAAAGCCCTATTGATAATGAAGATTTGGCGGTGCCAAAACCGATTACAAAGATAGAAACAACCCGACTATAACAAAATGCTTTGCGATATATCTATAACCTAAGTAAGAGCTTCGTTTATTCCCTTAACATTTTGTTGTAAGCTATATGCGCTCGTAATAATTTTATGCCTTGTGCTGTGTTCATTAATGGTTTGTTGCTACGCCTTGCATTTACCATACTTATCTTATAAAGCAAATCCCAGTGCTTCTTAATTTCACGCCAGGCGAAAAATATCGAATGTTTTGGGTCGTACATGTGCGCTGGTTCGCTTGCAGCACCATTAATTTCCATGATGTAAAAATCTTCTCCCTGAAGCAATTTTTCCCAACTATGGTATTTAATATCTAACCTACCGAAGTAAAATTCTGGCAAATGTTTGCATACGCGATCAATTACATCAATTAGCGATGGTGATATTTTGTGGCTTACGTCGGTAAAGAGCGCACCCCTGCAGTGGTTTCCAAATGGAACCAATAACCTTTCTTCATCTACCTTTAATATTTCCAATAGTGCTAGCGGATTAGTAGTCTCGAGCAGGGGAAGTTGTAAAAAATGCCGGTCATTTTTGTTCAATAAGGCTGCAATGGTAGATGTTCCATCACCTTTTACACTCAATAATTCTTTTTCAACAACTCCGGTGAGTGTGCCAGATTTATCAGATGGCATGCGGTAATAGAATATTCCAATTTCTTTTTCAAATGTCACAAATTCTTGTACCAAAAAATCGGTTTTTGCACTTTGTACGTATTGCACCAGATCAGGCAAGGTCTTTACTAATTTTACACCCGTTCCACGCTCACCAATTTCTGGTTTTACAATTACCGGAAAATCCATTTCCTTTTTTTTCAAGGCTAATAGCAAATCTGTTGTTGAAGTTTGACTATTAAAGCCAATTGATTTTGGATAGCATTGTTGCGGAAGATGTTTATAGCAATCGCTCTTCTTTTCCATTGCAAAACCGGAGTGTTGCCTCATGGGGTTTGCGGCACTGAAGAAGAACAACGATCTTGCTTTTAGGCTCAAATAAAACCAATAAAGATACATTGGTGCATACACTAAGTGCATTGGCCAGTATTCCCAGTTGAGGGTTTTAATTTTTAAAGTACGAACATGCCTGCCTAATTTTTTAAAGTAATTGTTTAACGCGAAACTTCGGTTGATGGTTTTGGTGTAGGTCACATCCTCTTTTAGATCGCAATGAACCATATTAACCTGACGTTTTGTAGCCAATACTGAAGTAATGCTCATAGTAGAAATCCCGTTTTCAAGATCCATTACCAGGCTGCTTTCAGAATCACCTTCACCAGTAAAGTGATGGAAAAACATAGCATCCATTTGTGTGATTTCCTTATTTTTCATTCGCCATGCACAAAACCATTTCTCTCGTAGGGCGCTTACAGCATTCGAATACAATGTGGCAGACGACCAGATATAGCTTCCAAACCTGTCTTTCTCTAGAATATGCTTGCTCAGCCCATCCCAACGGCATTCGTATAATTTCTCATCCGTTGAGATAATAAGCGTGAATTGCTCAATTCCTGTAAAGTCGGAGTTGCCGAAGTGCTTAAGGGGAGATGGGGCTTTAATAATTTCGAGCAAGATAATTCCTCGGCTCTGGCGATATGCTGCTTTTTTAACATGATTTTTGAAAGCACCATTTAACAGCACCACAATCTCTCCACTATCTTTGGTCGCAATCCAGGTTCCCTGGCTTTTTGGATCTGTGGGATAGGCTAACGTTACCGTTCCAATCTTTCTCAAATCTGGTGCACTAGCCAGTCCGCGTTCAATATTTTCATCGCGGTTTGAAGTAATTAACCTGCCATCCTTAGTTGAAAGATAGGTTACTGTGCACATATTTGTCGGTATTTTATAGTAGATGCCGCTACACCGAAATCTGGCGGTAGGCTAATTTTACAGTTTAGATTAATGCCAACCCTGATAAGCGCCATATGATGCACCGTATGCTCAAGGTTGTACATCAGTTCACGAAAGTAGGTAGTTGGCATTTGAAAAACGTCTTCGGTTGAAGACAAGGAAGCTTTGATATGTAGCGGCCTGTCTATCCTGTTCACATTAGCTTTAATATGTTTTATTTTTGCTATCGCTATTTGTCGATCGTTTTCAACGGCATGATCTCTCTTCCGGTCGTCGTAATTAATAGTTCCGGTTTCATAACCCAAAAACAATTCGTTATAGAACTCAATGATGTGCCTGATGTGTTGACCGATTGTAGCGCCACCTAAAAGAGCTGCTCCCGCTGAAAATTGTAAGTCTGTAATATTTGTTATGGCTTGCTCGGTTTGGTCTAGCAATGTGCATATCCCATCTGTTAGTTGGTTGATCATATTACTTTGATTTAATAAAGTCTAAAAGTTTCTGCCGATCATTGGCAATGAGGGTTATGCAACAAATTGAAACAATACATGCAAGCATAAATAGCTTACCCATGTCATTTTGCACGACAATTCCCAATTGTGTAAGGTGCGAAAAAATCGCTCCCACCATTAAACCCAGCCCTAGCACTGCACCATAAATTGTTGTTTTAGGGATTAAAATGAGTGCCGAAGCGATCAGTTCTAAAATCCCAATTCCTATTCTTCCATGAGGTTCGAGACCTAACTCGCGAAAAATAAATACCGAAACCGGAGCGGCAGAAAATTTAAAGAAGAGTGTTTGCAATAAGATAATGGCTGCCAATAGCCTTACTGCCCAGATAAATGTTTTATTCATGATGTTGGTTTATAAATAGTTTTCTTGCTAGTTCTGACTTGCTTTTGTTTTTAAATTCATTTCATTATTATTCCAGGCTTTAAAGGTGTTGTTGGAAATGTGTTAAAAGCAGGTTTTTGTCATTTGGTCGATCAAAACCTAATAACCTTACAGCAATTCTGGTTTTTGTACTAAAAAACATCACATCATCTTATTAAAGAAACAGCTAAAAGTTTCGTGAATTATTCGGCCGGGATTTTATATGCTATATTTATTGCACCATTTAGCAAGATATGGCGATAGAGAATAATGATACCAAAGAACAGATTGATAGAAATGTTCTTAACCCAGACCATTGGGTGCATGCTTATGCAGATTACCTTTATAAATATGCTTTAGTTCGGGTAAGAGATGAAGATATTGCTCAGGATTTGATACAGGATACCTTTCTTGCTGCTTTGAAAGGAGTAACTAAATTTGAAGGAAAAAGCAGCGAAAGAACCTGGCTTACAGGAATCCTGAAACACAAGATTGTGGATTATTATAGAAAGTCGGCATCTGGTTTAAATCATGTCGACAGCGTTTCAACTTCAGAAGAGAATACTGAACGCTTTTTCAATGAAAGCGATGGCCATTGGAAGAAAGAATACGCTCCGCAGCCTTTTGCTGAAATTATAGATTCCATAAACGAGCGTGAGTTTAACCTTATTTTGCAAAAATGCATGCAAAAGCTACCTAAGTTGTGGGCTGCTGTGTTTTCATTGAAACATATCGATGAAGAGGAAACTGATGTCATTTTATCATCTTTAAGCATTAGCTCATCTAATTTTTGGGTTATTATTCACCGTACCAAACTGAGCCTCCGCTCTTGTCTTCAAAAAAATTGGTTATGAATAGTTTAAAGAAAATTACATACAACTGCCGTATGGCTACTTTTCTTATCGAAAAGAAAAATATTGCCGGAATAAGTTTTAAGGAGGAATTTGAATTGAAATATCACCTGGTTGGTTGTTCGGTTTGTCGGCTCTTTCAAAAGCAAAGTTTATTGATAGATAAAATGGTTAGGAATAGTTTTTTAAATAGCCATAACATTAAGATCAATGGTGATTTTAAAGCTGCACTTGAGAAGCGCATTGCTGAGGAGCTTAAAAAGGGGAACGGCTGATTGATTGCTTAAATAAACATGAGTTTTTACTGATAGAACAAAACTAAGCCTGGAGATAAACGAGAATGGCCACAACAATTAAGTCGTAGCCACTTTCTATTTGGATGTGATAATGGATTTAGAAACCTAAACCAAGCGCAAAACCTCTTGATGCATTTGAAATGGTTGCACCAGCTGTTGCAGCACCTGTTGTTAAGTTAATGCTGTAGATTCTTTGTGTACCGCTTACCGTAAACAAACCGTAAGCAAGTCCACTGGTACCACCAATATCAAAACCATTATTTGATTCTACATTGATGCCCAAAGCGCCAACATCTACCAAAGTACCCATATTAGGCGGATCTTGTTTATATAAACGATCACCATTAGAATCGATATCAAATAATACAGTTGTAGTTGCACCAGCAAAATTGTTGGTATAGGCTGCGCCAGATACGGCAGCAGTTGTAAGCGAGATACCTCCATCAACAGTTACACTGCCATCTAAAGGATTAAATCTCAAATTCTGGCCAAGGTTACTTACAATTCTAATTCTGTCTACCGTTGGGTTAAAATCGAAACCGAATTGTGTTCCGTTTAGAAGTGTGCTAAGTGGTGCAGTACCTACGGCAGCTGCCAAACCAGATGACATGTTAATAGTATATACACGACTAGTGCTACCCAAAGCATAAAGTTGTCCGGTTAACGGACGCATATCGATTCCTAAAATGCTTTCTCCAGCTTGGATTCCGGTGATGGCTTTGATACTAATGGTTGGTGTCGCAGCCATTGGATTAAAAATCAGAAGCTCATTGTTGTTAGAAACTGCATAGGCAACTGGCTCTGTTGGTATGGCCAATCCAGTAATGCCTGATGGCAAATTACCGATTTTGGCAGCTTTACCAGTGTTAAGATCGATAGTATATAGACCTGAAGCACCGCTAACAGTTAGTGCGGCGATCGCTGCAGTACCATCTGGATTGATATCGAAACCTCCCATATCATCAACATCGTATCCTAAGCTTCCAACTTCAACCAGTTTACCATCATTTGGTGGATCTTGTTTGTATAGCTTATCTGTAGCCCCATCAATATCGAAAAGGGTTGTAGTGGTTACACCAGCTTTGTTTTGTGTATAAGCTACTGAACCAATTTTGGTATTGGCTACGCCGTTAATAGAACCATCTGTTGCAGCTACCGTTCCGGTTTCTGGATTTAAACGGAGGTTTTGCCCGCTGTTGCTTACAAAACGAATGCGGTCTACCGTTGGGTTAAAATCGAAACCTGCAGCAGTGCCGGTAATTGCCGGAGTAAATGCAGCGGTTGAGATAGCTCTTGCAGCACCGGTTTTTAAATCGATTACATATAAACGGCTACTGCTGCCAATGCCATACAATTGGCCGGTTGCCGGGCGGAAATCGATACCTAGAAGTGTTTCTCCGGTTTGTAAGCCAGAAATATTTACCGATGAGGTTATTGATGAAGGATTTTTTGCGTTAATCAACAATAATTTACTATCGGCGGTTAAGGCGTAAAAATTAACATCCGGTCCTGGAACCAGGGTTTCAATGTCATTGTTCCTGTCTTTTTTGCATGCAGAAAAGAGAATAGGGGTCAGAATAGCACATAGGGCTACAAAGATTAAGTGTTTAATTTTAATCATGTTTTTAAAATGTTTATTTAAGAAATAAGGTGTTTTGAAATGGGAAAGAAGGCCCTTACTTAGGCGGCTGCTCCGGGATCGGTAGATCGCAGTTGATGACCACAAATTTGCGGTTTTGTTTTTTTACACTGGCAATGCTGCTGGTTTGGCACTCCAAAGTGCTTGCGAGACTTAAGACAACATCAGCAATTTTCTCCTTCTCTGATAAGGTGTCTTGTTTTTCAGTACCATCTGATTTTTCAATCGGGTTGGTTTTGAAGATTTCCTTGGCAATTTTAGAAATCGGCATAGCGTATATGGTAATTCTGCCGGCAACAGCCAGAAGCAGAAAAATCATAATAAAAAGCCTTTTGTAAAATGATGCCATTATAGTTGTCAAAAGTTCGGGACTTCGCATGCATATACGTGATAAAGCTGATGGCAGATTTTATAGGAATAAAAAAAATTAGGGCGGTGGAATTTACGTTGCCAAATGTGCTGAAACTAGCCATCTAAACCCGATACAAGTGTAAAGCCCGGATTGTGTTTTTCACACAAACGGACTTGCAACGGTAGCGGGGCTAACGCTAATCGTTTCACAAACACTGCTTTTCCAAAACAATAAATAAAAAATCAGCGTTGATGATATATGGCATTAGCGATTTAATCCTCGTAAAGAAAGGCCACAAAATAGATTGATGGCACGATGCTTTAAAAATTCTGTCAAAAATTGTAAATTAGGTTCAGAAATGGATACAAATTGTCAGTGTAACCAGTGTTGAAAATACTTACAATAAACCGACAATGCCGTTGGCTTGAAAAAATAGATGTCTATAATGTGCTTTCAAATCCTTTATAAAGCAGATTACGTAGGTAAATATTATGAATATGAACTTTTTATACATCATATTCCGAAGTTAATTTTAGGGTACATAGTTGTGTAGAAAGCGGTTTAATTGCCCAGATGGCGCAATTGTTGATAAAATAAAGAAAACAGCACCATCTCTTTTTATAATTTATTTTATAGTTTAGAGACGTAGCTGTTAAGAAAGGTATTATGGAAGCAAAATTTTCACCACAGGTTAAAGATGTAATCTCTTTTAGTAGGGAGGAAGCGCTCCGTTTAGGACACGATTACATCGGAACCGAGCATTTATTATTGGGCCTCATACGCGAAGGCGATGGCATGGCCATAAAAATTTTACGATCGTTAGGGGTTGATACTGGTAAATTGCGCCGCTCTATTGAAGATGCCGTTAGGGGAACTTCGAGTGTTACAGTTAACTTAGGTAATATCCCATTAACGAAACAGGCAGAAAAAGTTTTAAAGATTACTTACTTAGAAGCTAAGATATTCAAAAGCGATTTAATTGGTACAGAGCATTTGCTACTATCGGTTTTAAGAGACGATGATAACATTGCATCGCAAATATTATTACAGTATGGCGTTACGTACGATGTTTTTAAACAGGAGGTAGAAGTGAATAAGAATGGTTTTAGAGACGATATTTCTAACAGTGCCTCAACTGGGGGCGATGATGACTATCGTGAGGAAGAAAGCTTTAGCACGCCTAAAAAGGTTTCAGATATTAAATCGAAGACACCTGTTCTAGATAACTTTGGTCGTGATTTGACTAAGGCTGCTGAAGAAGGTCGTTTAGATCCTATTGTTGGTAGAGAAAAGGAAATTGAGCGGGTTTCTCAAATTTTATCTCGTAGGAAAAAGAACAATCCGATTTTAATTGGTGAACCGGGTGTTGGTAAATCCGCAATTGCAGAGGGTTTAGCATTGCGTATTGTGCAACGTAAGGTATCGCGTGTGCTTTTCGGCAAACGTGTTGTAACTTTAGATTTAGCATCGTTAGTTGCGGGTACCAAATACCGTGGACAGTTCGAAGAACGTATGAAAGCGGTGATGAATGAACTGGAGAAATCTACAGATGTGATTTTATTTATTGATGAGATCCATACCATCGTTGGTGCAGGAGGTGCTTCTGGTTCACTTGATGCATCTAACATGTTTAAACCGGCTTTGGCTAGAGGCGAGATACAATGTATTGGTGCAACTACTTTAGATGAGTATCGCCAGTATATAGAGAAAGATGGCGCTTTAGACCGTCGTTTTCAAAAAGTTATGGTGGAGCCAGCTACGCCAGATGAAACGGTAGAAATTTTAACACGAATTAAAGATAAATACGAAGAACATCACGGTGTAACGTATACCGATGAGGCTATTCAGGCTTGTGTTACTTTAACTTCCCGCTATATTTCAGATCGTTTTCTACCCGATAAAGCGATTGACGCTTTAGATGAGGCAGGATCGAGGGTTCATTTAACCAATATCCACGTTCCACAGAATATTATCGATATTGAAGCGAAAATTGAGGATATTAAGTTAGAGAAAAATAAAGTTGTTCGTAGCCAGAAATACGAAGAGGCGGCTAAACTTCGTGATACAGAAAAGAACTTAATTGAAGAACTGGATAAGGCGAAAGCAGAGTGGGAAGCAGAAACTAAAACGAAACGTTATGAAGTTTCTGAAGATAACGTGGCAGAGGTGGTAGCAATGATGACTGGTATTCCGGTTCAACGTGTTGGCCAAACCGATAGTCAGAAGCTTTTGAATATGTACGATAAGGTTGCGGAGAAGATTATTGGACAAGATGATGCCATTAAAAAATTAACAAAGGCCATACAACGTACAAGAGCAGGATTGAAGGATCCGAAAAAACCAATAGGTTCGTTCATATTCTTAGGTCCGACGGGTGTTGGTAAAACTGAGTTGGCGAAAGAGTTAGCTCGCTTCATGTTTGATAGTGATGATTCATTGATTCAAATCGACATGAGTGAGTACATGGAGAAATTTGCGGTATCTCGTTTAGTGGGAGCGCCCCCGGGATATGTAGGCTACGAAGAAGGTGGACAATTAACTGAAAAAGTTAGAAGAAAACCCTATGCAGTAATCTTGCTCGATGAAATTGAGAAAGCACATCCAGACGTATTCAATATTTTATTACAAGTATTAGATGAAGGGCAATTAACAGATAGTTTAGGACGTAAAGTTGATTTTAGAAATACAATCATCATTATGACTTCGAACATTGGTGCACGCCAATTGAAAGATTTTGGTCAAGGTGTTGGTTTCTCTACTTCAGCGAAAACAAATCAGGCAGAGTCGCATAGTCGTGGTGTGATAGAAAGCGCATTGAAACGTGCTTTTGCACCGGAATTTTTAAACCGTGTAGATGACGTGGTTGTTTTCAATAGCTTAGGAAAAGATGAGATCTTTAGTATTATCGATATCGAGTTGAAAGCATTATTTGGCCGTGTACATACTCTAGGTTATGAAATTGCCTTAACAGAGAATGCAAAAGAATATATAGCTGAAAAAGGTTTTGATAGCAACTTTGGGGCTCGGCCGCTGAAACGTGCGATCCAAAAATATTTGGAAGACCCAATTGCCGAAGAAATTCTTAAAGGCGAATTAACTGAAGGCGATGTTTTGGAGATTGATTACGATAAAACATCAGAGCTCATCTCTGTTAACCATAGAAAGGGTGAAGCAAAAAAAGAAACACCTGAAAAGGAAGAAGATTCATCAAGCAAATAGCTTTAAACTCCCGATTGTAAATCGGGAGTTTTTTTTTGCTGTCGAGAACAGACGCTTTACAGATTTTGATCATCCAAACTGCATCAAACCTCAATTAATTATTTACAATATTTTCGTGGATTGGTTGAACTTGCAAAACTTCCAGTTATATTGCTGTATAAATCAACCCAACTAATGAAAACTTTTGTCCCGATCGTATGTTTGGCAATTTCTTGCATGGCCATTTCTTGCAAAAAAAGTAGTAGTAGTGCTAGTGCAGAAACTACACTCATAGTGCCGAAATTAGAAACCAATACCAATATCAATAATGATGCGCTGCTTAAACTCGTAAACGATACTCGTTTGGCTGGCTGTAATTGTGGTGCTACTTTAATGCCGCCAGTTTCTGCATTAACGTGGAATGCTAATTTAGCTTCGGCGGCTATTGCACAAAGCAAGTATATGGAGTCGATAAATAAGATGCAACACGAATCTGCTAATGGAGACGATGTGGGCAAACGCATTACCGCAGCTGGTTACATTTGGAAAACTGCAGGTGAAAATATTGCACAAGGGCAAACTTCTGAAAGCCAGGTTTTTAACGATTGGATCAAAAGCGAAGGTCATTGTAGAAATATCATGAATGGCGCATTCAAAGAAATGGGAGCGGCTAAATCGGGTACATTTTGGACACAAGTTTTTGCTTCTAAATAAATCTTGTACAGCTCACTATTTGTAATCACGTTCAGGCGATAGTAACTTCATTAGCGCCTGATAGTACCTTTCGTAGTTCTGTTGATCGGTGTTCAGGAATAGAAAAGGTTCTATGAGCTCGAGTTCCATGAGGAGGAAATTGTCGTTCACGAATGTTCCATCTACCCGGGCATACAGGCAGCCTTTAGCAAAATGATTTACATACTGCGCCGCGGTATCGATCAGCTCTTTCGTGGGCTGTTGAGGATGAACGGATCCTCCAAATGCGGGCTGAACACGGAAGTCTCCGGGCTTAGCCTGTTTAATTAACGCGTGGCTAAATCTACCGTTAAAGAATATGAAGGACCATTCACCTTGATCCAAAATTTCAGGTAGAAAAGGCTGGACAATAAAATCTTCTTCGGTTAAAAGTTTGTTAAGCTGTTCGTTTAGAGCAGTAACATGCTCAGCCGTTACTTTGAAAGTATTCTTTGCGCCTCCGCTAATACAAGGTTTTACGATAAGTTTATCCGTATTAAAATGAAGCAGGTAGCTAGCCAAATCTACGTTGGTATTTTTGTTTAAGAATATGCTGGGCACAATAGCTAATCCTGCTTCTGCAATCTGTTTGAGATAATGCTTATCCATGTTCCACCGTACTACCTCAATTGGGTTAAGTAGTTTGATCTTTTTCTGTTCCATTAAATCAAGCCAGCAAACAAAATCGCTAAAAAGATCGAAGTAATCCCATGGGGATTTTAAGATGGCAATTTGAAAATTGTCCCAGTTTACCGAAGGGTCGTTCCAGATTACCATTTGGATGTTTAAACCTTTTGCGGTTAAAAATGCTAAAAGCTTTTCGTCTTCTTCTTCTACCGTTGTACTATTGTATTTTCCCTTGTCTAGGTAGCTTACCAATGCAATATTCATCAGCTAAAACTATGTTTTATTCAGGCATCTGGCAAATATTTCTAGAATAATGACATTTGCTCGCTTGGTACTTTAAACTGAGAATGGTCTAAATCGATGCGGTTAAGGTTTAAGCCGTTTAGCTTGCAGTGGAGTTTAAAATTATCGCTGATCATTTTTGCAATATTTCCGCCTCCACGCATCCGCTCGCCAAACCTACTATCGTTCACATTTCCTCCATGGCAACTTTGAATCATGTGCCAAACCTTATCGAATCGATCTGGAAAATTTTTTCTTAGCCAATCTTCAAAGATTTGACCAATGGCACCGTTGAGTCTCACAACCGTGTAGCCTGCCCGGGTTGCTCCTGCATTAGCAACCTCCCTCAAAATGCCTGGTATTTCATGGTCGCTCAACCCCGGGATGATTGGAGCAACCAACACACCCACTGGAATTCCAGCCTTGCTCAATGTTTCTACTATCCTCAACCTTTGTTTCGCAGTAGTGGTTCGCGGTTCCATTACTTGTCTCAGATGTTCATTTAGGCTATTGATAGATATGTATACGGCACATAACTTTAATTTAGCAAGTTCCTGCAAAATATCCTGGTCACGCAAAATCAGAGCGTTTTTAGTAATCATACCTATCGGTTGCTTGTACGCAAGCGCAATTTCTAGAACCTGACGGGTGAGTTTAAATTTCCTTTCGGCCGGTTGGTAGCAATCGGTATTTCCAGAAAGCGAAATCGTTGAAGCATCCCAGGTCTTTTTTTCCAGAAACTTTTTGAATAGCGCCGGTGCGTCTTTTTTTACAATGATTTTTCTTTCGAATTCTAACCCTGCACTGTAGCCCCAGTACTGATGGGTATTTCTAGCATAACAATAGGTGCAACCATGCTCACAGCCCTGGTAGGGATTTAAAGAATAAGCCATGCCCACATCGGGGCTATCAACCTTGTTTACGATGGTTTTAGAATGCTCAAAGATAAACGCAGTTTTTCGGTCACTCTCCTCCCAATCATCAATACCTTCATCATGTTCTTTAACATAAACGTCCTCCAAAAACCGGTTATGAGGGTTAATCTGTGCGCCACGCCCTTTAAAATATTTATTCTCTCCATCCATAATTATAGGTTAAAAATACTAAAAAAATTAGTATTTATGTAGGGATGAGATCGAATTATATTGGAAAAAAATAGAAACTAATAACCATAGTTTATTAATGGTAACCCACAACTTGTCTCTAAAAAAAATTGTTTGGCGCAATGGTAGCCTGTTGATTTTATGCATCGTTTCCATTAAACACTTTCTCGCATTTGGGCAAGATGAAAGCAGACAGCTTTAATTTGATGATTTAGGCAATGGAACGTAATCCATAGGCACAAGATCTGCAATTTTTTCATATGCCCAATATCCCTCAAATAAAAGAGATCTGGAATCGTAAATACCACCATTTTCATAGAAACGAACACCCTCACTCATCAGATTGGCTACCGAAATTTCATTTTCCGGAACGTCTAACGGCCTGAAAACCCAAAACCCTGTTTTAGAATAAGCCAAAGATTCTTTTTCTTTTGTGTATTGAATAAGTAAGGCATCAGTATAGCTGACAAACTTTAGGTTTTCATTGAAATGATGCACCAGCGTATCTGTAAGTACTTCGGCACGAGAGAATTTGTCTATCGTTCGGGGCATTTCTTTTTGTTTTGTCCAAAAGGCTAATAATGCAGTATCAATTTTCCCAGCTGTTTTTCTTACGCCAGTTTTTTCGGGCAGCGTCTTAATTTTCTCCAGATTGGTATTGATGACATATTCAGGATAACGGTTTGGGTTGGGAACTTTTACCATTTTATTAATGATGAATCCTTCTTCTTTAGTTCTATTTGCATACAACGACCGGAAAAAGTGCTGTGCCGAGCCGTAATAGGCAATTTCTCTTGCCGCAATATATTTCTTTTTCTTGGCAGGGCTTGCCTTCAACTCCTCGAAAAATGGATGACCAGAATAGTAAATGATGCGTGTTCTGGAATTATACTCAAAATGATCGAGCATGTATTTAAGGCGGTAACCTAGTGCCTTATTCTCGACAATTAGAAATTCTGTAGTAGAAACAGTTAACGTGCTTTTGGTTACATCGAAATCTACATTTAAAACCTGGGGATTAAGAATTTTGCACTGCAAGGCATTTGGAGTTTTGCCAATGAAAAAATCTTTAAATTGATTGATATATTTTTGCCGATTCGGGTCGGCCCTAATAATCACTTCATCTAGCTGTGCAACATTTTCTTTAAGTACCAAATCTACAGTAACAGATTGATCTTCAATAATTACGCTTTTGGAGTAGGGGAGATAACCAACAATTTGTACCAACAGGTTATAACTTCCAGGTTTTAGGTTACTCAGTTTAAATCGACCATCATTATCTGCAACCGTTGCCATTTTATAGCCACTCAAATAAATGCTAGCACCTGGTAATCCATCCTTCTTATCTCGGACGATCCCGCTAATGGAAAAGGTACCTTGGGCGGAGGAATGCCCCCACATTATTACGCATAATAAAATCGCCAGCAGGCCTTTAAACATGCAGGCGAATGTAACCAAAAGCCAGAATATTATAACGGTGATTGGCGTTTTTTAACATTTTACTCCGGTTCGCTTGGTGTATAATCCATTGGTACGCTGTCTGCAATTTTTTCCCATGCCCAGTAGCCCGAAAAAAGCATAGATCGGGGATCATATATTCCACCATTCTCATAAAAATAAACTGGTGCGATTTGCAAGGTAATCAACGAAATCTCAAAATCACCCATATCAAGAGGCCTGGATAGCGATGCATTCAGTAGGTTGGCATATTCTCGAGCTTCGTTCTCCTTGGTATAAATAATATACAAGTTGTCGGTAAAATTTATGCTTTTGATAGACTTGTTAATTGTTTTGACCAGCGTATCCTGTAAAACTGTGGCCCTGTTCAATATTGACATGTTTTTAGGTTGTCGTTTTTGGTTGATCCAGAAACTCAATGAATCATCATTCATGCCGATGGAAATTCTTCCGGTACTACTTAACTGTTTTTGGGTAAGCTTTTTTATGTTGGCTTCAATGGTACTATCAGCCGGCCGATTTATATTCGGTTTATTCACTAGCTTGTTAACTATAAATCCTTCGGCTGTGAGTGTATTGCGGTATAAAGAACTAAAAAAATGCTGTGGCGAGCCCAGGTATGCAACTTGTCTTTTCTTTCTCCAGATTTTCTTCTTTCTTTCAGAACCTGTAAGCTCTTCGTATGTTGGAAACCCCTCATAATAGATAATGTTGGTTTTACTATCCCACTCAAAAAGCTTCACCAAATATTTGATTCTATAGCCTAAAGCCTCATTCTCTATAATTAAGAACTCGTTGGTTTTTACGGTTAGCTTTTTATTTACCTTATCATAATCAATATCAAGAACTTGGGGATTAATCATTTTACATTGCTTGGCGTTCGGCGTGGTGCCGATGAAGAACTCTCGAAAAAGATTTACATAGTATTGGCGATTGGGATCTGGCTTGATCGTTACTTCTGCTAGCTGAATAATGCTTTCTTCCAGTACTATTTCTATTTTTATCGGTTTATCTGCAACAAGCACATTTCTAGTTTGTGGATTGAAACCTATGAGCTGGATTAGTAAATCATAATTACCGGGATTCAATCGCAAACTAAACTTTCCATCTTCATCGGCTACTGTCGCCATCTTGTAACCGCTAACGTAGATACCAGCTCCAGGTAAAACTTCGCCTTTTTTATCTTTTATGATACCAGATATGGAGGTGGTTTGAGCATTTATTTTGAAGGTAACAAGTCCTGCAAATACCAAAATAAACAAACCAATCCTCCAAAACATAAACTAAGTTAATAGTTTATTACGATTTAATCAATTAATTTGAAGGGAATGTTAAGGGTAAATTGCGCTTTCAAAGGCTTGCCATTCGATATTTTCGGATTCCAGCGGCCCATTGACTTTAGTACCGTTATTACTTCATCTGCACAGCCATAACCAAGATCGTTTATCACACTAAAGTCTTCGGGATATCCAGCGCTATTAATCGCGAAGCATACGGTCACTAATCCTTCAATGCTACTTTGTATTGCAAGTTCGGGATAAACTAAATTTTTATTTATAAAGGCATAAAACTTGATCATGCCTCCGGCATATTCAGCCTGCTTTTCGCCCATAAACAGCCCGCCATCAAAATTGTAGGTTTTATTTTTCTGAATGATTGTCACTTGTTTGTACCTGGGCTTTTCTTTGATTTTTTTAGCGTTGATAAATACCTGATCATTACTTGCATTAATTGCGGTAATTGGATTCGGGTTTAGCTTTATTAAGATGTACCTGCTCCCTTTATTTGTAAAGTAGGTTCTTCCTGTTGGCGAATCAAAAATTAATCTTTCTACGGGATTGACACCATTTAGATAAAAGTACCCCGCACTGTCTGTCTTAACAGATTGATCATTTCCATAGACAACTGTTACATCTGCTAGAGGTTTGCCCACTAGGTTGATAACTTGACCATGAACATTGATGGTGTCGATAAATGTGACAAGGGTATCATCAACTTTTTGCCCTTTTGCACTAAAGAACATAAATAAGAGAAGATAGGAAAGAATTTTCTTTATCATGTAATGATGATGAAATACATCACTCTTTCCACAAACCTAACTTAATAATTCTTTTGCATTTTCCATTGCGGAGGTTCCGGGATTTTTGCCACTCAACATCTCAGCAATTACACCAACTCGTTCTTCTTGCTGCAATCTTCTTATTCCAGTTGTGGTTTTTCCTTTTTCATCATTTTTATAAACAAAATAGTGCGCCTCTCCTTTAGCCGCTATTTGCGGTAAATGCGTAATGGAAATCACTTGCATATCCAATCCCAGATTGGAGATTACTTCACCAACCTTCAAAGCTGTTTCGCCTGATATCCCTGTGTCAATTTCGTCAAAAATAATGGTTGGAAGTGAGGTGTGTTTGGCTAATAAAGCTTTAATGGCTAACATTAATCTCGATAATTCACCTCCTGATGCTACTTTGCTTACAGGCGCAGGGGCCTGACCAGCGTTTGCGGTAAATAATAAGTCGATTTGATCTAAGCCATCTTTACTCAAATCAGTCAGCGTTTGCTGGTTAAGTACCAGTTGAGCATTAGGCATACCCACTTGTTTTAAAGTACTGCTGGTTTGCGCTGTTACCACTTTAATTGCTTTTCTCCGATTACTACTTATGGTGCCCGCCAATTTAGATAACGACGATTCCAGTTCTGCAATATTTTTTTGCAAAGACTCGATATTTTCATCCGATGATAGAAGCGCATTGAGGTTTTGCTCCAGTTGCATTTGAATAGACAAGAGTTCTTCATTATTGCTTACGCGATGCTTTTGCTGCAATGCGTAAAACAAATCAAGCCTTTGATTAATTAACACCAAGCGATCTGCACTATGGATAGTGTTTTCGTCCATAGCAACTACCTCATCAGCAATATCTTTAATTTCTATAATAGACGACTTTAATCGTTCGTATAAGGTATTGATTGCAGGATCAAATTTTTCTATTCCCTGCAGTTGCAATTGTGCTTCTTTCAAAATTTGGAGCGCCGAGGGTTCACCTTCAGAGAGCATTCCTGCTGCGGTAATTAAACCTCTTTTGATGGTTTCGGCGTGGGTGAGCCTTTCCAATTCCTGTTCAAGCGTTTCTTGTTCCTCGGGCTTAATGTTTGCCTGTTCCAATTCATTAAACAGAAATTGCTCGTAATCCTGTTTGCTTTTGGCTTCATTGGCATCGTTTACAAGTTTTTTAAGCCTGACATGTTCTTGTTTTAGCCTTTTATAGTCCTTTCTATAAGTCGATAACAGGCTCTTGTGATCGGCAAGCGAGTCTACGATAAGTAGTTGAAAGTCGGCATCATTAATTTCCCGAGTGGCCTGTTGTGCGTGAATATCAATCAGCTTTTCTCCGATTTGCTTTAAGATAGAAAGATTTACAGGTGTATCATTGATGAAAGATCTGGTTTTGCCATCTATGGAAATCTCTCTACGCAGGATGCTCTCGTTTGAGAAATCCAGATCGTTCTCCTCAAATATTTCTTTCAAATTCTCATCGGCTAACAAGAAATTTCCTTCAATTACACATTTTTTATCTTGGTTAAAAAAGTACTTGCTTTCTGCCCGTTGGCCCAGTATAAGGGAAAGGGCACCCAAAATAATGGATTTTCCTGCACCTGTTTCACCCGTGATAATGTTTAAGCCTTTGTCAAATTCGATATCGAGGCTATCGATTAATGCGTAATTACGAATAGAAAGTTTTTGTAGCATAACTAGAGCGAAAATACTAAAAAGTTATCTTACCTAGGCTTCAAAACAACAACAGCGGAGAAAAATCCCCGCTGTTGCTTGTAGTTAGTTTGGTAAATTATTGATTCTTTTTCTTCGCTTTTTCCATTTTTTGTTTCAGTGCGCTCACTTCCTTGTCGAACTTATTCTTTAACTTTTTATATTCTGCGCTTTGTTTTAAATTGCTGTTCGAATTATCATTCAGGTATAACACGCGGCCATCAGAGCTGCTCAAAAGTTCGCCATTTATACTTAGTAGAGAATCAGCTTTGCGCCTGGATAGGTTTTCAATTGCTATTCCTCGTTTTGCAATTGCTACCTCTTTTAACGCTTTAGCCCTGACGATGTCGATTTGTGCCTGGAATTCTGGCGAAGTAAACTTTTTTTCCATGTCTTCACCAATTTTTCTCCATTTTTCTTGTGCTTCTTCGGAACCAAATTCTTTTGCCATATCTTCACCAAACTTTTTCCACTTCGCTTGCTCCTCTGGTGAATTAAATTTTTTCTCCATGTCTTCACCCATCTTTTTCCATTTAGCTTGTGCTTCGGGGGAGTTAAATTTCTTGGCCATTTCTTCGCCGAATTTCTTCCATTTGGCCTGCTCCTCTGGCGAGTTGAATTTTTTTGCCATTTCTTCACCCATTTTTTTCCATTTTGCCTGCGCCTCAGGCGAATTAAATTGCTGGTCTATTTTAATCCGAAAAAGCGAATCTTTGAATTTGAGGTTAGAATCAAGATTGATGCGCAAAACATTTTTGTTGCCGAACAATTCTTCTTTATAAAAATCCTTGCGCACGCTATCTGGCATGTCCTTTACAGAGTTATACTCTGTACGTTTACCATTAGCATCAATAGTAACAATCTTTATTTTGCGCTTTTTATTGGTGTCTAAATAGATAACGGGTTCAGGGTTGGTTATTTTCAACTCGATTTTGGTGTGCTTTTCTTTAGGGGTATGCTTAATTTGTTTTTTTGTTGCCGGATTGATCCATGCAATAGAAAACAAGCAGGCCACACCAAGGGTTAGGGCAGCCATTTGCTGCTTTGCATTTAGGTAGTTCGTTTTCATATTTGTTATTCTTTTAATTCGCTGATAAAGATTTTGGGTTTTGCCTGTTGCTGCCAGGGCGTATGCAGGGCTATTTTTGTCTTTTAACAATTCTAATTTAAGTAGGGCATGGGCATAATTTAGTGGCTTACCTGTAACCTTTAGTACCAAATCATCGCAGGCATGTTCGCGTTCAATGTGAATGAACCGACCAGCTAACCAAACAAACGGATTGTAAAATAATAGTGTTTCTATGGCTGTTTTGATCAGGTTAAGTAAAAAATCGTTTCTCCGTACATGTGATAGTTCGTGGATTAAGATAGCTTCTACCTGGTCGGTATCTAGTTGGTTAACCAATGCGATTGGGAATAACACAACGGGCTTAAAATAACCAATCACCACCGGCACATTTACAATTGCTGATATATGAAATTGAATGTACTTTTTAATGTTTAGCCTGGCAGATACCCGCTCGAAAATGTGTTGCCATTCTTCGGGTATTACAGTCAGGCTTTCTTTTTTAAAGCGGGATAGCTGTTGGTAACCTCTCAAAATAACAAGCGATTGAAGCAATATCCCAATAACATAAAATACTGCCACAATAGGAAAATATCGCTCTGCTCTGCTACTGAAACTTTCAGGTAGGTTATTAAAGTACTGTTGAAATTGTGCCTGAGTTAATTGCTCATTTACCACCTGTTTGGGTATAGCCAGGTTAATTTTTGTTATTAGATTATAAGCGAAAGCGGCAAACATAAGCAAGATAGCACCGAAAGCGAGATTGTGTTTGTGCTTAGCGGCGAGCTTTGGCAGACTAAACAGGGTAAGGAATAGTATACCATAAACGACAGCACTTTGCCATAGGGAGTTTAAAATACTCCAGCCAAATGCATTAATAAAATGTTGTAATAAAGTTTCCATAATGGTGGTTCAATTGTTATCGAATGCTTTAATTTTATTATTTTTCAGAGATTTTAACCCTGTACTTTCCAGTTTAGAACTAAGGACTACTTTAGGCTGTCTAAGTATTTCTTAATTTCGTCTATTTCGTCTGCACTGGCTCGATGATTACCTAGTGCCTGCATCACCAATCTCGCCGCCGAACCGTTAAATACGTTATCTATCATTTTGGTAACCAATTGTTTTTCTGTCTTATCCTGATTAACAATTGCCCTGTAGATATGCGTTTTCTGATTAGTGTCTCGCTCAACCATACCTTTTTCATGCATAATCTGCATTAATTTTAGGGTGGTAGTGTAGCCTGCATCTTTTTTATTTAGCGTTTCGTGTACTTCTCTTACTGTTGCATGTCCATTTTGCCATAGCACCTGCAAAATTTCCATTTCTCCCTCTGTTGGTTTGATATTATTATTATTCATATGTTACAAGTTGTACGAAATATTTCGTAATCAAATGTACGAAGATATTCGTATTAATGAAATATCTTAACGAAAATTTAACTAATCTACTGGTTAACAGACACTTTAATTTTAAGGCTGCCTATGCAGCGGTTGCAAGATGGGGGTGTTTCTGCTGAGAAATCTTCTGAATTGATAAACCTAATTGCAGCGGATACCGGCCCCGAGGCTAAGGCCTGCAGGCGTATGAGCGTAAAGTAGGGCTTACGCTGATTGGAAAACAAGCATTGCTTTACTATAAATTGGAAATGTTAATTGTGGGATCAGCTTATTACTTTAATCCTTCGTACTTGCCGATGTTGGCAGGATCTATCTCTGCAAGCATATTGTATGCTTTTAATCGCTCTTGCTGGTTCAGTTTGGTAAGTACATTAGTAACTTCCTCGGCCTTAGATGCGAAGTAAACATTAGGGAAAATAGAGCCTAGTTTTTGCTTGTCCATTTGTGCCAAAGCCGGTAGGGCAGCTACAATTTGTGTTAAACCTTTATTGGCATCAGTTAACTGATCCAAACCATTGAGGTGATAGCTGTAGATGAAATTTCTAAGCTCACTGAATATTGGATTAAGTACGTTCTCGTTGAACCAGAAGCGATTACGCAACCCATCGGCGGCTTTCCAACCGGTATTGCCAGATGCCTGCGCCAAATTAATGATGTTTTGTGCCTTCTTATAGTAAGGTGTTCCGCCCATTTTGCCAAAACTGTCTTTATCCATCCCAATAATGGTATAGGCATAGTAAGTTAGTAAGGCACTGATGTTGGAAATAAAATTTTGATCGGAAAAATCTATCGTAGCGCCATCATTGTAGTTGAAATCAAAATTTTTGTCGCTCAAATTTAGCATGGTGCTATTGTAAGAGCTATTGAAAACAGGTCTGCTACTTTGAATCTGTGCTTCTGCCGCGTAATTGGATCCCCCATCCCAGGAGTTGATGGTGATAATGAAGCTACATTCAATGCGTTCTTGTGGCTTGTAGCTTTCGTTGGTAAACTTGTTATTACTTAAGAAATCTCTAATGGTTTTTTGAAGTGCATCTAAAGCAGGTTTATTAATGTTGGAAACCTGCGGAGCCAGTAGGGTTACTCGGGGATTTAGTTCTTGCGCATGCAACTTTCCTAAGCCCAACAAAATTAACAAACAAAAGATTTTCTTCATCATTTCATTTCTTTTAAAATAGCATTGCAGATGTCTTTAGCCACAGCTTTCTTCGATTTGGTTTCGAACACTGTGCGTTCAAATGCTTTGTTAAAAATAGTAATTTTATTGGTATCTGATTTAAATCCAGCACCTTTATCGTTCAATGAATTAAGTATTACTAAGTCGAGGTTCTTTCGTTGTAGCTTTCCTTTGGCATAATTTTCTTCATCATTTGTTTCGAGGGCGAAACCTACCAGCAGCTGGTTTTGTGCTTTTTGTGCGCCTAGTGTAGCCAGGATATCAGTTGTTTTCTCCAGTTCTAGTAGAAAGCTGCTCTGTTGTTTTTTTATTTTCTGGTTGGCCACTACTTTTGGTCGGTAGTCGGCAACTGCAGCACACATTACACAAATATCTGCTTTAGAAAATAAACCTATGCAGGCTTCGTACATATCTTGGGCACTTACCACATCAATCCTGTTAAGGTTTTGTGTTGCTTGCTGCGCAGTTGGACCAGCAATTAGGGTAACATCGGCACCCAATTGCACCAGTTCATCTGCGAGGGCGAAGCCCATTTTGCCAGATGAATGATTGCCTATGAAACGCACAGGATCGATAGCCTCGTAAGTTGGACCCGCAGTTACGATTACCTTTTTACCAAATAAAGGCATCGATTTTTGAAGTACATTTTCGAGAAACGATACAATTTCTTCAGGCTCTGCCATTCTGCCTTCGCCGTGCAGTCCACTCGCCAATTCTCCGTTTCCTGGTGGAATAATTGTATTGCCGTATGCGATAATTTTATTGATGTTTGTTTGCGTAGTTTCGTGTTTCCACATGTCTAAATCCATTGCCGGAGCAGCGTAGACAGGGCACTTCGCAGATAGATATACTGCGGTTAGCAGGTTGTCGCAAATACCAGTGGCCAGCTTGGCGAGGGTATTGGCGCTAATTGGTGCAATGATAATTAAATCTGCCCAAAGGCCTAACTCTACATGGTTACTCCATACCCCTGTTTCTTCTTCGAAATATTGAGTGTAAACGGGGTTTTTAGAAAGCGTAGCTAGGGTGAGTGGCGTAATAAAGTTTGCGCCATCAGGAGTGAGGATAACCTTAACGTTTGCACCAGCTTTGACCAGCAATCGTACTAAAAAAGCCGATTTATAAGCTGCAATGCTACCGCAAACGCCAAGGATTATATTTTTGTTTTTAAGCATTTAAGCAAAGGCAGTTATAGATGCAGCGTAGCGTGTATGCATAAAAAACGCTCTGCACTAACGCCACGCGTTAGGCTAATTATTTTTGTTCTTTAGATGGATTTCTATGGTAAACTTTACCATTCAAAAACTCATCCATGGCAACTAAAACAGGCTTAGGCATGCGCTCATAGTGCTTGCTAATTTCAATCTGCTCACGATTTTCGAAAATCTCCTCTAAATTGTCGTTGCTCGATGCAAATTCTGCTAATTTACCGTGAAGCTCTTCTTTAACGTTGTTCGAAATTTGATTTGCTCTCTTTGCGATCACAACTAAAGATTCGTACAAATTATCAGTTGTTCTGTCTAAATCGTGTACGTTTCTGGTAACTGTAGTATTTGGTACAGCAGGTTTGTTCGTATTCATGTATTAATTATTTTTAATATTTGTGTTATCAGCATCTATTGGTTTCACAGAAACGGTATCTTTAATCTTACCTGTTCTAATCAACATTTGCCTGTATTTTTCCTGATCAGCAGCGTACAATGCAAGTTCTTGTTTCGTAGCTACAATTCCAGCCTCAGCATCTTGCTTTAGTTGTTTAGCTTCTCTCGTAAATGCGCTTTCCGGATGATTCTCAGTGAACTCGGTATATAGTGCAATAGCTTCATTGTAACGATCTTCCTGGCGAATTACATAACTATTTTTTGCATATAGATACTGTGCTTTAATCATTAAAAAATCCATCTCTTCAGCATATTTAATATCCGGATAGTCCCTTTGTGCATTTTTTAATGCAATAACAGCAGCACGGTAGTTGTCTACATTACTCGGACCGGTTGTTAAATACATTTTGGCATTTTCAAAAGCTTTATCTTCTAATTTACCCCTTAAATCAGTAATGTATTTTCCTGCAGCTGCAGCCCGATCGCTAGTGGGATATAAATTTATAAAAAGCTGGAGTGCATCAATTGCCTTGTAAGTGTTTTCCTGATCCAAAGAAAATGCTGGGGATTCCTGGTAGTAGCAGTAGGCGCTCATATACCTTGCTTCCTCTGCATTTTTACTCGCTGGGTAAGTATCTGCAAAACTCTTAAATTGATATCTTGCCGTAGTGTAATCGCCTAACCTGTAAAGTGTATAAGCGTAGTAATAGTTTAGATCTTCAGCTTCGGCACGTCCACGGTACTTTTGAGAAAGATCTTCAAAAAGAACCAATGCTTTACTATAATCCCTCTTATTATATAAACGAAGCGCCTCCTGGTATTTTTTGGCAACGTCGTTACTCGCTCTCAATTTCTCGAAACGACTCTTACAACCCGCAATACCTAAAGCGGCGATAAATATAAAGACAATTAGGTGTTTAACTTTAAACATTCTGCAAAGATAATTAATAATACGATAACATCAATAAAAACAATTAGGCGCTAAACTATGTAAAGCATTCCAGTAGCCATATATAGTTAACAAAATTTAACATTCGCCTTAACCTCTCAAATTACGATGTGAATAAATGGGTTTTTAAAGGTGGCCATATCGAATTAGCTTTGCTGCATAAATGGACATTGAGTCGCTTTCTCAATTTTAGAATTTAAAACCTTTTAGATTTGGCATTTCTAATTCGGTTTCCCAATATGACAGATCAGAGATCGATATCACAATGGTTTATGGATCATCTTCCCACCAGTTTTATATCGGATCTAATAGCTTTATAATCAATGCTTAATCCGTGTAGGGGGCATTAATTTGGCTTATGATGGTTGCAATAACCTGAAGAAAATTACACGAAAAAGATGTGGAAAACTTTTTTGTGGTAAAAAGTGGTAAAAAGTGGTAGAACTCTTTACTTTTACACTAGATAAAAAGTGTAAGCACTACTATGACTCAACTTTTAGGAGAATTTGATTGTAAACTTGACGCAAAGGGCCGCCTTATGGTGCCTGCTGCGCTTAAGAAACAATTGCCTAATGCGGAGGTTGAGGGGCTTATCATCAATCGTGGTTTCGAAAAAAATCTGATTATTTACCCTAGAAGTGTTTGGGATGCTGTAGTTGCTGATTTAGCCAAGCTAAATATCTACGATCAGGAAAATCGGGCATTTGTAAGAGCGTTTACACGGGGCGCTACAGAGCTTTCGCTAGATGCTGCCGGCAGGGTATTATTGCCAAAGTCTTTGTCAGAGTACGCTGGAATAGGTGCTGATGTCGTTTTGGCTTGTCAATTAGATAGAATTGAAGTTTGGGATAAAAAATCGTACGAAGATATTTTTGACGACGTACCAGCGAATTTTGCAAATTTGGCTCAAAAGGTAATGGGTGGCAAGAAGGGAGGTGCTGATGGAGAATAATTACCATGTTCCGGTAATGCTGCAACCTTGTATTGATGGTCTTGCCATTAAGCCTGATGGCGTGTATGTTGACGTTACCTTTGGTGGCGGTGGTCATTCTAAAGAAATCTTAAAACATTTAGGGCCAAAAGGCATTTTGGTTGCTTTCGACCAGGATCCAGATGCGCAGGCGAACATTCCTGATGATAAACGTTTGGTATTTATTGATCAAAACTTCGGGTTTCTGAAGAATAATTTACGCCTGAAAGGTTTTCGTCAGGTAGATGGTATTTTAGCTGATTTGGGAGTCTCTTCCCATCAGTTTGATGTGCCTCAACGCGGATTCTCTATCCGTAAAAATGGCGATCTGGATATGCGAATGGATCAGCACAGGGATTTGACTGCGGCCGAAGTACTGAATACCTACACAGAAGATAAGTTGCATAAAATCTTCGGGATTTATGGTGAGGTTAAAAATGCTAAATCTTTAGCTCGGGCCATTGTTACGGCCCGTTTAGAGCAGCCCTTTACTGATATTGACAGCCTTAAGTTTGCTATCGCTGCTTATATCCCGAAAGGAAAAGAAAATAAATATTTGGCGCAGGTATTTCAGGCCCTACGAATTGAAGTGAATGCTGAAATCCAAGTTTTAGAAGATTTTTTACAGCAAGCTGCTGATGTACTAAAAATTGGTGGCCGTTTAGTAGTAATGTCTTACCACTCGCTGGAGGATCGTCCGGTGAAAAACTTCATGGCGAAAGGTAAATTCCAGGGTGAGGTTGAAAAGGATTTTTTTGGTAACCAGCAAAAGCCATTCGAGTTGGTTACAAGGAAAGCGATAATGGCAAGCGATGAGGAAATTGCGCAGAATAATAGGGCACGGAGTGCAAAGTTAAGAATTGCAGAAAAGATATGAACAGGTTTAGACCGGATATAGAAGAAGAGGAAATTGGACCTGAGCCAGAGTTAAAGGCTACGCCTAAAAAGCCACGTACTGCTGAAGAAAAAATGGATAGCAATTCATTCATTAGCAAGCTGTTTAATGATGGATTGGTATCGAAAGAGGCGGCAACGGATGCCTTGCCTTTTTTGTGTTTCTTGGCTTTTTTGGGAATGGTTTACATTGCTAATAGCCACTTCGCAGTAAATAATGTGCGCCGTATTGATAAGCTAAATAAAGAAGTAAAAGAACTACGTTGGGAATATAAATCGCTTAAAGCTGATCTGATGTTTAAAAGTAAACTAACGGAAGTTGCTAAGAAAGTTGATACCCTAGGGATAAAAGAACTCATTGAACCACCGAAAAAAATAATTGTTAAAAGCGATGAATATTAGAGCAAACATCTTGCTTCGGGTATATCTGGCATTTGGCTTAATTGTGCTTTTTGCTTTCGCTGTACTTATGCGCCTTGGTCAGGTGCAGTTTGTACAAGGGAAAAAGTGGAAAGCAATGGCAGATAGTCTTTCTACACGCTATGTGAGCGTGGAGGCCACTCGTGGTAACATATATTCTAATGATGGGAGCTTATTGGCTACCTCCGTGCCCGAGTATGAGTTACGTATGGATATGTTTGCCGGAGGTATTGCGGAAGATAAGGTTTTCAACGAAAAGGTAGATTCATTAGGCTTTAAATTATCGCAGATATTTCAGGATAAATCTGCTAAAGACTATGCCAGGTACTTAAGAAAAGGTCGGAGAGATAGCGCACGTTATTTATTAATCCACCGGAAAGTTGGTTACGCCGATTTGAAAACCATCCGTACGTTCCCGCTTTATAACGTGGGTAAGTTTAGTGGTGGTTTAATTGCGGTGCAACAGAATAAACGAATTTTGCCATTTCAGGCTTTGGCTGCCCGTACCATTGGTTATAAAAACGAGAATGTAGAAAACGGGGTAGGACTAGAAGGCGCCTATAAAGAATACATCAACGGCGAAACGGGCAAGAGATTAATGCAGCGCATAGCTGGAGGAGTTTACATTCCGGTTAACGAGGAAGCAGAGGTAGCACCGAAAGATGGTGCTGATATTATATCTACTATCGATGTGAATATGCAAGATCTGGCTCAAAGTGCTTTAGAGAAGCAGTTGATTGCCAGTAAAGCAGACCACGGAGCGGTGATAGTAATGGAGGTAGCCACTGGAGAAATCAGAGCTGTAGCTAACTTCTCGAAAGTAGAAGAAGGCGTGTATAAAGAAAAATTCAACTATGCCATTGCAGGTAATCAGGATCCTGGCTCTACATTTAAATTGGCATCTTACATGGCCCTTTTAGAAGATGAGCTTGTAGATACCAATACCCTTGTAGCAACAGGAAACTATAAAATTCCTGGCCACATGATCAAAGATTCACATGGGAGTATTGGCGTGGTAACAGTTAAGAAAGCTTTTGAACAGTCGTCTAATGCAGCTATTGCTTACCTAATTAATAGTAAGTATGGCGCCAACCCTAAAAAGTTTACAGATCACCTATATGATTGGCACCTGAATGAAAAATTGGGTCTTCAAATTCCAGGAGAAGCCAAACCTGTAGTTAAAAATCCATCGAATACCAGTTGGGGAAAAATGACTTTGCCACAAATGGCATATGGCTACGAAATGCAGCTTACTCCATTGAAAATGCTCTCATTTTATAATGCCGTTGCCAACGATGGAAAATATGTTTCTCCCATTTTTGTGAAAGAAATAAGACGACTAGGTAATCCCATAGAACAATTTAGCGCAAGGGTAATCAACAACAAAATCTGTAGTGATGTAACCTTAAGTAAAATCAAGAAGATGTTGGAAGGCGTAGTAACAGAAGGTAGTGGTAAACAGATTGTGTACAATCCGTTATATAAAATTGCCGGAAAGACAGGTACGGCACAAGTTGCTGATGCCAATAAAGGATACCGTGCGAATAAGCAGTATCAGGCATCTTTTGTTGGGTACTTCCCGGCCGACAAGCCCAAATATTCTATGATTGTTGTAATTAACGATCCTAAAGGGGCTTATTACGGAGCGCTTGTTTCCGGACCCGTATTTAGAGAAGTTGCCGATCGGATTTATGCCAGTGATATGCAGATGTATGATGATGTTCCTACCCGTCTAGTTGGCAATACTGGAAATCCGCCTACAAAAGCAGGACAAAGTAAGGCTACACAAAAGGTGTATCGGGCATTTGGCTTTAAGCCACTTTTCGCATCAAAATCTGAGTATTATAATATTGTAGATACCAGTGCGGGGGAAGTGTTCCAGGAAAATAGTGAAAGAAGAGGAGTAATGCCGAATGTAACTGGAATGGGCCTTAAAGATGCACTTTATTTACTTGGAAATGCTGGCTTAAAGACGAAGGTTTTTGGTGCCGGAAAGGTGATTAGCCAATCTATAGCGGCAGGTACCAAGGTGGGTAAAGGCTTAGGCGTTAAGATAGAGTTGAATTAAATATAAGTGACTGATTATAAGTTTGGAATCTATTAGCCGCGATGTAAGCTAGCCAATCTAAAATCTAATCATTTGAACAAAAAAAAGCATGCAATTAGAAAAATTACTTCATGGTGTAACGATTAAAGAATTAGTTGGCAAAACTGATAGGGAGATCAATGCATTACATTTCGATTCGCGTGGAGTAAGTAAAGACGATGTATTTTTCGCTGTAGTTGGTACACAAACAGATGGCCATCAGTATATCCAACAAACTATTGTTCAAGGAGCTTCTGTTATTATTTGCGAAAACTTACCAGAAGTAGATGATTTCACTGTTACCTACATCAAAGTAGACAATACCTCATTGGCTCTGGGGATAATGGCAGGTAACTTTTTTGGGAATCCTTCAGCAGACTTGAAATTGATTGGCATCACGGGAACGAATGGCAAAACAACCATTGCAACCATCTTATTTAAGCTTTTTAAAGATTTAGGATATAAAACAGGGCTTATTTCAACTGTAGAAAATTATATACATGAAACAGCTGTACCGGCAACACATACTACCCCCAACCCAATAGCCCTTAATAAATTGTTGCAGGATATGGTTATCGCTGGTTGCGATTTCTGCTTCATGGAAGTAAGTTCTCATGCTGTATCGCAACATCGAATAGCAGGACTAACTTTCTCTGGTGGCGTTTTTTCAAACATCACACATGATCATCTTGATTTTCATAAAACCTTCGATGGGTATTTAAAAGCTAAGAAGGGCTTCTTTGATATGCTTCCTAAAGCCGCATTTGCACTAACTAATCTTGATGATAAAAATGGGATGGTGATGCTTCAAAACACGAAGGCCTATAAGAAAACTTATGCGCTGAAGCAATTAGCAGATTTTAAAGCCAAGATTGTTGAAAACAGTTTTAGCGGCCTGCACCTTGATATCGATAACGAAGATGTCTATTTTAAGTTGATCGGGTCTTTCAATGCCTACAATCTTTTGGCGGTTTATGGAACGGCTATTCTTTTGGAGCAAGATAAACTGAAAGTACTTACGTTGCTTAGCCGCCTTACAGGAGCTGAAGGCAGATTCGATTATATTTTGTCTGCAGACCAAATTATCGGAATTGTAGATTACGCACATACGCCAGATGCCGTACAGAATGTGCTTGGAACTATAGCTGATATCCGTAAGGGAACCGAACAGGTAATTACGGTGATAGGTTGTGGTGGCGACCGCGATAAAACCAAACGGCCAATTATGGCTCAAGTGGCTTGCGATTGGAGCGATAAAGTAATTTTAACTTCAGATAACCCAAGAACTGAAAATCCTCAAAGTATTATTACCGATATGGAGGCTGGAGTATCGCCAACTAACAAACGTAAAACATTATCCATTTTAGATAGGAAAGAGGCCATCAGAACAGCTTGTCACTTAGCAAAAAGTGGCGATATCATTCTTATAGCCGGAAAGGGACACGAAAAATATCAGGAAGTGAATGGGCAACGAAGTCATTTCGATGATAAGGAAATTTTGATTGAACAATTAAAACCGAACAGCTAATGTTATATCTTTTATTCGAATACCTGCATAAGCATTACGATATTCCGGGATTAAGATTGTTCCAGTACATTACTTTCCGTGCTTCAATTTCGGTTATTCTTTCCTTGATTATCACTACGGTTTACGGTCGTAGATTAATTGATTATCTCCACAAAAAACAAGTTGGTGAAACAGTAAGGAATTTAGGGCTGGAAGGTCAAATGCAAAAGCAGGGAACGCCTACCATGGGAGGTATAATTATCCTTTTAGGCATTTTAATCCCTACATTATTGTTTGCGAACATTTCTAACATCTACGTAATCTTAATGTTGATCACAACGGTATGGATGGGTGCTGTTGGGTTTCTCGACGATTACATCAAGGTATTTAAAAAGAACAAAGAAGGATTGGCCGGTCGGTTCAAGGTAGTCGGACAGGTTGGTTTGGGCTTAATTGTGGGTACCACAATGTATTTTCATCCAAATATTGTGGTTAGGGAAACTGTAAAAGATGATGTCAAAAACCCCTCAAGTGTTCCAATGGTTTTACGCCAGAAGGGCGAGACCTTTTACTATACCCAGGATGTAAAATCGACCAAAACCAACATTCCATTTTATAAAAATAATGAGTTCGACTATGCAAAGGTGCTGAAGTTTTTGGGTGGCGATTATCAAAAATTTGCTTTCATTATTTTTTTAATCTTCACGGTATTTATTATCACGGCCGTTTCTAATGGTGCTAACATTACAGATGGTATCGATGGGTTGGCGACAGGAACATCTGCCGTTATTGGTATTACACTTGGCATCCTAGCTTATGTTTCTGGTAACACTGTTATGGCAGATTACCTCAATATTATGTACATCCCAAATTCAGCAGAGCTGATGATATTTGCCGGGGCTTTCGTGGGTTCGTGTGTAGGTTTTCTCTGGTATAATTCCTATCCGGCTCAAATATTTATGGGCGATACGGGAAGTTTAGCTATCGGCGGAATAATAGCTTCATTCGCATTAATGATTCGTAAAGAATTACTCATTCCAATTTTATGTGGCGTGTTCCTCGTAGAGCTGGTATCGGTAATTATGCAGGTTTCATATTTTAAATACACCAAGCGAAAATTTGGTGAAGGTAGAAGAATCTTTTTGATGTCACCCTTGCATCACCATTACCAAAAAAAGGGCTATCATGAGGCGAAGATCGTTACCCGCTTTTGGGTAATTGGCATTATGCTCGCCATATTAACTATTGTAACCTTAAAATTAAGATAATACCATTCGCAAAGACATTAACATGGACCGTAATCAAAACAATACATCAAGCATTAGTCAGTCAGCAATGGCAGGGCAAAGCCGTGTTGTTATTTTGGGTGCTGGGGAAAGTGGTGTTGGTGCAGCGAAATTGGCTAAGCAGAAAGGTTTTGACGTATTTGTTTCTGATTTTGGAACTATAGCCGACAAATACAAATCTGCTTTGGAAATTTTAGAAATACCTTACGAGTCTGAACAGCATACTAAGGCATTAATATTGAATGCTTCAGAAGTAATTAAAAGTCCTGGCATTCCATCAACAGCGCCGATTGTGAAAAAGTTGGTGGCTCAGGGAACTTCCGTTATATCAGAAATTGAATTTGCAGGCAGGTACACGAATGCGAAAACAATTTGTATTACGGGATCGAATGGCAAATCTACTACAAGCTTACTTACCTACCATTTATTAAAAAATGCTGGTTTAAATGTAGGCTTAGCAGGTAACATAGGTCATAGCTTCGCTGCGCAAGTGGCTGAGGAATCATTTGATTACTATGTGCTTGAGATATCAAGCTTTATGCTGGATGATATGTTTAAATTCAAGGCAGACATTGCTGTATTGTTAAATATTACGCCAGACCATTTAGATCGGTACGATTATAAAATGGAAAATTATGCCGCCTCTAAGATGCGGATTATACAGAATCAAAATGCAAATGATATTTTCATTTACTGTATTGACGATGAAGAAAGCACAAGCGCTATAAAAGCGTTTCCGCCAGTAGCACGAACATATCCTTTTTCCATCATCAAAAAGCTCGAATTAGGCGCTTATCTACAAGAAAATACAATACACATTCTCACTGAACCCAATAAAGAAATAACCATGTCGATTTCAGATTTAGCCTTGCAGGGCAAGCATAACATTTACAATTCTATGGCCTCTGGTATTGTGGCCAAGGTTTTGGAATTGCGGAATGAAACCATCCGCGAGAGTATGGGGAATTTCAAGAATATCGAGCACAGGTTGGAGCATGTTGCAAAGATATCGGGTATCGATTTTATCAATGATAGCAAGGCTACCAATGTAAATTCCACTTGGTATGCATTAGAAAGCATGACTGCAGATGTGGTATTGATTATGGGTGGTGTTGATAAAGGCAATGATTATAACATGCTTAAAGATTTAGTGAAAAGCAAGGTAAAGGCTATCGTTTGTTTGGGTAAAGATAATAAACGGATCCACGATGCATTTGAAGATGATGTAGAAGTAATTGTGAATACGTTTTCTGCAGAAGAGGCTGCACAAATAGCTTTCCATTTAGCCAAACGTGGCGATGCGGTATTACTCTCTCCGGCTTGCGCCAGTTTCGACTTATTTAAAAACTATGAGGACAGGGGAAATCAATTTAAAGCAGCAGTAAGAGAACTATAATACAGGAGGCTTAAGGATGTTAGAAGCACTACTTAATAAAACAAAAGGCGATAGATGGATCTGGTTAATCATCATCCTGCTTTCGCTTATCTCGGTAATGGCGGTTTATAGTGCTACGGGAACGTTGGCTTACAAAAAAGGGGAAGCTGTAGAGAAACTACTGCTGACCAAACACCTCATTTTTGTTTTAATGGGAATCGGGATGATCTACATCGCTCATTTGCTCGATTACCGTTATTATGCGGGTATATCGAAAATTTTGATGATTGTTACCGTACCATTATTAATTTATACTTTAATATTTGGTACCAATCTTAATGATGCATCAAGATGGGTAAAAATTCCAGTAATCGGCTTAACGTTTCAAACCTCCGATTTAGCAAAACTGGCGTTAATTACTTTCCTCGCACGTATGCTTACCAAAAAGCAAGAAAACATTAAAAATGTTAAAGAGTCTTTCTTGCCGATTATGGGTTCAGTTTGTGTGGTATTTGTACTCATTGCACTTGCCAACTTATCTACGGCATTAATGTTATTCGGTGTAAGTATCTTGCTCTTGATCATTGGTCGGATTAGCATTAAACAAATTGCTATCGTTTGCGCAGGTGGTTTTGTGCTTTTACTATTTGTTTTCTTTTTGGGTCCACGGCGCAAAACGTACATGTCGCGGATCAATACTTTTATGCATCCCGAGATGCAACATTCAGATAAAACCTTTCAGGCCGATCAGGCAAAAATTGCGTTAGCGACTGGAGGGGTTTTTGGTAAAGGACCAGGTAATAGTACGCAAAGAAATTTCCTGCCACACCCGTATTCCGATTTTATTTTCGCCATTATTATCGAGGAATGGGGCACACTGGGAGGAATTATCATCATGGTACTTTACCTGGTGCTTTTATATCGATGTATAAAAATAGTGACCCGGGCCCCGAAAGCATTTGGGGCGTTACTTGCTGCAGGATTGAGCTTTAGTTTAACCATTCAGGCATTTGCAAATATGGCGGTAGCAGTAGGTTTGGGTCCGGTAACGGGAGTTCCACTTCCACTGGTAAGTATGGGCGGAACATCAATGATCTTTACCAGTGTGGCCTTCGGAATTATATTAAGTGTAAGCAGAGATGTAGAAGAGAATGCAGGCGCTCTTGCAAAAGAGGATAAAGAAAAAGTAAAAAATAAAGTGATTATTGGAGAGATACCAGCATTTGGATAGCGGAAATAAGAGAATGATGGATTGAGTGTATGATAAATGACAAAGTAATAACCCGATAAATGATGGAATAGTACTTCCCGAAGTTTTAATAACTAAACTTTATAACTGATATGGGAGTAACGAATTCTTCAAAAACTATCTTCTATTAAAGGAAGCAAATGAAATTTTAACAATTGTTGCAAAAGCTAGAAAGCGGTAAGTATTAATAAATAATGATTAAATGAAAGAGTGATTGAATTTGAGAATGTAAAGTTTGCACTAAATATTTACTCAGTCGAAATTCACTCATTCAATAATTAGAAACAAATGAATAATTCCCCAAAAATTATCATATCAGGTGGTGGCACCGGCGGGCATATTTTTCCCGCCGTAGCCATAGCCAATGCGCTTAAGCGCTTGGTGCCAAACTGTGAAATCTTGTTTGTGGGCGCCAATGGTCGTATGGAAATGGAAAAGGTTCCTACTGCCGGATATAAAATAATAGGCCTTAATATCAGTGGCATGCAGAGAGGTTCATTGATGAAGAATCTTGCATTACCCTTTAAGGTTTTTGGTAGTGTGCGAAGAGCATTGCAAATTATTGGAGATTTTAAGCCTGATGTTGTTGTTGGCGTGGGTGGTTATGCTTCAGGACCCATATTATATGCAGCATCGTTAAAAGGCATTCCTTACTTAATACAGGAGCAGAATTCTTATGCAGGTGTAACGAACAAATGGCTGGGTAGAAAAGCATCGAAAATTTGCGTAGCTTTTGATGAGATGAGTCAGTTTTTTCCTGCTGATAAAATTCTGAAAACCGGAAACCCGGTAAGGAAAGAAGTAGTAGATATCAAAGGGAAGCACCATGCTGGTGCAGAACTACTCAAACTAGATCCACTAAAGAAAACCATTATGGTTACCGGTGGAAGTCTTGGTGCGGGAACGCTGAATAAAGCAATAGAAAAACACCTGCCAGAGATTTTAGCGCAGGATGTTCAGGTTGTTTGGCAAACAGGTAAGTTTTATTACAAAGGAGTTATCGAAAGGTTGGGGACAGACTATCATCCAAATGTGCGTATCCTAGAGTTTTTAAATAAAATGGATTTGGCTTATGCAGCCGCAGATGTAATTATTAGTCGGGCCGGCGCAGGAACTATTGCCGAGCTTTGCCTGGTTAAAAAGCCAGTAATTTTGGTGCCTTCGCCTAATGTTGCCGAAGACCACCAAACAAAAAACGCAATGGCTTTGGTTAAAAATGGAGCTGCTTTACTGGTTAAGGATGCTGTTGCGGACGATAATTTAGTAAGAGAGGCATTGGCTTTATTAAACAACCAGGAACAATGTACGATGCTTGCAGACCAAATCGGTAAAATGGCATTGCCAGAGGCTGATGGAGTCATTGCATCTGAAGTGCTAAAATTAATTGAGAATCAATAGAATAATAGATGTTGGCTTCATTGGTATGGAGCTTTCATATTAAAGAATGTAAGATGGAATTAGGCAAGATAAATAGCGTGTTTTTTATCGGTATCGGTGGTATCGGCATGAGTGCGCTTGCTCGATATTTTGCCAAAAGAGGTCAGTTGGTGTGTGGCTACGATAAAACCGAAACTAAACTTACTAAAGCTTTAGAAAATGAAGGCATCTCTATAATATATACAGATGACGAACACGCCATTCCTCAGGCTTTTTTAGCACCTGCCGAAGATATGCTGGTGGTATACACGCCAGCAATTCCAATAAATTCTAATGTATTAAATCATTTTCAAAAAAAAGGTTTTGTACTTAAGAAGCGATCAGAGGTGTTGGGTATTATTAGCAAAGGGATGTATTGCATTGGTATTGCAGGCACACACGGTAAAACGACTACATCGTCAATAGTTGCCCACATTTTAAAGGACACTGGGTTCGATTGCACTGCTTTCCTAGGCGGTATCACCACTAATTACAACAGCAATGTGCTCTTTGGTGCTAATGATGTACTTGTGGTTGAGGCTGATGAGTACGATCGTTCTTTTTTAACTTTGCACCCTGATGTTGCCGTTATTACATCGATGGATGCAGACCACCTTGATATTTACGGCGATAAAGCTCACTTGGAAGAATCATTTCGGTTGTATGCCGCACAACTCAAAGATCAGGGTAAGCTATATGTACATGAAGGTTTGCCATTAAGCGAAGGCATCACTTATGCTGCGAGCAGTACAGCCACAGCAAAAGCAGAAAATTTAAGGGTAGATGGTGCGAAATTTATTTTCGACTTCCACTTGGGGAACCAAACCATAAGCAATATAAGTTTAATGTTGCCAGGTAAACACAATGTAGAAAATGCGACTGTAGCTATCGCTATAGCATTGCAGTTGGGTATCGACGCTCATAAAATTAAAACGGCAGTGGGAAACTTTAAAGGTGTAAAACGTCGTTTTGAATATATAGTAAATAGTCCGGGACAGATATATATAGATGATTATGCACATCATCCCGAAGAGTTAAAAGCTTGCTTTGATGCAGTAAGACAATTATATCCTGAGAAAAAATTAACTGTTATTTTTCAACCTCATCTCTTCTCACGCACGCGTGATTTTGCCGATGAGTTCGCAAAAGTTTTAAGCACAGCTGATGAATTGTTACTTCTGGAAATTTATCCGGCAAGGGAATTGCCTATAGAAGGCATAAATTCGCAGTTTTTGTTGGATAAAATTACGATTGATCAGAAAAGGATATGTGGAAAAGATTTTGTGATTCAATTTGTTGAGGATACAAAACCTGAATTACTTTTAACAGTTGGCGCTGGTGATATAGATACACTCATCGATCCAATTAAAAATATAATGAATAATGCTTAAGAGAATAAATTGGGGTGCAATATTTACGGGTCTTGCCTGGCTAATTAGTCTGGCAGGTGTAGTTGTGCTCTTAAGTTTTATCAACGTAAAAAAGCAGTCTGTTAAATGTTCTGACGTTAAAATCCTGATTCCCGGGGCAGATAACTTTATTGAAAGAGAAGAGATTGATGCAATTCTAAGAGAAGATCAGGGTGTATTGCTTGGGCGTAATTTAGAGAATATAAATATCCACCAGATAGAAAAAAAATTGCAGGCTAATCCTTACATCGCATTTGCGAAAGTATATGTAGATATGGATGGTGTTTTGCATATCGAGGTGAAACAAAGGCAGCCTATTGTACGCATTCTAAATGAAGCCGGGCAAGATTTTTATATCGATAATGAAGGGTTAAAAATGCCGATCTCTGCAAACTTCACTGCTAATGTGTTGGTGGCAACTGGTCATATTAATGAAGTATTTGGAAGTCGTGTAGATACGCTCCGTACCAAACTGGCACACGATCTGTATAAAACGGCTCAATTCATCAAAAAAGATACCTTATGGGATGCACAAATAGAACAAATCGTGGTTGACCAGCAAAATGAAATTGAGCTTGTGCCGAGGGTTGGTAGCCAAAGGATTTTGTTGGGCACAGCAGATTCGCTCGAAAAGAAAATGAATAATTTGCTCATTTTCTATAAAAAAGCCATGCCACAAGTAGGTTGGGAAACTTACAGAACAATTAGCATTAAATATACCAATCAAATTGTTTGTCAAAAACGAGATTCTTCCGAAATCGTGAGAAATCTACGTAAACTTTCTGGGGCGGATAGTGTTAGGATTAGGCAAAAGGTGTCGGATTCTTTAATAAAGGATGTGATTGCAGAAGCGATAGAAAAAGAACCAACTATGGCTGCGCTTAAAGCCGAAACCAAAACAACTGATGCAACAAAAACTACCGCTAAGAAATTAACCAATGCGCAGCCCGAAGCAAAGCGTGAGCAACCTTCAAAGGTGGTAACCACTAAGACAACTGCTCCGACCGCAACGAAGACGGTTGCCACAAACAAATACGATAAAAAGGATAAGCCAAAAGTACCGGCTACAACAGCGAAACTAGCTCCATCTGCAGAACTGCTAAAAAAACAGCGGGAAGCAAGGGAGAAAGAAATTAGAGCCCTAGAAAAACAATATAAAACTCAGCAAAATTAACGAATATGGACAAGGCAAAATTTACCAGTCAGTCTCCCATTGTAGTAGGATTAGATATCGGTACTACAAAAATATGTGTTATCGTTGGTCGTAGAACCCAGCACGGTAAGATCGAAATATTAGGAATAGGAAAGGCAGAATCGGCGGGTGTAACACGTGGTGTAGTTTCTAACATTCAAAAAACAGTGCAAGGGATAGCGCAAGCTGTAGAGATAGCCAGCGGACAATCTAATGTAGAAATACAGGTGGTAAATGTAGGTATTGCCGGGCAGCACATTAAAAGTTTGCAGCACCGCGGAATCTTAACACGGAGAGAACTCAATAATGAAATTGGTAAAAAAGATATCGATAAATTAATAGATGATATGTTTAAATTGGTGATGCCTCCAGGTGAGGAGATCATCCATGTATTGCCGCAGGAATTTACTATCGATAACGAACCTGGTATCAAAGATCCGATCGGTATGGCTGGAGTTCGTTTGGAAGCTAATTTCCATATCATCTCAGGTCAGGTTACGGCTGTAAAAAATATCATCAAATGTGTTAATAATGCAGGCTTGCAAACCCAAGACCTTATACTCGAGCCATTGGCTTCTTCTGAATCGGTGTTGAGCGATGAAGAAAAAGAGGCTGGTATCGCATTGGTTGATATTGGTGGTGGTACAACAGATATTGCCATCTTTCATGAGGGAATTATTCGCCACACAGCAGTTATCCCATTTGGTGGAAACAGTGTAACCGAAGATATAAGGGAAGGCTGTTCGGTGATGCGCAACCAGGCAGAATTGTTAAAAACACGCTTTGGATCTGCACTGGCAGAAGAGAATAAAGAAAATGAGATTATTTGCGTTCCCGGTTTGCGTGGTCGCGAACCCAAAGAAATTTCTGTAAAAAACCTTGCTTATGTTATCCAGGCAAGGATGGAAGAAATTATTGAGCACGTATATTACGAAATTAAGTCTTCCGGCTACGAGAAAAAACTTATTGGCGGTATCGTAATTACTGGAGGTGGCGCTTTATTGAAGCATTTATCTCA
Source organism: Pedobacter sandarakinus (assembly GCF_026240095.1). Classification (GTDB taxonomy): domain Bacteria; phylum Bacteroidota; class Bacteroidia; order Sphingobacteriales; family Sphingobacteriaceae; genus Pedobacter; species Pedobacter sandarakinus. The sequence continues at coordinate 495,859 of NZ_JAPIVG010000004.1, read as the reverse complement.
AGCGGTTGAATACGTAACTGGATTAGATTGCCGCATAGGCTATCCAAACGAGCATTTATCTAAGTACGAAGACATGCCCAAAGCAATTTACGATGATTTAAAAAGCCCGATGTATGCTACCAGTGTTGGTCTGCTAATTAAAGGAATACAGAAAGCTGAAGAGCTGATAGAGGAAATGAAGCAGCCCGGCGTTTATGTAGATAAGCCTAAGACAGCTAAGGAAAAAGAGAAACGTGGCCCTGGGTTATTTGACAAATTGCTCGCAAAAACCAGGACATTCATCCAGGATGATATGAATGTGAGTGATGAAGATTATCTTAAAAGCTAATCTATTTTTCAACAAAACATGAGTTTTCCACATTCTTAACACTTGTGGAAAACGTCTGTTGAAAAAGTGTTAATATTACGTTGAGTAATGAACAGAATTTAAAAATATTTAAACAACTGATTCATAAATATATGCAGTTCGAAATGTTAAAAGATAAGTCATCAATCATCAAAGTAATTGGTGTTGGAGGCGGTGGCGGCAACGCAGTGAACCATATGTACCTGTCGGGTATTACTGGTGTAGATTTTATTATTTGTAATACAGATGCCCAGGCTTTGGAATCTAGCCCTATACCTAACAAGGTACAATTAGGAGCCAGTTTAACCGAGGGAATGGGTGCTGGTTCTATTCCCGAGGTTGGTAAAAACTCGGCTATAGAAAATATAGATGATATTAAGGCGATGTTGGGCAGTACCACAAAAATGCTTTTCATTACGGCTGGTATGGGTGGTGGTACGGGTACTGGCGCTTCACCTATTATTGCCAAAGCTGCAAAAGAACTAGATATTTTAACAGTTGCCATCATCACTACACCTTTCTCTTTTGAAGGAAAAAGACGTAGGCTTCAGGCAGATGAGGGTATGGAAGAGTTGAAAAAATATGTAGACTCTTACCTCGTAATTTCAAATGATAGGTTAAGAGAGATTTTTGGAAACTTAACCTTAGGGTCGGCTTTTGGACAGGCAGATGATATTTTAACAACTGCTGCCAAAGGAATTGCAGAAATTATTACTGTGCCAGGATATATCAACGTTGATTTTAAAGATGTGCGTACCGTTATGAAAGATAGTGGTGTCGCTATTATGGGGAGTCATTCCGCTGATGGTGAAGACAGAGCGCTTCAGGCAGTAGAAGGTGCTTTAGCATCGCCACTATTAAAAGATAATGAAATTGAAGGTGCCAGATACATCTTGTTGAATATTAGTTCTGGCATTCGCGAAGTAACTATGGATGAAGTATCCATCATTACGGATTATATTCAGGAGAAAGCTGGTTTGTCTGCAGACCTTATCTGGGGAAATTGCACAGATGAATCATTGGAAGATAAATTGTCGGTAACTATTATAGCTACGGGCTTCCAGACTTCAGAAGAACGCGTTCACGAAGAAAGAAACAAGAAAAAAATATCTCTACTTACACCAGAAGAGGCACCTCTTGTACGTCCTGTTGAGCCAGTAAATTCATTTATTCAACCCAAGGTTGAGCCAAACTATGAGCCGGTTCTTAAAGCTAAGGAAGAAGTTTCACAGGCAGATTTGTTTGGTGGTATGTTTAACAAACCCGAGCCACAAAAAGTTCAGGAGCCCCAGAATAATGTAGTTCGCCATACCCTAATAGATGAAGAACCACAAGCAGAAGAGCAAAAGGAAACAGGTTTTGAGTTTGAAGTGAAGTTGGCAGAAACAAATTTTGTTTTCGAAACACCGGCAGCTGTTGAACAGTCAATGCCAGAACCAGAACCAGAAATCGAACTGCCAGTTGCTGGTTTGGATGATGATAAGAGTGACGAATCCATGGAAGAACAACTGAAAAAATCTAAAGAGCGTATTCTTCGCTTAAAGGATTTAAGTATGAAGTTGCGTACAACCAATGGATTGCAGGAGTTAGAAAATGAGCCTGCTTACAAACGTAAGCAAATGCAGTTACAGCAGGTTCAACACTCATCAGAATCGCAAGTTAGTCGCTTCACTTTAAGTAATGATCAGGATGGGGGCACGGAGATTAGACCTAACAATTCTTTCTTGCACGATAACGTTGATTAAACCAAACTAGATATAATTTGAAGCCCCGATAAACCCGGGGCTTTTTTGGCATAAATTTGGTATATCGAAAATGCTTAATTGACACCTAAAAGATTAACACGGTTGATTTTAAGACGAATAAAGCTTAAATTCGCAAAAATTTAATTTTACAAAAACACAATACATTGGACATATTTGAAAAGATAGCGAAACACATGGGGCCACTTGGTCAACACCAGAAATGGTCTCATGGGTATTTCTCATTTCCAAAATTAGAAGGGGAAATTGCACCACACATGCAGTTTAAAGGAAAAGAGCATTTGGTTTGGAGCTTAAACAATTATTTGGGCTTAGCCAATCATCCCGAGGTAAGACAGGCTGATGCCGACGCGGCAGCAGAATTTGGTATGGCATACCCAATGGGCGCCAGAATGATGAGTGGCAACTCTAAGTATCATGAACAATTAGAACAAGAGCTTGCCGAATTCGTTGGTAAACCTGATGCGTTTTTGCTAAACTATGGCTATCAGGGAATGGTGTCAATTATCGATACGCTTGTAGATAGGAATGATGTAATCGTTTATGATGCAGAGTCTCATGCCTGTATTATTGATGGTTTACGGTTGCATATGGGAAAAAGATTTGTCTATCAACACAACGATATCGACAGTGCTCGTAAGCAATTAGAACGTGCCACAAAACTTACAAAAGAGTCTGGTGGTGGTATTTTGTTAATTACCGAGGGCGTGTTCGGAATGAGTGGTGCTCAAGGTAAGCTTAAAGAAATTGTCGACTTAAAAAATGAGTTCGATTTCCGTATTTTAGTTGATGATGCACATGGTTTTGGCACAATGGGCAAAACGGGTGCTGGCACACACGAAGCGCAGGATTGCGTAGAAGGTATTGATGTTTATTTCGGTACGTTCGCAAAATCTATGGCCGGCATCGGAGCCTTTGTAGCTTCTACTGAGGAAATTGCTAATTTTTTAAGATACAACATGCGTTCCCAAACCTTTGCAAAGGCATTACCAATGCCAATGGTAAAAGGGTTGTTAAAACGCCTTGAATTGCTGAAAAGCAAGCCTGAGTTAAAAGATAAGCTATGGGAAATTGCCACGAGTTTGCAGCAAGGTTTGCGTGAACGAGGCTTTGATTTGGGCGTAACTAATTCTGTTGTTACACCTGTTTTCTTAAAAGGAGAACTCACAGATGCTACAGCAATCACATTCGATTTACGCGAAAATTACAGCATTTTTTGTTCGATAGTTGTTTACCCGGTAATACCTAAAGGAATGATCGAGTTGCGCCTAATTCCTACAGCAGTACATACGCCAGCAGATGTGCAACGCACTTTGGATGCTTTTAGTGAGGTTTCGGAAAAGCTTGAGAGTGGTTATTACAAAGAAAATCAATTCGCAACTACCTAATGCGACATTTATAAAAGAAGGCCGGCTACTGCAGAGTGACCGGCCTTTTCGTTTGATACCAATTTTTATTTCGCAAAAGATACGAGGGGCAGCAAGTTATCCTAAGTCTATAGTGCCAAGCAGTAATAGTTTGCCTCAGTGCTTGTATCTGGTATCTCTACGACGATGTATAGGCAAAGTTACAAAGGGCATCTAATAGCATTTTCGATGTTTCGAATGCCAATATGATGACTTAACTATTTGGTATTTAGCGAATTGCAATATTGATTGCGGTGATCAAATGTTCATAATTCATCACTTTGTGAAAAAAAACCAATTTAAAGCTATTTTTTTATCTCCTTAAAAAATTTTTTTATTGCAACAAAGCGTTTAAATTAGAGTTAGATAATTAAAACTCAAACCTTTAAAATTACAGGAGTAATAGAAAATGAAAAAATTCGAAGAAGTGAAAAGTTTGGTGGCAGCTTTAGAAGCTGATGCAGACAAGTTTTATAACAAAGGAAACAGCGCTGCTGGAACGCGTGTACGTAAAGGTATGCAAGACTTAAAAAATTTAGCTCAAGCCATTCGTTTAGAGGTTCAAGAAACCAAAAACAAAGACTAAGCGACCGAAAATATTTGCAAAAAGCCTCGATTATTTATCGGGGCTTTTTGCTTTGAATTTGTTGAAATTTAAACTGGCTCGCTCAGTTTCTCCAACTCGGCAACAATTGCCTGTTCTAAAGAAGATGATGCTTTTATCAGCGGCAAACGCACCTGATCTTCACATATACCGAGGTGTTTTAAAGCGGCTTTAATTCCTGCCGGATTCCCCTCCGCGAAAGCTAAACTTGTAAATTCAATCAGGCTTAAATGGGCCGGTGTCGCTGCTTTAAAATCTCCAGCTAAGCACTGCCGTACCATATCTGAAAAAATCTTCGGTAAAGCATTTGCCACAACCGAAATAATTCCCGAAGCACCCAAGGCAATCATAGGCAAGGTAATGGGATCATCTCCAGAGATTAATAAAAAATCTTCAGGCTTATCTCTCATAATTTGATTGAACTGATCGAAACTTCCGGAGGCCTCTTTGGTAGCAATGATGTTCTTAAAACCGTGCGCTAACCTGCAAGTTGTTTCCGGACTCATGTTGCTCATGGTTCTGCCAGGAACGTTATAAAGAATCAAATCTAATGGTGAAACTTCTGCTAAGTATTTATAGTGTTGATAGATTCCTTCCTGCGTTGGCTTGTTATAATATGGACTTACCGATAATATAGCGCTATAACCCGTAGTATTAAAGTTTTTTATCTCCTCCGCCACGGCCATGGTATTGTTGCCGCCAATACCAGCAACAAGAGGTAATCTATTGTCGTTAATTTCAGCAGTATAGGCCCATACCTTCTTCTTCTCTTCCTTGGTCATTGTAGCGGTTTCGCCGGTTGTACCTAAGGAGACGAGGTAATCAATCCCGCCCTCGATCAGGTGATTAATCAGGTTTTTTAAACCATTGTAATCAACAGATCCATCTTTGTTGAACGGTGTAACCAACGCTACACCAGTACCCTGAAATTTGTTCATTTTTAACTATTATAATTGATATTTTGAATGCCAATGCAACCTGTGCCAGATACGGCTCTCCGCTTTAGCTATCCTTTTCTTTATTTATCATCTCTAAAAGCGAATCATCGCTGATGATGGGAATATTTAATTTGGTAGCTTTTTCCAGCTTGGATGGCCCCATGTTATCACCAGCTACCAAATAATTTAATTTCCCCGAAATCCCGCTTAAAATTTTTCCGCCATTTGCCTCTATCATTTCCTTCAGCTCATCACGGCTATAGGTTTCAAAAACGCCCGAAATTACGAATGTTTTTCCAATAAGCCTATCACTTGCCAGCTCAATTACTTTTTCTTCAATTTCGAAGCTCAAACCTGCAATTTTTAGCAACTCAATCTGCTTTATATGCTCTTTATTTGCGAAGTATTCAACAATACTCTCAGCAATGCGTTGCCCAATTTCATCTATAGCGATAAGCTCCTCTATGGTAGCGCTTGCCAGAGCATCAATATTCTTCATACCTATGGCTAATTTCTTAGCCACTGTTTCGCCCACGTAACGAATCCCTAAACCAAAAAGCACCTTCTCAAAAGGCATCTCTTTCGATTTTTCAATGCCTGCAAGCATATTATCTATGGATCGTTGTCCGAAACGTTCCATACCTTTCAAGGCGGTTTCATTTCGGTAAAGTGTATAGATATCGCTGATATGGTTAAGCAAGCCATTCCTGTGAAACGTTTCAATGGTTTCATCACCTAAACCATCAATATTCATTGCTCTGCGAGATATAAAATGCTGCATTTTTCCAACAATCTGCGGCGGACAGCCTTCATCATTAGGACAATAATGAACTGCCTCGCCTTCTTTCCTAACCAAAGGAGTTCCGCACTCGGGGCAATTACGTAGGTAATCTACTTTTCTGGCATTTTCTTGCCGCTTAGCCGGATTAACTTTAATGATTTTGGGAATAATCTCACCGCCTTTTTCTACGAATACAGTATCGCCAATATGAAGATCTAGTCGATCAATCTCATTTGCATTGTGTAAGGTTGCCCTTTTAACGGTAGTACCTGCCAACAAAACGGGTTTCAAATTTGCAACGGGTGTTACAGCACCGGTTCTGCCAACCTGGTAGGTAACTTTTTCGAGCACGGTTTCAACCTCCGCTGCTTTATATTTGTAAGATATTGCCCAACGCGGTGATTTTGCGGTAAAACCAAGCTCTTGTTGCTGCGCATAGCTATTTACTTTAATTACGATTCCATCGATGTCGTAACTCAGGTTGTGGCGTTCGTTTTCCCAGTAATGAATAAAATCTAAAACCTCATCTATATTATTTACCAGGCGGTTATGCTCACATACATGGAAACCCCAAGAATTTACAGCTTGTAAACTATCCCAATGATTTCTAAAATCATTTTTATCAGTGTAAAGGAAATAGATGAAGCCATCTAGCGGGCGCTTGGCTACCTCTTTGCTGTCTTGCATTTTTATCGTACCCGATGCGAAATTCCTTGGATTGGCGTAAGGAATTTCGCCAAGCTCTTCTCTTGCCGCATTAAGCTTTAAGAAAGCGGCTTTATGCATAAATATTTCTCCCCTGATCTCAAAATTCGATGGTGCTTGAGTTGATTTAATTTGATGAGGAATGGTGTGTATGGTTTTCACATTGCTGGTTACGTCATCTCCTTTAGTTCCATCGCCACGCGTAACTGCACGAAGCAGCTTTCCGTTATCGTAGGTTAGGCTAATAGACAAGCCGTCGAATTTAAGCTCGCATACATATTCAAATTGGTTGCCTATAGCCTTCCGGATCCGCTCGTCGAAATCGCGAAGGTCTTGCTCATTATAGGTATTCCCAAGTGAAAGCATGGGATATTTATGCGGTACCGTTACAAAGTTTTTGGTGATATCTCCACCAACACGTAAGGTTGGTGAATTGGGATCAGCTAAATCTGGATTTTGTTTTTCCAGATCGGCCAGGTGTTTTAGTTTTTTATCAAACTCATAATCGCCAATGGTTGGCATCGCCAATACATAATAGTTGTAGTTGTGTTGGGTTAACTCTAAAACCAGGGCATCCATTTCTTCTTTTATTGCAGATAGCGACATAGCACAAATATAAAAAAAAGGATGTGTGTGCACTATGTTCGATCATCAAAAAGATAGGGCAAAGAAGCTGATTGCTCTTTTGAGCCACAACCACGAGATTATCTTATTTTTTGCTCAATCTCTAAAAAAATATCCATGAATTTTTCTTCCAGCGATGGTTTGAAAATGCTCAATTGAAAAGTTAATGCCTGGAGTTGCATTTCGTTTAAGGTTTCAGGCCAAATTCGCATGCAAATCCTGTTTAGGGCATAGCTTATATTTTCAATTTTTTGATAACTTGAAAGATATTTGCTGCTGATGAATTTCTCCATAAACAAATCGAATATCCGTGTATCCGCCCATCCGCAACGTTGCAGAAATGACCTGAGGGTTTGCTTTTCCACTTCAACTAATTGCTCATAAAACTTATTTACCTGGATAAGGTTATGCTCAATAAGCAAATGATCTAGCAATAACTCCAACCCAATGTGGGCTAAAAAAGAAGGGCGGACAGCAGTGTCTTGCGCTATTGGTTTAATTAGCGATTTCAAAACTGCAGTTTGTTCCAGGAAAAATTGGCTCGAATGGAAATGAAGATCTACCATAAGGTGTCGTTTCCATCCGCTTAAAATTTGTTGCTCTTCTGGGTAATTTTCAAATAGGAATTCGTTTTTCTGTGGGTAGAAGTTACCTGTTTTCGATGCATTTTTGACCAGATCTGGCAGAACTGTTCCCATTACCACATTGGCATCTGTCGTAAATCTATCAAAATAATAATGGGATAAAAAGTTCATCGTGCAAGGTAAGGTTTTCTTTTCTAACTGATATAAATCCAACAAAAATTGCTTTTCTATTTGGTATTGCTTTGTAAATTAATTATTTATAAATTTAATTACCAAACGCAGAAACTATGCCTTCTTCAAAAACTTATCGGATTCTATCTCTAGATGGAGGTGGATCTTGGGCCATTATGCAAGTGAAATGTCTGCGTAAATTGTTTGCTGAAACTTTTAATTTGCCAGATCCTACCGGGCACGAAGTACTGAGTCATTTCGATTTAGTAGCAGCAAATAGTGGGGGCAGTTTAGTGGCTGCAGCAATGGCAGAAAATCTTCGTTTATCCGAAATCGAAAGAATTTTCGAAGATGAAAAGCTCAGGAGTAAGGTGTTCTCTAAATTAGGTTTTTGGGAAAAAAGTATCTTGGCTAGTGCGGCACGAATTTTTAAGATTGGCGCAAAATATGCAACCAAAAGGAAGCATAAAGCGCTAAAAGAAATTCTTCCTGGCATTGCCATCATTGATTTGATGGATGTGCCTGCACATGTTGCAGTAGCCGGAAAAATCAAAACGCAGTTTTTAATTATTGGTTACGATTACTATCGGAACAGGGCAGAAATGTTTAGAACAGACTGCGATAGTTTGGCAAGCACATCGGTTATAGAACGGAAACTGGCTAACCTTCCACAGCAAGCCGCTACGCAGTCAGATTGCCTCGTGAGTCTTGTTGATGCCATACACGCATCCAGCACTGCTCCGGTAAATTATTTTAATGAACCCGCCATGTTTAAGGTCAACAATAAAATGAAATATTACTGGGACGGCGGTGTTACCGGAAATAACAATCCAGTATTGACAGCCATTACCGAAATGCTCTGCAATAAAGATCAATATCAGATAGATGAAGTACAGGTGCTTTCTATTGGAACGGGCACAGTTTCGCAATTGCAACATGATGAGCCTATACCGGTTCAATATCCTGAGCTAAGGGCCAAATATGAAGAACCTGGGTTGATTAAGGATATCCAAAAAATGGGAACGAGTATCTTAAATGATCCACCTGATACTGCTGCTTTTATTGCCTATATGATTCTTAATCCAACTATGACAGCCAAACCGAAGAATTTTATCAGAATGAATCCAGTTTTAAGGCCAATACTAATAAAGGATGGGCACGCTAAACGGTGGGATCTCCCAGCAGGAATAAGCAAGGAGGAATTTGTGGCTTTAAATGCGCTTGATATGGATGCTGTTGAAGACAGGGAGGTTGCCTTAATAAAAAAAATGTGCGCAAATTGGTTGAACAATTCTGGCATTCCAAATCAGGCAATTCGTAGTGATGCCAGTATGAATTGTCTCATTGGACATGCAGATTTCAACACCGCAAAGGCAGATTTTAAAACATGGTTTAGCTAAACAACTAATTTGCATTAAAGTAAGTGAAAATTTTATCTTTGCACGCACAACTATTAAAGTGCTTGTATAATGACGAATTTTGTTGAAGAGTTAAGGTGGCGTGGCATGCTGCATGATATTATGCCGAATACCGAGGAAAAGTTAAACGAAGGCATGACCGCTGGTTATATCGGATTTGACCCCACGGCAGATTCGTTGCATGTTGGGCATTTGACACAAATCATGACATTGATTCACTTCCAAAATGCCGGGCATAAACCATTTGCTTTAGTAGGTGGTGCTACAGGTATGGTTGGAGATCCTTCCGGAAAATCTGATGAGCGCAATTTGCAAACCCCCGAAATGATTGAGCATAATTTAAAAGGAATGAAAAAGCAATTGGCTAAATTTCTAAAGTTTGAAGAGGGCGGTAACGGGGCTGTAATGGTGAACAATGCAGATTGGTTTAGAGATATGAACCTGTTTACATTTATCAGAGATGTAGGAAAACATATTACCGTGAACTATATGATGGCGAAAGATAGCGTTAAACGTCGATTGGAAGGCGATTCAGGTTTATCTTTCACCGAATTTTGCTACCAATTGATTCAGGGCTATGATTTTTACCATTTATGGAAAAATGAAAATTGCTTAGTGCAAATGGGTGGTTCAGACCAGTGGGGGAATATTGTTACGGGTACTGAACTTATTAGAAGAAAGGATGCCGGAACTGCTTATGCCATTACCACGCAACTAATTAAAAAAGCAGACGGTACTAAATTTGGCAAAACGGAAAGCGGTGCAGTTTGGTTAGATCCAGAGAAAACTTCGCCATACAAGTTTTACCAGTTTTGGCTAAACGCATCAGATGATGATGTTAAAAAGTGGATAAGAATCTTCACACTAAAAAACAAGGAACAAATTGAAAGCCTGGAAGCTGAACATGATGCGGCACCTCACTTGCGAATCCTGCAAAAAGCACTTGCAGAAGATATCACCATTAAAACACATTCTGTAGAGGCTTTAGAAACAGCCATTAAAACGTCTGAATTCTTATTTGGAAATGGTTCGCTTGAATTCTTAAGAACACTTTCATCTACCCAAGTATTGGAAATGTTCGAAGGGATTCCCCAGTTTAACATTTTAAAATCTGAATTGGCACACGGGATTGATCTTGCTACACTCCTGGTAGAAAAGGCAGCAGTTTTTCCATCAAAAGGAGATTTTAAGAAACTTGTTCAAGGTGGCGGAGTAGCCCTAAACAAAGACAAAATAGCCGATGCCAATCAGGTTATCAATAATGAAAAGCTAATCAACGATAAGTTTATTGTCGTTCAAAAAGGGAAAAAGAATTACTTCCTGCTTATTGCAGAATAGATAGATACAAAATGCCCGATGAGAAATCGGGCATTTTTGCTTAATATCAACTTCGTTGCTTAAACGTGGATGTTAACCAAAATCTAGCTTAGATGCTTTGAAAGGTTGCCTAAGCAAACACATATTTTTTATTGTACCAGCAGGTTACAACCCCTGATATCTGCATGATCAAATCGGCCTAGAACCTCGAAACTTCCATCTGCTGCAATTCGTCCAAGATCTTGTGTGGCAATGAAGGCACAAGAATTAATATTCGCCAGGTCGATTACATTAATACCGCCTGTTCTGCCTTCGGGAATAAGGGTAAGCGGATCATTCGTGTCTCGTATTAAAACTTTCATCCAGTTAGGGCATTTAAAAACGCCATGTCCAAGTGAATAAGCTTGAGAAAGTAATTCAGTCATGCCATATTCGCTGTGGATGGTGGGTACGCCAAAACCTTTTGTTAGTTGCTCATGAAGTTCTTCACGCACCATTTCTTTCCTACGGCCTTTCATGCCACCAGTTTCCATTACCACTAGTTGCGGAAAATCGAGATCAAAAGTTTCAACGAAGTCCAATAAAGCATAGGTAACGCCAATCAAAACAGTTGGTTGTTTGGTGTCCCTTAGGTGAATCAGGCTTTCAAAAAGTTCATCATGATTCTCTAGAAAATACCCACTTTTTGGTTGCTGGCTTTTTTCAATGAGATCGTTAACCATGTAAATAAGTGAAGAGCCGGAACGTTGCTGGTAGGAGGGAAGCAGCGCCAAAAAATTGTAAGCAGATACTTTTCCATAGAAATCCTCGAAAGCCTGCAGATAACTTTTTTCGTAAAGTGATACATTGGTAACATAATGGTGGCTTTGAACAATTCCGGTAGTGCCAGAGCTACTAAAAGTTACCTCTACCATTTCATTATTGCTAAGCACTCGGTGCGTTTTGAAGAAACTGATAGGCAGGAAGGGGATATGTTCTAACTCGGTAACGGCATCAACATTGATTCTTAAATGAGAAATATATTCTCGGTATACGGTACAATGCCTGGCTTGATGGCGAAATACGGAAATTGCTTTGGCTTTAAATTCTTCCGAACTGTTCGTGGTAAATAGGTCTTGAGGTAATATATTCACTTTGCAAAAATACAAAGCTTAATGCTATTTCGCTTCAGTTTTTTTCGCCAACATGGCCATTCTAAATTGATAGCCACAATAGCCGGAAATACCGGCCACAAGTCCGCTTAAAATGCCGGTGATTAGCAATAGTGCCCACCATAAATTCACCTTGAACATCACGGCCACCCTGCCGGCTAAGAGGTTATCGTTTGGCAAACTTTTAAAAAGCGCATAGCCAATCCATAATAATAATATGGCGAAGAACGACTGCCAGAAAGCTATTTTTCCGGTTTTGCCAATAATGCCGCAAGTAGCAAATGAGATCACAATAATTACCCACCAAGGTGCAACCATTTGTAGTAAGAAACAGATAATTAGGATAACGATAAATACCATTTTAGCTATTTTGAAATTTTTAAACGAGTGATAATTTTTCCAGATTGATCATCGGGATTCTGCATGAAAAACAGGTCGTAGAGCTGACCATTCGCCCATGTGTCCAGCATATTGTCGTAAAACCTACTGCCAGGATTGCCCGATTGTCCCCCGGGATAAACACCATGGCCTTTAGGGGTTTTACCAAGTTCTACAACCATTCGCCAGGAAGGTCCATTCGTTTCACTTAAGGCATTTATTGTGCTTTTAGCGCCACCTATTTGTAGTACCTTCGATCCAAACCCTGGTATTTTTGCCAAATGTGGTACATTGCTTTGTTTTACATTGCTCCATCTCCAATCTTTATTAATAGGACCAAACCTGCGTTCCAGACTGTCGCAACTGTACTTAAACGATTCGTTAACTAAATCTGCTAAAGTTTCTTTTTTTGGTGTATTAACATTGTCGTACCATTGCGCCTTGGGTTCTGTTAAAATCATTTGAATGGTTCGGTCTCTGGAAGGGTAACGCATCGGAACGCCTTTGATAACAAATTCATCATTCCAGATATTGTAAGCCAGGCGTTTTGTCCAGATCTCAAAGACGCTTGCCGCAATTTCGTTGGCATCATATCGTTTATTCCATTTGCTTAGGTAGCTTAAGGCTTCTTTCTGCGTAGCGTTCAGTTGCTCGGAATTTAGCATCGGTAAAACCGCAGGCAATAAGTTTTGTGCCATAATGCTATAATTATCGGTTTGCATTAGCCTAATGCTGTCTAATGTTGCCATTGTCATCGCTCCCAAACGGTCATTAATTCTTTTTCCTCTTTCGTAAGGGGCAAATTCCCAATTGATATAATATGGATAAGAAGGATCAGTAGAAGACTGGTTCGCCGAACTTACAAAGCCTCTTTCAGGGTTTTTTACTGTTGGATTTTGGTCTGCAGGAATCCAGCCTTGCCAGTCGTTAACAGGTTCCGATCCGTCTAGAATAAATTTTCCCTGATCTTTCCATTTTAAGGGGAATTTGCCATTAGGGGTGATGGCGATATCATTATCTACACTTGCAAAAACAAAGTTTTGTGCTGGCGCAGTATAGAAGGTGAGGGCTTTTCTATAATCCTCATAATTTTTTCCCCGGTTGAGAAGATAAAAGGTCATTAATTCGTTCGATCGATCATGTGCAATCCACCTCAGTGCATCGCCTACAGGCACATTGTCTGCCTTACTATATTTTGGTTTCTGAAAATACACTACCGGACCATGGTGTGTATAAAAAACGGTATCTAATTCTTCTTTGCTTCCGCGAATTTTAATTGTTTCTACCCGTTTAACCGTATTGTTCCATTTATTGTTGTACCAATATTGGTTATGGCTATCATCTTTAAACTTAATCTGATAAAAATCCAATACGTCGGCCGCTACATTGGTAACTCCCCAGGCAATCTTCTGATTAAAACCTATTACTATACCGGGGGCGCCCGGCAATGAAACGCCATATGAATTGATGCCTGGCGCATGCAGTTGAATTTGATACCAAATAGAAGGTAAGGTAAGTTCCAAATGCGGGTCGTTGGCTAAAATGGGGTAGCCAGATTTTGTTTTGCTTCCCGATAATGCCCAATTATTGCTGCCAATTCCTTCTACTTTTTCTTTAGTTTTAACATTACCTGTAAGCGCCCTGGTAAAACTCTCGGGAGTTTTAGGGATAGGTAAAGGCTTAAAGTCCCAGCTTGTTCCTACCGGAATGATCGGATCCTCTTTGAAAGGGTAATCTGGAAAAAGGTTTTTTGTAACCTCTGGCCCGAATGTTTTAAGGATATTCGTCATGTAAAATTCGTCTGATCCCATGGCCAGAACAGCCGACATTTGTTTAAGCAATAGCGCACATTTAATTGGTGTCCACTCTTCTGGTTTGAAATCGAGAATTTTATATTCTAGGGGATAATTCGCTCTTGAAAGTGTTTTGATATAAGCATTTATGCCCTCGGTATAAGCCAAAATCATCTCCTTCGATTTTGGATCTTGCATCATGCCTTTCAAAGAATTTTCTGCCCCGTATACCATCCCCATTCTTCTTTGGTAGCGATCTACTTCAATTGCTTTTTCACCTACCACCTCACTTATTCTGCCAGCAGCAAAGCGGGTTTGAAAATCCATCTGCCATAGGCGATGCATTGCCGTAACATATCCCTGTGCGAGGTATAAATCATGGTCGTTCTGCGCAAACACGTGTGGGATCATTCTGTCATCGAACACAATTTCGATCTCGGCCTGTGCGCCTTTAATTTTCGTTTTATGGTTGAACATAAAATGATTATTCTCGGCGTTTTGCCAGAAGCCCCTAAACGGATTCAAGAATTTTAACACTGGCGGCGTATCACCAAATTTTGTATTAAAAATGAAAGCTAAGGCTACAGGAATGATGAGACAGAATAGCGCTTTTAATTTATTCATAATGGTTAGTTGGGAAATCACAAGGTACCTAACACGTACATTGTTGATTCTTAATCATTGCAAAATACGATAAACTCCATAGCATTCAAAATTATATATCGCTAAAAATTATTATGCTAACATAATTTGTTTAATTCAAAAAAAGCATTTAAGTTTATGTAACTAATAATACAAACAACCAAATACATTCAATTTATGAGCAGAATTTTTACACAGATCCTTTGTGTATTGTTTTTTGTGTGCGGATTCACTTTCGCGTCACATGCACAAAACGTTACGGTTAGTGGAACCGTGAAGGACCGGCAATCTAAAGAAGGACTTGCTGGCGTTAGCTTAACTATCAAGGGCCAATCTGGTGGTACGGCATCGGCCGCAAATGGTTCCTTCAGCTTCTCAACTTCGGCAAAATTGCCCTTTACATTGGTGGCATCGTATGTTGGTTATGGCTCAGTGGAACAACAGATCACAAATAGTACTTCAGGGATCAATATAGAAATGGAAACTGCAGTAGTTTTAGGTGGTGACGTTGTTGTTTCAGCTTCGCGTACGCCAGAGCGTATTCTCGAATCGCCGGTGTCTATCGAGCGCATGAGTGCCGCATCTATCCGCGAAATTGCAGCGCCTTCTTTTTACGATGCCCTTAACAATATGAAAGGTGTAGAAAGCAGCATGCAAAGTTTAACTTTTAAATCAATTAATACCAGGGGATTTAATTCAAATGGAAATACCCGTTTTAATCAATATATCGATGGAATGGACAACCAGGCACCTGGTTTAAATTTTTCTGTAGGTAATATCGTAGGAATTACTGAATTGGATGTAGATAATGTTGAACTTCTACCGGGAGCTTCTTCAGCTTTATACGGTGCGGGTGGTATCAACGGTACGTTGCTAATGACATCGAAAGATCCTTTTAAATACCAAGGTGCAAGCTTTCAGTATAAAACTGGAGTTAATCATGTAAATGATGATAATTCAGGTGTTCAGCCATTCAATCAGTTAGATGTGCGTGTTGCAAAATCCTGGAACAATAAATTTGGGGCAAAGGCTGCATTCTCTTTTCTGCAAGCCAAAGACTGGTTCGGGAATAACTATTCCAACTTCGATCGCGTATCAAGAATGGTGAAAGCAGGCGATCGAAATAGCGACACCAACTATGACGGCGTTAATGTGTATGGCGACGAGGTGAGTCAGAACATGAGAAACGTAGCACTAAATGTGCAAAATGCAACCATTGCTGGAATTAATGCAGGTTCTGGTGGTTTAATTCCTAACATCAAATCATTAATAGATAACGCTTTTGGTCCGGCAATTCCGAACGCAGCACAACAAGCTGGTTTCTTAGCTGGTTTGCCTGCAGCGCTACGTCCGGCAGTACAAAATTACTTTCCTTTTTATGTTGGCTTAAAAGCTAACCTTATTCCCGATCAAAACATCTCTAGAACAGGTTATAACGAAGAAAACCTGGTTGATTATGATACGAAGTCGCTAAAGGCATCTGGAGCTTTGTATTATAACTTTTCAAGCACCGTTCAGGCAGTTGCACAAGCAAACTGGGGTACAGGTACATCGGTTTATACCGGTTCCGACCGCTATTCGCTACGCAACTTCAATATTGGCCAGTATAAGCTTGAGTTAAAAGGCCAAGATTTTTATTTGAAAGCCTACACTACGCAAGAGCGTTCAGGCGATTCTTATATTTCATCTATTCTTGGTAGTTACATCAACGAGGTTTCTAAAGCATCTACCACATGGTTTCCACAATACATCGGGAATTACGTTGGTGCCAGAGCAGCGGGTCAGGGCGATGCAGCAGCCCATGCAATTGCTCGTAATGCCGCCAACCAAGGACGTTTCGAGCCTGGTACGCCGCAATTCGAAACTGCTAAAAATACCATCATGAATACTACCCTTAGCACTTCAGATGCATCAAAGGGTATTTATGGTGCTAAGTTCGACGACAAGTCCAATCTTTATCACTATGAAGGGATGTATAATTTTACAAATGCTTTCAACAATGTGATTGAGTTCCAGGTTGGTGCTTCGTACCGCTTGTACGACTTAAATTCTGGAGGTACAATTTTCAACGATTTAACGGAATCTATAGATATCGACGAATACGGTGCCTTTGCACAGGTAGGTAAGAAATTGTTTAACGATAAGTTAAAGCTTACGTTTGCAGGACGATATGACAAGAGTCAAAACTTTGAAGGACGTTTTACGCCTAGAATTACCGGAGTTTTTACCGTAGCGAAGAATAACAATATCAGAG
Source organism: Pedobacter sandarakinus (assembly GCF_026240095.1). Taxonomy (GTDB): domain Bacteria; phylum Bacteroidota; class Bacteroidia; order Sphingobacteriales; family Sphingobacteriaceae; genus Pedobacter; species Pedobacter sandarakinus. The sequence goes on along the minus strand of NZ_JAPIVG010000004.1, from coordinate 478,984 downwards.
CTTCTTACCAAACAGGTTATCGCAATCCTACTACCCAAAATCAATACATCGATTTATCTGTAGGTGGTGGTTCACAAAGACTTATAGGTGGATTACCGGAAATTATGTTCGGTAAATACAAACTTGATGCAAACAAAGCATTTACTGATGTGAGTTATAGAGCCTTTTTGGCATCAGTAGCTGCGGGTACTACTAACCCTGCATTGTTGCAGCAGTATACATTCGATGCCAAAGGTGTGCGCCCGGAAAGTGTTCAGTCTTACGAATTGGGTTATAGAGGACTAATCACACCGAAATTATTGATAGATGCCTACGGTTATTACAACATTTATAAGGATTTCATTACCGCTGTAGATGTGTATCAAAATGTGGGTACACAGGCCAGTCCAACTTTTGTTAAATTCGGTGTTCCCGTTAATGCAACCGGAGAAGTAACTTCTTACGGTGCTGCACTAGGTCTGGATTATTTAATAAACAAGTGGACAGTGAGTGGAAACGTATCCTATAACCAAATAGGCGATCTACCTGCAAATTACATCAACGATTTTAATACACCAAAGGTGCGTTTCAATCTTGGATTGGGCAACAGGGAAATTATTAAGAATTTTGGTTTCAACGTTTCTTATCGTTGGCAAGATAGATTCTTCTGGAATTCATCTTTCAGCTCTGGCGAAGTGCCTGCATACAGTTCACTTGATGCACAGGTTAGTTTAAAAATTCCATCAGTAAAATCTGTTCTAAAATTGGGGGGATCAAATGTGATGAACAAATACTATATCACATCATATGGCAATCCTGCTGCAGGAGCAATCTATTATCTGGCTTTCTCTTTCAATCCGTAGTTAAACATATACGCTCGGCATTACCCTCGGTACCTAAAGTATCGGGGTTTTTTTATGATTTAACCTTTCCCTTTTATAAAATATTTGTAATATAGTACTTTCTTAAGCACATCCCAGTTTAAGAGCTATCATAGATTTAATTTTTGAATAATAAAGGATGGAAGAAACAAACGACAAAGCTGACCAAATCGATGATTTGATTGAGAAGGAACAAGAAATACAGCATTTAAATAATCCAGTAGATATATCAGTAAAACCTATTGTAAAGCAATACTTAGGTTCTGTTGAAAAAGTAAAGAAAGAGGGTAATCGTTTTTATTTTTCAGACGGAGATGCCAAAGTTGAGGTGAGGGTGGTAAGTGATGATATTATTAGAGTCCGACTGGCGCCTCATGGCGTTTTTCTCGACGATTTTTCATATGCCGTACCCGAAGTTGATCAAAAGGTTTCAGTATTTAAGATGCAGGAGCATGAAGACCATTATACAGTGTCTACACATGCAGTTACCTGCAAAATAGAAAAGGCAAACTTTCATATATCGTTTTCTGATAACATCACAAATTTGGTGATGGTAGATGAGGCTAACTCTATGCACTGGGAGGAAAATGTTGATTTCGGTGGATACTACATATATGCTACCAAGAAGTGCAATCCGGAAGAAAATTTTTTCGGCTTAGGTGATAAATCTGGTAATTTCAACCTCCGCGGGCGACGTTTCGAAAACTGGAATACAGACGCCTATTCTTTCGGCTGGAACCAAGACCCGCTGTACAGGACCATTCCATTTTACATCGGCTTGCATAATCAGGTTGCTTATGGAATATTTTTCGACAATACTTTCAAATCGTATTTCGATTTTGGTGCTGAGGATGCGGGCAAAACAAGTTTTTGGGCTGATGGAGGCGAACTTCAATACTATTACATTCATGGTCCTCATATTATGGATGTAGTTAAGCGGTACGCAAGCTTAACTGGAACACATCCTATGCCTCCGAAATGGACGCTAGGATATCAGCAATGCCGTTGGAGCTATTATCCGGAAACAAAAGTTAAAGAAATTGCAAAACAATTTAGAGATCGGAAAATTCCATGCGATGCCATTTACCTGGATATCGATTATATGGATGGTTACCGATGCTTTACCTGGAATAAGAAGTATTTTCCCGATCCACGCCGGATGATTAAAGAACTTTCTGATGATGGTTTCAAAACCGTTGTGATGATTGACCCAGGAATTAAGGTTGATGATGATTATTGGGTTTTTAAAGAAGGAAAAGATAATAAATACTTCTGCAGGCGCAGTGACGATTACTTTATGGAAGGACACGTTTGGCCCGGCCGGTGCCAGTTTCCAGATTTTACCAACCCAAAAGTAAGGAAATGGTGGGGTAAATTGTATGAGGAACTGGTGGATATGGGTGTAGCAGGTTTCTGGAATGATATGAATGAGCCTGCCGTTTTCGGCTCGGGAACGTTTCCAAACGATGTACGCCATAATTATGATGGCTATCGCGGTTCGCATCGTAAGGCGCACAACGTTTATGGAATGCAAATGGTACGCTCTACGTATGAAGGCCTCAAAAAATTAATGCGCAATAAGCGCCCGTTTACCATTACGCGTGCGGGTTATTCGGGTATGCAACGTTATGCAAGCGTGTGGACAGGCGACAACATCGCTACATGGGAACACCTCAAAATTGGTAACATCCAGTGTCAACGTTTATCGGTATCTGGAGTGCCTTTTTGCGGTACCGATATTGGAGGCTTTAGCGGTGAGCCAGATGGCGAATTGTTTACCAGGTGGATCCAGTTAGGAACATTTTCTCCGTTTATGCGGGCACACTCTGCTGGCGATACCGCAGAACGTGAACCATGGAGTTTTGGTACTTTCTTCGAAGATATCAACCGTAAATTTATCGAACTTAGATACCGCTTACTCCCTTATTTATATTCTGTTTTTTGGGAACACCACCGTTACGGCTTTCCGATTTTGAGGCCCTTAGTGATGCTCGAACAAGAAAACATCAGCAACAGTTTCCGTCAGGATGAATTTTGTTATGGTGATAAACTATTGATTTGTCCGGTTTTGGAACAAGGTGCGATCTCTAGAAAAGTATATCTTCCGAAAGGCTCATGGTATAATTTCTGGACTAATGAAGTACTCGAAGGTGGAGCCGAATACACCGTTGAAGCTAAAATAGATGCCATGCCAATATTCGTGAGGGCGGGTTCGGTAATTCCAGAGTATCCAGTAATGCAATATGTAGATGAAAAATCAATAACAGAAGTGGTGTTAAATATTTATCATAGTGATTATGAAGTCAACTCATATATGTATGAAGATCATGGCGATACCTTTGCGTTTGAACAGGATATCTATCTGGAAAAGAAGTTCACCGTAAAAGGCGACGGGCAAGCATTGAAAATTGTTCAGCGAATTGAAGGTTTATATACTCCAAATTATGAGTTCTACGCCTGCAATATTATGGGCGTAGGTTTTCAGGTTAAGAAAATTATTGTAGACAATAAAGAGATAACCGATTATTATACCGACGATAAAAATATATTACACTTTAAAAGCCTCAAAAACTTTTCAGAGATTCATATTTTAAGTCTCTAAATCTTTAAGCCCCAAATGTTGTTTAGCGTTTGGGGCTAAACATATCTAGCCAACACCAATATGTCAGCAAAAAAAGTTCCTGCGAAAAAACCAGTAGCAACAACTGTAGATAAGACTAAGCCAGTTTGGGTACACAGCTTATTTACCGATTACGATATCGATCTTTTCTTAGTAGGGAAACATTTTAGAATGTACGAGAAGATGGGTGCCCATTTGCTTAGCCTGGAAAAAACCAGCGGAACTTATTTCGCCGTTTGGGCGCCGAATGCAAGTGCTGTTGGTGTTTCCGGTAACTTTAATAACTGGGCGCATGGCACGCATAGTTTGTACAAAAGACTCGATAGGTCTGGTATTTGGGAGGGCTTTATCCCCGGTATAGCAAAAGGCGAGGTTTACAAATATGCCGTTAAAGGTTTCGATGGATCCGAACACTTGAAAGGCGATCCTTATGCCACTAAGTGGGAGCACCCACCGCAAACTGCTTCAGTAGTTTGGGATACCGATTATAGCTGGAAAGATAAGCGTTGGCTAGCTAAACGCACTAAGTTAAATGCACTGAATCAGCCAATTTCTGTTTACGAATTGCATTTGGGCTCTTGGGAGCGCGATCCAGACAATCCGGAGCGTGTACTAAATGCCAGAGAAGTAGCCAGTAGATTAGTACCTTATGTTAAAGAAATGGGTTTTACTCATGTAGAACTTATGCCTGTGATGGAGTTTCCTTACTTTCCAAGTTGGGGTTACCAGGTTACCGGTTATTTTGGGGCAAGCTCCAGGTATGGAAGTCCGCAGGATTTGATGTACCTGATAGAATCATTGCACAGCGCTGATATCGCAGTGATTTTAGATTGGGTTCCATCACATTTTCCAGGCGATCGACATGGACTTTACGAGTTCGATGGCACACACCTTTACGAACATGCTGACATGCGCAAGGGATTTCATCCCGACTGGAAATCTTACATTTTCAATTACGACCGTAAAGAGGTGCGCTCTTTTTTAATTAGCAACGCCTTGTTTTGGCTAGACAGATACCATGCAGATGGATTAAGAGTAGATGCCGTAGCCTCTATGCTCTATTTTAATTTTTCCAGAGCGGATGGCGATGCAGCAACCAATGAGTATGGTGGAGCCGAGAATCTGGGAGCCATACAGTTTTTGCAAGATCTAAATGTAGCGGTTTATGGTAATTTCGAAGGTGTACAAACCATTGCCGAAGAAAGCAGCACCTATCCTGGAGTTACACATCCGGTACATGAAGGTGGGCTTGGTTTTGGTATGAAATGGATGATGGGATGGATGAACGACACCTTGAAATATTTCAAAGTAGATACTCTGGGTAGAAAACACCATCACAATCAGTTAAGCTTTAGCATGACCTATGCTTTTACCGAAAATTTCATGCTTCCTTTCTCACATGATGAAGTGGTGCATGGAAAATCGCCGATGCTATATAAAATGCCTGGTGATGACTGGCAGAAATTTGCCAACCTCAGGGCCTTATATGGTTACATGTTCACCCATCCTGGAGCTAAGCTTTTGTTTATGGGTAATGAATTTGGCGCTACAAATGAATGGAATTTCACCCAATCGCTAGACTGGCATTTGCTCCAGTATCCCCCGCACAAGGGTATGCAGGAAACCGTTAAGGCATTAAATTTTTTATATCGGAAAGAGCCAGCGCTTTATCATTTCAATTTTAGCTATGAGGGCTTTGAATGGATCGATGCAGATAATGCAAATGAATCGGTTTTTGTTTTTATGCGAAAAGGCCCTAAAGCCAAAGATACTTTAGTGATTGCCATTAACTTAACACCTGTAGTAAGGGAACACTACCGCATTGGAGTACCATTTAAAACCAAATGGGAAGAAATTTTTAATACTGATGACATCTTATACTACGGAAGTGGTATAAATAATAAGGGAGGCGTGATTCCGAGTCAGCCAGGACATCATAACCAGATGTATGCGATAGACATTACTTTACCACCTTTAGCGGTAACCATCTTTAAAAGTAAGCGATAAATAAGAAAAGCCTTCCATTGCTGGGAGGCTTTCTTAAACTTTGGAGTGGAAGCATCCAAAGTGGCTTCAAAGATACAATATCAACTGGGTTTGACAACAAATATTTCGAATTAATATTTTAGGTTACTTTGCCTCATTTGCTATCTAATAAATGGACATTTTAAACTTGGTTTAATATCGATCCTGAATCTTTTTACCTTGTTTTCCTTTCCATTTCTGTAAAATAAAAGCGTCTTATAGCTCAGGATTTCCTCAGATTGGCTAATATTCCGATTAGTTGTTTATTTATTTGTCTTGCGTCGAACAATAAGCACTTCTTATTGTTAACCCTTAATAAGTACCAAAAGCATGCAGGCATCTATAACCTTTCCACGTTATCAAGAAATTGAACCATCTTTAAGGGTTGCATTAGCTGAAGAAGATAGTTTTTTCGCTCGGCTTAAGGCTAAGGATTGCGAGGCATTTAAAATTATTTATCAAGAGTACGCACCAGCGTTGTTCGGAAATATTTTAAGAAAAGTTGATAATAAAGATCAGGCTTGTGTTATTCTGGAGCAAACCTATATTGATGCATGGAATGCGGTTTCGAATTACGATGGAACTAAGCTCAGGATTTTCACCTGGTTAAATCAGCTCGCCAACAAACGAATGAAAACTGCTTCAACGCAGGGAATTGCATAACCTCTTCTTACATCTTCACCTTTCTTGTTTGATTTTACGCTGGCTTGATTAAATCTTGTGAAGGTGGCATATGTAAACCTAAATCCACAGTGGGTTCACGCTATTTTACGATTGGCTATCTTCTTCACGGTTTTTATAAGTTCTACCGCTACATTAATTTACACTATTTCCCGGAGATGCACACAATGGCGAACATATCGCATAAGTTGTTGGTATTGTTTATAGGCCTAACTATATTTGATTCAAGTTAGAATTAAATCACCGGGACGATTTAGATTAAAACTGAAAGCTTTCCTCCACAGGAAAGCTTTTTTTATGCATGGTCTACCGCTGCTGTTCAACAGCGCAGTATAAGGTTTAATGCAAATAGGAGCAAACCTTAAATCTATTTTATGTATGATGAAATGAGATTCAATTTGCCAACCAATTTCCGATCATGACGTTTACCTTGAAAATAAGACAGGAGATGCTCCATTCAGACGTATAAAATAACAGATAGCGACGATACCCCAGTAGATCTTGATGGAATGGAACAACGTAATACAATCAAAAATGCGGGAGAACCTAATGCGACTGGTGCCGAGGTGTTTGAAATGGTGGATGTGCTGATAAATCGGAGGAACAAGTTAAAGGTAGTGGAATGGCACTCGGGTAGTAAATCCACCTGATGTAATGGTACTGAATACGTAAAGAACTGGTAACTTTGATCAAATTAATATAAGATACTAAAGCGGGTTTGACTCAACGCATCGTCCGCTTTCTAGTAAATGTTTATGATGGTAAGTTTTTGCTGATAAACTCTTTTGAGTAATTTTTAATCAGCTCTCTTACTCTTTCGAACTCCTGTTGAACTTCAATATCCGTCCCTGTGGCTTTTGCAGGGTCAGGAAAATTTTCATGAAATCTTAATGCATTAGTTGGGAAGAACGGACAGTTCTCTTTTGCATTATCACATACAGTAATAACAAAGTCAAAACTTAGATTAGTATATTCATCGATATTATTAGATGTATGGTTGGATATGTCAATTCCATCGTTTTTCATCGTTTCAATCGCTTTAGGATTAACCCCATGTGTTTCAATTCCTGCACTGTAAACATCGGCTCTACCACCTGCAAATTGCTTTAAATAACCTTCTGCGATTTGACTTCTGCAACTGTTTCCCGTGCAGAGTACTAAAATTTTCTTTTTCATTTTTAATAATATTTTTGTTTTAGATATAGGCTTACCTTTACTAATAGTATCAATACTGGAACTTCTACCAGTGGACCGATAACACCTACAAAAGCTTGTGGAGAATGAATACCAAACACGGAAATTGCAACTGCAATAGCTAATTCGAAATTATTTCCAGTTGCTGTAAAAGCTATCGATGCATTTTTATCATAAGGGATGTTTTGATATTTACCGATTAAAAAACTGATTAAAAACATGATGATAAAGTATATGATTAGAGGCACGGCAACCTTTATTACATCCATAGGTAATTCTAAAATCTTGTTACCTTTTAAACTGAACATTAATACTATCGTAAATAATAATGCATATAAAGTAATTGGAGATATAGTAGGAATGAACTTTCTATTGTACCACTCCCTTCCTTTGAATTTTGTGAGGATATAGCGGCTTAGAAAGCCACCTAAAAAAGGAATTCCAAGATATAGCATTACACTTTCCGTTACGTCATGCATCGGAACTTCTACATCAAATTTTGCAAAACCTAACTTATCTGGTAAAACGTTTATAAACAACCAAACGAGAAAACTGTAAGATAGTACTTGAAAAATGCTATTTAACGCAACTAACAACGCCCCATATTCTCTATTCCCTTTAGCCAAGTCATTCCATACGATAACCATCGCAATACAGCGAGCAAGACCAATTAGAATTAGCCCTATCATATAGTTTGGTTCATTATGGAGAAATATTATTGCCAAGGCAAACATTAGTATTGGTCCGATAATCCAGTTCAATACTAATGAAATAGTTATTACTCTTTTATCTTTAAATGCTTTTGGTAGCAATGAATAATCTACTTTGGCGAGTGGTGGATACATCATTAAAATTAAACCTATTGCTAACGGGATATTGGTTGTACCGAAAGATAATGAGTTAGTTAAGTTGGTAATATTGGGAATTAGAAAACCCAAAGCTACGCCAGTGCCCATAGCTAAGAATATCCATAACGTTAAGTATCTATCCAGGAATTTTAATTTAGGCTGCATAATGTTTCTATTATTAACAGCATCCAGATTCTGGGGAACAGCATGAATTGCTATTGCTTGCTAAATTAATTATTGAGGTTTTTTGAGGGATTCCACAAGCTCCCTGTGCCAAACAAGCAGTAGTCTTATTTTTTAGGATGAACGTTTCGCCATTAAAGCCCAAATCATATTTACCAATTGTTTCATTCTGGTACTCTACTTCAATGTCGTTATCATCAATCCCTAATTTTTGTTCTGAAAGATTGATAATACTTAAAAGCTTGTTTGGTTTTAATCGATGTTCGTAGTCGTCTGCGTTCCATAGCTGAAAACTTACAACCGTTTCATCACGAACTACACCACCGCAATCAATAAACTTTTTAGTTATAGTACCAACTTCCGTTACGTGGAAATATTCTGGAACGAAAGAGCCGTTTTCCAACTGAAATTCTACATTTTCCAAGGTTGGCAGGATTTGTTTAACTTCTGATAATTTCATGCTTATTTGTTTATAGTTAAAATGCAATATTACGATATAGGTATTCAAAAAAAATGTCTAACAACATCTTTTTTCATTTACTGTTAAAACAATGTTCGAGAAGTAAGATTTAAGGATGCTGAAAACGTTTTCATCGATGCAATAGCAAATCGAATTTCCTTCAATGTTGCCCTTAATCAATCCGGCATTTTTTAGTTCTTTTAAATGCTGGGAAACCGTTGGTTGAGACAATGGAAGTTCATTAACTATATCTCCACAAATACAAGCATTTACCTCCAATAGATATTCTATTATTGCAACTCTGGCAGGATGACCCAGTGCTTTCATTATGGTAGCAATCTGGTTTTGCTTTTCTGTAAAGTGTTCTGTTTTCGATGCTCCCATTATAAGAATCTTTATATTGCAATATTACGATATAGGTTTTATTAATGCAAATTATTACGTGTTAAGTTTTCGTAAAAGCGAACGAGTGTGGCAAAATAACCATTCATTACCATATAAAAACATGTGTATAACCTCATTAAATTTATTGGATACAATGATTATTTTTGTCTAATAAGTATCGGAGTGAGATTACAGCGCTTAGATAGAATAAATACGATATCTTTTGGTAGAGCAGTATTCAATCATTTGGGTGTTAGTTTCGCTGGCGATGGCGGAGGCTTTGTCCAGACCTTATCACATAAACTCAGTCAGCTATTGGTTGAGATTACCGATAACAAAAAAAATCATAGTAATTAGAGTTCGATAAAGAACGTGTTATACAATGGATTGACCATTTGAAATTGCTAACGGATTATTATAAGGATGCATTCAGTATATACATGTTTTCAGTTCTCTGAGAAGAAACAATTTATTAGTCAATTGCAGACAAATATTGTGAAGACAACTGTCCAAGATCAATTATTGAAATTAGACTCAAAAAAATCAGATATTGGAACGGTGCAAAGTCCCAACGAAATTGCTGCGGAAGAAGCCTTAATCATGTATAAATTGAATAAAAGAGGTAAAAAATTAGAAGCCATTGAGAACCTTCTGAATGAAATCAATAGCTCTATAGTGTTTTTATCTGAATCTATTTGCAGCAAATTTCTTTACAAAAACCTTTTTAAATCCCAGTAGAGTGTATAAAAGAAAAGAGATACTCCATCCAGACGTATCTCTTTTTTCTAACCAAATATAAACCTGTTATGAGCCAGGCTTTGTCTTAAATCCTATATTAAAAAATCAAATTTCTAACAGGATGTTTTTTCTTTTTCATTCATAACAAACATCGTTCCGTTTATTACTCTACAAATATAGGAAAAAATTTGATAGTGTAAAAAATACACTAAGATTTTTTTGCATATTTTTTTTGTCATTTTTTAATTACAATCAGTTTTTTATCTATTTAACTGATTTAAAACCATGAAAGCCCAAATATACCACTAAAATGTGTTAAATAAATGTTAAATATTGGTGCTTTAAAGCAAAATGGACCATTAAAAGTTCGTGTTAATCAATTTTAGGATTTTAAATCTATTATTTATGGTAAATATCTTGCAATTATTTGTTATTAATTAATATTAGAGCAATTATTTCCATGTATCTTTCAAAATCACATTCATTCAAAAGCTTTTTTTGGTTTATGAAATGTTTTAAATCAAAAAGAGCGAGAATGCAACTGCATTTCGCTCTTTTTTCTTATAGAAAATCGTTAGTTTTCTGCTTAATTATTTTAAGCTTCCATAATATTCAACAAATTTCGCAAGTGCAGATGAATATCCCCACTCATTATCGTACCATGAAACAACTTTTACAAAGTTATCGTTCAAAGAAATACCCGCTTTTGCATCAAATATAGAAGCATGATCGTCGCCGATGAAGTCAGATGAGACCACTTCATCTTCAGTGTAAGCTAAAACGCCTTTCAATTCGCCTTCAGAAGCTGCTTTCATTGCTGCTTTAATTTCTTCGTAAGTAGCCGGTTTTTCCAAACGAGCAGTTAAATCTACTACGGAAACATCAGCAACAGGAACGCGGAAAGACATACCTGTTAATTTACCTTTTAATTCTGGAAGTACCATACCTACTGCTTTTGCCGCACCTGTAGATGATGGAATGATGTTAGAGAAACCACCACGGCCACCTCTCCAGTCTTTTGCAGATGGACCATCAACCGTTTTCTGCGTTGCAGTTACCGCGTGGATCGTACTCATTAAACCTTCAACAATACCAAAGTTATCATTTAATACTTTAGCAATTGGCGCAAGGCAATTGGTGGTGCATGAAGCATTAGATACGATTGTTTGGTCTGCTGTTAGTTTATCGTGGTTTACACCCATAACATAAGTTGGGATATCGCTATCTTTTGCCGGTGCAGAGAATACAACTTTTTTAGCACCAGCTGCAATGTGTTTTTCAGCATCAGCACGGGTTAAAAATAAACCAGTAGATTCAATTACCACTTCAACACCTACTGCATCCCATTTCAAATCTGCAGGGTTTCTTTCAGCTGTAACGCGAATAGTTTTGCCATTAACAACTAAATTACCATCTACCACTTCGATAGTGCCATCGAATTTACCGTGGGTGGTATCGTATTTTAACATATAAGCCATATAATCTGGCTCGATCAAATCGTTGATGGCTACAATATCCAATCCTCTTTTTAATGCGGCCCTGAAAACCAGGCGGCCGATACGGCCAAAGCCGTTTATTCCTATTTTGCTCATTGTTTTGTTAATTAGTGTAATGTTTTAATAAATTAAGTATAGGTTCTTTAATAATGGTTTCAATTTTAATGTTATGTCTTGCTGCAACAATCCTCAATTGCGTTTCAAGTTCGCTGGCAACTTTTCCAACAAAATGTACGGGTTCATCAGGATGTTGATTTGTCATCGGCAATACATATGTAATAAAGTATTCCTCCAATCCGTCATCAATCATCTTTGAAATATATGGATGTTGATTGTTTTGTGTGATAAAATCAAAGAAAGACGTTAAAAAAATATTTGCCTGAGGCTTTCTGTAAATTCGTTCTAAAATTTGAGGGCGGTCTATATTATAATTTCTTATAAACTTGTTTTCTAAATCTTCCGGTAGCTTTTTGCTTAGAAAATGCTTTAGCAATAATTTGCCGAAATAGTTAGAGGACCCCTCATCGCCAAGAATGTATCCTAAACCAAAGTTATTGTCAATTGGCTTTTTTCCATCGAAATAGGCGCAGTGAGACCCGCTTCCTAACATGCCAACAATACCTGGCTTATCGTAGCAAGCTGCTTTCGCTGCACCAAACAAATCATTATCTACAAATACTTTGCTATATCTGAAAAATGATGATAGTGTACTCGCCAATTCTTCTTTCCGGTCTGCGGATGATGCCCCGGCTGCAAAGAAATAAATTTTCTTGATATTCTCTGCATGATTAACCAGAACTATTTTCTTGTTCAGGATTTGCAGTATCGTTTTCGGATCTACAAATGTTGGATTAATACCTGTTGTGTTACAGTGCGCAACGATTTTACCATTTCGGGTGATCTTCCAAAATGCCGTCCTTGATCCACTATATACAACTGCTATCATATTATATCGATAAAACTTCAGTCATTTCCATCAAATCTGGCTCTAGTTTAAAACTATGGGCAGACAAAGCTTCTGTAATGGTGGTGAGTTTAATGGCATTACCGTGTAAGCCTACCATTTGCTCAGTTTCTCCGGCAATTAAAGCATTAACAGCAGCAAAACCCAATCTGCTACCTAAAATCCGGTCGAAGCTGCTCGGGCTGCCGCCGCGTTGCAAATGGCCTAATATTGTAACCTTAGTATCGTAATGATCAAATGTCTCCTTTACTTTCCTGGCAATGTCATAGGCGCCGCCTTGTTTGTGCCCTTCGGCAACAATAACAATGCTCGATGATTTTTTTGTTGCTGCACCAAGTGCCAGTTTGTTAATCAATTCGTTAACATCAGTTTCTTTTTCTGGTAACAGAACTGCCTCGGCTCCGCTTGCAATAGAACTTCTTAAAGCAATGCAACCGGAGTCTCTTCCCATTACTTCAATAAAAAACAGCCTGTCGTGGGCGTCTGCAGTATCTCTAATTTTATCAATCGCTTCTATAACAGTGTTGATGGCAGTATCGTAACCCAGCGTAAAGTCCGATCCGGCTAGATCATTATCAATGGTACCCGGAATACCAATTACCTTAACGCCAAAAGTTTCAGAGAAACGTTTAGCGCCAGTAAAAGTTCCATCACCACCAATTACGACCAAACCATCTATATCGTTCTTTTTGAGGTTTTTATAAGCGATCTGTTGCCCTTCATCCGTTTTAAATTCTAGGCACCGTGCAGTTTTTAATATGGTGCCACCCAAATGTAAAATATTGCTTACAGATCGGGCATCCATCGGTTTAATGTTGTCGGTAATCAATCCCTGGTAACCTTGCATTACGCCAAACATATTAATGCCATGGTAAATGCCGGTACGTACAACTGCTCTGATTGCTGCATTCATTCCTGGGGCATCGCCACCAGAAGTAAGTACAGCTATATTTTTGATATTTGGCTTCATCTATGATACGAATATAGTGTGTAATTTTTACACTAAGTAATTTTTTTTATTTTTTTTACTTAATATTGAAAGTCATACCTTTATCTGCTCAAAATAATTAAATTTTACCTTGGAACAAATTTTACCTCATTTAGATTCAGTATTCTCAATAGATTGCGTTTTATTTGGATTTGATGGTAAGGAACTAAAAATCTTACTGATCGAAAGGAATGAAGAACCATTTAAGGATTGGTGGGCACTGCCCGGCAATATTGTGGGCGCAGACGAAAGCCTGGATCAATCTGCCTCTCGAATTTTGTATGAGCTTACCGGTCTTCGTGGAATCTACATGGAGCAGTACTATGCCTTTGGCGATCCAAACCGACATCCACAAGGTAGGGTAATTACCTTAGCATATTATGCGCTTATTCGCTTGGGTGGCGATAAGGAGCTGCGTCCTATTAGCACTTACGCTAAAAGAGCAAACTGGTTACCCATTACCGATCTACCCAAACTTGCTTTCGATCACCAGAAAATTTATGATAAAGGGTTAGAAAAAATCAAAAGGCGAATTAAGCATCAGCCTATTGCTTTCGAACTACTCCCAGAAAAGTTTACATTAACCCAACTGCAGCATGTTTACGAGTTGGTTTTAGGAAAAAAGCTTGATAAGCGAAACTTCAGAAAAAAAATTGTAAGCTTCGGCGTTTTGAAAGAATTAGATGAAAAGCAAAAAGGTGTTTCTTATCGGGCAGCCACACTTTATCGTTTCGATAAACGAAAATACGCCAAGCTTTTTGGTAAAGAAATCTCATTCTAGCTGATATACCTTAAAATAGAAAACCCTTGATTTGCAACAATCAAGGGTTTTCTTATTTGGAAAAGGTATGGTTAACTATCCTTTTTTTGCTATTTCTAAGTGGTAATGCACCAAGTCGTCTATTGGCGAACGGATGATTTTACCAACCCCCATTTCATAACGATCAGCAACAATACTTAAGATGTCGCGGAAACTATAACCTACAGAGCCTACACAATTTAATTTGTGGTCTTTATAATTAGGGTAGTGGATTACCAATGCTTCGAAAAATGCAGTGAAAGCATAGTCGATGGTGCTAAAAGCGTAATCTTCGTAGCTGTCTTTAAAATCGTATAAAAATTTACTAAAACTTGCGCAGAAACGGTTTGGAAGAGGTTTGTTGTAGATATTGTCGAATATGTCTTCGTTAGTAAGGGCATAATTATCATAAAAGGCTTCACGCAATCCTTTAGGCATATAGCCTTTCATGTAATCACTCAAGATCCGTTTTCCAATGAAAGATCCACTGCCTTCATCGCCCAGAAAATAACCTAATGAGTCGATATTTAGGGTTATTTCTTTTCCGTCGTACAGGCATGAGTTGGTTCCTGTTCCTAAAATAGCGGCAAATCCTGGTTCGTCTCCAAGAAGCGCCCTGCAAGAGGCAAGTAAATCATGACCAACAAAGATCTCGGCTTGGGTAAATACCTGTTTCATGGCATCTGCCACAATTTTCACATTACCAGGGGTAGAACATCCAGCGCCATAATAATAAACAGCGGTTAATTTTTCTCTTTCCAAGTGGTCTGGAAGAGATTCATTTAAAGACTTTACAATATATTCTCCTTTCGAAAAATATGGATTGTAACCCTCGGTATTAAAGTAAATTTTTCTGCCGGCCTCGTTAATCAAGCACCAATTTGTTTTGGTAGATCCGCCGTCTGCAATTACTATCATTTTATTTATTTTTGGTTTTAGCACGATAAAAGTATAAAAACTCTTATATTTTGTATCTTTTTTTTTAATAATTTTTTAACAATTTGTTGTTACTGTAAACTAAGTGTGTAAAAAATACACTATATAGATGCTTTAATAGCCTTAAAACCTTAAAATTACAGATGCAAAAAGCAACAACTCTTTTTCTGTTTGTCAGAAATATTTTACAAATTTTATAGCATGAACAACAACTTTTTAGATTTTAGAAGCGATACCGTTACCAAGCCAACTGATGGAATGCTAGCTGCCATGATGGATGCTAAAATAGGTGATGATGTTTTCGGGGAAGATGAAACCGTTAACGAATTGGAGGAAAAACTCTGTAGAACCTTTAATATGGATGCCGGATTATTTTGTCCTTCGGGAACCATGACCAACCAGATTGCCATTAAGTGTTTCACCCAGCCCATGGATGAAGTGATCTGCGACCAAACTGCACATGTTTACCGCTACGAGATTGGGGGAATTGCTTACCATTCGGGTGCATCCGTGCGGTTATTACATGGCGATAGAGGGATTTTGACGCCAGAAATCATAGAACCAGAGATTAATGAAGATAATATCCACTATCCAAACTCAAGCCTGGTAGTTTTAGAAAACACTGTTAACAAAGGTGGCGGAAAGTGCTATACACTTTCTCAGATTGCGCCTATCCATCATTTATGCAATATTAAAAAGCTTAAACTACATTTAGATGGTGCCAGAATTTTCAATGCTTTAGTAGCCACTGGAGACCAGGCACAGGATTATGGAAAGTATTTTGATGGCATTTCAGTTTGTTTGTCTAAAGGACTGGGCGCTCCGGTAGGTTCGGTGCTTTTGGGAACTTCAGATATGATCAAAAAAGCCAGAAAAATCAGGAAAGCTTTTGGTGGGGGGATGCGACAAGCTGGTTTCCTGGCCGCGGCCGGAATCTATGCGCTCGATCATCATGTGAATCGTTTAAAAGATGATCATCTCCACGCAAAAGCAATAGCCGAAGCGCTGCTTCGCACAAACTATGTTCGTGGAGTAATGGCTGTTGAGACCAATATTGTGATATTTGAAGTAGCGACCGGGACAGCCGATAAAATCGTAAGTCAACTCAGAAATAGAGGATTGCTTTGCAACACCACTAGTGCCAGCACTGTGAGGTTAGTTACCCATTTAGGTTTAACGCCATCTATGATTGACCATGCAATCGAAATAATATTACATTTGTAAAAAGTTGTATATCCCGTCTAACCAATGTCAAATCAATTAACAGCAAGCCAGAAAACGATAACTAAGATTTTAATTGCTAATCGTGGTGAAATTGCCCTGCGTATTATGCGTTCGGCGAAAGAGATGGGCATCAAAACGGTAGCCGTATTTTCTGAAGCGGATAGAAATGCTTTGCATGTACGCTATGCAGATGAAGCAATACTTATCGGCCCTGCGCCATCCAATCAGAGTTATTTGGTAGGCGAAAATATCATAGCGGCCTGTAAAAAAACTAATGCCGAGGCAATCCATCCTGGCTATGGATTTTTATCGGAAAATGCTGCGTTTGCGCAAATGGTTGCCGATGCAGGATTGATTTTGATTGGTCCTTCTGCCGCTGCAATGGAAACTATGGGAAATAAACTATCGGCAAAGGCTGCGGCTTTAAAATATCAGATCCCGATGGTTCCAGGTACCGAAGAGGCGATTTCTAATGTTGGGGAAGCCAAAAAGCGGGCAGTAGAAGTGGGTTTTCCTATTTTAATTAAGGCGGCCGCGGGCGGCGGTGGAAAGGGTATGCGTGTTGTTGAGCGGGTTGAAGATTTCGAAGAACAGATGGACCTTGCAGTAAGTGAAGCCACCTCAGCTTTTGGTGATGGAGCAGTTTTTATTGAGCGGTATGTAACTTCGCCAAGGCATATCGAAATCCAGGTTTTAGGGGATAGCCACGGCAATATTGTACACCTTTTCGAGCGGGAATGCTCAGTACAGCGCCGACACCAGAAAGTGGTGGAAGAAGCACCATCATCTATCTTAACACCAGAAATTAGAGCAAAAATGGGTCGATGCGCTGTAGATGTTGCCCGTTCTGTAAATTACACAGGCGCCGGAACAGTAGAGTTTATCCTTGATGAAAACCTGGATTTCTTCTTTCTTGAAATGAACACCCGCCTACAGGTAGAACATCCTGTAACAGAATTAATTACTGGGATCGACCTGGTAAAGGAACAAATAAAAATTGCAGCTGGCGAAGCCATCGGTTTTAAGCAGGATGATTTGAAAATCGGTGGTCATGCGGTAGAGCTTCGGGTATATGCAGAGGATCCGGCCAATAATTTCTTACCAGATATCGGAACCTTGCAAACCTATAAAACACCAAAAGGAAATGGTGTAAGGGTAGATGATGGCTTTGAACAAGGAATGGAGATTCCAATTTACTACGATCCTATGATTGCAAAGCTCATAACCTATGGTAAAGACCGGGAAGAGGCTATTGCTAGAATGATAAGGGCTATCGACGAATATGAGATTACCGGGATACAAACTACCTTGGGTTTTGGTAAGTTTGTAATGCAACACGAGGCCTTTAAGTCGGGCCAGTTTGATACTCACTTTGTATCAAAATATTTTACCCCAGACAGGCTGATGGCACAAAATGAAGATGAGGCTATAATTGCAGCCCTGGTGGCAAAAGCATTTTTTCAAACTAAAAAGCGTGTTGATGTAACTGCTCCAATTGTTGATGAACCATCTAGTTGGAGAAAGAATAGATTGAAATTTTAACAAATCATCCCGATAGGTTTAATATTTATTGGGCAGCAAATAGAATTATGTTTACCGGAATTATTGAAACCCTGGGTGAAGTTAGCGCCATAGACCGCGATCAAACAAATATCCATTTCACGATCAAATCGCCAATTAGTCATGAACTAAAGATCGACCAAAGCGTAGCACATAATGGTGTTTGCTTAACAGTTGTTGCGCTACAAGACGAAAGTCATACGGTTACTGCAATCGATGAAACCCTAAACAAAACAGCCTTAGGGCAATTAAAGCTTGGGAGCAAGGTAAACCTGGAACGCTGTATGCAGATGAATGCACGCCTGGATGGGCATATTGTACAAGGGCATGTAGACCAAACGGCTACTTGTATCAAAAGAGAAGCATTGGACGGCAGTTGGGAATACCGTTTTAAATATGATGCCAGTTTAGGTAATGTAACGGTAGAAAAAGGATCTGCGTGTGTTAATGGTATCAGTTTAACGGTAGTAAATGCTGCTGTTGACGAATTTTCTGTCTTCATTATTCCCTATACTTTCGAGCATACCAATTTACAGGAAGTTGCTGTGGGTGATTTGGTTAACCTGGAATTCGACATTATTGGCAAGTACGTTGCTAGATTGATGAATCGATAAGGATAGTATCATTAACCAGAATATGCATAACAGTGCATGATGGTTAGTTGCGGAATATTTTCGATTATCGTAAAACTAAACCACAACTGTTACAAAACTAACCAATATGAGCTTCTTACGTCGTAGTCTTTTAATTGTATTTATTAGTGTTTCGTTCTTTCCTGTAGCAACCTTTTCTCAAAAAATTGAGACTCGCGGTCTTACAGTCGAGCATTTAGTAAATCCGCTTAGCATTGATAGCGCTACGCCAAGATTTAGTTGGAAGCTTGTTTCTACGGTGAAAAACACAACGCAAACAAGTTACGAAATTCGCTTAGGCACATCACCCTCATTTTCGAAAAAACCGATCTGGATCTCTAAAAAAACGAACGATCAATCGGTTCTCGTTCCATACACAGGTTCAGCATTACTGTCGAAAACTAAATATTACTGGCAGGTTAGGGTAAGCGACAACCATGGCAACAAATCTGCCTGGTCGCCTGTACAGTTCTTTCAAACGGGACTGAAGGCACAGGATTGGCTGGCGAACTGGATTACTGTCCATGGCAAAGATACAGTTCAGGCTAGCCCAATGTTTAGGAAGGAAATCAATATAACTAAAGCGGTTCGATCTGCCACAGCATATATCACCGGAAAAGGACTTTATGAAGCCAGCTTAAATGGTAGTCGCATCAGTAATCATTATTTCGCACCGGGGTGGACTAGTTATAAAGATCACCTTCAGTACCAGGTTTACGATGTAACGAACCAGATTGCGAAAGGTAAAAATGCAATTGGGGTAATGTTGGGCGATGGGTGGTATAAAGGTAGAATCGGCTTCGCCAACCAACAGCATTTCTATGGTGATACAAGAGCACTGCTTTTCCAGTTAGAAATATCGTTTAGCGATGGTACCAAAAGTACTTTTTGTAGCGATAGCACCTGGAAGATGGCTTATGGTCCCATAATGGCATCAAATATCTACGATGGTGAAACTTATGACGCTAGAAAAGAATTAGGTGGTTGGAACAATGTGGGGTTTAACGCTAACGACTGGAAATCCGTTCGAGTAATACCCGCCGGAAGTGAAAAACTCGTAGGTATGAGCGGTCCGCCCGTTACGAAGCATGAAATATTTAAAGCACAGAAGCTTATAACAACACCAAAGGGAGAAAGGGTAATCGATTTTGGACAAAATTTGGTTGGATGGGTAATGGTTAAAGCAGCTGGCGAGCGTGGCAAAGCGATCACCATAAGCCATGCTGAGGTTCTAGATAAAGCAGGAAATTTTTATACTACCAACTTACGCTCTGCCAAGCAACAGAACAAGTATATTCTAAAGGGAGGAGATGCACAGGTTTTTGCCCCTCACTTCAGCTTTCAAGGTTTCAGGTATATTAAGGTGGAGGGTTTTACCGAGCCTTTGCATCTAGAAGATTTTAACGCAGTAGCGCTCTATTCTGATATGACTGAAACAGGTCAGTTCTCTACCTCTAATGCTTTGTTAAACCAGTTGCAACACAACATCCAATGGGGACAAAAAGGCAATTTTGTTGATGTACCCACAGATTGCCCACAACGAGATGAGCGTTTAGGTTGGACTGGTGATGCCCAGGCATTTGCGGCTACGGCAGCTTATAATATGGATGTGGCTGGGTTTTTCAGCAAGTGGCTTAAAGATGTAAGTGCAGATCAACACCAAAATGGTAGCGTTCCATACGTTATCCCCGATGTGCTAAAAGAGTGGGATGCTGGTTCGGCTGGGTGGGCAGATGTTGCCACCATTATACCATGGGATATGTACGTCGCCTATGGAAACAAGGGGATCCTGGAACAACAGTATAGTAGCATGCAGAAATGGGTAGATTATGTTTCTACGAAAGCCAACAATCACCTTTGGAATAGTGGTTCCCATTTTGGAGATTGGCTTTTCTACCGACCTAACGATGATAACGATGGTAGGGCAGCGGTAACGGACAAATACATGATTGCGCAATGTTTTTACGGACACTCACTTCAGTTGATGATCAATACTGCAAAAGTATTGGGCAAAGAAGACGATGTTGCGAAATACGAGAATCTACTGAAAGAGGTTAAGCTCGCTTATCTTAAAGAATATGTTACGCCAAACGGAAAACTGGTGTCAAACACACAAACGGCTTATGTTCTTGCTTTACAATTCGATATGTTGCCAGAGGAGCTTCGGGCACAAGCCGCCTTGCGCTTGGTTGCAAATATTAAAGATTATGGCAACCACCTTACCACGGGCTTTTTAGGTACACCCTACTTGTGTCATGTTTTAAGCAAATTCGGGCATGATGATGTAGCTTACGATCTTCTTATGCAACAAAGCTATCCGTCTTGGCTTTATCCGGTAACGAAGGGTGCAACAACCATTTGGGAACGCTGGGACGGCCTTAAACCGGATGGATCTTTCCAAACAGCAGACATGAACTCATTTAATCATTATGCCTATGGCGCTGTGGGAGACTGGATGTATAAAAATATTGCCGGAATTATGCCTATAGTAGAACATCCAGGCTACAAAATGTTTAGCATCGCACCAAAACCTGGCGGAAAACTAACCAGTGCAACGGCAACATTCGAAAGTGTATATGGCTCCATAAAATCTTCTTGGGCTGTTGAGAACGGGATATTTAAAATGGATGTCGTTATACCTGCAAATTCTAGCGCTACCATCATTTTTCCTACCAATAAAGAAAAGCAAACTGTTGGTTCTGGAACCTACCATTTTGAATCTAAGTATTAATGCTTTAATATTGCAGCTCGCCGGATAAAGGCAAGATATCGCAATGTATAGTAAAGAAGAGGCGGCTAGGCTAAAGCAACAATTTTGGATCAGTTTTGGACAATATATGAAGCCAGTTCCTTCTGCAAGTGGGAGTACCGTTCACTGGGTAAACTACAAAACAGGGGTCAAAAATATTTTCTTCAAATTAGATGTAAACAATAAAAAAGCAAAAATTGCTATCCAGTTAAGCCATCCCGATTCAGACATCAGGCATCTTATTTTCAATCAATTTGAAGAATTTAAGTTGTTTTTTACCAACACACTTAACGAGGAATGGGAATGGCATCAGGATTTTACCGATGAATATGGCAAAACTATAAGTCAAATCTGCATCAATTTAGAAGGCATTAGCGTATTTAACCAACAACACTGGCCAACATTAATTTCATTCTTTAAGCCAAGAATTATTGCTTTGGATGAGTTTTGGGATCATGTAAAACCTGTGTTCGAAAGCTTGGTTTAGTGTTTTATTCGAGTTGGGCTACCCTTTTTTTAGTAAATTCAATTTCGGCTTGGTCCTCCTTTGGGTCTGGTTTACTTTTCAAATATAAATTATAGTAGTTTTTGGCGGTCTTGGGCTGATTAAGTTTAGTGTCATACAGTGTAGCCAGGTGATAATATATGCTCGGTATCGTTTTAAATTGGAGGCCTTTTTTATAAGCTGCGTTGGCCAACTTATATTGGCCGCCTTCCTCGTAGCTTAGCCCCAATAGGGCATAGTAGTTTGCCGTGTTTGGCGAAATTGCCTCATCAATCGTTTTTTTTGCGTAAACTGCTGCCATTATATAATTCTTCAGAAGCCGATAGCTTAAACTGGTAAAATAAAGTGTATTCTCATTTTGCATGCCTTTCTCTTCCAATAGTGTAAACAGGGTAATGGCCCGACTAAAATTACGGGTATAATAGTAAGCTTTTGCCACATCTTTTGCTACGCCGGCATCAAAACCATCCATTAAGAGCGATTGGCCTGATACAATTACTTCTTTGTATTTTTTCAGTTGGTTAGCCAATGGGAGTATAGTACGTTGCAATACCAGATTTTGCGTGTCTGCTTTTATCGCAACCTTCAATACTTCATAAGCCTGATCATACTTTTGATAAGCCGCATGCACCTCTGCTAGGTCTATGGCAACATCAGCATCCTGCGGGTTCAAAAGGTTTGCTTTATTTAAGTATACCTGTTTCAATGAGTCTTTGGTAGAAGAATAAAGATTCGCCAGAAGTTTGTAAACACTAAAATTACTGCTATCAATACTTACGATTTGCTTATATAGGGTGCGTGCTTTTTCTGTATTCCCTCTTCGGGTATTAATACTGCCCAAACTAAACAAAACGGGCAAACTGTTTGGTGTTAGAGCCTGCGCCTTTAAATAATATTTTTCGGCATCCGGTAAATTGCCAGCCATTAAATAGCAATAGGCAATCTGATTGATAACTTTGATATCTGATACCTCATCTCCATAGGTTGCGGTTAGGTAAGCTGCAGCATCAGCATATTTTTGGCTCTGGTAAAAGTCGAAGAGTTTATCCTTATCTATCGCAATGTTTTGCTGTGCCATACAAAAACTGGTTATTACCATTAACAGCGTTACTGATGTGAAGAATCTCATATTCTAATTATTTTAAACTAAAATATTAGTTGTTTTTGATAAATCCAAATAATCCTTCTCTCAAGTCGATAAAAAACAATTCTGATAGCTAAACGTTTATAGTGTATTAAGTATAAACTTTAAAAAAAAGACCTATGAATACGTTAAAAAAATTCGAATTAATGGAAAAAATTGTACGTGAATTAGAAGATGTACAAAATTCGCAAACTGCTCTAATTCAGAAAATTGGAAAGATTGAAGTAGATAATATAGAGCTGGGAGATTCGAGATTAGAAAAAGATTTACCAGATATTCATCAGAATTTAGCAGATAACCTGGAAACAATTTCAGGTATTATGGCTTATTTTGCGGATAAAACTCAAAACTTTGGCGATAAAAATAATGTTGATGCTTTGAAAGAACAAGAAGCTATCAACAACGCAACTAGCTAAGTAATTTTTAAACATCCCATTATATGAAATCGATATTTCTAACCTTACTTTGTGCATGTGCATGCGTCATTGCAAGCGCACAAGTACTGCCATCTGTACAGTTTGGACTAAAAGCTGGCGCAAACTTTTCTAAATTTGACAGTGACAACACCTTCAGCAGTGAAAATCGTACTGGTTTTTATGGTGGA
This sequence comes from Pedobacter sandarakinus, assembly GCF_026240095.1. Taxonomy (GTDB): domain Bacteria; phylum Bacteroidota; class Bacteroidia; order Sphingobacteriales; family Sphingobacteriaceae; genus Pedobacter; species Pedobacter sandarakinus. The sequence goes on along the minus strand of NZ_JAPIVG010000004.1, from coordinate 455,390 downwards.
CTATGGGCAAGGGTTGGCGCAGCTGGAATACACTTCCAACCTGAGCTTTACCTCTCAGGCAAGAAGACAAATTTAGTAAGCGAAGCTACTGGACAGGTTAATAAAGTAAGTTTTACAAGTTTGGATGTACCTCTATTAGTGGGAACGAAGATTGGTGCTGCAGGTATTGGCCTAAGGTTAAATACGGGACCCATGTTCTCACTTATTTTAGATGAAAATCAAAGCTTTAGTCAGGCGGCTGGTAATGTTTTTCAAGCTAACTTCAAAAACCAAGCCTTTGCCTGGCAGTTTGGGGCGGGTGTTGATCTTAAAAAATTAAGCGTTGAAGCCCGCTATGAATTGGGTTTATCTAAAATTAACAAGGTAGGTTATCCGGATACTAAACTAAATCTTTTTACAGTTGGCTTAGGATATCGACTTTTCTAGAATTGGTGATAACAATACTAAATGCCGCATCGAAAATAATGATCGATGCGGCATTTTTTTTATTCACTCCTGCTTTGACCAATTTCTGTCAGCTCGTAAGCAAATGAACCATTTTTCGGGATGATTGGTGTTTCACGTCCGATGCTTAAAGCTTTAATATAAGATGCACCGAAATAGAAAATTAACGAAGAGTAGAAAACAAACAGCATGATTACGATAATAGATCCTGCGGAGCCATAGATGTTGCTAATGTTACTTAACGGAAGCAATATGCGAAGGATATATTTACCAATTGTGAATAAACAGCCTGTTAACAAACCGCCAGAAAAGGCAGCCTTCCAGGTAGGGCGACCATTCGTTAAATATCTGAACAACATGGTAAACCAGGTGGTAACAATGATCACAAAAATAACTTGATTGAGAATGGAAGTTAGTACCAGGCTGAAGGATGGGGAATTACTTTTAAGGTAAGCCCCTATAAATGCCTGCACACTATCAGCAAGCAAACCGATAAAAAATAAGATGCCGGCGAGCAAAATAATGGTTACCGATATGGCTCTCGATTTTAGTGTAGTAATGATCCCTTTCTTATCCTTATATCCAATATTCCAAATTTGTTCTAACGAATTTTTAATCACATTAAAAAGTGTGGTTGCAACAAAGAGAAAAAACACAAAACTAAATAACGTAATGTACCATGCCTGATCTACGCCTCTAATATTTTTAAGTGTTAGCCTAATTTGTTTAATGCTGTCATCATCTAGTATGTTAGCCAATCTTTCGAAGATATGCGTTACCAGCATGCGCCTGTCGGTAAACATTCCAAACAGCCTGATCAAAATAATCAATATTGGAGGCAGCGCAAAGTTGGTAAAAAAGGCGGTTGCGCCAGCTAAACGCAAAGGATCATTTTTTTGGAATAGTTGAAAAGCATTTTTTCCAGTGGAGAAAAAGAAACTTACTTCAGCTTTAATTTTTGATAGCATGTTAATTTTATAAAGGGCACAAAAGTAGGCAAATTTTGCCAAGCTAACATTTGGACGTCGTGATTCTAATTAACCCGGTTAAAAACGAGCAATTTCTTAGTTCCGTGGAAGAGTTGAAGTTCATCTCCGGAAACCTTTGCCATGTTTACTTGATTCATCGCCTGCAAATATGCCCGCTCTGCAGCATCACTATCCTGACAAAACATTTTTGTGCCATAGATATTTTTAAGGGTAATACTTTCTTTATCGGCAACAGCTTGGCCGCCATAGCTATTGCAAAAAGATTTGCCACTTAATTTTAGGCTATCGCCAAAATTCAAGGTTGCTTTGGTATTTTCAGGAAGCTTAAGACCTGGCAGTTCTTTTAATTCCCAGCGGGTATTTTCGATATCCTTAGGATTAAATTTTTCAAGACAACTGCTTAAGAGCGAAATTATTAATAAACAAAAGAAAACGTTTTTCATAGTAAAATAGATTTTTACCGATTGCAACAAAAACTAAACCAAGTTATGTTGATGAACCCATTTAACCAAAGGTTGAATGCGAATAACTCGAATTTAACGATTTAACTAGCGCCTGTTGGAAAAAAAAACAGCATTCACAAAGAGGACCACCCGTTGGTTTAGCTAAGCGTAGGGCCAAAGCCAGATTTTGTACAGCATTTTTGTGCGGTTAATCAAATTTTTGATAATTTAACAGTTTGAAATATTAACTTAATCATTAGCACAATTTGCTACTACTATGAAGAAAATAACATTTTTAGCATTTCTATTCTGCACCGCCTTGGTTGCTTGCAAGCCAGGTGTAGAAGAAAAAACATATGAAGCCAGGCAGTATACTAGTGAAGATTTCAATGAGCCGCCTAAGTCGAAACTTTCTGTATTAACAATAGAAGATGTTATCTCTAAAGATCCTGAAGAAGAAGAAGAAAGCGGTATGATGATTAAGTATAGAGACACTACAATTGCTATTGCAGATGGAAAAAGACCGGTGGCTAAAATTTTTAAAGATGCCAGGTTTATTAATACCCAGAAAACAGCTGCATTGGTGCAGGTGGAAGACGGAGTAGGCTTGGTATCTCCATTCTACATTATTTCGTTAAAAGATGGTGTTGTTGGCATAACCAGCCTTAATAAACCATCGAATGGTAAAAATGATAAGAAATATACCAAAGGGATTGAAGACATTAGCATCAGCAATATTATTTTGAATAATGATTTCGCTATTGCCCTGGTAAATGGAAAAGTATATCCAATAAAAAGGGAGAACGAGCGTGAGCGTATACAGGGTGATTTTTTATTTAATTCGATGGATAAGCGAACCCTTGTTTTTGCAACGGCTAATTCGCTCTACCAGGTAGACTACAAAAGCGGCGAAACACAAGTGTTGCCTTTACCAGAAAGCATAGCTAAAAGCGATTTTGTGGGTGATGAAATTCGTGCCCGTTATAGTTGGGGTGTTAATGAGAAAGGCACATCGTTTCTAAAGAAAAATCCTGATGAAAATCGCATCGTAGATATCAGCGAGTTTAAGAAAAAATAAGCGTCAACTGAGCATCGTTCTAAAAGTGAGATTTATTCTTGCCCCCTTTATCTTTTTTGTGGGCGGTAAACGATGCAGCCAAAATGTTTGTGTAGCATCTTTCATTTCTAGTAGACTACCATTTTCGAGGTATAAGCCTACCGTTTCTTTAGTTGTTTTATGTTTGAAGAGAAATTTCCTTTCTTCCCCGAAACTCATTGAAGCAATACTCGAATTGGGTGCCAGCGATTTTTCATCGTCACTGTGATACGCCATACCCTCATCTCCATTGTGGTATAGGTTTAGGAGGCAGGAATTATAAGATGCTCCTGTATGTTTCTCAGCGATTTGTTTTAGCAGAAGCAAATGATTTGTAAATGGAAGTGCAAATTTAGTGGCTTTAGAGTAAGTGTAAGGGAAGTTTTCTTCGCCGTACCAGGCCACTTTTCTTTTGGTGATAATGTGTTTGCCCATTATAAATGCCTCATCATTTTTCCATTCGATGGAAGATAGCAGATTTTGAAAGCAGGCGTTTGCTTCCGCGACGGTATACAAAGAACCGAAATATTTTACCGTACCATCGTATGGCAAGAGATTTTTATCCTGATTGATATGTGTGCTAAATAAGTTCATTTCCTTTACACAAAATTATAGTAAAACAACATTTTAAGCTTATTTCTGCGCAAAAAAATAAAAAAGTCAGTAAGGAATAATGAGCCAGTTATCGATTGATTTTTTGGTAACCAAGAATTTGTCGCTTTTTTGCTGGACTTAATGATGATTTGCCTCCATAGTGCTTGGTTGTGGCCTGCACTAATTTTGTGTTTAAACCCGATTATAGCGGGCACGAAGTGTAACGAAGTAAAGCGGAAAGCGGGAGCAAACATTGAAAAGATTTACTGGCATTGCTTTCCTCAATCTTTTTTACAGCCGCATTCCACGCAAAAAATCTTCAATCAACATGCGCTTTTTGCCCTCATATTGAATATCTAGCAGCTTTATAAATCCATCTTTAGCTGCAAATTTCAGGTAAGTTTTGCCATCAGAAAGAAAGCCTCCGGCCGAAATTCCGGGTTCTGCTTCCTCGATTTCTGCATTAAATATTTTAAGCGTTTTGTTGTTTAAAAGCGTAAACGCTGTAGGATAGGGACTTAAACCCCTTATTTGGTTATAAATTTTTTGGACACTGTTGTTCCAGTCGAGCTTGCAGTCCTCTTTAAATATTTTGGGTGCATGTTTTAGCGTATCGCGTTGAGGTTGTGCTTGTTCTGTATAGCTGTTTTGTGCAATGGCCATAACAGTTTTAACCAGCAAATTAGCACCAAGGTTCATTAATTTATCATGCAATTCTCCTGCAGTTTCATTGGCAGTGATAGCAACTACATCGCTAAAGATGATGTTTCCTGTATCTATTTCGTGTGTTAAAAAAAATGTAGTTACGCCGCTTTCGGTTTCGCCATTAATAATGGCATGGTTAATTGGGGCTGCGCCGCGATAATTTGGGAGTAGAGAGGCATGCAAATTTATTGTTCCCTTTGGCGGCATGTTCCAAACTACTTCTGGGAGCATTCTAAAGGCAACCACCACCTGCAAATCGGCCTGATAAGATTTTAATTCGGCTAGAAAATCGACATTTTTTAATTTCTCTGGTTGCAAAACAGGGATGGAATGTTCGATTGCATATCTTTTTATGGCGCTTTCGCTCAGTTTTTGTCCGCGGCCAGATGGTTTATCTGGTGCGGTAACAACAGCAACAATGTTAAAATTGGCTTGTAATAAAGCATCTAAGGAAGCAACGGCAAAATCGGGCGTGCCCATAAAAACTATTTTCATATGCAAGTGTTGTGTTTCTACTATTGCGTAGCGTACGTTTTGTGTTCCGCAAAATAACTAAAAATTAAATCAACCTTAAAGCTAAAAATGGTACAAGGCGAAGAAGTGGTTAAAGAACATGGCTTGGTTTATGTAACCGATGCGATGCCAGGTTTTTACAGAAAAGGCAAGCCAGCCAAATTTCATTATGAAGATAAGAAAGGCAATAAAGTTGTTGATGAAAAGCATCTGCAGCGAATTAAAGCCCTGGTAATTCCGCCGGCATGGCAAAATGTTTGGATAGCCAATAAGCCGAATGCTTATTTGCAGGTTACCGGTATAGATGCTGCGGGCAGAAAACAATATAGATACCACCAAAAATGGACCTCGAGGAGATCGGACCATAAATACTACCGACTATATGAATTTGGTAAGATATTGCCAGTGGCAAGGAAACAAATAGCTAAAGATTTAAAAAGGAAAGAGTTTGATGAACGGAAGGTTTTAGCCATTTCGCTTGATGTTTTACAGAAAACGTTAATTAGGGTAGGCAATGAAAATTACAAGCAACTTTATGGTTCGTTTGGTTTAAGCACACTTAGAGACAAGCATGTAAAAATTAATGGTAGCAAAATTAATATCGATTTTGTTGGCAAAAAAGGTGTGCGCCAAAATGTAGAGTTGAATGATAAAACACTGGCCAAGCTGGTAAAGAAGTGCCGTGATATACCAGGGCAGGAGCTCTTTCAGTTTTATACTAACGGTAAGGAACATAAAGGTATAGATTCTGGAAAGGTGAATAACTACATTAAGGAGATTACCGGTAGTGATTTTACAGCCAAAGATTTTAGAACCTGGGGCGGAACTTTAGAGGCATTACGACAATTTTCTAAGTGCTCGGTAGACCAGGATTTGAAACTGAATACCAAAAAAACGATTGTAAATGTACTCGATTGCGTAGCTAAAAAATTAGGAAATACTAGAGCCGTGTGTAAAAGTTCGTATGTTTATCCGCTATTAATTACGGCGTATGAAAATAATGAACTGGAAAAGTTTATGAAGAAGATGAACAATAATAAAACAATCGGAAAAATCAATCTGGAACACGATGAAAAGGTTTTGCTTTCATTTTTAAAAGCTACTGGCAGTAAATAATACGCTATCTTAGTTGTTTATATGCGAATAGATCCAAAATATAAGGGCGACATTTTTAACGAACTGATAGAAGAATCTGAGATGCCCATAGCACTTTATGCAGGCGAAAATTTAAACATCAGCATTGCTAATAAAGCCATGTTACAGGCTTGGGGAAAAGATGAAAGTGTTAAAGGTATGCCGCTTGAAATGGCTTTGCCAGAACTAGAGGGACAGCCATTTATTCAGATATTAAAAGATGTTTTTAAAACTGGAAACCGTTACGAGGCAAAAAGGGATAAGGTTCTTTTAGAAAGCGGTGGTGTTTTACGAACTTTTTATTTTGATTTTGTCTACAAGCCTTTGTTTGATGAAAATGGCAAAGTTTGGGGAATTTTGAATAACGCCAACGATGTAACAGAATTGGTAAGTGCGCAAATTAGAAGTGAAGAAGGGCAGGAGCTCTTCAGGCAAATGATATATGATGCGCCTATTGCGATAGGGCTTTTAAGTGGAGAAGATTTTATTGTAGAAGATGCCAACGATGACTTGCTTCAGATTTGGGGTAAAGGGAAAAATATATTGGGCTTAAAGGTTACTGAAGCTTTGCCCGAGATCGTTGATCAACCTTTTCCAGATATATTAAGGCAAGTGTATCGTACCGGTATTGCGCATTATGGTTATGAAACTCTGGCTCGTTTGGAGCGAAATGGTGTAACTTCAGATTATTACTTCAACTTTGTTTACGACCCAATATGGAATAAAAATACCAATACCGTTACCGGCATTATGATTATTGCGCATGATATTACACTGCAGGTAAATGCCCGGTTCGAATTTAAAGAAAGCGAAGATCGCTTCAGAAATCTGGTACTTGAAAATCCTATGCCTACTGCTTTATATGAAACAGAAGACATCATTATAAAAATCGCAAATAAGGAGATGCTCAAACTTTGGGATAAAGATGAGCGAATTGTGGGCAAACCGATGATTGAGGGTATTCCTGAATTGGAAGGGCAGCCTTTTATAGGAATTTTGAAGGACGTTTTCCTTACAGGGGTTCCTTACCATGCCGACCAACAGGAAGCTAAATTGATGTTTAATGGCAAACTGCAAAGCTTTTGGTTCAATTTTACATATAAGCCTTTAAGAAATGCTGAAGGTAGGGTTTATGCAATCTTACACGCTGCGATTGACGTAACGCATCAGGTGCAACTTCAAAAACAAAAAGATGAGTTCTTGGGAATAGCCAGTCACGAATTAAAAACGCCAGTAACGAGTATAAAAGCTTATGCACAGGTACTAGAAAAAATGATTAGAGCCGAAGGAGATGAGCGAAAGGCACAAATGGTGCACAAAATGGATCTTCAATTGAACCGGCTAACTCATCTTATTGGAGATCTTTTAGATGTAACTAAAATCCAGTCTGGCAAAATGGCTTTTAACCCAACTAAATTCGACTTCGATAATTTAGTAGGAGAAATTGTAGAGGAAATTCAGCATACCACTTCTAAACACAAAATAATTACCGATTTAACTTGCCAGAGTTTTGTTCTTGCTGACCGGGAACGTATCGGGCAGGTGATTACGAATTTTTTATCTAACGCAATTAAATATTCTACCGATGCAAATAAGTTAGATGTTCGTACCACTCTGGTAGGCAATGAAGTAATTTTAGCCGTTCAGGATTATGGTATTGGTATCTCTCACGAGCTGCAAGATCTTGTATTTGAACAATTTTACCGTGTTGGAGGAAGCTTGCAACACACTTACCCTGGCTTAGGTTTAGGACTTTATATTTCCGCAGAAATCATTAAAAATGAAGGTGGCAGAATCTGGCTGGAAAGTGAAGAAGGTGTAGGCTCAACTTTTTACTTCGCCTTGCAAATTACCAAATCAGTTAATATTTAAAAGGTCTTAATAATCTGCTAGCCGAAGATTAATCGTTTAGTAATAAAACATAACCAACTTACTCTACCACCTAGAAATGGTATGGGCCGCTATTCTTTTGGTGCCTTTTTAATGGGATGAACAGGCTGCTCTTCATTCTCTCTTTGTGCTGCCGGATCTTCAGTTTTTGGTGGCCTTACGGGATCTGTATCGTTTTCTTTGCGTACGGTTTTATGGTCAACAGGTTCGCGGCCTTTTGGTACTTCTTCCTGGTAGTTGCTACCAGGGTTATCATTTGTTTCTTTAGGTCCGGTCATGGTATTTGAGTTTTGATATAAATAGAAGCGTTGAAAAGTTCACGCTTCCACTCAATAACAAATGCCTTTAAAGTATTGTTTTATTCACTTTTATTAACAGGCTATCTAACTACCCAACAATCGTTGCCAGAACTAGTTATAGAGCAAATACTTTTTGCGCATTTTCTTGTATGCACTAAGCCCCGGTTCCCAGCTCGCTCTGATCTCTTTTTCACTCTTGCCACCAATTACCTGCGTCCTGAAATCTGCTACACCAACCAACCGCTCTATAGTACCCATTTCTTTGCTTAATTTGGTGTTGAAGAAATCCTCTTTTTTTGGTGAAGCATTGTAGAGTTCTATTAACCAAGAGATATTAATCTGCCCAGATTTTCTGAGTTGTTTTGTATCATAGTTTCTTAAATCTAAGCCATAACAAATCTGGTCTTGAAATAAGGGTGTTTCAGACATTCCCTTAATGCTTTTTGGTATATAATTGAACTCAAATTTTCCCTTAAGATAAGGTGCGCCAACAATGGTAAAAGGGAACATGGTGCCTCTCCCGTGATTTAAGTAGGTACCCTCAAACAAGCATGTTGATGGATAAAGCAAGATAGCCTGTTGTGTATTTAGGTTTGGCGATGGTTTCACAGGTAGGGTATATTCCATACTGTGGTTGTAATTTAAATTTTTGATGATGGTAATTTTGCATTTCAACTTATCTTTTAACCAACCTTCGCCATTCAACATTTGTGCATATTCGCCAACGGTTAATCCATGTGCAATCGGAATCGGTTGTACGCCAATGCCCGACTTAAATTTTGGATCCAAAATAGGTCCGTCGATCAAATATCCGTTAGGATTAGGCCGATCTAGAATAATTAATTCCTTGTTATTTGTGGCACAAGCTTCCATAACATGTTGCAAAGTATTAATGTAAGTGTAAAAGCGAACGCCCACATCCTGAATATCAAAGATCATTATATCAATATCTGCTAAATCTTCTGCAGTAGGTGTGCTGTGCTTGCCATAGAGGGAAACCGCTTTAATTCCTGTTTTCGTGTCAACGGCATCATCTACCTTAACACCCGCACTTGCATCGCCCCTGAAGCCATGCTCTGGTCCGAATATTTTTTGAATTTTAACGCCAAGTTTTAGCAAACTGTCTACCGAAGTTTCTTCCCCAATTACTGAAGTTGGGTTTACTACCATACCTACTCGTTTCCCCTTTAATAGTGGAAGGTATTTTTGTGTTTGTGCAGCACCAGTAAGTATATTGGATGGCAGTTTAAGATTATCTTTAATAAGAAGTTTTCTAGCTTGCGGTTCTTGTCTATTTGTTTCCTGATTGGTAGGTTTTTGTGTTTGTCCACAGGCAGATAAGGCAACCAGGCATCCAACCGCTAGGCTATAGTATTTTTTCATAGATGGATATTTTGTGTTCCAGATATTTATTTCAGCAATGAAAACAATTGCGTACGATAATGATTTACTATTAAGCTGACGCTAATATATTCCAAATATATGCCATTTTTAAAAAGGATTTAAGCATTTTTGCTGTTACATAATTAATAAATTGAATTTCGAATATTTTATAGCGGGGCGTATTGCCATCAAGTCTGAGCGCACATTTTCTAAACTAATTGTGCGCATAGCCATTACCGGGGTAATGCTTAGTCTTGCTGTGATGATTTTATCAATTGCCATCATCAAAGGTTTCAAAACCGAAATTCAAGATAAGGTTCGGGGCTTTTTGGGCGATGTACAGGTTACTCGCTACGACCTTAATAATTCTTTCGAGCATTCTCCATTTATATTGGATGCTAAAACCAATAAACAACTTAAAGATAATCCTGCAATAGATTTCTACTATCCATTTGCAACCAAGCCAGCCATTCTATCAGCAAATAACGAAATTGAAGGTATCAATTTCAAGGGGGTTGATAAGAATTATAATTGGGATTACATTAAAAAGCACATCATTAGCGGCACCATTATCGATTTCAGAGACAGTACAGCGGCCATGCAAGAGCTTTTGGTTTCTAATTATACCGCTAAGCGATTAAAATTAAAAACCGGCGATGATTTTATTATGTATTTTGTTCAAAACCAGTTGCGACCTAGAAAATTTAAGATCGTTGGGGTGTACGATATTGGCGTAGAAGATATCGATAAGGGCTTTGTACTGGGTAACCTGAACATCATTAAGCGCTTAAATAATTGGAAGCCTGATGAGATTGGTGGCATCGAGATTCGCATAAAGAATTTTAAAGAACTGAAACCTGTTTCGGATCAAATTTTCGAAAGTCTTCCGCAGAATCTAAGATCGTTTTCTATTAAAGAAAATTTTCCAAATATTTTTACATGGCTGGGTTTGCTTGATGTAAATACCAATGTATTATTGATTTTAATGTTAGTTGTAGGTGTAATTAACATGGTTACGGCCCTATTGATTATGATTTTAGAACGTACCAACATGATTGGAATGCTCAAATCTTTTGGTGCAAGCAATTGGAGTATCATGAAAATATTCCTATATAATGCTGCTTATCTAATTGGGATCGGACTATTGCTAGGCAACATTCTAGGTTTAGGTTTAGGCTTTCTCCAACAATCTACCCATATATTTAAATTAGATCAGGGATCGTATTTCTTATCCTATGCACCTATAGAATTTCATCTTCTGGATATTGTAGGCTTAAACGTGATAACAGTAGTGGTTTGCCTGACTGTTCTACTCATTCCCTCACTATTGATCAGCAAGGTCTCCCCTTTAAAAGCCATCCGTTTCAAGTAATTTATCATTAGCAAAATAAAAAATGCGGAAGGTGAAATGCACCCCCCGCATCAGATTATTATTATTGAACTTGCCATTATAGCTTCTCTCCATCCAGAGAGAAGACTTATGGCTTTAACTAACCATTCCAAACAGGAATAGAACTAAGAATTTTATAAAATATAATACGAACCTATCGGGGCAAGTGCGGTTTGCGGCTTGTCTTCGTATATTTTGTTATCATCAATCATTTGAAGCAGATCTCGCTCAATGTTTCTACAGATGGTGGTAGTGGGCGTGTCTGTTGGTTTATTTTCAAATGGATCTTGAAGATGAACAGCCATTTTTTCAACAAGTAAAAAGAAGGCGGCAATAGCAATTACAACTGGAACTTCTACATATCCAAAATATTCAATCAACCCAAAAGGCAAAAGCACAATAAATAGGTGAATAGACATGTTGATGTACTTGCTATAAGTTACAGGGAAAACAGTATTTTTGATTCTTTCCGAGCCCCCCATGTGGTTACAGAGTGCGCAGAGCGTTTTGTCGATTTCCACTTGTTGGTACTTATTAATATAACCTTCCATCAATGCTTTCTTCAAATCCATAGCGTGTAATTCTAAAAGTGATGTGGTTACATTGCGTCGTTTCTTAATAAACGCTAACTCCTCTGGCGAGAGGTATTCCTCTAATCCTTTACGTGCATTAAAACCTCTCAAAGCCTGGCTTAATGCATAGCACCAACCAATCTGCCTTTTTATAAAACGCTCTTTAAAACGTTCAACTTCGGGTAAATTATAGGGGTTCTCTACAAAAGACAATATCTGGCGGGAAACGGATCTGGAATCGTTAACTATGGAACCCCAGAGAATCCGGGCTTCCCACCATCTATCGTATGCTTGGTTAGACCTAAAAGCCAGTAACAGAGAAATAATTGTTCCTAATAATGCTGGTACGGCAATAGGAATGGAGATTCGAGTAACATGGAAATTTTGGTATAGCACTACAATTCCAACCGAATATGCAATTACAAAAAGTAATTCTTTCTTGATCTTACCGAATATATAAGTGAGCGGAATATTATTTCGTAACAGCATAATATAATTATTTATGGGTTATAAGTTAAGCGTTAACTGCTGCTAACTTGCGCTCTTCAATTTTCGTATCAATCAGGTTTTCCTGATGATGTAGTGATAAAATATTTAAAGCCAACACCTGGCAACCGCAACGCGATGTTAGCAATTGAGGATCTATACTATACTTATTTATCGTTTTAAACTGATAGTCTTTAGGATAAGCAATATAAGAGATAGCCAGGTTCTCTATAAAGTTCTTGAATGCATAAACTGTACTTCCATAGAAATACTCAATGCCTATGCGCTCTACGCTGGGGTATTGCTGTTTTATATCGTTTAGCTTCTGGTAGAACGTGTCGCTAACGTTTTCGTAATCTCGGCTTCTACGGCTCAACATCAGCATATCTGTAATCGAATCCGACAATTTAAAAGCATGAAAAAAAATGATATTCAGCTTTTCATCAGGCTGGGCATTTACGAGGGCATCAATAATTTTTGTACTTTCTAAGCTAAAGTCGGTTGGTATTAATACTGTTTTCATGGCCAAACTTGTTTAAATAAGGTGGATGTTTATTTATACAAGTATAGGCAGGGCTTATTACAGCGAAATAAGAATAGGATTAAAATGAGATTAGAATTTAGGTGGTTTAGATAAATAATCACCAAGCCAATTATTTAGTTAAAATATGGGAGGATAATTTTGATTTCTGTACCGATGCCTTCCTGCGATTTAATGCCAATACTACCACGGTGCATGCGTATGATGTTTAGCGATAGTGGAAGCCCAACGCCATATCCCTTGTATGCGTTAGTGTTGGATGCTCTGTAAAAAGGCTCGAAAATATGTTGAATGTCTGACTGCGGGATGCCAATTCCCCTATCAGTAACAGCGATGGAAAGGCTTTTGTAATTGTGCGCTATACTAACAGTTACTGGCTGCTCATTTGAATATTTACATGCATTGCTTACCACATTGCTGATGGCAAGTTTGATCAGGTTTTTATTTACCCGTAAAGTTAGCAGTGATTCATCTTCAGGAAGCTCACTAAAATCGACTAAAATCTTACTATTTGGATGTACTTGATTAACAGAGGCTTTAATCTCCCAAAGCAATTCATCCATTCTTACTTCTTCACGTGGCTGGTTTTTACCATTAAAACCAGATTGAGCCAATCCAAGCAAGCTTGTTAATATGTTTTCCAGGCGTTCAGTCTCGCCTTTAATTTTGGATAGTGCTTCATGCTGTTTGCTAACATCCTGATTGGCTTTGAGCGCTAATTCAACCTCGCCGCTGATGACTGTGAGTGGCGTTCTCAACTCGTGTGATGCATTGCTGATGAAGTTGTTTTGGGTTTCAAAAGCGGTTTCCAACCGGTTAAGCATATTATTAAAAGTTTCGGCAAGTTGCGACATCTCATCGCTTCCTTTCTTAACTTCTAAACGCATGTGTAAATTTTCGGCTTTAATTTTCTTTACGCTTCTGATTACTTTTCGTAATGGCGTGAGCATATAATTTGAAAATCTCCATCCCACAATAAATGATAAAAGTATAGATAAGAAGAAGCCAATAATGAGCGTCTTCTGCAGGTCTCTAAGTTCCCTAAACCCAACAGGATCATTTGCGGAAATGACTACAATATAATTTCCTTTAGATGTTTTAAAGAATTTACCGGCATAAAAATGGTTTTCTACTCTATAACGGGCCATTGCTCCGGCACCGATCTTTTTATAGAAACTATTCGGTAGATCTAATTCGAGTCGTGGCAGGGGTTTTCTTGGATCGATGATAAACTCTTTCTCAGAGGGCAGCCGCTCCAGGTAACGGTTGCGCATAGTAGCATAAGCTGTGTTATTATCGTCTTCGTATAATTTTAATTGGGCTGCAATGTTAACCCTGGCTTCCAGTCGCTTATAAAAATCTTCAAAAGCAAACTCATTAGAGAAATACCACACAAAGCCACTCAGCAATGATATAATGACTGCAGATAGGATAGCGAAAAGAAGGGTAATTTTTTTAGCTATCTGCATTATTTTTCTTTAAGTACATAGCCCAAACCCACTGCGGTATGAATTAACTTTTGAGTGGCATTTTTATCTATTTTCTTTCTTAGATAGTTTACATAAACATCTACCACATTAGTTCCAAGGTTAAAATCGATATCCCATACGTGTTCAAGAATATCTATGCGTGAAAGAATTTTGCCTTTATTTTTCGCAAGATAAGCGAGTAAGCGATATTCTGTAGCAGTAACCGCAATTTCAATATTGTTTCTTTTAACCGTTTTTGCACTTAAATTGATCTGGAGATCTGCAATGTTAATAATTTGATCTCCATTTACCTGCCCGCTATATCGCCTAAGCAACATTCTTATTCGTGCAAAAAGCTCGGCAAATTTGAAAGGTTTGATCAGGTAATCATCTGCACCATTGTCAAGCCCGTTTACTACATTCTCTGTAGTACCTAAAGCTGTGAGCATAATAATTGGTGTACTTGGTTTCACTTCTTTTACCATTCTGCACAACTCCAAGCCATTTATTCCTGGTAGCATAATATCTAGAATGATTAGGTCGAAATGATTTTCCAAAGCCATTTGCTTACCAACGTTGCCATCGGGCGCAATGCTAACAATAAAACCTTCGTCGGTTAAACCTCTCGAAATTATCGATACCACATTTGGCTCGTCTTCTACTAGTAACAAATTCATTTAAGCACAAATAATCGTAAAAATTACCAAATTACAAAATGTAATTCGACGGCCGTGGTGGTTTTTAATATTTCTTAACGGCGTAAGTAATCATTTGTTTGACGCACAAATTCTTTATTCACAATAAAGAGGCTATACTACAGGTAAATAAGATTTTCGAAATAAATCTTTTGATGCAGATTTTGGCTGATGAGTAATTGTTGCCAGGCTAAGCTTGTCGAAGACTTTTTTATGGCGCTTCAACAAGCTTAACATAACAATTGCTGGAGTTATTTTGGGTAATCACCAGCAGAAATTACCTTTTATAAAACCGCTAATATTGCAAAGAAACATTACATTTTTTGCTCTGATTTTTCTTTTAATCCCTTAAGGCCGTTTTCGAAATCCTTGCCAACCATTTTATCCATGCTCACAAAAACGCACATCCATTTGCCAATCATGTTATTGGTGCCACTCATTGTCCAGGTAACTTTGTTGCTAGTACCCTGGGGCAATATCTCAAATTTTGTGTCTGCCATGCTTTCAAACGGCTCGATAAATTTCAAATCCATGTCAATCATTTTGTTGGTTTCTAATGATTTGATTTTCATGTAACCCGATCCCGTTTCATTGCCCTTCCAATCATACTGATGGCCAATGCTCTCGGGAGCGCCTTCAAATGAAACCTTTGCCGATGTCTCCATCTTAGCCCATGGATTCCACTTGTAGAATTCGCGGAAGTCGGCTACATTTTTATAGATTACACTGTCGGGTGCATCTACAATTATTGATCTGGTTACAACGTAAGTTTTTGGTAGTAAGAATGATCCTACCACGAATATTATTGCTAATACTGCAACAATACCTAGTAATACTTTTAAAATTTTCATGTTTGTTTATTTGGTAACTAAAAATAATGATAAAGACCTATAAACAAGAAAGTTGTTAATTAATTTCTTTTGTGTAAAGAAGGGTATTAAACCTACGAATGAACTAAATCGGCCAAAGATTGTGCTTTCGGCATAGTTATATCCGCATTTTATCCATAAACCATTTCATTCACAGTTTCTGAAAAAAATTTTTACAGGCCTCGAATTCCAGCGCATTAAAGATTTTTCGCCTAAAGCGAAATGTGTGGGCATCGAATTTAGTTTACAACCCGCTTTTCCAAAAGCACACGATCACCGCAAGCATACACCCGAGCTAAAAGATGGGTTCAATCAGCCTAAGCTTTACCTGTGAAAATAATTCCGATTTAGCAATCATTTTAATGCCTTGATAGAAGTTATCACCAGCTGGATGAGATCTTTCTTCTGATATCACTTTTTACAAGAACGGTATTTCGCTGTGCATCAAATATCAATCAAAAATTGATTACACTCATTTAATTAAATTACTTAAAAAGCTTTAAGCTAAGTTTTTTGTAATGAATGATTGCTTGATGTTCCATTAGAATATCGCCACCAATAATACAAGCAATGGGAGGATGGCCAAACTGCTGGTAAGTATCACTAACCGATTGCAGATCGAAGGCAACTGTTTCGTAATTTTTAAGTTTTAGTGAGCCAAGCTTAAAATTGGGGATGGTGGCCTGAATAGTTGTGGTGGTGGTAAAAAGCGTGGCTGCATTAATTTCATCAGAAACATGCAGCGTGCCCGCGAGGTGCGTTTCGATCAGCTTCTTATCGAAAACTGTTCTCGATGCGCCCGTATCTAAAACAGCAAAGTGCTTTTCTTTGAAAACAACAACTTCCACCAGCAGGTGGAAGCCATCGTCTTGTAAATTAATCAATCGTAATGGAATTGATATTCGTTTCTTTTCTTTGGCCATTAAGCAAGGCAGATTAAATGAGGTTCATTTCTGCCAAAACACTATTCATATTTCTTACTGCTTCGGCACTTTTATTAAAAGCGGCTTGCTCATCATTGGTCAGCTTAAAATCGATAATTTTCTCCCAGCCGTTACGCCCAATAATTACAGGAACGCCTAAACAGATATCTTGTTGTCCATATTCTCCATCTAGTGATACGCAGCATGTGAAAAGTTTCTTTTCATCTCTCAAAATGGCTTCAACCAACGCTGCGCCTGCCGCCCCTGGTGCATACCATGCTGAGGTTCCAATAAGCCCGGTTAAAGTTGCTCCACCAACCATTGTATCGGCAGCAACCTTATCCAGCGTAGCCGCATCAAGCAAATTGCTTACAGGCAAGCTTTGGTAAGTCGCTAAACGTGTTAACGGAATCATTGTGGTATCGCCATGGCCGCCAATTACAAAACCTTGCAAATCGTTAGGGTTACAATTTAAGGCTTTTGATAGGTAGAACTTAAATCTTGAACTATCCAGCGTGCCACCCATGCCAATGATTCGGTTTTTAGGTAAGCCCAAAGATTTTAGTGCCAAGTAAGTCATCGTATCCATTGGATTGCTGATGATGATAAAAATAGCCTCTGGAGAAAACTTTAAAATATTTTCTGCAACACCTTTAACAATTCCGGCGTTAATGCCAATAAGCTCCTCACGGGTCATTCCAGGTTTCCTCGGTAAACCAGATGTAATTACAACTACATCAGATCCGGCTGTCTTACTGTAGTCGTTAGTAACTCCAGTAATATTGGTATCAAATCCTAAAAGCGTGGCCGTTTGCATCATGTCGATGGCTTTGCCTTCTGCAAACCCTTCTTTAATATCTAATAAAACAAGCTCATTTGCTAATTCTTTACGTGCAATGTTATCTGCACAAGTTGCGCCTACTGCGCCTGCTCCTACAACCGTTACTTTCATATATCTATATTTTATGGTTTGCTGTTAATCACCTATCGAAGGTATAAATAAATATAGGGTTTAAAAACCCTTTTGAAAACTTTCTAACTATCAAAATGTTATGTTGTTAAATGTTTTATGAAAGCTACATCTGCTAAAATTTATTGTTTTTCATTACTTGTTATAATTGCTTTTGGGTTTTCTTCATTTAAACAATCTACTGTTTTTTTTAGTGTCGATAACAGACCGGTAGAGAAAATTAACTTAGAGAAATTTCAAGGTGAATGGTATTCGTTAACGAGTATTCCTACTTTCTTAGATAAGAAGTGGCGACAGACTATAGAAAACTATACGCTCAAGTCCGACCATTTTGATGTACTTACCACTTATCATAAAATCGGAAATCCCGAACAGCAATCGATTAAATCAAAATTATTTTTTTATCCTGATAAGGCCGCCGGAGAAATGAAAGCCCAGTTTGTTTGGCCAGTCAAAGTTGGCTATCGCATTATTGAGCTTCCAGAAGACTATAGCTACGTTGTTATTGGCCACCCGAACCTAAAATATCTTTTCATCATGTCTCGAAAACCATTATTAGGAAAAGAATTGATGGATCAGATTATAAAACGATGTGCCGAGAGGGGATACGCGGTAACAAAACTGGTTAGCCAAGAACACTAATAAAATTTATAATTATCAAGAAATATTATATTATGGAAAATAAACCCGTTTCAAATTTAGATTTACAGGCCTTTGAAGGCAAATGGTACTCGCTATATTCTATTCCAACTTTAATGGATAAAAATTGGAAGCAAACAACGGAAACGTACACGCTTAAGACTGATGATCATTTCGATGTATTAACAACCTATCATAAAGATGGTAAACCCGAAGAGAAAACAATCACTTCAAAATTGTTTTTTTATGATGATAAGGCTGACGGCGAAATGAAAGCGCAGTTCTTATGGCCTTTCAAAATTGGTTATTGGATCATTGAAATTGATGAAGCTTATAGCTATGTTGTAGTTGGCCATCCAGATGAAAAATACTTATTTATTATGGCTAGAGAACCTAAAATGGAAGCAGACTTGCTTGCTGATATTATAGAGCGCTGCAGACAGAAAGGTTATAATGTAAGTGAATTGGTTAGCCAGGAACATTTTTAAGGTTGTTCGTAAACGGTTTGTCAATTTTTGATCTAAGCCTAACATCGTTATCATACTATTGTTAATCGAATAATAAAATTTAAAAAGACATGAAAGTATTGATGATATTGACATCGCATAGCGAACTTGGAAATACTGGGGAAAAGACAGGATTTTGGATTGAAGAATTTGCCGCACCTTATTATGTGCTGGCAGACGCTGGAGTAGCGATTACTGTTGCTTCTCCCAAGGGTGGTCAACCACCAATTGACCCAAAAAGTGATGCGCCAGATGCACAAACCGAGGCCACTAAAAGATTCAAGGCAGATAACAAATTAAAGGATATTCTAGCGAATACCGTAAAGCTGAGCGAGGTAAATGACCAGGATTTCGATGCAGTTTTCTATCCAGGCGGACATGGGCCACTTTGGGATTTGGCTAATGATGAAAAGTCAATTAAGTTGATTGAAGATTTCTACCAGGCAGAAAAGCCTATAGCATTTGTTTGCCATGCACCAGGTGTGCTTATCAAAGTGAAAGATGCAAGTGGCGAACCCCTTGTTAAAGGAAAGGAAGTTACCGGATTTTCAAACACTGAAGAAGATGCCGTGAAATTGACAGATGTAGTTCCGTTCTTATTGGAAGATGAATTGAAAAATTTAGGTGCCAATTATACCAAAGGTGCAGACTGGAGTTCTTATGTGAAAAAAGATGGCCTGCTCATTACCGGCCAAAACCCGGGGTCTTCAGAGGAAGCGGCCAAAGTTTTATTAAATACCTTGAAATAATTAAACCATATTGGTTCTTAGAAAGGCTAAAGCATTCAGTTGTTTTAGCCTTTTTTTTGTAATAGTGTCGACACGATAAGGTAAGCCAAATTACTTTTTGTTGATAAAATAACCATAGCATCCAATTTCAAATTCCCTACTTTTGAAAAACCGTGATGATGCTGCAACGGCTAATTCTTTTTAACACACTATGTATTTAATTTTCGATACTGAAACCACGGGTTTGCCTCGTAACTATAATGCACCTATTACCGATACCGATAATTGGCCGCGTTGTATTCAAATTGCCTGGCAGCTACACGATGAGATGGGAAGGATGGTGGAACATCAAGATTATTTGGTTAAGCCAGAGGGTTTTAATATTCCGTACGATGCTGAGCGCATTCACGGAATTTCTACCGAATTGGCAGCTGAGCAGGGCGTAGCTTTGGCAGAGGTGTTATCGAAATTTAGTATGGCGCTTTCTAAATCCAAGTTCATCGTGGGCCAGAATGTAGGCTTCGATGTAAACATTATGGGTTGTGAGTTTTATCGTTTCGGCATCGAAAATCATCTGGCAGAGATGCCGGTTTTAGATACCTGTACAGAAATCACCGCCGATTTACTGAAACTTCCCGGCGGTAGGGGGGGCAGATTTAAATTGCCCACTTTAACAGAGTTGCACGGCTACCTTTTTGGAGTGCCATTCAACGAAGCCCACAATGCTACAGCCGATGTAGAAGCCACTACGCGATGCTTTTTAGAGCTCATCAAAAAAGAAGTTTTCAAAAAGGAAGAACTTCTTGTAGACGCTGAGTATTTTCCACGTTTTAGGGAGTTTAACCCGGGCGCTATCCCGAGTTTTGGTATCCAGCATATTAATCTCAAAGCTGCGTCTGATGAAATTCGCAAACGCCTTCAAAAAGAAGAGGGTGGGGGTGTGTCTAAACAAGAGTTAGCCAACAATAAGCAAGAGCTAGCCGCTGCTACATTCGTGCATCTTCACAACCACACCCAATTTTCAGTTTTGCAGAGTACCATTAGCATCCCTGCACTGGTAAAGGCAGCGGCATCTTTAAAGATGCCAGCCGTAGCCATGACGGATCATGCCAATATGATGGGTGCTTTTCATTTCGTGAACAACGTACTCAACCATAATAAAGCTGCAGAGGCGAAAAATGCAGCCGCTATTGAGGCTGGCGAACGGCCTACCGAAGTAATCATGACGCCCATTGTTGGGGTTGAATTCTTTGTATGTGATAATCACCTCGATAGAACTGCAAAAGATAATGGATACCAAATGGTGTTGCTGGCCAAAAACAAAAATGGCTACCATAATTTGGCCAAGATGTCGTCAATTGCTTATACTAAAGGGTTTTACTATGTGCCCCGTATCGATAGGCAGGTAATCGAGCAATATAAAGACGATATTATTGTGTTATCTGGAAACCTTTCTGGCGAAATTTCTAACAAAATCTTAAACATGGGCGAAAACCAGGCAGAGGAGGCGCTGCTATGGTGGAAAGCTCAGTTTGGCGATGATTTCTACATAGAGGTTATGCGCCATAATCAGGAAGACGAAGATCGGGTAAATACCGCATTGATTGCTTTATCGAAAAAGCATGAGGTAAAGCTGGTAGCCACCAACAATACCTATTACATCAATAAAAAAGATGCTAATGCACACGATATTTTACTTTGTGTAAAAGATGGCGAGAAACAGGCAACCCCTATTGGTCGTGGTCGCGGCTACCGTTATGGCTTGCCTAATCAAGAATACTATTTCAAGTCTGGTGATGAAATGAAGGCGCTTTTCGCCGATTTGCCAGAGGCAATTTTAAACATACAGGAAATTGTTGATAAAATTGAAACTTACAAGCTTGCTCGCGAAGTATTATTGCCAAAATTCGATATTCCTGAGCAATTCCTGGTTCCTGAAGATGAACTCGATGGTGGCAAAAGGGGGGAGAATAAATTCTTAAGACATTTAACATACGAAGGTGCTAAAATCAGGTATGGGGAACTTACTCCACCAGTAATCGAACGCTTAGATTTTGAATTGGCTACCATAGAAAAGACAGGCTACCCGGGTTATTTTTTAATTGTTCAGGATTTTATTGCCGAAGCACGGCGGAGAGATGTATCAGTAGGCCCCGGCCGTGGTTCTGCTGCTGGCTCTGTGGTGGCTTATTGCTTATGGATCACCAACATCGACCCTATAAAATACGATTTGCTTTTTGAGCGTTTTCTAAATCCAGATCGTGTTTCGATGCCCGATATCGATATCGACTTTGATGATGAAGGTCGTGGAAGGGTAATGGAATATGTAATCAATAAATATGGTTCCAGTCAGGTAGCCCAAATTATTACTTATGGCACCATGGCTGCCAAGTCTTCTATTCGGGATACAGCGAGGGTGTTAGATTTGCCATTGTTCGAGGCCGATAAAATTGCCAAACTCATTCCTAATATGAAGTTAGCGAAGATCTTCAACCTCGATGAAAAGAGTTTAAAGGATGCGCTTCGCCCAGATGAGTATGAACGTGTTGTTGAATTAAAAAACCTTGGTGGTTTAAAAGATTTAAGTGCAGAAACCATTCAGCAGGCACAGGTTCTGGAGGGTTCTTTGAGAAATACCGGTATCCATGCCTGTGGCGTAATCATTACCCCGAGTGATATTACGAATTTTGTTCCCGTTGCAACAGCTAAAGACTCTGATCTTTATGTAACCCAATTTGACAACTCTGTTGTAGAAAGTGCTGGCTTACTAAAGATGGATTTCCTAGGCTTAAAAACCCTTACGCTTATTAAAGACACGGTGAAGTTGGTTAAGAAAAGACATGGTATCGAATTAAATCCAGATAATTTTCCTATTGATGACGTCATGACTTACGAGCTTTTCCAGCGAGGTGAGACCATTGGTATTTTTCAGTATGAAAGTCCTGGAATGCAGAAATACATGAAAGAGCTGAAACCAACCGTTTTCGACGATTTAATCGCCATGAATGCCTTGTATCGCCCAGGCCCGATGGAGTATATTCCTAGCTTCGTACGGCGCAAGAATGGTGAAGAAGAAATTCAGTACGATTTGGATGCCTGCGAAGAATACCTTAAAGAAACATACGGGATCACCGTTTACCAAGAGCAGGTGATGCTTTTATCGCAAAAACTAGCAGGCTTTACCAAAGGTGAGGCAGATGTTTTGCGGAAAGCTATGGGTAAGAAACAGAAAGATGTTCTGGATAAAATGAAACCCAAGTTTGTAAAACAAGCGGCAGAAAAGGGACATGATGCCACTACATTAGAAAAAATCTGGAAAGATTGGGAAGCTTTTGCATCCTATGCATTTAATAAATCGCACTCTACCTGTTATGCATGGATTGCTTACCAAACAGCTTATTTAAAAGCACATTACCCGGCAGAGTATATGGCTGCTGTGCTTTCAAATAACATGAGCGACATTAAACAGGTAGCGTTTTTTATGGAGGAATGTAGGCAAATGGGCGTAACCGTATTGGGTCCAGATGTTAACGAATCTGATTTGAAATTCTCTGTAAATCAAAAGGGAGAGGTACGGTTTGGCATGTCGGCGGTTAAAGGTGTTGGCGAGAAAGCGGTAGAAAGTATTATTGAAGAACGCTTGAGCAATGGCGCCTACCAGTCGGTGTACGATTTTGCCAAGCGATCTAACACGCGTATTGTAAATAAGAAAGCTTACGAAAGTTTCGTCTACAGCGGTGCATTTGATGCGTTTGGCGGGCATAGGGCGCAATATTTCTACATTGGTCCCCATGATAAAATGAATGGAATCGAAAAAATTATCAAGTTTGCCAACGACTTCCAAAACAATGAAAGTACATCTCAGGGATCGCTGTTTGGAGGCTCTAAGGCCGATTTAATTTTGGAACCTTCGTTGCCGGTTTCGCCAGAGTGGGCACTAATGGATCGTTTAAAGTATGAAAAAGACGCCATTGGGATTTTTCTCTCTGGCCATCCTTTAGACAACTATAAACTTGAACTCGATCGCTTTTGTACCCATAATGTAAAGCAGCTGAGCATTATTAATAAAGTGCGCATGGGCGATAGCAACGAAGAGGTACTTGCAGAATTTGATAAACTTAAAAATCGCGAACTTTGCGTAGGCGGCTTGGTTGTTTCTGCATCTCAACGAATCACGAAAACAGGTAAGCCCTTTGGTACCTTCGTTTTTGAAGATTATGACGATGCCTGCGAAATGGCCCTGTTTGGAGAAGACTTTCTAAAGTTTAAGTCCTTTTTAACAGAAGGGTATTTCTTGCAGATAAGGGGACGAGTTGGCGAGCGTTTTGGCAAGGCAGGCGATTGGGAATTTAAAATCACGGCCATTAACCTCATGTCTGAACTTCGAGATAAGTTAACCAAAAGTTTAACCATTCAGGTACCTATAGAAAGGGTAAATGATGAGCTTATGCGGGAAATCGAAGCCATACTTGCAGACAATAAGGCAAATACCGAACAGCAAAACTGTCAGTTAAATTTTGCTGTATTCGATAATGAGAAACAAATCATGTTAGACTTGCCTTCGAAAAATCTGAGGATTAATCCCAATAACAAGTTCTTAGAACAATTGCTGGGGTTGAATGTTGTGAATTATAAGCTTAACTAGCGCTGTCCTATCATTTTATTAAAGAAGCAATATGTTTTAGGCAAATAGATGGGGGAAGGTGCTTAGTGCTTCATGATGCTTCAAACGTTTAACTAATGTCAAATTGACATTACAGATGTGTTGGCATTGCAATTGAATACATATATTTGAACATAAAAAAAAGAATTATGGCATTAGAAATCACAGATGCAAACTTCGAGGAGCTTGTATTGAAATCAGATAAACCCGTATTAGTAGATTTTTGGGCAGAGTGGTGTGGCCCATGTCGCATGGTTGGTCCAGTTGTAGAAGAGATTGCTAAAGAGTACGATGGCAAAGCAGTTGTAGGAAAAGTGAATGTTGATAACAACCCGCAAATTTCTATGCAATTTGGTATCCGTAACATCCCAGCTTTATTATACTTCAAAGACGGTCAAGTTGTTGATAAACAGGTTGGTGCAGTTCCAAAATCAGTTTTAGCTGAAAAATTAAACAAGCAAATTGTTTAGTTGGCACAAACAAGAGAATACTAAAGCTGTTAAGCTTGTAACATATTTAAAACCCAAGTTCAATTACCGACCTTGGGTTTTTTAATGCAAAAATATTTTCGTTTCTTTAATCAAAATCTAACTATACAAATGCACCCATTTAATAAAAAGAACCTAAGCCTGCTGGTGGCAGGTTTTGCGTTTAACATTGCAAGCGCATTTGCGCAGAAACCTGTAGAAACCAATCAGCCATCTGCAGATTACAAGCCAGCCTTTGCAGGGCAAACACGTATTGCAGGTGTTAAAACCACTACACCGTTAAGTATATCAGTTCTTAACGAGAAATTAGATCGCCCGTGGGCCATTTCAGTACTTCCAAACGGTGGCTTTTTAATTACCCAAAAAGGTGGAACCATGGTGGTACTTACTGCCGAGGGAAAGTCGAGCAAAGTAATTACCGGCTTACCAAAAGTAGACGATTCCGGGCAAGGTGGTCTTTTAGATGTTACCATCGATCCTAACTTCGCTAAAAACAGAATGATTTATTGGGCTTACTCAGAGCCACAAGATAAAGGTGTGTTGCTTGCTATTGCCAAAGGAAAGCTATCAGCTAGCGAAACTGCAGTAGAAAATCAACAGGTAATTTATCGTGCAACACCATCCTATGGAGGTAAACTGCAATATGGTTCCAGAATCGTGTTCGATAAAAGCGGTAATTTGTTTGTAAGTACGGGCGAGCGCTCTGGTGGCGACATCCGCATTCAGGCGCAGTACCTTAATTCTTCGTTGGGTAAAATTCTACACCTTACTACAGATGGAAAACCAGTAGCCAATGGCCCTTTCGCTGGTAAAGGCGATGCTAAACCAGAAATTTATGCTTTGGGTTTACGTAATCCTGATGGATTGGCGATTAATCCCCTAACAGGCGATTTATGGGAAGCTGAATTTGGTCCAAAAGGTGGCGACGAAGTAAACCTTATAAAGCCGGGTAAAAACTACGGTTGGCCAATTATCACCTATGGTACCGAATATAGCGGCAAAAAAGTCGGCGACGGTATTCAACAAAAGGAAGGCATGGAACAGCCCGTGTATTATTGGAACCCAAGTATTTCTCCAGGCTGTATCGCTTTCTATAACAGCACTGCTATCCCGGAGTGGAAAGGTAACCTTTTCGTTGGCGGCTTGGGTGGTTCTCACATCATTCGCCTGGTTATTAAAAACGACAAGGTTGTTGGCGAAGAGCGGTTGTTAGAAGGTAAAGGCGAGCGTTTTAGAGATATGGTAGAGAAAGACGGAGCCATGTATTCAGTAACCGATAACGGCAAATTATACAAAATAACCAAGCAATAGGCTTATAAAATAAACCATAATAATCCTTACGATTAGAAAATGAGCGGGATGGTGTTTCTTCGGGAAATGCAGTCCCGCTTTTTGTTTCAATCTTTTTGCTATCGGCATCGTAAAACAGCAAGGTATGTACAGCAAAAAGTATTTTCACGTCAATCGGGTTTAAGTGGATACTTTGGCTTACTATTTTCGTTTCTATACCATACGCAAAAATAAGAAGCTTGCGATAAAGGGGGTTCAGTAATACTTCTCATTAATTCATTAATATCTGCATCGATAAATTTTAAAGCAGTTTTATCAGGGCATTTATTTTCTTATTGGCCCAAACATAGAATAGCACACCAAATACCGCGGCTACATAAACCGCTGGTGCAAAGGTTTCTTCGTAGTACCCAAACAGATAAGCAATTTGGATCACTGTCAATACAATAATAAAAAATATCAGACTGTACAATATGGCCACTACCAAATCCTTTAATTTTGGCAAATCGGCTTCGCGTGCTTTTTGAATGGGTAAATGCCTAAAGCAATATCCGGAAAATACAATACCTGCAAGGATATAGGAAAAACGTTGGCAATCTCTGCTGTCTTAAAAGTTTTTAGAAGTTCAGTAATTATGCCCACCGATACAGAAAGCGTTAACAGCGAAGAGATAAAATGATGAGGTTGAGAAGGCGATAATCTTGTTTGTTCATGATGATTTTGTTGCAAGCTAAATATGGAAAATCATTGCAAAAGAATTAAATTGGCGATATATTTTTTAGTTTTACGATATGGATGCAATAAATTACGAGAACAATACAAGCTTTGGAAACCTCGAATTATTAGCAAGCCAAGTGGTAGAAGGATTTATCACCGGTCTCCATAAAAGTCCTTTCCACGGATTTTCTGTAGAATTTGCCGAGCATCGCCAATTCAATGCCGGCGACAATGTTAAAAACATCGATTGGAAATTATATGCTAAAACCGACAAGCTCTACAGCAAGCGTTTCGAAGAAGAAACTAATCTGCGTTGCCAGTTTGTGATCGATGTTTCATCCTCTATGTATTTTCCGGCGCCAAAGGAAAACAAATTTACTTTTGCAATTCAAGCCTCTGCAGCACTAATGTACATGCTTAAAAAGCAAAGAGATGCATTTGGGTTAAGTTTATTTACCGATGAGATTTTGCTCAACACGCCTGCAAAGTCCACTACGGTACACCAAAAATATTTGTTTGCCAAACTCGAAGAATTATTGGAAAGGCCTAAAGCCAATGCAAAAACCAACATCAGCGAGGCGCTGCACCAAGTTGCTGAATTAGTTCATAAACGTTCGCTGGTCATCATTTTTAGCGATCTATTTAATACCAAAACCGATGATGCGGAAACTGATGCATTTTTTGATGCATTACAGCACCTAAAATTCAACAAACATGAAGTGGTGGTTTTCAATGTATCAGATAAACCAAAAGAAGTTGCATTCGAGTTTGATAATCGCCCATACCAATTTATAGATATGGAATCTGGTGAAAGTATTAAAGTGCACACCAATCAGGTCAAAGCTAATTATGTTGCTGCCGTAGATATTTATAGAAAAAAAATTGCCATGCGCTGCGCCCAATATAAGATTGATCTCATCGATGCAGATATTAATGAAGGGTTTTATCCCATACTTCAATCGTATTTAATTAAGAGGCAGAAATTAGGTTAAAACCAACAATGTAAAACAGCTCATTCCTTATGTTGTTAAGTAAAAATTAATAGAATTAATCCCCATGTTATCACCAGGCACTACCGCACCAGATTTTGAGCTAAGCGCAGCTCCAAATCAAAAAATAAAGCTATCAGACCTCAGAGGAAAAAATGTAATTTTAGCATTTTACCCGGCCGATTGGAGCCCCGTTTGTAGCGACCAAATGGCATTGTATAACGAAATGACAAGCTATTTTACAAAGCACAACGCAGAAATCTTTGGCATATCAGTAGATGGTGCATGGTGCCACCTTGCCTTTGCTAACGATCGAAAATTGCAGTTTCCACTACTAGCAGATTTCGAGCCTAAGGGTGAAGTAGCTAAAGCTTATGGTGTTTACGATGAAACAGCTGGTATAAGTAAAAGGGCACTCTTCGTTATTGATAAAAAGGGACAGATTGCCTGGAGCGACCTCTCAGCAATGGATATTAACCCTGGAGCCGACGGGATTTTAGATGCACTTGAGAAATTAGAGAAATAGCAGCACATGAGCACATTAAAACCACCTGTTAGTGCCAACGACCATATCGTGGGTCTAGAGAATGCACCCGTTACCATTGTAGAGTTTGGCGATTACCAGTGTAGGTATTGTGGCGATGCGTTTCCCATTATAAAGGAAATTCAGGATGCTTTTGGCGATCAGATCAGGTTAGTCTTTAGGCATTTTCCTATGCGCCAAGCGCACGAAATGGCTGTGCCTGCTGCAATTGTTGCCGAGGCTGCTGCAATGCAGGGTAAATTCTGGGAAATGCATGATGCTATATACGACAATCAATATCGTTTAGAAGATGCACTTTTTAACGAATTAGCCGAGCAACTCGGACTAGATTTGCAGCAATTTCAGCAAGACCGTATATCAAAATCGGTAATCGAAAAAATAGAAAATGACTTTGATAGTGGCGTTCGAAGCGGTGTGAATGGTACCCCTTCATTTTACGTTAATGGAACCAAATTCGATGGCGGAGCAACTGATCTCCATCAAATGCTTAAAGAAAGTACATCATAAAAAACCTCATGTATTTTGCAACACATGAGGTATCAGATAAGGGTAACCGGAAAACTAAAAAACTAAGTATGAGTTTTTAGAATTTAACAAAACGGAAATCGCTTCTGGTGTTTTGTTAAATCAAAGGTGCGTTTCAATTATGAAGTTTTAGTGAAGATAATGGTTAACTGCAAAATAAGTACGGCGGTGAAATCCATGTATAAAAAAAGCAAGCCATATTATGCGCTTGCCTTCCTTTACATGCAAATTTAAATTATAAATTGCCTCTTAACTCTTGTTCCCTTTCCAGCGATTCAAACAACGCTTTGAAATTTCCTGCACCAAAACTTTGGGCACCTTTACGTTGTATAATTTCGAAAAATAACGTCGGTCGGTCTTCAATCGGTTTTGTAAAAATCTGGAGCAGATACCCTTCTTCATCACAATCTACCAAAATCCCTAGTCGCTCTAGCAAAGCAATTTCCTCATCTATTTTGCCCACACGCTGTGGCATCATATCGTAATAGGCTTCTGGAGGCGCACTTAAAAATTCAACACCTCTGGCTTTGAGTTCCTCAACAGTTTTCACAATGTCTTTTGTGGCTACCGCAATGTGTTGTACACCTTCTCCTTCGTAAAATTCAAGATATTCTTCAATTTGCGATTTCTTTTTTCCTTCGGCAGGTTCGTTTATAGGGAATTTAGAAAAGCCATTTCCATTGCTCATCACTTTGCTCATCAACGCCGAATATTCGGTATTAATTTGCTTATCATCGAAAGAAAGGATGTTTACAAATCCCATCACCTCTTCATACCACTGTACAGCCTCATTCATCCTGTTCCATCCTACGTTACCAACACAATGATCTATGTACAACAATCCCGCATCTGCAGGATTATAGTCGCTTTCCCATACGCGGTAACCTGGTATAAAAGGCCCATTATAGTTTTTTCTTTCGATAAACAGGTGTACGGTTTCGCCGTAGGTATAAATGCCACTCATGCGTACCTCTCCATGTTCGTCACTAATCGTCTTGGGTTCCATATAAGGTTTTGCACCGCGTTTTGTGGTCTCTTCAAAGGCACTATAAGCATCGTCTACCCATAAAGCTAAAACCTTAACACCATCGCCATGTTTTTTAACATGTTCCGAAATAGGGTGTTCTGATTTTAATGCTGTCGTTAAAATTAGTCTGATTTTTCCTTGCTGAAGCACATAAGAAGCCCGATCTCTTACGCCAGTTTCTGGTCCGGAGTAGGCCAAACTTTGAAAGCCAAATGCAGTTTTGTAATAGTGGGCAGCCTGCTTGGCATTACCCACATAAAATTCTACGTAATCAGTTCCGTTAATTGGCAGAAAATCCTGTGCTTTTGCTATTTTTTCTGCAAATGTTTGTGTTTCCATTTTTGTATGTTTTTACCCGAATGTAATCTCTAAAGACTGGGTATGATTTTAATTATTGTTTTAGCCAATAGGCTTGGTCACCATTTCTCTTTACTCAATGTTAATTTGCCAGCTTTTGTGGTAATTTTCATCTTCAATACTTATGGCATAATCTGTAAGCATTAGCGGTTTAAAAGGGTCGATCATTACGGCCAGTTCTTCTGTTTTTTCTTTTCCAATAGATTTCTCTACAGTACCCGGATGTGGGCCATGCGGTATGCCACCCGGATGCAGGGTAATTTGTCCTTTAACTACGCTTTTTCTACTCATGAAATCCCCATCTACGTAATACAAAACTTCATCACTATCTACATTGCTGTGGTTATAGGGTGCCGGAATAGAATCCGGGTGATAATCGTATTTGCGTGGCACAAATGAGCAAATCACAAAATTTCGTCCCTCGAAGGTTTGATGAACCGGAGGTGGTTGATGCAAACGGCCAGTTATGGGTTCGAAATCATGAATTGAGAATGCATATGGGTAATGATAGCCGTCCCAACCCACGTAATCAAAAGGATGAGTGCCGTAGGTGTACGGATAAATTAAACCCTGTTTTTTTATCAACACTTTAAAATCGCCATACTCATCGTGTGTTTGCAGGTTTTCTGGTAAGCGTAAATCACGCTCGCAATAGGGCGAATGCTCCATCAATTGACCATATTGATTTAAATAACGTTTTGGCGGTCTTAACGGACTAAAACTTTCTACAATAAACAGGCGGTTTTGAGCATCGTTAAATTCCAATTGATAGATGGTTCCCCTGGGGATAATCAGGTAATCGCCGTAACTAAACTTAATTTCGCCAAAGCCTGTTTTAAGTTTTCCAGATCCTTCGTGGACGAAGATCATTTCATCAGCCTGACTGTTTTTGTAGAAATAGTCGGTCATCGATTTCTTTGGGGCAGCAAGCACGATATGTAAATCATCATTAACCAGTACTGGCTTTCTGCTTTCCAGGAAATCATCTTCAGGCTTAATATTAAAACCAATTAAGCTGGTATGTTTCAAATGTTTTTCACGGGCAATGGTTGGTGCTACACTATATGGCTCGGCCAAATGTTTTACTATGGTCGGCGGGTGGCAGTGGTAAACGAGCGAATATAAGCTCGAAAATCCCTCTGTAGATACCAGTTCTTCTGCATAAAGATTTCCATCGGGTTTGCGAAAAACAGTATGACGTTTCGCTGGAATTTGCCCCAATTTGTGATAAACAGGCATATTGATTTATGTTAGGTTAGAAAATAAAGTCTAAAAGACTAAACAATTAAAACGGCAGGACGTTTCAATTAAGCGTGATGCAAATGAAATTTTATAGAGAATATTGAGCCATGATGAGTTTGGAAAGCATCTTGTAGCGACGAGCTGCAATGGCATCGTTAACTAAATTGATATGTAATGCTTTTAAAATCATGGTCTTGATGTGGCTAAATTACTGAAATTATTTTGAACTAGAAATTTCTTTGTTTTTTACATGGCTTATACGATAAAAAAAATGGCTACAGCGTTACATAGCGTTTTGATTACTCTCTTAAATTATTAGCTTTACCCCGTATTTTAACCAAATCTTATGAAATTAGTATCCTACAAAACAGAAGACAGCGCACACTTGGGCATTTACTTAAATGGCCATATTTATAACTTAAATAGTTGCGATAAGTTGATTCCTGACAATATGAACGAATTTTTGCAAGGTGGAGAAGTATTGATGGAAAGAGCAAAAAAGGTTAACGTACAATTACAAGATGGGAGTTTAAAAGCCAAAGAAGAAGTTTTTTATGAGCTTCTGGCCCCTGTTCCACAACCTACTAGTTGTAGAGATGCTTATGCTTTTAGACAACACGTAGCTGCCGCCCGCAGAAACCGTAAGGTTGAGATGATTCCGCAGTTTGACGAATACCCTATTTTCTATTTCACTAACCATAATGCAATACAAGGTACAGGCGAAATTACTTGCATGCCAGATCATTTTGAAAAACTCGATTTTGAATTGGAACTGGCCATTGTTATCGGTAAAAAAGGAAGAAATATAAAAGCCGAAGAGGCTGATGACTACATTGCGGGCTACATGATCATGAACGACATGAGCGCCAGAACTTTACAAATGGAGGAAATGCTATTGAACCTGGGACCGGCCAAAGGAAAGGATTTTTCTACTGTTATTGGCCCCTGGCTGGTTACGCCTGATGAATTGGAGAAGTATAAGGTTGCCGCAAAGGATGGCCATGTAGGCAATGCTTACGATTTAAAAATGACTTGCCGCGTAAATGGCATCGAAGTTTCGAAAGGAAATGCAGCAGACATGGATTGGACTTTTGCTGAAATTATTGAGCGTTGTGCTTATGGCGTTGATGTTTTACCTGGCGATGTGATCGGTTCTGGAACAGTTGGTACAGGCTGTTTTTTAGAGCTTAATGGCACGGGCTTATTAAACAACCCTGATTATAAAGTGCAATGGTTGCAGCCTGGAGATATTGTAGAAATGGAGATTACGGGCTTGGGCGCTTTAACCAATAACATTGCTAAGGCTGATACTGATTTTTCCATATTGGCATTAAAAAAATAGACCGTTTAATTGCTTGATGGGCAATGATAAGGGTTGATCGCTCTAAAGGAATCGAAATTACTTAAGTTTACCGAACTTACTAAACCCGACAGGCGCAACTATCCTTTTTTGGTATAGAAAGTTTGGTTAAAGCACTGGCCTTGGCAAAAAAGATAGTGCAGATGGCGGGACTGACTTTAACCAGGCTGTTGCAATTGATTTTCAAACATTTATATTTTTACTGTGCTCACTTTAAAAACTGAAGATTTAAGTGCTATGGAATTGCAAAATTATTTGCAATATGCCGTGGCTCCCCGTCCGATTTGCTTTGCTTCGACAATTGATGCTGCGGGGAATATCAATTTGAGCCCGTTTAGTTTCTTTAATATGTTTAGCACGAAGCCACCAATTTGCGTGTTTTCGCCGGCGAGGCGAGTGCGTGACAACACGACTAAGCATACCTTAGAAAATGTATTGGAGGTACCGGAATGCGTGATTAATATTGTGAATTACGAAATGGTACAACAGATGAGTTTGGCCAGTACCGAGTATGCGAAAGGTGTGAATGAATTTGACAAAGCGGGCTTTACCATGTTAAAATCTGATTTGGTGAAACCGCCTAGGGTTGCCCAAGCACCAGTGCAAATGGAATGTGTGGTTAACCAGGTAATTCCGTTGGGAGATATGCATGGGGCAGGAAACTTGATTTTAGCTGAAGTAAAACTAATACATATTAATGAAAATATCCTGGATGAAAGCGGCAAAATAGACCAGCAGAAAATAGATTTAGTGGCCCGTTTGGGTGGCGATTGGTATTGCCGCGTTACGGCGAACAATTTATTTAAAGTGGCAAAACCGTTATCTACCCTGGGCCTCGGCGTAGATGCGCTGCCCAAGTCGGTACGTTTTTCTAAAGTATTAACCGGTAATGATTTGGGGATGTTAGGGAATGTAGAACAGCTCCCTAGTGACGTTGAGATAGATTTGATTATGCAGCAACCAGAAGTGAAAGAAATTTTGGATGCCACTATAGGCGATGCAACCAACCGGGAACGGGAACTGCATGAGCTAGCCAGGAAATGTCTAGCAGAGGGGAAGGTAGCATTAGCACTAAAAATTGTTTTGTTGTAACCAGTAGATTTTTTGTAATGAAACACAATGTTCAGGTAGACCGCTACATTCTTGAAGCAGCACCATTTGCGCAACCAATTTTAAATCATTTACGTACGCTGATTCACATTGCTTGCAGCGATATTGAGGAAACAATTAAGTGGGGTATGCCTTTTTTCGACTATAAAGGCTCAGTATGCCATATTGCAGCATTTAAAAACCATTGTGCACTTGGTTTTTGGAAAGGTAGCCTGATGGAGGATGAGCAGAAACTTTTCCAAAATAGCACCAATGCCATGGGGATGCTTGGCAAAATTAAGTCGCTGGCAGATTTGCCTGATGACGAAACATTGATTGCATATATTCTGAAGGCTGTAAAGCTAAATGAGGATGGGGTTAAGTTGCCTCCAAAGGTGCAATCTAAAGAGAAGCAGGAATTGGTTATACCCAAATATTTTTTAGCCGCATTAGCGGAAAATACTGCAGCCTTATCGGTATTCCAGGATTTTAGCCCATCTAAAAAGAAAGATTATGTGTTATGGCTAGAAGAGGCAAAAACTGAAGCTACAAAACAGAAACGACTTGAGACTGCCATAGAATGGATAGCCGAAGGTAAAAGCAGAATGTGGAAATACGAGAAGTAATTTAGATAATGCTTACGATTTTCATAAAACGGCTTTTATAATGCCCGTTTAGTTCGGTAATGGTTACGCCATGGGCTTTGCCAGATGAGGCGTGGATGAATTTGATGCCATTCTCATCGATAGAATAGACTATACCAACATGGCCAATGCGCCTAACCTTCGAATTGCTACCCGTAAAGATTAATACATCGCCAATCTTGGCATTTTCGAGGCTGGTTTCTTTACCAGCTCCGCTAAATTCTCTTGATGATCGTGGCACTTTGAAACCAAAATTGCTAAACACATAATTCACAAATCCTGAACAATCGAAGCCTAATTTCGGGTTGCTCGTGGCATAACGGTAGCGAATACCCAACATGCTTTTCGCAAAATCAATCAGGGTTTCTGAGCTGGTTTCTTGCTTGTCGTAATTATTGTTTTTGGTTTCTTTTGGTAGTGAACTTACCAATTTTTTGACCATCTCTTGGTACTGTGCCGGGATAATTGTTTGTGCTTTAACTGCTGCTGCAGACAAAATGAAAAACAGAATGGATACTATTATTTTCTTCATATGTTGGTTTCAAAGATATAAAAATTATCTAAAGCCAATTAAAATGTTGAAAACGAGTTCAAACAATATGCAGCTTCACATCATTCTGCTAAAAGAATAAATTTAGACAACAGCATAGATTTTTTACATCAATACTTTAATCTTACATCATAAAAACCTGGAACTACTACGGGGTGGTTACGGCTACGGGCAGAATTTTTCCATTGAAAAATTTATGACCGGTTTTTGCAAAGTCGGCTACATATTTACCCATTTCGAAAGCCATTACAGGACTTTGATAGCCTGGAAAAGCTGCCTCGAGCATTTCTGTTTGTGCAGACCCCAACGCCAGACAATTTATTTTTATGCCTGTGTCTGCAAGTTCGAAGGCCAGGCATTCCGTTAGTGTATGCAATGCCGCTTTGCTTGCAGAATATGCGGCCAAACCTGGAAACTTCACGCTACCCTGGAAACCGCCCATGCTGCCTATATTAACAACATGACTGCCGTTTTGCAACATAGGCAATATATTCTGGATCATTTTAAAATGTGCAATAACATTGCTTTGGAGCATTTCGCCCAAATCAGTTTCAGTAGTTTCTAGGAAAGGTTTATTAATTAGTGAACCAGCATTATTAATTAGGATATCAATATGCCCTAATCGTTCTTTCAGGAAAGGAATTAGTGCTGCATAATCATCATGTACAATATCAAACTCCACAGGTAAAAGCGTACAATCGGGGTTTATCCCTTTGGCAATTTCTAATAATTTTCGCAGTTTATCTGCCGACCTTGCAATGGCAACAATTTTATTTTCTTTTTGTAAGCTAAATTCTAAAGCTGTTTCGAAACCGATTCCGCTGCTGGCACCCGTAATAATAATGTTCATGTGTGTTCTTTAATTCAATGGTAAATTTGTGCAAAGCTAATCATTAACAAATAACTGGCTAACCGGATTTTTAATCACGTATAAACCATCATTAATGAGTTTGGTGTATTCCGTGAACGTACTGGCTTTCATTTCGAGGTAAACTTGAATTTCTTTTTCCAACTGGTGGTATATTTTCTTGTGGTAAATAATTTCCAGTATTTCCAGCGCACAAAGCCAATCGTGTCGGTGTACAAGTTTCAAATCTTCAAAGATGGCTGCAAGCGCTTCCAAATTTTGGCCACTTTCTCGAATATTGCGTACCTGCTTATATAATTCATGCAGCTGCAACGTCTTGTCATCGTAGTCGATCAAGTGTGTTTTTTCTTTACTCACTAATGTAATCTCTTCGTAGGCATCTTTATCTGCAGCACTATTAAATACTGAAACAATATTCTCCCCAACGGCCATATCGTAAATGCCCCATTCGGGTTTAAATAAGATGTTATTGTTGCTTTCGGTAACCGTACAGTTTGTAAATGTGATAATTAAAATCTTGCCATCTTCGCGGTAGATTTTGGTAATTGTACCGCTCACCCTTATGCCGCTTTCGAAAAACAATGTAGTAATGCTATCCTCACCTATAATTTCATCATCGCTAAAGTCTTCCAGCGGCTTGTTCGTATTTTTCAGTCGGCCCACTGGCGAAGAAAAACCATCTGTATGGTAGTTTTTACCATGGTTTGCCAGTTGCTTGCCTTGGTAAGCCAAAGCAGAAGGACCTGTAGTTTTCAAAAAGGTAAGCTCATCAGCACCATCGATACCTACATCTGTAAATACGCCTGTTACCTGCAATCCAGAAGAGTATACAGCAGTAGCTACGCTTTTGCATGCAATGGCTTTCATAATGCTCTCTGTGCCGCCGCGGCGAAAAGCCATGGTATTGGCAAATTGCTCTAAAACATCGATTAAGTTTTGAAAGGTTTCCGTTACAAAAAGCTGCGGCTGTGGCTTGGTAATGTCGTACTGATAATTAATGGTATCGATATTATACCAAATCTTTTTAACGTTGGCGTGCATACAACTGGCACTTTCGCCAATAGAAGATAGCAAACCAGCGCCATAAATTTTTGGATTTTCTAAGGTTCCAATCAAACCATATTCTACCGTCCACCAGTGAAGACGGCCAAGCAAAGCCATTTCTGATGGTTCTCCCATGTTCTCGCTTACATAACGCAGTGTTTTTTCAGCTTTGGCAATCTCTGCCTCGTCTACATCTACTGCTTCCTTTAAAATTGATAGTTTTCTAATACACTCGTAAAGCTCGAAATCTTTGGCAGAAAACATGGCTTTGGCACCAATAGAACCAAAATAGCTGAGATAATTGTTATAATCGGCGTCGGCAATTATTGGTGCATGACCGGCACTTTCGTGAATAATATCTGGTGCCGGAGTGTATTCAATATGGTTAATTTGTCTAATATCAGCAGCAATAACCAGTACACGATACGCTTGGTATTCCATAAACGCTGCTGGCGGGATAAAACCATCTACCGTAACGGCGCCCCAGCCAATCTTGCCGAGGTTATCATTCATGGTTTGTAAATCTGGAATATATTCAATGCTTAGGCCCGCTTTTTGCAGTCCTTTTATGTAAGGATAGTAAGCAACGTTTTTTAAGTAACTATAGTTCTGGCGCATTACGTAGCGCCAAACGGCTTGGTCTATGGGCGTATATTTCTGGTAATTCTGGTTAACAATGAATTGCTTTAAATGATTGGGCAATTTTGCTACCTGCGCATTATTAAAATCGTTAAAATGGCTCATTGGTATGCTGAAAATAAGTTGGTCGGTTACTAAGTTAGCTTGTTGCATTAATGTTAACAAGCATTAAGTCGTTAATTTGTTGCATAAAGTTGCCGGCAATTTTTTTTTGGAAATGAAAGTGTGCCTAACGTCGGTAATTGTAGCCGGGCTGTACGCTAAATGCCCAATGAAAAATTGGGCGATACCGCTTCCATCCCGTTTAGACACTTAAGCCTGTTCTTAGCACAAACAAATCTGCCAGTGCTATGAAAACGGACATAGTAGCACTGCTTAAGCCACTTAAACCCAATAGCAACGGAAATCCTTTTTGTTGTGTTTACTCATTTCCATATTCTGGTAACGTAACAACAAAAAGATTGGAGTGAATAGTGGGAACAAGGTAAAATAGTTGCTGGTATATTGCTTTTCTAAAAATGTAAAACCACTAACTTTTACCGCCAATTTTTTTTACGCTGAAGGTAAAATAATGTTGGTATAAATAGCTAAAAAGCGCCATTAAAACCGAAACAGCAATTCTAGAAAGCATAGAAAGTGTTGGGTAATCTCTTAGTAGCTCTAATAAAAATTTAAGTAATACATAATTCGCCAGGATATTAATTAGCTGGAGGTTTAAAAACCTGAAAAGTTGCACACGGCCTTTAAGTTCGCTGTGGGTGAAAATGATGTATTTGTTAAGGAGAAAACTGGTGGGTATGGCAACTGAATAATCTACCAGGAGCGATGCTGTTTCGCGTTGCAATACAATTAGGCCGAAATTGACCTCCGGGGTTTTAAAAATGAAAAAGTAAGCGAAATAATAACTCAGAATGCCCAATAGGAGCGTGCCACCGCCTGTTGCCAGGTACCTGAAATTATGAAGCGAAATGAATCTTTTAAAAGGGGGGTAAAAAAAATCGATAATGGATAGAATGGCCTTGCGCATTGGTGTGGTTATGTTGGCCAAAAATATAAAGAATTGCTGCAAAAGTTATATTTTATTTGACCTGTGTTTTACGGTTTAGCTGTTAAATAAATGGGTTGTGCAACATAATCGATTACAGCACACCAGCTATATGAAGGATGGGGTTGAATGCTAATGCCAACAGTGTTCAGTTTGCTGCGCTGATCGATAATGTTAAAGCGATGGCCAAGTTCGGGTACGCCGCAGTCGAGTAGTAAATGGCAAACAATGTCTAAGCTATTCGAGTAACCAAAATCTATACTTTCACTGCCTGCACGGTTTGGAAAATACCTGGCCAATCTTTTAATAAATTTTGTGCCATTACTACTTTCATGGGTATCTAAATTATTGCGACTGAGATCTTGCGCATGGTTTCTGCTCATGTTTGTCAGCCGCTCATCGGGCAAAAAAAGGGGAAGATTTTTAACGCCGCGTAAATGTTTTAATAGAGAAACATAATAAGCGTTGTTTGGTGTTATGGATAACTCCTTGTAGTTGCGGTATTTTCTAACCTTAGCGTTATAGTTGCTGATGTAATCTGCCAAAAAAGTGTAGTAAAACTTTTCGCCATCTATGCGAACGAGATTCATATACATTACAATGTTTTTCTCTTCGTTGGTAAGGTAAGATGCGCTAGCCGCAGTATTTGCTCTGGCAAAGTCGGCATTTGTCCAGCTTTGTGCCTTTGCGTAAGAAGCCACAAAATACAAAGAGAATAGTACCATTAGGCTTTTGCGCATGTAATATATTTTGTAGGATAACGGTGTTTTGTTTGGTTTATTTTGGAGATGCCGAATTTTGAAAAAACTTTAAGTAAGCAATTAGTTACAGGTTAGAATAAGTGTTGGAATGGCTTTATTTGTAGTTTTGATTTTATGCAGAAATTGATTTTTTTCGTTTGTTTTTTACTTTTTAATTCGGCCTCAAAAGCACAGGTAGATACTGCGGGGGTACGATTGGCAGCTAATGCACTAAAAAAACAGTTTGCGCCAGACAAGCGATCGGTTTATTTCCAAGTTCAATTTAATGGGGATACTGTTTTTGCAGAAAGTACCTCGGCAGAGATTCTATCGCATTTGGCTGAAGAGAGGCAACATTTTGCTAACCTGATAGTGGTGAATGAGCTTTTGCCTGCTAAAAATTTAAATGGCTTAACATTCGGATTGGCAAATCTTTCCGTTTGCAACAATAGGGCTGCACCAAATAATGCCGCAGAGATGATGACGCAGATGATTTTGGGTACCCCAGTAGAAGTGCTCAAAAAACAAGGTGGTTATTATTTAGTAAGAACGCCAGACGGATATCTCTCTTACACGGATGCTACAGCTGTTAGCCTAATGGATAAGACTGCTTTTGATGATTGGAAAAGCACAAAGCGAATAATGTACGTTGCAGATTACGGGCATGCTTACCGAGATGGAGATGCGAAAGCCGAACGGGTATCTGACTTGGTTAATGGCAACATTTTGGTGGTTACAGGTGAAGCAAAAAATTTTTACAAGGTCGAATTTCCTGATAAAAGAACTGGCTTTGTAAAGAAAGATGAAAGTGTACTCTTTTCTAAATGGCTTAAACAAGCTAACCCTAATGCGAACGCCATCTTAAACACGGCTAAAACTTTAATTGGTGTACCTTATCTGTGGGGCGGAACTTCTGTAAAAGGGGTAGATTGCAGTGGATTTACCAAAACCAGTTATTTTCTTAATGGCATTGTGATTCCAAGAGACGCCTCGCAACAAGCATTAATAGGTACCGAAATAGAAGTGCTAGAGAATGATTCCATCAGTATAGATAAATGCTTGCGGAATTTAAGGCCGGGCGACTTATTGTTTTTTGCTATAGCAAAATTGCGTGGGGTAAGCGGTGGTAAGGTTACGCATACAGCAATCTATATGGGAGATGGCGAGTTTATTCAAGCTGCGGGCATGGTACGGGTGAATAGCTTAAAACCCGATGCCAATAATTTCGACGAGCGTGAATATAAAACGTTGGTTGGTGCAAGGAGAGTTTTAACCGATATTGGTAAGCCCGAAATCTTACGGGTAGCTGCACACGCTTGGTATGGGAGGTAAAATGTTTTCGAACCTGCCACATTGTAATGGTAAGCAGGTTCGAAATTTCTTATAAAAACATACCGCCTGAAGCCTCGATTCGTTGTCCATTGATCCACCGAGCCTCTTCTGTGCATAAGAAAGCTACAACTCCACCAATATCATCTGGCAAACCTACTCTACCCAATGCTGTTTGCGATGCGATAACTGCATTTAGGTCTGCGTTATCTCGCACAGCACCACCGCCAAAATCTGTTTCAATTGCGCCGGGCGCTATAATATTTACCCTAATTCCTCTTGATCCCAATTCTTTAGCCTGATATTTGGTTAGCGTTTCCATGGCACCTTTCATTGCAGCGTAAGTTGCATACCCGGGTAGTGAAAACCGGGCTAAGCCGCTTGAAATATTAATAATGCCACCGCCATCATTTAATAATGGCAAAGCTTTTTGTGTTAAAAAGAAAGGTCCTTTAAATTGAATCTTCACTAAAGTATCGAACTGATCTTCAGTAGTCTCTGCAAATGGAGTGTGGATACCAATGCCAGCGTTATTCACTAAATAATCAAGTTTTGTTACGTTGAACTCCGCTTTCAAAAGAGATGCCGTGTCGCTCAGAAAACGATCAAAGGTATCGCTCTTTGCAACATCTAGCTGCAAAGCTGCAGCATTTACGCCCATTTCTTTAAGGATCCCAACAGTCTCATTGGCCTCAGCTTCTTTAGATTGATAGGTGATAATTACATTTATACCTTTCTTCGCCAGATGTATGGCAGCATTTTTTCCCAATCCGCGACTGCCACCTGTTATCAGTGCAATTTTATTTAGTTGTTCCATGTTCTTTTATTTTGATAAACAAAACTAAAGCAAAACGGAGTGTAAAAATGGTGATTGTTTAAGTTTTAATGGTGAGTAGTTAAGTTTATTTACCTGCTGATAGCTTCTTGTTCGGGAAGCAACGACAAAAAATATTCTTCGCGATATTGCTTAGGCGTTTGCCCCGAAAAGTGTTTGAAAAACTTGGTAAAATTCGAAGGATCGTAGGTTAATGTTCTGGCCACTTCGGCAATGGGCGTGCGGATATTTTGCAACATTCCTTTTGCTATTTCCATTATTTTTTCTTCAAAAAAGAAACATGGTGAATGACCGGTGGCTGCTTTGATGGTATTACTTAAATGGGTAGGATGAACGTGAATTAACGAGGCAAAGTCTCTAACTTCTAACATTTCACTTACCCGGCCAGCCACTAAGTCGTCAAGGTGCTGATCTAAGGCTTTCAAGTAATCGGCCGCAATTTCATGGCGGCGAGCAAAGAATTTTTGAGGAATGGGCATATCAGATTCAAGAATAAAACAAAGATATGTTACAATTGTGCAGATTTCGTTTTTTCGCGATATGAAATTTGTCAAGATTAATTAAAACAAAAAAATCCACTTAGGTTGTCGCTAAGCAGATTATATTATAGTTTAAAGTATCTTATTTTTTGCTAAGTGGCACATCGAAAGTGCCATTGGTAACATTTACTGATGTACCCACGGTAGCATTCTGGTTTGGCCCTTTAAAAGAAAATGTTCCTTTTAATCTTCCGCCGCTTTCACTGGTGATAACCAGGGTTCCTGTTTCTGCATAAAATGATCCGGTGGCAGATTGATCTTTTGAATAGCTGGCCTCGCCATCTTTTGCAATGTCATACGTGCCAATTCCTTTGTAGCCAATAAGCGATAGTGTAAGGCGTTTATCTCCATTAACCGCAATTACACTCAAAAGGTTTCCAATCGGACTGCTAATAGAAATAGCTTCACCGGTAAAACTGGCAGCCGCACCATCTACATTAGCATTTAAATTGGTATTGCCTGGCGTAACCGCAGGAACTTTTACAGGTACTAAACTAATGCTGAACTGGCCTTCGGTTATTTTTTTGGTTGCAGAGGTTAAGATATTAGCGCCTTGAAATTCGAATGTTCCTTTAATTATTTTGTCAGGCGTGTAAGTTGTAATTTTAATGGAACCATTCGCCGAGCTTAAATAAGCATTTTTTATTCCATTTAACGACTCAGCATAAATCCCCAAATTATTGTCGCTTAAATTATAAGTGCCCGTACCTTTAAATTCGTTTATCATCAAACTAAAAGCCATTTCACCTTTACTTCCAATAATTTGTAGGGTGTTTTTACCATTAACAGGAAAAAACTGCGCTGTGGCCATTGAGCATGTTACCAAGGTGCCGTCTGTTTTGGCGCTCATTGTAGCAAGATCCCATTCAGGGTGGTAATCAATCTCCTTTTTACAAGATGAGATAATTGTAAGGCAAATAATAGCCGAAAGAAATAGTTTAATCCGAATCTTCATGAGCGAAATTTTAAATTTTGGGCAAAGATAAGTTTTTCTAATTATTTGACAGATTTTAAGTTAAGAATTCATCCGTTCCAATCGTTAGCTACTAATCAGTTAGCCAACCCATGTATTTTGCCAGCTGTTTATATGAATGAAAAAATAACGAAGGGCAATAAACGGTACAAAATTGAATAAAAAAACCACAGGAAAATACCTGTGGTTATATCACTTATTAGCTTCTAAAGCGGGCTAAATGTTTTGTATATCTACGCCAGCAAAGTTTTCCAACTTACCGCCTTACCAATTAGATCAGTTAAATCAGCAATAGCTACTCGCTCTTGTTCCATGCTATCACGGTGGCGTATAGTTACGGTATTATCCTCTAAACTCTGGTGATCTACCGTTAAGCAGAATGGGGTACCAATTGCATCCTGACGGCGATAACGTTTACCAATGGCATCCTTTTCTTCGTAAATGCAGTTGAAATCGAATTTAAGTGCATCCATAATTTCTCGTGCCTTTTCTGGCAAGCCATCTTTTTTAGTTAAGGGGAAAACAGCAACTTTGTAGGGTGCTAATGCAGGGTGCAGGCGTAACAGTGTACGGCTATCTTGCTTATCTTCAGTACTTAAATCTTGCTCTTCAAACGCGTTAATCATTGTTAACAAAAACATGCGGTCTAAGCCAATAGATGTTTCTATAACATAAGGAACATAATTTCCGTAAGGTTTGCCGTCCTCATTTAGGTCGTTATCAAAATATTGCATTTTCTTACCAGAGTACTCCTGGTGTTGCGTTAAATCGAAATCCGTTCTACTGTGTATCCCTTCAACTTCCTTAAATCCGAATGGGAATTCAAATTCGATATCAGTTGCGGCATTGGCATAGTGCGCTAGCTTAACATGGTCGTGGTAACGGTATTTTTCTGGGCTGGTGCCCAAAGCCTGGTGCCATTTTAAACGGGCTTCTTTCCAGTATTCAAACCATTTTTTATCCTCGCCGGGGCGAACAAAAAATTGCATTTCCATTTGTTCAAACTCACGCATGCGCATTATAAACTGGCGGGCAATTACTTCGTTACGGAAAGCCTTACCAATTTGTGCAATACCAAAAGGGATCTTCATCCTTCCAGATTTTTGAACGTTTAAAAAGTTTACAAAAATACCTTGAGCCGTTTCCGGACGAAGGTAAACTTCGTCACTTCCTTCTGCCATTGCACCAAATTGTGTGCTAAACATCAGGTTAAACTGGCGAACATCCGTCCAGTTACTCGTCTTAGAAATCGGACAAATTACTTTATAGTCAACAATCAGATCCTTAAGCTGCGCTAAGTTCTCAGATTTAAGCGCAAGGTTCATCTCTACTTCCAGTGCTAATCCTTTTTTCACAAACCTCCAGCTCGCCTCATCCATGAAAGGATAAATATTCCTATCATATCCATCTGTTTCGGAATTCTTAAATCCAGAAATCCAACCCGCTTGATTTTCATCTGTCCAAGAAAGAATTTCCTGTTGAAATGCTTCAAACTTTGCTCTGTTGTCTGCATTAAAATTGGCCAATTCCGAATATAGCTCATCAATTTTATTTTCCAATAATTGGTCGGCACGGTACCGTTTTTTCGAGTCCTTATTATCAATCATCGGGTCGTTAAAACCATCTACGTG
This sequence comes from Pedobacter sandarakinus, assembly GCF_026240095.1. Taxonomy (GTDB): domain Bacteria; phylum Bacteroidota; class Bacteroidia; order Sphingobacteriales; family Sphingobacteriaceae; genus Pedobacter; species Pedobacter sandarakinus. Next base: position 410,984 of record NZ_JAPIVG010000004.1, on the reverse strand, counting down.
TCCGCTGGCCTTCCACACTTTCGGGTGCATAAAAATTGCAGAATCAATACCCACAATGTTTTCATGCATTTGTACCATGGCTTTCCACCAGTACGATTTAATATTGTTTTTTAATTCGGCACCCAGTTGGCCGTAATCGTAAACGGCACTTAAGCCATCATATATTTCGCTGCTTTGGAATACAAAACCATATTCTTTTGCATGTGATATTACATTTTTAAATTGTTCGTCGTTATTCTTTTGAGCCATAATGGAGGCAAAGATAATAAAAAGGTGGAGGGTTTAAAGGCATAAGCTACAAGGTTTTTGGAGGCTATTTTTAAGTAGCCGTGGTCTGCCTTTTCGATGCGATTTTTCGAAATTACTCTTAGTCTTGCAGCGCAAAGTTTTTAGAAAAGCAATTTCAATGCTTCTAGGTTCTTTTGCCTCCCGCTTTCCGCTTTACTTCGTTGCACTCCGTGTTCGCTTCAATCTGGTTTAATTGGCCAGTGTTGTTATTCTATCAGCCGAAAAATGGCAATATGCCCAGAAATCAGTTATGTATCTTAATCTTCCATTTTTTCCTATTTTTGAACCATGAAATTTCAATACTTACTTTTCTTATTCATCATCATTGCTTTCAGCTCATGCAAAGAAGAAAAAGTTCATCACTATATTAAATTCAATAACAACAAAGAATTATACCAGTTTTTAAAATGGACTCCTGAAAATCGTTTCCCATTAATCAGTGCACATAGGGGTGGTCCAATGCCTGGCTTTCCAGAGAATTGTATCGAAACCTTTGAAAATGCCACAACTTATAACCCGATGGTTATCGAGTTTGATATCGCTTACAGCAAAGATTCCGTTTTAGTGATCATGCACGATGATCAACTAGATCGTACATCAACGGGTAAAGGACTCATTGGCGATTACACTTACGAAGAATTGAAAGCTTTCAATTTGAAAGATAATGACGGGAAAGAAACCAATTTTAAAATCCCTACGTTAGATAGTGTGTTAAATTGGAGCAAAGGGAAAGTACTGTTAACAATCGATTTAAAAAAAGGGGTGTCTTACGCAAAAGTAATTGAAAAGGTAAGACAGTATCATGTAGAAAGCAACTCCATTATCATTACGTACACCGCAAACCAGGCGCAAGAAGTGCATCAGTTAGCGCCAGAATTGATGATATCGGCATCGGTTCAAAAGCAGGCAGAGTTAAAGCGGCTCAACAGTTTAGGCATACCCAACAATAGAATCGTAGCTTTTGTGGGCGTATCTGCACCAGATAGAGAATTGTATCAATTCCTTCATGAGAAAGGAATTACCACGATATTAGGTACTATGGGCAATATCGATAAAAGTTCCATTGCAAGTCCGGCTAGGAATATTTACTATCATTTGGTTAACAATGGGGCAGATATCCTTTCATCAGATAATATCGGCCAGGCAGCAGAACAATTAGACAAATTTAGGTACAACAAAAAAATAACGTCTCCTTACATTAATTAGTGGCTTAATAATACGCAGTTTGTTAATGCTTCTGCGGTATTGAAAGATAAATATGGGTATTTCAGTTAAAAATCTGTCTAAACATTACGCTCAACAAAAGGCTGTAGATTCAATCAGTTTTGAAGCCAGTCCTGGGCGTATTTTAGGTTTTTTAGGTCCGAATGGTGCCGGGAAATCTACCACCATGCGTATGTTAACAGGCTATTTAACACCAACTTCAGGCGAAGCCGAAATTGCTAATAAAAATATCTCAACGCAAACTATAGAAGCCAAGAAACATATCGGTTACCTGCCAGAGCATACCCCGCTGTATCCGGATATGTATGTAAAAGAGTTTTTAAGCTTTGTAGGGCAGACGTATAAACTTAACAATCTTCAGCATCGTATTGATGAAGTAATTAAGATGGTAGGTTTAACCCCAGAGCAACACAAGAAAATTGGTATGCTATCAAAAGGTTATCGCCAAAGGGTAGGGCTGGCGCAGGCTATTATTCATAACCCCGAGGTATTAATTTTAGATGAGCCAACTTCGGGTTTAGATCCAAATCAGCTGGTAGATATCAGGGCATTGATTAGAGAACTTGGTAAAAACAAAACAGTCGTTATCTCTACCCATATTATGCAAGAGGTTGAAGCCATTTGCGATGACATCATCATCATTAATAAAGGAAAGATTGTGGCAAAAGACTCCCTGTCAGGAATCAAGGCAGCAAATAACCAAGATTCTCTAGAAGATATTTTCAGAAAACTTACCGCATAACCAATGTTAAAAATCAAACTTTATTTATTCGTTTTATTGTTATTCGTGGGCACCTTCGCTATGGCGCAAAATACAACTAGCGTGGATATCGGCGCAGAAATCAACTTGCCTTCTGGTAATTTTTCTAACGTTTCAGCTATTGGTTTAGGCGGATCTGTTAAGGCTAGCTTTCCCATTTCGAGTGCATTTGCGTTAAGTCTAAATGCAGGCTATACCAATTTTTTTGGTAAGCGAACGCAAATTTTAAGTGTTCAAGATCTAAGTTATATCCCTTTAAAAGGAGGACTCAAATATTACCTTGGCGAAACCTTTTATGTGGAAGGACAACTTGGTGCTGGCATTCCAGTAAATGACGGCCAGAACAAACTTTTTATATGGTCGCCAGGAATTGGCAATCAGTTTCGGGTGTCAGGCGATAGTAAGCTCGATTTTGGTATCAGGTACGAAAGTTGGAATGGCAGAAATGACCGAATCTTAGGCTTGAATGGAACAAATTCTAAAGGATTTGCGGGTTTACGCATTGCTTATCTTTTTAACCTTTAGCGAGATCCGGATATTGGGTTTTACTCGTGTAAAAGGCATTGCTTTTTATTTTATTAACTTCGGCATTTAAAGTATCATGTACGCAGTATTCAAAAGGGAATTATTCAGTTTTTTAAGTTCAATGGTTGCCTATATCACCATCGGTATATTTCTGTTGGTATCTGGCTTATTGTTATGGGTTTTTCCCGATACCTCAATATTAGAATATGGATATGCAGAATTGGGTGGTTTTTTCAGTTTAGTGCCATACCTTTTTATGTTCTTAATTCCAGCCATCACCATGCGGTCTTTTGCCGAAGAGCGCCGTGAAGGCACCTACGAATTGCTGATTACACGCCCCATAACCTTATGGGAAATTATCACGGCAAAATACCTGGCAAGTTTGGTTATAGTTCTCTTCGCCCTGGTTCCTACTCTTGTTTACTATTACGCAATATACCAACTTGGTTTTCCAGAAGGTAACATCGATTCTGGAGCGGTAACTGGTTCATACATTGGGTTGTTCTTATTGGGCGCAGCTTTTACTTCAATGGGGATTTTTGCTTCTGCGCTCACAAAAAATCAAATCATTGCATTTGTGGTTTGTGCCGGATTATGTGCTTTTGCTTATTTGGGTTTCGATTATACTAGTCAGCTATTTGCTTTTCAAGGTCTTGATACCATCATTATGCATTTAGGGATTAATCAACACTACACATCCATTAGTCGCGGTGTGTTAGACACTCGAGATTTGCTCTATTTTATCAGTTTTACCGTAATATTTTTGTTGATTACCAGGTTATGGATAGGAGGAAAGCGTTGATGAAAAGAAATAACAAATGGATTAGCCTGATTATAATTGCCTTAATCCTGATTGCAGTAAACATTCTTGGCCAATACATATTCTACCGATTTGATTTCACGTCAGATAAGCGCTTTACCTTAAGTGAAAAGACAAGGAAGGTATTGAAAGAGAATTCAAAACCGATCATTATAACTGTTTTTCTAGATGGTGAACTTCCTCCTGCATTTAAAAGATTACAAGCTGCGGTAAACGATCTGCTAACTGATTACAAAGCTTATTCTAAAGCAGATTTGCAAGTGGTTTTCGTTGATCCTTTGGCCGGTTTAAATCAGGCAGATCAAGATACGGTAATCAATAATTTATTTGAAAGAGGAATAGAAGCCACTAATTTGAACGTTAAAACAGAGGCTGGACTCACGCAGAAATTGGTCTATCCGATGGCCATGATTGAAAGCGATAATAAGGAATTTCCTGTTAAATTATTTCAAAATCTTGATACCCGTGGCAGTTACGAAGACAATATAAACCGTGCTGTAGAAAACCTGGAGTATGTTTTTACATCTAGCTTAAAGAAAGTGATTTCTGGAAAAAATCCCCGAATCGGGTTTACGGAGTCTAATGGAGAACTTAGTGATCTGCAACTTGGAGATGCCATTCACACCCTTTCATCAAGTTATGAAGTGGGGCGCATTGATTTAAATAGCATTGACCAAGCAGGGTTAAATAAGCTTCAAATGATGGTAATTGCCAAGCCGACTAAACCTTTTACAGAAACTGAAAAGTACAAAATAAACTATTTTGTAATGCATGGGGGCAGTGTTCTTTGGAGTATAGATCAAGTCACGGCAGAACTAGATAGCTTAAGGGGTAGAAATGCGCAAATGGCAGTTAACAAAGAACTGAATTTGGATGATATGCTATTTATGTATGGCGCCCGGATCAACTACAACATCCTGGCCGATCCGGCTAACGCGGCTGAAATCCCAGTGTCTACAGGCACCGTAGGTGGGCAAAACCAAATGGAATTGCTTCCATGGATTTATTATCCGATTTTACTTGGTGATACAAGCCAAAGCGTGGTAAAAAAGTTAGATGGTATTAAAACCGAGTTTCCCAGCAGTGTCGATTCTATTGGTGTAAAAGGTGTAAGTAAATCTTACCTATTAAGCACATCACCATTTAATAAGGTATTCAGCGTTCCAAAGCTTTTTAGCATGCAAATGGTTGGCGAACAACTCAACCCACGCGATTTCCAGAGTGTTCCCCAACCCGTAGGTTTGTTGTTAGAAGGGAATTTTCCATCAGTTTTCGCGGGCAGACCACTTCCCGAGGGAATCCAAGCGCCTTATACAAATGAATCGCGTAGCAAGCTTAACAAAATGATTGTGATTGGGGATGGAGATGTGTTCAAAAATCAAGTATCAGAAACAAATGGTTTGCCTTTTCCTTTAGGGTACGATCGCTTCAGTCAGCGCACTTTTGGCAACAAGGCACTTCTTCTTAATATTGTAGATTATTTTACCGATGGAGATAATCTTATCTCACTTCGGGATAAAGAAATTAAAGCAAGGTTACTTGATAAATCGAAGATAAAACTCGAAAAAACAAAGTGGCAATTGATAAATGTAGTTGCACCTTTGCTATTGTTAATATTCTTTGCGATTTTTCAACATTATTACCGTAAATACAAGTACGCTAAATAATTTTTATATTTTTGAAGAAGACTAATTGATATCATGAGATTTATTGTATCCACATCAACTTTATTAAAACACCTACAAACCGTAAATGGTGCCTCAAGCAGCAGTACGGTTTTACCTATACTTGAAAATTTTCTTTTCGAAATTAAAGACGGAAACTTAACAATCTCTGCTACTGACCTTCAAACTAGCATGACAACATCTTTGGCTGTAGAATCTAAAGAAGAAGGAAAAGTTGCCGTTCCATCAAAAATTTTATTAGATACCCTTAAAACGTTACCCGACCAACCTATTGCTTTCAATATTGATGATAGCACTTTTGCAATTGAGATTAGTGCAGGTGACGGTAAGTATAAACTTAGCGGAGAAAACGGAGATGATTTTCCGAAGATTCCGGTGGTAGACAATGCCTCATCAGTAAATTTGCCTGCATCTGTTTTAACCGAAGCCATTACAAAAACCATATTCGCAGTAAGCAATGATGAGTTACGCCCGGCTATGACAGGCGTTTTCTGTCAGCTCTCGCAACAGCACATTACTTTTGTAGCTACTGATGCACATAAATTAGTGCGTTACCGCCGCATGGATAGCAAAGCCGATAAAGCAACGTCATTTATTCTGCCTAAAAAAGCGCTAACACTTTTAAAGGCAGCACTTCCATCAACTGATATCAATGTATCTGTAGATTATAATGCAACAAGTGCTTTCTTCAAATTCGAGAATATCAATTTGGTGTGTCGTTTAATAGACGAACGCTATCCAGATTACGAAGCAGTAATTCCTCAAAACAATCCAAACAAATTGGTTATCGATAGGGGATTATTTTTAAATACACTGCGCAGGGTAGTTATTTTTGCCAACAAAACAACCCATCAGGTAAGGTTAAAAATTAACGGAAGTGAATTGAACATCTCCTCTGAGGATTTAGATTTTGCCAATGAAGCACATGAGCGTTTAAGTTGCCAATACGACGGCGAAGACTTAGAAATTGGCTTTAATGCAAGGTTTTTAATTGAAATGCTGAGCAATTTAAGTGGCGATGAAGTGACGCTAGAACTGTCTACACCGAACAGGGCTGGTTTATTAATCCCGCAAACAAACGACGAAAATGAAGATGTTTTGATGTTGGTGATGCCCGTGATGCTCAACAATAGTTATTAAAACAAATTTAAGGTTTAATAGATTTTCAAAATGGCTTGGTTTTTGACCAAGCCATTTTTGTATAAAACCAAATACAACACATCTATGAAATCTTACGCCTCTCGCTCTGCTGTCTCTTTATTAATTGCACTCTGCTTTTTAATGCTTTTTTCGTCTTGTAAAAAAAACGATCCCAATGGGGTAGTAAAAGGTGAAACTAAAGTGAAAATGGTTAATGCAGCAATAACAGAAGTGCCGCAAAACATTTATGCCGATAACGTGATGGTGTCGTTAGCTCCTATTGCTTTTTCGGAAACAACAGATTATATTAAGCTTGCATCTGGAAGCAGGGTCCTTAGATTCAGTGGCGATAATGGCATGCAAACAGAACGCACTATGGCTTATACTCCTGCCATAACCTACACCACGTTTTTAATAGCCGACAGGCAGGGCATAAGAGATTTGCTTAGCTTTGAAGATAATTTAAGCAATACCGAAAGTGGTAAAGCAAAAATAAAACTGATTAATTTAACGCCATATTTTGCAACCGGCATCAATGTAAGCGTTCAGGCAGGTACGCAGTTTGTAAACGGACTAGCATATAAGCAGGCCTCGGCATACTTTGCGGTAGAACCGGGTATAAACCTGAGATATAATGTTGTTGGCGGTGGAAATGCGAAAACGTTGGATGGTACTGCGATGGAAGCAGGAAAAATTTACACCATCTGGTTTAGTGGAACTACTGCAGCAACTTTAGAAGCACACATCATCACCGATAATTAATTTAAGACTTTTATATGCATTGTACTATCTTTACGTTTTAATTGCATCGCATATATTTATGAAAAACATAACATTGCCTATTTCGAAATTAATTGCTGTTGCCTTTTTAATCATGTGCTTAAGTGCATGTATTAAAAATGACAATTTCATCGAGGGCGATACCAAAATTCGAGTTTTCCACACATCTGCGCTTGATACCACACAGAACTTTTTTTTAAATGGCAAGTCTTTCGGCTCTGCAGCAGCTTACGGTACCAGTAGCGCCTATATCGTAGTGCCTGGAAGAACCAGCTATCAAGTTAGTTCAAGAAATATAACCGAATCGGTAGATTTGACAAGCTTGCCGGCAGATTCCTTTAACATTGGGAAGAATTATTCGATTTTCTTTACCCGAGAGGGCGTTAATGCTAAACCACGTTTGCTGAGGTTTGAAGATGATGTTTTGATAAACCGCGATAGCGTTAAACTTACCTTTTTTAATTTAGGGTATACTTTGAAATCGACCGTTGTTGTGGTTGATTCTGCCAACTCTTTCCCAAAATTTACCATTGGTTACGGCCAAAGGATAAATAAGAAAATTAAGGTTTCAGATTCTACGAGGATATCTTTTACGCTTACCACACCTACAACAACCAATCCACAGCCAGTGGTGCCCATACTTACCAGCAACACCATCCAAAATGGTCGGGTATTGATGGTACTCATAGATGGCTCCAAAACTGGAGAACTTCAACAAAGGGTTGTGTCTAGTAACTAACCATTGTCATTTATCAAGTTTAGTAACAATTAATCCCTATCATATTCATACTTTTGCCCAAAATTAAATAACTTGGAATTACTACAGCAACTCTTAGATTTTATTCTTCATATTGATGTTCATTTAGCACAAATTGTAAATGACTATCAAACCTGGACTTACCTGATCTTATTCCTGATCATTTTTGCTGAAACTGGCTTAGTGGTTCTGCCATTTTTACCCGGCGACTCATTATTATTTGCCATGGGAGCGCTTATTGCAGGCGAGCATGAAACCGGTTTAAGTATTTGGCTAATGCTAGGCATTTTAATTGTTGCAGCAGTTTTAGGCAATACTGTAAACTTTAAGCTTGGCAGCGTACTTGGCGCAGGGGTTTTTAAAGAGGAAAATAAAATCCTAAAACTGAAGTACTACGAGCAGTCGCATGAATTTTTCGAAAAACATGGCGGTAAGGCGATCATTTTTAGTCGGTTTTTACCGATTTTTAGGACTATAGCACCATTTGTAGCTGGGATTGCGAAGATGCCTTTTGGTAGATTTACATACTTCAATATTATTGGCGGAGTGGCTTGGATTGTTGCATTGCTTTTAGGCGGCTATGCACTCGGGCAAATTCCGGTTATCAAAAATAATTTCGAACTGGTTATCGTTTTTATTGCCGTTGTTACTTTTGTGCCTGCCGTTTGGGCTGCCGTTAAAAGTAAAATGCAACCTAAAAAACTAGAGAAGATAATTGAAGGAGAAGAGCCGAAGCATTAGGTTATTAATTTAAATTTCCCTTCCAAGCGATTTTCCTTTTTGATATTTTAGCTCTGTATTGGTTTCTTCTTTTATTTCATCGGGAGATAAGGGTGTTATTATTAGGTTCTTAAGTATCGGCTGCCCAGCATCTACCCAGGCAGAATACCAGAAACTTCCTATAGATAAGATAGCATGGCGCATCTGTTTTTCAACCATATGGTTCATTTCTTTGTGGTAAGCATCTGAGTAGGCAAGAGAATACTGTTTTAACACAGCACCATTTTTTTCTGTGAAGCTGAATTTTTTGTCAGATGGAAATTTTTTCGACAAGCTGGCTTCGAGGAGCAAAACGCTATCTACCAATGTCCGGGTATGTTTTAGGATCAGCCAGGCCTGTGCAAGTGGATCTTCAATATATACGGCTTTTCCTACCACAAAATTATAGTTGCCCGAGAACAACTCCGGAAGTCGGCTTTCCCAAAAGGCATGAATACCTACCTGATTGCTAAGTTGGCCATTGTGGTTTGCTGTGGTGTGAAGTGGTACATGAGCATCCCCAATGTAATGGCCTAAGTCGGCAGAATACTTCAAAATCTTGATCGAGTCTTTGGTTTTGAATGCTTTAACTAAGCTATAGTATGTACGTTGAATTTGCCAAGGTACAACTCCGTTCTCATTTAAATGTTTGAGGCCATATTTTTTTAGCGCATCGTTGTATTTTGGTGGTATGCTATCGATTGTTGTTTCATAATTTTCTACGTCTAAGTAGTGCCTTGGCGCTTCCAAAGTGTCGGCATAGCGCCGCTTATCAGGATCGACTGCATGTTCTGTAATATATTTGATGTTCTTTTTATAAAAGCCAATCATTTCCGAAGGTAGAGTAAATACGGCAAGATTATTAATACGCTGATGCGCAAAGAATCCCCATGCGGTACAAATGATTAGTGGGATGATTAACGTCATGATAATCGTTAATCTTTTCATAATGGAAAGATAACAAAAAGCACCCGTAATGGAAAGGTTGGCGCAACAAAAACATCCCTCGGCAATCAGCAGTAAAAGACGATTACCAATATGCTATTATTATCCCTTATCTTAGCTATTAAGTGCTTCCCGAACGCGGGGCGCTATCTGCGTTCCAAAAATCTCTATTGATTTCATCATCGCCGAATGAGAGGGGCCGCCAACATCCATATGGGCAGAAAAGCGGGTTAAACCAAACATTTCTTTCATGGCTAAAATTTTATCGACTGATTCATTGGTATCGCCAATAACTAATGCACCACCTTTGCCTATTCCGGCATCGAACTGGTTTCGTAAATATGGCGCCCAACCGCGAGAGCGGCCGATTCTATTCATCTGCGCCGAGTAAAGGGGAAAATAGTAATCTGCAACTTCTTGACTATCATTTCCAAAAAGCGAATGCATGTGTACACCTACTTCAAACTTGCTCATGTCGTGGCCATAAGCTTGATAAACCCGCTTGTAATAATCGAATAAGGGTTTAAACTGCTCCGGTTGTCCGCCAATGATGGCAAACATTACAGGCAAGCCCAATCTACCAGCTCGTTCTACCGATTCTGGTGTTCCACCCACAGCAACCCATATCTTTAAATGATTGTTCACAGCCCGGGGCAAAATTTCTTGATTCACCAATTCTGGCCTAAACTTTCCTTTCCAGCTTATCTTAGGTGTGCTATTTATATTCAGAAGCAGTTCCAACTTCTCTTCATAAAGCTCATCATAATCTTGCAGGTTATATCCAAATAGCGGGAATGATTCAATAAAGCTTCCTCTTCCAGCCATTAGCTCGGCTCGGCCATTAGAAATTAAGTCTATGGTACTAAAATTTTGGTATAGCTTTACAGGGTCTGATGAACTTAGAACTGACACGGCGCTGCTCAATTTGATGTTTTTGGTTACAGATGCTGCGGCAGCTAAAATTATTTCGGGGCTCGAAACTGCGTAATCTGGCCGATGGTGCTCGCCAATTCCATAAAAATCTAACCCTACTTCGTCCATCAGCTTAATCTCTTCAATAATTTCTTGAAGACGTTGTTGTGCTGATTGAATTTCTCCATTTGCATTAATCTGCAAATCGCCAAACATACCGATACCTAATTCCATAATACAAAAATAAGCTATTCAACTTAAGTAAATTTTGATGTATGGTAAGAAAGCGGTTAAACTTGATTATCTATACCAGGAATTAAGATTGGTGATGAGCGTATTTTGTAGTTTCTTGCGTTATCTAAACCCGAGTGAAGTGAAAATACTTTTGATTAAACCAATAAGGTTTGAGAAAACCTTATTGATTTGAAAAAGATTGAAACGGAAAGCGGGGCTATCGAAGCCGATAAGCACGGGTTTTGCTTTACAAAAAATCAGCATTAGGTTGATGTTATTCTATTTTTTTACCCTTCATGGCAGTAGAAATTGCCGCATCCATTACACGCTCTGCAAACGGACGGGTAAATTCATTTAGCTCGTCGGCCTTTTTTAAAATGGCATCTTTTTCAGCGCCGGCCAAAGCACTTTTTAATGCTGCTATGTAATTTTTAGTTTCTTTAATTTCGGCTTCAGTTAAATGCTCGGCATGCTTGTCTATAAAGCGCTCTGCGGTGTAGAGCAACTGTTCGCCCTCGCTGCGGGCCTCTATCAGCATTCGCTGGGCTACATCACTTTGGGCATGGGTAATGCTATCGATGAGCATTTTTTCAACTGTATCGTCGCTTAAACCATAGCTAGGCGTGATTTCAATTTCCTGCTTAACGCCAGAACGCAACTCAATTGCCTGAACCGTTAAGATACCATCGGCATTTAACAAGAAATTAATATCAACTTTTGGCAAACCTGCCGGCATCGCCGGAATTCCTTTCAGCTCGAACTCTGCCAGCTTGCGGTTTTCTTTAACCAAATCTCTTTCGCCTTGATAAACTGAAATCTTCATGTTCACCTGTCCGTCGATAGAAGTGGTGTACTGTCGGCCAGCCTTGGTGGGCACCTTACTGTTGCGGGCAATAATCACATCCATCAGGCCGCCCATGGTTTCTATGCCTAAAGATAGCGGGGTTACGTCTAGCAAAAGAATATCAGACCGGTTGCCGGCCAATACATCGGCTTGGATAGCGGCGCCTAATGCCACTACCTCATCGGGGTTGATATTGTCTTGTGGTTTCTTCCCGAAGAAAGTCTCGACCGCTTGTTTTACAAATGGCGTGCGGGTAGAACCACCAACTAGAATAACCTCATCGATAGCAGTGGCATCTAAATTGGCATCTTGTAGTGCATTTTTACAAGCCGTTATGGTTTCATCTACCTTGCTTGAAATTAATTTTTCGAAAGTTTGTTTATCAAGCGTACACCAGATGTCGCCAATTTTTTCGTTGTATAAATTTTGTGCAGACAATGCCTTTTTAGCCGCCTCAGCTTGCAGGCGCAAGGTTTGCATCAATATGTTATCTTGGGCCAGAAGCGAAATGTCTAGATTATTTTTCTCTATCCAATGGTTTACAATAGCCCGGTCAAAATCGTCGCCGCCCAAATAAGTGTTTCCATTTGTAGCCAAAACCTCAAAAATACCGTTCTGGATTTGGAGAATAGACACGTCGAATGTACCACCACCCAAATCGTAAACGGCAATGGTTTTTTGTTGCGATGGATCTAGACCAATTCCGTAGGCCAAACTAGCTGCCGTGGGTTCGTTTACGATCCGCATCACATCTAATCCCGCTAGCTTCCCGGCATCTCGGGTTGCCTGCCGCTGACTATCGTTAAAATATGCTGGTACAGTAATAACAGCCCTGTTTACCGGGGTTTTTAACGCGTGTTCTGCACGGGCTTTGAGCTCTTTTAAAATTTCGGCAGATAGTTCAATCGGGGTATAAAAGCGATCTCCGGCCTGAATTTTTACCAAGGCATCGGTATCATCATCAATTATTTTGTAGCTGAAAATATCGCTGTGTTCGGCAACGTCTTTGTAAGAACGGCCCAATAATCGTTTTACCGAGAAAATGGTATTTGTTGGATCTGTAGTAAGATAAGTTTTAGCTTCATTACCAATTTCAGCATCTCCGTATTCATTAAAATGTACTACAGAAGGCACTAAAACTCCTTTTCCAGCATCGTTAATTACTTGTGGATTTTTGCTTGGATCGATAAAAGCCACCAAACTATTTGTGGTGCCTAAATCTATGCCAACTATAATTTCTTCCTTTTGAAAGGAACCTGTAGCAAGGTTAATTGATATTTTTGCCATGGTTCAAAGTTACAAGAATGTTGTAAGCTTTTGGGCTTTTGAATGTTTAAATGTTGTAAAGAAAGCAAGCTGGTTTGCTCAGGAATAAGTTTCTGTAAGCTAAGACATTTTTTTGGAAATGAGCAGTTCTGTAATGCTTAGGATTCTTTAGCCCTGCTTTTGGTACAAGCCAAACAGAAAAAGTTTGGGCTTTCCCCGTCAATCAGGTTTAAAAACTATGTTCAGTTGCTTTTAGGTTCCTGCAAGTTCGTAAATAGCTACTTCTTGTTCTTCTCCTCAATCCAAAGCGACATGTATTTAGTGCTTTGTGCTGTATGATAATTTAAAATTTGACCGATAAAATTATTCTGACGGTGCTTTTTTAAGTCAATTTCTTCGATGAGTGAAATAAAGTCATGGCCGAATTTTTTGTCAGCGTATCTTTCATTAATAATGGTTATCCCGTTTTGCTGCGCAGCAAGCCAAGCCGCTTCATCTAGATACAGCGCCACAGCCTTTTCGGCAAAGACCTCCAAATCATTTTCGATAAATCCATTCCATGCTAAATCTCCTGCCATGGCCTCGGCACCAACTGAAGTAGTTAGCGAGGGTGTGCCTGCCTGCATCGCATCGATAAATTTACCTTTAACACCGGCCCCAAACTGAATTGGCGCCAGTAGAATTCTGTGCTTAGAAAGCGTAGCTCGGGCATTTTCAGCTCTGCCTTTTATCAAGAACTTTTCGGCTTTATTACTAAGCTGAAATACTTTTTCGGTAGGATAGGCCCCATAAATATTTAAATTTACGCCAGGCAGCTTCTTCCGTAAAATTGGCCAAACTTTCGTTTTCAGTGTTTGTACCGTATTCCAATTAGGCTCATGTAAGAAATTTCCAATAAAGATAAAATCTGATCGATCTTCAAAACTCTGCCAATTTTTTGTGATTTCCGTATCAATGTTATCCTCTAAAAATGGGAGGTAGTGCAACAATGCTTTGTCTATTTTAAAGGTTTCGCTTAAGATTTCCACCTCTGTTTCTGAAATGATGAGGGATAAATCGCAGCGTAAAACAGCAGCGATTTCGCGTTTAGCCACTTCGCTAAAGAAATTTAGATCCGTTTGTTTTTTTTCGCTTTGCTGGCGTGCACTACGTAGGCAATGTAAATCTTCGGTATCTAGAATCCGAATGGCATCGGGGCATTCCTGCTGTACCCGCCAACCGTATTGCTCTTCAATCATAAAACGATCGAACAGTACTATAACCGGATTTAAAGTTCTTATAAAATCATTAAAGCTTTCGTCGTTTAGTTTAATTTGCTGTTCGGTAACGCTGGTGCCCGAGAAGTTATGACTGAAATCACTTTTAGAAGCTGCTGAAGCAAAAGTAATTTCGTAACCGTGGCGCAGAAAGAGTTCAACTAATTGAATCATCCTCGTTCCCGCTGCCGATGAGGTAGGCTCCGGCCAAACCAACCCAATTATTAATAGTTTCTTCGCGACTGTCATTTATTTATATGCAAAATAAGCGCTTTTTTTTTGCTTCCGAAGACTGATATGATTTTGAATAACTATAATCATTATTCCGTAATCGTATTTAATGTTTGGTGAATACAAACCTATCTTAAATATTCTTAATTTTGCCGTTCAACAAAAATCGTAAATGTTAGGCTTAAAATTGTTAACAGACCCACGCTGGGCAAATATTGCTGAATCTAATCTCGAAGAAATTTTATCTGACCATGCCTGGTGCGAGCAAAAAGCTGCATCGAATGCGATTACTTTAATTACACAAAATTCTGAGCATCAAGATTTAGTTGATGAACTTACCGCCATTGCCATTGAAGAGATGCAACATTTTCAAATGGTTATCGACATTATTAAACAACGCGGGTATACTTTGAGTCGTGAGCGGAAAGATGATTACGTTGGCCGTTTAGTGAAGTTTAGTAAAAAAGATGGCAGCAGAAACCAGGCTTTTATCGATAGGCTTTTATTTGCAGCTATGATCGAGGCCAGGAGTTGTGAACGTTTCCGTGTACTTTCATTGAATATTAAAGACGCCGAACTGGCCAAATTCTACCATGAATTAATGGTTTCTGAAGCTGGGCATTACACCACGTTTCTAAACTTTGCCCGTAAATACAGCACCGATGTTGATGTAGATAAACGTTGGAAAGAATGGTTGGATTTTGAAGGTGAGTTAATACAAAGTTTCGGAACAAAAGAGGCGATACATGGTTAGTACTTTTATGTTGTAGGTTTTACGTTCTACCTCATAAGTTTTCCGTTTTAAGTTGTAGGTTTTTAAATTCTTCGTTCTTCGTTTTACTTTTTATTGTAACTCACTTTTGTGTATGTTCCACAGCCAGATTACAATATCTTGATAACTGTCTATGCCTTTCGGTTGGTTATTCAGTTTTAGAAAACGATCAAAAGCTGCATCCATGTAGCCAAACATTTCGCCATTATATTTACGCCAGAACTCTTTTTCAGCTTTAAAATCTGCTAAAACCTGAGGCAGTAAACGATCGTGCAGCAATTTATAATCGTCTGGAGATTTCATTCTGATTTCGAACAGGATGTACCTTAACATTTCGTAATTAGCTGCATATTGGTAACTCACATCGGGGCTATTACTTGCTGTTAAGTAACCCAATAAGTTGGCTTCATCTTCATAAGCAATACCGAGTTGGTGTGCAATTTCGTGGCACGAAACATAAGGTTTAACAAAATCGGGGAGTTTCATATTCATATTTGCTTCTCCGGTTAACGGTGCATAATAACCTTCTATGCCAGCTTTACTAACTAAATAGGGAATCGAAACTGATTTTAAACATGGATTTGCATATCGGAATAGCGCATTTTGTTTGGCTTGCAACAGGTAGGCAGCGGCAGATTTTTGTTTTAATTCATGGATGAGATAGGGGGGAACGCTACGCTGCATTACCTTTAAGCCATTGGTTTTTTTAACGAAATAATCGCCCAACAGAACCAGTTCTTTTACACTGTATTTTTCATTGGCTATGCCTAATTCTTCGCTTATGCTAGGCCGACTATAATTTAGACCCCAAACCATTTTGAAGACGATATACAGGATTAGGAAAAAATTTAAAATTTGAATTGGTACAATAAACCGGTCTTCCTTTTTTAGTGCTCTGCGTTTTTTAATGAATCTTATGATTTTATAAAGCACAAAGCCTATTAACAGGGCGTACACAATGTCGCCTACTGCAAATGGACAACTAGATGAAATGAACCTCAGCGCTGAGGATATTAAGGGATAAAAACCTAATGAATAGTATTTTTTTACGGCCATTGGGAACAGACCGAACAGAAAAATTAAAAGCGCTAGACCAAATAGCGCTAAAAACTTAAAAAAAATAGGTTTCGTTTTTCGCATTTAGAATAGCATAGCAACAATTAAAATAATTATTAAAAGTATAAATATTGGTCTTAACCAAACTTGTTGATTTGCCTTTGTTTCAAAGCCGTCTTTCCTCAGTTCCCAAGAAATCAGTACCTCGAAAAGAGTTGCACAGGGGTTAACAACAGATTCTAAGATTGAATAAGATTCTTTCGCCTTTCTCAGGTCTCTAAGTTTAAGTTTTTTTTATGTGAATATTTAGCTTGTTTTATTTGCTCCTCCGTAACACCTCGAGCCTTCAACGCTTCTAGCGCTTGAAAAAGCGCCTCTTGAGTCCACTCTTCGGGGTTACCCGCAATCAAGAGAAGTTGCTTTGTGGTACGTGTTTCTATTGGAGGAGAAAGGGTGTCCAAGATTAAAAAATTATTATTTTACAATTGTTGTTATCTCGCAAATGTTAGCCTTTGCCCAATTTGGTCGGTTGTAAACCTGCCTTTATGGTACGCCAAATTGCCTGATACAAATGTATGCGTAATGCTGGCTTGAAAAGTATCTCCATCAAAAGGGCTCCAACCACACTTATAAAAGTTATTTAATTTGGTTACTTTCCAGGCATCATTCAAGTCAACCAATACTAAATCTGCCCAATAGCCCTCTCTAATAAATCCCCGTTTTTCGATATCAAAACAAATGGCCAAGTTATGAGCAGTCTTTTCCACTATTTTTTCCAGAGAAATTTTTCCTTGCAAATGCATTTCTAATAGGGCAGGTAAAGCATGTTGTACCAATGGTCCGCCAGAAGGAGCTTGGGTATATGGTTGGTTTTTCTCTTCTAAAGTATGCGGGGCGTGGTCGGTAGCAATTACGTCGATCTGGTCGTTTAAAACACCCGCCAAAATTCCGTTTTGGTCTTCAGCAGTTTTTACCGCGGGGTTCCATTTAATAAAATTGCCTTTCGCTGCGTAATCCTGATCGTTAAACCAAAGGTGATGTACACACGCTTCGGCGGTAATTTTTTTATCTTTTAATGGAATACTATTATCAAAAAGTGCAATTTCCTTCGCGGTAGATATGTGCAAAATATGCAAACGTGTTTTGTAGCTTTTGGCCAGTTCTACCGCTAACGATGATGATTTATAACAAGCTTCTGCACTTCGAATGAGCGGATGCATCTCGATGGTTAGCGCTTCGCCGTACTTGGTTTTAAAGTCTGCAAGGTTCTGGCGAATGGTGGCTTCGTCTTCGCAATGGGTAGCTACCAATATGGGTGCTTTACTAAATATGTTTTCTAAAGTTTTTTCGTTATCAACCAACATATTTCCGGTTGAGGATCCCATAAATACCTTTATGCCACAAACATTTTTCGGGTTGGTTTTTAAAACCTCTTCAATGTTATCGTTACTTGCGCCCATGTAAAATGAATAGTTGGCTAAAGAGGTTTCTGAAGCAATTTGGTATTTATCAGCAAGTAACTCTTGCGTTAAGGTATTGGGTACGGTATTGGGCATTTCCATGAAGGATGTGATTCCTCCAGCTACGGCAGCCATGCTTTCGGTAAAAATATCTGCTTTATGAGTTAGCCCTGGCTCACGAAAATGAACCTGATCATCGATCATTCCTGGTAAAAGATACAATCCTTCTGCATTAATTTCTTCTGCACCAGTAGCAGTAAGATTATGACCAATCTTAGCTATAAATCCATCTTTGATTAATACATCGGCAACGATTTTTTCTCCTTCATTAACAAGTGTTGCGGCTTTTATCAGGTAAGTATTCATGGTTTCAAAGGTAGTGTTTTAGTAAAAAGTTTAAAGTAAAAAGTATAAAGTAGAAAGTATAAAGTTTAAAGTAGAAAGTTTAAAGTAAAAAGTATAAAGTAATGAGTATAAAGTATAAAGGTTAAACGGATGAAAGGTGCGAATTAAGTTTGATGTTGCTGTTTTGAGTTAAATAAACCTGATAAAGTGGAAATCCTTTTTGTGTGCAAGTCTATAACATACTTGTACAAACATTGACAAAAAGATTGGAACGATAGCAGGACTACCCAAACCTAAGCATTAGTGGAATTGCTTTACAATTAATTCTCCTGAAGAAGACGCTAAATTTAGAAATGGGGTTTAAAGCCACTATCTTACGCCTTCAAACCCTCAACCTTAATCACTATCTTTGTGGGCTATGGCAAAATCGTTCGAAGAATTTAAGTTAAACAGGCAGATTTTAAATGCAGTTGCCGATGCAGGTTATACCGTTGCCACGCCGATACAAGAAAAAGCAATTGCTCCTGTACTATCTGGTCAGGATATTTTCGGTATCGCGGAAACGGGAACAGGTAAAACCGCTGCTTTTGTTTTGCCGATTTTAATGCAGCTGAAATATGCACAGGGCGAAAACCCCAGGGCATTGATTTTGTCGCCAACCCGGGAGCTGGCCATGCAGATTGCAGAGCAAGTGAAGCTTTTCTCTACATATACTGATTTGCGTTCGCTGGTGATTTTTGGAGGCATTGGACCGAAAACACAGAAGGAACAGATTGCAAAGGGCATTGATATTTTAATTGCAACGCCCGGACGGTTTTTAGATTTGTATTTGGCAGGAGATATTAATACCCAAAGCTTAAAATTTCTGGTCCTCGATGAAGCCGATAAAATGATGGATATGGGCTTTATTGGCTCGATACATCGTATCTTGGAAATTGTACCGAGGAAGCGTCAGAACTTATTGTTTTCGGCTACCATGAGCGATTTGGTACAGAAAATAGCTGGTGATTTTTTAAAAAATCCGGTAGTCATTGAAGCTTCGCAACAAGCTACCCCAGCCGCAAACGTTACCCAAACCTTGTATTACGTTCCGAATTTTAAAACCAAAATAAATTTATTGCAACACCTGTTGAAAAATGATGAGACTTTTAATCGTCTGATCATTTTTTGCAAAACAAAAACGGTAGCCGATAATATTTTTAGCTTTATTGAACGGCGTTATGGTGCCGAAAATGTTCGGGTAATTCACGCAAACAAAGGACAAAACACCAGGATAAATTCTATTAACAGCTTTAAAGAAGGAAATATTAGGGTTTTGGTAGCTACGGATGTGGCCAGTAGAGGGATAGATGTAAGCGATGTGAGCCATGTAATTAATTTCGATGTACCCATTATTATTGAAGATTATGTGCATAGAATTGGGCGTACGGGCAGGGCTTTTGCCAAAGGCGATGCCATAACTTTTGCTACCGATGCCGAGAAATATTACATCCGTAAAATTGAGAAACTGATTCGCCAATACATCCCAGTGGCAGAAATACCCGAAGGTGTTTATATTGATGAAACACCTTACGAGGAACGCCAGCATATTGCTCGGGAGATTGATATGCAAAAAAGAAAGGAAGATCCGGACTTTAAGGGTGCTTTCCATGAGAAAAAACATGCTGCGGCAATAGAAAAGAAAGTGAGGGAAAAAGCCAAAGCCAAAGCAGGAAAGCAAATTAAGTCGTTTAAAAAAGGTAAAAAATTTGATAAGAAATAGTAATGACTTTAAGGATTACCCCTTTGAACATTATTGGTGCAGCTAGTTTAGGTTTGGTTTCATACCATCTTCTAACTAAACAAAACCTAGCACCGAAGCAGATAGATATGAGTGGGTTTTACCTGCTTATATTAAGTTGTCTCATTTTAGTAACGTTTATTACCGACTTGGTTTTTAGGTACACGTTAAAAGACCTGAAACGCATTTGGTTGGTGGAATGTATTTTTATCGTTATTACTGCGGTGCTCATTCTAATTATTCAGCGGCTCTCGTAATATAATCGTAAAAATTGTTCAACATCGATTCTGGCAGCTTAAGCAAACCAAAAAATAAGCATCTTTGCAGCCAGGAATTGGGTGAGCGCTTCGCTCAAAAAAAGATAATATGAAGACAGCGGAAATAAAACTAACAGTTGAGTTAGACGAAGGAAATAATCCAGATAGTATTCTTTGGGAAAGTAGCGACGCAAAAAATAGCGATAAGGTGCCTGCCAAAGCCATGTTTTTATCGGTATGGGACCATAACTACCAGAACACGCTAAAAATCGATTTGTGGACGAAAGATATGCCTGTGGACGAGATGAAGCGTTTTTTCTATGAAACCTTACAAACTATGGGCGATAGCTTTTTAAAAGCTACTAACGAAACTTTAATTGTGGAAGATCTACGCGATTACTGTGCGCATTTTGCCGAGAAAATGGGTATTACTGAAGGAAAGTAGCGCTACATTTGTAACTTATTGCAGGGGTCTATTTTAAACTGTTTCTAAAAAATATAAATTGCTTAATTCCATGTTGATTTTAAATAAATTCAGGGCCTTATTGGGGATTATTCTTTGTGCCATCGCTGGCTTTTGCCCTATCTTGAAAGTGCCTTTGAAAGGTAACTGGAATCTATATCAATCTGATGCAAGATTGTTTTTTATTACTTATATCATGATAGCTATTCTGGTGCTATTTCTGTTTATTAGAAAGGCCGGTGCTGTGCGTTTTATGAGTGTAGCAATGGCCATTTGGTATGTTTTATCTCTCGCGGCCGTCTTTTTTACCAAGAATAACTATACTAAGTACGGTTTCGCCAATAAACTTATTGGTAAAGTCGTTCATTTTCAATGGGGATGGATTGTGTTGCTAGTAGGGATTTTGTTTCTGCTCTTCAGCACAAAAAGAGCGGAAAAGATTGCTTCGAACTAGCCTTTAAATTGTGCTGTTAGTTTGGCAACATCGTAACCTTTAGCTTTGCAACGAGACACGATTTCATCGTGGGTTTTTTTTGGCATTGTCTGGCTACGACTCATAATAAATAAAAATTTATGATCAGGATGACCAACTACAACGTAAGAGTAGTCATCGGCAAGTTCAATAACCCAATAATCAATTTTTATTGGCCAAATGAATTGTGCTTGTAATTCTCCACGATCGCCATCTTCTGAAGGAAACATTTTCGAGTTTCTTGAATAAACCTTTTCATCATTTGGTTTTTTGTAGGTAGTTAATACATCGTAATATCCATCTTTGTTAAGCGTATACTTTGTAGTGGTCTCTCTGCTTCCCTTATCAAAAATGGTAGGAATAGAATATAGGGAATACCAGGTTCCGGAGTATTTTTTTAAATCTAACCTGGCAACTGGTGTATTTTTTTCTGCAGGCAAAAAACTAAATAACATCAGGAAAAGGGCGCATATCGCTTTCATAATAACGTGAATTGGTTAATATGATTTACGATAAGAAGGTTTTTATAGTTTTTTAAAATTTGTTTTTGGCTTTCCAGATAAAGCCATCCAGTACGTAATGCGTTGCTTGTGGAAGTGCAAGTAGCGGAATGATTAAGGAGAGGAGCTCTTGGCTGCTGATGCGCGGTAAGTTGGCAAATGGTTTGAAAACTGCCTGATGTTCTTGCCATATAAAGCCATCCCAAAAACCTTCTTCAACATAGGCCAGTGCAACCAAGACAATGAAGAAGATGATTAATCCATAACGGCCAAATGATAATTTCATTAACTTGGAGTTTCTTTTTCCAGACTGATATTTTTTCTTTTCGAAAAACCAAATCAGCGCCATGTACGGGATGCCATGAGAAAGTACATTCAGCGTGGTAAAGGCCATATCTCCATTAAAATAAACAATACCAAAGTACCAAGAAAGAAAGGTGCCAAAAATTAGTAGGTTCCGGGGAATGTTAAGCCATTTTTGGCGATAGACTGAAATGACTTCTTTGGTTAAATAAGCTAAGATAACAGCAACATATAGCCATTTTGCCATTTGAAGTAGAGGCTCGTTTTGAAAGTTAAGAAAGTCCCCGGCAATGAACCAGTTAAAATTTCTGGAACTATTGAGGTGCCAAAATAGTAATGGATATAGTGTTGCTACATAGATGGCAGTTTTATCTATAAAGTGAATAAGTTTTGAGCTGTCCTCGTTGCGGGTATATAAACGCATAAAACCGTATTGCTGCCGCACGAAATGGTAAACCGCTAAGTAGGCTAGTATCCTCCAGAACCAAAGTGCATCGAACTTATAGACGAACACACCACTAATGTAGCATATTACTGGAATTAATAATAATAGTGTGCGCTGTTGTTTCAGGGTACTAATATTGAAGTATGTTCGATAAAGGGTGCTGTAAACATGCGCAACATCTATAAACACAATTAAAAACACCCAATATACCAAAGGAATATCTATAGTGTGCTGAAACTGTGCTGGAAACATAAATACCAACAAAAGTGACAAGAAAGCAGGAGCGAGAATGAACAACAAGTCACTCCATGCAGTGTTTAGCCAAGGCTGTTTGTGGTTAAGATTTAGCATTTAACACTTGTTTAGCTGCATTTATTCCCTGGTGAAATGCTTCTTCAAAAATAGAAATTCCACTAAGATCTGTATGGGCAAAAAAGATTTTATCTGCCATAGATTTTCTGGCCTGCTGAAGGTTTTTGCTCCAGATGAAGTTTTTAGTTGGTGCAATCATTCCGTGTCCCCAAATCCAAAAGTCGATGTTTTCGATGCTATTTGAGATTCCTGGGTGCATCAGTTCTAATTCTGGCATTACGATCGCCAACCATTGTTCGTAGCTTCTGCTATAAGCTGCCAGTCTGCTTATTGCTGGTTCATGATCACACAGAGGTAGGTAATAGGTAAATACTTTTCTGTCTTCAGCCAATTGCAGTTGTTGCTGCGTAGCGTTTACATAGCCTACAGACGGCGTATTGTATACAACATTATCCCAACAAAGGTTTGTACCCTTAGCACTTGGAAGTTGGTCAAGCGTAATATTGGCCACCAACCATGGGGAATAACTGAACTGCTGGTAGTCAATTGGCCGTTCAATATCTTTTAATAGTCGATTATTTACAAATTGAGGCGTGGCTAAGATCACATGATCTGCCACTATACATTGGGTGTTGTGTGCCTGAACATCATAAATTAAAGCATGAACTTTTCCATTTGATTTAATCTCTAGCTCACAGCACATTTGTGAGGTCTTGATGTGATTCTTGAGTTTTTGCTGCATCTGCTGCACTAACCATCCATTGCCTTGTGGCCATGTAATGATTGCATTCTGCTCAGCGTTGGCGGAAGTGCCTCTTCGTGAAGCAAAATAATGTAAGCCTGCCCAGGCAGAGATTTTTGTTGCTTTCTGACCATAATCATCCTTACAAGCATAGTTTAAATACCAAAGGAGATATTTGGAATTAAAACCTTTAGCTTTCAAGTATTGGTCAAAACTGATCTGATCTAATTTTCTAATACTTTCATCTGTAGATGATTCTTTAACTGGAATTTGGAAGAGAAACTTTCCATCCGAGCCTTTGGTGTTCTTAAGTTTTTCTACTTCTGCAAAGAAAGCTTTGATCTGTTTTTTATCCGCTGGCGGAACACCAAAATCTGGAACTAAACCTTCCTGCCATTCGCCATTAATTAACAGCCGCTCTTCTGGATCAAAAGTTAAAAAGTACTCGTTATAAAAGGGAAGTTTGTTTTCATAATGCGTGATAACGTTTATTTCGTGTAAAAAATCCAATAGCAGTGTATCATCGTTATTGGCTACGGTAATGTAATGTGCGCCTAGAGGGTGTGCTGTCACCTCGTTTTGGCCGAAATGCGAATTTCCGCCAACATAATTCTCGAGGTCGATGATCTCAAAATCAGTTTCGCCGTTTTGCTTCAGCCATCTCCCTGCAGAAAGTCCAGATATTCCACCTCCGACAATTAAAGTTTTTACCTTTTTTACTGCGCCAGGTTGTGGTAATTTTGTTTTGTCCCGAAGAATATGGCCTGCTTTTGCATTGGGTCCAATGAGGTTTCCACTTATGTTGTATGCATTTTTTTTAGCCTTTTGATAGCAACCATTAAGGAAGATACCACCTGTTACCAAGCCCAGCCGCAGGAGAAAAGCACGCCGTTTTAAAAAACTGTTAACTTGATCTTTATAAAATGTTTGCCCACTCATCTTCGAAATACTTTACTAAAATCTGGTTATTGAGCTTGTTAATGTCTGTTTCCACCTTACTCATATCCTTCGGAAAGTAAAGCATAAGTTCAAAACTTTCTTTAGATATAAATTTTAACCCGGGTAAATATTGCAGAGGTTTTTTATATGGGTTTTCTGGTCGCGTAGCCATTATGTAACCCCATTCGCCAAACGATGGTACATAATTGTGGTATGGTATGGTTTTTAAGCCAACACTTTCAAGTGTTTTATTTACAGTCCAAAAAGATTTTGGCGCTACATAGGGCGATGTAGACTGGATTACCATCAGCCCCTTCGGCGTTAATAAGTCCTTCACCAGGCGATAAAAAGAGTTGGTATAAAGCTTTCCAACTGCGTAATTGGAGGGATCAGGGAAATCGATAACAATAAAATCAAACTTGCGGTGCTGTCCTTTGATCCAACTAAACGCATCCGCATTAATTACTTTCACCCTTGGAGACAAGAGGGAATTTTTATTTAGGCGTGTTAATATTTTGTTTGACTGGAAAAGACTCGTCATGCCTTTATCCAAATCTACTAGCGTTACTGATGACACGTTCGGGTACTTTAGAATTTCCCTTACAGCCAAACCATCGCCGCCTCCCATCACTAATACGTTCTTTGCAAAGGGCAACGCCTGCAGTCCAGGATGTACTAAAGCTTCATGATAACGGTATTCATCATCGGAACTAAACTGCAAATTGCCATTCAGGAAGAGGCGCAAAATTTTGTTTTTCTTGGTAAGGATGATTCTCTGATAAGGGGTGCTTTTGGTATAAATAATCGTGTCACTATAGGTTTGGCTTTCAGAAAAGCTTGTTATTTTGTCTGCGTAGACGAAGCCTATCGTTAAAAGCAAAATGCTGATTATGGATGCAGTTTGAAGGTAGTTAACAGCTTTTATCTGCTTTTTGAAACTAATGCAAACAATTAGTGCTACCGCAACATTCAGCATCCCAAACAAATACGCTGTTTTTACCAAACCCAAATGTGGAATAAGCAATAGCGGAAAAATTAACGAAGCCAACAAAGCCCCAATATAATCAAAGGTAAATACTCTTGATACCAGATCTTTGAATTCGTATCGATCTTTTAGAATACGCATCAACAACGGAATTTCTAAGCCTACCAGTATCCCCGTTAAACTTACAAAACCATACAGCACAATTCTGAAAGAGGCAATGCTTTCGAACACGAGGAAAAGAATAGTAGCACTGAAACCACCAACCAAACCAACCAGAATTTCTATCTGTATAAACCAGGAAAGAATATTCTTTTCAAAATACTTTGATACCCATGAGCCAATGCCCATAGAGAACAGGTAAACCCCGATAATGGTTGAAAATTGTGTAACCGAATCGCCGAGCAAATAACTGGCTAATGTGCCTGCTATCAACTCGTAAATTAATCCGCAAGTTGCTACAACAAAAACAGAAATTAATAAAAGTGCCGGTAACTTTTTATTCATTTTAACTGTGTATAGCAGAGCTTATAATCATGGCGATGGCAATAATAAAAGCTGCAAATACAATGGCAAGAGCTACATTTTGTTTTTCCAATATCTCTTTCCAGATATTTTCGGGCGTAATTTTTTCGATAACCCAAAATGCAAGAAATAATACAACTATACCCAAAATCGAAAAAACGATGGAAGCAATAATGTATTTGATGTTAATCAATTCGTTTAAACTCATGTGATAATTTATTTATGGTAAAACCTATTTATATGTCCGGAACGGCCCTTATTACCTGAATACTCCGTGTTTTTTTCTACCCTATCTTGATAGTAGGCAGCTCCTCTAAACCCGCTATAGCAGTAGTACCCGATTAAAATCAGTAAAAAGGCAGCGTAGTATGCGATTGATTTTATATTCATTTAATCTTCTGTTACAAAAGGTGAATAGTCGCTGTTATTCCATCTTTTTTTCTCATAATTGCGCATTAGATACCATGCGATAGTAGGGTATATACAGATCAAAAGTATCGAAATTAGCGTATTGCGCCACAAGGGAACGTTACATGTAGCCTTAATGTATAGGCTATTTCTATATATATCTCCTGATGATGGGTACACATTTAGGTGATATTTACCTTTTGGAATTTCCGATATAAGGATAGATTGGGTTGTAGAGCCCTCACTCCACTTTTCGCCATCTTCGTACCCATGGTAGTACTCTATTCCTTTGCTAACTTCCCAAGTTTTATTATCTATTTCATTAACCAACATGATGGTAGCTTCAAGCCAATTATTGTCTACTGCCGATGCAATTTCAAATGCTAAGTTAGAAGATTCATCATCGATGGTAAATGCAGGTGTAACGAAAGGTTTAAAGGTATCTGTTCCGCTACTTCCATCGTAAGTAATCAGGAACGTATCATTGATGAGCTCTTTTTCAGGTTTGGCATATCCAAGGAGTATGTGAATCAATAAAATGATAATGAGGGCGACGCCGCTCGCCACTAACGCCGATGTCCAGTTCTGATATGCCTTGGAAGGTTCGTTTGCTCCGATATCTATTTTTTCAGGCAACAGTTCCCGGTTTATTCCGAAAGCATTGGCAATATATTCTGGCTCTAGATATTCGCCGATGTAATAATTTCTTTCTCCGACATTATTCCGGTTGGTCTCTTGCACAACCATAAAGGGCGGTGCAATGTATTCACTTGCTTTAACTCGTTCGCCTATCACATCCCAATCTGCTTCACCAAGCATGGCCGTAACAACCGGGGTATATTTATTAAAAAGTTTGTACAACACCCCTTTGTAATCAATGCTGTCGCCATAGCTCATGGGTTTCTTATAGTCGGGTAAAAATTTTTCACCTGCTATAAAATTCCAGTGCCCATTAAATTCTGATAAAGTCACGTAACCCTTATCGGAACTGCTAAGCAAATATTCTCTCCAACTATAAACGGTATTCGATTCTTTTTTTTCCAGGTAGGCAATTACTTTTAACGTGTCTCCGTGCAATTGTACGGTAGTACCCAGTTTTAAAGCGGGTTCTTTTTTTGGTTCTTCTAACTGCTTTCTTTGTTTTAACACGCCAGTAGCTACAATTTGCCAATAAACATGGCAAACGCTGCAGGAAGCAAACTTACTTTTTGGGTAATCATATAATATGATTTCGTGCTTGCAATCTGGACAAGTTACCGTTTCAGAAAGTTTAAAAACTGATGTAGCTGGTATCTCCATTAGCGTATGACCTCTGTTTTTTGCAATTCTTTTCCATGGAAAAACTGTATAACCGATTGATAAATGGCTTTAACTTTTTCCGTGTTATCTTTCTGGTAGTTTGATAAGAAAATGTCAAAGGTTGCAAGATCGAATTCTGGCCATGTGTGAATGGATAGATGAGATTCTGTTAAGCAAACCACTGCCGTGAAGCCACCATCGGGAAAATCGTGGTAAACTTCTCCAACTTTTTGTAAATTATTTTCTCGGATTAGCTGATCAAAAAGCGTTCGACATGCCTCAGAAGAGGTCAGTTCTGCTGATTTTTTAGAAGAAAATTCTGATAAAATGTGTAATCCTGGAGTGTATTTCATCGAGCGTTTGTTGTTTCCAAAAATATCATTTTTTTTAAATTATCACCATTTTGGAAAGAAAAATGGATTAAATATAAATCACCCTGCTTCGAATGCATCTGCTTCTCCATCGGCTATCGGGATATAGATTCGTTCCCACTTTCTGCCTTCTAACATTTCCCAGCTATGCCCTTCGCCCAATGTGTCTGCCGCTATCAACACTATGCCAGGTTCTAAAATAAAGGTTTCACCATTAGAAACGGTAAATCTCAACTTTCCGCTAAGGGTAATTACATATTGTCTGCGGGGAGCAGGGTGAAGCGATTTTTCTAAAGAAATATCACTGTGTGCAAAAAAGTATCTGGCATCAATATGCTTTTTGAGGGGTATTTTACCCATCTCAAACGTGCATCTGTTACCTACTGTATTTATTAGTCTGATTGCTTTTATAAAATCCATCTGATCAGCAGGTACAGGTTCCCTTTTAGTTTATAGGTTTAAAATTTTAGTTCTGTTTGTCCTTTATTTGCGATTTCTCTTTCATGCTGAAGCAGCCACTGCTTGCGCCATAACCCGCCTGCATATCCTACCAATTTACCACTGCTTCCAATCACCCGATGGCAAGGAACTACAATCGCAAGATCATTTTTCCCATTCGCTGCGGCAATCGCCCTAATTGCTAGCGGTTTGTGTGCCGAAAACTTTGCGTAGGAAGTTGTTTCTCCGAACGGAATGTTGAGCAATTTTCTCCAAACTTCTTGCTGAAAATCTGTTCCTTTCTGTTGCATCGGGAAATTAAATGCACTTAAATTACCTTTAAAGTATGCCTCCAATTGTATGGCTACATTTCTGGTGAGTTCGTTCTCCATCAACCCATCAACGTCTTTTTCTGCAAAAGTAATGGCATAGACAAAATCATCTTCAGCAAGAATGGTTATTTTCCCTATGGGCGATGAAATAAAAGATGCGTAGCTCATAATTGTTAGATAGCGGAAATAGCGTTGGATGGAATAATCTTATCAATCTTATATCCGCCTATAAGTATAATGTAATCCTCCTTGATTTTTTAATGAGTTTGTTCTTTAAAATTCAGCAGTTTAAGATCAACACAAAATTACAACAATCCAACAATTTAGTCGCTCATTATTTATCAATAAAAGTATCTTTGCGGTTATGCAATTGGCCAAAGAGGTTAAATATTTAATCCACAAGGAAGTACTGTTAGAGTGGCGTTCCAAATATACCATCAACGGCGTATTATTGTATGTAGTTTCGACCATATTTACCTGCTATTTATCATTTGTAACCATAGGCGATAAACTTACCTGGAATGCTTTATTCTGGATTATTATGCTTTTCGCTTCCATAAATGGTGTGTCTAAAAGTTTTTTGCAAGAAACTAAAGGTCAGCAATTATACAGTTATATTTTGGCAAGTCCAGCGGCAATTTTAATAGCCAAAACGGTTTATAATACGCTGCTCATGGTTGTTTTAACTACTATCGCATTAGGTTTTTATGCTATGGTGTTTGATACTTTTACCCCGCCAGATATGCTGCTGTATTATGTTGCAGTGGTGCTTGGAAGCATCAGCTTTTCGACTGTATTTACAATGGTTTCGGCCATTGCTAGTAAAGCTGGGAACGGTGGAATGTTGATGGCTATCTTAAGCTTTCCCATAATTATTCCCGTATTAATATTGTTGATAAAATTGGCAAAAAATGCGGTCGATGGGCTACCATGGGAGAATAGCTATGATGAAATTGCGATGATTTTAGTGGTGAATGTATTAACCGTTGCTACCTCATTATTGTTATTTCCTTACCTTTGGCGAGATTAAAATAATATCTCAAAATGTCTTTTACAGTTAAACTGCCTGATCTAAATAAAAATATATGAATAAAACTTGGTGGAAAATTTTAGGCTCTGTTTTGGTTATATACACCGCCATTGCTGGTTTGTTGCTTGGCGTACCGCGGTTACCGATTTTAAATGAGTCTATCCGTAATTTGTATTTCCACGTACCCATGTGGTTTGCCATGATTGTTTTGTTCTCAATTTCTGTTTTTTACAGCATTAAATCTTTAAGTTCTAAAAGTGAAATTGATGATTTAAAGGCGGTAGAAAGTGTAAATGCAGGTATCATCTTCGGCCTTTTAGGTTTGGTAACCGGAGCCATTTGGGCCAAATATACCTGGGGTCAGTTTTGGAGTTTCGACCCCAAACAGAATTTTGCAGCAATTTCTGTACTGCTGTATTTTGCCTATTTAATTCTTCGCAATGCGATAGATGAAGAACAAAAAAGGGCGAAAATTTCGGCCATTTACAACATCTTTGCTTTCCCGATGATGGTGGTATTACTTTTCGTTTTACCTCGCTTAAAAGATTCATTACACCCGGGTAACGGTGGTAACCCTGGTTTTAATAGTTACGATTTAGATAGCCGAATGCGGATGGTTTTTTATCCGGCCTGTTTAGGTTGGATATTAATTGGCTATTGGATTTACACCATCCGCTTTAGAATCCGTTCCATTGAAAACAAACAACAAGCTAACTAAAAACTATACAAGCTGAAAACACACATCTATTCGATTAAAGCTTGTTTATATAAAGACACCTATAAAATGAAAAAGATACTCTTCTTCCTGATATTCATACTTACATCAGTTCAGTTATTTGCACAAGATAATGGTGTAGAAATGGCCGATAAGTTGCGTAGCGATGGCAAAATTTATGTTGTTGTAACTTGTATTGTGATAATTCTGCTGGGTTTGCTCGCCTACCTTTTTACTATCGATAAAAGATTAAAAAAAATCGAGAGAGAAAAGTAGTACCAAAATCTTAGTTTAAGTTGTTTAAAGCTGTTTTTTAAAACAAAATGCATTGGTGTTTGCTTTACACTAAGTATTTTTCCATTTGGATATATGCGTTTTTTTTAGGCAATTTTGCGGCATACTTAATTCATAAAAATAAAAAATGGCTAATCTAGCAGACGAGAACAAGTTTTTTGCTGATGTATGCAAGAACTTTGACAGTGCGGCTCAATTTACCAATCATCCAGAAGGTTTATTGAACCAGATTAAAGCGTGTAATAGTGTTTACCGTTTCCAATTTCCAATTCGTCGTGGAAACGGTTTCGAAGTAATTGATGCATGGCGTGTAGAGCACTCCCATCACATGAGCCCAACAAAAGGCGGTATTCGTTACAGCGAGATGGTAAATGAAGACGAGGTAATGGCGCTTGCGGCATTAATGACTTATAAATGTGCCATTGTTAACGTACCTTTCGGTGGTGCAAAAGGTGGTATTAAAATCAACACCAAACAATATAGCGTAGCAGAATTAGAAACGATTACTCGTCGTTATACTACAGAATTAATTAAGAAAAACTTTATCGGTCCTGGTATAGATGTTCCTGCACCAGATTATGGGTCAGGCGAACGGGAAATGAGCTGGATTGCAGATACCTATATGACTATGAATCCGGGTCAGTTAGATGCTTTAGGTTGCGTAACGGGTAAACCAATTGCCCTACATGGTATCCGCGGGCGTAAAGAAGCAACCGGTCGTGGCGTGGCGTACGCCGTTCGCGAATGCGTTTCAGTTGCAGAAGATATGCACAAAATTGGCTTAACAGCTGGTTTAGATGGAAAAAGAGTGATTGTTCAGGGCTTAGGTAACGTGGGTTACCATTCTGCAAAATTCTTGGCCGAGTTTGGCGCAACCATCGTTGGTTTGTGCGAATATGAAGGTGCTATCTACAATGCAAATGGTTTAAATGTAGATGAAGTATTTGCACATCGCAAAAATACTGGTTCTATTTTAGGTTTTCCTGGCGCAAAAGATTTTAAAAATTCAATGGAAGGATTAGAGCAAGAATGCGATATCCTGGTTCCAGCGGCTTTAGAAAATCAATTCACAGAACTTAATATCCGCAACATTAAAGCAAAAATTATTGCCGAAGGTGCTAACGGACCAACTACACCAGAAGCAGAAGCCATTTTCACCGAGATGGGCGGCATCATTATCCCAGACATGTATTGCAATGCAGGTGGTGTAACCGTTTCCTATTTCGAATGGTTAAAAAACCTTTCACACGTGGCTTTCGGTCGTATGGAAAATCGTTATGCGGCTAACTCTAATGCTAACTTAATCAATACGTTAGAAAATTTAACTGGGAAAACCATTCTTCCAGAGCACCGCCTAATGATTGTTAAAGGCGCCTCAGAAATTGAACTCGTAAACTCGGGTTTAGAAGATACCATGATTCATTCATACCACGAGATTCGTGAAACCAGAATGCAAAAGCCTGGTACGCAAACCTTAAGAACTGCAGCTTTTGTAAACTCAATCGATAAAATTGCCGTTTCTTATATGACATTGGGCGTTTGGCCATAGTCTGCGTTACAAAAGGCAACTTATTATAAAATTTCAAATCCTTGCAGATATATCATTTGCAAGGATTTTTTTGTTTTGGAAATGTACGGTTCTTGCGGTTGTAGGGTAGGGCCGGTCCCGCTATTGTTTCAATCTTTTGCGAACGCTGCTGCCTTGTTCGGGGTATGCTGCTCCAAAAGTATTTTCACGCTATCGGGTTTAGGCACAAAGGTTGGTACATCATCCCAGATCTCAGCTCATAATTCAGATAGTTTCGGTTTTATACCTTAACTCGTACTGCTCCATATCATTTCACCAAGAATATCCCATTCCTAAATTATTAATCACTTAATTGTCAATATAAAGACAAGATAATTGTTAATGAATGCTTGCTTAGCCTATTTTTCTATCTTTGTTGCCAGCTTTTACAACGATACACAACATGAAAAAAAGTGCCATAATTGGTTTAATAACCATAGCCATTTCGGTAGGGATCTTATTTAGCTTAAATGCCAACACCGATACTTATTCTAATTTTAAAGAGGCAGCAAGCTCCAATAAAGAAGAGCATGTAATGGGTTATTGGGAGAAATCTAAAGGCATGTATTACGATGCACAAAAAGATGCCAACCATTTTGCTTTTCATATGAAAGATGAGAAAGGAGAAGTTAAAGAAGTTGTTTACAGTGGAACAAAGCCTCAGGATTTCGAAAAATCTGAGAAATTAGTTTTAATTGGGAAGATGGATGGTGATAAATTCTATGCATCAAAAATATTAATGAAGTGTCCATCTAAATATAACGATAATCTGGTTGAAGTTAATCAGGATGGAAAAGTAGATACGGTAGGGAAGTACGGCGAGAAAAAATACAACTAATTTAATGGATATTCAATTTATAGGAGAAAGCCTTTTGCCGGGTAAAATCGGGCAGTTTTTTATTGTACTGGCGTTTAGTGCATCATTGCTTTCAACCATTGCGTATTTTTATGCCAGTCGCGAGAAAAATTTAGCAGATAAATCTTGGCAGAATCTCGGTCGAATTGGATTTTTAATAAACTTCGCATCAATAATAGGAATTGGTGTAACCCTTTTTTATTTGGTGCTAGGCCATTATAATGAGTACAATTATGTTTACTCACACTCATCTAAACAGCTTCCCGTTTATTACATTATTTCTGCTTTTTGGGAAGGCCAGGAAGGCAGTTTTTGGCTTTGGGCATTTTGGCAATCTTTTTTAGGAACACTTCTAATCTGGAAAGCCAAAACATGGGAGCGCCCAGTGCTCACAGTTGTTGCGTTTTCGCAGGTTTTTTTAACCTCTATGCTTTTGGGGGTAGAAATCTTTGGCGAACGTATTGGTAGCTCTCCATTTATCTTGCTTCGAGATGCGGTTGATTTAAAATCGCAGGCGCCAGTCGTGTTTGCAAATCCAGAAAATTACAAAAACTATCTTAAGTTTATTACCGATGGTAAAGGCTTAAATCCTCTTTTACAAAACTACTGGATGGTTATTCACCCGCCAACCTTATTTTTAGGTTTTGCAAGTATGGTCGTTCCTTTTGCCTACGGCATTGCTGCCTTGTGGCAAAAGCGTTATAAAGAATGGATCAAACCCGCCATGCCATGGACACTTTTTGCGGTGATGGTTTTAGGTACAGGTATCATCATGGGTTCTTTCTGGGCGTATGAAGCATTAAATTTCGGTGGTTTTTGGGCCTGGGACCCGGTAGAAAATGCATCGCTTATCCCTTGGTTAACATTAATCGGTGCCGTACATGTAATGATAGCTTATAAAAATACCGGTCATGCGTATTTTACTGCCATTGCTCTTGTATTCCTAAGTTTTTTATTGGTTCTATATGCTTCGTTTTTAACAAGGAGCGGCATTCTGGGTGATACTTCCGTGCACTCGTTTACTGATATGGGCATGTTTGGCCATTTGGTTTTGTACAATGTAGTATTTGCCGTACTCGCAATTGTGTTGATAGTGTTGCGTTGGAAAGAATTGCCCATCACCACAAAAGATGAAGAAACCTATTCTCGTGAATTTTGGATGTTTATTGGTGCACTGGTGGTTACCATTGCCTGCATACAAGTTATCTTCTCTACGTCCGTGCCGGTTTTTAACAAAGCATTTGGCACTAATTTTACGCCTCCAATTGATGCGATTAAATACTACAACCAGTGGCAAGCGCCGTTTGCGGTTTTAATTACGTTAATTTCTGGTTTCTCGCAATACCTTAAATACAAACGCACCGATCCTCGCAAATTCTACAGCAGCTTGGTTTCTGTTATTCTATTTTCACTGGTATTAACTGCCGGGTTGGTTTGGGTGGCAGATATATATACTAATACGATGTATATCTTAATCACTTTCAGCTGCTTGTTTGCGGTATTATCTAATGCGGCAATCCTGTATCAAGCTTTCGGTGGTAAAGTTAAACTGGCAGGTTCTGCTATTGCCCACATCGGTTTTGCATTTCTAATATTGGGTGCTTTAATCTCGGCAGCTACCAATAAGCCACTTTCTATCAATCGCAATAATTTTATCCCTGTTAAAGATTTCGAAAAAACCGAGAAACCAAGAGAGAACATTATGCTGTATAAGAATGAGCCAAAACAAATGGGCAAGTACACGGTAACTTATGTTAGCGATACAACCGAAGCGCCCAATACGATTTATACGCTTAACTTTAAGGTTTTAGATAAAGAGGGCAAGGTTAAGGAAGATTTTAACTTACACCCGCATGTGCAGGATAATGAGAAGATGGGTTTAATTGCATCTCCAGATACAAAACACTATCTTACCTATGACGTTTATACGCACATTACGAGTGCGGCCATTAAGCAAGCTTCTCATGATGATCATGAAGGGCACTCTGATGATGAAAACTACAAAGCTCCTCGGATTATTAAAGTTGCGGTTGGTGATACCATCCATACATCTAGTGGCATTGTAACGGTTAAGGCACTTAACAGTAAGCCTGTTGCAAAGGATTTAGTGTTGGCTCAAGGAGATTACGCTGTCGGTTTGCCATTGGAGATTAACTCTGCCGGAAAAATTTACAATGCAGAACCAATGTTTTTAATCAAAGGGAACAATACTTTCGACTTTGCACGTAAGGTTGAAGGCTTGGATTTAAAGTTTCGTTTTACCAAGGTTTTACCTGATGAAAAAAAGGTCGAACTCCAGATTTTTGAGAAGCCGCAACAAGCTAAAGACTGGGTAGTATTTAAAGCAATTGAGTTTCCTTTCATCAATTTATATTGGGCGGGCACAGTGGTAATGGTTATTGGTTTCTTATTCTCAATCTTCAGACGACGGAAAGAGGCTAAAATAGCGTAGAGATGAAGATTGTACTGCTCGGATCTGGGAATGTTGCTACACAGCTTGCCTATGCTTTAAAAGATAAAGGACAAGAAATTATCCAGGTTTACAGTTTTCAGCTTGCTCATGCAAAAGCTTTAGCAAGTGTTATTAATTGCGAAGCGGTAGATAACCTTGGCAACATAACACCTGATGCCGACCTATATATTATAGCGGTAAAAGATGATGCCATTTCCGATGTTGCTTCAAAGCTTGGAGCCGTTAAAGGCTTGGTTGTACATACATCTGGCACCACAGACATCAGCATACTTGCGCAGCATGTTAAACTGGCTGGTGTTTTCTACCCATTGCAAACTTTTTCGAAGGCAAAACCCGTTTCTTTTGCAGAGATACCAATATGTATAGAAGCTACCGATGAGGTGCAATTGGTTAAATTACAGGAATTTGCTAGAGAATTATCTTCCCTTGTATATTCGCTAGATGGCGAGAAGAGGCGAATATTGCATCTATCTGCAGTATTTGCCTGCAATTTCACCAATCATTTATACGCGTTGGCGAACCAACTATTAATTAAAAATAGTTTAGATTTTGAAATCATTAGGCCTTTAATTGCTGAAACAGCTAACAAAGTAATGAATAGTTCTCCACAAGATGTACAAACGGGTCCGGCTGCCAGGGAAGATGAGCGTACCATAAAAAGGCATTTAGGCATGTTAAATGATTTGCCTGAGTTACAACACATTTACCAAACTTTAACCGAAAGCATAAAATTAACGCTGAAGTAGCGTATTTACCGCTTTTGCTTATTACTTTTGCAAAATAATTATGAGCATTTTTAAATTAAAAATAAATTTCGAAGAGGCAGATCACCAATCGGTAGAACTTCCTATTGCTGCGGGAGAATCTGTTTTAGACGTTTGTTTAGACAATGGAATTGATTTGCAACACAATTGCGGTGGCGTATGTGGCTGTAGTACATGCCATGTTTACGTAACCCAAGGGATGGATAATATAGCCGAGATTTCTGATAAAGAAGAAGATTTTATAGATAGGGCTGTTCGTCCGCGAATTACTTCTCGTTTGGGCTGCCAGTGCGTTGTAATAAACGGCGATATAGAAGTAACAATACCAGATCAGTCTGGATTTATGGGGCACTAAGCCATTCATTTTCTGAGATTATCTGCACTCCGCTTAAACTAAACGTTACAATTACAAGAAATTTAAAAAAAACCGATAACATGAATAACGATAAATTTGATTTGCCTTTTTATTGGAATGACTATGAAGACATTGCCATTTCTCTTTACGAGAAATTTGGAGATGAATTTGGCGAGAATAAAATTTACCGCATAAGATTTACTGATTTACTAGAGTGGGTACTTACGTTACCTAATTTTAAAGGAACCAGGGAAGAGAGTAACGAAGGTCACTTAGAGCAAATTCAGTCGGCATGGGTTTATGAGTGGAGAGACAACCAAGACTAATAGAACAATTAGCCATAACCAATAAATATTACCTGTTTAACCTGCTACATATGTTTTTTCAAAAGCTTAAAGGCATTACCACTTTTATTTTTGATGTAGATGGGGTTCTTACAGATGGAACTGTTCAGGTAACAGATAGCGGGCAATCATTGCGGACTTTCAATATCAAAGATGGCTACGCATTGCAATTGGCCGTTAAACATCATTATAATGTTTGCATCATTTCTGGAGGAGATGGTGTAGCCATGGGTAAACGCTTTGAAAATCTTGGCGTTCAAGATGTTTTTTTAGGTGCTGGTGATAAGGTTGAAATATTCAATCAGTATTTGCTGGATAAGCAAATCTCTGCTGAGGGGGTGCTTTATATGGGCGATGATATTCCGGATTTAAATGTGATGAAGCTTGTCGGTTTACCAACCTGCCCGGCTGATGCAGTAGAGGAAATCAAAGCAATTTCTCAGTTCGTATCTCCTTATGGCGGTGGCAAAGGTGCTGTTAGAGACATTATGGAGAAGGTGATGAAAATTCAACATAAGTGGATGGATGCCCAACCTAATGCTTCCGATTCTGGAAAATAAACACAACAAAAATATTTTCTTTTTGCAACAGCGAAGTTACATTTTTGGATTAAACTTTGCCCTTGTGCCGCACTCCAATAAGTCTAAATTTCAAAACAAAAAGACATGAAAAAATTAATGATGATTTGTGCACTGTTATTCTCGGTGGTAACTTTTGCAAATGCGCAGCAAGGTGGCGGACCAGGTAGAGGTGGCATGATGATGAAACCTGAGGATAGGGTTAAGCAAATGGATGAAAAATTAAAGCTTAGCGACGACCAAAAGACCAAACTAACAGCAGTTTTTACTGAACAGGCTGATGCCATGAAAAAGATGCGTGAAGAGAACCAAGGTGGCGACAGGGATGCAATGAGAGAAAAAATGCAAAAATTTCGTACAGATGGTGAGACTAAAATTAGTGCGCTATTAACAGAAGATCAGAAAAAAATGTATAAAACCTGGCAAGATGAGCAGCGTGCAGAAATGCAAAAACGTATGCAAGAGCGCCAAGGTGGTGGAAACAACTAGTTAAACCATATTTTAACATACAAAAGCGGCTTTTAAGCCGCTTTTGTTATTTTAGCAGTTTACAAAACCTTATGCTAAAACACTTATCAATTGTACTTGCTTCAAAGTCGCCCCGTAGGCAAGAATTATTATCCCTTATGGGCTTAAATTTTAAAGTAGAACTTAAAGACGTAGACGAAAGTTATCCGGAGGGTTTAAGTCCGGCAGAAATTGCCGTATTTATTTCCGAAAAGAAAGCAAAGGCTTTCACATCAGATAATGAGATTGTAATTACCGCTGATACTATCGTAGCCTTGAATGGTGAGATTTTAGGAAAACCCATCGATCGAGCGGATGCACAACGCATGCTAGGTAAACTTTCGGGTAACAAACATGAGGTTTATACGGGTGTAACAATCGTTAGCGGTAATCAAATAAAATCGTTCTACGATAAGACGATTGTATACTGCAAAACGGTTTCGGCAACCGAGATTGATTTCTATATCGATAATTACAAACCATTTGACAAGGCAGGTAGTTATGGCGTACAGGATTGGTGGGGTCTTGCGGTGGTACAAAGAATTGAAGGGTCTTATACCAATGTGATGGGCCTGCCAACTGAAAAATTATATCAGGAATTGCTAAGTTTTGCTTAGGATAGCATTTCTATAAAGTTGCTTAAACTACCAATGCGGTACAGGTTATCATAATCCAAACGGGCAAAGCAGGGGCTACGATTGCAGCTTTTATGGAATTTGTAAGGAAGTTTCATCATGTTAGAAAATACACACTGATGAAAGATTCGCCTATCAACGTACGCATCGAAGAACCCTGCATGCAAAATTGGGATGAGATGGAAACCAAAGATAATTTTAATTTTTGTACGGCATGCAGCAAGAATGTAATTGACTTTACTGGATATACAAATGCCGAAATTATTTCAGTTCTAGCCAGTTCGGGTTCTTCAGTGTGTGGACGGCTGACGGAAATGCAACTAAACCAACTTAACTATTACCTCATTGTTAAACCCGCTAATAAGAATTGGATGAAATACCTTGGCGTTTTAGCCATAGGGGCTAGCCTTTTTACCCAGGATGCGCAGGCTGCCAAACTTAAACCAGAAACAGTTTTTGTAGATACGATTAATAGAAACATTGTTGATAATAACCCTAAAAGCGTAACGAAACTGACAGGAATGGTGCTGGATAGTAATGGAACAACAGTTCCTGGGATTTTAGTGATTGTTGAAAACACCAAATACGCTGCTACTACAGATGGAAATGGTTGCTATACCATCTATTTAAAAAAGGCAGCTGATCTGCAAGGAAAAATTTTAAAGGTAAAAAGCCTACGCTATTCGGCTAGCACGATTATCGATCTTAAGCATGAAAAACAGGCAGAATTGCGGTTGAAAGATGAACCAATGATTATGGGTAAGATTGCCTTCACGCCAAGGTAGGGTGTTTAGAAGGAAATTGCCAAAACCCCCATTTTTAAATCGTATGTTGATAATTTAAGGCGATTTATTTTCAATCTGCCCAGGATATAGTTTGTGATGAGGGCCGCGATTACGATAAGATCTACCCGAAGCGGAATGATGCCTGGCATTTCTACCCGTTGTTGATGCGTAGCATTGATGATTTTGATGGACATGTCGATGTAATCATCGAAATTAAAAACGTATGATTTCACTTCACCAATATTTATAGTTTGGTTTTTAGTTGATGTAACAAGTTGGGCAAAGGTTTCGAATGCACCCGCCGAACCGATAAGTGCCGTAGGTTGCTGGACTTCGCATACCTCAAATAGATCTTGCAATTCGCCTTGTAAATGGGCGAGAATGGCTTGCTTATCGTAATCTGATATCGGATCAGAATGAAAAAATCGTTGCATCAGCCGAGCTGCGCCAATGTTATAGCTCTTTTTCCAAATTAAATTTGCACTGTCACATAGAATGAATTCTACACTTCCACCTCCGATATCCATGATCAATGATGTTTCTGAAATGCTTCCGCTTAGCTTTACACCTTCGTAAATGAGGCTTGCTTCATCATCGCCACTTATTACTTTAATTTCAATATTTGCTTCAGCCTTCGCTGCCGATACAAAGACGTTACCGTTTTTGGCGCTTCGTACAGCCGAGGTAGCTGTCGCCTTTACCTGATCTACCTTATAAGATAAAATGGTTTGGTTAAAAGTTTTAAGACATTCTATTCCGCGTTGCATTGCTTCAGGAATGATAATATTATCGTTTAACCTTCCTTCTCCTAACTTTACCGGGACATTAGTTTTATATAGTACTTCGAAGTTTTTATTTGCAATTTCGGCTATTAACAGGTGAAAAGTATTGGTGCCGAGGTCGATAATGGCAATGCGCATATTTTTAGGCTTTTTGCAATTTTACCCTACATAGTTGTAGAGACAGGTGTATTTAAACTGGATTGCAGCGGCATCGCCCGATTTTTCATCGGGCATACAGCGGAAAGCCAGAGGTACATTAAGTTTTGTAGTTGATTGCTTTCCAAAAAAATCAGACGAGATTTCTCAAGGCATCGAAAATGCTCTCGAAAAAAGTGGAGATATTTAGGCCGGCACTGTGATTGAAGTAAACAAAAATTAAGAAAGCTATAACAATGAAAATGATTAGTTTCCTGAATGCGAAGGCCAGTATGACTAAAACAATTGGAATGATAAATAACCACAAACTGTTGATGGTGTATGGGTTTAAATCGCTTTCTTTTTTATACACGTAAACTAGTTTGCTATGCGTGCCGAAATCGTTTTGGTGTTTGATGTAGACGAATGTTGATTTGGCAATGGGTAGGGGCAATACCGCTATTCCATCGTTAAACTTAAGTACTTGGGTAAAGCCACTAACGCTAAAAGTGTAGCTGCCATTAATGTTTTCGTTTGGAACATTTAGCGAATCTGCGGCAATTATGGCAAGTTTATTATTTTTTAAGAGGTTTTCTTTGACTAGAAAATTGTTTATGGCTGCATTTTGAGCATAACCTATTAAACTAATTAAACAACATGTAAGTAATAGGAAGATTCGTTTCATTCGATTGAACGTTTATTGTAAATTAAATAACCGATGTGCAATAATACACCATTTCTTTTTACTGCATCGTTATATAAATTATAACTTAAGCTAACGGGGCCGAGTGGGCTATGGTAAACCAAGCCCGCGGTTGCTGCGTAGCGGATTTTTGAGATTGCTTTCGCATAGCTAACATCTTGGAAATTATTTAGTTCGAATTCTTTATGGGGAAGGAATAAATAGCCTTCTAGCCTGAAGTCGAGATTTTTTTTCACGTTATAGATATTTTTGATGCCTCCCGCAGCATAAGTTGTTGCCCTGAATTTATCTAAAAATAGCGAACGGCTATCTTGAAGCGGATAAAATGCCGGCGCAACTAAGAGGGTTGAATAATAGTTATAAAATAGGGGCTGATTAGAGAAAACACCTTCGACGATGTAGCCTAGGGTATATTTGCGGAGGTGCAGAAAATAATTCTCCTGGGTTAATTTAATACTACCCCAATGCTGCAACCGACTGGCAGCAGGAACCCTTGTGAAACCAGGGTTATTTCGAAAAATATTGCCCGGGTTATAATTCTCTCTGCCAGTGGTATAATTGAAACTTAATGAAAAACTCTGCCCTTTGCTAGCATATTGCTTGCGATTTAATGAGTTCTTTTCGAGATTTAATGATCCTCGAAAGCCATTGAATATGGTTTGGTCAAGCAGATCGCCAACGGCAAAGGTGTTATTTGGGCTATACCGATCGTTATTATTGATAAAGGTGGCATGCATAACAATTTTAGTGTTATAGTTTAATGGAACACCCATCATTAAATCTATTTTCCGATCAGATTGTTCGATGTAAATTGGGCGTGGGTTTTCAATAAAGATTTGGCTGGTGTTGTAGAAATTCCAATGATTATAGGTGAGTTCTCCTGCTAAAAACAGTGGAAGTTTTGTAGGATAATCTATGCGGCCATTTATTTGCACCGATTCGTAGAACCGACCGGAATAGAAGCTTGTACCAAATGTATATGCTTTTCTGTTGAGGTAATTGTATTCTGCACCGAGGAAAACATTACTGACAGGCCTGGTAGAAATATTGCCACCAAGCTCGAGCTTAATGCTTTTTTTAGGTTGCGCCACCACTTCGAATGTGTAACTGTCTGTAAGCGGCTGGTAAGAAATTTTGGGATATACAGTT
This sequence comes from Pedobacter sandarakinus, assembly GCF_026240095.1. Taxonomy (GTDB): domain Bacteria; phylum Bacteroidota; class Bacteroidia; order Sphingobacteriales; family Sphingobacteriaceae; genus Pedobacter; species Pedobacter sandarakinus. The sequence goes on along the minus strand of NZ_JAPIVG010000004.1, from coordinate 368,685 downwards.
TCGAAGGTTTGATCGGCTACGAGTTTGTAATACCCTCTTTTAATATCTTCCAGGTTAAATGAAGGTTTATCGCTTTTAAAGAGGCGCTCTACATATTTTTTCTGTTGCTCGTTAACGCCCGAAACGGTGACGGTGCTGAAATTTAAATCTGGTTTTTTGGCGTTAAATGCCGCTCTTTTCTTGGCTAGCTCTTCGGTACTTACCCTTCGCTTGATTAGTTCTTTAATTCTTGGCATATCTGCCATGGTTGCCTCATAGCCTTTTTTTATCAAATCTTCGACAGGGGCAAAATTGGTAACGCTATAATCTTTCACATCTGGTTGAATGTAAACCCCGTTCTTCCCCAACATGGTAGAGTCTGATTTGGAAAGAAACATGTACACCAAAAAGCGATTCATGAGGCGGTCGTCGGTACTCTTAGGGTACTCGTTATAAATTTTAGACGAAACATTTGCGCCAATCATATAGTCTGGACGGAACTCCCTTTCCATTACATCTGCCGGGAAGTTGTTGTATAGACCGCCATCGAATACGTATTGGCCATCGAGTTTTATAGGTCGGTAGATGATGGGTACTGTCATTGTTGCCCGAACGGCTTCTGCCAGGCTGCCTTTGCTTACCGTAATGCTTTTTTGCGATAAAACATCTGCCACCATACAGCGGTAGGGTACAAAAAGGTTATTGAAGTTGTCTTTTGATACGGCCGAGGCCTGCGAAAAAAGCTCGAGGAATGCGAAGTTTAAAGGAATATCGTTGATGAGGTTAGACCTGAAACTAAAATGAAAACCAGTATCTACTGCAACTTTTGCAGCCAACATTGATGCATTTGGCGCATTTTTCTGAAAATAGTAGGTATAATCGCTGGTGTAGCGGCCATTTACCCAATTTTGAAAATCGCTGCTGGTTGCTATTTTTTCGATCTCGGTGGGAGCGTAGCCTGCGGCATACATGGCGCCAACAATCCCTCCCATAGAAGTTCCGGTAATGTAATCGATAGGGATATGATTCTCTTCAAGCGCTTTTAATGTACCAATATGGGCTAAGCCTTTGGCGCCTCCCCCACTAAAAACCAATCCAACCTTTTGCGCACTAACTTGTACGCAGCAAAAGACGAAAAGTATCAGCAAATATTTTTGAAGCATTACCACTCTTCTAAAATAAGCTTTTATTTTAAAATTAATTCAAAGTGAGTATGTTATATGTTAAAATGGATGCAAAACTCACCCATAAAATATATGGAATGAACAATAATCCTGCTACTTTATCTACCTTATAAAACATTGCCGCGTTTACAATAATCACTGCCAGCATAATCAGCATTTCTGCCAGCGCAAAATCAATTTCATGCAGATAGAAAAAAATGAAAGACCAAGCCAAATTCAGAATTAATTGAATAAGGTATATAGCTACCGTTCTGGGGAAATGGGTAATGGTGTCTCGTTTTGTCCAAACCAGGTAGGCCGCTATACCTATTAAAATGTAGAGTGTTGTCCACACCGGGCCAAACAACCAATCTGGCGGATTGAAGCCCGGCTTATTTAAATCTTTATACCATGTTTTTACTGAGGTAGAAGTAGCCCACCCCCCTGCAGCACCAATGCTTAAAGTGAGTAAAATATTTACAATTAATGCCAGTGGCCTAAATTTCATAGCGTTATTATAACTTTTCAATTATCTCCCTATTCCAGGCACTATCGGTAAGCTTTCATTGTCTTCTGCACCAACACTTTGAACAGCAAATAGATAATTGTCTTTACTATAAGGAATTTTTAATTCGGTTGCTGTTGTGTAGAATTTTTTTTCCCAAACGGGGCTACTTGTTTCCCTCATTAAAACATAATAACCTTTAGCCTTGCCATTTAAGGGTGCTTTCCAATACAAGAAGCTAGCGTTACTTAAATTTTTTACATCTATTTTTACTTCTGTTGGCGAAGCAGGTCCTTTAGCCAAATTGGCCAATACAGCAATATTTACAGCTGTGTTTTTTCTTAAATATTCGAAATCCATGAACTCTTGCAAATCTCCATATCTAATGCCGTTTTCGGTTCTAAGATCTTGATGCTGATGATCGAAATTTTCGTTCATTTCAGTGATTCTAACTGCAGTGAAACCGTTTTCGACGAATGGAGTATGATCGCCACCGCGTAAAAAGCGATCGTTCCTGTAGATCAGTTTAACTTCCAACTGGTCTACATAGCGTTCGCCAACCTCTTTAACGTAGCGTGCCAATTGCCTGCTTCTTCCATCGTTTTCCAGTCCAAACTGCCTGATATTTTTTGCATTTTTTTCCAGTTCGTAACTCGGCAAACCTTCGCTAAACACCCGCAATCTGGTATTGTCTATAATCTGGGTTTCGCTGCTGTTGTTGCTGCCAATCATATCATTGTTTAGCATGGCATCGATGTTCCAACCTTCTTTTTTTGCTTTGCCAGCCATGAAACCGGAGCCCAATAGAGATTGTTCTTCACCACTAACTGCAACAAAAATGATAGTAGCACCAAATTTGTATTTGCTCATAATTCTTGCTGCCTCTATAACACCTGCCACGCCACTACCATCATCATTGGCGCCTGGTGCGTCGCTTGTCCTATTCATTACATCGGTTACCCTGCTATCGAGATGTCCGCTTACTACATATACTCGCTTATCATTGGGGTCGGTACCTTTTAAAATAGCTACAGCGTTGCCCAACAAAGTAGGTTGATCAACACGCCTGCCATCGGGTTTAAAGGTTGTGGTATCCAAAAATGCCGATAGGCGTCCATCGCTTTGTTTTGCAAACTGGGTAAATTTACTTACTACCCAAGTTCTGGCTGCTCCAATACCTTTAGTTTTACTTTTGATATCGCTTAAAGTGTTTCGCGTACCAAAAGCTACCATTTTTGAGATATAAGATTTGAGGGAATCTTGATTTACTGCCTTGACCATAAGGTCGATTTCCTGATGGCGGTTAACAGTAGTTTGGGCCTGGCTTCCAAAAGTCAAAGCCGAGCATATTAATAAGGCGTAAGTTTTTTTCATCTATAACAAGCAAAATTATTTAGCTAATATATCGATTGGTTGATGAATCTGACGACTAAATGGTAAATCAGCTTGTAAAATGATTGATTGATATCTGAGATGGTGCTGCAAAAACAGTGCTTGCGAGGATAAGAAGCAATTCACTTAAATTCACACTCATATACCTGGCATGGTTGTATCAAAAAAAAACATACAGCGTTTTGTTTTCCCAATTACCGGGTTTTCGCCGTATGTTTTTTAATTTTGGCAAATTAAACTATTGCTGAACTTTTATTTCAGTCCTCCTGTTTAAGATTCTTCCTTCTTCGTTATTGTTTGTGCTGATGGGTTCTTTCTCGCCATGACCGATGATTGTGAAGTTCGAAGCATTGAACCCAGCATTTACAAAATACGATTTCACGGCATTTGCACGATCGACAGATAGAGACATATTATGCTCTGGTGAGCCTTCAGCAGAAGAATGTCCGTGTAACTCAAATTTCGTAGTGGGTGCCTTTTTCATTTCTGTAACCGCTTTATCCAAAATTGAAAAAGACGAGGTTTTCAGCACGAATGAATTGAATTCAAACTGAATATTATCCAGGTTGAAGTTTGGCTTCTCTACCGGAGCAGGTTTTTCTGGTGCTTCTTCTGGCACTGGTGCAGGTTTCTTTTCTTCAACCGGCGGTGCTGGTTTTGATACTGGTGCGGGTGCAGGTTTTGCAACCATTTTCTTGGTTTTGCAAGAATAAATAGAGAGTGAGCACAGTACGATAAAGGTGGGTAAAAGAAGTTTTTTAACGATGTTCATGTTTAAAATTGATTTATGGTTAATTGTGTGTTCGCTTCAAACATACAAAAATCTGATTACAGCTATAACGATTCTTTTGGGTATAACTTATATGCGTGGCCAATTCCTTTAGGGAAAGATTGTTTTCAAGGCAAAACAAATTGTATAATAATGTAGGATTTCGAAAACCAAGGTTAAACTTTTAGCGTATATGATTTTAACGAAACGATTTACCTATGAAAGACGTAACTATTGCTGCATTATTAGGCGGCCCAGAAATGATTATTCTTGCCATTGCCATACTATTATTGTTTGGCGGAAAGAAAATTCCTGAATTAATGAAAGGTTTAGGAAAAGGAATTAAAGAATTTAAACAGGGCCAGGAAGGCGAACCAGTACCAGTGAAAGCTGAAGAAAAAGTAGTTTAAGTCGCTTTAGACTTTCTACTACTGCTTATTGAGAGAAAATTAGGTTAGAATTTAATAAATGAGGCCGCATTCCTTTTAGGTTTGCGGTTTTCTTTTTTTTAAGTACACGGAGCCAACATCGAGCAGGATGTAAGACCACGGTTGAATGTGAGACCACAATTCGCAGCGTTTTTACTCGGCCTTCAACCATTTTAGGTTTTCACCAAATACAGATAGCCTTATTCGGTATGGATTTTTCTCTTAAAGTTTTGCGGTGTATCTCCGTAGAACTTCTTGAATACACGGCTAAAATAATTGGGATCAGCGTAACCGCAATAAAAGGCAACTTCGTTTATCGGCATGTTATTTCCAAGCATAATTGCAGCTTTTTTCAGTCGATATTCATTCAAAAGTTCAGACGCATTCTTGTCCATAACTCTCTTTAGGTTCAGGTGCAATGATGTTCGGCTGGTGTTCAATTCGGCAGCAATGTCTTCGACACTTAATGTTGGATTGCCGAAGCCTTTTTCCAGCACCCGGCTGATGTTTGAGAGAAATTCCTGATCCTTGTTGTTGCTTGGTAAATTATTAGAAATGAGTGTTGCAGAACCGATGACATGCTCTCGCAGTTTAACCCTGGAATTAATCATATTTGAGATTAATAACTCAAATTCTTTAAGATTAAAGGGCTTGGCAATGTACGCGTCGGCCCCAACATCGAGTCCATCTAGCCTGGTTGCTTCCCCATTGCTATCAGATAGCAGTATGAAAGGGATGTAGTTGTATTGCTTATTTGTTTTTAGTTTTCTACATAGCTCAATGCCATCCATTTTTGGCATTTTAACATCACTAACAATAACATCTGGAGGGGTCTTGCCTATTTTTCTCAATGCAATATCTCCGTTAGTTGCAGTTATTACTTCATATGCTCTAGAGAAATGGTTAGACAGGAAAGTGAGCAACTCCCTATTATCCTCAACTATAAGTAGCTTGAACCTGTTTTTGGCATTTATCAATGGCGGTTGAGTTGTATCTATTTGAGTTCTCGCCGCATAGGTGTCAATTTTTAGCTTGTGCAATCTGTGATCGCCAATTTCTTCTAGATGTATGGAGACCGGAATGCTCAACCTCACGATGGTGCCCACCTTTAGCTGGCTCTCTATCTTAATTTCTCCATCTAAATACTTCACCAGACTATTAACCAAGGCCAGTCCTAAACCGCTATCTTGTTGGTTTACTTTATGTTTGGGCGATTTAAAGAAGGGATTAAAAATATTTTCAAGGTCGTCTGGCGACATACCATTTCCCGTATCTTTTATCATAATGTTTATTGCCTTCTGATCATTGTTTCGATCCAAAATATCCAACACCACTTCGATACTGCCATCTGTTGTATTTTTTACCGCATTTGATAGCAAATTATATAATATTTTTTCTGTTTTATCCTGATCAAAAAAACATTGCAGGTTTGGTTGTGACGATTTAAATGCTAGCGAAATGCCTTTTTTTAGCGTAATGGTGTCGAAGTTTGATACGCAATTACCAACGAACTTAACCAAATCTGCGCTCGATAAATTGATCGCATCATGGTCGGTTTCAATTTTCCTAAATTCCATTAGCTGCTGTATCAGCTTAAACAAGATAGAAGCATTGCTTTTAATATTTACTAACTCACTGCTCTTTTTAAACTCCAAACTTTTTCCATCCAAAAATTTATCGATAGAGGCGAGGATTAGGGTTAATGGCGTTTTAAATTCGTGCGATATGAAAGTGAAAAAGTTTAGCCTGTGTTGCGTAAGTTCTTTTATTTTTTCCTTCTCTATCCGTTCGAGCTTTACCTCTAACTTTTTATGCTGGAGAAATTTAACAAAGCGGGTATATATCAATATTATTAAAATGATCAAAACAAAATAAAATAGATATGCGACTTTGGTGAGGTAAAATGGAGGAGCAACAGTTATTTTCAACGTTCGTTCCGCACTAGATAGTCGGCCAGAGCCATCTATTGCCCTAACATGGAATTCATAATCGCCTGGGGAAAGGTTGGTATAAGTAACACTGATTTTATTGCCGACATTATTCCATTTACTTTCGAAACCCTTCAAAAAATACTTATAATTTGTGCTTCCTGGATTGGTATAATTAATGGCAGCATAGCTGATGGTGAATACGTTTTGGTCATAATCGAGAGAAATTTTATCAACAGCATCTATTTGTTTACTCAACACTGATGAAGTAGAAGGTGCAATACTCTTATTAAATAGTTGGAAATCGGTAAAAACCAGAGGAAATTGAGTTTGCGCTCTCCCAATAGCAGATGGGTCGAAGATGCACAACCCATTAATACTACCAAAGTACAACAGACCTTTGCTATCTTTTAAATATGACCTAAAGTTGAACTGGTTTGATGGCAAGCCAACCTTACTATCATAATTAATGAATTTTTTTGTCTTGATGTCGAGTTTCGAAATTCCGCGATTTGTGGTTAACCACATATTCCCATCACTATCTTCTAAAATTCCATATACATTGTTATTAGCCAGCCCATTTTTTATCGTCAGGTTTTTGAAGATATTTTTTGTTGGATTATAATAACTTACGCCACCATCTAATGTTCCAAACCACATATTCTTTCTGCTGTCGATGTAAACACTTATTACCTGGTTGCTTAATAACACAGGATTTGGGCCATTAGCCCGATAATTAATCAATTTATCGTTACTTGGGTCGTACCTGAAGATGCCGTTTTGACGTGTACAAAACCAAAGGTTGCCAACAGAATCTTCGATAATATCGTAAATGAACTTGTTGCCCAGAATGCCTGGTTTAAACAAGCTGAATTTTTTGTTGCTATAATTAAAAAGGTTTAATCCATTTTGGGTTCCGATCCACAACTTGCCTTTGCGATCTCTGTAAATGGAATATACCTGATCATTAGAGAGCGCATTTAAACTATTTTTACTTGTGCGATAGATGGTAGTCGTATTCGCTTTAGTATTAAATTGATGAAGCCCCCCTAAAAATGTGCCCACCCAAATATTTCCATACCCATCATCGTGTATGGCATGCACATTGTTCGTGGTTAAATGAAACGGGCGTGTATCTTTGTTAATTGGCGTAAATTTATCTCTCGTCTTATTTAAAATAGCAATGCCTCCATCTTCACTTCCAATCCAAATTCGCCCTTGTTTATCCTCCATCATTTGGCTGATGGCTTTGCCATTTAGGCTGCTTGCATTATCAGATGGCATCACACTTGTAAATCCGTTCGATTCTGAAGGAATATAATTTATTCCCCCGAAGTACGTGCCAATCCAAACTGAACCATCATTAGCAACAAAGGTAGAATAGATGGCATTATCGTTAAGTTTCTTGGGATTGAAGCCAAAAGATTGTTGATAATTTTTTACTTCACCCGACTTTAAGTTGTAAACAAAAAGTCCTTCTTCTGTGCCAATAAAAAGATGATCTTTTCCATCTCTTGCAACAGACCTTACAGTGCTGCTTTCAGGAGAGGAAGAGCCAGCAAAATAAATTTTCGTTAAAGTTTCGCTTTCCTGGTTGAAGTTAAATAATCCCCTATTGGTTGCTAACCAAATCTTACCTTCAAAATCTTTTGTAATATTAAACACAGCGGCCCCAGCCATCCTTTCGAGGGTAGATTCCCCAAAGGTTTTGATGGTGTTCCCCTCGGAATCAATAATCTCAATTGCCTCATTTATCGCTAAAAGAAACTGTCCTTTTCCAATCGGACACATCGCTGTTACAGCGGCTCCTTTCTTACTTATTCGCTTTGCATGCCCTCGGTTAATTGCGTACAACCCATCTGTTGTTCCTACAAATATCGACTTCCCCTGCGATGCTAGGCACAATACAGATTGTGATGAGGGCAACACCACAGATTTCTGGAGTTCATCAGTCTTAACATCATAATAGTAAAGTCCATCATCTGTACCTGCATAGATGGATCCATCCAGGCTGAGAAGAGCGCTAATCCTATTGGCAGAGCCACCTGGTCTCGAATCTTTTACATAATAGGTTTTAATATTGTAACTATCATATCGATTTAATCCTTCCCGGGTTGCAAACCACATCATTCCGCTTTTATCTTGCGCAATAGCATATACCGTATTATGTGAAAGTCCTTGGTTAGATGTAATCTTCCTAAACCTGATGTCTTGAGCAACTACGTACCCAGGAATCAAGATAATAAAGAGAAGAAGGATATATGGTATTCTCATCAATCGAAAGTTATTTGGTTAGCTAATTTGTTAAATAAAAATCGCATTCGTGGTTAAGCTTACACTGAAAGGCGTGTTTTGAACAAAAATCCCTATTAATTAAACGTAGGTGCTAATGAGAAATGTGGGATTGATTTAATATTGCTCAACCAAATATGAATATCTTATGAGAATTTCACAACTCAAACAAGCGACATTTTTTTTAGTACCCTTATTTATTACCACGACTGTCTTCGCTCAGAAAAATCCATCAAAAGTAAAAAAGCCAAATATCATCATCATCTTGGCAGATGACCTTGGGTATAGCGACTTGGGTTGTTACGGTGGAGAAATCAGTACTCCAAATCTGGATTGGTTGGCAAAAGGCGGTATCAAAATGACAAGTTTCTATAACGCCAGCCGCTGCTGCCCTACCAGGGCATCATTACTAACTGGCCTGTATCCTCATCAGGCGGGTATCGGCAATATGACAACGAATCAAAACCAGCCAGGGTACACGGGGAGCTTATCTGCCAATGCAGTAACCATTGCACAGGTGCTTAAACAAGATGGTTACCAAACCGGTATGGTTGGCAAATGGCATGTTTCAGAAACCAATGCTTTCCCCGATAAGCAACAGCAACTGCTTTGGCTCGACCATAAAATCCAGGACAAGGATTTTGCTGATACGCTTTCTTATCCTACACACAAGGGCTTCGATAAATTCTATGGAAATATCTGGGGTGTCGTAGATTACTTTGATCCGTTTTCACTTGTTAACGGCAGCAAGCCAGTAAAAGAAGTGCCCAAAAACTTCTATTACACCAATGTTATTGGAGACTCAACAGCTAATTACATCAATGGTTTCTCTAACAAGGCCAATCCATTTTTCCTTTACGTGGCATTTACAGCACCCCACTGGCCTTTGCAAGCGCTAGAATCTGATATAAAGAAGTATGAAAATACTTATAAAAAGGGATGGCAATATACTAGAGAACAGCGCTATAAAAGAATGATAAAAATGGGATTGCTTGATCCTAAAACGGAGGGGCTTTCGCAGTTCATGTATCCGGAAAAAGATTGGGCAAGCAACCCAGACAAAAACTGGGACTCAAGAGCCATGGCTGTTCACGCAGCAATGGTAGACTGCTTAGATCAGAATGTAGGTAAGCTGATCAAGCAATTAAGAGCTAATGGGGAGCTGGATAATACCCTCATAATGTTTCTTTCTGATAATGGTGCGAGTCCAGAGCGCCCGGAAGTTTTCGGCCCCGGTTACGATAGGTCTGGAACAACAAGATCTGGAGAGAATATTGTTTTTCCTGTCGATAAAAAGGTTCTTCCTGGGCCCCAGACTACGCATGCGGGTATAGGTCAGGAGTGGGCAAACGTATCATGTACGCCATTTAGGTATTGGAAGTCTAAGGAACACGAAGGGGGTATTGCAACACCATTCATTGCTTATTGGCCCGAAGAGATAAAGGCTGGGCAAATCAGCAATGCACCTGCCCATGTTATCGACCTTATGGCAACCTGCTTACAGGTGTCTGGGGCGAAATACCCATCTACTTTTGAAGGCAATACAATAATCAAAAACCCAGGGAAAAGCCTTTTCCCAGTTTTTGAGGGCACTGCAACCAAGGCTTCAGATAGAACGCTCTTTTGGGAGCACAATGGCGCAGCGGCGCTAAGGGTTGGTGATTGGAAAATTGTCAGAACAACAGCTAAAGAACAATGGGAGCTTTATGATTTGCATACAGACAGGTCAGAAATCCATAACCTATCTGCCGAATATCCTGAAAAAGTCCGCCAGATGACAGCGGCATGGACCAATTTGGCAGAAGAATACAAGGTATTCCCTAAGCCACAAGCAGTGAAAAATAACCATGACAACTAACCACTATATATTATGATCAAGTTACTAAACTTATTTCCTTTATTGGTAATCCTGATGTTTGGACTCTCCTGTAAGGACAAAAATGCCCTAATCACGATTAAGGAACCGGATCTGCCACAACAGCCCATTGATTACAGTTATAAAATGGGAATTAACCTAAATGAACAGGTTGATGTAACCGATTACAATGACTTAGCCGATAGCAAGACCAAATGGGTAAGGTGTTTCGTTGAGGTTATTGATGTGTATAAAGCCGGATCTTTAAATATCGATCCTAAAATTGCTGCTTATAATTTATTAAAATCCAAAGGATACAAAACAGTACTAAATCTAAAATTTGACTTCAAGCAGAATGGTTTTCCCGCAGTTAATAGCACTGAATGGAACAATTACTTAAATTTTATCCAGCCATTGCTTGCTAAAGTAATGGCAAACACTGATGTCTTAGTTGTTGGTAACGAACCTTTTATTGAGGCAGATCAGGCGAGTTGGAATGAACCATTAAACAGTTTTTATCGTGCCGCTTGTGAGAGGGCAAATAATTATTTCACTCTAAATAACATCAAAAAGCCAATGTTTTTAGGCGCCTTGGATAGGTTGGATGAGGCAAACAGGCAAAACGATCCCGGACATAATAATCTTTTGGCTTTTGTTAAGGCTACTCCATACCTTGCTGGGGTAGACATCCACAGTCACCATGCTGCGGTTGAGCTTTTAACATCAGCAATAAATTTCGCCAAAAGCAAGATCAGAGATAATCAGAAAATCCTGGTAACAGAATTTTCACTTATGCCTTACTGGAAAAGTAATAACAATGCAGCAATTTCTTCTGCATTCATCACAGCAGCAAATGCAAGTGCTACAGACCGAATTTTTACACCTCCCGCTAATGTTACTACCAATTTCCAGTATATTGATTATGCGCTTAAAAATCCTCGACCAGCGGAGGAATGGTATGCCTTCTGTAGAAATTCACCTTATATAGAAAGCAGGAAGAACTATTTGTGTGCCGCCTATAACATCCTGAAAAATGCCGGAAACGTTTACCTTTCATTTTATGCCCTCAGGCAGTCCTATCCATTAAATACCGACTTCACCGCAACAACAGATCCGTGGGTATTGAATGGGCTTTTTATGAATAGATCGGTTGAAATGCTGAATGGACGAAGCCAAAAATCCTACAGCTTTTTAGATCTCTTTCTAAAGATTGCTGTTGATGAAAATCCTTGTAACTAACCAAATAAATATATATAATATGAACAAAATCAATACGCAATTCATTAGCAGTCTCAAGTTTCTGCTCATGTTTTTCCTGATTGTCTTATCCTTTGGGCTCTATGCGCAAAAGACAGCAGTTAGTGGCAAAATTACCGATCGAAGTGGGGGAGGATTGCCTGGGGTAAGTGTGAAGGTAAAAAATTCGGCCGGAGGTGCGGTTTCTGATAATAAAGGAAATTATACGATCGGCCTAAACGGTACCAACGAGACGCTTATATTCAGCTTCTTGGGCTATGCAACGAAAGAAGTAGACGTTAATGGCCGAACGCAGGTGAATGTAGTGCTCGAATCGGAAGATAAGACTTTGAATGAAGTCGTAGTTATTGGGTATGGAACAGTAAGGAAAAGCGATCTTACAGGTTCTGTGGCTTCAATAAAAGCTGAAGATCTTACCAAGGGTGCCAACATAAACCTCCAGCAATCACTGCAGGGTCGTACCCCTGGTGTGCAGATCTACCAAAAAAGTGGAGAACCTGGCGCCGCTATGAGTGTGCAGATACGTGGTATAACTTCAATTACGGGCAACAATGCGCCTCTTTATGTAGTGGGTGGAATGCCGATCAATGATGCGGCTGCAATTGGTGCGGCCAGTACAGGTGGCGCAACCAGCAACCCAAACAACAGATCTCCGCTCAATGCACTCAATCCATCAGACATTGCATCCATCGAGATTCTTAAAGATGCATCTGCTACAGCAATCTATGGTTCAAGGGGTGCCAATGGTGTGGTTTTAATCACAACAAAAAAAGGCAAGGAGGGCAAGATCAATGTATCTTATAATGGCAGCTACGGACAACAAAGGGTTGCCAATACCCAGCGCTTTATGAACGGCGAGGAATACACCAGAACAATCAATGGTATTATAAACGAAAATAACCTAAACACCGCAAATTATCCGCTTGTTACCGGAACAAATTACAATACCGACTGGCAAGGCTTACTATTGCGAAATGCCCCGATACAGTCGCATGATATTTCTTTCAGCGGCGGTGGTAACAACACCAAGTTTTACATCTCGGCAGGGTATTTTGGTCAAGATGGTATTATGCTCAATTCAGCCACTAAGCGCTACAATGCCAAGGTAAATATCGAAAACGGAATAGCATCGAAATACAATGTCGGGCTAAGCCTTACCACATCTTACAACAGGGATAATTATAATGCTAACGGAACGGGGTTAAATGATAATGCCAGCGCTTTGTATATGGCCCAAAATTACGATCCTACTTCACCAGCATATAATCCAGATGGCAGTTATTACCGCTCGCCACTTATGGCACCGATGGATAATCCATTGGCTGTAATAAATGGGCAGTATTCTATAGGAGATACCTACCGTACTTTTGGAAATATCTATGGAGAATATTTTATTGCACCAACGTTTTCCATCAAAGGTAAATTGGGCGCTGATTTCAACAATACCATGAGATCATTCTGGATTGATCCGTCGACCTTAACTGGCGCATCTTATGGAGGCTATGCTGATGTAAGGGACGGAAAGCGTGGATATTACCTTTTCGAGGGCACACTTAATTATAACGAAGAATTCGGACACCACCGCATTTCTGCTGTCGGCGGAGCTACATATGAACGGTACACCTCTAGTTCTTTGGTCGCCAACGCCAGGTCTTTTGCCCTTCCCGACCTTACCTACTATGCATTAGGATCAGGAGTCTCTACCCTCAATGGCGTATCTAACGGTGTTCAGGAAAATATACTATTGTCTTACCTTGGACGGGTTAATTATTCTTTCATGGGCAAATACCTTTTTACCGCATCTTTCAGAGCAGATGGTTCTGCCAGGTTTGGGCCAGAGAATAGGTTTGGCTTCTTTCCTTCTGCAGCGTTGGCTTGGAAAGTAAAAGAAGAAAACTTCCTTAAGGCCGCAACCTTTATCGATGATTTAAAACTTAGGGCCAGCTATGGTGCCATCGGCAATCAGCCTAACGTTAATTACCTGTATTTCACTACCTACGCTGGAGGAAGAGATGCCGTGTTCAATGGTCAAAGAGCAAGCTCCCTTGCCCCTTCACGTAGTCCAAATCCTGCGTTGCAATGGGAATCAGCACGTCAGCTCGATTTTGGATTAGATTTTGCCTTTTTTAAATCAAGAATTTCCGGAACAGTAGAATACTATCAGCGAAAAACATCTAATTTACTATATAGTGTTCCTCAACCATTAAGTACTGGCTTTGGAGCAAGAACAGAGAATGTAGGAAGCATGAAGAATTCTGGTATGGAATTTTCACTGAATGGAACAATATTGAATGGAGATAAGGTAAAGTGGGATGCCGGATTCAACCTCACCACGCTAAAAAATAAAATCCTTAGTCTTGGTAGGGTAACCCAGTTTATAGGTACCGGCCCCGGTAGTATCGGAGAGTATAGCATTCTAAGGCCAGGCGAATCGATGGGTTCATTTTATGGATACATTATAGATGGTGTTTGGCAAACTGGTGATGATTTTTCTACTGCTCAGCCTGGTGTTAGGCCTGGGGATTTTAAATACAGAGACATCGATGGAAACAGACTCATCAATCCTCAAGATCGCGTAATTTTAGGCAACTCACTTCCAGATTTTTATTATGGATTTAATACTAATGTGAGTTACAAAGAACTATCGCTGGCAGTTTTCTTAGAAGGCTCTCATGGCGCCAAAATGCTTAATAGTAGTTTGGTAGATTCTTATTATCCTGTAGATTTTAGAAGAAATAAGTTGGCTGATCTCTACCTGAATAGATGGACTGCCACTAATCCAAGCAATGAATTCCCATCTTTTATTCCAGGCGACGTGCAGGGGCAAAGGCAGGTAAATAACAAAACTGTGGAAGATGCTTCATATTTAAGGCTCCAGGCGGTAAGACTATCCTATAAGCTGCCGCTTCCGAAGAATAAATTTATCAGCAATGCGGTAATCTTTGTAAACGGACAAAACTTGTACACGATTACAAATTACAAAGGCGCCGATCCGGCGGTGAATGCTATTGGTGATGATATTTTAAGGGTAGACTACAATTCCTATCCTTTAACCCGAACCTTCACCTGTGGTATTAATCTTCAGCTTTAATTAAAATGAAAAATAACATGAAAAATATTTCGATATATATGTGCCTGATTGGTCTGCTTATGTTACAGACCTCTTGTAAAAAGATGCTGGAGGTGTCTCCGAATTCAGAATTTGCACCCAGCAATGTACTCACTTCAGAAAACGGCATCCGCTCGCTGCTCTTTTCTGCATATGCCGAGCAACAAACACAGCAGAATTCCAGGTTTGTAATTAACGATTCAGAGGTTTGTACAGATATGGCCTTCAATTCTGGAGGTGCCGAGAATGCACAATTGCTTCCAATTATCAATTTTACATGGAATACTGATTTGCTTACCTTTCAGGCCGATGTTTGGGCACCAAACTACAGGTGTATTAGAGATGCCAACGGGGTAATTGAAAATATTGATAACGTTAACACTTCAGATGCCAGGAAGCGCCTGTTCAGGGCAGAGGCAAGAGTGCTTAGGGCCCATGCTTACGCAATACTTTACAACTGGTTTGGGCCAGTTCCATTAAGAACAAGCACTTCACAGGATGCTAATTTAGCAAGGGCAACTGATGATGAGATGAAAGCTTTTATCGAAGGGGAAATCTCTCAATCGATTGCAGATCTTCCAGACCCCGGAAGGGAGGAAGCTTACGGTAGGTTTAATAAAGGAAATGCAAATGGTATACTTGCAAAGTTCTTTCTAAACACCAAACAGTGGCAAAAGGCAGCAGATGCAGCAAAAGCGGTTATCGATTTTAACTACTATTCTACAACTCAGTTGCAGTTTAAAGATCTGTTTAAGGTAGAAAATGAAGGCATTAATAATAAGGAAATGATGTTGGTACTTCCTTGTAGAAATGAGGTTGATTTCGGCAATTGGTTTATGGCAGGTGCACTTCCTCCGGCTTTTAAGAGCACACCACAAGTTCCCGAATTTATTTACCAGGCTACCATGTCTAACTTCGCCACCCAGTATCGTTTACGTACAGCGTTTGTAAACAGCATGGCAGCCAACGATAGGAGACGTTCATTAATTTGTACCAGCTACATTAACTCAAGCAACGCTACCATCAATATCCTTACAGGAGACAATGCCCGAAGTTTCAAATATTTTGATAACGCAACCATTGGAAATAACAGTGGGAACGATGTGCCATTGCTTAGGTATGCCGATATTTTAATGGCCAGGGCTGAGGCACTTAATGAGCTTTCGGCAGTGCCAAGCACGGAATGTTTTTCGTTGATAAACCAAGTGCGGGCTAGAGCCGGTATTAATAACCTTACCTTAACAGATGCCCCAACCAAAGATGCTTTTAGAGATGCCATATTTAGAGAGCGTGGATGGGAATTCATTAGTGAGGGTAAGCGCCGTGAAGATTTAATCAGGCAGGGAACATTCTTGTCTGCAGCAATCTCAAGGGGCATCAGTGCAAATTTAGCGACCAACAATAAGCTATTGTTCCCCATTCCACAATCTGAAATACAAGCCAATAATTTGATCGTTCAAAACCCGGGTTATTAATATGCTCACAATGGGAATGGTATCTGCCATTCCCAATTTTTAATCTAAAATCCATAAAATATGAAAAGAAATATCCTGATTGTTTTGATGTTATTCCTAGCAGCTTCTGTAAATGGACAAAATCAGAAATGGTCTGCCGCAAAGGCCAATGAATGGTATAAGAAACAAGCTTGGCCAAGGGGCTGTAATTTTCAGCCTAGTACCGCAATTAACCAATTGGAGATGTTTCAATCGGCAACTTTTGATCCACAAACCATCGATAGAGAATTGGGATGGGCCTCCAACCTTGGATTTAATACCATGAGAGTCTATCTGCACCACCTGTTATGGACTACAGACAAAGCGGGTTTCAAGAAAAGGTTAGATCAATACCTATCCATTTCTCAAAAACATGGAATAAAAACCATTTTTGTATTTTTCGACGATTGCTGGAATGATAGCTATGCAGCAGGAAATCAGCCTGAACCAAAACCAGGTGTCCATAATAGTGGCTGGGTAAGAGATCCGGGAACAAAGCTTTATAGCGAACCCGAGTTATTGAATGTTTTGGAGAGCTATGTAAAAGATGTCATGGAAACCTTTAAAAATGACAATCGCATTTTAGCATGGGATTTATATAACGAACCAGGGAATAACAAAAATTTCGATAAAAGTCTTCCACTTTTAAAGGCAGTATTTCAATGGGCGAAACAAATTGATACCCAGCAGCCAATAACTTCTGCCATCTGGAACCATGGAGAAAAATTTAAAGTACTCAATCAGTTTCAGCTAGAAAATTCTGATATCATTACCTATCATAACTATGCCTACACTGATAACCATAAAAACGAGATAGCAGCACTGAAAAAGTATGACAGACCAATCATCTGCTCGGAGTATATGGCGAGGAGAAATGGCAGTCTTTTTTCGAACATTATGCCCCTCTTAAAAGAAGAAAAAATTGGTGCTATAAACTGGGGATTTGTTTCAGGTAAAACCAATACCATTTACGCTTGGGATACACCAATGCCAGATGGTAGAGAGCCAGAACTTTGGTTTCATGATATCTTAAGGAAAGATGGAACGCCATTTAGTGCATCAGAAGTCGAAACTATAAAAAGAATAAATGAAGTAAAAAATAAATAGAAACAGAGATTAGATGTCGGTAAATGTATTTTGCAGTAGAGTAGCCAAAGTGCTACTGCTGCTTTTGGGGCAACATTTTTTTTTGCACGCCCAAACAATTAAAGAAAGACCATCAAAACCAGCCTTTAGCAATCCGGTTGCACCAGTTGGAAACAGTACGCTTAAAATGCCATCGTCTGTTAAACCCATATTGGACATTTGGATGCGGGATACCTACGTAACAAAAGGTCCAGATAACTACTTCTACTTAACGGGAACCACGGCTTCACCAGGGCGCATTTTTCCTGGTCAGATCCACTGTTGGGACTACAACGATGGGTTGTATCTCTGGCGATCTAAAGATATGAAATCATGGGAAGCTTTGGGTGCAATCTGGACCTTCGATAAGGATGCCGCCCCGTGGCAAAAGAAAGGAAAACCAATTAAACCCGGATCAAAATCATTAAATGGAGATCCATTGGATTCAATTTATAGGGCGGTTTGGGCACCAGAACTTCATTACATCAAAAGTCAGAAAAAATGGTTACTTGCGGCCTGTCTAAATGGTGCAAATGGGTCTTTCGTACTCGAAAGCGTGTCGGGAAAACCCGAAGGGCCATACCGAAATATTAAAGGCAACCAGGATAAAGCGATTTTTCCAAACATAGATCTGGGAATTTTTGAAGACACCACAGGCGAGGTTTATTTGGTAGGGCATAACCACTACATTGCAAAAATGAATGCAGACCTTAGCAACATTGCAGAGCCATTTCGAAATTTTAGGGAAACACCCTACGAAACCGAACCTTATATAGAGGGGGTTTGGCTAGATAAATACAACGGAAAATACCAACTTCTGCAGACTGTTTGGTCGATAAAAAAACCAGATGGAACGTTTACTTATCTCCGAGATGAGAAAAAAGATAAAGCGTTATATAGCTACGATGTTGTTGTGGCAGAATCTACAAATATATACGGCCCATACGGACCGCGATATCCGGCAATTCTGGAAGGTGGACATAATAACTTATTTAAGGATGCAAGAAATAATTGGTGGTCGACCACATTTTTCAATCCAAGGGGGATTATGGGAACCAAATTTGACGTAACATGCAGGCCGGCAGTAGTGCCGATGAAATGGGTTAATAATAAGCTAATGCCTGATGCAGAACGAGCCAGGATCTTTTACGGCGACCTAAAATCGATCAAATGAAGAAAGTAGTGATAGTATTGTTACTTACAACCTTGTTTCTTTCGAAGGTTAGTGCGCAACAACTGGGCTTAAATTTTAACCACAATCCCGAGAACATCGACCTGAACTACGTAAAAAAACTTAATGTTAAACTCATTAGGACTACGCCACGTATTTTGGATTATGTCGAAGGCAAACTCCACCCAAAAACGGACACCGCATTGCAAAAAGTTATAGATGCGGGTAAAATGGGCTATGAAATTGCTTTTGGTTTTAGGTGGGACTTCAAAGCCCGAAAACAGTTAATGCCCTTACCAGATTCCGCTCAAGAGAAGGAATACTTTACCGTAGTGGATGAGATTTTGGACCGGGTAGCGCCTTACATTAAAACTTTTAAATTGGGTAACGAACCAAACCTTGAAACAATGGAGTCTGACCTGCAATTTAATAGCAATGGCAATGTGCCACTAGTTATTTTTACCAATCGGTTGCTACAGCATGTAAGGGCATATTATCAAGGTCATCAACAACTAAAAATGCCTGATTTTTATGCCGGTTCCTTGCCTGCCCTTTTTGAGAAAGCCCAACAGGAGAAACCCGGGGTGTTAGGGTTGATCAAACTGGCACAGGAAAATGCTGACATTAAAGGACTTGCGGTGCATTTGCATATTGCAGATACACTTCAGATTGATCAGGCATTAAGTTTTGTAAGGAAATTAATGCCCAGCAAACCCATTGTTGTTCCAGAATTTTCCATGTTCAGGTTATACAACAAACATTTCGGCGATCTTATCGCTTCCTCTAAGCAAGGAATGACATTTATTAGGCAAAACAATTTGCCTGCAGACCTTAAAGTTTACGAATGGCTGGCCCTGGCGAATAATGGAAAAGTACCCTACAAGCAATGGTTAGAGATGTTTAGCTCGCAGGATTGGTACGTACCGCACTACCTCAATACATTTTATCGATACTATCAAATCTATCATGTTAAATGGGCAACATATCCGCTCTTCCAACAGGGATACGAGAAAGATGTAAAAGTAACATCAGCCTCATGGTTTTTAAACCCACTTTTCTTGCAAAAAACTTTTGGGTTTAATGATAAACAGGAATATTATAGAAACCCCTTGTCTTACCCAGATTTTATTGATTTATTAGGTAAATTTAGCCTGTCGACGAGCCAATAATTGGTTCTAGGTAAGTCATCTAACCATCTATAAATTTATATGCTCATGAGGATGAAACATTCTTTTTTATTGAATAAGGTTATTAATTTAGTGCAATCCCAATTAGGTCTAACTTTTGTTTCAGCATGTATTTTAGGACTGGTTGTTTCTTGCGTGCACCGGGATGAAGAGACAACAAGAAAACCAAACATCTTACTCATTTATGTGGATGATTTGGGTTACGGGGATCTAGGGTGCTATGGAGCCAAAGGTGTGAAAACACCCAATATTGATAAATTGGCGAGTGAAGGACTACTGTTTACCAATGCATATTCCAGCGCCTCAACCTGTACGCCATCAAGATATTCGCTCCTCACGGGGAATTATGCTTTTAGAAATAACGCGGCCATTCTTCCTGGGGATGCACCACTCATCATTCCAAAAAATCAGCCAACTATTGCAAGCATGCTCAAAGCTGCTGGTTATAGAACAGGCGTGGTTGGGAAATGGCACCTGGGTCTTGGAGATGGAAAGATAAACTGGAATAGTGAAATTAAACCCGGCCCCCTCGAAATTGGTTTCGACTACAGTTTCATCATTCCTGCTACGGCAGATCGGGTACCCACAGTTTTTGTTGAAAATCATCAGGTTGCAAAATTAGATCAGTCAGACCCGATCCTGGTCGACTATAATAAAAGAATTGGCTCCGACCCAACAGGAACGGAAAATCCAGGTTTACTTAAAATGAAAGCCGATGCGCAGCACAGCGGAACAATAGTAAACGGCATCAGTAGAATCGGCTATATGAGTGGAGGGCATCAGGCATATTGGAAAGATGAGGATTTTGCAAATGTACTGTCCAAACAAGCTCAAGCATTTATTACTTCCAGTAAGAATCAGCCTTTTTTTCTGTACTACGCATTGCCTAGTATTCATGTGCCCAGATCTCCAAATGCAAAATTTGTGGGCGCCACCAAAATGGGCCCACGTGGCGACGCAATTGTGGAGATGGATTGGATGGTTGGGGAAATAATGCACGCCTTAAGTATCAAAGGGTTGGATAGGAATACGCTAGTTATATTTACAAGTGACAATGGCCCGGTACTCGATGATGGGTATGAGGATGGCGCAGCTAGTTTAGTAGGAAACCATACTCCAGCTGGGATATACAGGGGAGGGAAGTATAGTGCTTACGAAGGTGGAAGTAGGATGCCAACGATAACCCGATGGCCTTTGAGGATTAAAAATGGACACAGCAGTGCAGTAATTAACCAGGTAGACCTCTTCGCTTCTCTTGCAAAACTTGTAGGGTCAAGCTTCGCCTCTAAAGAAGTTGCCTTAGATAGCCAAGATCTTTTAAGTGCGTTCATGGGAGACACCAAGATTGGGAGGCAGTCTATGATACAAGAATCATTTACATTAGCAATTAGGATTGCAGAATGGAAGTATATTGCTCCTGTAAGTAAGGTGCCGCCACCTTGGCTTAATAATAAAGCTATCGAAACAGGCTTAACTCAAACAGACCAACTGTATAATCTTAATAATGATCCCTCCGAATTGCATAACCTTGCAACGGAAATGCCAGAGCGGGTAGCACAAATGCGAAACCAATTAGCTCACGCCGTTGCAAAACCATCAGGTAGAGATTAGTTGGGCAACAATGAAACATTAAGCAATGTTCGGAATATTGCTTTTTATCTCTAATGAAGCTCAACCAGCCCAAGTTAGCCCTCTACCCGAGACCTTGATCAAATTATATTCTATTTGTTTTTTAACAAAAAACGAGACAAACAGCTTAAAAACTGGTTTGTCTCGTATAGTGCTCCCGACGAGATTCGAACTCATATCGATGGTACCGGAAACCATAATTCTATCCATTGAACTACGGGAGCTTGCGGCTGCAAATATAGAAAATGAAAACTTAGTTTTTTCTAAATCCAATTTAATTTTTGCATGGTTAACTGGCGAAGTGAAAGGAAACCAGAAAGCATAACATTTAGTAAATGCTAAACAGTGTTTTATGCTTTAACGGAATAATCGTCTGGTCAATCTTCAGGACATTGAATTCATGAGGATTCATTGTTCGGAATTGTATCGCTTTACATTGGCAGTTTATTAAAAAATAACTTCTCCTTAACGTCAACATTGGCTTTTTTAGAAATAAAAATGCACCTTTGCCAACCGCAATAAAGGTTTAGGCATGTAAGGATTTAAAATAAAGGTTTATGGAAGAAATGGTTGTAGAAGAGGTTCAGGAATTGCTCGAGAAGGAAAACGATAAGGCACTTAAGCGTTATCTCGATGAGCTGAACATCTCGGATGTAGAAGAACTCATTGATGAGTTTCCACAACATGCAGCCAAGTTTATCGAAACCATATCTTTAAACCGGGCCGTAAATGTTTTCCGCATTCTGGATTTCCCTACCCAGGAGCGGATCATCAAGAAACTAACCGGCAACAAGCTCAATCAAATTATAAAAGACTTACCTCCCGACGACCGGACAGCGCTTTTTAGTGAATTAAAAGGCGATGTGGTAAAGAAGATGATTACCTTATTGCCTCCTGAAGAGCGGAAGGAGTCGCTTGCTTTACTTGGTTATAACGAATACAGTATTGGACGTTTAATGACGCCCGATTACATTGCTGTAAAACCAGAATGGTCAGTAACCCGGGTTTTGGCTCATATTAGGCGTTATGGCAAAAATTCCGAAACTATTGATGTGGTCTACGTCATCAATAAGGATGGAGTTTTATTAGATGATATCAGAATTAGGGAAGTTTTACTTGCCGATCCGGAGGCCATAATTGGCGAGCTTACTGATAAAAGATTTATCGCTTTGAAGGCCAACGACCCACAAGAAGATGCCATCAGCATTTTCAGGATGAATAATCGGGTAGCCTTACCTGTAGTTGATGAAAATAACGTACTGCTGGGGATTGTAACTGTTGATGATATTCTTTGGATTGCAAATGAAGAATATACCGAAGACATGCACAAAATTGGAGGTACCGAAGCGCTGGATGAGCCTTACCTGGATACCTCAATCTTTAATTTAGTAAAAAAACGCGTAGGTTGGCTAGCAATTTTAATGCTTGGCGAAATGCTAACCGCTACAGCAATGGGTTTTTTCGAAGGGCAGATTCATAAAGCAACGGTTTTGGCATTGTTTATTCCGCTAATTATCTCTTGCGGAGGCAATAGTGGTTCACAGGCATCAACACTTATTATCCAGGCTATGGCGCTTGGCGAAGTAACAATAAAAGATTGGTGGAGGGTAATGAACCGGGAAATTACTTCGGGCTTTCTTCTCGGCCTTTGCCTGGGCATAATTGGGTTCCTGCGTATTTTTGTATGGCACCTGGCTGCCCCGCAGGTTTATGGAGAACATTGGGTTTTAATTGCAGCAACCATAAGCGTGTCACTAATTTTTGTGGTATTGTGGGGCTCTTTAAGTGGATCTATGCTTCCAATTTTGTTAAAAAGATTAGGGGCCGATCCAGCTACATCATCAGCACCTTTCGTGGCTACACTTGTAGATGTTACCGGTTTAATTATTTATTTCAGCTTTGCTGTATTATTCTTAAAAGGCGTTTTACTTTAAAATAAGGTTATGCAAAAGATTACCACACTTTTCACAGACATTGGAGGCGTATTACTTACAAACGGATGGGATAGGCAGGCGAGGGGAGAGGCTGCGGTGCTTTTTAATTTAGATTCTGTTGATTTAGAAGAACGACATCATTTAACTTTCGATACTTATGAAGTCGGTAAATTAACTTTAGATGAGTATTTGGAACGGATTGTTTTCTTTGAAGAACGTTCGTTTAGTTACGATGATTTTAAGGCTTTCATGTTCGAAAAGTCTTTGCCATATAACGATATGATTTCACTTATTTGCGATTTGAAAAAGAAATACAACCTTAAAGTTGCCGTAATTAGTAATGAGGGTAGAGAGTTAAATCAATACCGAATCAACACTTTCAAACTCAATGAATTTGTCGATTTTTTTGTTTCCTCTAGTTTTGTTCACTTCAGGAAGCCTGATGCCGATATTTTTAAAGTGGCGATAGACATCTCGCAAAGCGATGTAGAAACGAGTTTATATATCGATGATAGGATGCTTTTTGTACAGGTTGCAGAAAGATTGGGATTAAAAGGGATCCATCACACCTCTTATGAAGATACTAAAGCGCAATTGGCTAGCTTTGGTTTAGCAATTTAATGGTGTAGAAAAAAGACTTCCTTAAAGGAGACTAGATCATATATTAAAACATGAACATGTAAAACATTAAAAGCCGCTTAATCAGCGGCTTTTAATGTTTTGTTGGATTATCTGTAGTTATACGTTAAACCGGAAGTGCATAATATCTCCATCTTCTACAACATAAGTTTTGCCTTCAACGCCAAGCTTACCTGCATCCTTACAAGCATTTTCAGAGCCAAGGGTTACAAAATCGTTGTATTTAATTACCTCTGCACGGATAAAACCTTTTTCGAAATCGGTATGAATTACACCGGCAGCCTGAGGCGCCGTAAAGCCTTTAGTTATGGTCCAGGCCCTAACCTCTTGTACTCCAGCAGTGAAATAGGTGTAAAGGTTTAACAATCTATATGCTGCACGGATCAATTTATTTACTCCAGATTCATCCAAGCCTAAGTCGGCTAAGAATTCCTGGCGCTCTTCATAGCTTTCCAACTCAGCAATTTCAGATTCTATTTTAGCTGAAATCACCAACACTTCTGCATTTTCATCTGCAACATTGGCTTTAACCAGGTCTACATATTTATTTCCTGTAACAACAGATGCCTCATCAACATTACAAACATACATTACTGGCTTCTGCGTTAACAAACCTAAATCCTCAATAAAATCGAAGTCGTCTTGGGCCAAAGGCGCAGTACGGATAGATTTTCCGCTTTCTAGATGGGATTTAACCACTGAAAGAATTTCGTAAGTGCGTTTTGCGTCCTTATCTCCTCCGGTTTTAGCCATTTTTTCGACTTTCTGAATGCGTTTATCAACGGTATCTAAGTCTTTGAGTTGTAATTCAGTGTCAATAATTTCGCGGTCGCGGATAGGATCTACAGAACCATCCACGTGGATAACATTTCCGTCATCAAAACAACGCAAAACATGTATGATGGCATTCGTGGCACGAATGTTCCCTAGAAACTGGTTTCCTAAACCTTCACCTTTCGATGCGCCTTTAACCAAACCTGCAATATCTACAATCTCAATTGTATTGGGCTGAACTTTGTTTGGTTTTACTAGCTCAGCAAGCTTTGTTAACCGTTCATCTGGTACAGTGATAACGCCAACATTTGGTTCTATTGTACAGAAAGGGAAGTTTGCTGCTTGCGCCTTTGCGTTAGATAAACAATTAAAAAGTGTCGATTTACCCACATTCGGTAAGCCAACAATACCACATTGTAATGCCATTTATATTATATTATAATTTATTTACGATTTACGACCTTCCACCTTCCACCTTCCACCTTCCACCTTCCACCTTCCACCTTCCACCTTTTTTAGGCGGCAAAGATAAGCTTTTAAAATGTTTAAATAAAGCAGGTAATTTGCGGCAAAGTGATATTTTGTCTAAGTTTATCGAAATTTAGTTTTTAGGATATGGAAGATTTTGAGCAAGAAGTACCCCAACCAGTTAAGTTGGTAGTAACGGAAGAAATGCGTAGTTATATTTACGATATTACCAAGTGGGCGAAATTTTTAGCAGTGGTTGGCTTTGTTTTCGCTGCTTTGCTTGTACTCATTTCATTTAGTATCCCTTCGTTAATTGCTAATAATCCGGCGGTTTCAAAACAATTTGGTGCTTTAGGGCAAGGAGGCTCAAGCATTATTACCGTCATTTATCTTGTACTTGCGTTGTTCTACTTTTATCCTAGTATGTTATTAATAAAAATAGCCGCTAAGGGTAAACAGGGCGTATTGTTTGGCGATCAAGAGAGCTTAAATACTGCTGTACAAAATGTTAAATCGCTATTCAAATTCTGGGGAATAGTAACGATTACGATTATTGTAGCTTATTTTCTATTGGTATTGTTGGTTGGGGCGGGTATTGCAGCAGCTTAGAAACCACTTATAAACTCAAATCATAAAAAAAATATCATCATAAAAAAAATGCCTCTGCGAGAGCGAAGGCATTTTTTTATATCAAAATTCTAATCAATTAGAATGAAAAATCGTCAGTAGCTCTTGTATTGTGCTCGCCATTTTCAGAGTATTCGTAGCGCTTTTCTACTACATCCTGATGAGATTTAATATAGTCGACAGTTTCGTTTAAGCCTTCAGTAAATTTTTCAAAATCCTCTTTGTAAAGAAATATTTTGTGCTTTACGAATACGCCGTCCTCTAATCTTTTCTTGCTCTCGGTAACTGTTAAATAATAATCACCCGATCTAGTAGCCTTCACGTCGAAGAAATAAGTTCTCTTACCTGCTCTTACTTTCTTTGAAAAAACTTCTTCTCTTTCCTTGTTGTCGAATTCTCCCATGGTTGGTATTGATGTGGTTTTTGGTTTCGGTAAATATAAAGCAAATATTTAAAGTACAAAATACAATTTTGATACAATTTATATCGATTTGCTTTCTTCCTCCAAAAGTTGATTGTTGTAAAGTTCGGTATAACTTCCATTAAGGCTAAGAAGCTCGTTATGTGTGCCTTGTTCAATAATTTTCCCATCATCAAGCACCAGAATTTTATCTGCATTTTTTATGGTAGATATTCGATGTGCAATTAAAATGCTGGTTTTCCCATCCATCAATTTACCTAGGTTTTGTAGAATTTCTTCTTCTGTTTTGGTATCTACAGCAGAAAGACAATCATCAAATATTAATATTTTAGGCGATTTAATTAATGCCCTTGCAATAGATACGCGTTGTTTTTGGCCTCCAGACAGCGTAATTCCTCTTTCTCCAAGCATGGTTTCAAATTTATTATCGAAATCTAAAATGTTCTGATAAACCGAAGCGGCTTTTGCTGCATCGTAAACCTCCTTATCGGTCACTTCATCTAAACCAAAAGCAATGTTGTTTCTAATGGAATCAGAAAAAAGAAATACCTCTTGTGGAACAAAGCCTATTTGGCTGCGGTAATTTTTTAAGTTTAGCGATTTAATAGACACCCCATCTATACTTACATCGCCTTTTTCTACATCGTACATGCGCATAAGCAGGTTTGCCAGCGTAGATTTTCCCGAACCTGTTTTGCCAATAATTGCCACAAACTCACCCTGCTTAATGCTGAAATTCACATTTTTCAACGCCACAATTCCAGTATCCGGATAGGTGAAACTCACATTTTTGAAGTCAATATTACCTTCAATGGTTTTCTCCTCTGGGTTGGTTGATTGAATATCAGATGGAATATCTAAAAATTCGTTTATCCTTTTTTGCGATGCAGCTGCCCGCTGTATTAGCGAAGTTACCCAGCCTAGCATGGTAACAGGGAACGTAAGTTGGTTGATGTATATGATAAATTCAGCAATGTTTCCTGCGGTGATGCTGCCATTCATTACTTGCATGCCGCCAACGTAGATGGTTAAAATGGTGCTTAGGCCGATTAGCAACAACATGGTGGGATAAAAAAGCGCCGAAACTTTAACTAAGCTCATCGAGTCCCTTTTGTAGTTGTTGCTTTGCACCTCAAACAAATTTCGTGTATAATCTTCCCTTACGTAAGACTTGATGATGCGAATGCCCGAAAAACGCTCCTGCACAAAACTGGAAAGGGTAGATAGTCTCTCCTGGATTTTTCCGCTTTTCTTGAAGATTAATGTGTTTACATAATAGATGATTATCACCAGAAACGGTAAAGGAAGAAGACAGTAAATGGCCAGTTTAGAATTAACATCAAACATCGACCAGATAATTAGTACCGATAAAACAAAAGTATTGATGGTATACATAATTGCTGGTCCAACGTACATCCGTACCCGATTAACATCCTCGGTAGCTCGGTTCATTAAATCGCCGGTATTATTTCGCCTGTAAAACCCTAAGCTAAGCTCCTGATAATGCTGGTAGATTTCATTTTTCATGTCGAATTCAATATGCCTAGACATGAGAATGATGGTTTGGCGCATAAAGAAGAGAAACAACCCCCGCATGATATATAGCGAGATTACCAGCAAACCAAAATATAGCAGGTTGCTGCTAAAGATGCTGTAAATAATTTCTTGCCGATCGAAACCATTGAAGAGGTTATAGATTTGAACATTTTCAGTGATGAGGTCTACTGCATAGCCAATTACCTGTGCAGGTACCACGCCAAAGATATTTGTAATCACAACAAAAATGCTTCCCGGAATAATCCACCATTTATATTTAAGGAAGTATTTATTTAATCGCTTTAAATGTTTCATGAAATACAAACTTATGCAAATTTGTTCTTTTAGCAGGTATATTTCACTTAACGAAGCCAGCTTTTAATAAGGTTTGACACAGCAGGTTTTGGCAACCTCCATTCTGAGCTGTAAACTTTAATAATGAGGAAGTTTTGAGTGCTTGTAGCCGCTACTTACCTACCCCGTGTATAATTCAGGGCTATTTTTTTATAGTTGATGGAAAAACGTGTTTTAATGGTTTTTTATTTTAATTTTGCAACAGGAAATCCGAACGTTAAATATGCCATTAAATTCTCCGTCAGATTTATCAATTTTAGACCAGCTAAGTGCTTATGGGCATAAAAAACTGGTTTTTTGCAATGATCCAGATACAGGTTTAAAGGCAATAATAGCCATTCATGATACCACTTTGGGGCCAGCCCTTGGCGGAACACGCATGTGGAGCTACGCTACAGAAGGAGAGGCCTTGGAAGATGCTTTACGTTTATCGCGTGGAATGACTTACAAAGCTGCCATTACAGGTTTAAATCTGGGTGGGGGTAAAGGTGTTATCATCGGCGACTCCAGAAAAGATAAAACAGAAACGTTAATGCGCAGTTATGGCCGTTTTATAAAGAACCTTAATGGTGAATTTATAACTGCCGAAGAAATGGGTACCAACACCAAAGACATGGAGTACATCCGCATGGAGACTAATTATGTTACTGGTGTTCCAGAGTCCTTAGGTGGAGCAGGTAATCCCGCTCCGTTTACTGCACAAGGTGTTTATTTAGGCATAAAGGCCAGTGTTAAAGAAGTTTTTGGCACAGATATGTTGGCGGGCAGAACGATTGTTGTACAAGGAATTGGTAATGTTGGAGAACACCTGGTTGCTTTACTGCGCAAAGAAAATGCCGAGGTGTTGATAAGCGACATTAACCAAGAGCAATTAACATATGTTGCCCGCAAATATAAAGCTAAACCCATCGAGGCTGATAAAATATTTGGGGTTGATGCCGATGTGTATGCTCCCTGTGCTATGGGCGCAACGGTGAACGCCAAAACGATAGAGAAAATGAAGTTTGCAATTATTGCAGGATCTGCAAACAATCAGCTTAAAGATGAGGTTTCAGATAGTGAGTTACTTCTTAAAAAAGGAATGCTGTTTGCGCCAGATTATTTGATTAACGCAGGTGGTTTAATTGCTTGTTATTCTGAACTTACAGGTTTTGGTAAAAAGCGAACAGTACAACTTACAGAAAACATTTACGATGCTACTCGCAGCGTGATTAAATTGAGTAAATCTGAAAAAATATCAACTAATATAGCGGCTAATCGCATTGCGGAAAAAAGAATAGCAGACATAAAAAAAATTAAATCGTCATATTAATCATTATTATTAAATAGGTTGCATAAACCACACTCGTTCTTACATTCATGTTAAACAGAAGGCACTTAAGAATTAAAGCTTTGCAAAACATTTTTGCTTGGCACATGGCAGACAAAAAAGACATTAAAGGTGATCTTAAAACTTTAATGCAAAGCATTGATAGCGTGTACGAAATGTACATTTGGATGTTATCGTTAATGGTAGAAGTTACCGAATTTACAGCTAACGACGCTGCTGAACGTGCGAATAAGCACATTAAAACAGCCGACGACATTAATCCGAACATGAAGCTGTTAAATAACAGGTTTAGTGTAATGTTGCAGAAAAATCCAGAGTACGTATCTGCGGTTAAAAAATACAAGGTAGATTGGGGTTTCGATCCAGAAATCCGTAAAACTGTTTTTAATTCCCTTAAGGCATCTCCAGACTATGCAGAATATCTTGCAGATCCAAATGAGAGCTTAGAGTCATCAAAAAACATCATCAAATACATTTTCCGTAAAATCATTCTTAAAAACCAGGCCATATTGCAGGTTTTTGAGGAGAAATTTATCAACTGGCAAGTAGACCATGAGGTGATGAAAGGCATGGTTGCTAAAACCCTTAAAAATTTCACTTCTGAAGATCCTTTTAAAAATAAGCTTACAGAAATTAGCGCCGATTGGATTGAGGATAGCAAATTTGTACAGGATTTATTTGTGCATACCTTACAGAATGATGCAAAATACCAGGAGATGATTGCTGAACGTACAAAAAACTGGGAATCGGAACGTATTGCGCTAATGGATACTATTTTAATGAAAATGGCCATTTGCGAATTGCTTAATTTCCCGTCTATTCCGGTAAAAGTAACCATTAACGAATACCTGGAATTATCAAAAGATTACAGTACACCGAAAAGTAATTCATTTATAAACGGTATTTTGGACAAAATTTTAGGCGACCTAAAGAAAAATAATACCATCAA
The DNA here is from genome assembly GCF_026240095.1 of Pedobacter sandarakinus. Classification (GTDB taxonomy): domain Bacteria; phylum Bacteroidota; class Bacteroidia; order Sphingobacteriales; family Sphingobacteriaceae; genus Pedobacter; species Pedobacter sandarakinus. Next base: position 338,371 of record NZ_JAPIVG010000004.1, on the reverse strand, counting down.
AAAAATTGGTCGTGGATTAATCGAAGATTAAAATGAGAAAAGTTTTTATCCTTGCAGTGGTCGCTATTTCTTTTATGGCCTGCCGAAATGCAAACAATTCTACTACAGATGCAACCACTAGTGATAGCAGTAATAAATCGGCTATTGCACCTGCAAATGCACCAATAATTGTTTTCGAACGCGAAGTTTTCGATTTTGGCAAGTTGGAGCAAGGCGAAATGGTTACGCACGAATTTAATTTTAAAAACACAGGTAAAAGCCCGCTAATTATTTCAAATGCTACGGCCACATGCGGCTGCACCGTACCTCAAATACCTGGCGAACCTATTTTACCCGGTAAAGATGGAAAGATAAAGGTGGTTTTTAACAGTACCGGGAAAATGGGTATGCAAGATAAAGTTGTAACGGTTACCTCAAATGCCAATCCTGCAACTACTACTGTTCATTTGGTGGGTGAAGTACTAACTAAAGAATAAAAAAGAAAGACAACAGGAAGGTTGTTAATTATAATACAAACAAATAAATATAAAATGATATCAACAGTAATTTTACAAGCTGCAGCAGGTGGTAGTAATATGCTAAGTACCGTAGTTCCCATGGTGTTAATCATGGTAGTTTTCTACTTCTTCATGATTCGCCCGCAGGTTAAAAAAGCTAAAGAGCATAAAAAGTTAGTTGCCGAGCTAAAAAAAGGTGATAAAATTATCACAACAGCGGGCATTCATGGCCGTATTGCAGATATGAATGATGCAACTTTCTTAATTGAAGTAGAAGGTGGCGTTAAAATCCGTTTCGATAAATCTGCTGTATCTTTGGATGCAACCAAAGCTGCAACTGCTCCGGCAAAAGCATAACGGTATTTCGGGTTAAGTTATTAAAGGTCGCTTGAGATAGGCGACCTTTTCTTTTTACTTCTTTGAGCAGCTATTTACTTTTGCTACATTTGGTCGTGTTGTTATCAATTAAATAGGTCTCTGCCCTAAGCTAATTTCAATTATATGCCATTTATCAGACTCACCAAGATCGAAAAAAGAAGAGTTTTTACGCTTTTGGCCTGTTTGTTTCTTGCAATAGCGGCATGGCTATTTATGGCACTAAACAATAAATACATCTACACGGCCAAAACAGTATTGGTTTTTAAAAATACCCCAACAAAAAGGGCGTTCTATCCATTACAGTCAGATACGGTAGATCTACAAGTTGAAGGAACCGGGTGGCAGTTGCTTTTTTCTCGTTTAAGGATCAGCCCGCCATCTATCTCCGTTAACCTTAGTCAGCTCAATACCAAAGATTTCGTAACTTTTTCAGATCAGCTCTACAATGTTAATCGGCAATTAGAAAGTACCCAAAAGGTCATTTCTGTTAAACCAGATACACTATATTTCGATTTTACGAAGCGAACGGTTAAAAAAGTGCCAGTAAAGCTCGTTTCCCGGTTAGATTTTGTAAGTCAATATGGTATATCCAGTGATATTTTACTCACCCCAAAAAGTATTAAGGTGGCAGGGCCTTCAGAAGAGTTAGCAAAAATAACATCCTGGCCAACAGATACCCTCATTTTAGATAAGATTCAATCAAGCAGCACCATTAGGATAGGATTGCAGCACAGTATTCATAAAAATGTAAGCATTTACCCATCTTCGGTTGAAGTTAAGCTACCCGTTGATGAATTTACAGAGAAAACTATCGATGTGCCTTTAAAAATCATCAACAATAAAAATTATAACAGCATCAAGCTCTATCCGAAAAAAATAAAAATTACCTTTTTGGTGGCGTTAAGCAATTATAACGTAGTGAATGAGAACTTTATTGATGCAGTTGTTGATGCGAATGAGTGGGTCGTTTTAAATCATAAACAGCTTACGGTAAAGCTTACCCAGTTTCCATACTACTGTAAGCTCGTAAAGATAAGTCCTTCAAAAGTAGATTTTGTGATAGAAAAATAATGTACAAAGTAGGTATTACAGGCGGTATTGGCAGTGGAAAAACAACTGTTTGCAAGGTTTTTCAAGTTTTGGGAATCCCTGTTTTTTATGCTGATACTGAAGCGAAATTAATAATGGTTCGAGATGATTTGTTGATTGATGGAATTAAATCTGCTTTTGGAAAAGATAGCTATCTAAGCGACGGAAGACTAAACAATAAACACATCGCTAAAATTGTATTTAATAACGAAGATGAATTGGCTAAACTTAATGCGCTGGTGCATCCAGCTGTTTTTAGGGCCTACACAACCTGGGAGCAACAGGTAGACTCGAAAGTGCCTTACACCCTTAAAGAAGCAGCTTTACTCTTCGAGAGTGGATCGTACAAACTCTGCGATACAAGTATTTTAGTTAAGTCTCCTTTAGCGCTAAAGCTAGATCGTGTCATGAATCGTGACGGAATATCGGCGCAAGATGTGGCTGCCCGAATGGATAAACAGCTTAGTGATGATGAAAAGGAAAAAATGGCCGATCACTTATTACTCAATGATGAAGCACATGCTATTATTGATCAAGTTATGGTACTCCATCAACATTTCTTAAAAATAGCTAAAACAAAAATAGCCTAACATATGCCTGCCTTAAAACCCTTTGAAACATGCCCAACCCCTGTTCACATTTGCAAAGCTTGGTAAATGATTTTAGATAACTTCATTACGGTTACAAGCCTTGGATTGTATTGTGCTTACGGAGATTTTTACCTCGATCCTCAACAACCCGTAAGAGATGCCGTTGTTTCGCACGCCCACGGCGATCATGCTATCGGCGGAAGTCAGAATGTGTATTGCACAGCTCCAACTGCAAGCTTTATGCAACATCGTTACCGCAAATTTGCGGCTGTTGATTTTCACTTAAAAACCTATTCCGAATCTTTTAAAATTAAAGATGTAACCATTACGTTTTTCTCTGCTGGTCATATTTTGGGTTCGGCACAGGTTTTAATGGAGTATGATGGAGTCAGCTATCTTTATACCGGCGACTATAAAATTGAGCCAGATCTCACCTGCGAGCCTTTCGAGTTTGTTCCAGCAGATGTGCTGATTACAGAAAGTACATTTGCCAATCCCGAAACCAAGCATCCATCTCCGGTCGGCGAGATTTTGAAATTGAACGATACCGATGCAAACATTATGCTGGGCGCTTATGCTTTAGGTAAAAGTCAGCGAATTATTCAGTTACTAAGCCAGCATTGTCCATCCAAAAATGTGATGGTTCACCACAGCATTATGCCTTTTGTTAAAATCTATGAAAACTTTGGCATAACCCTCGGAAATTACAAAATGTACGACCGGAAAACAATGAAAAACCAACAACAGCACCAGGTATACATTGTACCGCCCATGGTTTTTCATAGTTACCATAAAGCCATAAATGTGGTGCGGGCGTTTGCCTCTGGATGGAAAAATTTACAACAGCAGAACGGTATTTCGCTTTATATTTCCGATCACGCAGATTGGGATGCCATCTTGGAAACCATTGCAAAGGTTAAGCCTAAACAGATTTGGACACTCCATGGTGATGGAAAGCAGCTCAAAGCCCATTTAAGTGGTCAGATAGAGGTTAAAATTCTCAATTAGAAAGGTTTATCATTTAACTCCATCTAAACTGGGTCGGGTTTCGCAATAACTTAGGTGTTCGTGTAACATAATTTAATAATGAAAGAAGGTGAAGATTTTTATATCAACGAAGACGGATACATGGTGTTTACAACCAACTACCATTTAAAACGTGGCTATTGTTGTAAAAATAAATGCAAACATTGCCCCTGGGGTTATGGTAAGAAGAAAGAAAAGAAATGATTAAGATTGAACCTTAACCCCATGGTACATCTCATCAAGCGAGACTCTAAAAACCATGGAATTTAAATTTCGTTTAAATCATTGAAAGAAATTAATTTCCAGTTGTTTTCTATTGATAGAAAATGAATCAACTTAAATTGATTCGCAATTAATCACGATACACTCAAGGAGAATGGAGATATCTCGATAAAGATTGAACTTATTTTCCCGATAATAATTTTCTTTAAATGCGATAAAATTTTGATGATTAACGCAGGCTTTCATGCGCATATCTTTTTCTAGCAACTCAGTTGTTACAATAAGTCTAGATGTCTGGGTATTAAACAACGAATTTTTTGGGATATGCAATCTCATATCGCTCCCGTGAGGTCTGCAAGTCTTACCCTTTAATTTGCTAGCTATTTCTAGAAATGAGTTTGAAAAGATTTCGTTATGACTTTAACTCGCATCAGCAATTGGCTCTTTCACAATTTATTCCATCCCAAAATAAAATACTCACGGCCAAGTTTTAGCAAGCTTTAATTATTAGCGCTCAACTAGTGGCCTGCGAAGAAACCAATTAAGGCGACGCCAATTCCGAGCAATACGGCGATCATTTTGCGGATGTTTATTTTATGGTCGGCACTCGATTCGAACAAAATAGTTGTAGAAATATGTAGGAAAATTCCAATTACTACACCCATTATTTTATTAAAGTAAGCCTCTACGCCACCAATACTTCCATTACTTAAACCCATGCTTACCCAAAAACCTAAAGGGGCCATAATGGCGAAAATCAGAAGGTAAATTATGATACTGCTTCTTTTAAAATGATTTTGCATTAAAATACTTCCTAGCGCAAATGCTGCGGGAATATGATGCAGAGATATACCGAAAATAAGCTCGTTGTGCTGCTCTTTCGCTAAAGGCATTCCTTCTAAAAATGCATGCAAGCATAAACTAATCATGATGCCAAATGGAAAAACATGACCATCGTGATGTTTGTGAATGTGTCCGTGTTCTACGCCTTCGGAAAACTGTTCCAGAAAAACCTGTAGTAAAAACCCTATGAGAATAAAAATTCCAATTTCGCTTTTATCTGGTCCGCTAAAGGCATCGGGAATCAGGTGTAAAACAGTTATGGCAAACAAATAAGCCCCACTAAATGATAGGATGAGCTTTAAAAGTTTCGATTTATCGCTTTTAACTAAGAAAATTGCTGTTCCGCCGAGGAAGGCACAGAAAAAGAGTACACAAAGTTTCCAGATTTCCATAGCTTAAAAATCAGGTTGTAATTTTTTAAAAAACTGCGAACACAAGATTCCTATAACTGTACCTAATAAGGCTCCCGCAGTTACATCTAAAGGATAGTGAACCCCTACATACACTTGAGCAAAGCTGATGATAAAAGCCCAAAAAATTCCCAAAGGAAGAATAGGTTTCCATTTAGGATAAAATATGCAAATTAAAAAGACTGCAATTGCGAAGTGATTGGTGGCGTGCGACGAAGGAAAGCTTAAGCCACTCCCACAGGGTACCCGGTGTATAATTTGACTACTTAAACTGAAATCGTTGCATGGTCTTACACGGGCTACAAATGGTTTGATTAATTTAGATGCAACGGTATCGCCCACAGCGAAAGTGAATAATATAGTGGCTATGATATATAAGCCCTGTTTTTTATAATGTCTAATGCAAAAAACAACAATAAAAAGGTAAAGTGGCGACCAGAAAAAGCGGTTGCGAAGCAAAGGCATTAGCCAGTCGAAAAAGCCATTAGATAGCCCTCGATGTATCTTAAAGAAAAGATTTACATCAAACTGCTGTATGCCTTCTATCATCCTTTTTTACAAATTAAAATTAGCCGATCAGAGGTACATTCATCGAAATCTTCTAGGCTATAGTTGCCAAAGGTGTGTTTGATGGTGAGTCCTGCTTTACTAAGCATGCGTTCAAAGTCTGACAAACTGAACGCCTGCACACGTTCTTCGAAATTATAGGTATTGCCTTTATCGTTGAAAGAAATTTTCTTGATAATTTTACCTTCAATAACACGCTTTGTGATATTGAAATCGATTCCATCGAGCGATTTCACCTCGCATGAATTTAGATTTCTGATAATTTTCTCGGTATTGAAATAATCTAAAACCAAGGTGCCATCTGTCTTTAGGCATTTCCTGAAGGTTTTAAGGGCATTCACATGGTCTTTTTCTGTATCGAAATAACCAAAACTTGTAAATAAGTTTACAGCAACATCAAAATAATTGATGTAAAACAACTTACGCATATCGTGCTCCAAAAAATGTAAGTGCTCATTTTCGAATTGTTTAGCATACTTAATACTCTGTGCCGATAAATCTATACCCGTTACGTTAAATCCCTTTTTGTTGAGGTAGATGGAGTGTCGGCCTTTTCCGCAAGCGATATCCAGGATTTTTGCGCCAGGCGCTGGTATTAGAAACTTGCTTAAGTTATCAATAAAAAATTCGGCCTCGGCATCATTTCTTTGTTGATATAGAATATGATAATATGGTGAATTAAACCAATATTGAAACCATTTGCGTTGCATGTAAAAAGCCGTTTGGAATATAAAGCTGCAAATATAAGGTTTTACATTTGCTTGCGAAGTGTTAAATTGGGTTTATGCAACATAATTGCATAACTAGATTTTATTGACGATGGTGGGTAAACATTAAGTAAGGGAGCTTAAACTTTTGTAGCGGCCTGATGGTTTTAAACCCGACTTAGTGAAAAACCCGCAGGTGAGGAACGAAACGAGGCTTTGAAACGAGGGCGGGACTGAAGGCAAACCGTAGCGCTGCCATTGCTTTTCAAAACAAAAAATAAATACTTTGGAATACATTTATCCTGTCCAATTCCTATAAAATACATCGTATAAATAGATATAAAAATAGTGTAAATAAACTTGGACAATGTGGTCAAAGTGCCTGCCATCTTGTTTTTTTTCTTATTTTTGGAACGTAAATTAAAACGCACAAAGTGACTTTAATTAAATCTATTTCAGGAATAAGAGGAACCATAGGCGGCCAGGCAGGAAACGGCTTAACCCCACTTGATATTGTGAAATTTACTGCTGCTTTCGGGAGCTGGGTAATTCAAGAAACAGGCAATAAAAGAATTGTTTTAGGCAGAGATGCGAGAATTTCTGGCGAAATGGTGAATAATTTGGTTGTTGGAACCCTGCAAGGTTTAGGCATGGAAGTAATTGATTTGGGCTTGTCTACTACGCCAACTGTTGAAATTGCGGTACCCGCAGAGCAGGCTGGGGGCGGTATTATTTTAACTGCCAGCCATAACCCAAAGCAATGGAATGCGCTTAAGTTGCTCAATGCAAATGGTGAATTTATTAGTGATGAGAATGGTAAAGCAGTATTGGACTTGGCTGAAGCTGCTGCATTTGAGTTTGCAGATGTAGACCATTTAGGAAAAGTAGTAAAAAATGAAACTTACCTCCAAAAACACATCGATGCTGTTTTAGCACTTCCCCTTGTTGACGTTGAAGCCATAAAAAAAGCCGATTTTAAAGTTGTTATTGATTGTGTCAACTCTAGCGGTGGAATTTTTATCCCGGCCTTGTTAAAGGCGTTAGGGGTAAACCGAATTACAGAATTATACTGCGAACCCAATGGGCATTTCCCACATAACCCAGAACCGCTGCCAGAAAATTTAACAGAAATTTCTAAAGAAGTACAAAAACAAAATGCCGATTTGGGTATTGTTGTAGACCCAGATGTAGATCGATTATGCTTCGTGAATGAAGATGGTAGCATGTTCGGCGAAGAATACACATTGGTTGCCGTTGCCGACTATGTCTTGAAAAATACACCAGGCAACACAGTTTCTAACCTTTCATCTACCAGAGCATTGCGAGATGTAACCGAAAAATCAGGGAACGAATATCATGCATCTGCAGTTGGAGAAGTGAATGTGGTGAATAAGATGAAAGCAACAAATGCTATTATTGGTGGCGAAGGAAATGGCGGTGTCATTTATCCTGAATCGCACTTTGGTAGAGATGCCTTAGTTGGAATTGCCCTATTTTTAACTCACCTGGCGAAGTTCGGTAAGTCGATTTCAGTATTACGCAGCAGCTATCCACAATACCATATTTCTAAAAATAAAATAACCCTTACACCCGAAATGGATATAGACCATTTGCTTAAACAGGTTGAGGAGAAATATAAAAACCAACCTTACAGTACAATAGACGGTTTAAAAATTGAGTTTGATAAAACTTGGGTACACCTACGTAGATCTAACACCGAACCAATTATTCGGATTTACAGCGAAGCTGAAAATGAAACAATTGCCGAGAATTTGGCCAATAAAATTATTACAGATATAAAAGAAATATTGCATTTGTAAATTAGTCTTAGGCTAATGGCTTATCGCCATTCAATAATAAAAGCAAATGCGGGCCTTGGTGCCATACAACTAACTTATTTAATAGAGATGAAGAGGGTTTATTTAGATAATGCAGCTACTACGCCGCTAGATAAGGCAGTAATTGCAGAGATGACGAACGTGATGGAGAACTATTTTGGTAATCCATCGGCAATACATGCGCTCGGACGAGAGGTGAGGACCCTTGTTGAAAAGGCACGTAAAAGTGTTGCAAACCTTCTGGGAGCTTCACCATCAGAAATATTTTTTACCTCTGGCGGAACTGAGGCCGATAATACTGCTATCCGCTGCGGTATTGCTGCTTATGGCATTAAACACGCCATCACTTCTAAAATAGAGCATCATGCGGTAGAACACACCCTTAACATGATGTTGAAGAACGGCGAAATTGATAAACTTAGTTTCGTAAATATTGATGAGAAAGGGAATGTAGACTATGCTCATTTGGAAGAGCTATTGGCCAATAACGAACGCACATTTGTTTCGTTAATGCATGCTAATAATGAGTTAGGCACTTTAACCGATATGATTAAAGTAGGCGACATCTGTGAGAAATATAATGCCATCTATCATGCAGATACGGTGCAAACCATGGGGCATTATGCACATAATGTACGTGCTTTAAAAGCGCATTTTTTAGTGTGTGCTGCTCATAAGCTTCATGGTCCGAAAGGTGTAGGTTTCCTGTTTGTAAATAGTAATGTGAAAATACCACCGATGATTTATGGTGGCGCACAGGAACGTAATATGCGTGGAGGAACCGAAAATGTTTATGGCATTGTAGGTTTAGCAAAGGCATTGGAAATTGCTTATGCAGAAATGGATGCGCATCAGACTTATATTCAGGGGCTTAAAGATTACTTAAAAAGCCAGTTAGTAGCTGAAATACCTGGTATCTGTTTTAATGGCGAAACGGATGCCGACAAGAGTTTGTATACCGTGCTTAATGTATCCTTCCCAGAGATGGAAATGGCAGACATGCTATTATTTAATCTTGATATTAATGGTATCTGTGCCTCTGGTGGCAGTGCATGCTCTTCGGGCTCTAACATTGGGTCACACGTTCTAAACGGCATTAATGCCGACCCTAATCGCCCTTCAGTACGCTTTTCGTTTAGTAAATTTACCACTAAAGAAGAGCTTGATTACGTGATCGATAAAGTGAAAATGGTTGTAAAACAAAATGCTTTGGCATAGGAAAGATCTTTTTTCTTTACTGTAAAACTAAGATTGAAATGATGAGAGACAGGCCTAATGCCTGTCTTTTTTTTGTTTTGGAAATTCGAAATAAAGCTGTATATTTAATAAGAAAGCAATTAATTTGCGAATGCCGATCTTCCTTAAAGCCTTATCAATACTTCCCATTTTAAGGTTAAGCCATGTTTATTATTAAACCTCAATAAATTTTGTGCTATGGAAACCAATCCCGAAAACCAACCTCAAAAAAATCTATCAAACGCTGATGAAACACCGCTATCGCGAAAACACATCTACAAATTTATTTTAGATCCATTCTCTTTTGAATCATCCCATCATTTCAATAAGATCCACAAGAGGCGTTTTAATTCATTTGGTTGCATCCACGAGCTAGGTAAATTACCTGGGGCTATGTTTTAAGAGATTGGTTCTAGACGGGGAATATCTTCTGGGTAGCTGGTTCAGCTTGCCCTTTTTTATAGCTATTCCAAATCGATCCGGGAAAACAATATCATTTTTCACTTGTTCATATTATACATCAATTGATATACATTATGGAAACAAATAAAGAAAAAGGTAAAGTTGTTGAGAACGATTTACTGAATAAGACAGCTGAAGATGTTAAGGATGATAGAAAGTTAGATGAAAATAAATCATCGAAGGTTGCTACAAACTTATTTAACAAAGATAAAGACCGCAAAAACAATTCATTCGGACCCGGACACGAGCCGGGAACAACCCCTGGATCTGGAATTTAATTGTAGCTATTTCAGTTAAAAGTTATAAATTTAAGCCACAACAGATGTTGTGGCTTTTTAGGTTTTATCAAATGGAAAGAAGAAACTTTATTAAAAATTCAGCTTTGGCAATGGCCATGCTCTCATTATCTAAAACCAATTTGTTTGCAAAGGATTTTAGTCAAAGTAATTACAACTTTAAGCCTTTGCGTAATAATGTTGGAGTTTTTACTGAACAGGGTGGCACAATAGCGTGGCTTAATGCCGCAAATGGTTTTGTAGTGGTAGATGCTCAGTTTCCTAATACGGCACCACATGTTATTGCAGAATTGCAGAAGCTGGGTGATAAACCTTTTAAATATTTGCTAAACACCCATCACCATGGCGACCATACTGCCGGAAACATCGCATTTAAGGGTTTGGTAGGTAATGTGGTAGCGCATCAAAACGCACTGGTTAACCAAAAAAAGGGCGCCGAGAAGGCCAACAGTTTAGAGAAACAGCTGCTACCAGACACTACTTTTGGTACGGGATGGAAAGCACCTGTGGGCGAAGAAAAAATTAGCGCCTATTACTATGGTTCTGGTCACACCAATGGCGATGCCATTTATCATTTTGAAAACGCCAATATTGTACACGTGGGCGATTTGGTTTTCAATCGTCGCTTCCCATTCATAGATCGTGAGAACGGCGCCCACATTGGCAACTGGATCACTGCATTAGATAAAATTCATACTCAGTTTGATCAGGATACAATGTTTATCTGGGGACATGCTTTAGATCCAGAAAAAATAACGGGAACCAAAGCAGACGTAAAGGCTTTCCAAAACTACCTGGAGCAGTTGCTTAGTACAGTAGGTAAAGAGATTAAGTCTGGCAAGTCTAAAGAAGACATTTTAAAAATCGCAACCATTCCTAATGCACCAGAATGGAAAGGGGATGGGATTCAACGCAGTTTAACTGCTGCTTATGAAGAATTAAAGGGAATGTAACAGTTTCAGGGCGCTCTAAACGGGTAGATTTTCTTAAGATACTGATTCATATTTTATGCAAATTTATTATTAATTTAAAAACATTCTATATTTTAAATAATGCTAAACTAGCGGCTTAAATCGGCTACATCTAAGTTGGTATCGGTTATATTTGCGATACACCAAATCCAATTCACTATGGATGATTTTTTAGCGGCCCGCTCTCAAATGGCCTTATCCTTAGGCTTTCACATTATATTTTCCTGCATCGGTATGGTTATGCCATTTTTTATGGCGGTTTCTCATTACAAATGGTTAAAAACGAATGATGAGGTCTATAAAAATCTTACTAAAGCATGGAGTAAAGGCGTTGCCATTTTCTTTGCAACAGGTGCGGTTTCTGGCACCATGCTTTCCTTTGAACTTGGTCTGCTTTGGCCTAGGTTTATGGAACATGCAGGACCTATTTTTGGTATGCCTTTTTCCCTGGAGGGTACAGCATTCTTTATAGAAGCCATTGCGTTGGGCTTTTTTCTGTATGGATGGAATAAATTGAACAAGTGGTTTCATTGGTTTACAGGTATGGTTGTTGGCGTAAGCGGCCTGGCATCTGGTATTTTGGTGGTTGCCGCAAATGCCTGGATGAATAGTCCCGCTGGGTTCGATTTTGTTGATGGGCAATACCTGAATATAGATCCAATTCAGGCAATGTTCAATAAAGCTTGGTTTTCGCAGGCCTTGCACATGTGCCTGGCTGCTTTTACCGCTACGGGTTTCGCTGTTGCCGGCGTGCATGCGCTAATGATTTTAAAAAACAAGAACAAAACCTTCCATTTACGTGCATTTAAGATTGCAGCTGTGTTTGCATGTATTGGTGCATTGCTGCAACCACTTAGTGGCGATATTTCTGCTAAAGATGTGGCCAAACGCCAACCGGCGAAGCTAGCTGCAATGGAGGCCTTATACAAGACAGAGAAACCCGCTCCTTTGTTAATTGGGGGCATCGTGAATGAGAAAACGGAAACCATAAGTGGAGCCATTAAAGTGCCCGGAGCATTAAGTTTTCTTGCCCATGGCGATTTTCAGGCAGAGGTAAAAGGTCTCGATCAGATTCCTAAAAATGAACGCCCACCTGTAGCCATTACACATTACGCCTTTCAAATTATGGTAGCGATTGGAACGTTATTGCTCTTCATCGCATTGCTTTATTTTTTCAATTTACTTACGAAAAAGCCACTCTTGCAAAAACGGTGGCTACTGAAGTTGTTTGTCTTTGCAATTCCTTTAGGCTACATAGCGCTAGAAGCTGGGTGGGTAGTTACAGAGGTAGGCCGCCAACCCTGGATTATTTACGGCATCATGCGTACTAAAGATGCCATTACGCCGATGCCTGGCATTGCATATTCGTTCTATATTTTTTCAGCCATCTATGTATCGCTAAGTATCATTGTTACCTTTTTGCTTTATCGCCAAATTAAGATGGTTCCTGAGGTGTACGATAAAATCAATGCTTAATTATTTAGTTAGCTACAGCAACTGAAATCTATTAAAACATTAAAATATAATTATGGACTACGTAGTGATTGCTTTTTTATGTTTAGGAATTTTGCTTTATTTCTTGCTTGGTGGGGCAGATTTTGGCGCTGGCATCATCGAGTTGTTTACCTCTAGTAAAAATAGGAGCAGAACCCGCAAAACCATGTACCAGGCCATTGGTCCGGTTTGGGAGGCCAACCACATGTGGCTAATTATTGCCATAGTAATTCTTTTTGTGGGTTTTCCACATATATACACTACCATGTCGGTTTATTTACATATTCCCTTGCTTATTATGCTCATTGGCATTATTGCCCGTGGCACAGCATTTGTTTTTAGGCATTACGATGCAATTAAAGACGACATGCAATGGTTGTACAACCGCATTTTCAGGTATTCGAGTTTCATAACCCCCTTGTTTCTGGGTATTATTGCAGGCAGTGTCATCTCGGGTCACATTGATACACAAGCTAAAGATTTTGCTTCGGCATATATCTATAGTTGGCTAAATTGGTTTTCTATCGCAGTAGGCTTGTTCACGGTAGCTTTATGCGGCTTCCTTGCTGCTATTTACCTTATTGGTGAAACCGATAACCTGAACGATAAACAGCGTTTTATTAAAAAAGCAGAATATATGAACATTGCAGCGGTGGTTTTTGGTGCCATGGTGTTTATAGCTGCGCAGGTAGACGGCATCCCGCTCCCTAACTGGCTCTTCGAAAACGCAGTAGGCTTAACGGCCATTATTTTAGCAAGCCTATCGCTCGTATTACTTTGGTACTTACTTGTTAAGGGTAAAACAAAAATTATTAGGGTGTTGGCTGGTTTTCAGGTTACTATGATTTTGGTAGCCATCAGTTACGCACACTTCCCAAGCTTTATCCGATTAAAAAATGGCGATGCCATTTCCCTATATGAAACCATAGGACCAGAAAGGACAATTTTTACTTTAGGCATGGCCCTAATATTGGGCAGTGTTTTAATTCTTCCCTTTTTGGGCTATCTTTTTTATAAATTTCAGAAAAAAGAAGAATAGGTTCTTGGTGTTCTTCGAAGTTTTTTTTCGAATCGACTTAAAAGATTTGGAAAGCAAAGCTTGTGGTGCTGATGTTGCATTGGCCCTGCTAAACGCTTTACTTCGTGTTCGCTTTTATCAGGTTTAGGTTGCAGGGTCCGTGCTAGTATTGGCGGTTACAGGCATAACGCACAAAATACCTTCGGCTGCTAAACCGTGTGAGATAGGAATTTTGTAGTGAATAGTAGCAGGTTTTTAGCCACTTAAACCCGATTGAAATGGAAAGCGGCCATTCTTCTTGGCCCTTGGAATGTAAAGCGGGAGTAACGATGCTACGGTGTGGAGGTTTTGCTTTCCAAATCTCATTTTAAACACTTATGGAGGCATGTTATAAGCTAAGTTGCAATAGGTGAAACTTATCCACATATTAGTTTAAATGGCAAAATTTGCGTATTTTTGATACTTATAGTTTTTAATCAAAATATGAGCGAAGAACAAGATTTAAAGTCAAATTATTCGGCAGATAATATACAGGTTTTAGAAGGTTTGGAAGCGGTGCGGAAGCGCCCTTCAATGTATATAGGTGATACCGGCGTTAAAGGTTTGCACCATTTGGTTTACGAGGTTGTAGATAATTCGATTGATGAGGCGCTAGCTGGCCATGCTGATACGATTGATGTTAGGATTTTAGAGGGAAACTCCATCCGCGTAGAAGACAACGGTAGGGGTATTCCAACGGGAATTAATAAAAAAGAGAATAAATCGGCATTGGAAATTGTAATGACCGTTTTGCATGCCGGTGGTAAGTTTGATAAGGATACTTACAAAGTTTCTGGTGGTTTGCACGGTGTAGGGGTAAGTTGCGTTAATGCATTATCTACCCATTTAAAAGCCGAGGTACACCGTGAAGGTAAGATTTGGATGCAAGAGTACAACATTGGTAAACCATTGTACGATGTAAAGGAAGTTGGTACTACTGAAAAACGTGGTACGATTGTAACCTTTAGCCCGGATTCGACCATTTTTACCCAGACTACAGAATATAAATATGATACGTTGGCTAGTCGTTTACGCGAACTGGCTTTTTTGAATAAGGGTATTACCCTCACCTTAACTGATGAGCGTGAAACTTTGGAAGATGGTTCTTTCTTATCAGAAGTTTTCCATTCTGAAGGTGGGTTAAGAGAATTCGTAAAGTTTTTAGATGGCACAAGAGCCTCATTCCTACCTGAGCCGGTTTATATTGAAGGCATAAAGAATGGCATTCCGGTAGAGCTGGCATTTCAGTATAATGACAGTTATTCGGAGAATGTTCACTCGTACGTAAACAACATTAACACGCACGAAGGTGGTACGCATATCGCAGGTTTTAGAAGGGGTTTAACGCGTACGCTAAAAGCCTATGCCGATAAATCTGGTTTGCTTAAAAACCTAAAAATGGAAATTACTGGCGATGACTTTAGAGAAGGTTTAACCGCAGTGGTTTCTGTGAAAGTGCAAGAGCCACAGTTTGAAGGCCAAACAAAAACCAAGTTGGGTAACAGCGAGGTAATGGGTGCGGTAGATGTTGCAGTTGGTGAAGCATTGGGGATTTACCTCGAGGAAAATCCAAAGGAAGCTAAAATGATCATCAATAAGGTGATTTTGGCGGCTACGGCACGTGCTGCGGCACGTAAAGCCCGTGAAATGGTACAGCGTAAAAGTGTAATGGGTGGTTCTGGTTTGCCTGGAAAATTGGCCGATTGCTCTGATAGTGATCCAGAGAAATGTGAGATTTACCTGGTGGAGGGAGATTCGGCTGGTGGAACTGCAAAGCAAGGTCGCGATAGAAACATACAAGCTATTTTGCCTTTAAAAGGTAAGATTTTGAATGTGGAAAAAGCGATGGAGCATAAGATTTACGAAAATGATGAGATTAAGAATATGTTTACGGCTATTGGCGTAAGCATTGGTACGCCAGAAGACGACAAAGCGCTAAACTTAACCAAACTGCGTTACCACAAAATCGTAATCATGACGGATGCTGATATTGATGGTTCGCACATTACAACCTTAATCTTAACATTTTTCTATCGATATATGCGGGCTTTAATTGAAGCTGGATATGTTTACATTGCCTCGCCACCGCTTTACCAGGTTAAGAAAGGTAAAGATTTCGAATATTGCTGGAACGACACCCAACGCGATGCAGCGGTACAGCGATTAAAAGGTGCAGGTAAGGAAGATAGTGTGCACATTCAACGTTATAAAGGTTTGGGTGAGATGAACGCCGAGCAGTTGTGGGATACAACTTTAAACCCAGCTACCCGTACCTTGCTCCAGGCAACTATCGAAAGTGCAGCGGAGTGCGATCATACTTTCTCGATGTTAATGGGCGATGAAGTAGCACCACGTAGAGAGTTTATAGAGCGTAATGCAAAATATGCAAAGATTGATGCTTAGCCTTTAGCTGAAAGACTGAAGCACAATGCGAAAATAGAATCCTTCAAGTTTATTCTTGGAGGATTTTTTTATCTCAAAAGTCGGCATACTGAAGCCAATCTCCATTGATCTTGGCAATCTTCCCACAATTTCTTTAACCACAGCGGTAATATCAGTTCATTGAAGCAGCGATGTTATTTTCTTAAATGCTTTATATGGTAATTTAGCATAGAATCTATTGTTTTTCTAACCATAAAGAGATATAAGTTTATTGAAGCGGCGATGTTGTATTTTCTTGCATGCCTTATATGGTAATTAGAAGAGCATTCATGTTTTCTTAAACCATATATTGGTATAAGTTCATTGAAGGAGAAATATCAGCGAGATACTTTTCTTAACTAGCCTCCTTACATCGACCTTGAACTTTATGATCTAATAGCGTGTTAGGACGTTATTTTTAGGTTTTAACCTCTCACAGTTTTAAAGTTCAACAGCATTAGTTTTTGTGATAATCTATATTGTTACACATTTAAGACAGCAGCTATTGGCAAAAGAGAAAGTGAATTGCTAATGGAGAAATACAAGCTACTAAACTACTAACAAACTATCTCCGAACAAACCCCTGGTTAAAATTGCTTTCGTCAAAAAGTAGAGATTAGTGTTTAGTTAAAAAACGCTTAACCATTCTGTTCCTTCCATTGCAGTTAAAAATTCAGTTTTCGGTGGTAGGTTAAGGTAAGGGTAGGTTACCTTACTTAAATACAAACCCGTTGGGTGCGCTGGATCCAGGATTTTAGGCGTTTCCAGGCTAGTGAGCATATGTTCGAACTCCTCTACGCTCATCTCTTTCTTGCCAATTTTGAGCAGTTTTCCCATCAAAATTCTGATCATTTTACTCAGAAATCGGTTGCTTGCAATGTGAAAGCGAATTCTGTTCCCGGCTTCATTCACGAATAAATCTGCTTCCATCACATTGCAAATAGTATGTTCATATTTGTTAGGTTGGGTGCAAAAAGCCCGATAATCCTTGTACAAGGGCAACAGATTAACCGCTTTTTTCATAGCAAGTAGATCTAGCGAAGGTTCTAAATAAAAAGAACTCTGGTTTGCTAAGAAAGGATCTTTGTAGGTATGGATGAAATAATCGTACTGTCGCTGTACAGCATCGAAACGAGCATGCGGCAGGCCTTCCATTCTGATGATGTCGAAAATGGCAATGTTTTGAGGTAAGGTCTTGTTCAATCGGTATACCAAATCGAAATCGAATTCTTGTGGTAGATCTACATGAAAAAAATACTGACTGGCATGCACCTGGGCATCGGTTCTGCCACAGCCGTTAATGGCTATTGGTGCCTTTAAAATTTTGATAAGCGCCTCCTCAATAACACCTTGTACGCTAATGGCACCTGGTTGTTTTTGCCATCCGTTGTAGTGTTGCCCCTGGTAGGCGATGTGAAAAAAATATCTCATTATCGTTAAATGCAATTTTACGTAAATTTTAGGAGGAAGGATATTTATTCCTAATTTTACCTCTCAATAAATCGATATGAATTGTCCTTGTGGAAGTAATTTCATCTATGCAGCTTGCTGCGAGCCCTATCATTTAAAATTAACCTTTGCTCCAACAGCAGAAGGATTAATGCGGTCTCGATATTCGGCATTCGTATTGGCTAAGGCAGATTACCTATACGAAACCACGCATCTAAGCAAGAGAAAAGAAAACAGTAAAGATGCTTATCTACAAAGTGCCAGGAATACAAAGTGGCTAAAGTTAGAGATTGTTGCCGCAAGCCATAACCAAGTTGAGTTTAAGGCTTTTTACTTAAACAAATCCCTGCAAACTGAAGTGCTCCATGAGAAATCTAATTTCAAACTAGAAAACGGAAAGTGGTATTATGTTGATGGTGTGTTCTACTAATTGCTTAAAATACTTAAGATCAAGTATTATGCATCGATATCTAGTACCACTTCAATTTTGCCAGAACTGTTTTTATAAACATCTAGTGCCACTAAATCTAAGGCAGCAATATCAAAATTTTCTCCATCAGCGTTAGCAAAAGCAAGAAACTGTTCTCTTATTTCTACTAGAAGCAATTTTCTCGAGAAGCCTATAGATGAAAATAAGTTGAAGGCAGTTGGTTTAGACAATGGGTAATCTACCGATATCGTGATTTCATGTTCAGAAATAACTAGCTCATCGGCATCAATTAAATTTAGAATTTCCTCATTTGCCCTACCAATATTAATCCAAGGTAAAACACCTCCATCGACGGTTTGCGTGGCCATTACATTGAATGTAACGATGTTGATGAGGTTATCAGGGCTTGTATTTGCTAAATCCACAGGCTTTAATTTACAATTTCTTCGCTTCGTTCCAATAGATATCCATCTCGGCGAGGGTCATCTCCGCAAGTGCTTTTCCATTATCTTTAGCTTTATTTTCAAGGTACTGGAAGCGCTTGATAAATTTCTTATTCGTTTTCTCTAGTGCATTTTCTGGGTTGATGTTGATGAAGCGGGCATAATTAATTAGCGAAAACAATACGTCGCCAAACTCAGCCTCAGCTTTTTCCACATCTATTGCTGTTTGCTCTGCCACGTTAAATTCTGCTTTAAATTCTTGTAGTTCCTCTTCTACTTTCTCCCAAACCTGGTTCTTGTTTTCCCAATCAAAACCCACACCTCGGGCTTTCTCCTGAATTCTTGCAGCCTTAACAAGCGCTGGCAAAGAGCTCGGTACCCCAGCCAATACCGATTTGTTGCCTTCCTTTAATTTAATTTGCTCCCAGTTTCGTTTAACATCCTCTTCATTTTCTACTTCAACATCACCATAAATATGTGGGTGCCTGTTCACCAGCTTATCACATACGCCATTTAATACATCTACAATATCAAAATGATTGGTTTCTGACGCAATCTTCGAGTAAAAGACCAAATGCATCATCACGTCGCCCAACTCTTTCTTAATTTCATCTAAATCTCCATCTAATATGGCGTCGCTCAGCTCATATGTCTCTTCAATCGTTAAATGGCGCAGCGTTTCCATGGTTTGTTTTTTATCCCAGGGACATTCTGTACGCAGCGTATCTAAAACGGTAAGCAGACGATTAAATGCATCGGCCGGATGCTGTGCAGTAGCTGGAATTGGATGGTTTGGCATGGTGTTTTAGTTATCGAACGCTAAAGTACCAAACCCAGGCGATTAAGAAAAATTGAAAAGGAATTCTAAACCATAAATATTTCAATCCTGGGCCTGTTTTGTATAGATCTTCGTAGCTGATGCGATTTTTTGCGGCGTAAATGTTAGCAGGCAATATCAATATCAAGAAAATAATAAGCGCAATGCCGGTGAAAACCCTTGTACTTGCTATACATAAGCCTATAGCAAAAAGTATTTCAAGCACACCTGTTATCAAAACAATTTCCACTTTTTTGGGAATGAAAAACGGTATCATAGCGGCCATCGCAGTTTTATATTTAAAGTGGCCTACAGCCGTAAAAAGTAACATTATGCTCATAGCCAAGTTGCCGGCAAAAACATCACCCTTATCAAAAGGGGTATGACCGTTGAAGGCTGTAACCAGGATATAAACAATCAGTAAAACAAATAATGGCTTCATTGCAACATTTGTTTGCGCTAATCGCGTTCTTCTAGTTTAATTTTTTTGGTTATCTGGTAAACACGCTTTTTCTTTTCGGGCTTGGGTTCTTCACCCATTAAAAGCCCCCAGGGGTTTAAATGATCTACCCGATCGAAAATAATCTTTAAAATTGCAAGGTATGGGATACACAAAAACATACCCGAAATGCCCCAGATCATTTCGCCAACTACGATACCTAAGAACGCAAATAAAGCATTAATTTTCACTTTAGAGCCCACTACGAGAGGCATTAAAATATTACCATCAATGGCATGCACTACAATATAAACAACCAGCACCAGTAACACCTTACCAGCACCAGCGGTGGCGAAGGTAATAAGGCAACTCACTAATAATGCAAAAAAGATTCCGAGATAGGGAATAACATTGAAGATACCCGCAACCAAACCGAGCAGGATTGCATATTTTATCCCTAATATGCTCAAAATAGCAATCATCATTACCGAAACAATAAACATTTGCAGAAACAAGCCGATAATATATCTCTTAATAATGTATTGAATTTGCGTAACTATCTCCGTTACTTTTTCTTTATGTTCTTCCTTAAATACCGACGTTAAAAAAGTGAATAAAATGCGACGATAATTTAAGATGAAGAAGGTAAAAAGCAAGGTAAAGGCTAAGAATAATAAGGTAGAAGAGAGGGTTGCCAAGGTAGTAGCTACGATGGCAGCGCTGGTAGCTAATGCTTTCTCGGTACTATCGTTAAGGTAGGCCAGCTGCTTTTGCGTGTTTACATGAAATGTTTCAGATATCCAATGTTGCAATTCATGGTAAGATACATTGGCTTTCGCCTTCAGCAATGGCCAATCGGCCCATAAATCACTTAGCTGGTTGCCAAAAAAATAAATAACTCCACTAATTACGCCAATCATTAACACTACCGATACGATAGTAGAAAAGCTTCTTTTAAACTTAAATCTTTGCTCTAGAAAATTACTCACGGGCAGCAATAATATAGCCATTAAAAAAGAAAATAATAACGGCGCCAGCAAGGTGTGACCTAAAATTGCAATGTATGTTAAGCTAATCAGGCAGAACAGAATCAGCGCAAGTTTAGGTAGGAAAGTCAGTTTTTCTTTCATGGTTATTTAGAATCCATTTTAATACAAAATGCCCGATTAATTGTTTGGATAATCGGGCATTTAAATTTAAAATAATATTTCTAATACTTGCTTGCTTTGTCGAGCATTGTTAAGTCTGCTGCAGTTAGTTGTAAGTTTGCTGCTTCCATAAAAGATGCAAGCTGTTTCGTATCGGTTACGCTTGCAATTGGAGCAGTAACCGATGGACGGTGAATTAGCCATCCCAATGCAACTGCTGCGGGCGTTACCTGGTATTTTTCTGAAACCTGGTCTAAAGCATTTAAGATGTTCAAACCTCGTTCATCCAAATATTTTTTTACGCCTGCGCCACGTTTGCTTTTGTCAAGATCCGCTTCGTTTCTGTACTTTCCAGAAAGAAAACCGCTAGCCAGCGAGAAATAAGTTACTACGCCTAAGCCATTGTCGACACAAATTTTTTCATAGCCTTGCTCAAATTCAGCCCTGTCATACAAATTGTATCCAGGTTGGTACACTTCATACCGAGGCAAATTATGATCAGCAGAAAATTGCAACGATTCTTTTAGACGCGATGCTGAAAAGTTAGAGGCTCCAAGCCAGCGGACCTTTCCGTCTTTAATTAGCATTTCATACGCACTCAGCGTTTCTTCAATTTCGGTACTTTCATCATCAAAATGAGAAAAATACAAATCAATGTAGTCCGTTTTCAAACGCGATAACGAGTGTTCAACTTCATTGATGATGTAGTCTTTCTTTAACGATTTTCCGCTGCCCATGTCAGAACCCACCTTGGTGGCTAAAATCACATCGTGGCGTTTGTTGTGCTTTTTCAACCAGTTACCAATAATTGTTTCCGATTCGCCACCTTCGTTTCCAGGTACCCAACGCGAATATACATCTGCAGTATCTATAAAATTAAATCCCCGTTCAATAAATTCATCCAGAATCTCAAACGATTTCGATTCATCAATTGTCCAACCAAATACGTTGCCACCAAAAACAATTGGTGCTGTAGCCAGGTCCGTTTTACCTAAAATTCTTTTTTCCATGGTCAAAATCTTATTATACCCTAACAAATTATTAACGTTGCAGTTTGGTATTATTCAGGTTAAGCGCTACATAGCATAATTTTTTTTTGGAAAGCACTTGCACCACTTCATTTAAGCGTTCGTCCCTGTGTTACGCTGTACCTTTAAATTTATACAACTGCGTTGAAAATTTAAAGGGTGCCGCTTCACCCAGGTTTAGGTACCTCTTTTCGTGCTGGTGGTTCAGGTTTACAGGCCAAGATCATATAGCCAATCGGCATTAAAAAACCTCCTTTGTTGCCCTTAGCATCTCTCTTTTCCCTGGGGCACCTGGAAGTTTTTCTATCTGAAATCCGCAGGCTTTAACGGCACGTTTTAGGTTTCCGGTAATGGCATAGGTTACGAAAATCCCTCCCGGTTTTAAAAAGCTGCAGGCATGTGCAATTATTTCATCAGTCCACATTTCTGGCTGGTGTTGTACAGAAAAGGCATCATAGTAAATTACATCAAATTTCTGTTCGCTGTTAAAAGCAGCCAGCGTGGTGTGTGCAATTTCTAATTTGCACAAGGGCGACGGATTTTGTGGAGTTTTCAGACTTTCTTTATAGTTAGCTATAAATCCATCCCAAATCTTTGATGGAACATATTGCTCGTAACCCGTTTGCTCAATTACATCAAGCGTAAGCGGAAACGCCTCAATGCTGGTGTAATCTAAATGTATGTTTTGTTCTGTAGCATATTCAAAACTCAAAATAAAGTTTAATCCAGTACCGAAACCAACTTCTAAAATCGAAATCTGCTTTTCTGCTTCCAACTTAAATTTTAATCCAGCATCAATAAAAACATGTTTGCTTTCTTGTAGTGCGCCATGTTTGCTGTGGTAATGCTCACCAATAGTTTCATTGTAGAGCGTATTTGATCCATCGGCGGTAGCGGTAATAACATTCATAGTCGAGAATTGGCGGTTAAGAATTCATTAATTTGTTCAGAAATCTTATTTTTGTGTAAAGCTGCAAACATAGTGAAATTTCAATTTTTTCCCCAAATTTAGCCATAATGGACATCGAATCATTTAGAGATTACTGTTTAAGCTTACCTGGAACCACCGAAGGAATGAAGTGGGGGCACCTCTGCTTTATGATCGAGGAAAAGATTTACCTGATCATTGCTATAGACAATGGGAACAAGTTTTCTATTAAATGTGATCCTAATGAATTTGATACCCTCACAGCAAGAGATGGAATCGCTCAGGCATACCATCTGGCAAAAAGGCAATGGATTCAGGTCGAAAACCTGGAAGTGTTATATACTAAAGAACTGAAAGAAAGAGTTGCCACTTCAAGAGCATTGGTATTGGCCAAGTTGCCTAAAAAAATACAAGCTCTTTATGTAGGCCTTAACGGCAGCGCCTAATATTACTGTTTACTATCATCTTTTTTTATCCCTTTCTCGGCATTTAATTCTTTAGATTTCATAATGTTAAAACGATACATCTCTTCTATTCCTATCAGCTTTCTGCTACATTTTTCAATGTCTGTACCCTCCTCCCATAAATAGGGGCGGAAGCTGTAAGTTTTAGTGCCATCTAAGTTGGCAATAAACTGATTCCAACTGCTCCATCGTAAGCCCTTATAAAACTTATCTAAATCACTATCAAAGCAAAAGATTAAGAATTCTCCATACCCAGCACCTAGTGGTTGCCAGGTTAGCGAATTGGGTTCTAAATAGTAAACGTTTTTAACATCAGGACCCAAGCCGCCATAATTGATGGCAAAAAAACCGCCAACGGCATCGTCAGCAATTAAAAGATAAGGAACATTATCTCCATAGTTGGCAAGGGTCTTGCCCTTATTCCAATCGGCAATATTCCTGGTTAGGCGGTTGCTTCCCGAACCTAAAATCCTGATCCATCCATTATCTACCATTATGCCACCAGTATTGTAAATCACAGCGCCCAAAGTTGCATAGGTTGTCATCTGTGCGTTATACAACACCTCATTGGCCTTTGTAGTATCTACAGGTAAAACCTCTACCTTGTTTTTAGCTACATCTATCCATTTTTGCACCAATGGCCAGGCTGGGTCAGTTTTGTTGATTAGCTTGTCTAAGCTGATTAAGGTATTCTGAGCCATACACAATGAAGCTAACGAGCTGAAAGCAAAAATTAAACAGATTTTTATAGTGCCGTTCATCGGGAATTGTATTTCTTGTTTATCAAATATAGTACGATAATCAACAAGTTACTTGCGCTATCGTTTTTGTTGAATAAAAAAAACGTCCTGAAATTTTTCAGGACGCTCTTCAATATAGGTTTGATATTCCTCTCTGGGATGAAAAACTTAAGTTAACGTAATGGGATGTAGTCTATAGTTTTCAGTCCTGCAGTTAAATTTACCACATTCTAATTCTATCTTCTGGTTTTTTATACAACTTGTCTCCAGGTTTTACATCAAATGCAGTGTACCATGCATCCATATTTACAGGTGCACCAATTGTACGGTATGGTCCTGGCGAGTGTGGGTCAGTTTTAATTAATTGTGCTGCGCTTTCTGGTAAAATATTTCCTCTCCAAACTTGTGCCCAAGCTAAGAAGAAACGTTGATCTGGCGTAAAACCATCAATCTTTTCATTGCTTTTCCCTTGTTTAGTCATTTTAAACGCGGTATATGCAGCATTCAGGCCACCTAAATCGCCAATGTTCTCACCCATGGTTAGTTTACCAATTACATGTACGGTATCTAACACGGTATAACTATCAAATTGTTCGCCAAGCGCTTTTGTTCTTTCCTCAAACTTTTTACGGTCGTCGGCTGTCCACCAGTTTTTCAAATTTCCAGAAGCATCGTATTGGCTACCGCTGTCATCAAAACCATGACTCATTTCATGTCCGATTACAGCGCCAATGCCACCATAATTTACAGCATCATCTGCATTTGGATCGAAGAAAGGGAATTGCAAAATTCCGGCAGGGAAAGTGATTTCATTCATTGTTGGGCTGTAAGATGCATTTACCGTTGGTGGTGTCATGCCAAAACGGTTACGATCTACCGGTTTGCCCAGGCGACTAACATTCTCGTTATACCCCCATTTGCTGGCGTTACGCAAGTTTTGGAAATAAGTATCTCTCTTAATGTCTAGGCCTGTGTATGTTTCCCATTTTGTAGTATAGCCTACTTTTGGTCTGAATGCAGCTAGTTTTTCTAATGCCTTTTTCTTAGTTTCGGCACTCATCCATTCTAAGCCATTAATTCTAATTTCAAAAGCTTTACGTAGGTTGGCAATCATTTCATCCATGCGGGCTTTAGCTTCTGGTTTAAAATATTTAGCTACATAAAGTTGGCCAAGCAATTCGCCGATGGTGCCATCTGTTAATGATGACATGCGCTGCCAGCGTGGTGTTTGTACTTTTTGTCCGGTTTGCGCCTGTTGGAAAGCAAAGCTTGCTTTTACAAAAGGAGAACTTAAGCTAGATGCAGATCCCTTTAAAATATTCCATTCCAGGTAAGTCTTCCAATCGGCCACTGAAACAGATTTTAACATGTTATCTAAACTTGCCATAAATTTTGGCGATGATACCAATACCGTATCCTGACCTTTAATATTAAATTTAGGTAAGTAGGTAGCCCAATTAATGTCGGGTGTTTTTTGGCTCAATTCGGCAACAGTAAGCTTGTTGTAAGTTGCATAAGGGTCACGCATTTCCAGGCGACTCATTTGTGCTTCGGCAAATTGCTTCTCAATCTTAAAAACCGTTGCTGCTTTTTGTTTTGCTACCTCCGGGCTGCTACCTGTTAAAGTGAAAAGTGTAGTCATGTAGGTATCATATGCCTCACGAATTTTAACACTTCTGGTATCGTCTTTTAGGTAATAATCGCGATCTGGCAACGTAGTACCGCCCTGACCAATGTTGACCATATATTTGTTACCATTTTTGCGATCCTGTCCTACACCAACGCCAAACATGGGTCCGCCAAGGCCGTTTACACGCATGTAAGCAACTTGGTTTAACACGTCCTGAATGGTTTTAATTTGATTGATTTTTTCTAGATCGGCTTTAATCGGCGTATAGCCCAATTTTTCGATGGTAACCGTATCCATTGCTGCGGCAAAAAAATCGCCTACCCGTCTTTTAACCGATCCTGCAGGTGCATTCTTGTCGGCCGCCGCATCTTCCACTAAAGATTTTACAGCATTGATGTTAAAATCGCGAAGTTCGTTGAACGATCCCCAGCGTGTTTCTTTAGCAGGTACCGGATTATTTTTAATCCATGTTCCACTTGCATATGTGTAGAAATCGTCACCTGGCTTAACAGATAAATCCATGTTAGCCGGGTCGATAAATTTTTTCGACTGTGCATTTGCGGAAAAGCTTGCCGCAATAATGCCCAATGCAGCAAAATATCTTTTCAAATTTTGGTATTTCATTCGCTTAAATAAGTTAGTATTAAGCCGAAATTTATGAAATAACAATCAATTTTGAAACAATATATTAGAAATATTACTTATTAAACCAGTAGTAAATTCTGGTGAGGCCAAATCTTCTTAAAAATTCAGCTGGCGAGAAATGGAATTTAAGGGATTTCATGTTTTTAGAACTTTATACACTATTAACATTTTTTAACATCATTTATTGTGTGTAGTCAGATTTTTTTGTTATTAATAAAGATTCTTAATGATGACACTAATTAATTGGTAAGTAGTTTTTAATTTACAGGATTTGGAAATGAACGGCACGATTTTCATAGGAGTAAGCTGCCCCGTCATTCACTACAATCTTTTTTTCAACCCAAGCTTGCGTATCGATTTTCGGAACCAGGTAATCTTTGTGGCGTGTATTTTAACTCAATAAGCGGTGGAAAAAAAGTATTTTCGTTGCTGCCGGGTTTATTAACAACGGTTGTCCCTGGCGTTCTCATACGACAAAAAGCATAAATTGTTAGCATTGAATATTAAAACAATGAGCCATAACCATAATACCGCAGACAGTTGCTGTCAGCACAAACATAACGAACACCAATACGAGCACCATAACCATGATAGTGGCGACGAGCATAACCATGGCGGCGACCCCGGTGCTTTTAAAACATATGCACCTGCATTAGTAACCTTGGCAATGTTACTAATAGGCATTGCATTTGATTATCTTTTGAAATGGCCAGCATTTAAAGTCATTCGCCCTTATTGGTATTTTGTGGCTTATTTGCCAGTTGGGGTGCCCGTTTTGAAAGAAGTTTGGGAAACATTTAAAGCAAAAGACTTTTTCACCGAATTCTCCTTAATGTCTATTGCTACCATCGGAGCTTTTGCCATCGGCGAGTACCCAGAAGGGGTTACCGTAATGTTATTTTACACTATTGGCGAGCTTTTTCAGCTGGCAGCCGTAAACCGGGCTAAAAATAATATTACCGCTTTATTAGATGTAAGGACGAACGTAGCCCACGTATTACGCGGCAATGAATACGTTACGGTAAATGCACAGGATGTAAAGCCAGGCGAAACAATACAGGTTAAAGTTGGTGAAAAAGTACCCTTAGATGGTTCATTAATTAGTGGTGCGAGCAGTTTTGATACCGCTGCGATAACAGGTGAAAGTAAACCCCGCACCATTAGCAAAGGAGAAATCATTTTAGCGGGCATGCTCAACCTAAAACAGGTTGTAGAAATGGTGGTTGATAAAGCATTTGCCGATAGTACAATTTCTCGTATTTTAGAGATGGTACAAAATGCCAGCACCCGCAAAGCCAAAACAGAACTATTCATCAGGCGTTTTGCGAAAATTTATACCCCAATTGTTTTCTTTTTGGCTCTGGCCTTGGTAAGCGTACCAATGCTTATTTTAGGTAGCAATTACCATTTCCAAACCTGGCTATACAGGGCTTTAGTTTTTCTTGTGATTTCCTGTCCATGTGCGCTGGTAATTTCCATTCCACTGGGGTATTTTGGAGGTATCGGTGCATCGTCGGCACATGGGATTTTGTTTAAAGGAGCTAATTTTTTGGATGTTGTAGCCAAAGTAAATTCCGTCGTAATGGATAAAACCGGCACCTTAACAAAAGGCGTTTTTAAAGTTCAGCAAGTAGAAACATCTATTAACAGGGAAGAATTTATAAGTTACCTGGCGGCAATAGAAGCGAAATCTACCCACCCAATTGCTAAAGCAATCTCGGCTAATGCGGGTAAACAAGTGCCACTTCAGGTAACCGATGTTTTGGAGATTCCTGGGATGGGACTAAGTGGCGTAGTCGATGGTAAAACTGTACTTGCAGGAAATATTAAGTTGTTAGATAAATTTCAGGTGAATTACAAACCTGAAATTGCCAATATTCATGAGGGTATAGTTCTTCTAGCCATCAACGGGCAATACGCAGGCCATGTCTTAATTGCTGATGAAATAAAAGACGATGCACTTGTAGCGGTTGGGCAGCTCCGCAATCTAGGCTTAAATAAATTAGTAATGTTAAGTGGAGATAAAACGGCGGTTGTTGCTGAGGTGGCCAGTAAGCTAGGAATTAATACTTACTATGGCGATTTGTTGCCCGGCGACAAAGTAAAGAAAGTAGAAGAGCTTAAACAGGATAAAAAGAATATTGTTGCTTTTGTTGGCGATGGCATTAATGATACGCCCGTACTTGCACTGAGCGATGTTGGTATAGCCATGGGAGCGATGGGGAGCGATGCCGCTATTGAAACTGCTGATGTAGTCATCCAGACAGACCAACTAACAAGCATCATTACAGCTATAAAAATTGCAAAGGCAACCAGAAAGGTTGTATTGCAAAATATCATATTAGCCTTCGGAGTAAAGGCAGCCGTTTTGATTTTGGGTGCAAGCGGTGTAGCCACCATGTGGGAAGCCGTTTTCGCCGACGTTGGCGTTGCTCTGCTGGCGATTTTAAATGCCATCAGGATTCAGAAAATGAGATTTTAGTTTTTGTTATTCCAGGCTTCTTTTTATGTTATAAATTTGACTTCAGAATAAAACCGATTGTTAACAACTGGCCCGGGTTTGTAAACCTGATTGTCGTGTAAATCCTTTTTGAAGCAGTGATTTTCGAAGTTGAGGCCGACTTTCACAAAAAGATTGCAACAAAAGCAGGACAGACGTTAAAATAAAATGCTGCAACTGCTTTCCAAATTTCATACAAGATATTTCTAATCAATCGACCCATTTTAGTGGCCTTGTTTGATTCCGTTAGCACTGCAAAGCTTTCTCTTCTTTAAGTTTTCAGCTTTGCGCTTATTTAGCTATTTTTGGGCTTTTAATAAAATTCATGAGCATTTCCACCAAGTACAATCCTGCAGAAACCGAAGATAAATGGTATAGCTATTGGCTATCTAAGAAATTTTTTCATTCAACGCCAGATGAGCGTGAGCCATATACTATTGTAATTCCGCCACCGAATGTTACTGGTGTTTTACACATGGGGCACATGCTCAACAATACCATTCAGGATGTTTTGATTAGGAAGGCCCGGATGCAAGGTAAAAATGCTTGTTGGGTGCCTGGTACAGATCATGCCTCAATTGCTACCGAGGCGAAGGTGGTTGCCATGCTAAAGGAAAAAGGTATCGACAAAAAAGATCTCTCGCGTGAGGCGTTCTTAAAGTATGCCTGGGAATGGAAGGAAAAATATGGTGGCATTATTCTAGAGCAGCTGAAGAAACTTGGTGCCAGTTGCGACTGGGATCGCACACGTTTTACCATGGAGGATGACCTCTCTGAAGCAGTTATTGATTCTTTCATTCACTTGTATAAAAAAGGGTGGATATATCGAGGTATAAGAATGGTTAACTGGGATCCGGCGGGCAAAACTGCCGTGTCTGATGAAGAAGTGATTCGTAAGGAGGTTAACCAAAAGTTGTACTACATCAAGTATCTGGTTAAGGGGGAAAATGATGATGAGCCCGCTACCTTTTTAACCGTTGCCACAACCAGGCCCGAAACTATTATGGCCGATGCGGCTATATGTATTAACCCTAACGACGAACGCTTTCTACATTTGAGGGGTAAAAAAGTTTTTGTGCCATTGGTTAACCATGAAATACCGGTGATTGAGGATGAATATGTAGACATTGAATTCGGTACTGGTTGCCTGAAGGTTACACCTGCGCATGATTTGAATGACTACGAATTGGGTGTGAAGCACAATTTACCTGTAACGGATATTTTAAATGACGATGGCACGCTAAATGAACTGGCCGTAATTTTAGTGGGTGAAGATAGATTCGTTGCCCGAAAAAAGATTGCCAAATTGTTGGATGGGGCAGGACATCTGGAGAAAGTTGAAGATTACAAATCGCAGGTGGGATTTTCCGAGCGTACCGATGCGGCCATCGAGCCTAAGTTATCGATGCAGTGGTTTGTTAAAATGAAAGAGCTGGCTCAACCTGCTCTTGATGATGTTCTGAATGGAAATATCAATTTAATTCCAAATAAATTTGAAAATACCTACCGCTATTGGATGGAGAATGTTCGCGACTGGAACATTTCTCGTCAGCTTTGGTGGGGGCAGAGAATACCTGCATGGTACGATGATAAAGGAAATTGGGTAGTTGCTAAAACCAAAGACGAGGCTTTAGAGGCCTTTTGGGAGAAAAAGCATTTAGATAGCGAAGGCGTGGAAGCGGATAAAGCAGGTTTCAAAAATCAATTGGCACCTTTTATAAACCAAGACGATGATGTAATGGATACTTGGTTTTCATCGTGGTTGTGGCCAATTTCGGTTTTCGATGGTTTCAAAAATCCAGATAATAAAGACATAAATTACTACTATCCAACTAATGATTTGGTTACAGCCCCAGAGATTTTGTTCTTTTGGGTTGCACGGATGATAATGGCAGGACATGAGTTTATGGGTAAAAAACCATTTACAAATGTTTACCTCACGGGTATTGTTCGCGATAAGCTGGGCCGTAAGATGTCTAAATCGCTGGGAAATTCGCCAGATCCGATTGGCTTGATAGAAAAATATGGCGCTGATGCAGTTCGTGTAGGTATGTTAATGTCGTCGCCAGCTGGTAACGATTTAATGTTCGATGAAAGCTACTGCGAACAGGGCCGT
This sequence comes from Pedobacter sandarakinus, assembly GCF_026240095.1. GTDB lineage: Bacteria > Bacteroidota > Bacteroidia > Sphingobacteriales > Sphingobacteriaceae > Pedobacter > Pedobacter sandarakinus. The sequence goes on along the minus strand of NZ_JAPIVG010000004.1, from coordinate 307,490 downwards.
AATTTTGCTTCGAAAATTTGGAATGCATTTCGCTTGGTGAAAGGTTGGGAGGTTGATGCTAGTTTAGCAAATCCTAATGAGCAGGCTATCAGATGGTTTGAAAATCGATTCAATGAGTCTTTGGTAGAAATTGAGGCTAATTTCAAGCAGTATCGTTTGTCTGAAGCACTGATGATTACCTATAAATTGGTTTGGGATGATTTCTGTGCATGGTACCTGGAAATGGTTAAGCCAGCATATCAACAGCCAATAGATGCTGCCAGCTATAAAGCTACTGTCGCATTTTTTGAAGACATTATTAAACTGTTGCATCCTAACATGCCTTTCTTAACCGAAGAGTTGTGGCATGATGATTTGTTTGCAGCTCGTGGTGAAATGGATTGTTGTATCGTGGCCGAATATCCGAAAGGTGGTGAAGTTGATGTGCAATTGCTGAAAGATGCAGATGTGGTTAAAAGCGTAATTGCAGAGATTAGAAATGTGCGTAACCAAAAACAAATTTCGCCTAAAGAAACGCTGCCATTAAGCTTAAAAGTAAATTCTGATGTGAACTACGATAAGTGGCTAAATATTATTTATAAGCTTGGTAATGTTGCGGAGGCGGTTTTTGTTAGCGAGAAGGTTTCGGGTGCTACTGCATTTATGGCTGGTAAAGATGAATTCTTTATCCCGCTGATGGAGAACATTGATGTGGATGCTGAACGTATTCGTTTAAATGCCGACCTTGTTTACTTGCAGGGTTTTCTAAAATCTGTTGATGCAAAGCTTAATAACGAGCGTTTCGTACAGAATGCAAAACCAGAAATTATAGCCAACGAGCGAAATAAGAAGGCGGATGCTGAGACTAAGATTAAAATAATTGAAGAAAGTTTGGCTGCCATTGGATAGGCACTAGTTAGTTAAGCTTTTTCTGAGAAATATGGAGCCTCCTGTTGTCATTCAGGAGGCTTTTTGTGTTTCGGGTTATTGCCCTGCAGAGTTATACCGAGTCTTTTATTCTATCTGGGGGGATTGTTTTTGATATTTCAGATACGTTTAGTCTGGCGGCGGTTTTCTCCCGAGGATTACATGGATGCACGCAGATTTTTACAAGATTGCTGGGGCTTTAGGTTCATCACCATTTAGTTTAGCGGCTGTTTTTCTCCCGCGGATTACACGGATGAACGCAGATTTTTAAATTGCTGGGGCTTTAGGTTCATCACAATTTTGTTTCGATGACTTTAATAATAGTATTTCAGATGGGTTTAGTCTAGAGGCTGTTTTTCTCCCGCGGATTACACGGATGCACGCAGATTTTTACAAGATTGCTGGGGCTTTAGGTTCATCACCATTTAGTCTAGCGGCAGTTTTTCTCCCGCGGATTACACGGATGAACGCAGATTTTTAAATTGCTGGGGCTTTAGGTTCATCACCATTTTGTTTCCATGACTTTAATAATAGTATTTCAGATACGTTTAGTCCGGCGGCCGTTTTCTCCCGAGGATTACACCGATGCACGCAGATTTTTTACACAATGGCTAGGGCTTTAGGTTGTTTAAGTGCATGTTGAGAAAGCTGAGTGAGTTCTATTGGTAGTCTGGCTTTATTGAGTTTGTAAAAGGTTTTAGTTCTGTTTAGATCGTTGTATCAGAAATTCACTATTTCAAACGTTTTCCTAAAATTTTTCGCATCAGAAAGGTTGTTCCTAAAGAAAGGTCTCAGACCCTCTTAACAAAGAAAATGCCGGTTCTTTACCTGTTAGTTTCAAAAAAATTACGTGGACAGATTAAGGGTATTGCGATTAAAATATTATTTTAGGTGACCAATACGATTTAGTAAAATCGAATCTAACCATTACACTTCTATGTCAGACGGCTACATTCTACTTAAAGCAACACATGCGCAGAATTCGCGACTGAAAGTAGTGGTTGGTTTGCTCTTCTTTGTTCCTCTGTTCCTCAGCTTCCAACTTCCACAGCGAAATTTTTTGGCGTTGGGTATCGTTGCGCCAATGGAAAAAGACAGTTTAGTTGCTGCTGTAGGATTTCGAATGTTTGGAGAAACGGTGGGTAAAACAATTGCACCCGCGCTTACAGAAGAGGCTTTTCAGCGGAAATTAGTTGAATTAAAAGCATCGAAAGCTAAATTGTACATGTGCAATATTATGTTTTCGGGAGATATGAAAATTGCTGGTCCGGATGTAAACGAAGATCGGGTACTTCGCTATTCGGATGTGTTATTACGACGGGCACAGCAGGCAAACGTAAAAGTTGTAGTATTGGGAAGTGGTGGTGCACGGCGCTTGCCAGAAAATTATGATGTAAAACAGGCTACCCAAAACTTTGTCGCCCTAGCTAAAAAAATTTCAACCCTTGCATCAAAATATAATGTAAAAATTGCTTTAGAGAACCTGCAGCGTAAAGAAACTAACTTCTTAAACACGCTTAAGGAAACTGCTGCTATCGTTAGGTTAGTCAACCATCCTAATTTCGGCTTAAATGCTGATATTTTTCACATGACACGGGAAAATGAATCGCCACAAAATATTGTCGATGCAAAGGATGTGCTCATCCACTGCGAAATTGCTGAAAATGAAGAACGTACGTTGCCAGGCATAAAAGGTGATGATTTTACGCCCTACCTTGCTGCACTAAAAAAAGCCAATTACAAAGGGCCAATTTTTATAGAAGCTGCCAGCAACTACACGCCAGCGCAATTGGCATATGCCTTTAAATTTTTGAATCAACAAATTGATGCCGTTTATCGAAACCGGTAAATGCATATTTTATACATCAGCACACTATGGAAAATTCTAGAAGAAAATTTATTAAACAATCTGCAATATTTGCTGCTGCCACTTATGCGGGTACCATGGGTATGAGCGCCAAAAGCTATGGAAGAATTATCGGTGCAAACGATAGGGTACGGGTAGGCGTTGTAGGATTTTCAGATCGTTTCAAAGATACCTTGCTCCCCTGTTTCTTAAACCATAACAAGGAATTAAATTTCGATGTTGTTGGGCTTTCTGACCTTTGGAGCTATCGCCGTAATTTGGGAATTGCGCATTTAAAAGAGAAGTTCGGTCATGATATTAAAGCATGCCGCAACAATGATGAGCTTTACGCCACCAAAAATTTAGATGCTGTAATTATAAGTACTGCAGATTTTCAGCATGCACTCCACACCATCGAAGCGGTTAAGGCCAACTGCGATGCATATGTAGAAAAGCCCTTCGCAGAAACCATGGACGATGCCAAAGCTGCATTAAAAGCTGTAAAAGCTACAGATAGAATTGTACAAATTGGTTCGCAACGCAGAAGTGGAGAAAATTACGCCAATGCGGCAAAGTTTATCCAGGAGGGGAAATTCGGTCCCATCACGGCGGTAGATTTAGTGTGGAATGTAAACCAGCCGGGTCGCTGGCGCAGGCCAGATTTAGTTGCTAAATTAAAAGAAGAAGACATAGACTGGAAGCGCTTTTTACTTAACCGCCCGGCAGAAGCGTTTGACCCTAGAAAATATCTGGAATATCGCCTATTCTGGCCTTATTCGTCTGGTATGCCGGGGCAATGGATGTCGCACCAGATTGACACCGTACACTGGTTTACCAACCTTAAACATCCACGCAGCGTTGTGGCAAATGGTGGCATTTATACCTGGAAAGATGGCCGGAGAAACTGGGATTCCATGGTGGCTGTTTTTGATTACGGCACGCCAAAAGGCGATGACGGTTTCCAGGTTACTTTTACTTCAAGAATGCAAAATAGTGTAGGCGACGTAGGTGAGGTTTACTATGCTAATGGCGGTGAGCTCAACTTAATTACCAATAAAGTGTCGCCAAAAGGTGGCTTAAAACAACAAGAAGCATCGGCAATGGGTATGCAACCTAACCTATTACCCGAATTTGATTTAAGCAAAACTGCTGTTAAAGCAGCAACAGGTGCAAATATGGGTGGCGACCCGCTTACATCAGGGCATATGCGTAACTGGATGGAGTGCGTTCGCAGCCGTAAAACCCCCAATGCGCCAGTAGAGGCGGGTTACTCGCACTCAATTGCCAATATCATGACAAACGCCGCTGTGCATACCGGTGCTAAATCTACGTTCGATGAAAGCAAGCAGGAAGTAATGGCAAACGGCAAAGTGTTTAAATATTAATTCAGCTGCAAATTTATACTATCCGAAACATCAAATTATCATGTACAACATTAGAAAATATAGTATTCTAGCGCTCTCCCTTATTAATTTCTCGGCCTTTGCACAAAAAGCAAAGCCACTTTTTGATGGTAAAACCCTAACCGGCTGGAAAGCTGTTGCAGGGGCGGCACCCTACAAGGTAGAAGATGGTATGATTGTAGGTACCATGACTAAAGGCACACCAAATTCATTCCTAATTACTGAAAAAGAATACGGCAATTTTGTGCTGGAGCTTGATGTAAAACTGGAAGGCGAAACTACTAATTCTGGTATACAAACCCGCAGTCACCTAAAACCCGAAGGTAATGATGGTAAAGGCCTGGTGTTTGGTAGACAGGTAGAAATAGACCCAACGCCCCGAGCCTGGACAGGCGGTATTTACGACGAGGCACGCAGGCTATGGCTTTACCCCTTAGCGTTAAATCCCCTGGCTAAACCATTGTACAAAAAGAATGAATTTAACCATTATAAAATAGAGTGTATTGGTAACGAAACCAAAACTTGGGTAAATGGCGTTCCTGTGGCATACGTAATCGATACCTTAGATCAATCTGGTTTTATCGGCCTGCAGGTGCATGGCATAGGCAATAACCTCGAAAACGATGGTAAGAAAGTTTATTTCAAAAATATTAACATTCAAACTGGTAACTTAAAAGCAAGCGTGTTTCCAAAGGGTGTTTATACCGTTAATTTTACCCCGAACAGCTTATCTGCTTACGAAAAATCTGAAGGATACCAGTTGCTTTTCGATGGTAAAAGTAACGCGGGCTGGGTTGGCGCATATAAAGCTGCATTTCCGGCTAAAGGATGGAAGATTGACAATGGACTTATTAGCGTGGAGCCATCCGGCGGAGCCGAATCTACTAATGGAGGAGATATTGTTACCAAAGAAGAATTTGCTGCTTTTGATATGTCTTTCGAATTTAGACTTACCCCAGGCGCAAACAGCGGGGTAAAATATTTCGTAACCCTAAGCGAAAAGAATACCGGATCTGCCATTGGTTTGGAATACCAGGTGCTAGATGATGTACTACACCCCGATGCCAAACTCGGCCGGGATGGCAACAGAACGCTGGCCTCGCTTTACGATTTAATGACTGCGAAAAAAGAAGCACGCTACCTTCGTCCGATTGGGAGCTGGAACAACGGCCGTGTGGTGGTTTACCCTAATAACAAGGTAGAGCATTATTTAAACGGCGTTAAAGTATTAGAATACCAACGCGGTTCGGCAGATTTTAAACACCTGGTGGCCATAAGTAAGTACAAAGACTGGAAAAACTTTGGCGAAGCTGCCAAAGGACATATCTTACTGCAAGACCATGGGAATAAAGTTGATTTTAGAACCATTAAGTTGAAGAAATTATAAGCTAAAGGTTTATATTGGCGCTTTCATTTGTTTGAAAATTAATGTGCGCAAAGGTGGCGGCCTTCAGCCCCGCTATTGCTTATAGTCCTTGCTCGTAAACTCGCTGCGGGCTATTTAGCGCTATCGGGTTTAGGTTTAACGTTTGTGCAAAAAAACCAACCAAAGTGGCAATTGCATTGCAAATTAGCCCCGACATAAACGAAAATACCCCGATTTTTCTTCGGAGATTGAAGTATTGGCGGGAGGAGCTTTAATACCAAGTACTGCAATTGCGCTCCAAAATAAGAGAAAGAGAAAATGATGCATCGTCGATCGTTTATAAAAAATACTGCTTTGCTTAGTTCAGGGCTTTTTGTTTCAGATACTGTTTTTGCAAGCCTTGGCGGCAATAAAGAAAATAAATTAAATATTGCAATGATTGGTTGTGGCGATAGGGGCAAAGGCGTTCTGTCGGTTATAAAAGGCATGCCAGATAAATTTACGACCGTTGCTTATTGCGATGTGCTCGATTTTAGGTTAAAACAAGCCGAAAAATATGTTCCCACGGCTGCCAAAGCGTTTAAAGATTACCGTACCATTCTCGATGATAAAGCTATTGATGCCGTTTTTATTGCCACACCTTTAAGTGAGCATTATAAAATTGCGAAGGATGCGGTGCTTGCCGGAAAGCATGTGTATGTGGAAAAAACCATGACTTACAACATCACTGAGGCATTGAGCCTGAGAGAAATCGTAAAGAAACATCCTCAACAGATTTTCCAGGTTGGTTACCAATACCGTTATTCGCCACTCTATTTCAAGGTAAAAGATATGATTCAAAGTGGTTGGTTGGGCAAGGTTTCTCAAATAGATTGCAGGTGGGATCGCAATGGCAACTGGCGGCGTGCAGTTCCGGATCCAAGCCTGGAACGTAAAATTAACTGGCGGATGTACAAGGCCTATTCTGGTGGTTTAGCAGCCGAGCTATTGTCGCACCAGATTGATTTCATTAACTGGGCCTTCGAAACTCAGCCAGACGAAATTATGGGTGCAGGCGGTATCGATATTTTTAAAGATGGCCGGGAAACCTACGACAATATTCAATCCATACTTCGCTACAATGAAAAAGGGATGGTGGGCAATTTTGGAGCTACTTGCGGCAATGCCCGTGATGGGTATTTGTTTAAAATTAAAGGCACAAAAGGTTCTGTTTCTTTGCTTACTGATACAGGAGTTTTCTATCCTGAAGATAGCACAAAGAAGGAATTAGGCATTGTAGATGGTGTAACCGGAGCAACAAAAATTGTTGTAAATAAAGATGGCGGCGTGCCCATTTTAGATAAGGCCACGCAGGATGGCACTACCTATGCCTTAGCAGAATTTTATTTATCTGTTACAACGGGAAAACGACCAGCATCTAACATCGATACCGGTACCCAGGCCGCTATATGCGTGGCCATGTGTAACGAAGCCATATATACAGGCAATAAACAACTTTGGAAAAAAGAATACAACACCTAAAATACACACAAGGTTGTTTGATATTTTACAAATCTGAATAACAAGGCAAAGCTTCTGTATACACAAAGGTGCCATTTTGGTTATTCATTTTGGCATACACATGTTGCAGTCCATTGGTAAGTACTATCCATTTAGCTTGGTGAATAGAATTGTACCGGGAGGCCTGTTCGAAAACTGCAGGTGTAATTTTAACCTTCGGCGCTTTACATTCTATCAATACCAGTTTTTCACCTTTTGAATTGAAGATGAGGATGTCGCTTCGTTTTTGCAACTGGTTTAAAACCAATCCGCCCTCTATCTGTATTAGCGTTTTAGGAAATTGATAATGGAGGATTAGGTTTTGAATAAAATGTTGCCTCACCCATTCTTCTGGAGTAAGTACCAGGTGCTTTTTTCTTAACTCATCGAAAATGTACACCTGCCCATTATTACTTGTTATTTTAAACGGATAGGTTGGTAAGTTAAGAGGTGTAGGATTAAACATTTTTAGTAGGAGTTTGCCTGCAATTTTACGATAAAACATTTTAACAATAAAACAATCCAACATAAAACCTAAATCGTAATTTTACGGCAATGACTGCTGCCGAAATTATTAAAGATTTAAAATCGAGAAAATATAAGCCCGTTTATTTGCTGCATGGCGAAGAGTCTTTTTACATCGACCAAGTAACGGATTTTATTGAAGATAAGTTGCTGAGCGATGCCGAGAAAGGGTTTAATCAAACCGTATTATACGGCAAAGATACCGATATGGCTACGGTTTTGGGAGCAGCGAAACGCTACCCCATGATGGCCGAATACCAGGTGGTTATTGTAAAAGAAGCACAGGATTTGAAATGGGGTAAAGAAGATGCAGGCAGTAAAGAGGCCGAATTCGTACTAAACTATTTTGAGAAGCCCTTGCCCAGTACCGTACTCGTTATGGCTTACAAACATGCCAATTTCGATAAGCGTAAAAAGATTTACAAAGCCATTGCTAAAAGTGGTTTAATATTTCAATCAGATCCAATCCGCGATTATAAGATTGTTGCATGGATTGAAGATTTTATCAGGGAAAAGGGTTACAAGGTAGATCAGCAGGCGTCTGCACTTATGGCCGAATACCTGGGTACCGACTTATCTAAAATTGCCAACGAGATAGAAAAGCTAATGCTCAATGTATCTAAAGAAACGGTAATTAACGCCGATCTAGTACAGAAGAATATTGGAATTAGCAAAGAATACAATGTTTTTGAATTGCAAAAAGCACTGGCAATTAGGGATGTACTGAAGTGCAATAAAATCATTAATTATTTTGCCAGTAACCCGAAAGCGAATCCTATGGTAATGGTTCTTGCAAATTTGGGGGGCTATTTTACTAAACTGCTTAAATATCATTATGTACCCAACAAGGCAGATGCAGCATCTGTGCTAGGCGTGCCGCCTTTCTTTATTAAAGATTATGAGGTAGCGGCAAGAAATTATCAGCCAGGCAAAGTTTTTCAAGTAATTAGCTTGCTAAGGGAATACGATTTGAAAAGTAAAGGATTAGAGAGTTCGGGAAATGTGGGCGATGGAGAATTGTTGAAAGAATTAATTTTTAAAGTTATACATTAACATCAATTGCATAAAGTCGAAAATATATTAAATCATGTTACAGGGACTTAGAACGATAGTTTATCATGTTGGCGATTTGGATGCAGCCAAAGTATGGTACAAAAATGTATTCGAAATAGCGCCTTACTTTGATGAGCCTTTTTATGTTGGTTATAACGTTGGCGGCTTTGAGTTGGGTTTAGACCCAGATGGTGAAACTTATAGCGCCGGAAACCACGCCATAACCTATTGGGGGGTGAAGGATATCAAGATTGCTTTCGAAAGGTTTGAAAAGCTCGGCGTAACCATACACGAATTACCGAAGAATGTAGGCGGGCCCATTTGGGTTGGAAGCATCTTCGACCCATTCGGCAACGTCATCGGGCTTATTGAAAACCCCGAATTTCAACTTCCTTAAAGTGCAATAACCACAGTGATAACGGTGAATAGTGCTGCTGCGGCAGACAAGGTAAGGTATTCTACAAAACCTTTGCGTAATGAAGTTTTGTTGTAAGCAATGTTTCTATACATTTTAACGTAGGCAGAGTCTGCCAATAGGGAGGTATCGCTTACATCTGCTGCTTTGGGTTTAAAGTAGTCTGATGTGCGGCCGGTTCTGCCTTTTCGATATAATTTTAAGTCGGCCTTACTCAGCTTAAAGTCAGCAACATCTGTGCGTACAATATTTTCGAGCTTTGTATTCCTTTGTATTTGCGAAAAAACGGCATCACCGTTTAGGCAAAATAGTAGCAGAAAAAGTAAATGTTTTAGTTTCATGGAGACGGTACAAATATCAATATTATAAATTATTTACGGTAAATAAAAACCAGAGAAAAATGAAAATTTTTTATTTGCCGTTGATCCAAATTTTTGCCTGGTTTATGGCTGCATCATCCGTTGCAGAGGATTTTACTAAGACATCAGGTATAATCTTGCTGCGGTATTCTTTTTTGTTTCGGTCTGCGGTATAGCTTACTGCCAGATACAGAAAGGATCCGTCTGATAATTCGAAGCCAGCATTCGCAGAAGTATATCCTCCGGTGGGTTCGCCAAATAGTTTTACATTTGATTTTCCAATAAATGAGATGGCGGTCATTTCGCCACTACTGCTTGTTTTGGGTCCAACAAGCACAGCTATTTTAGGATTTGAGTTTTTCAATGTATAGGGTGCTGTAATATTAACGCCCATTGTGGCTTTATTTTTTTTAGTTGCCATATAGTACCAAGGGTTTACCTTCTTCTCATCACCATTTCTGGCCATGAAATAACCTAATGTTCCGCTTCCGGTAAGCGGACCCAAACCGGCAATCATGGGGTACATATTTCCTCCGGTATTCTCTCTCAGATCTACAATCCATCCGTTTATAGTATGCTCGAGATCCATTTTTCTAAGCTCTTGTTGTATGTTATTGGCAAAAACATCTTTGGTTTTCTGGTCTAAAGAACTAAAACCAGGAACCGAAATGTAGCCAATTGCGCCGTCGAACAAGTCGAATTTTAATTTTTCGGGATTCATATTACCGCTGGCATATTTCTGTGCAGTAACTTTAGATTGTATAAAAGAATGGTTATCTCCAACATTTTTAAGTGCCGCCATTAAATATCCGGTTACAGATTTTGAATCGTCAATGGTTTTGAGTCCCATAGAGAGGTATTTAAGATCTACATCAATATCGGCCCAATTTAATGAGTCCTTATATATCGAATTATTTTTTATGATGTTCTTAAATTCATCAACATATTTTGCTACTTCATCACTTGGCGCTACACTGGGCATTGGCAGTTCTACTATATCAAAATCGTCCAGCCAAACAGTACCTTTTCCCATCAGATAAAAACCAAAAAGCAACTTTCGTGTTTCCCTCGGTAAGGTTAGTTCCAGGCTGTATTTTTTCCAGTCTGCAGTTCCCTGTATCTTACCGTGCTGACTTTGCGTGTTCTGGAAACCAATAATTTTATTGTCTTTATCCCAAATTTGGCACCAATAGGCAACATCTCCCGCTACTGCTTCAATCTTTGCGTAGCCACTTACAGTCACTTTTCTAATTCCGGAGGGTTGCAATGCAATTATCTGATACACGCTCTGGAACGTGTTTGGCTTAACCAAATCCGTCGCAGCGATCTTAATTGAGGTCTTGCCAGAATGAGCGACAGAATCATCAATGTTAACATTATAGCCTTCAATTAACTTGGTTCCCCAATCTGTAGGCAAGCCGGTTTGGCCTTTAAATTCAAATGAACTATTCTGAATCTGGCTGTAGGAGCAAATACTAGTCAATAGGATGAGCAATGTTGAAAGCGTTTTTTTCATGTAAATATACCTAGGTCTTTTGGGATGAGTTACCTTATCAAATATAACTTTTCAGTTGAGTATAATGTAACATTCTTTTCAATTGCAATGTGATTTTAGTCAAAAGTGATTGTGCTTTTTTCTGGTGCAGTAGTTTCTTTTTCCACGGCGTTTAGTCGGTAGTTGGCAAACAAAAAACTATTAACCTGATTTAATGTTTATTGCTGAAATTATGGAGTATTGGCTTTAAAGAAAACTATTGATAACACAATTTGTTTAATTTTTATGCCTACTACAAGAGAACTTATCAGTAAGATCAATAAGATCTTTGAAGAGAACAAAATTGAAGAATTTATTACACTTCTTTCGGACGATATTGTTTGGGAGATGCATAGCTCTTCAACAGGACATACCACGCTAAGTGGTAAAAACGAAATTAAAAATATGGGCGCAGGAGATAAGCTGCCAAAGCGCATGTTTTTCAAATTCGGAACAATCATTATTGATGGGGAAAAGGCTTCGGTAGAATGCACCACATCAGGTGAGATGCCTGACGGAAGTCAATACAAGGGGTTTTCATGTGATATTTATCATTTTTCTGATGAGAAAGTGGTACGCATTATTTCTTATGTGGTAGATGGCAACATGCAGTCATCTAATTAATGCATGCTATAGTGTTAAATACTCACAAGTAAGCACATGTTGATGTATGCAAAATGCTATTCATCATGATACAAAGCAAAGCATTTCAAAAGCTTCAATGCTTGACAGCACAAGCTATGATATGCGGCTTGAAACTTTTAATCGTCTATTAATAACTATAAAACACAATGTAATGAGAAAATCAATGATTGCCCTAGCTTTGGCTGCCGCAGGTATGTTTACCTTACCATCATGTAACGATGAAAATGAAAAAACCGACATCGTTGAATCTGGAACTTACCAAGGCACAGCTGAAAAAGTAGATGGCGATGAAAAGGAAATTTATGTAAGAACAGCCGACAATAAATTACTTGAATTATACCTAACGGATAGTACTACACTAACCAAAGGTGGAGCAACGGTGCCATTCGATTCAGTTAAAAAAGACGGTATGTTAGAGGTGAGGGTAGAGAAGAGAGGTAACAAAATGGCACCTTTGGCTGTAGACATCTTACCTAACTAATGAACCAGATTCCATCAATGTGGCGAACTGAGTTATGGCATCCCATGCTCGTTCATTTACCCATTGCAACCCTGCTATTGGCAACAGTGGCAGGGCTTATTGCTGCCTTTTTAAAGAAGGGGAGGGTGAAGTTAGCACTTGCTGATTTTACTTTCATTTTGCTTACAATTGGTGTGATTACGATTTGGATGGGAATTTATACCGGCTTACTGGCCTATAAAATTGAGGTGAGGACACTGTGCGATCCTCAAGTGCTAAAGACACATCAATATTGGGCTTATATTGCAGCCTATATCTATACCTTTGCATTAGTGGTTCAGCTTATTTCTTTCCGTTTTTCCCGCTGGAAGATCTGGTTTAGGATAGTTCGTAATTTACTGCTATTGGCGGGTTGCCTTGCACTTGGATATTGCGGGCATCTGGGCGCTTCGGTAGTTTATCAGCAAGGCGGCGGCGTCTATAAGCCCTCAGTAGGGTGCAAAGAGTTTATCAAATAAAATTGGCTTATTAATGATTGATTAATCGCCTCAAATTCTGTTTTTAAATCGGATTTTCTGTCGATGAATGAGCTTCTTTGCGTAAATGGAAAACGCGAAGGTATTGTCATTCATGAATTAAAATCTTGATACATATGGTGCTTTAGAAAAAAATATCGCTTTTAGCTAACAGGAATGCGAATTATAAATTTTGAACCTTTGCCAGGCAGGCTTTCTGCCCAAATTTCACCACCGTGTAGCGTAATAATCTCTTTGCATACATACAGCCCTATTCCAAAACCAGCAACGGTCATCATCTCCCTACTTTCAGCACGATAATAGGGTTCAAAAATCCGGTTGATATCTTTCGCTGCAATGCCCATCCCATCATCACAAACCGATATGGATGCATAATGATCAGACTCTGTACAGGCTACCCGAATAACGCTACCCAAAGGAGAATATTTAATTGCGTTACTAATAAGGTTATGAACAACTTGAATTATTTTATCTCCATCTGCATAAATCATCACACTTTCTATTTCATCGAATAAAATCGTATGGCTAAAAATGCTGGTGTAAACATCATCCTTAACCTCATCTAAAAGCGCCTTGAGATTGGTCTGATCGCGATGTATGGTTATTTTTCCCGATTCAAGTCTAGAAAGATTCAGGAATCCATCGATCATTTTGGCCATTTTGGATGTTTGGTTATCCGCCTTGCGGATGGCGACAATTGCTGTTTCGCTAAGCCCTTCACTTAATCTATTCAACGCAACTTGTATAAAAGCCTTAGTCGATGTAATTGGCGTTTTCAGCTCATGGCTAACCATGCCTATAAAATCGTTCTTTCGCAACTCGTCATTTTTTTGCTCGGTAACATCCATCAATATGCCTGCAATGAGGCCATTTTCTTCTGAAGGTGTACTGCCACCAAAGTCACCTATTGCCCGTATCCAGCGAAGGCGGTTATCTGGAAGTAACCGAAGTGGGAATGAAATATCAAATGTGGAGCGCATCCTTTTTGCTTTATTTAGGTCTTGAATTACAGCCTGACGAAATTCCCTATCAATACGGTTCGCAATTGATAGGAGACTGATTTTTTCATTAGGGCTGCAATCCAATAGTGTTTCGCCACGTGCATCGATGGAAAGCGTACTAAGTAATCCATCAACAGACCATGTGCCAAAATTGGCGGCATCAATTGCCTGACGTAGCGCAGTTTGTGCTTTGGAGACTTGTTTTTTTGCCGCTTTTAATTCATCATTGGCCACCAGTAACAGCCCATTGGCAGAAACCAGGTCTACATTTGCTTCAACCAGCTTTTCGTTGGTTGTTCCTAAGTCGTTACTCGATAGCTGAAGCAATTCTAAAGCCCGCCTTAACTCTGTTACGTCTCTGGTTGTACCTGCTATACTCCGAACCTTTCCATCTGTTCCAAAGACCGGCGTAAATATGTAATCATAGTAGCGTGTACCTTCAATGGCATGGGGAAAAGTAACTTCTCCTCTAATGGGTTTTCCTGTTAATACTACCTGATCAATTTCCCGCTTATGCATCTGCGCATGCCAAGGTTCGTACCCATTTTCGAGCATTCCCTTCCCAATTGCATCTTCTGCTTTCTTTCCCCACATGGCCAGTAAAGCCTCATTGGCATAGATAAAACGATAGTCTAAGTCGAAAAGATACATTAAATCTGGGGTAGAAGAGGTGATGGTTTCGTAAGTCGTTTTCAAATCCAACGCCATTTCGTGTGAAGAAGTAAGGGAAAGCTCAGCATTTTTTCTTGCCGTGATATCCTTTGCCGTACCAACCCACTCTAAAATTTCTCCATCCTCGCTCAGTAATGGTATAGCCCTCGAGAAAGTCCAACCCGTTAAACCATTTACCTGATTTACCCGATGCTCTAATTCGAAAATCTTTTTCTCGCTGATGGCTTCTTCAATTCGTTTATTTACCAATTCCAGATCATCCACAAAAACATTTATCTCTTTCCATCCGCTAATCGGCCTGTCAGAATTCTTCAAAAAACCTCTACCATCTAACTCATGCATAACCTCCCAGTCGGCGCTCAATCGGTAAACGATGTCAGACGTAGCCTCAATAAAAGCCGCAAACCGCTGAACAGGTGTAATTCCACGGTCCTGGTTTAAATATGAAGGTTCATTGGTCTCTTCCATTCCTAGTCTCAATTTTTCATGGGGATTTTTGCGATTGTTTTTAGTTACCTAAGGGTTTTGGTAAAGATGATGATAACCATTGTTAAATTTGTCATAAATGTGAATACAAGGTGGAATTTTTTAAGCAGCTCAAACATTATGGTCAACATATATTAGCTGAAAATATCCACTGAATTATCACTCCTTCCCTCATGCCAACTCAATCTCCAACAAAAATTTTCCGGTATTCTGAAACGTTAATCGCACATAAATTAACACATGGCGTGGCTATTTGTTCTAATTATTCACGATTAATCAGGAGAATGTTTCAAGGCAAAAAAGAAAAGACTTCAACTTTGTTGCATAGCAATTTAACCTAGTTAATTAGCATGCAAGGTCTTCTTTTCGAAAGAAAATTCGGCATTTCCAGATAAGTGATTTGGGGAACAGTTGTTTCCAATACGAAGTCTGTTTAGCACTCACATTCCATATCAAAGTGGAGGATGTAATGGTTTAAATAAGGTGCCATCATTTTGGAGATCAATTGATCCATTTTAGCTTTCTACCATTTTTTAGAATGTGTTTTCTAATCCGTTCAGTTTTATTAGTTTTGGGATCATGATTGCAAAAAGTACCAAACAGAATGTTGCTGTTATATTTTAGGATGCCTGAACGAAACTTTAAATCTTCTAAAACTGGATTGGTTAGTTATGTTCTGAGATTTTGAAAAAGTGGCTTTTTGGCCAATTTGAATAAGAATTATATTGTGCTTTTTTAAGTCGTTTAAAAAAATTAAAACAAATGAATCATTGGTTAGTAAAGTCAGAGCCTTTTAAATACAGTTGGGAAAAATTTAATGAAGATGGTCGTACTTTTTGGGATGGCGTTCGCAATTACCAGGCAAGGAATAACCTTAAAGATATGCAGGTTGGCGATTTAGTGCTTTACTATCACAGCAATGAGGGGAAGAATGTGGTTGGGATTGCGAAGGTGGTCAAAGCGTATTACCAGGATCCCACAACCGAAGATGCAAACTGGGTAGTGGTAGATTTAGCGCCTGTAGAAAGTCTAAAAAATCCTGTTTCCTTAGCGCAAATCAAAGCCGAGCCTAGTTTGGCTGATATTTCATTAATTCGCCAGGGCCGATTATCTGTGATGCCCCTGAAAGCGTCAGAGTTTGATAAGATACTGGAAATGGGCAGTTGATGCTCATTTCGGATAATACGATCACCCTGTAGGAATTTCTTCTGATGAGGTTTTGCTAAGAGTAATCCCTAAGGTCATTACAATACTTGTTCCTAGTACTACCAAAAACAAGAATGAGGGACCAACCTCGGGCATTTTCAAAAAATCTGGTATGTTGAAGTAAAGCAAAATGCTAATTAATCCCCGTGGGGCAATATAGGCGATGGGTGTAATTTCTCCTTTTTTAAAAATTCTGAGAAAGAAAAAACGTACTGCAAAAATTGTGGCAAGGATAAAGAAACCATTTGCTAACACCGGCTGATCATTCAGTTCCCTAACATTCATGGTGAAGCCGAAGATCACAAAGAAAAATGTGCGTAAAATAAATGCACTTTCTGCTGAGAGTTGGTAAAGTTGTGATAAATCTGCAGTGAGGTTTTTGTACAGGAATACACTTCTAAACCAGGTATGCTGGATGGTATCAACGTTGTTCAAAAATAATCCGGTACTTAAAATTAGTACCAGCGATGATAGGTGGTAAGATTGGCCAATGGCGTAAACTAAAATTAAAATCGAAATGATTAAGAAAAATTTGATGTGATGCACCAATTTACCCATAATGTAAAGCAATACCACACAAGCTACTGCAGATAGGAGAATGATTAGTGAAGTGCTTAACCCCAAACCGATAAATGCAGATGTAGAAATGGAATGGTTGGTAATGGCGAAGTTAAACAAGATAATGCCCAGGATATCTGAAAAAGAAGATTCATAAATGACGAATTCCTTATCCTGCTTGCCCAATGCAGCGGCAGTAGGTATAGCAATTGCAGAACTAATTACACTAAAAGGTATGGCGTTTGCAATGCAGGCATATAAACTTTTATGGCTGATTTGATAAATAATGAGCGTAATTACTGTTGCGCTCACCAGAAGAATGGTTAAGGCAGAGAAAAAAGCACTCTTAATGATGGCATTTTTCTTTCTATCGTATTTAAGCTCCAACGAACCTTCAAAAACAATCAGGATTAAACCAACTGTACCCAATGTAGGCAAAATCGATAAGAAATTGAAGGTTTGAATCTTAAGGTAATCTACTAAAAAGCGCAAGCCAATACCAAGCAATAACAAGAGTAATACTGATGGAATTTTTGTTCTACTCGCCACCAAATCAAAGAGATAGGAGAATATCACTAATCCGCTTAATACAATAAGGATGGTGTATGTTGTCATATATTTAGCGAATGATGATTTGCTAAAATAACGCAAACACGTTAAGTTAAGCGAAATTTTTTGTAAAAATTATGCTTTGAAGAATAGCGCCTTCAACTCATTGGCATCGTCGGGATGCATTTTACCTCCTAAAACTAAGCGAAGTTGCCTTCTGCGCAAGGCGCCATCAAAGAGGTTTATTTCCTCGGGCGTTTCCGGAATAACTTCAGGAACGGGAATTGTTCTGGCGCTTTGATCTACAGCAACAAATGTATAATAAGCTTCATTACTTTTCTGACGTGCCCCACTCGGAATATTTTCTGCCCAAACATCGAGTCTAACTTCCACAGAGGTGTTAAATGCCCGGGTTACTTTAGCTTCTATCGTAATCACGTCGCCAAGTTTTATGGGATGTTTAAAAGAAACATTGTCTACCGATGCTGTAACCACAATGCGGTTACAGTGTTTTTGAGCCGAAATTGCAGCAGCAATGTCCATCCAGTGTAGCAAACGGCCACCCATTAAGTTATTTAAGGTATTGGTATCGTTAGGTAATACCAACTCATTCATCACTGTAAAACTCTCTTTTGCAAATTTCTTTTTTAAGCTCATCATTTAGCGCAAAAGTAATTAAATTGTTCCTAAAATTACGTAATCTCAAAAAGCATCGTTCAATGGTAATTTCGATAAGTTACAACAGTTTATTAAGGGATGATAAAGCATACAGAATTGCCCTAAATGGGGAGTAAATTTTAGCAAAACAAAACAAAGTGTATCCTGTTATCTAGCTTAAAACCCATCAAATGCAAAATCAAACGATCATTCAATATTTTCATTGGTATTACAATGAACAAGATAACCTGTGGACAAAAGTCGCCAAGGAGGCTTCCAATTTAAAAGAAATTGGCATTACTGGTGTTTGGTTACCGCCCGCTTATAAAGCCAGCACAGGAGGTTATTCGGTAGGCTACGATGTTTACGACCTGTTTGATTTGGGCGAATTTGACCAAAAAGGGAGTGTAAACACGAGATATGGATCCAAGGAAGAATATCTAACGGCTATTAAATCTTTGCAGGAACAGGGCGTTGCCGCTATAGCAGATGTCGTTTTCAATCATAAAGCTGGAGGGGATGAACTTGAGAAGGTGAAGGTAAAAACTGTAGATCCTGATAATAGAAATGAATTTACCAGCGATATTTTTGAAATTGAGGCATGGACGAAATTTACATTCCCCAACCGTGCGGGAAAATATTCTGAGTTTATCTGGGATCACCAGTGTTTTAGCGGGGTAGATTGGGCAGAAGATAGACAGGAAACGGCAATTTTTTCTATTCAAAATGCTGTTGGCGAGGGTTTTGAAGAAGTGCCATCCGTGGAGCATGGCAATTACGACTACCTGATGTATGATGATATTGATTTCAGGAATAGGGCAGTAGTAGAAGAGCTGAAATATTGGGGCGAATGGTTAGTAGATACGACAAATGTTGATGGGTTTAGGTTGGATGCAGTAAAACACATCAACCCAGATTTTATTAAAGAGTGGATTACACACCTGGAGGCAAAATATAATAAACAGTTTTTTATTGTTGCCGAAGATTGGAACGTAGAGAATGCTGATTCGCAGCTAGAGTACATCGATCTGATGGAAGGCAGAACTCAGATTTTCGACTCCCTGTTGCATCATAACTTCTTTTTGGCCAGTAAAGCAGGTAGCGAGCACGACATGAGGACCATTTTTGAAAATACTTTAGTTTCTATTAGACCAGAACTAGCAGTAACTTTTGTAGATAATCACGATTCGCAGCCATTGCAGGCCTTAGAAAGTTATGTAGATTTCTGGTTCAGACCTATAGCTTATGCCTTAATCTTACTACGTATGCAGGGTATCCCATGCCTGTTTTTCCCAGATTTATATGGCGGAATTTATGATGATAAAGACAATGAAGGCCAAGAGGCACATGTAGAACTTGCTGTTTTACCTTCGCTAGAGGTGATGACTAAAGTAAGAATGTACGCCGCTTATGGGGAACAAAATGATTACTTTGATCATGGAAATTGTGTAGGATGGACCAGAAGTGGCGATGAAGAACATGAAAACAGTGGCTTAGCGGTATTGCTGAGCAATGGCGAAGAAGGATTCAAGTATATGGAAATCGGCCAACAGTTTTCTGGGAAAACTTTTGTAGATGCATTAGGTCATCTTGATCATGAAGTAGTGATTGATGAGAACGGCGGTGCAGAATTCCATTGCAATGCCGGCAGTGTTTCAGTTTGGGTACTGCAAAATTCATAATATAAAAACACCCACAGCAATTCAATAATTCGCTGTGGGTGTTTTTGGATCATAGAAAAGCATCTTCATGTCGGTAGGCAGCGATTAATGCCATTTCGCCTTCTTTACCCGATTTTGAGTTGCCATGCTCCATGCCCAAAACACCTTTATATCCTTTTTTATGGAGGTGCTTAAAAACATTTTTATAATTAATTTCCCCGGATGTGGGTTCGTTTCTGCCTGGATTGTCGCCGATTTGAATGTAAGCAATTTCATCCCAGCAACGGTCTATGGTTTTGATTAAATCTCCTTCAGTGCGCTGCATGTGATAGATATCATATAAAATTTTGCACGCCGGACTTTGTACGGCCTTGCATACCGCATAGGTTTCGTTTGTTTTCTGCAGAAAAAGTTCGGGGGTATCGCTTAGGGTTTCTAAAACCATGATTAAACCATGGGGCTCGAAAATCTCAGCGCCAGCACGCATGGCATCAATCACATTGGCAAATTGGTTGCCATAAGGCAAATTGCGCTCGTAAAAACCAGGTACAACAGTTAACCATTTTGCATTGCAACGTTTTGCTGCTTCTACAGATCTTTTGCAGGTATCTATAAATTTATCTTTGAACTCCTTTTTTCCGGTTGCTAATGAGGGTTTCCAATTGTCTCCACCATCTACAACAAAAACGCCCATCCGCATTCCAAGTTTAGCTAGTAATTGGCCTATTTTCTCCTGGTCGGCTACTGGCCGGTTTAAATAGCCATTATCTTCAATAGACCGAAATCCACTATCATAAATAAACTGAATTTGATCAAGAAAATTTTTGCCTGCATGGTTCGAGAACATCCCATCGTGTGGTGCATAATCCAGGTTAAAGGGTTTGTCAGCCAATAGATTTTGCTGAGTGTAAGGGTGGCCTGCTACTGCGGTACCAAAACCAGTGGTTATCGCACCAGCAGTAAGCAAGGTATTTCGAATGAAGTCACTTCTTTTCATGTCGTTATTAGTTTAAAGCTAAGTTAATTTTGGATTAATTTTTTGAAACCAACGGTAAGTGTATCTGCTATGGATCCATCCTTTTTCCGATAAACAAAATAAGCCTCAAGCGCTTTACGTCGATTTACAAATTCCATCGCTTCCGGCAAATGCATCGCCATCAATGCATTATCGTAACCATCTGCTGTTATTGCATCACTGGCATAAACGGTCACACTAATCATTTCATTATCCAGTGGAAATCCTGTTCTTGGATCGATAAGATGCGATAGCTTTTTCATTCCATTTTGATGAAATTTTCGGTAGTTACCTGAGGTAGTGATGGCACCCCTGTTGATCTTAGCAATATGCCTGATGATAGGCTGATCTTTTTGATCAGGTCCTTCTATCCCAATTTTCATTGGGCTTCCATCAGGTTTGGGCCCGGCAATTCTTAATTCGCCACCAAGCTCTACCAGGTAGCTGTCAATGCCTCTATCAGCAATAAGTTTGGCAAGCAAGTCTACACTATAGCCTTGCGCAATCCCATTTAAATCTATCTGAATGCATGGTTTTGATTTATAAAGGATGTCGTTTTTTAGCGATAAATGCTGCATCCCGATACATTGCATAATAGATGAAATGGTTGTTTTAGAGGGCTCATTGTCTGTAGCCTTTGGTCCGAAACCCCAAGCTTGCACCAATGGTGCTACGGTAACATCAAAAAGACCTTTGGTATCTTGATTAATTTCTATGCTCCTTTTTAATACCGCACTCAAATATAAATCTGCGTGTAGCTGTTCTGTTCCAGTGTTGAACTGGTTTATCAGGGAGCCGGGTTTATAAAGCGACATCGAGGCATCAATTTTATTTAAAAGATTATCGATGTCGCTTTTGGTAACTGCACTGTCTGTGGCAAAATACGTGATGCTATAATCGGTGCCCTGTGCATAGCCACTAATTTTGTACTGTTTTAAGGGAGGTTTTAACATTCCGCACCAAAACAAGGTAGCAATTACCAACAGATATTTATTCAGCATTATAGAACCTTAGTTTGCCCTGGTGTTGGAATTGGATACAATCCATTTGCATCGGGCATAAGTTTTGGGTTAGCATCCCAGGCGAAGCGTTCGGGTAGGAGGCTGTTATTTGCGGCTAATGCCTCTTTCCAGTTAATTGTTTGACCTGAATAAGTGGCGTACCGACCAATTATTCCCGAAAAGGTTGTGGTTGCACCATAATCTGCATTGGTAAATTTGTACTCATTTTTCGAGATGGCTTCGAAAAGCTCATCATGTTCAGTTTGATAAGGGTTAGCATTTCCACGCGTATTGTGGTTGTAGATTTCCTTTCCTTTTGCATCCCAAATTATAGCCTGATTTCCACCTGACAAGTAAATTTTTCCTTTTGTGCCCTGGAAGGTCTCATCAACTCGATTGCTGATTCCTTCAAAATGTCTACACTGGCTATATACCACTACGCCATTAGGGTAGGTAAATTCATTTGCGTGGTTATCGTAAATTTCGCCATAGTCCTTACCCGTCCGCCAAGCCCGGCTTCCAGTTCCCTGTACCGAGACCGGACTGTTGCCAGTTATCCAGTTTGCAATATCGATGTTATGGACATGTTGCTCTACAATATGGTCGCCACACAGCCAATTGAAATAATACCAGTTGCGCATTTGGTATTCCATCTCGGTTTGGTTTGCTGTTCGCGGACGAACCCATACGCCACCGCTATTCCAATATACCTGACCCGAAACAATATCGCCAATGGCGCCATCCTGAATGCGTTTCATCGCTTCGCGATAGTTGCTCTGGTAACGCCTTTGTAACCCAACCACTACATTTAATTTTTTCTTTTTTGCTTCTTCGGCAGCAGCCAGAACCCTTCTAATTCCGGGGGCGTCTACGGCAACCGGCTTCTCCATAAAAATGTGTTTGCCTTGTTTTACGGCTTCTTCGAAATGAATGGGTCTAAAACCTGGTGGCGTAACCAGTAGCACAACATCTGCCAAGGGAATCGCTTTTTGGTAGGCGTCGAAGCCTACAAACTGGCGTTCTTTGGGTACATCCATTTTTGCAGCAAACTTGCTACTTAACGATTGATAACTGCTATCTAATCGGTCTTGGAAGGCATCAGCCATGGCAACCAATTTTAAGTTAAATTTTGTGCTCAGCGCCTGGAATGCAGCACCTGTTCCTCTGTCTCCGCAACCAATAAGTGCTATTTTGATCTCATCGCTTCCCGATGCATATGCGCCAGCCAGGGGAATGCTGCTTAAGAAGGCGCCGCCGGCCAGCAGGGCTGATGTTTTTAGAAAGTCGCGACGTTCTTGTGTGTTTGGTTCTTTTCTCATATTGGTTTTATCTGGTTTTTGTGTTGATTAAAAATCTTTAATAGGCTGCTTATTGTAATAAGCATCTATTTCATCTTTCGATGGTGTTTTAAAAGGCCTCACTATGCGCATTCCAACAAAGGGTGCTTCTGGAAACCACCAATTGCTTTTCGGGATTTGTGGATCAAGCTGTTTCCAGGAAGGATCTGAAGCCAGTCGTGATGTTGCAGTTAATTGTGCAGGTGCTTCATCGTAAGAACCTCCACGTACTACATTCGGGTACAGTTTATCGGGAACAGCAACCGGGTTATCTAAAATTTTGTCCTTACCCTGGGTATAAATGTCTGCCACGTATTGGTCGTAGGTCCATTCTGCCACGTTGCCATGCATATCGTATAACCCCCAGGCATTAGGTTTTTTTTCGCCAACCTTATGCGTTTTATTATTGCTATTTCCTTTATACCAGGCATAATCAGCCAATGCAGATTCATCATTTCCGAAAGCATATTTATCGTTAGAACCTGCTTTGCAGGCATATTCCCATTCTGCTTCGGTTGGTAAACGGTAGAAAACACCGGTACGAACGTACAACCACTTACAAAACTGAATGGCGTTGTATTGTGTCATGGCAATTGCAGGCTGGTTATCTTTACCCATGCCGAAAGTCATATCGAGATAAGGCTTTGTGGGTCGCGTTACAGCATCTACGGCTGCTGAAACAGCCTCTGTGCTTGCCTGTTTTTCAAAGTCACGGTATAAGAAAGGTTCGAAAATATTCCAGGTAACTTCATATTTACCTATCCAGAAAGCATCTATTTTTACCTGATGTACCGGCTGCTCGTCTGGCTTGCCAGTTGTAGAGCCCATACTAAATTTCCCAGCCGGAATTGCTTGCATGTCGAATGTGAGTTTCGTTCCCTTGATGGATTCTGTATAAGATTTCTGTTCCTGGGCAGTGGTTTGTTTGCCAAAAACTAAAATTAATGCAATGGCAAAAAAGATTCTTAACATCATAATTGGTTAGCATGCTCGGATAGCATGTTGTTTGGCTAATTAACTAATTACTAAATTAAGTGTCTGGTGCCAAAACAAAGAAAATTTTTGTAACAATAAGCGTGAAATAGACAATTAATATAGGTTAAGTAATCATTTGTATCCTGCAGCCCTGTTAGTTAGATTGGTATAGCCAATCAGCGTGTCCCATCTGGCACCGGGCTTACGATAATATACCAGTATCTGATAGCTGTTTTCTGTTTGAAAAAATGTGCCTTCAAAGGTTTGTATTTCAAGGTTTTTGGTGTCTTTGTTGTACCAGGCATATTGGTAATCGTACAAGCCTTGTTTTAAGAGTATGTTGCCATAAAATTGCTTCCTGCCACTATCGTAGATGAGCTTATTTTCGGCATTCAAACTATAATTATTGAACCTCCCGATCACGTAAGCATCACCAGCGGCATTAGGAGCCGGTGCATTGAGCGTAAACAGTACGCCCATGTATTCCGCCTCGGTATTGTCGTCTCTGCCATCGGTATTGCGCACATAAAAATTGCCATTTTCATCAAGCTGATTTCCAAAGGCACCCATATTTCTCGGTGCATCCTGAAATAAAATCACATTTACGGACTCATTATCCCGGTAAATATCTTTTACATTTTCGCCTTTAAAACGCAAACTTCTGGTGTCGAATTTCCTAAACTCGTTATTTCCCCAGAAATCGTTGGTATTTAAATCGTTATAAACCAATTGGTTTGGGCGAACAAATGCAGGTTTGGTATTAATCTGTGCGGTAAATGGATTAAAATTTTGCATCACTACCGCCTTAATGTCAAGGTAGGGATTGGCAATTGGCATAGGGTGGTTAATGGTAAAATTGATCTTCTGTTTCGTATTACGGTCTGCTACTTGCAATGAGTTGGTTATTTCTCCATTTATCGCAACCTGGTTATCTAAAATGTAAAATCGCTGTGAAATTACAGGTTTTCGCTTGTCTGCATCCAGATAAATTTTCAGGAGGTAGTTACCGCTAATTTTGGGTTTGATTTGCGTATTTGGGAGTGAAAGCTCGTAGTGGGTATATTTACGAGTGGTGTTAGCAGAATAACGATAATCAATCACACGATCTTCATTAAAACCATCTAAATAATCAGTGGTAGAAATCTTCGAATTTTGCCAATCTGATGTGCAATGCTCTATGGTATACCAATAGTTTTGAGTTCCGCCCAGTAAATCATCAAAAGAGAAGATAATCTTTTCTGGAGAATTAAGTGTAATGATTGGAAAACTTTGTTCCTTGCTGCTATTGCTACAGCGTACGGTTTTAATATGAGGAAGGTAGATTCTATTTTCTGTTGTAAAGGTTTGATCTGATTGCGCAAATGACAGGAAAGGCATGAGCAATAACAGTACAATGAGTATTTTCTGCATGCTTAAATGTACAGCCAATTGCGCAGAGTTTAAAAATATTTGCAATTTTTTCGGTTAACGGCGGTATTATTGCACAAAAAAGGTATACCAAAAAAATTAGACGAATGCCTTTTTCAATATACCTTTTTTTAAATTTGATTATGATCGGTTTAACCTTCGAGAGCCATAATCTCTGCGGCCAGGTTTTCCCATTTATGCTGATTAAGATCTAATTCTTGTTTGGTACTTTGATACCGTTTATTCGCTTCCGCTAATTTAGCTGCATTGCCATAAACCTGCTCATCTGCCAGCTCTGCTTCAATGTTTTTAACAGCTTGTTCTTCTTCCGAAATCACCTGCTCAATTTTTTTCAACTCGTCGTTAAGTTTTTTTAGCTGGTTAACTGTATTCGGGGCAACGGTTTTGGGTTGTTCTTTTGGCTTTTCAGGCATTTTAACCGGAATAGGTTTCGAAACCGGGATCACCCGTTTGCTGTTCCATTCTTCGTACTCTGCGTAAGTGCCTGGATATTGTTTTATTTTCTCATTTTCGATAAACCAGATTTTGTTGGCCACATTATCTAGAAAATACCTATCGTGAGAAACAGCGATAAAAGTACCCTCAAACTGGTCTAAGGCCTGGATAAGGATATTTACCGATTGAATATCCAGGTGATTGGTCGGCTCATCTAAAATTAAGAAGTTGGAATCTGTAGTTAACGATTTCGCTAAAGCCACACGAGATTTTTCCCCTCCGGATAAAACTTTTATCTTCTTGAAAACATCATCACCCGTAAACAAGAAACAACCTAAAATACCCCTTAGTTCAGTATCTGAATGTTTTGGTGCGAAGGCTTGCAGTTCCTCTAGGATGGCATTTTCGAGGTGTAACGATTCTAACTGGTGCTGTGCAAAAAAGGTTGTTGATACGTTATGGCCTGTTTCACAGAAACCATCGAATTTTTCTGTTCCCGCAATCATCCGCAACAAGGTAGATTTTCCTTTACCGTTGGCTCCAATCAGCGCAATTTTATCACCTTTTTCAATTATTGCTTCAGCATCTTCTAAAATATGCACATTCGGATAATGTTTGGTAGCGTGTTCTATGCGCACTACATGTCTGCCAGATGGTTTAGTAAATTTAAAACTAAAGTTTACGGTTGGATTATCATCATCTACATCATCAATACGCTCCATTTTGTCCAAAGCTTTCATCCTCGATTGGGCCATTTTGGCTTTAGATGCTTTCGCTTTGAAACGTTCAATCAATCGTTCTTCTTGCTTTATTTTGGCTTGCTGATTTTTAAACTCACCTTTTTGAATCTCCCCACGAAGCGCTTTTTCTTCTACATAAAAGCTGTAGTTTCCGGCATAGACTGTCAATTTTCCTTTGCGGGATTCGACCGTACGGTTTACAATCTTATCTAAAAAGTACCTATCGTGAGAGACAATTACAATGGCTCCCTCAAAACCCATTAAATAGTTTTCTAACCATTTGATGGAGGGTAAATCCATGTGGTTGGTGGGCTCATCAAGCAATAAAATATCCGGATCTTGCAATAGAATTTTTGCCAGCATTACCCTCATGCGCCAGCCTCCAGAAAAGGTATTAAGTGGACGGTGCTGATCTGCAGTGCTAAAACCTAGTCCTGCAAGAATCTCATTTGCCCTATATTCAATGTTATAGCCATCCAAGGCCTCGAATTCCTGCTGCTTATCACTTAATTTGTAGAGCACATCCTCGCTGTAATCTGTCTCTATTTTTTTAAGCAATTCTTCAATCTCATCATGAAGCTGATTTTGGCGTTCAAAGGCCTCCATTGCAACATGTAAAATGCTATGGTGAGAATCGTAAGAAAGTAGATCTTGGTTTAGATAACCGATTTTGAGGTCTTTAGACATCGAAACCGTTCCCGAAGTTGGAGCATACTCACCTACAATAATTTTTAAAAGTGTTGATTTTCCTGTTCCATTGGCACCAATTAAGCCAGCTCTATCGCCAGGTTTAATATGCCAATTTGCTTCATCGTATAAGGCTCTCGAGCCGATTAGGAATGTTAAATTATTTATTGAAATCATTTCGGCTGCAAAAGTACGAATTTTAAAAGGGTTTTGCTTTGCAGCAAACATTCAATCAAAAATATTTTGCTTTATTAAGAAAACGGTTACCTTTGTACTGTAATAAAAAACATTACAGTATGAATAATAGCCGGTTTTCGATATCCTTACACATTTTAACATTGCTTGCTGATGCAGAAGGGGCTGTAGTAAGTTCCGGATATCTGGCTGGCAGTATTAATATTAATCCGGTTTTGATACGCAAGGAAATCGCCAATTTGCGTAAACATGGATTTGTTGATAGCAAAGAGGGGAAAGGTGGAGGTTCATACTTATCTAAAAATGCGTCGGATATCAATTTGGCAGATGTATACAAAACCTTGAGTGGGACTAAAATTTTAGGGCAGCATAAGAATGAACCCAACCCAAAATGCCCCATTGGAAGGCAAATTAATCAACACTTAACAACGCTTTACAGCGATGCGGAAAGAGCTTTGATTGAGAACTTAGGCAAACAAAGCCTGGCAGACTTCGCATTTCGGTTTAAGTAATTTTTTTTGACTATAACTGTAATAAAAACTATTACAATTACATGCATGGTAAACGACTGGAAAAAATATCGATGGCGATAACAAAGCCGTCGATAATTAAATAACCAATGATAATTTAAAATTTAAAAAGATGAAAGTAGCATTAATAGGTGCCTCAGGATTTGTAGGCAAAGCACTCTTGAATGAATTAGTAAGTCGTGGCAACGAGGTAATTGCCATTGCCCGCGACACCACAAAAATTGAAAACGACAGCGAGTATGTTACGAAAATTGCTGTTGATGTTTTAGATACTGAAAAACTTACTGATAGTTTAAAAGGCGCTGATGCGGTAATTAGTGCATTTAATGCAGGCTGGAGTAACCCAAATCTTTACAACGACATCGTTGCGGGCGCCGAAGCCATACAGCAAGCTGTTAAAGCATCTGGTGTTGAGCGTTACATATTTATTGGTGGGGCAGGAACCTTACAAATTGAAGGTAAGCAATTAGTAGACGGGCCAGATTTTCCGAAGGAAATTTATCCGGGTGCATCAGCTGTGCGAGATTATTTTAACACCCTGAAAAAAGAAACGGCATTCGATTGGTTGTTTTTTAGTCCGGCCATTGAGATGCATCCCGGCATAACCATTGGCAAAACCGGAAAATATCGATTAGGCAAAACATCTCCGGTATTTAATGAGGATGGTCGCTCGATTTTATCTGTAGAAGATTTAGCGATTGTTTTAGCTGATGAACTGGAAAATAATGCCCATCATCAAGAACAATTTACCGCGGCATACTAAGTAAGTTTAGGTGGAAAATGCGAAGGCCTTCAATAGGCGATTGCCTTTGGCATTTTCCATCTTTACATTTTCTAGATTTTATTTATCTTCGTTGCATGTATCGCCTTATTAAACCCATCTTTTTCAAATTTGACCCTGAGCACGTACATTATTTTGTGGTAAAGCGGTTAAAGTGGTTTAATGATAAATTTCCGTTAGGTAAAACCATTATTCGAAGCAGTTTCGATGTTCACATTAAAGGTTTAGAGAGAGAAGTTTTTGGTATTAAGTTTAGAAACCCTGTGGGTTTGGCCGCCGGTTTTGATAAAAATGGCGAGTACGTAGAAGCCCTAAGTAATTTAGGATTTGGGTTTATAGAGGTAGGCACAGTTACACCAATGCCCCAACCTGGTAATGATAAACCGCGAATGTTTCGCTTACCAAATGATGAAGCCTTGATTAATAGAATGGGTTTCAACAATAAAGGCGTAGATGTAATGGCAGAACGCTTGCGCTTGTTAAAAGATCAACATCCTGGCATTGTAGTAGGTGGAAACATTGGAAAGAATAAAGCTACACCAAATGAAGATGCGGTAAACGACTATATCAAATGCTTCGACAGGCTGTTTGATGTGGTTGATTATTTTGTGGTGAATGTGAGTTCGCCAAATACACCCGGTTTGCGGGCACTACAAGAAAAGGAGCCGCTCAAGCATATCTTAAATACCTTACAGCAGCGAAATCTGAAGAACAACATCTCTAGACCGATTTTGTTGAAGATTGCACCAGATTTAACTGATGCGCAACTCGATGATATTATTGACATTGTAGCTGAAACGAAAATCGCCGGCATTATTGCGACCAATACAACCATTAGCAGAGAAAACCTGGCAACAGCCAAGGGACTGAAAGATGAGGCTGGCGGTTTGAGTGGTAAACCTGTGAAAGAACGTTCGACAGAAGTTATCAAGTACTTATCAGAAAAATCCAATCGAGCTTTTCCAATTATAGGCGTTGGGGGCATTCACTCTGCAAAAGATGCGCAAGAGAAACTCGATGCAGGTGCCAGTCTGGTTCAACTGTATACCGGTTTTATTTACGAAGGGCCGGGCCTGATTAAGTCGATTTGTAAAGCCTTGGTAAAGTAGGGGCGGAAGTTGCTTTATCATAACGAAATCTCTTTAATGCATATTATTGCTCAAATAATAGAGCATGGCTGCATAACTGTGTTTTGCCATTCATTGTTGTCTATTTTTTTAATCAGTTATGTAAAAATCTCCGAGCATTCAAAAACGAATATAGACCTTAGCTTCTAAATATTAACTGTTTAACGCATATTTCAGCTGAGGTTTTAATTACGGCATTTGAAGAATAAACCTGATGGAAATGAAGATACCCCGATGATTACCAGGAAGCTAATGAACTGGTACTTTGCTGTCCTATTGCACAGGCTTTATCGGGGGATTGTAATATACAGCAGGACTAACGTTTAAAATGAAATGCTGGTTTTGCTTTCCAAAAAAATAATGGGGGAGTTGGCTTTTTTTGTTGATAAAAACTATTTCAGGTTATTTAAAAATTCCTCGGCAATTTGGTAAACGTTGGCTTTTTTCTCTTCAGGCCATTTGTCGTAAGTTCTAATGAGCATACCTAGACGTGGGTTTTTCAGGAAAAAGTCACGCTGTTTATCCATAAAGCGCCAAAAGAGCGCATCCCATACCTCTTGCCATTTGCCTTTTGGGTAATCGCTCATTTTTATTAAATAATTGCTACCGCTGATGTAGGGCTTGGTAGCCAAAATTCCGCCGTCGGCAAACTGACTCATGCCGTAGACATTGGGCACCATTACCCAATCGTATGCATCTATAAACAGTTCCATAAACCACTGGTAAACATCGTTTGGGTCTATTTCGCAAAGTAGCATGAAGTTACCCAAAATCATTAGGCGTTCTATGTGGTGGCAATAGCCTGTTTTTAAAACTTTTTTAATGGTTTCATCGAATGGTATGATTCCTGTGGTGCCGTCGTAAAAGGAATTTGGGAGCTTGCGGGTAAAGCCCCAAAAATTTTTAGTGCGTTCTTGCCGGCCTTTTGTAATGTACACACCCCTGATAAATTCTCGCCAGCCAATAATTTGCCTGATGAAACCCTCTACAGAATTAATGGGCGTTTGGTGTTTGCCTGCATGGGTTAGCGCCGCATTAATAACCTGCGGCGGTGTGAGTAAACCAACGTTGAGCATTGGCGTTAGCAAACTGTGGTTGAGCAGCATTTCTCTCTGTACGATGGCATCTTCATAATCGCCAAATTCGTTGAAACGGGTGTTGAGGAAATCATCGAGCCATTTCTTACTGTCTTCGAAGTTTATGGGATAGTGGAGATCTTGATTTAACGAACCAATGTTTTTGCCAAAATGTGCCTTGGTATACCCTACGGCTTCTTTGGTATATGGGTTAGCTTTTGGCAGGTTCACCTGTACTGCCGCTTTGCCTTTGGGGAACTTTTTGCGGTTTTCTTCATCAAAACTCCACTTGCCACCAGTAGGTTCATCTAAACCTTGTACCAGAATTTTTTTACTGATGCGTTGTTGTTTGTAAAAAGCAGTTTGGAAATAGGTTCGCTTATTGGGGTTAAAAAACTCAGCTAAATCGGCAGGTGTGTTTAAATACATGGGCGACTGCAACAAGCGTATTTTGATGTTTTTTTTAGCTGCGGCCGATGTGATTCGGCGTAGCAACCAATCATCAACTGGATCGATTAGGTTAATCTGGCTTGCATTTTCTTTTGCTAAAAATGAAATCAACTTTCGAATATCTGCATGGGTATGGTTAGCCTCGATGTACTTTACCTGAAATCCTTTTTGTTGCAAATACTGCTCGTAGCTTTTCATGGTAGCCCGATGGAAAGCGATCTTTTGCTGGTGGAAATTATATTGAGTGAAAAAAAGATTTTCTTCGATGAGGTAGTACTCGCCATCAAGATCGAAAAGTGCATTGTCTTTAAAGAGTTGATGTGGAAAGATGAGGTTAACAACATTCATATCTGATGGGAATAGGCTTATGGTTATAAACCTAAATTAACAAATTAAAACGCGTTTGGATTTGCTGGAATCCTTTTTATATCGTGTTTTTGATCTACAGGTAAAGCTTTCTCTATATTGGCGCATGGGTTCTTCCAAGTTAAACAAGTGCTTTTACAAATGGGAGATATAGAAAGTGTTTTAGCAGGATGTATTGTCGGATAAGACTTGCTATTGAGGATTTTATTTGCGCCTGAAAGATAGAATCACCTTTTTTATATCTGCAATTGCCTGATTGCTTCCTGAAAGATAAGTTCCAACGAAAAGGAAATACCCACCGCCTTCTTTAAATAAAATTACCTGGTACATTTCTTCATTGGCCTTGGCGTTATTTTTGGCGAAAAGTGCATATCCTTTTAAGCTATCAATTTCAATATTACTTATTCCTTTGCTGGTGATGATGGAATAATCTTCGGGATACTTTTTGAGCCTGGAGATACAGAATAATTTTTGGTTTGCGATATCTACCTTCGCAAACGATTTATCTGTTATTAATGTTGCTTTATCAACACTCTCGGTTGGTGTTTTTAAATCTCGGTTAAAGATCAGGCCATTGCCAATAACGGCTTTGAATTTCAAATTTCCACGATGTTCATCTAGTGAATAATCTAGTGCTTCTCCCGGATTGGTCTTGAGACCGGTATCTAATAATGCTGATAACACACTTCGCTCTATTTGTTTTCCATTTTCTAACGAATCTTTTAAATAGACGCCATTTACTAGTGTTGTAGATTTTTCGTTGCCATAAATAAGGATATGCTTCGAAAACATCATTCCGTTAGCCTGTTGATCTAATTCAATGAGCATAGCATTTAAGCCGGCTAAAGAAGTTTCCTTTTTTACTTTCAATTCCATCCCTTTTGCTTTAAGCATTTCTGCATTAAAACCTGTGCTTATTTTTGAGTAGGGGCCAGGAATTTCGACAATCATAATCATTGAAGTTGGGTCGAGCGGGTTTTGGAAACCCTTAAAATTTTTAGACGGTAGATAGCCGAACGGCGGAACCATAAAAATATTTGTTCCGTTGATTTGCTGGTGATTTACAGATTTGGTTGTTGGGAATTGTTGGCCAAGGCCAGCCAGAGAAGCAGCAACCAACAAAATGGTTATTATAATTTTATACATATCGCTAGAAAGTATAGGCCTTAATAATTAACTCGAAAAAATTAGTTGCACCAGATTGCTGATACATATCGTTTCCGAAAAGTAAATAACCGGTAAGTAAATGATTGGCAATAATGATTAGGTTCGATACCAAAAGCAGTAAAATGATATTGATCCATTTCCTGTTTGCAAATACAAGGATGAGATGGGTGAGCAAAACCAGGTATTGTACAAGTCTGGCAAACGTATCTATTGTATTTTTATGTGAGATGAAGGCAAAATAAAGGGGTGTAAGCAAAATCTGAATGGTGAACAAAAAGCCATTAAGATAGAGCCAAAAGACAATATTTTTAGCCAAGTTGTATCTTCTGCGAAACAAGACCCAGGTTACAAGGATCTCAAATGGAAGCATCAATAGCGTTTTAAATTTGGTTTCTATTAAAGCATATCTGCCAAATTCATTAAATTCTTTGGTGGTATAATCTTCATAATCGAAAATTTTGACGCCAAGGAACAAAAGGATGGCGGCCATTATTAAAAAGAAAGTAACAGGACTAAAGTATGTTTTACGCTGGCCAGCGAAATAATTAAGGTAGACGCTTTTTGGCCGAAGAAATAAATCTTTAACCAGTTTTAATATTCCATGATCGGTATGGGTAATGGCATGCCACGATTCGTGAAGAACATCATGCAAGGTTAATTCGCTTACGCTTGCTTTTTGGCCACATTGGTTACAGAATTTACCCTCAAATACCGTTGTGCAATTTTTACAAGTAATTACCATTTATGCGAAGCGTTTAAGTTCAACGCGGAGATATCGATGATTTTCAGGATTACCGAAGATTTGAGCATTCTTTTCAATTTCATTTGAAATGTTTATTTAGACATTAATTGAGCGGTTTCGTTGTTGCCTTAAGCTGGCATTTCAAAACTAAAGTTCGAATTGAAGCAGATGTTTTGCTCCCCTAATTTAGGCAAATAATTTGAGGAATTAATATGTGATTTTGACTTCATGTTGAAGTGTTTGGTTTTTCGCTTTTAAGTGATTCGTTCTGCCCAATTTATCGGAGTTGGCAATTCTTTGTTTGTAAATTCAATATGAATTACACGTCGTTTTTTATTGTTCGTTGTTCTGCCTGAAGTGTGCAAAATTAGTGGTTTCATAATCATTATTCCTCCTTTTTTCACTTTGCAAATGGTCTCTTTTTCTCGGGTCCAATCGATGGTTTCTGGTCGGTATATTTTTTTTAAATGAGATTTTGGAATTACCCTTAGCGCACCATTATTTTCGTCAGTTTCATCCAGATGAATTCTTATGGTATAGATGTTTTCCATGATCTCGATTGGTGGTTGAACTGCAAATTGATTTTGCTTGGTTGTCCAGGGACCGAATTGGTCAAGCGCTACTTTTTTATCTACCGAAATTGTTAAATCTTGATGATAGGGAACATACCAGTTTGAAGTTTCGGGTTTATCAAAATATATGCTTTTAACCACAAAGTAATCATCACCAAATAGCTGTTTGATTGTTGTTTTCAGATTTTCGTTAAATACCAACGCTATTGTGGCCGGCACCTCTTTGAAAAACTGTCTGATGGCAAAAACATCTTCCGATTTTCTGAAAGTTTCCCTATTATGATCAGCCTGTTCAATGCTCTGTAAAATCTCGTTGACCTCTTCATTCGAATATATATCTGGTATAATTGAAAATCCATTCTCCGCAATTTCGCCTTTAACTTTTTCTGCTGGTTCCATTTTTTATATTAATGTGATATGAAATAAGTAGTTAGAAACACAATACTTAAATATGCCCAAAGGATTGACATCATTGCAAGTAGCAACTCAGACATAAAACATATTTTACACAGCGAAACAAATGATTCAAATTATTTATAGTACCTGTGGTAGCTTTCTCTCAAATCAAATGTGATATTTCATCTATAAAATAACAAATTTTATCTCCCTTTAACCCGCTAATCAATCGTTTAATGAGTTGATGCCCTCTTCCTTAAGTTTTTGCAATTGTTCTTTCATTACCTGTACCTGAGTAAGCCGGTGTCCCTGCCAAATCGTAACTTCTCCCACAATACGGAATGGTTCTTTCGAACGGTAAGATTTTGTAGGATTGCCAGGAAATTTTTTGTCTGTCAAGTCTGGATCATTCTCAACCTCTCCGGTGGGTTCTACCAAATAAATTCTCTCCCGTCCGTTGCCAGATGCAAGTTCAGCGCCCCAAATTGCGGCATCTAGTGTTGCTGATAGAAAAATATATTTTGCATTTTTCCTTTGGCCGAAGTTTGAGTTATAACCTGCTTCAATAAGGTCACCCACTTCTAAGTCGGCCTTCGTGCCATGAAAAAAAGTTTGCGCAAAAGCTGTTGCACTCCGCTTTTTTAGTTTATCATTTATGTTGGTTCCCATTGGATTCTCTCTTATCACTTTTTATAAAGACATTTTGCCAATACTGTCAATAAGATCATAGTTCAACAAAATATTGATCTGATCAACCGCTCAGAAGTATCAGATTCTTCTAATCTCGATATTTGCCAAACCTTTAATATGTCTTCGCCCGGTTTTAAAATCCTTGGTAGATATTAAAAGAATTTTTTCAGTAGCAATTTTTTGACTTTTATTATCTGCCTCAACAACCAGATAAAACGAGTTTCCAATTTCCGTATTAAAAAGTTCATTCCAGGAAACTACAGCTGAATAACCATCTGAAGCCTTAAGAACAAGATAATATTCGCTTAAAAGCTTCGGGCTTGTGGCCTTAATATTTAGGTTTTTGAGTAAGTCTAAAAGTGAAACCCCTTTTACATTTTTATACACTCGTTTAAACTCGCCTAAATGGTTGGTTATCTTAAAATCGCCAATGTTAACAATTTTCTGTTTTTCTAAATCGGCGTAAGTTATTTTTAGTGGCTGATCTACCAAACCAGAAACGGTAAACTCGTTTGTTGCAACAACCTGCGTTTGCGAAAATCCAAAGTGAGAAATTAATATTAGTGCGGTAGTTAGGATGGCTTTAATCATGCTTTTTAAGGTAATATGTTATCAGTTGGTGTTTGCTAACACCAAAAGGTTTAAAATTTTTTGGAATTGGGTTCAACTTATGTTAGGCTTTTGTAAAGTACCAAATTGCTTGGAGTTTTGGAGACTCAAGTATAAGTACTTTAACAATAGGTATCATCATTTTTGAATCTCTGGCGAAGATTAAAATTCGAATTGGGTTTAACCGTGTTTAAAGGTGAAGGATTTTCGTTTTTTTTAAAAAAAGCAGCATATTTTCTTATCTAAAATGCTAAGGCCTACAAAGGGTTTAATCTATTCTGATTTTGGCAGGCCAGCGATGTATTCGATAAGTTATAAATCTTGGCGCTTATCTGCGTTCAATTTGTGATAGTATATGTACGATACTGCTAAGATTGCGAATACAATCAACGGAAAAAATGTTTGTACGTTTATACCATCAATTGCGCCATGACTTATTGTTGCGAATAGAAAATCGAAAGCAAAACCTGCGTAAGCCCATTCTTTAACTCGTTTAGGAACCTGTGGAATCACCAATGATAGTACTCCTAAAAACTTGAAAATAACCAATGCATTGCCAAAGTATTCTGGATAACCTAAATGTCTGATGCCTTCCTTTGCAAGTTCAGTTTGCGAAGTCAACGCTGGCATTACGCCTTCAAATAAAGCGATGATGGTTGTAGCTGTCCAGTAAATTACTTTGTCTTTTTTCATTTTGATTATGGTGTTTAACGTTATTCGTTTCGGTCAGTTCTTAAATTGGCATTAATGATACGGTTTAACTTGCTATCTCAAGATTGTAAACCACTAATTTACACAAACCAATTAAAACTTTCATAGGGTGAATGCGCTTTAGTTCCAACATAAATTGGTGATAGTAGAGCATTTAACGATTTTAATGCGAGGGAGGCTTTGATCATCAAATGGGGTACTAGCGGTTATTTTTAATCACCCTTATTTTTGTCGATGAGTTGCGCCATGGTTTTGTTGAACGGCGATAGCTCAATGTCTGGTGAAGTAAAAAAATCGATGTCGGCAGTTTCTATTTCTACGATTGCCATCTGCAAAACCGTTTCTCCATCGTGAGTTAAACTGATGGTTTTTGCTCTCGTGTCTGTATGATGTTCCTGTCGGGTTACAAATTTCTTATCTTCCAGCGTTCTTAAAACTTTAGATACCATCATTCTATCAAAATTAGTTTGATTTGCGATGTCTATTTGTGTTACGCTACTGCTGTTATTTGATAGCCACGCTAGCGCACAAAGGAGCGCAAATTGTGTTTGTGTTAGATTTAACGGGTCTAACACCTTCTTTTGTTTCCTTTGCCATAGTAGGGTAGTTTGTCCCAGCAAGTATCCTGGGCTGTCATTCGGACTTTTAAACTTGAATTCAATTTTTTTAGTCATAATCTTAAGTATTTGTGGTTAAATCAAATCAATGGTTCACTTGATTTAAAAAAGGGCACAGCGCCATAAAAATACAGCGCTGTTTACAAATAATTTTAATTCATTTATCAATTAAAATAGAATGGCATCACGTTGTAGAAAATCCACTTTGTCTTAATTAATAAGAAAGCTTCCTAAGTTGAATTTCCTCAATTTCATTATTTATGGCTTTGTACTAGGCGGTTAATTCATGACAGGTACTAATCATGACCGACTTTTATTTTCCGAAATCGGATGTAAGACATTTTCTTTCTTCACTCTATTGATTAAGCTATTTAACCATAACAAATTGGCCTTGTTTCCGAGGTTAAACCATTTTTATCCAATTATTTCAAAACCAGAATTATCGAGCACTTGCGATTTTTGCAACCGTAAATTGCAATTTTATTTTGTTGCTAAAAATGTAATGATATAACCATCAGGATCTTTTACCATTAATGTTTCGCCGAAGGGTGTGTTGTTTATTGAACCTAAAATGACTACACCGTTCTCCATTAATTGGGTTTGTAAATTTTCAATCTTTTCATCAATAGCAAACCAGAGCGAGGAACCAATGCCAAGTTCTTTCCCTTCTATATTTCCAATCGGTGTTCTAATTGCAAAGCTTGCTTCACCTTTGGCGAATTTGAAAACATAAGCATAAGGGTTCGACAATTCCGACACTTCAAATCCTAACTTGGTTGTGTAAAAGTTTTTTGATACTTCTAAATCTCTTACCTGAAGAGATGCAAATTCTAATTTTCTCATTTATACATTAATTTTGTTGTTGCAAATATAATAAACACGACAACAATTATTGTTTATTTCGAAATTTTAATTTGACATGGCAGTTTCTTAATTATTGCTCACTTTCATTTGGTCTAATTTGTTCTGCAAGTTTCTTTGGTGCTACTTCACAATATGCTGTTGTAAGAGCATCTTTAAATAATTCTTTACCAATTCTTTGTAACTCAATAAGTGTCCAACCTTGTTTGCCCCATTTGTTATCGACTGGATAAATGATTGTTTTATCAGCAGAAGCAAAAACATGTTGGTCAATTTCAGAGAGTTTTATACAGGCTCTGTTATTCGCTTCGTCAAAAGTTGCAAAGATTTTCTTTTTCACTCTGAAAGAAGTTTTTTCAAAATGAGGTTCCTCTGTCGCTTCGGGAAACGAAAGTGCTAGTTTTCTAAAAGTATCTATTGAAATCATATATCAAATTACTTTTATAATGGCGTTAAATGCATCAAAATAATATACTTTTTAATTTCCTCATCTTTCTTAGAGATCATAGCACCACTAAAGTTGTGTTCAATTTATTGAAAATATCTATTAATCCTGGTGTTGTCGCATTCACTTTTGTTCGAAAGCTTATTTAACGATAATTGCATTCGTTTTGAGTATTGCCGAAAGCAGGTATTTTAGCATTTAAGTTGAATAGAAGCACCAATTTTTATTATAACGAAGTTTGATACAAGTCCCTAAAAACTACTTATGGCGATATCCTGTTGGCGGTGGTGCTTTTATCTGTCCGTTAATAAGTAATAGGTGTGAAATTAAAACAATCGGCACTACACAAGTTGGTAGAAAACAATAAGGAAATTCCAAAACTGCAATATTTGGTTGCTCAAATGCAAATTGTTGCACAGGTAATGGAGATGATAAGATAGCCAGTGAAACAATGATGAATAGGAACGCGATTCCTACAAAGTTCCAAATTTTTAAAAATTGTATGTTGATTTTTCTTTTCCTTATCAACCTAAAGATTAAAATTACCAAAGCTGAAAGTCCAATTAAAATATCTAAATTCCAACCCTTAAACGTCATAATTATAGGGATTTTTTGCATTAAGTAAAGCTGAAATAGAATCAATTCAACTGGTATTCTCAAAATGTGAATGGCTAGTAGCATTTCAGGATTCAATTTTTGTTTGTCTATTTGTTTTAACGAAATAAAAACCAGAGCGACTGTTCCTATAATTAGTAACGGAAATAGGTTTGGCTGTTTTTCGAAAATTTTTAAGATAGCGAGTGTTCCCACAACGGCTTGCCAGCTGATGAAAAAAAGCAAAAGTTTCTTGTTCCTACCTGTTCCATAATTGAGTAGAAGCAAAGACATAAGACTGACGATGATGAATGCGATTTGTCTCATTTAGCTTATTGGGATTAGTGTTTGTATTTCGATCGAGGCTTTATGAAGCACCGGTTACTTGCATTAAATTTCTGTTAAATTACAAATTTGCTCGGAGTTTGCGAAGCTTCGGGTATGGCAAAACGCAAATTGCACTTAACAATTTGGAGCTACAAAACGTGGGCAATTAGAGGTAAAATTGCTAAAGTTTGGCACAGTTGCAGAAGAAAATTCTTCCACTTTTTGCCAAGGCGGTGTCATGTGACACAATTTTTGTCCTGATTTTTAATCCTTTTATATTATCGATATGTTCTAACGCTTAAGTTTCGGAGTATTCACTTTCCTATTTGTCGTTTTCAGAAAAAAACAAAATAAAGAATGGTAAAATCATTATTGTAACTAATAACAAAAATGAAAATAGTCTATCCGATACTCTTACATGATTTCCACCACTAAGTTTGTTGTCGTCGATTTCACTAGATCCTCTTAACCATAGGTAGAGATCTCTATTATGTAATAAGTAGCTTGCTTTTAATAAAGCATAGTCGATAACTGAAAATGCTAATGGTGTGATAAATGCCCATTGAATTAATTTTTGATCTGTTTTATTCTCAGAGATAGTTGAACCGTTGAACAAGAATATGCCTATTAAGGATAATGCAAGAAGGATGATCCACTTGTATTTATTTTTCACCCATGCTTTTTTCCGATTAAATAAAAGAAGGAAATTAATCAACATGGGAGCCAGAGTAATCATTGCTTTAATTTCCTCATTTTTCATTTTCAAAGTTAATTTCAGATTTTATTAGTTTATATATGTCTATGGGATTGTAGAG
Organism: Pedobacter sandarakinus; assembly: GCF_026240095.1. Lineage (GTDB taxonomy): Bacteria > Bacteroidota > Bacteroidia > Sphingobacteriales > Sphingobacteriaceae > Pedobacter > Pedobacter sandarakinus. Next base: position 267,424 of record NZ_JAPIVG010000004.1, on the reverse strand, counting down.
TACTGACATATCATGATTTGGGGCTTTGCGATGAATTCCAACGAATGTCAATATTAAAAGCCCTATGAATAAAATTTCATCCCATTGTTATTTCCGTCTGTTTAACGTGTCGGTTTAGAATGCTACAACATTTTGGGGTTACCCGAAGGTGATTTTCACCATCAATATTGATGCGGAGAACCAATTTCAATTAGCCATCCTACACCTGCGGGATTTGCAGCGCACTGAACCGCCACTTTTGCCAAGCGCCTGTTGGCGGTTCGTTATTGTCTCATGTCAAATACTGTCGCAATATTTCGCATATAGCTTAGGAAATATTTTTTGCAAGTCATCACCTTCTTCCGACCATTCTTTTCCTGTAGTGTTGTGATTTTCTTGAAATGGATATGGCATTTCTTGTCCTGTTAGTTCTTCAAAAACTGTCGAAGGCACATAACCTAAGCCTTCCCACTCAACATCTTCAATTTTCCCAGTCTCAACTTCAACTAAGCCCTCAGGATTTTGAATTGTCTTATTATAAAAGTCTTTACCTTGTCCTATTACCCACTCTCTAAAGTCGTTAAAGCTGTCGTCACTGCAACCACCGTGAATGATGTAAATTGCTCCCCAAAGTTCCCAGGTGTTTGCTTGTCCTCTGAAAAACCTAAATCTGTTTCCGAATAAAATTATTTCGTCAGGATTCAATTTACGAAGTTCGTTTGCTAACTCATCTTGTTGTTGCTCGTAATCTCCTTTGGATTTGTCCTTAGTAGTCTCAATGATTTTCCAAAAAACTTCTTCGTCCATTAGTTTGTCTGAGGTCGTAAAGTTTGTAATTTCAGGTGGTTCTGTATTTTTTGTTCCACCGAACAGTTTGTCAAATAGTCCCATTTTGCAAATCTTAATTTTGTTTTTGATTGGTTTGTCCGTCTTATTTAAGGGTTGCCCTACAATGACAGCTAACGTTTTGAAAATTTGCGCAGAAATGGCATTGCTTGCACAACCTTTGTCGTAACGCACCAAATTGAGTAAATAATTGAGGACTGAATGTAAGCACACTCAACCATTATTGTGCAAATTTGCTGTTATCAGCCGTTTATTTTTGCTTCCATTGTTTCAGTCCGATAACGTCGTTTCTAACTTCTTTTTTCCATTTATTTCCGTACATCCTTGTCAGGTGTCTAAAAACAAGTTCGTTATAAGTTTTCACACATTCTGTGTTTGGAGCATTGCAACCAAAGTCATAATAATATACCTGATATTTATTTTCGAAATTCTTATCTGTCGTAATTACAACTGGCGAAATTCCGCTTTGAAGTAACAAAAATATAGTTTTCGTGTTCAAATCAGCTTTAAAAAGATTTTCTACCTCATCACACTTTTCAATAAATGTCATTTTAATCGGGCCGCTATTATTGAAATCTTCATCAGCCAATATTCGATTCTGGCCAAACACAACTTGATTAAATGTCAAAAGCAGTAAAATTAATAACGTATTTTTCATTGTATTTCGATCAGGTCAATGGCTTATAACGTTCCGAGGCTTTATGAAAGCACCTTTCCCTTGCATTAATTTTCAGTTAAAGTACAAATTTGCTCGGAGTTTGCGAAGCGGGAGGTCGTAGGTCGCCCGGTGATTTTAGAAAACCTGTTGTTAGGTGTAGTTTTTGTTTTGTCTTTTTGCCTTGGCTAAAAAAGAGACCGAGATAGAGCTTCGGGCATGGCAAAACGAAAATTGCAGTTAGCATTTTAAAAATTTGCGCAGAAATGGCATTGTTTGCAGAACCATTGTTGTAACGCACCAATTAAGTAAATAACTGAGAAATTAACGTAATCTCCGTCGGCGATTTTTGTGCAAATTCGCTGTTATAAGCCGTTTATTTTATTACCGTATATGTTCAATTAAAGATTCAAGTTCCTCTTTCTTGTTTCTATTTGCTTCTATACGACCAATTCTCTTAGATACGAAACCACTTAAAATCTTAGTCGGGCCAGAAGAATGATTTTTACTTTTCATTTTACTGTTCAAGATTAAAGCCTGTGAAGTTCTTATTATTCCCCAAGGAATTCCCCACCAGCCAAACAAAGCTGTTTTAATCATTGCGTTATTATGTAACTTGTCGAGACATTTTGGACAAGCTATTTTAATGCCTTTTTCGTAGTTCGTAATTATAATAAAGCTCACAACACTCCCTGTAATAGTCGCATTTAGCTTTTCAGAATTAGATTTGCAAACAGGACAAGGAAGGTTTCTAAGTAGTTCGGTATATTCATTTAAAGTCTCTTTGTCAACTTCTTGAAATTGAACTTCTACACCTTTCAAAATGTCTTCTGAAAGATTTCTTTCTTTAATAATTTCCTTTACCAATTCAAGTGCTTCGGGTCTTAGAGAAGTAGCTTCTTCTGTCGCAATACGAATTAACTTTCTGTCGTCGAAACGTTCGTAGTTTTTTCTTAATTGTTCAATATTTGGTTCCATTGGATCGATTTAAAATGCCATATAACGTTATGCTGTTTGCGCTATTGGCGGCTTTTAGCACTGTTCATACAAATATAGGCGAAATTTTATTTCACCAGCGTAAATTCCTAAAACGCCCTAAACGAGCCACTGGTGCTTACTGCGGTTATCGGCTGGCTTTATTAATTTGCATTAAATCTTCTAACCAATCATTATTTTGCTATAATCTTTATTATTCTCGATTTCTATTACTATAAAAGATTCCCATATCATTCTATCTTCAATCCCGAGAAGATCTATCATAAGTTCGTTTTCAACATTATAGATTGCAATCGTAAAATACTCACTTAGATATTTTTCAACTGATCTTATTGGTGGTTCTTTACAGTTTGATTCATTCCCAAAGATAGATGCATTTTCGTGGTAGAATGTCCAATCAACTACTTTGCACAAGTCTTTTTGTTTGGATGTGTTGTAACTATAAGTAGTTAATGTATCTTTTTTAAAACATGAACTATCAGTATTATCAAATTGCCATGGTCGACTCGATGGTAAAGAGAATTTTCCGTTTTTAATTTCGAGTTTACTTTCCTTAATAATTTTTTTCAGCAAAGTTTTCGTTATCCCATTTCGCCCAAATAAATAGATTGGAAATATGAATGTGATAAAAAGTAAATACTTCGTCATTTTAATTTATTTTATCTTTATAAAAAGGGGCGAAGTAAGCTTGTCGATAAACTTTGCAAGTTTAAGTTGACGCTCATTACCTGCAAAACAGAACCTGTTGCACTAACTAAATAAAATGCTTCAAATCCTTGTGTTGCCACTTAGGGAGAGGCTTAGCTTAACTACTGTTATAGGCAGTTTTAATATTAATTATTTTGATTGAAAACTAAAAACATCACCCTCATCTTTTTCACAGTTTCTGAAAAGTTGTTTTGGTAATCCATTTTTCAAATTAATTGCTGTCGTTTGGTTTTTTTCACAGTCACCGACGGAATTTTTAAATATAAGGTTTCCATTTGTTAGCTCATTGGGCAGTTCGTGAATCATTGTCAATAAATAGTTGCCCAAGTATTTATTTTCGTTATTGAAAATCAAAATTCTAGAAGTTGCTCTTTTTGAAAGTCCCCAAAGCCATACAGAATTTACAACTTTAAGGTTTCTTCCTGTTTTTGTTTTAACCTCTCCCAAGTAGGTCAGTTGAGTTTCAGTTCCGCCATTTTCAGTCCATTTACCGAATACGAACGTTTTATTTAAAACTCGTTTTTGGAAAACTAGGAGTCTAATATTTTCGTCGTTAGTTTGAGCATATTTAGATAAGGTCTTAAATAACAATAATATGATTAAAAATGATGTTCTTAGCATTGTCTTAAAATTACCTATAAGGGTTTACGGCTTGGCGATGGTGGGGCAATCGAAGCACAAATGTTCAGTTTTGCACAAAAGTCAAACAGAATTACTAATGTTGAATTTACAACTGTCTGCCCAATTATTGCCAAACCCATGTTAGCCGTTCGTTTTTTATCTAACTGCATTGTAAACTGAACCAAGATTTGTCAAATTGTTTGTTTAAGAGGTCGTCCTTCTTTATCCAAAAGTAAAGTCGTCCACAGTCGCCCCACATCATTTCATTTTCTTCATTACTGTCAATTTGTAAAAGTAGTCGCCAATTTTTTGCATTTGGTTCAAGTGCTTTTGCTCTTGGGTCATTGTAACCTGATTGGTCTCCGCAATAAAGTCCATTCGTTACAAGTTCACACTCCAACTCCATTTCATTTTGTATGTTGTCCGAGTAACCTAAAAGTTTATTTAGATTTCCGTCATTATAAACGTCTTCCCAAAATTTATCATCTTCTCCATCTGCAAAGTCTTCATAAACTTCGTGTCCATAAGAAGGTAAACTAACTTCTGATGCTATGTCTACCGAACAGGGGTTATAAGAAGAATTTTCAGGCAAATCTGTTGGAAAGTTAACTCTTGAAAGTTTTTTAAAGTCTCCGTCCCAATAAATTACTTTGAATTTATTTTTGTCAATATAGTCAAAGCCCCAAACTTCTTGTTCTGCCGAATAGAAAAAGTATAGAAGTCCTTGCTTTGGTAGCAAGTTGTCTTTGTCAAATAATGAGGTTTCGGATAAATTTATTTGAGCAATAAAAGAAAGTGGTTTCGTTATTGTTTCTTCCTTTTTACTGTTAAAAATTAAGAACTTTTTTTCTTTCGTTTCTACAATGTTCGTTTCTGTTACCCAAGAAATTTCTTTTGGCAAGTCTGGTCTACCGCCAATTTTTGTCTGTCCAATAGCTATATTGTTTTCGTCTGTGGCTTTTTGGTAAAGTCTGATTGTGTTACGCAAAAGAGGTTGCAACTTGTCAAAATATTTTCCAAGTCCGTTAGTATCAAGTCTATTTTTAAATTCTTCTATATTCATTTTGGTGTCGCTTTAAAATGACGGCTAACGGTTTGGGGCTTTGCGAATTTTTGATGTTGCTTATTCCAAATACCCAAACCACTAACTTAATAAATAATTACTGAACTCGCATATCGCTTTTCGCCCAAAAAATTAGCAAAACCACTGTTAGCAGAAGTTCTATACTTTTACAGTAACTTTTTGATTTTTGTCCACCTTGGGTCGTGAAACGATTTATAATTAAACGATATAATTCTATTTGCGTCATTTTTGATTTTCTCCAAATATTGGGTAGTAGGTCTTTCTAATTCTGCATATATTATAATGTCCATTCCTTTATCAGAAACCAGCCTTGAAACCAGATGACAAATACAAATTTTATTTAGTGTATCAGAAAAAAAATCTTCGATTGTTCCCATATCAAGGTCAGAATTGTTAATGGCTATTTCGTCAGTTAGGTCAATCTCTATCTGGATGTTATATGGGCAAAATTCTTTATAATTGTAATTTTTATAGCTTTTGTCAACCCAACCTGTACCCATTTCCCCATTTTTCATTGTTAATTTAAGTATTGAAAATGAGTGTTTTGGAAATGCTTTGTCAGAGTTTTTGACTTCGTCCCAATTTATAACGCTTTTGTCTTGCCTGAAAAATTAATTAAAAAGGTTCAATATGTTAAGTTCTAATTTTAAAGTAATTCTTTGGCTAGTTGTTTAGGCATTTCTGCTAACGTTTCGGGGCTTTGCGATGGTGGGGCAATCGAAGCACAAATCTTCATTTTTTTACAAAAGTTGAACCGAAGAACAACCGTTGAACTTTGCAGTTTCGCCCCACTATTGCAAAACCCTTGTTAGCAGAAGTTTTTTTACTTAAACTCAAGTTGTGCATTTGGAAGAAGCTTTTTCAATCTTTCTTGCTCGTAATAGTCAAAAGAATTTCCATTTAGCCAAAAAGTTTTTACTTGTGTTAAATTTTCAAATCCATTTGGCATAATTGATAATCCACAAGAAGGAAGCCCAATTCGTCTTAAATTTTTATTTTTTGAAATTATCGCAAAAGTTTCAGACCAATTAAATTTGTTTAATGAAACCAATCCAAGTTGCTCAAGTTTTTTGAGTTGTGAAACGCTTTTTGGAATTGATTTCAATGGATTAATTCCAATTGATAATCGTTTCAATTGTGAAAGATTTGAAACTTCTGTCGGCAATTCAGATATGTTGTTATTTTCTATTTCTAATTCTTCAAGATTTATCAATTTCCAAATAGGTTTTAAATTTTCAGTTTCCAAACTGTTATTTCTAAGTGATAATTTTTCAAGTTTGCTAAGTTTTGAAAATTCTTTTGGTAATTTAGATATTTTATTTCCTTCAAGATTTAAAACCTTGATATTTTTTAAACTCCCAATTTCTTTCGGAATTTTTTCAACATTACTATACCACATTACGATATATTGTAAATTTCTTAAGTTAGCCAATTCAACTGGAAAATCAGAAAAGTTGTTATAACATAAATCAATAGATTTAAGTTTTGGTAAGTCATTTTCGGTAAAAGAAATTTTAGAAATATTGTTGCCAAACAATCTTAAATATTCAAGTTTTTCTAATTTCATAATGCCATTTGGAATTTCGGAAAAGTTATTTTCGTCAAGCCAGAGTTCTTTTAGATTTTTAATCTCGGAAATATTTAGAGGTAATTTTTCTAAATTGTTTTCTTGAAGATAAATAGTTTTTAATTTTTTATTGTTTTTTAGAATATTAAAACTCTGTTCTAAGTTTAGATTTGGGTTTTGACCTAAATCAATTTCTTTTAAGTTTCTATAGTTGGATATTTGTGTAGGAAGAAGTTTTAAATCACGGTTTGATAAATCTAATATTTCTACTTTGTTAGGATTTTTTTCTGCTTGTTCAACGGAATTAAATTGTTGTCCAAATACGGAAATATTTATGAAAATGAGAAAAATTAGTATTGTTTTCATCTTTTGCGATCTTTGGGTATAAAATTTCTGCTAACGTTCCGGGGCTTTATGAAAGCACCTTTCCCTTGCATTAATTTTCAGTTAAAGTACAAATTTGCTCGGAGTTTGCGAAGCGGGAGGTCGTAGGTCGCCCGGTGATTTTAGAAAACCTGTTGTTAGGTGTAGTTTTTGTTTTGCCTTTTTGCCTTGGCTAAAAAAGAGACCGAGATAGAGCTTCGGGCATGGCAAAACGAAAATTGCAGTTAACGTTTTTCGGCTTGGCGATGTGGCGATTTCGAAGCACCTCACTGTCAACTAAGCACAAACTTTGATAGATGCACAAAGCTTGATTTAACCACTTTTGGGTAGGTGCTGTTATAGGGCGTTTTTCTTTTTGTCTTCATTGTGGCTTGTAAATTATTTTAATGTCGTCGCCACAAAAGTATGCTCGTTCGTCTTGCTTTGTAAATTCAATGTTTTTGTCGTGTGTTACTTCTAATGTTTCACTGTCAATCCATTTTGCTGAAATGTTTTTCCCTTGTCCTGTGAAATACAAGACTGAACCCCCACCTCCGTTTATGAATACTTTGTCAACTCCTGGTTGCCACATCATCAGTGAACCTGTGTGCTTATAAATTTCATTTGTAAAATGCTCGCTTACCGTAAATCGCTTTTTGTTGTCAGGTGCCATTAAATTCACCAAGTCAACTTGCATAAATCCAAACTTAGGTCTAACTCTGCGTTTCTGTTTTTCTCTTTCTGTTGAAATTTGAGTTAGGAACTTGTCAAGTTCTTTTTTGCGTTTTTCTATTATCTTGTCGTCCGCACCAAGTCCTTTCCAAACTTCAAGGTCGTAATCCGTTTCAATAATTTCTTTAACTTTTTTATAAACTGTCGGGTCAAGGGATTTTGTTTCCCATTGTGCTAATGCAAGTCCAAATAAACTGTTGTTGCGGTCGTCATAGTCGTTAAAAAATTCAAAAAAGTCTTCTTGGATTTGTTTAGAAATGTCCGCAGGATTTTGTCCTTGATTGTATAAGTCAAAGTAGTTTTGATATATTTCTTGAAAGGTGTCGTTCCCGTTTATTTTCGTATTCCAAGTTCCCATTGTTCTGTCTGTTTTCGGTCTATCTTAAAATTCCCTATAACGGACAGGGCTTGGCGTTGGTGGGCTTTTGAAACCGTAGACTGTCTGCCAGCGCCAACGTTTACTAAATGCTCAAATGTTTCTATTCGCACTGTCCGCCCACTAATGCAAAACGCATGTTATAGGGCGTTTTTTATTTTGTCCATTGTTTTTGTGTCAAGTCCTGTAGATTCGACATAAATTTCGTCAAACTCTGCCGAGTCCGTTATACCAATACCGCCCTCTGGTTTTAATTCATAGCTGTTTGCAAGAACAATGCGAAAATTGAAATTGTCAATATTGGAAATTCCTTGTTTCTCAAAATGCTGTTGAATTTTCGCCTGATACTTTTTATAGTTTTCGTTAGCAATTAAATTACCGCCAATAGCACCCATGCTTTTGTCAATGATTGAAAAACTCACCTCTCCAATATTGTCGTTGTCTATATATAGAATGCCTTTCGTTTAATCTTCTCCTTCAATTGTAATGTCAAGAAATTCACTTCCAATTTTTAGTCCGAGTAATAGGTCAATTGTTTCAGTGTCGCCCGAAACAATCAAAAGTTTGTATTTATTAGCTTCGCTTGAAATTTCAACGTCCTCAATTGCTGTGATCCGAATAGTCATTGAAAGTGATTTGTTGAATGAAACATTAATAAACCATTTCTCTTGAACTGTCCCCTCTTTTAGCTGTCCAATGAGATAAAATTCATTTCTGCTCCTAATAGCAAAACTGTCAATTACCTCAAATTGTCCTTGTCTTATTTTCGTGTCCATTGTCTGTCGTCCTAAAGTAGCACATAACGTTCCGGCATTAATTTTCTGTTAAAGTACAAATTTGCTCGGAGTTTGCGAAGCTGGAGACCGCAGGTCGCCCGGTGATTTTACAAAACCTGTGTTAAGTGTAGTTTTTGGTTTGCCTTTTTGCCTTGGCAAAAAAATAGCGACTGAGGCGGAGCTTCGGCCAGGGCAAAACGAAAATTGCACTTAACGTTTTCGGGCTTTGCGTTCGGGCGGGTTTCGGAGCACCAAACTTTCAACCAGCACTGAACCTGAATAGATGCACAAAGCTCCAAGTTTGCACGTCACCCCGCCTGACGCAAAACCCGTGTTAGCAGCAGTATTATTTCCTTTTTCGTTGTCCAAGATAGTCAGATGCATTTATCCAATAATTAATGTCTGTGGTCTTTGATTGAATTTCGTCCCACCATTCTTTTGATTGATTGTCCCCATACCTAGCAAACTCGTTTAGTTCCCAAACAAGAACCTCCGTTGTCTGCGGCAAGTTACCCTTAAATTTTCGCCATCCGTTGTCAATAGGTTTTAGGTCATGAACAACTCCCTTATCAAGTAAGGATTTATAGTTGCCGATGCTGTCTATTGATGTCCAAGTCAAGGTGTCAAAATTGAATGTTAAGTTTGTCGGCTTAGAGAAATTCTTTGTGGGATATTTATTATGCTCTTTTCTCTCGGGAATTTGGTCATCACTAAATTCTATTTCAATTCGGTCGTCAAAGCAGTGTCCGTCCAACACCCAAACATTAATAAAAGGTATAGCTGCAAATGTTTTTGTGTGAGTGTCATAAATGAAAAAGCTGTCAGATGGAAGGCCTATTGATAAAGAAAAAAATCTGGAACTGTCCGTCCAAGAGGTTGAGTGTCCTTTGTAACCAAGTGTCATAAGTGGTTTAAACATCACTTTGTCTTTTGTCCGCAAGTCAGTCAACGAAAATTTGCTCATTGTCATACCCATTCGAGGTTCTATGTCGTCATAAAAGTGCAACTTAAAGTTACTGTCAGGTGATAATATTTCTTCTGTGTCGGTCATGTCCAAATATTGCTGCTAACGTTCCGAGGCTTTATGAAAGCACCGGTTACTTGCATTAATTTTCAGTTAAAGTACAAATTTGCTCGGAGTTTGCGAAGCGGGAGACCTCATGTCGCCCGGTGGTTTTACAAAACCTGTGTTAAGTGTAGTTTTTGGTTTGCCTTTTTGCCCTGGCAAAAAAATAGAGTCTGAGGCGGAGCTTTGGCCGTGGCAAAACGAAAATTGCACTTAACGGACAGGGCTTGGCGATGTGGCGGAAATCGAAGCACAAATGTTCAATTTAGCACAAATGTTGATTAGAAATCCGTGTGTTCAATTTAGCACTGAACCCGCCATTTTGCCAAACTGCTGTTAGCGGCTGTTTTTTTGTTCTGCATTTCTATTTTATTTCGCTTCACAGTATATTCTTTCTGTTACTTTAAATATGTTTTTTGTTTCAGAAGGTTTTCCATAATCGTAACGATAAAGTTTTTCAACAATACAATTACATTTTTTATTTGTCATAGAAGCTCTGATAATTTTTGATTCTCCACCCCAATCTAAATACTTCGTATCAATTAATGTAAATCCCACTTGTTTAAGCTTTTCAACAATTTCAATTGGTTTATTTTTGTCTTCGTTATATGAAACTAAACTGTCATAAACATCTATGAATACAATCGGTTCAGTTTGGCAGAAATCTTTATTAGCAAAATCAAAATTTTTGAAACTAACTTTTTTAAAATCATCTTCATTAATAATTCCGAACTCGTAATTGAACCTTTTGTCTTTACCTTGAAAAGTACTTGTGACTTTAAATGTTTCTACGTCTGCTCCGTATAAAATTTGATTGTTATTAATTATGTGTTTTTTTGTCTTTCCCCAATCTTCATCAATCGGAACAAAATCTTTAATGTCGTCAACATACACTGTGTCGTGTCCGTGAATTAAGAAGTTGCCTGCTTTAGCCCAGCGATATTTAATTAGTTGAATTTGGTTTGGCTTAACTCCTTTTATTGCACAGTCGTTCAAATTGTTATAAAAACCAAAAAAGTACGCTTTGTCTTTGTCGGCAAATATGTAATTACCTATGAATTTAAAGGTCTTCGGATCAATATCGTTTATTGGTTCTCCGTCTATGAATAAATGATTTTTGTCTTTGCCAAAATCAAAACTACAATCACAATCAAATTCTACAGTTTGAAAAGTCGTAGCGTCTGCTTGCTCAATTAAACGTTTTCCTTGTCCACTACCTTCGTTCCAATATTCATAGTAAACTTTATTATTTTCAACTTTATAGCCTTGTCTGCAACTTGTCAAAAACGAAATTGTCAAAATTGTAATAAATATTTTTATATGTCTTGTTGTCATTTCCGATGTCGTTTTTAAAATAGCCGCTAACGTTCCGAGGCTTTGTGAAAACACCGATTACTTGCACTAATTTTCAGTTAAAGTACAAATTTGCTCGGAGTTTACGAAGCGGGAGACCGCAGGTCGCCCGGTGATTTTACAAAGCCTGTGTTAAGTGTAGTTTTTGGTTTGCCTTTTTGCCTTGGCAAAAAAATAGCGACTGAGGCGGAGCTTCGGCCAGGGCAAAACGAAAATTGCACTTAACGTTTTGCAGCTACCCGAAGGGCGGGATTTTTACCACTAAACTTCATTCGGAGAACTGAACTTTCGGCTACCACAAAACTGTCTGCGAGGCAAGAAACCCCGCCTTTTGGGTAGGTGCTGTTATCGGCTGCCTTTCTATTTGTCCATTTGTTGTTTTTCATTGTCAAGCAGGTACACATTTATTTGAAAAATCATTTAGTTTATTCAGGTCTGCCTCGGCTTTTGTCGTGTCGGGTGGTGTTGGATTTAGTCCAGCAGCAGCATCGTGTATCCAACTTGAGCTTTCGGTCATTCCAATTTCAATGTCTTCTAGTAACTCATCTGTAATTACTACTTTTTTTAACTTTTGAGTTTGAACTCCTAATGAAAATCTTTCTACAACACCTTTAAAAAGTCTTTCTTCAACAGCCCTTTCCCAACCTTCACGTAATAATCCATACCAAGACTTTGCTGCAAATAAATATTCATCCTCATTTCCTGATTGTTCGATTTTCTTTAATCGCACAAGCCTGTCACGAAGTGTTCCAATTCTTTGTTTAACTGGTTGGGCAGTCCAAGGTAAGTCTGGGCTGATAATTCCTGGATTTCCTCCGATATTTCTAATAGTTGTAAAGCTATATGGAGTTGCGGTTGTATCTGCTGCTATTTTCAAACGAATGAAAAAGGCGATGTCGTGAGTAAAGACAATAACCTGCTTTTGCAATGCAAGTTCAATTAATCTTTCAGCAATTTTTTCTCGTCTGTGATGGTCTTGAGATGTAACAGGGTCGTCAAAGAAAACTCCTTTGTTTGTAGGGTTCATTTGAACTTCAGTTAGAAAGTCTGCCAAAGAAATTGCTCTTTGTTCCCCTTCACTTAAAATACTATTCGCAACCACGCCAGCAACTTGTAGTTTTCTTAATGTAGTACCTCTTGCGTTTCTTTGTGAAATTTCAACAACACTTGGAGCATTAAGGTTTCTGCACTCTTTATTGAAAGTTTCAGTGTATTTATCTGTGATATGAGTTGAAAACAATTCTCCTTGTTTAATTGTAATAGACCTTGGATTAAATGCAGAAGCAGAGCTTTCTGCTTTTGCAGCCCACTTGTGGGCTGCGACAAAAACCAAAACTTGTTCAAGTAATTTATTTAATAAATTTTTGTCTGTTAGAAATTGAATTTGTTTTTCTAATTCTTCCAATTCTTTTGAAGGATTTTTTTGAAATAAATCTTCAATGGTCGCCTTTAATTGTGCAATAACCTTATCAAACTCATTTGTTGAAACTGCAAAATGAGGCATTGGTAAGTCAAGATTTCTATTTACTAAATTGGAGATTATATTCTGTCTTGCTGTTTCAGATAAGGAAACGATGTCCTTCCATTTTGCAGCGAATGCTGCATCATAAATATTTACATATTCAAAAAGGGTTGTGGTTTCATCAAACTTTACAGGTAGCAGTCCTTTGAGTTTCTTTTCTAATTCTCGCATTGCTTGAATTATTCGGTTCAGTTCACCTTCTGCTTCACTCTTTAATAAATTCCAGTAGGAATTTATTAAAGAGTTTTCCTTTTCTGTAAGGGGTTGCAAACAGAACAAACAGTTGTCGTTTTCAGAAGGATAAATTTTCCCATCCCTGTTGGCTTCAATTGCAGAAGCATAATTTTTAGATGCTCTAACAAATTCTTTCCATTCGTTGCTTCCTAAACCTTCAATGTTATAGTCCTCTAAACTTTTTACGCCTTCTTGCTTTGCTAACTCTTGAAATTTGTGAAATGAGGTTATCAATAACTTGTAATGTTCAATATCCTCGGGCTTCAAGCAATCTAATATTGCTTGAAGTCTGTTTGTAAATTCAGTAAGTTGCGAAAGAAGTTTTTGAAGTTCTGCGATTTTTTTGGGGATGTCAAGGGCTTTCAGTTCTTCTCGTTTAGCAATTAGTTCTGCAAGTTTTGCTGCGTCTTCTTCTGTGTATGTTCCTAATGCTATTAGTTCTTCTTCATTTGAATTTGCCCCAAGATTTGCAATCGAATCTTTTATTGCATTGTCATTTACGAAAAATTTTTCAAATTCATTTACAGGTCTGTTTGCTTTTATCTCTGCGTAAAGTTTTGATTTTACAGCTTCGTATAGTTGCAAAATCTTTTCAAAAAATTCAAAACCGATCGGTGTGAAGTCAAGTTTATTGTCTTGTTCTAAAAGCACCCTAATACTGTGAGTGTCAAAAACTGAATATTGTGAAAATTCTATATTGCTTTTCTGCAATGGATAAGCTAAATCGTAGGGTACGGATGTTGATTGAAAAGTAAATTTACAAGCTGGTTCACCAATAGCTGCATCAGAAAAAACATTTGGAAGAATTTGTTTGTCACCTCTTGAGCTAAAGGCATTATTTAGTAATCTAACATAACCTGATTTTCCCGTTCCGTTTCCGCCATAAATGATTGTCAAGTTTGGATTGATTGGGATTGATTGTCCTGTTGCAAGTGCATTTACATTTTCAATTTCCTTTATCAATTGCAGTTGCAGGTTTCCTGCAACTGCTGCTGCATCAGCAACAACTTCATTAAATATTATTTCAGCTCTTTCGCCTTCAGTAGATTTCAAAGCATAATCTTATTTGAATAATTGATATGTCGTGTCTGCTAAAGCATCACTAACATTTTCGCCTTCTAATAGTCGGTTCCCTGCATATTGAAACCAGTAGTCGTAACCTTTAAGCCACGCAATGATTTTATTTTTTAAAGGTGTCTCTGGCATCGTTGTTTAATTATTATTGTCAGTTTGTCGAATGTTGCGGTGATGTTTCTTAAGGTTGCCGATAACGGTTTGCAGGTTTAAGTTGAGCCTTATTATTTGCACAACAGAACCTCTTGCACTAATCTAAATAAATAGCTTCAAATTTTCGTGTTCTCACTTCGCCCGAGGCTTAACTTAAACCTGTTGTTATACGTAGTTGTAAATAGCTTTATTAAGGTTTATATCTTTTCAGAAGCTTATTTATTTTCTTGTCACTAATACTTAAAACTATAATCCCTGTCCAAGCTTTGTTTACATAAAGTCCTTCTGGTTCCTTTTCTACTATTGTAATCTGAACTTTATCTGTCGTAAGTTGAGCAGCCAATAAACTCTTCAATTCGGTGTTTACTATTTCATTTACTACAATTCCATTTGCGATTACCACTGGAATAGCGGTGTTTGTTGACTTGGTAAAGTCTTTTCTTTTAAAAAATCTATTTTGAATTAAAGTTAGTTGTGTTCCCTTTTCCGATGATATGACCCTCTTTAGCCATAGCTCATTTTCTTCAGCAGTCAGTCCGTAAGAACTGTTTGGAAAATCCTGACCAAACGAAAATGTCGCTATAAATAGAAGTAATATTACAGATGCCAGTGATTTCATTTTGTCGAGCAATTACGTATAACGTTCCAAGGCTTTATGAAAGCACCGATTACTTGCATCAATTTTCAGTTAAAGTACAAATTTGCTCGGAGTTTGCGAAGCGGGAGACCGCAGGTCGCCCGGTGGTTTTACAAAACCTGAGTTAAGTGTAGTTTTTGGTTTGCCTTTTTGCCTTGGCAAAAGAATAGAGACTGAAGCGGAGCTTCGGCCAGGGCAAAACGAAAATTGCACATAACGTTTTGCAGGTTTAAGAATTTACGAAATTACTTGCAGAAACTTTGTCAACCTGAGATGAAGATAATAAAAAGGGGTGATGAAAATATAAGCACTTCACCCCGCAAATTTTTAAACCTGTTGTTAGCAGGAGTGTTTTTTATCTCGTCCAATTTTCAATTTCTCCATCTTCTTTAGTCCAAATCTCAATGTATATATCTTCAGACATTGCCTTTCCCTTATCTTTTATAATGTCAAATTTGAGTTTCTTCAATCTTTTGAACATTGTATTTACACAATAATTATATTCAGCTCTTTCCCAATTTTGCTCAATTTTTTCGGTAGTATCATAACCTATAATTTTGATTTTTGAAACATTTCCTAATTCATTTATAGTCACAAAGTATTTTTCTGAACAGTCACAATTATCAGCTTTTTTCCATTTTTTATGATGCAGTTTTTCGAATAATAGTTCAGAAATTTTATCCTTATATCTTCTGTCTATTCGACTTGGGTCATCAATATAGTTTTCAAAGTCTTCAACTTTTTGAACAGCACCTTTTGAAATGTTAAGCACTCTTTCTTTTTCAAAAATTTTATAGAAAACTCCATCCCACCTCAATAGTCTATTCGTCAATGGAAAATTGACGTCTCCATCAAACCAATCAATGCATACTTTTCCATTCGTAAACTTTTCGCTAAAAATTGATTTCATTTTTTCAAAAGATTGCTTTTTGTCAATTTTTCCATTTCTAAGTTCTCCGCAATTAATTATATCTACTAGAAATAAGCGGTTATTTTCTATTTTATATATCGCTTGATAACCTCTCCAACAACTAAAAGACGAACCATCACGAAAACTTAATCCAAATAATTTGTCGGTCTTTGTTGAGTCTAGCTTTTGTAAATAAGTTTCAAGTATGAGGTTATAGGTGGCAATTGTGTCTTTTCCATAAATGATGTAGTCAGGCATTTGAGGACTTGCAAAAAGTCCAAAGGGCCATATTAAAAATAATAATGTCGAAATTATATTGCTTTTCATTTAATAAGGTTTTTCGCTCGGCTAACATTACGCCTAACGTTCCGAGGCTTTATGAAAGCACCGATTACTTGCATTAATTTTCAGTTAAAGTACAAATTTGATCGGAGTTTGCGAAGCGGGAGGTCGTAGGTCGCCCGATGATTTTACAAAACCTATGTTAAGGGTAGTTTTTGGTTTGCTTTTTTGCCTTGGCAAAAATACACGATGAGGTAGGGCTTTGCTACTAGCTAATCAAAAAACACAACCACAAAAAAAAGCATCCTTTGATCAGAAGGATGCTTTAGTATTTTTAGAAGTTGACTAAAAACTATTTCGCTAAGCTAGCTAAAACAGCATTGTTTTTAGCTAACTGATCGTTTTTAGGTTGAGCAGAGCGACTACCTAACTCAATGTTAGTTGCTCTCTTTAAAAACGCTACCTCTTGGTGAGCGGTGTTTTTATTTCTTCTGTCTTTTCTTTTTAATCTGGTAACTGCCATGGTAATAACCTTTTAATTATTTTATTTGTACAAATGGAGGTCGAGAGCGGATTCGAACCGCTGTAGAAGGTTTTGCAGACCTCTGCCTAGCCACTCGGCCACTCGACCCTTAAATTCAAGGTTGCAAAAATAGCAATTATTAATTAGCCCGCAAATAATAAGGAAAGATTTATATTAGAAATTTTTAACCCTCACTATTTCAGCGCAAAAAATTGCCGCACTTACGGCAACGTTTAAAGATTCAGCCCCTCCAACCCGAGGGATGGTAACGGGTTGGTTTACTTGGGCGATCACTTCTGCAGAAATTCCTTTGCCTTCATTTCCCAAAACAATTATTCCTTCATTTCCCCAATTGGTTTCATAGATGGATTTCCCATCTAATAGGGCGCCAAAAACAGGTAGCGTATTTTGCTCAAAAAAAATGTTCAAATTCTCGTAATAAATATTTATCCGCGGTAGCGAACCCATCGTAGCCTGTACAGTTTTCGGGTTATAAGCTTCAACACTGTCTTCCGAACAAATAATATTCTCGAATCCGAACCAATCTGCTGTACGTATAATGGTGCCCATATTTCCTGGGTCTTGTACGCCATCTAGCACCAACGTAAACCTGTTAGCCAAAGTGCTAGGCGCTAATTTTTTTGTTTCAGGTGTTTTTATCAATGCCAAGAAACCCTGTGGCATTTGTAACGTACTAATCTTGCCTAAATCAGCGTTGTTTACTTCAAATAAGTTTATATTTGCGGGTAATTTGGGTAACAACGCAGATTGCTCGCTAACGTAGTAAATGGAATCGATCTGGTATTTAGAGTTTATGTATTCTTTGATGGACTTTAAACCCTCAACCAAAAACAAACCATGTGCTTTACGGTACTTTTTTTGATGTAACGACTTAATAAAACTAATCTGAGATTTTGAAAGCATACCAATCCTCTAACTATTATAAACTGAAAAGTGCAATATTACTATTAATTATTGTTTTAATTCAGGGCTGCTCTTCAACAAAATACATCGCAGATTATCAGGCAATCGTTAAAAAAGTTACCATAGATAGTGTAGACACAAGATTTGAGGAGCAGGCTTACAACTATGTGCAAAAAGATATCAGGCCAATTTCTGCATTCAGTATCAATGTGCCGCTTTATAACCTTTTCAACACCAAAGATGGCAGATATAAAACCAGCAACATCAAATCTTTTGGTACACCCCCGGCAATATTGGATAGTACACTCGTAGAGATTTCCAGAAACCAGATAGAGAAGTTTTTAAAAGGTAAAGGGTATTTCCAGGCGAAGGTAACCGCCAACATCCAGGTAAAAAATAAAAAGGCAGAAATTAATTTTAAAGCCGATCAGGGTAAAGCGTCATATATTGATCAGATATCTGATGAAATTTCCAACAACACAGTTAAAGACACATATCATGCTAATAAGCCAGCTTTCACACGCTTACACGAAGGGATGCAGTACGATGTAGATTCGCTCACCTACGAGCGTGAACAAATCTACCGCGTGATGAAGGAAAATGGCTACTTTTATTTTTTACGACCATATGTGAACTTCGATGTTATTGAAACAGAGAAGCCGGAAAAAGTTGATTTAAGACTGAATATTACCAATCCTGCAACCGGACCACACAAGCAGTATAATATCGATTACACGCATATGATCATTGCACCAAGTCCTGATGGGTTTCCAGATTCTGTGCGCACAAAATTGAGCAAGGATACCGTTAACGGCATAATTTTTACCGATTTTTCTAAACGATACCGACGCAACCCAATTGTGCGGTATGATTTTTTAAAACGGGGTGAACGCTACGACATCAGAAATGAAAATTTAACTTACGATCGGCTTTATGAGCTTAATATCTTTAAAAATGTTAAAATAGATTATTATAATCGCGATAGCACATCAAATAAAATTATTCCCATTATTTTACTTACGCCACAAAAAGTGATGAGTAATAGGGTAGAGGGAGAGGTGCCCTTTAATGGCGGAACGGTTGGTTTTAACCTAAGTAATACCTATTCTAACAATAATTTGTTTGGTGGGGCAGAGCGTTTCGAGTTGCAGGTGAAAGGTGGTTTGCAGTCTCGGCTTGGTAATGGGTCGAAACCCTTCAGCGATATTTACCAAAGGGATTTTTCCATCAGCGCCAGCATTTCTGTACCTCGGTTGATTATCCCCTTCTACAACCCTGTATTGGGTGCCAATGGCATGCCGCACACCACATTCTCTTCCAGTTATATTTATGCCTTGCAGAAAGATGTTTCGGTACGGAATATATTTATAAATTCGATAACCTACGATTGGTTCGAAACCAAGTCTAAGCTCCACTCATTTACGCCCCTAAATTTCGAATACCGGTTTGGAAACCTGCAACCGGGTATAGACCAAACCACGCTGATTAATAACCTATATTATGCCGCACTGTTAGATCGGAAAGACTTTACCCTGGGCATGAAATATGTATACACCTTAAATAACGATAAATTAAATCAGTATAGAACTTTTGTTTATTTAAGGGGAGGAATTGACATTGCCGGCAACCTGTTACAGGCCATTACCAGTATTACGGGTGCGCAACGCGATCCTGAGAACAGTAATACTGCAAAGTTTTTAGGTCTTCCCTTTAACCAGTATGTGCGGCCTGAAATAGATTTAAGATGGTACAAGCATTTGGGTGGCGAAAAGCAATTTATAGCAAGGGTAAATGCTGGTGTAGGTTACGCTTATGGTAATTCGATAGATTATGGCATTCCATTCGAGAAGTTGTTTTTCGCAGGTGGCGCAAGCGGAATTAGGGCGTGGCAGGCCAGAACACTTGGACCAGGTAATTATAATCGGGAGGTAATTAAAACTCCCGAAGGCCGTCGTGCTTTTTTTGGTCTAGACCAGCTAGGGGAGATGAAAATCGAAACCAATTTCGAATATAGATACACCATGCTGAAGAAGTTTTTTGGAGGCACGCTTAAGGGAGCCGCTTTCGTAGACGCCGGAAATATTTGGAATTTGAATAACTCTAGCTTCTTGCCTGTTACCGATGATTCGGTAAGAGAAAAAGCCTTATTTAAACTAAGTAAACTGGCTCAGCAATTAGCAATTGGTACGGGTGTTGGTTTTAGGTACGATGTACAATACTTTGTTTTTAGGTTCGATATTGGCCTAAAACTCAAAGACCCACAATTCAATGGAAGTGAACAATGGGTTATTGGCAAATTTTTATCTGGTGGTAGAGACTTTAAAGATAACTATTATAATACCCACTCGCCAGATACTTACCGTTTCTTACAGTACAATTTTGGTATAGGTATGCCTTTTTAACTTATTTGCCGAATATTGGTGTAACGAAAGCCTTGGGAAAACCATTTGGTCCATCATCATTATGGTGAATGAAATTGATGGATAAATTTTCGCATATAAAAAAACCAATGGTAAAGCCATTGGTTTTTTAAAACGTTGTTCAAAAACATTAACTATTCAAAATATTCTTTCATTTTTTCGAAGAAACTCTTGTCGTTTTTTCCTGGCTGTGGCTTAAAGTTTGGCGATTCACGAAGTTTTTCCAATGCGGAACGTTCTTCACTACTTAAAGCTTTTGGCGTCCAAATGTTGATGTGAATAATTTCATCGCCTCTATGGTATGAATTTACTTCTGGTAAGCCTTTCCCTTTTAAACGGAGCAATTTGCCACTTTGCGTACCAGGTTCTATTTTTATTTTTGCTTTACCATCAATTGTTGGTACTTCAATACTCATACCCAACGCTGCATCTACAAAACTGAGGTGTAAATCGTAAACAATATTATTGCCTTCTCGCTTTAGCGTTTCGTGTGGCGTTTCTTCAATTAAGATAATTAAATCGCCTGGTATGCCGCCATTAGGCGCTGCATTGCCTTTTCCACTCATGCTTAACTGCATGCCTTCGCTAACACCGGCAGGAATGTTAATCGTAATGGTTTCTTCTCCACGTACTACACCATCACCATGGCAAACATTACATTTAGACGTAATTTGCTGACCACTTCCGTTGCAGGTAGGACAAGTAGAAGCTGTTTGCATTTGACCTAAAATGGTGTTGGTTACTCGGCGTACCTGGCCACTGCCACCGCAAGTACCGCAAGTACTTACTGATGATTTATCTTTTGCGCCAGAACCATCACAAGTTTTACAAACGATTAATTTGTTAACTTTTATTTTTTTCTCAGCACCATGTGCAATTTCTTCTAAGGTAAGCTTAACCTTAATACGTAAGTTAGTGCCTTTGGCTACACGTCTTCCCCCGCGTTGCTGGCCACCACCGCCGCCGCCACCAAAAAAGCTTTCGAATGGATTATGGCCACCGAATATATCTCCAAAGTTACTGAAGATGTCATCCATGTTCATATTGCCGCCACCGTAGCCTCCAGATGCACTACTCCCAACACCCGCATGGCCAAACTGATCGTATCTTTGTTTTTTATCGGCATTGCTTAAGACTTCGTAAGCCTCTGCTGCTTCTTTAAATTTATCTTCGGCTGCCTTATCTCCCGGATTTTTATCTGGGTGATATTTGATAGCCATCTTACGATAAGCTTTTTTTATTTCATCAGCTGCGGCACTCTTGTTAACGCCCAGGACGTCGTAATAATCTCTTTTACTCATCTTCTTTATAGCATGATTGAATGGTAGAAAGCTAAAAACACAGAATCCTAAGATTCAACGTTTCAATAATTCTCCCCTCAATAATTATGTCTGTATAAATATTTAAATGATCAACTGCTTTAAAAACTAAAATAGATTCAATCGTTTAAGCATTATCATTTAACAATTTTTTTATGCCCCAACAACAACTTTAGCAAAGCGGATTACATTATCATTTAATGTATATCCTTTCTCCACCTCGTCAATTACTTTTCCCTTCAAGTCTTCAGTAGGTGCAGGGATATTGGTAATAGCCTCATGGTAATCCGTATCAAAAGGCTGATTAATGCTCTCTACATCTTTCAGGCCCTTTTGAGCCAAAGTGTTTTTTAGTTTAGTGCTTACCAGTAAAATGCCTTCTTTAACTGGAGCTACATCTGCTGCAGTTTCCATAGCTTTTAAGGCACGATCGAAATCGTCTAGAACAGGCAATAAAGATACGATGACATCTTTCCCGGCAGTTTGTAATAACTCTACACGCTCTTTTTGCGTACGGCGTTTATAGTTATCAAACTCGGCATATAATCTTAAGTATTTATCGTTAAGTTGCTGTACTTCTGCTTGTAACTTATCTTCTGCACTTAACTCAACAACAGGTTCTGTTTCATTTGTTGTAGCATCAGCATTTTCTAAATTCTCTGTAATATTTTCCGATGCGTTTTCAGGATTAGTTATATTTTCTTCTTTATCGTTATTTTTCTTCTTATTGAACATAATACTAGGCTGAATTTTTTTGAGGGTATTCTCAACTATTTTGCCATAAACGTAAATCAGCCAAGCTGTCAGATTTGAGTTGATTTATCTGAACAGTTTGGCTGATTAGCTGACAACAAATTAATGATTTGGGTTTATCCTCGTCAATGGTCATGCTTACAAGCGTAACCATTTTCTAGCGGATTATATTTTATGCGATCTGAGCCCCCTCTTGTACAAGGCCATTTTCGCATTTGATAATACGAGATGGATAGGTGCGGATAATGTGGTAATCATGTGTCGCCATTAAAACTGCGGTGCCGTTCTGACTAATTTGCTTTAGTAGCGTAACAATTTCTTCTGATGTTTCCGGGTCTAAATTACCTGTTGGCTCATCAGCGAGAATAATTTCTGGATCGTTAAGAAGCGCCCTTGCAATAACAATACGCTGCTGCTCTCCACCAGAAATTTCATGAGGCATTTTTTTTATTTTAGAGCGAAGTCCCACCTTGTCTAGAACATCTTTAATACGCTCATTAATCAGTTTTTGATCATTCCATCCTGTTGCCTTTAGTACAAATTCAAGATTTTTTTCAATCGTTCTATCAGTTAGTAATTGAAAATCTTGAAACACAACACCGAGTTTCCTGCGCAAGAAAGGCACCTGACTTTCTTTTAGGTTTTTAAGATCAAAACCTGCAATATTTCCTTCGCCGTTACCAATATGTAAATCGCCATATAAGATTTTAAGCAAGCTACTTTTCCCCGAACCTGTCTGCCCAATTAGAAAAATAAATTCATCTTTCTCGATGTGTAAATTTACATTTGATAGTACTAAGTGTTTTTGTTGAAATACATCAACATTGCTCAAGTGGATTACTGCGTTTCCTGCCATATTATATTTCTAATTTAGCAATTTGCCCGAAAGGCAAATCTTTAACCATTTCCATAATGTATTGTTGTTTGTCTCCCAAGCCCAGCTTTTCTAAAGATTTATCGGGTCTGTCTACGCGAAAATAGGCCAAGAGGGTAAACTTATCATCTCTCAACTGCACGTAATCTGGAATTTTGGCGATGCCTTTAACTTTGACGATATACATTGTGCCCAAAAATAGCATTTCAATTTTTAAAATCCTCAAAAATCAGTTTAAAATGAATTTATCTCCCAGGAGACTAATTGTAACAGGCTTTATAAAGACGAAGTACTGAACCATAACGAACCATTTTAGGATTGGAAAAAATGTTATCTCCAGCAGTTAACGAATTAAATTAATCCAGCCGGTGTAAGTTTTAAAATCTTCATTAAAATAAATAGTGTAATAGTAAACCGCCGGAGGTAATTCCCTACCATTGCTTTTTCCATCCCAGGGTTTAAAGGTGCCCGTACTTTCGTAAACCAATTTGCCATAACGATTAGTAACCTTTAAAATGGGGTTGGGGAATGCTGCGGCGGCTGGAATGTTCCAGGTATCGTTAACCGAATCGCCATTTGGCGAAAAAGTATTGGGAATTACAATTTTAGGATAAACCCTAATAAATACAGCGTCGCTACTCATCGAACACCCCAGTTTTGTGGTAGCATTAAGCGTGTAAGTAATATCGGTAGGTGGACTGGCAGTTGGCGTTAAACTATTGGGATCATCAAGGTAATCTGAGGGTGTCCAGTAGAAAGTTTCATAATCTCCAGAGAGTTTACCGTCTAAGATCACTGATTGTCCTGAAATAATCTTCTGGTCAGCTCCTGCATTAGCAATTGCATTTTTAACTACATTCACCGTTATCGTTGCTGTTTCAAAGCATCCACCGTTTGATACCGTTACCGTGTAAGTTGTGGTATCTTTCGGAGATGCAATTGGGTTGGCAATCCTGTCGTTCGATAAGCCGATCGCCGGGCTCCATTGGTAGGTTGTGCCACCGCTTGCCATTAATGGGATAGCGGTGCCTTCGCAAATCGTTACGGTGTCTTCACTTGTAGAAATCTCGACGGGTGGAAATACAGATATCGTTGTGCTTGCTGTTGCAGTACATCCATTCTGCGTTACCGTAACAGTATATGTACCTGCCATGGAAAAATCTGCGTTTGGCAACGTGGGATTTTGGAGGTTAGACGTGAAGTTAGGACCAACCCATTCGTAACTTGTTCCTCCTGTTGCACTAAGTTGGATATTTTGCCCCAAACATGCTGGTCCGCTATTGGTTGCTACAGCCACAGGAGTGGGATTTACGAGTATGCTAATTGGTGATGAGGCAACCCTACAATTGGGTGAATTGATGTTTTCTGCTTCTGCCACTACCAATCGATATTGATAGCTTCCAGGCTTTGCTTGCAGAAATTCAGCGAGATATGCCGTTGTATTGGCGCCAGCTATATCATTCCATCCATTGCCATTATTTAGTTGCCATTGGTATCTGGGATTGGCATAAACACCTGTAGACACGTCTGCTTTGATTGCAAAAGTATCGCTTTCTCCCTCACATAAACTAAAATGATCGGTACTTACATTATTTACTGTCGATGTGATGATGGGGCCACAAGCCCTGAATGTAATATCATCAAGCGCAATGTCGTTACCAATTCCGCCTTGACCAGCATTTATAATTTTTAACACCAAATCGGTTTCGCTTCCTGTGGTAAATACCGTTGAATATTTAATCCACGTAGGGCTTGTTCGCTCAGGAATATCGCCAGTATTGTATGTTTTTAAAATCTGGCCACCCCTGGTTTCAATTTGAAAAGTAACGTTTGGCTTGATGCCCGAATAATTTAATATGTTAATCACCCACGCTGCAAATTCGTAAGTGGTGCCCGAGCAAAGTGGAGGTAAATTTGTCTGGTAAAATATGTCAGAAGTGAAGGATGCGTTTACCACCATCATATAACCATTTGGATCGTTCGGTGTATGATTGGTAATTTGGTGCCAACCTCTAGGCTCGTTATGCATGCCAAAGGTATTCTTTGCAATAGTGTATTGTCCATCATCTGGCGAACCGTTTATGAACTTATAATTGGTAACGCTGCCTAAACTGGGGCCTATAGTTGATGTGCCAGAGCCAAAATTGAAGTTAACGACCGGATCGCCAAGCGCACCATTGCATTCCTGTGCAGACACAATACTCCCACACAGTGCAAAATGCATGAAAATAATGAGCTTAGCGATACAACGCATAGACGAGGATGTGTATAAAAAAGTGATTAAATTGTAGATTTAATTTTCTAAATCTTTTAGAAAATCTATCGTATTAACATTATCTGCATAATCCCATAGCTTTGGATGTTGGCTTTCTCCAAAAGCAAAGGTCTTTGTTTCTAAGTTACCTTTAGTAACGATGCATTGTATGTTTTGTGTTTCTTGCTGTAATCTTTCTTTTAAAGATATTAGATCTGAATACTCCTCGTAAAATAAAACCGCTAGCGGAGAAGCTAAGTTAACGTCTTCCTTTAGTAAGAGAAACCCGTTATCGTAATGTTTCGCAGCGTTAACCAGGTAGATAGATTTGTTATAATCGTAATTATTTTGATACTTGAAGTGATTAATCACTGGTAGGAAATGTTCAATCCCCTCATAGAACTTAGCAATATCGTATCCTTTAGGGAAGAAAATCTTGGATACATTTCTACAGCCCAAACCAAAATAATCAAATATATCAAAACCAAGATTTGCGAAATCTGCAGTAGTTTCCGTGCCATCTAAAACAGCAATACTATTTCTGTTTTTCCTGATGATATTGGGTACCTTGCCAAAATAGTAATCAAAATATCTTGATGAATTGTTGCTCCCAGTAGCAATAACCGCGTCGAAATCTTTGAGGCGTTCTACGTAAACAACTTTATTCTCGAACGAAGGTTCAATCTCGGTAAGTAGATTGATAACCGCTTTGATCAATTGATCATCTGTTGAGGAAAGTTTGATGAGCGCAACATTTCCGGTAGCCAGTACGCAAAGTACATCGTGTAGGCCTACCATTGGGATGTTTCCCGCCAATATCAAACCAATTTTTTTCGGCGTATTGGTGTAAGACATGTTTGCAAACCAGGCATCAATATCAGCGCTATTGAGCATTTCAGCAAAGGAAAGAATAGCTTTCTTAATATTATCTGCAGTAAACCAAGCATTGCTACCTTCTGCACGAGCTATGATTGCTTCCAACTTTTCTGATGGTTGAGTAAGCTTAATACCAAGTGCTTTAAATGCAGAAATTGCTTTTTCTTGAGTTAATGCTGACATATTTAGAATTATTATTAATGGATTATATCTTATATTTGCAGCGCAAAGGTAAACTAAGCAAAAGAATTAGACGAAGACATGGCGATTAAAATAACAGACGAATGTATAAATTGTGGGGCTTGCGAACCAGAATGCCCAAATAATGCAATTTACGATGCCGGAACTGCATGGCGTTTCTCTGATGGTACCAATCTTAATGGGATCATCGATTTTGGTAATCAACAAATCGAAGCCGATACCGCTCAGGAAGCAGTTTCTGATGAAGTATATTATATCGTTTCTGATAAGTGTACAGAATGTAAAGGATTTCATGATGAACCTCAGTGTGCTGCTGTTTGTCCGGTAGATTGTTGTGTGGATGATGAGGATATCCGGGAGACAGAAGAGGAGTTACTAACAAAGAAAGCTTGGTTACACCAGGAAAACTAAGTTTTATAAATAATTAAAAATCCCGCTTCTGGCGGGATTTTTTGTGTTTATTATTTATTTTTCAAAAGCTTGGTAAATAAGTTTTTTGAATCGATCTGAAAGCTCACCATGTTTAAACGGCCATTGTTGGATGTAAATTTGCGCCACAATCTTTTTCTCTGGATCTACCCAATAGGTTGATCCGAAAAATCCACCCCATCCGTAAGAGCCAGCACTTTGCCCGAGTTTTTTACTTCCCTGCGGCGATGTGATCTCAAATCCTAAACCAAAATAATTACCGCCGAAAGGAATCTTCCCGATTTGGTTTTCTGTCATCAACGCTACACTTTGTTTCGATAATATCCTCTTACCATTTAGTTCCCCGCCATTTAAAAGCATTTGCAAGAAGGTGCCGTAATCTTTAGAGGTGGAAACCAAACCTGCGCCACCTGCAAAGTAGCCATTGTTGTTAATAGGATAATTGATTGTTGCCCCAGGAAATGCGCCATCTTTCCACGGTTTTACTGTTCCAGATCGAGGATCTTCGGTATATACTGATGCTAACCGATTTTGTTTCTCCTTTGGAAGGGCAAAATAGGTATCGTCCATACCCAAAGGAGCGAAAATTTTCGTGCTGAAAAACTTGTCGAGTGTTAGGCCCGAAACTACCTCAACTAATCTACCCAAAACATCTACACTCAGACTGTACTGCCACTTTTGACCTGGCTGGTTTGCTAATGGGAGCTTTGCAAGCTTATCAATTTCTGTTGCTAAAAGTTTTTTGTTGATTACGAAACCCGCCTCTATGCCCGCTTTGGCGTAAATGGCATTCATTTCGGGCGAACCAATTTGTGCGTAACCTAAGCCCGATGTATGGGTAAGTAAATCTTTTATGGTGATTTCTCTCTTTGCGGGCGTAGTGGTGTAGGTAGTATCTAGAGCGTTGAATTTTAGCAATACCTTCGGCGACTGAAATGCCGGGATATATTTACTAATCGGGTCTTCAAGTTTCAGTTTACCTTGATCATATAGCATCATTATCGCTACACTGGTGATGGCCTTAGTTTGGGAAGCTATCCTTAAAATGTCATCTGTTCTAAATGGCTTGCCAATCTGGTTACCAAACGCTTTGTTGTATACTGTTTTGCCTTCAAAAGCGATGTTTGCAGTTACACCTTTAATCCATCCACTATCTAAATACTGTTTAAGGAGAATATCTATTTTCGCCAGCTGGCTTTTAGAAATGGATTGTTTTTGAACTTGCGCTTGTCCATTAGCGTTCGAAATAACAAATAAGAACGCAAAAAGCATTGTCAGGCAACTCTTCCGCATGGTTGTACTAACATTAAACATCGGCTTTATTCGGAATGATAAGTACCGGACAAGCAGATTTTCTGGCAACGTGTTCCGCAACGCTTCCCATTAAAAAATGATATAAACCGGTTCTACCATAGGTGCCGATCACGATCAAGTCAGACCCCCACTCATCAGATTGCTGGATAATACCGTGTGCGGCCGTATCAATCACACTCAAATACTGAGTTTTAATACCACCACTGAACTTGTTTTCTATTTCCTTTAACAAAATGTGGCTGTTTTCTTCGCTGTTGTCGTAAGTTTCTAAGAACACGGGTGCCAGGGTTAAATCTGGATTTACATTAGCTGGTGCAGGTTCGATAATATTTACCAAGGCTACTTCTGCTCCAAACTTTTCGGCCATCTCGTATCCAGCTCTGGCAGCTTTCTCAGAACAGGTACTGTTATCAACGGCAATTAATATTTTCTTGAAATTCATATAGAGAAGATTTTGGTTTCGTTTGTTATAAAAATAACAATTTAAGCTGCAAAATGTTAGCCTACAAATTAATTTATTAGTTTTACCGCACCTTTTATCACAAGTATTAAATGGAAAATCAATATGGAATTTGCAGGGTTGCAGTTGCACCCCTAAGGGCAGAAGCATCAGACAAGGCAGAAATTGTTTCACAGTTGTTATTTGGCGATCATGTTGAAGTAGTTGGGAAAGAAGAGCGCTGGTGGCTTATCCAGAATGGTTATGATGGATACCAAGGTTGGATGGATTTTAGACAACTGGCAGCAATTTCTAAAGATCAATTTGTGCAATTACAAAACTGCAGTTTAATGGCTCCGTTAAGCTTTAATAACGTTCTAACTGCTGCGGATGGTAGCTTGTATCATTTGAGTCCGGCTAGTAACCTACCATTTTCAAATGATGGTTTTTGCTTTGCCGGGGCAGAAAAATTTAAATTAAATTTTGAGCCACATAATAACAGTCAGATAGCTTTCGATAAAAATATTATATCTACAGCCCATTTTTTCCAGAATGTGCCATATTTATGGGGGGGAAGACATTTATACGGGATGGATTGCTCTGGATTTGTGCAAACAGTTTTTAAACTTTTAGGTATTAAGCTAAATAGGGATGCTTCGCAACAGGCAGAGCAGGGAGAACTGGTAGGTTTCTTAGCAGAATGCCGGCCTGGTGATGTTGCTTTTTTTGATAATGCAGAAGGAAAGATTACGCACGTTGGCATAATGCTTAGCCCGAATGAAATTATCCATGCTTCGGCTAAAGTTAAGATCGATCCTATTGATGATCAGGGAATCTTTAACCTCGAACTTGGTGTTTACAGTCACAAGTTAAGGATTATAAAACGATTTGTGGAATAGTCAATTGGGTTAGAGATTACTCTTCCATCTCCCAAACCATTACTTGCCTATCGTCGCCCGTAGAAATCAAATACTTTCCGTTTGGGCTCCAAAGCAGTTTATTAATGGAATGGGTATGCCCAATCCCCGTTTTCTCCAAGCTTAGGATTTTGTAAAGTTTAAAGTTTTCAGCATCCCAAATTTTAATACTTTTATCTTGACTACCTGTTGCAAAGTACGGTAAACTAGGGTGGAAGACGATGTCATAAACGGTAAACATGTGTGCAGGTATCGTTTGCATCAGCTCATATTCTGGTAAACTCCAGACCTTTAATTGAGCATCTCTGCAGCCAGATATCAAGTATTTCCCTGTTGGGTGGTAGGCTAAAGCCGTAACAGGTAGGGTGTGTCCCTCTAAATTTTGTTTAAGACTATAATCAGCCAAGTGGTATATTTTTATCAGGTGGTCTTTACATCCGAAGGCAACTTCACATTCATCAGGTGATACGGCAATTGTCCGAACGGTATCGTAAGCTGCCTGAAAGCGATAAATTTCAGTAAAATCTGTTAACGACCAAACTGCAACGGTGCCATCTTCGCCTGTTGTTAAGAGTTCATTCTTAGATTCAATCGTTTTAATATTAAAGATTGGCTTGCTATGGGCACTAATTCTGGCAACAACCGTTTGCGATGTTAGATCGTACACACTAAAAGCACCACTGCGTTCGCCAATAAAGAGTTGGCTATCGTAATGATGAATGCAGTAAACCGAACTTTGCACAGGCATTTTTACTTTCACAAAAGCCATTGCCTGTAGCGACCATTCTACAACGCCTTTATCGTTCCCGGCGCTAAAAAAAATGCCGTCCTCATCAGCATTTGCTAATGCATAAACCGGATTTTGGTGGCCTGGAAGTGTTTGTAGGTGTTGCAACATAAGGTGGGGTCTTTAAAGTTTGGTAGCTAATTTTTTGCTTGCCTTAAATGCGACTACAAATTGGTAGATGATGAGCATGCCAAATATTATCCTGGTGGCGATTATAAAGGTCGGGAAATTACCCATCACTTCTCTTGATAAAAACGTAAACAAAGATTGAAGCATAATGAGTATGGTTGCTATAGCGAAAAACGTACTGAGAATTCCTACATAAAGGTGCCATTTTTCAAATTTTTGGTCATTTCTTAGCAAGTGAAATAGCGTAAGCCAATTGAAGAACACTGTTGGTAAAAGCAATGCCAAATCTAGGTAATCGCCATTGTTTTTTGCTAATGCAATGAAAATAATTCCTAAGAAAAGGTTTAAATAACTAAGGTATTTAAGCATTTTTAATAATCTGGATTTTATGAAGTTTAGTTTCTTTGCGAATGGTTAACATAATTAAACCTTCCAGCCCTTTATCTCTATTTGTGCCTCTTCTCCAAATGCTTAGCGATATCTGCGATTGATAAGCCTTTTTCTTTTAATAAGAACAACAAATGAAAAACCAAATCCGATGCTTCACCGATTAACTCTTCTTCGGTTTCTGCCAATGCGGCAATAACAGTCTCAACACCTTCTTCGCCTACTTTTTGTGCAATTTTATTCAAGCCCTTACCACGCATCTTATTGATGTATGAACCCTCAACGGGGTTTTCATAACGGTCAGCAATAATGTTTTCAAGCTCGAAAATAAAATTTTGATTAAATTCTGTTTTGAAACAACTACGACTTCCCGTATGGCACGTTGGTCCTACGGCATCTGCTTTAAGTAAAATCGTATCGTTATCACAATCTACAAAAAGCTCTTTAACATATAGAAAATTGTTGCTGGTTTCCCCTTTTGTCCATAGGCGGTTCTTCGACCGTGAAAAGAAAGTTACTTTGCCTTCAGTCTGCGTTTTTTCTAGCGCTTCAGCATTCATGTAACCCAGCATTAAAACCTCTAGCGTTTTATAGTCTTGAATAACTACAGGAAGCAAGCCTCCCGTTTTTTCCCAATCAAGGGAACTGGTATTAATTGTCATTTTATTTCTTTATTTCGGAAAAGTCAACACCTTGCGATGAACTGCCAACTTCAGCCTTATTTATAACCTTACAGGGATATTATTGCTTTTCAACTCTTGTTTCAAATCAGGTATCAAGATTTCACCATAATGAAAAACCGATGCAGCCAGCGCGGCATCAACATTCGCTTTTTGAAACACCTCAGTAAAATGATCCATACTTCCGGCACCGCCAGAGGCGATAATTGGAATATTGATCATTTCATTGATTTTACCAAGCAAACCGCAATCGAAGCCTGCTTTGGTACCATCATGATCCATTGATGTTAGTAGAATTTCTCCTGCGCCTAAGTCTTCAGCCTGCTTAATCCAAGTCTCCGTCTCCAATTCAGTTATCAACCTTCCTCCGTTTAAGTGTACCATGTTTTTGCCATCCACATATTTGGTATCGACCGCTAAAACTACAAACTGAACGCCAAATGCTTTGGCTAGTTCTTCAATAAGTTTTGGATTACGAACAGCAGCAGAATTGATGCTAATTTTATCTGCGCCGGCGTTTAACAAAGCTTCTGCATCGGCAATTTCAGTAATGCCACCACCAATGGTAAAGGGAATATTCAATTGCCTGGCAACTGATTTCACCATTTCAATCATCGTTTTTCGTCGCTCGTGGGTAGCGGTAATATCTAAAAAAACCAACTCATCTGCGCCTTGTTGTGCATATTGTGCTGCCAGTTCTACCGGGTCGCCTGCATCGCGTAAATCAACAAAGTTTACGCCCTTTACCGTGCGACCGTCTTTAACATCTAAACAGGGGATTATTCTTTTACTCAGCATTTGTTTGGGTTTTCGTTATAAAGGGCCACAGTGCGAAACCAAAGCAACCAGCTACCCTGGTAACACTACTTCGTGCCTAGCAATAACGAGTGTATTAATTTTTTTTCTTAATTCGCTAATGATCAAAACTATTGCAATTATAAAAACTGGTATGCAAAGAAGGAAACACCATAATCCGGTGGCACCCATAATCTTCGTATAATCTCCTTGAAAGGTAAACATGTGCATGCCCCACAGAAACATCAAAAACTGGTTGGTAGTAAGGCCCATCCAATTCTCGAAATTTTTTTTGCGATCATTACTTATATACTACTCAAGGCTTTCAAATTCCACTCTTTAATTTGCTCAATGGTAATTCTGTCTTCGTAGATTGCTTTGCCTACAACAACGCTTCTTATTGGATATTTCGCTAACTCGTAAATGTCATCCATCGAACTTACACCACCCGATGCAATTAACTTTATCATTGGAGAGTGCTCTAGTAGTTTTTTGTAGAGCTCTATAGCAGCACCGCCTAATTTTCCATCTTTACTAATATCTGTACACAAGAAACGGAAGAAACCTAAAGCCAAACATTTATCAACGTAATCCATCAGTTTAATCGGCGAACTTTCCATCCAACCTGAGTATTTAATTACCTCATCTAAAACATCAATAGCAATTACAATGCGGTTGGCATAGTTGTCTTTTTTAGCAAAAGCCTCACTCAGTTGCTGCAAAAACGTTGGGTTGGTAATCGCTTGGGTACCTACAATCACCCTGTGAATTCCCGCATCCAGCAGATTTGTCACCTGCTCAATTGTACGAATGCCACCACCATATTGCACTTTCATTTCGGTCTTTTTAATGATCTCGAAAAGTGATTTTTGATTGCTAAAATCGCCTTTAGCTCCATTTAAATCGATAATATGGATAAAGTCTGTTCCGTTCGAGCGGTATTTTTCGATCATCTCTGCAATAGAAACATCATACTCGGTTTTTTGGTTGTAATCCCCTTCACGCAGGCGAACCACTTTTCCATCCAAAATATCAATAGCAGGAATTATGTACATCTTATAAGCTTAAGTTTGAAAAATTCGTTAAAATCTGTTCGCCAGCCTTTCCAGATTTCTCTGGGTGAAACTGTACGCCGTAAAAATTGTCCTTTTGTATTGCCGCAGAGAATTTTAATCCATAACTAGCCGCCGCAATATCAAAAGTAGGGTTATATTCAATAAAGTACGAATGAACAAAGTAAAATTGTGCATTATCTTCAACACCCAAAAATAACGGGTTGTTTTCATGTGCAACAGCATTCCAACCCATGTGCGGTATTTTGATGTTCAACAACTTATCAAATTTTCTGGTTTTCACTGGTACAACGTTCAATAAATCGGCATCGCCTTCTTCAGAATGCGCCGTAATGAGCTGCATGCCCACACAAATCCCAAGAACTGGTTTAGTTAACTTTTTAATTGCATCAACCAGGCCGGTACTTTTTAATTTTTCCATGGCAGCGCCTGCATGGCCCACACCTGGAATAATGATATGACTATACTTTTCGAGGTCGTTTTCTGTGTTAACCATACCGTAGCCAACCATTAAACGGTCTAATGCTGCGGTAAGGGAGAAGATATTGCCCGCTCCGTAGTTTACTATTCCAATCATTTTTTTTGGTGTTTCTTATTAGGCTCCAGAACAAAAGTCCATCACCCGCCGGTTAATTAATTTATTTATAACATCTGAAAACGAATGTCAGTTTTTTATGGCCATTGCAGCCCCGCTATTCGTTTCAAGTCCCGAAGAAAAATCGGGAGCTTTCCACTGCTATCGGGTTTATTTAACCAGGTTCTCCATTTCAAATGAAATCTTCACAATCACCCGCAAATTAAACCGATTTTCCGTTGCAAGTCCTTTAAAATTAGCTTACGGAAAATGTTTTCAAGCTTTGGTAAAAAATAAAGTTTTCGTTATTCATCGGCGGTTTCGCCTTTGTTATTTTTAAAGCATTCCTTTGGTGCTTGGTAAAACCATTTTTTCAGCATCTCGTTTTATTGCCATTTTAATTGCTTTTGCAAAAGCTTTAAAGATCGCTTCAATTTTATGATGTTCATTATCGCCTTCAGCTTTGATGTTTAAATTGCATTTTGCAGCATCGCTGAAAGATTTAAAGAAATGGTAGAACATCTCGGTAGGCATATCGCCAACTTTTTCACGTTTAAATTCCGCATCCCAAACAATCCAGTTTCTGCCGCCAAAATCAATGGCAACCTGCGCCAGGCAGTCGTCCATAGGCAAACAAAATCCATACCTTTCTATCCCTAACTTATTGCCTAAACCTTTTGCAAATGCCTCACCTAGGGCAATTCCAGTATCTTCAATTGTATGGTGTTCATCTATATGTAAATCGCCTTTGGCAATTAATTCCAAATCTACACTTCCATGCCTGGCAATTTGGTCGAGCATGTGGTCGAAAAAGTTTAAGCCTGTTTCTATTTTCGCCTTGCCCGTACCATCCAGATCTAAATTAACAGTAATGTCAGTTTCGTTTGTTTTGCGAACATGGCTAATTTTTCTGCTACCACCTTTAAGCAAATTGTAGATGTCTTCCCACTTTTGTGTTTCAAGAATGATAACATCCAACAAGGTTTCATGTTTATCTAAAGCTTCTGTGGAACCCAATGCATCGTTTTGACGAAGGAAGATGGCTTTAGCGCCTAAGTTTTTGGCCAACACCACATCATTAAGCCTGTCACCAATCACGTATGAGTTTTTTAGGTCATATTCTTCACCGAAATATTTTGTAAGTAGGGCAGTACCAGGCTTACGGGTAGGGGCATTGTCTTTGGCGAAGGTTCTATCAATTACAACTTCGCTAAAGTTTACGCCTTCGCCCGCTAAGGTATCTAACATGAAATGATGAATAGGCCAAAAGTTCTCCTCAGGATTTGATAATGTACCCAAGCCGTCCTGATTAGTAACCATTACCAATTCATAGTCCATTTCTGCAGCAATCTTCGAAAGATAATAAAGTGAACGTGGATAAAATTTCAGTTTTGCAAAACTGTCTACCTGCTCATCATCGGGTTCTATATTTAGCGTCCCATCACGATCTATAAATAGTACTTTCTTCATTTTATAATTTTTTCAAAATGCTTATCAATTTATCATTTTCTTCTAAGGTGCCAACAGTAATTCTCAAACAACCCTCACACAAAGTAACCTTAGATCTATCGCGGACAATGATTCCTTCGGTTACCAAAGTGTTGTAAATCCCTTCTGCATCGCTCACTTCAGCCAGTATAAAATTAGCATCAGATGGAAACACTTTTTTAACCAAACTTAGCGTATTTAATTCAACAGAAAGTCGGTCTCTTTCTGCAACAGATTCTTTGATCCACTGGTTCACCTGCCCGATGTTTTTAAGGGCTTCGAAAGCTAAATCCTGGGTAGCCTGGTTGATGTTGTATGGCGGTTTAATTTTATTTAAAATATCGATAACTTTTCGCGAAGAAAATGCCATGCCCAAACGCAAAGCTGCAAGTCCCCAGGCTTTAGAAAATGTTTGCAAAACAACCAGGTTTGCATACTCAGTTAGCTCTTGAATAAAGGTCTTTTGGCGGGCATAATTAATGTACGCTTCATCAACCACAACAATGCCTTTAAAGTTGGTTAAAATGGTCTCGATATCTTCGCGATTGATAGAGTTTCCGGTTGGATTATTCGGTGAGCAAATGAAGATTAATTTGGTATGTTCATCTATGCTTTCTGCAATCTTTTCCATGTCTAACTGGAAGTTTGGCAAAAGGCTTACTTTTCGGATTTCTACGTCATTGATATTGGCCGAAACTTCATACATACCGTAAGTTGGCGGCAGTACAATAACGTTGTCTTTTCCAGGGTTACAAAAAGCACGAAATAGCAAATCTATTGCTTCATCGCTACCATTTCCCAAGAAGGTATTTTCGATAGGTACGCCCTTAATCTTACTTATTGCATCTTTCAAATCAAGCTGCAATGGATCAGGATATCTATTATAGTTTGCAGGTAGGGGAGAACCATAACTGTTTTCATTGGCATCTAGAAAAACTGAAGCTTGCCCTTTAAACTCATCTCTTGCCGTAGAATAAGGTTTCAGTTTTTTAATATTTTCTCTTACTAAATCGTTAATGTCCATATTATATCTTTATTTCAACCAGCGCCAGGATTTGTATTTCAAAACCCTATTGCTAAGTGAAAGTTTAATCGTTTTTTATTATATCCTTTAATCTTAGGGTTACAGCGTTTCGGTGGGCTTGTAAACTTTCGGCCGCCGCAAGTGTTTCTACCGTTGCACCAATGTTCTTTAAACCATTGTCAGTTAAATACTGAAAGGTTATCTTTTTAAGAAAAGCATCAGTTGAAACACCGGAATAAGCTTTAGCAAAGCCGCTTGTGGGCAAGGTATGATTTGTTCCAGATGCATAATCTCCCACGCTCTCCGGAGTTAAATTTCCTAAAAATACAGACCCGGCATTGATTATCAAGGGGATAAGCATTTCAAAATTATCTGTTGCCAAAATGAGGTGTTCTGGTGCATACTGGTTTGAAAAATCCATTGCTGACGCGAGGTCGTCAACCAAAATAGCATACGAATTGTCTATTGCTTTAGTTGCAATAGCCTTTCTAGGTAGTACATCAAGCTGTTTATCAACTTGTTTCAATATTTCATTTATTATTTCAGCTGAGGTAGAAACCAAAATAGACTGACTATCAATACCATGTTCTGCTTGTGCTAGTAAGTCTGCAGCTACAAATGACGGATTGGCAGTCTCATCTGCTACCACTAAAACCTCTGATGGTCCCGCCGGCATGTCGATTGCAACCTTACTTTGTACCATTGTTTTTGCTGTGGTAACGTAGCGGTTTCCAGGTCCGAAAATTTTGTATACTTGCGGAATTGTTGCTGTTCCGTACGCCATTGCAGCTACTGCCTGGGCACCACCAACAAGGTAAACCTTTTCGATCCCAAGCAGTAAAGCACAGTAAGCCAAATAGCAGTTCGTTTTGCCGTCTGCCTGTGGTGGCGAACAAACTACAATTTCCTTGCATCCTGCAATAACTGCGGGAGTCGCTAACATTAAGAATGTACTGGGTAATACCGCTGTACCGCCTGGAATATAAAGCCCTACCTTTTCGATTCCTCTAGATTCTCTCCAGCAAACTACGCCAGGCATGGTTTCAACCTTGTCTTCATTTTTAAGTTGTGACTGGTGGAACTTTTGGATATTAGCATACGCCGTTTCTATAGCCTTCTTCGCTTCAGCTGGAATAGTCGATGCAATCTGCTTAATTTCAGCAGCATCAAGAAACAACTTTCCTAATTCGACCTTATCAAATTCTTTTGCAAATTTTAGAAGCGCCAAATCGCCTTCTTTTTTAACCTCTTTTATGATCGCTAAAACTCGCTCTTCGATCAATTTATCATCTCCGATTTGCCTGGAACAGATTTCCTCTACGTTGTCTTTAGATAAATCCTTGTAATTATAGACTTTCAATGCTTTATATTTTATAATTAACTATTAGTTAATTGATATTTTCATGAATTTGACTGAATTTTAAGTAATAATCTTCTCAATTGGCATTACTAAAATGCCTTCAGCGCCAGCTGCTTTTAGACTGTTTATTTTATCCCAAAAATCGGCTTCGGCAATTACAGAATGTACCGCAACCCAGTTGGGTTCATAGAGCGGAACCACCGTCGGACTTTTAACCCCGGGTAGTAAATCAACTACTTTTTGTAAATTATCTTTCGAAACATTTAGCACGACATATTTATTCGATTTGGCACTTAAAACCGAACGAATTCTTTGCAACAATTCTGCAACTTCCGGGTTATCTAAAATGGATTTATTTCCGATTAAAACAGCTTCCGATTGCATCACATCTGCGAAAGGTTTCAGGCCATTACTTTTCAACGTTCCGCCTGTAGAAACAATGTCAAAAATGGCGTCGCTTAACCCCAAGCCAGGTCCAATTTCTACCGAACCGGAGATGGTTCTGATTTCTGATTTTATTCCTTTTTCAGTCAAGAATTTTTCGAGTATTACAGGATAAGAAGTGGCGATTGCCTTCCCGTTTAAATCTTCCAGATTTTGAATTTCGCTTCCGGTTTGCACAGCTATTTTTAGGGTGCATTTTCCGAAACCTAAACGCTGTAGATATTCCACCCCAGCCTTAGTTTCAGTGATAACGTTTTCCCCAACAATCCCCAAGTCGGCGATGCCATCTTGTACATATTCTGGGATATCATCATCTCGAAGAAAAAGAATTTCCAAAGGAAAATTTTGGACAGTTGAAATTAGTGAGCTCTTATAATTCTCGAAAGAAAGACCACAGTTCTTTAATATTTCTACAGATTTTTCGTTTAACCTACCCGATTTTTGGATAGCAATTTTGAGTGTTTTCAAAGTATTGAATATAGAGTGAACAGAAAATAATTTTACGGAAAAAAAGTTTTGAAGTACAAAACAAACATATCATATCGCCTATCGGCGATGGTGTAAATGTAAGTGATGGTTCAAAGTTAAATTCATAAATTTATTTCTGCCAGTATCAATCCTTTAGCTGACTAGCGTCGGCAAATATAGTGTTTGAAACTGGAAATCAAAAAATAATGGCACTTAATTTGCCTTATTGGGTTTTAAAATTGCAATTAATTTATCTTTGTGTTAAATACCTACGTGTTGAAGAACTTACGATACATCCTTATACCCTTTATCATTACCATTTCTGCCTGTAACTGGTTTAATTCGCCCCCAGAAATTGGAAAAATTTTAGCAGAGCATTACCAAAATAAAATTTATAAAGACTTTGATACGCTTGCTTACGATAGCGTTTTTACCAAAATATTTGCCCAGCACGCTAATCATTTTATCAACCCTAAAACGATAAAGAACTTTTATGCTGGCAATAATAATGAACCTGAATTTGTAAGCAAATTTTTGATTGACGGACAGCTTGATTCGCTGACCTCTTATCTGCAAAATAGTAGAAGACATGGCATTAATCCAGCTGTATTCGATACGGAAGAGATTCAATCGCTGTTAGATACCTTAAATGCTAACCACTTTAAAACTGTTGCTGAAGCATATCCTGTTATTGCCAGACTGGAGGTTTTGAGCGCAAATGCTTATCTAAATTACACTAATTTTATGCGCTACGGACTGGTGAACCCTAGAAATATTTTCGCCAGATATTATATAAAAGTTAAGCGCCCGGATAGTGCAGGCATGGCTAGTCGCCTTGCCACCGAAAATCTTATAGATTCATTAAAGGCTGCTGAACCAAAATCCCTCCAATATAAGGCGCTTCAGGCTGCATTTTTAAAAGCAAGTGGCGCTCAGGAAAAGCGAATTCTTTCCTTGAACATGGAACGGTTCAGGTGGAAAATGCCAGTTTCTGGAAACAACTTTGTACAAGTTAATATTCCTGATTTTAGACTTACTTGGCTTGATGACCAAGACACCATTATCAGCATGAAAGTTTGTGTAGGTGGAAAGCGGGAAAACGGCTATGATGAGAAGCTTAAAACTTTTGTGAAATCTGGTAACTTAGATGATAAGCCTAAGAATCATGAAACGCCGCTCTTAGTGAGTAAAATTAATGCCATACAGGCTAATCCAATATGGAATATTCCGGTAAGTATTGCCCAAAGTGAAATTTATTGGATGGCTCGGAAAGACCCTTATTATCTTTCTAATAGCAACATTAATGTTTATTACAAAGACAAGTTGATTGGCGAGCCTGATACCATCAATTGGAATCGTTACACAAGAGATAAGTTACCATTTAAATTTAAACAAGGCTCTGGAGGGGGAAATGCTTTAGGGAAATTCAAGTTTATTTTCGATAATAGTTCCAGCATCTACCTTCACGATACAAATAATAAAAGTGGATTTGGTTTAGCCAACCGGGCCATCAGTCATGGGTGCGTACGCGTAGAGAAGCCACTCGAACTTGCAGAAAAGTTGGTTAACGATGATTATACTTACGATAAGCTTAGGGCAGAGGTAGATTTGCCACCTGTAGATACTACCCGTAGTAAATGGTATAAAAAACGTTTGGCCGCAAAAGCAGATACAACTAAAACTTTCAAACTTAAGCCTGCCTGGTTTGGTCCGAAGAAACCCGTTCCTCTAATTATTACCTATTTTACTGCATGGGCAGAAAATGATCGCATTCAATACCGTCCGGATGTTTATGATATGGACGAAAAACTTTGGACGGCAATGAAAAAATTTCGATAGAACATGTAGCTTTGCCCAATGCAGGAAAATTTAGGATTTAACCATCAAGCTGATATTGTTAATAGTGCTGTCAGATTTATCAATGCATGGTTTAAGCAATCCAAAATGATTGTAAGCGAGTTAAACGACTTTTTTATGCTCCCTGGGAATAAGATTGTAGATAAAAATCTTATCATAGCCAGGTTAAAAGGAATTTTTGGAAAAGCTGATGAATTTGTAGGTGGCAGATATGATATTATCGATGTAAATTTCGAATTACTGGATGAAGGAAAAGGAATGGGCGTTGTTGAAGGGGTTGCCGGATATAGGGCGATGATTCGTAAGCAAGGAAAAATTGTAAGTGGACCATTCAAACTTTATTTCGCATTGAGCCAGGCGGGCTGGAAGATTGTCAATATAGAATTTCCAGGTTTCGAATATTAGGTGGCAATTTATTCTTCACATTCGCCCCTTTTGAATATTTTTTCTAACTTTGGTTTTTAATGAATTTCCTTTATCCGGGCTTTCTTTTCGCGCTATTATCGGTTGCAATCCCGGTTATTATTCATTTATTTAATTTTCGTAGGTTCAAGAAAATTTATTTCTCAAATGTCCAGCTCCTGAAGGAAGTAGAACAGCAACATTCTTCAAGGGAAAAGCTAAAGAATTTACTGATTTTACTGACCAGAATTGTTGCCATTATTTTTCTTGTGTTGGCTTTTGCGCAACCATATATTCCACTGTCAGAACAAAAAAATGTTTCCTTAAATAATGTTGTCAGCGTGTTTATCGACAATTCATATAGCATGGAAACGATTAACCAAGATGGTAGTTTGCTCGATGAGGCCAAGAAAAGGGCGCAGGAAGTGGTTAAGGGATTTGGGGTAAATGACCGATTTCAATTATTAACTAATGATTTTGAAGGCAAACATCAACGGCTGTTAAACAAAGAAGCATTTATAAAGGCCCTGGAGGGGGTAAAAATATCGGCTGCAAGCCGCACATTGCAACAAATTATCAATAGGCAAGGAACTTTGCTCAGTGGTTCGTCAAATAAATATTCCTTTATCATTTCCGATTTTCAAAACAACATGGCCAGCGCAAGAAAATTAGATACCAAAAATGATACCCAATATGCACTATTAAAATTGAATGCCACTACCTTACCTAACATCGGGGTAGATAGTGTTTGGAATTTATCTCCTAACCATCAACCAGGTGGCTCCGAGAAGCTTGTTGTGCAGTTAAGAAATTATTCTATTGAGCCGGCCAACAATATCCCGATTAAGTTAACAATCAATAATCAGCAGAAAGCGTTAAGCAGTGCCAACATAAGCGGAG
Source organism: Pedobacter sandarakinus (assembly GCF_026240095.1). Taxonomy (GTDB): domain Bacteria; phylum Bacteroidota; class Bacteroidia; order Sphingobacteriales; family Sphingobacteriaceae; genus Pedobacter; species Pedobacter sandarakinus. The sequence continues at coordinate 225,879 of NZ_JAPIVG010000004.1, read as the reverse complement.
GAAAAACTTTTAACGATACGCTCAGCTTTTCTGGCTTGGTACCAGGCTGGCAAAAAGGTATTGTAAGCATAAAAGACTTTCCAATCACGTTTGATGACACACTGTCGTTTGCATTTAAGGTTGATCAAAATTTGCCAGTTTTAAGCATCAATGGCGCAGCCAGCGGAAATTATGTTAAGGCACTTTTTGCTGCAGATCCTTATTACCAATTAACTGAAAATCCTGAAAGCAGCATTAACTACAATGGTTTTGCGGGCTACAAGTTGATTATCCTGAACGGACTTAAAAATCCATCAACAGGGTTGGCACAGCAGCTTGCAACTTACCTTAAAAGTGGCGGTTCGGTTGTAATTTTCCCAGATTTGGATGCCGATATTGTAAACTACAATGCTTTTTTAAGCAGCCTGTCGTTGCCCTCGATTCAATCCTTAGTTACAAATGAAACAAGGGTTGATCAAATCGATCTTCAAAACCCCATCTTTAAAACAGTTTTCGAGGAAGTTCCAAAGAATATCGATTTGCCGGTTGCTAAACGTTTCTTTGCTTTCGCGGAGAATAATGCCGCCAATAAGGAATCTATTTTAACCTTTCCAGGCAGGAAGTTATTCTTAGCCAAATTTGGAATTGGCGAAGGCGCTGCTTACTTGTGCGCAATAGGCTTAAACGATAGCGATGGCAATTTGCCACGCCACCCGGTATTTGTTCCTGTTATGTATCGCATGGCGCTAAACACAGGCTACGATCCAGCGCTTTATTACCATGTGGGGGTAGATAACGCCTTACATAGTAGCAAAATAGCGGTAGGAAAAAATCAGACATTGAGATTAAAAGCGCCAGGGTTTGATGCCATTCCTGAGATAAGACAGGCTGGAGGAAAAACGTTCATTTACATTTCGGACCAAGTTAAGCAGGCTGGTTTTTATCAACTTAGTCAAGCCGATTCTATTTTAGCCGTTTACGCTTTCAATGCTGGTAGATCTGAATCTGATTTGCATTATTTAAGCAAACCAGCATTAGGCAAATTAGCAAATCAATCCAATTTTAAAGTTTTTGATACCGAGAAAGACCCTGTGAAATTAATTTCCGGTAACGATAGAATCGGACAAACTTTGTGGAAACTTTGTCTAATTTTGTCGCTGATTTTTATTGCAGCAGAAATTTTGCTTATCAAATTTTTTAACCATCCTAGAAAAACAATATGAATCTCTTAGTTAAAAATGCAACCATTGCCGATCCGCAAAGTAGTTTTAATCATCAAAAATGCGATGTAAGGGTAATAGATGGCAAAATTCAAAGCATAGGGAAACTATCTGCAGGAGAGAACGAGACTGTTTTTGATGCTGAAGGTGCGTTTTTGACACCAGGTTTTTTCGATCTGAACTGCGCTTGTGGTGATCCTGGTTTTGAGACCAAAGAAGATATTGAAACCTTAACTGCTACAGCAATGGCAGGCGGCTTTACCGGATTAGCGTTGTTGCCGCAGGCAAATCCTGTGGTGCAGTCAAAATCTCACGTAGCCTACATCGTTAACAGGGCCAAAAATAATTTGGTTGACGTTTTGCCCGTTGGAGCCATCAGCCAAAATAGGGAAGGCAAAGAACTCGCAGAGCTTTTTGATATGCAAAGGGCAGGAGCCGTTGCATTTTCTGATGGCGATAAACCTTTACAAGATGACGGCTTTATGAGCAGGGCACTCCAATATGCTAGAGGCATCGACACTTTATTGATGGTTTACCCGGAAAACAAATCGATTGCAGGCAAATCTCAGATTAATGAGAGTAAAAACGCTGTACTTTTGGGGATGAAAGGTTTGCCAGCACTGGCAGAAGAAATGCAAATTGCCAGAGATATTTTTTTGGCTACTTATAATGAAACTAAAATCCATATTAGCAGTGTTTCAACCGCCGGATCGGTTGCCCTTATTCGCAAGGCAAAAAAAGATGGCGTAAAAATATCCTGCGATGTAACTGCGCATCACCTTGTTTTTACGGAAGAACTTTTAAACGATTTTGATAGCAATTATAAAGTTAAGCCACCTTTACGCGGTAAATCTGATGTTAAGGCGCTTATTGCAGGTTTGAAAGATGGTACCATCGATGCCATAACTTCGCAACACCGACCAGAAGAAATTGAATACAAAAATGTAGAATTTGAAATTGCACATTATGGTATCATTGCGTTGCAAACGGTTCTTCCATTGTTGTTGCGTGCTGGTTTAGACGTTGGCTTAATTGCCGAAAAACTAGCCATTAATCCACGTAAATTATTAAATTTATCTATTCCAGAAATTAAGGAAGGAGCAGAAGCAAATTTTACGGTTTATCACCCTAACCAGAAATGGATGTATAATGAAGCAAGTAACTATTCAAAATCTGCAAATAACCCACTTTTAAATACAGAATTAACGGGTAGAGTGACGTTGGTGTATAATAATAGTCAGTACAAAAAAAGCTAGAGGATTATATGGAACGAACCCAGTTTATTGGATAGGAATAAATTTTTGTTCTTAAACTAAATAATTGATACTAGATACTTAATATTAAACTTATGGACAATAGAGTAAAGACGGCGCTAAGCGCATCAATCAATAAATATGCTGAAGTTGCGAAGATAAATGTTGACGGTTTTGATACGGCTTTGATTGCTACATTCGAGCTCGACATCAATTTCCTAGAAAAGGTAAAGGCTTTTGATGATGTTTTCGATTCTCATCAGAAGTTTGAAGAGCTGAGAGAAATATTTTTCGATCTTTTAATGGTGAATTTCTTCAGTAGTGATGTTCAGAAACTAGAAGATGACTATTTAGAAAGCGATGAATGGGCGAATATTGAAGAGGAAACCATTGAGCGTGGTACCGAGTTGCTTAATTTGCTGCTGTACATCAAAGAGTGTAAAGACGAAGATATTGAGCCAGAGTTAGGCGATTTCTTGAAAGAATTTTTATTGGTAGAGGATGATGAATTTCAAGATGAGTTTGAGATATACGAGGAAATGATTAGCAACCAACAACTGGCAGAAAGTAGCATCGAAGAAATTTGCAAAACTGCTCCTACTCTAAATTTAAGTGAAGAAATGCAAGAACTTTTTGTGCCATTTATGGCGTTTTTTTTAGATGTGGAGGGAAGTGCAACAACTGGGAAAGAATTAGTCCAATTTAGTAGTAACAAAGCCTTCGATGCTGCATCTTACACATTGATTACAACAATCAATAACTAAACTCAATATTATGATAACATCTAATGAAGGCAACGCTCAGCCTAAAGTTTACGAAGAAATTTTTAAAAGCGGATTAATACTTGGCATCGCCATGTTTATCTTGGGTATTTCCTTACTTTTTGTAATGCAAGGTGCAGATTCATTTTGGTCACTGGTCATTATCTATCCTGCAATATTCTTGTTTTTAGCGCCTGTTACTTTGTCGGTTTTTGTAATTAGAAGTTTAAGAAAAAATATTGGTGGATACTGGACATTTAGGCAGGCATTAAAGTCGATCTTTATTGTGTTTTTTGTAGGTTGGCTTGTATCTTTCGGGCTTAACCTCTTATACACAAAAGTAATTGATACTACTGCAACCGAGAAGATGCAAGATCACATTAAGGAACGAACGCTTACCTTTATGAAAGATAAAAATGTAGACCAGGAAGAATTAGATAAGCAGCGTGCTAATATGGATGAGCAATTTGCCAAACAGAACGAATTAACCGCAGGATCGTTATTCAAGAACATCACTATCGGTATTTCAATAATTTTTGTGTTTGCACTAATTTTTGCAGCAATTTTCAAAAAAGAGAGACCATTAAGGTTCGAAGAATTTCCGACTACAGTTTAATTATTCTAGTAATATTTTCAACGTGCAGGTTTTATCATTTAATTTGATGAAATTTGCACGTTTTATTTTAAAAGTTTTTTGTTTGAAGATGTATTCTTTTTACTTTCCACTTTTTACTTTCTACTTAAAATGGATATATCAGTTGTAGTACCCTTGTTTAATGAAGATGAATCTTTACCCGAATTAACGGCTTGGATTGACAAAGTTATGCTCGAAAATAATTTCAGCTATGAAATTATTTTGGTTGATGATGGGAGTACAGATCGCTCTTGGGAAGTGATAGAGGCACTCAGGATACAGAACCAAGCTATAAAAGGCATTAAGTTCAGAAGAAACTACGGCAAGTCGGCGGCTTTAAATGTCGGTTTTGAGGCTACAAAAGGCGATGTCATAATTACCATGGATGCCGATTTGCAGGATAGCCCAGACGAGATACCTGAATTGTATCGCCGCATTAAGGAAGAAAAGCTTGATTTAATTTCTGGCTGGAAAAAGAAACGTTACGATCCGATCACCAAAACTGTACCTACAAAATTATTTAACGCTGCCACACGTAAAATGAGCGGGATTGAATTAAATGATTTCAACTGTGGTTTAAAAGCTTACCGTAGCGACGTTGTTAAGACAATAGAAGTGTATGGCGAAATGCACCGATATATTCCGGTAATTGCCAAGTGGGCAGGTTTCAACAAAATTGCAGAACAAGTGGTGGAGCACCGTGCCCGCAAGTACGGCACTACCAAATTTGGTTTTAGCAGATTCATCAATGGGTTTTTAGATTTACTCTCCATATTTTTTGTCGGGAAATTCGGCAAGCGACCAATGCATTTTTTCGGTTCGCTAGGGGTACTCAGTTTTTTTATTGGGATTGTAATGTCCGTATATGTGTTAATTGAAAAGCAAATTCTCATTTGGAAGGGATTACCCTACCGAGATGTAACCCAACAGCCGTTATTCTATCTATCTCTTGTAGCCATAGTTGTAGGTTCACAAATGTTTCTGGCGGGTTTTATTGCGGAGCTCCTGTCGCGTAACGCACCAGAACGAAATCAATATCTAATAGAAAAGGAATTAAAGTAGGAGGTTGAAAGGTATATCCGGCCAACCTTCCAGCTTCTGTCCTCAACCCTCAAGCTTTAGCAATGTTTTTTTCCATCATTATTCCCCTTTATAATCGTCCGCAAGAAATTGACGAGCTTTTGTACACCCTAACCAAGCAAACTTATTTGCAGTTTGAGGTTTTGGTTATTGAAGATGGGTCTAAGCTCGATGCAGAAGCCATTGTAAACACTTACGCCGATAAACTGGATATCAAATACTATGTAAAGGAAAATGCTGGTCAGGGCTTTGCCCGCAATTATGCCTTTGAGCGAGCTAATGGAGATTACTTCATTATTTTCGATTCCGATATTCTAGTGCCTCCCGATTACCTGGAAATTGTAAAAAATTATTTGTACGAACACGATCTAGACGCCTTTGGCGGCCCCGATGCGGCCCATGAGAGTTTTACGCCAGTACAAAAAGCCATAAGTTATGCCATGACTTCACCTTTTACCACAGGTGGTATTCGTGGTAATAAAAAACATATGGGACAATTTCACCCACGCAGTTTTAACATGGGTCTATCCCGACAGGTATGGGAAAAAGTTGGTGGATTCATCTTAACTAGATTGGGCGAGGATATTGAATATAGCATTCGCATCCACGAAAACGGTTTTAAAATTGGCCTCATTCCAGAGGCAAAAGTTTTTCATAAGCGCCGAACAAGTTTTAGCCAGTTCTATAAACAGCTGCACTTCTTTGGAAGAGCCAGAATCAATATTTACAAACATTTTCCAAAAGAATTAAAATTGGTACATTTTTTTCCGTCAGCTTTTACAATGTTTCTGTGCTTTAGTATACTGTGCAACTTGTTCTATCTACCGCTTGCATATGTTTGTAACTTCTTATTGCTAATCTACTTTTTGTTAATATTTTTTCATTCCTGGGCTGTAAATAAAGCTGTAAAAGTTGCATTTTTGAGCATTATTTCTTCATTCATCCAACTAACAGCGTACGGCTTAGGGTTTATACAAGATTTATTTAAGCGGGTGGTTTTTAGTTGGAAGGAGAAAGTGAAAAGTTAAAAGTTTGAAACACTACTAGAAAACCAACGTCCAGAAAATTAAAAACAATAATGATCAACTATCTAAAAGAAAGTACTTTTGCAGTTAATGATGTGATTCAAAGGGCATGGGGAATCACCAGAAAACATTACTTTTCTATCGCTACGTTATGCTTTCTAATGTTTATTACCGCTAGCGCATCTAGCCTGATGGCTTTTTTTATTAAAGATGTAAGCAAAATTTTAAGTGTGGTAATGGCTATTGTATTTGTATTCTTATATTTTACTATCAATCTATCGCTTTTTAAATATATTTTTCATTTAATGGATGATGAAGAGCACGACGTTAAAATTGTAGATACCTTACCCACCAGGCAGCAAATTATCAGATTTTTAATTGCGACACTTTACTTTATCGGTTGTATATTATTCATTGGTTTAATATTATTTCCGGTGCTTTATATTTTAGATCCTGTTTTACGCTATTTGGTGCAAATTGGATGGGTAGCAAGCTTCAAAGCGACTGGAGTAATCATTACACAAGTTGCAGTAGGCGTTGCTATTTTGGCATTATTTATCACCTGGCTACGAATTTCTTTTTTCCCCTTTTTTATTATTGATAAGAATGCGGCGCCTTTCGAGTCGATTAAACTTAGCCTGGCAATTACAAAAGGCAACTTTACAAAAATTCTGTTGCTGCTACTGGTATTGGGAGGTGGATATCTAATTTACCTGCTCTTCAATTTATTGCACTGGCCTTTTATTGCGTTTATTGTTAACATTTTGAGTTCATTTATTATTGTTCCGTTATCTAGCGTGGCTTTAACGGTTGCCTATCGTAAAATTGCATCAGAGTACAAAGGCGAGCAGCACCCAGATATTTTGCATAATATTGTTTAAGCCCAAAGACTCCTAAACAGGAGATGGCCAAAATCATTTAGGGCTATGCTGGTACACAATTATAAAGTAAATATTCATATTAGAAAGGAGAAACCTGTTTAAGGTTTGTGGATTATGGGATTAAAATCGGCATTAAGTAAACCATTTGCAGCTTTTGCGGTCTGGCAGATTAATAAATGGAAGTATAACGCAGTAAATGCCCAACAACAAATCTTAAAAAGACTGGTTGCCACAGCAGCTCTTACTGCTTTCGGTAAAGACCACGATTTTTCTCATATAAAAGATTATACTGATTTCAAAAAACATGTTCCTATTCAGGACTATGAGGGATTAAAGCCTTACGTTGATCGGGTAGTGGCGGGGGAGTCTGATGTGCTTTGGACGGGCAAACCCTTGTACTTTGCCAAAACTTCTGGTACAACATCTGGCGTAAAATACATTCCACTTACTAAAGAATCGATGCCTGAGCACATTAAGGCAGCTCGAAACGCGATCTTAACTTATATTAACGAAACAGGTAAGGCAGATTTTGTTAACGGCAAAATGATTTTTCTACAAGGAAGTCCCGTACTTACCGTAAAAAATGGTATCAACGTAGGTCGCTTGTCGGGCATTGTGGCCCACCACGTTCCTGCCTATCTACAGAAAAACAGGCTTCCTTCCTATCAAACCAATATCATAGAAGATTGGGAACAGAAAGTAGATGCGATAGTGGAAGAAACCATCAGCGAGGACATGACGCTTATTTCGGGAATTCCTCCCTGGGTGCAAATGTATTTCGATAAACTTAGCGCTAAGGCTGGCGGTAAAAAGATTGCAGATTTATTTAAGAATTTTAGTCTGTTCATTTATGGCGGCGTAAATTTTGAGCCATATCGGGCGAAGATAGAACAAAGTATAGGCAGGCGGATAGATTCAATAGAGACTTATCCTGCATCCGAAGGTTTTATTGCCTACCAAGATCAGCAAGGCGATAAGGGCTTACTACTGTTAGCAAATGCGGGTATTTTTTATGAATTCATTCCGGCTGATGAATATTACAACGATCAGCCGACAAGATTATCATTAGGCGAAATTGATCTAAACACCAATTACGCTCTAATTTTAAACACTAATGCCGGCCTCTGGGGATATAGCATTGGCGATACCGTGAAGTTTGTATCTAAAAACCCCTACAAAATTGTGGTTACCGGCCGTATTAAACATTTTATTTCTGCCTTCGGCGAGCATGTTATAGGAGAGGAAGTAGAGCATGCGCTTTTAACGGTAGCCAATGAGGAAAAGGTTGAGATTACGGAATTTACTGTTGCCCCACAGGTAAACCCTAAGGCAGGAGAATTGCCTTATCACGAGTGGTTTATTGAGTTTTCTAAACCTCCACAAGATGTAATGGCATTTAGTAAAAAGGTAGATGAAGCTTTGCAAAAGAAAAATATTTATTATTTTGACCTCATTGAGGGAAGTATTTTGCAGCCGTTAATTGTTCGCACTTTACAGAAAGATGCTTTTGTAAACTACATGAAGCGTGTGGGCAAACTAGGTGGACAGAATAAAGTGCCGAGATTAAGTAATGATCGAAAATTGGCGGATGAATTAGAAAGGTATATTGTCTGATCATCAAATTGTTGTGTGAAGGCATAGCGTGATGATCTGATGATGTTTTGTTCTAGCAAAGTGTAGTTTTAAGATAAAAATAGACAGTAGATGTGGGAGAGTGGGTATTTATCACTTACATTGCTGAATAAACCCGATGGGAGTGAAAATACTTTTTTATTGTAGCGACCCTGAATAAGCTGTGATGCTGAAGTACACCTTCTTCCAATTTAGGGAAAGTATGACAGGAAGTTAAAAAAGATTGAAACGTACAGCGGGGCTTTCGAAACCGATGAGCAGCAAATTGCTTTTCTAAATATAGAAACCCAGGTATTGAAATTTATTTCCATTGAGGAAAATTGAAAAAATAAGAATTGAAAAACATAACCATATTAGGTTCAACAGGTAGCATTGGTACGCAGGCGCTCGAAGTGGTTCGGGATAACCCTGGCATATTTAAGGTTTCTGTATTATCTGCATTAAGAAATGCTGAATTACTGATTCAACAGGCAAAGGAATTTAAACCTGAGCTGGTTGTAATTTGTGATGAGACCAGGTATCTGTATGTTAAGGATGCATTATCATCTTTGAGTATTAATGTTTTGGCTGGAGAGGAAGCATTAACCGAGGTGGCTGCTTACCCCGCGAGTGATATCGTATTAACGGCTTTAATGGGTTCGGTGGGTTTAAGGCCTACTATTGCTGCTATTAAAGCAGGCAAGAACATTGCGCTAGCCAATAAAGAAACCTTGGTGGTGGCTGGCGAGTATATTACCACTTTGGCTGCGGAACACCAGGTGAAAATTCTTCCTGTTGATTCGGAGCATTCGGCTATTTTCCAGTGTTTGGTAGGAGAGGAGCAAAATGAAATTGAGAAAATTTACCTCACTGCATCTGGAGGTCCCTTTTTAGGAAAGACAAAAGAGTTTCTATCATCGGTGACTAAAGAACAGGCCCTGAAGCACCCTAATTGGGTAATGGGTGCCAAAATTACCATAGATTCGGCATCCTTAATGAACAAGGGTTTAGAGGTGATAGAGGCGAAGTGGCTTTTTAACCTGGATGTAGATCAGGTGGATGTCATTGTACACCCGCAGTCTATTATCCACTCTATTGCGCAGTTTACCGATGGCTCTATGAAAGCGCAAATGGGGGTGCCAGATATGAAACTTCCGATTCAGTATGCTTTAAATTATCCCGATAGGCTAAAAAACAATTTTAAGCGTTTTAATTTCTTAGATTATCCAAATTTTAGCTTTCAAAAGGCAGACATAGACACATTCAGGAATTTGAGTTTAGCCTTTAAATCGTTAAGAAAGGGCGGTAATATGCCTTGTATTTTAAATGCGGCGAATGAAATTGTGGTGGAAGCATTTTTACATGATAAAATAGGTTTCTTGCAAATGAGCGATGTTATTGAGCGATGCATGGAGGAAATTAGCTTCATAGAAAAACCACAATTGGCCGATTATTTAGAAACTGATAAACATAGCCGTATCTTAGCCGGCGAATTAGTAACAAAAAATATAGTTTAACATCTAACCTAAAAATTTTATAATAGAATATGAATGGATTGATTATGGCGGGGCAGTTGTTGCTCGGATTGTCTTTATTGGTAATACTCCACGAATTAGGGCATTTCCTGGCGGCTAGGGCGTTTGGTATTAAAGTAGAAAAGTTCTATTTGTTCTTCGATGCCTGGGGTTTTAAGCTATTTAGTTTTAAAAAGGGTGATGTAGAATACGGTGTGGGCTGGCTTCCTTTAGGCGGCTACGTAAAAATTGCTGGAATGATTGATGAGAGCATGGATACTGAACAGATGGCTTTGCCTGCGCAGCCCTGGGAATTCCGCTCTAAACCGGCCTGGCAGCGTTTAATTGTAATGCTTGGTGGTATTATCGTAAATGTAATTGTGGGAATCTTTATTTTCTGGATGCTTACTTTTAAATACGGACAAACCTATACGGTAAACGAAAAATTGACAGATGGAATCTCTGTAGGCAATATTGGTAAGGAAATAGGCTTGCAAAATGGCGATAGAATTTTGGCAATTAACGGCAGTAAACTGATTAAGTTTGAGGATGCCATCTCGAGCAAGGTGCTTTTCGACGGCGCCCAGCTTACTGTGCTTCGTGACAATAAAACGTTGTACGTAACGGTTCCAGATACCATTTTAAACAAAATATCTAAAAACGATAAGGAGAATTTTATTACCCCGAGGTACAAAATGGGGAGCATATCTACGGTATTGGCACCAGATGAGAAAGCAGATCGCCAGTCGTTCTTAGACAAAATCTTTGGAAGGAAGTTTGAGAAACCTGTATATCCGGCCTATGCCGCGGGAATAAAACCTGGAGATAGCATTCTAGCTGTAAATGGAAAGCCCATTACTTTTTTCGATCAGTTTAAAGAAGAGGTTGCGCAAAATAAAAATAAGCAAATTGCGATTAGTGCATTGCGTAAGGGTAAACCAATTACTTTTAACGTAAAGGTGAGTAAAGAAGGTACTGTTGGTGTAGCACAGAACTTTAGCAACATGCCTGAAACTGCGCATGTAGATTTCAACTTTGCCGAATCGTTACCAATTGGTGCCGGAATGGCTTGGAGTACTTTTGTAGATAATGCTAAAGGTATCGGGAAAATGGTTACCGGCAAGCTTAGTGCTCGGAATATTAGCAGTCCGATTGGTATTGCTAAGGTATATGGCAGCACTTTCGACTGGGTTAAATTCTGGACGCTAACTGGACTAATCTCAATGGCACTTGCATTTATGAACTTGCTTCCAATACCTGGCTTAGACGGCGGGCATGTGGTATTCTTATTAATTGAAATGGTACAACGTAAACCGGTGAGCGAAAAAGTGCTTGAAAAGGCACAAATTGTAGGTTTTGTAATTTTAATTTGTTTGATGGTATTTGCTTTTGGTAACGATATTTTAAAATCTTTCGGAAAGTAACGTCCTAGATAGTTTTATGCCGCAGGTGTGTAGGTTAATTGTAACCTAAACTACTGCGGCATTTTAATTTAATCTCTTTATGAGCGAAGAACAACAACAACCAAATTACTTTGATTTTTACGAATTGCCTGTGCAATTTAATCCAGATCAGCAGCTTATTAAAACCAAGTTCTATGCGTTAAGTAAGCAATTTCACCCCGATTTTTATGCTAACGAAAGCGAGGAAAAGCAGCAGGAGGTGTTGGAACTATCTACGCTTAACAATAAAGCGTTCCAGACTTTAAGCAATAAGCAAAAGCGCTTGAAATATGTTCTGGAGATCAATAATATTGTGAAGCCAGATGAAAGCTATCAGCTGCCGCAATCTTTTTTAATGGATATGATGGAGGTGAATGAAGCGCTGATGGATTTAGAATTCGATCCAGACCCGTCCAAAATGACCGCTATTGTTATGGAGGTTGATGAGATTGATCAATCCTTGAAAGAAGAATTAAATTCATTGATGGAACAATCTGATGCCCAGCCCAAACAGTCTGAAACTTTTTTTGCGTCTATCAAAGATTTGTATTACCGGCAAAAATATATTGCCCGCATTCGCGAACGCCTACCCAAGGTGTAGCATGGTGATAGGTTTTGCCTAACACAACATTGTCAAAACATCGCGGCCGGTTTTGTTTGGTTGTAACTAAGCACTACATTCGCACGAAAATAGTATCTATGAGTTCACTTTCATTATTTCGAAAAGTTGCTGTAGCAGAGGGTATTTCGTACCTCGCTTTGCTCTTTATTGCTATGCCCATTAAATACCTTTTGCATTACAATGAAGTGGTAAAATATACCGGGTGGGTACACGGAATATTATTTATTGCCTATGGTTCAACTTTGATTATGGCTTGGCAAGAGCAGAAATGGAAGTTTACCAAAGCACTCACCATCTTTGTGGCTTCACTTTTACCGTTTGCCCCATTTATTGTTGATAAGCGGTTGAAAGACGAACGCCCTAGAAATGCAAGTGGCATATAGTGAAAGGATTACATTTTATTTGAAAATAATTTTGTGATTTTGATAACCGTTATCTACATTTGCAACCCCGTCCAACACATGCCCAGCTGGCGGAATTGGTAGACGCGCTGGTCTCAAACACCTGTGGGAAACCGTGCCGGTTCGACTCCGGCGCTGGGTACGGTTCTTTTCTTACTTAGAAAAGAAAAAATTTAAAAGCGGCTTTAAACACTTTTAGAGCCGCTTTTATCTTAGCACAAATAATAAAAAACTAGAGTTTTGTTTAAACATTGTTCAAACACCGCGAAAAGCTTTAGTTAATCTTATTATCCTGGTTGCCATTTGCTTCACAAAAACATATAATCAGGTACGTTCATATTGGTTTTTTGAATAAAATCGCCGTAATCCCAGGCACTTGATGCTGTTATCCTTAAATCTTCCTGGAATAAATCTTCCCCAAAATACAAATCACTTATCGATCTCTTACGTATTAGGTTTACAGTTTCATGAAGAACCGCCACATAAGTTTATTCGTAACTTAATGTAGGTGAGCGCAATTAATTAAATATTTTTCGCTTGCTGTTGTAAGGATTTAAGTTTTATAACTACCAATGGGAGATATGAGAAATTTAAGATTATTAAGCACCCTTTTTCTGGGACTGGCATTAAATGCCTGTGGACAGAATAAAAGCACAGAAGCACAGACCATGTCTAGAGATATTAAAAAATATCCCGAGGCTAAAACATCAGCCGACTGGAGGAAGATACTCTCTGCAGAGGCCTATGAGATCATGGTAAATAGCGGAACGGAAACGCCATACAAAAATCCTTTTTGGAATAATCATAAGAAAGGAATTTATGTAAGTGCCGCCACGGGTAAGCCACTATTCAGTTCAGATACCAAATTTGAATCTGGTACGGGCTGGCCCAGTTTTTTTAAACCTATTGATCCGAGTGCCATCAAAATTGTTGGTGATACATCTGATGGCATGGTTAGAGACGAAGTGGTTGAGGCAAGTACTGGCCTGCATTTGGGCCACGTATTCGACGATGGTCCGAAACCTACCGGCTTACGATACTGCATGAATTCGTATGCACTTAAGTTTGTTCCTTCCAAATAATTTTAATGCCATGAAAATATATAAATTATGGTTGCTTGGATTTGTTTTCCTTGCTTCATGTACAGATGCGCAGACCACCAGAAGTCAGAAAGGGTTTGCTACGTTACCTGAGCCCAATGCCGGTGAGCAAGTGGCCACTTTTGCTGGCGGATGCTTTTGGGCCTTATCTGAAGGTATGAGCGAATTGAAAGGAGTAAATAAGGTGGTGTCTGGCTATGCTGGTGGAACCTTGAAAAATCCTACTTACGAAGAAGTTTGCTCAGATAAAACCGGCCATGCAGAATCGGTGCAGGTTTACTACGATCCAACGGTAATTAGCTATGCACAGCTTTCAGAAGCATTCTTTTATGCCCACGACCCCACCACATTAAACCGACAAGGTCCTGATGAAGGGGAGGATTATCGTTCGGTAGCATTTTATAGAACTCCTGAAGAAAAGAAAATACTACAACAGGTGGAAGCCAAGGTAAATGCCAGTCACCATTATGGTGATAAAATCGTAACGGAGATTGTACCCATCAAAGTGTTCTATCCCGCGGAAAAGTACCATCAAGATTACTACAAGCTGAATCCCAACAGCGGGTACATTCAAAATGTGTCTAGGCCGAAAGTTTTGAAATTAAGAAAAAGCATGAGCGAGCTGATTAAGCCCGCGTTTAAAGAAAAAAGTTAATACATATGGGGGATTTTTGGATCCCCCTTTTTTATAAACCGGAATAGTAATCGTAGCCCTGTTCTGCCCAGTAGTCCTTAGGCCGTTGGTCGCTAAAAGACATCACTCCAATTCTTTTCAGATTTTTAATACCATATTTTACCGGAATGATTAATCTCAATGGCGCACCATGATCATTGGTTATAGGCTTTCCGTTCATTTCATAGGCTAAAATTGTTTGAGGATGGAGCACACTGTCACGCTCAAGCCCAACATAATAGTCGCCATTTGGCGTTCCCAGTCCCATGTAGTTTTTCTTCGCCAGATTATCTAATTTATGATGGCTTAAAAACTCGCTCATTTTGACTCCACCCCAGTGCTGGATCTGATCCCAACCTTCCACGCATTTGAAACTAAAAATAAGCTCAGTTTTTGGTAATGCTTTAATCTCATCTATACCAATCTTTAGTGATTCCAGTCTATTGAGTTTAACTTCCAGTTTCCAAGTGCCGATGTCGAAATCTTGGTCGTTATTAATGCCAATTAAACTATTAACCCTAACCGTTTTTGCCGCCCGCTCTTTTGGATAGGTTTTAACCAAATGATTATTGCTAAAAAAATTCCGGAAGAAGACCTCAGTTTTATTTAGCGCCTTTCTAAGCGGTGCCTTCGCTCCACCAGTTATGCCCGCATTTTCTTCGGGCGAGTTTAGAAGCCACTTCCAGCCTGCCGCAGCACCTCCACCAAGGGCGATGAAAGCACCAAAGGAAATAAAATTTCTTCGCTTTATTTTCTCCTCGATGCTGAGGGGTTTTTTGATTTTATCTTGGTCTGTTGCTTTCATTATCTTCGTTATTTGGTATTAATGTTTCTTGCTCCTTGATGGCAGGTTCGGTTTCTACAACCTCAAATCCGGATATTACAGAACGGAAATTGTTCCATCCAGCCAGAACCACCTGAAGGATGTGTATCACGAAAAATAGGACATAGCCAATGGTTAGTGCAAAATGAATAATCCTGGCAAAGTGATAGCCACCACAAATCCAACAGAGCCAGTAGAATTGCACAGGCTTATAAATGGCCAGGCCTGTAATGATAGAGCCAGCACCCATTAAGATGATAGCACTGTAGGCAATCCGCTGGGCTGCATTGTATTTTTTTTGAGGTGGGATGGTTTTTCTGATGTGTAAGTCGTGGAGTAGTACTTGCCAAGCTTCCTTAAACGAGTTTTTGTTAGGAAGAAGTGATCTCCATGCGCCAGAGAAAATGGTGTAACTAATGTAGAGTAATCCGTTTATAAAAAAGAACCACATAAAAAGAAAATGGAATGCCATACCCTCGGCAAGCCGGTGGGGGATATGAAAATACTTATAAAACCATTCAGGAAAAAATTTGATCAGCGTAAACCCAAAAATAGAAATGCCATAAGCATCATTTGCCCAATAGATAAATAGCCCACTCCAGATCATTATTGTGAGCACTGGGAAGTTCACCCAGTGTGTCCAACGCATTAGAAATGCATGCTTTTCTTTAATTTCTTTCATCTAAATATGTTGTATCAAATTTACCTGCCTAATTTTTATTTTTTCAAACCGTTATCTGGTTGCTAATTCTTGAAGTTCTTTAAAATTTCGCATCAATTAGGCAATAACCCTATTCTTTTTGCTAAACTTGCTGGTATAGGCAAGGCCTTGGTTGTATCTTAAACTTTCACTAATAAATCTACCAGATATTCTATAATTGTTTAGGCTCTTCCATCCGCTTTACGAACATGGGTGTTCTACGCATAATAAATCCATCAGAAACATAATCTTTTTATCGATATCAAACGTTCAATTTTTCAATCCAATTTAAAGCAATCTTGCAGCAAGCAACGATGCAGCTATTTTGAACATATGCCCATGACGCATTTGTCGTTGTAATCAGAAATTCCTTACAGAAAAATAAAAAATATTTGGTGTTATTTACGTAAATAGTTGGTTGTTAGCTGCTATCTCATACGTAAGGTAATCAAATTAATAGAATAAGAAAAAATCATTATTTATAGTGGCCCAACAAGCGCCGCTAGCGTAGGTTATAGCTAACCCTGCTTTGATTGCAACTTATTGGTGAAGTGTTACCACAAGCAAATTTCACCTCATTTATTTGAAATCCGATGTATAACCCCAACATCGGATTCAATAAGGTTAATAGATTTACCAATTGCCTCTGCAATTAAGATTTGAAGTCATCGGTTGCAGCTTTGGTTCACTGGTCTGATTTAGAAAAATCGAATTGCATAGCAAATTATTGTAAGTGGACGTATCACCGAAGACAAAGTTCATAATTTTTTTTGTAAGGACCTAGCAGACGATTCGACTACGAGAGAAACAAAAACATAACAACATGGAAAATCACATTTTAAAATCGTTAGGTAAATTATTTCTTTCAGCTATGGTAGTAGTAACACTTTCTACATCAACTTTCGCAAGCAATCCGCAACAGGAGAAAGAGAAAATGTCTAAAATGAAACAAGATAAGATGGGCAAGGATAAAATGGATAAAAGTAAGATGTCTAAAATGAAAGCTGATTCAATGAAAAAAGCTAAAATGGAAAAAGCAAAAATGTCTCACAGCAAAATGTCCGACGGCAAAATGTCTGATAGCAAAGACGCTAAAGGAAAAATGTAGAAAGCGGGTAGGGAAGGTTCGCCTTTCCTACCTAAGTTTCATCAATGAAAAATGTTTAGGCTGATGTCTGGATTCATTGCAATAGACAAGCCTTCTCCATGTTCAAGTTAAGTAGATCTGATGATACCTTTAGCCAGCATGCCGCAATGATAAGCCTTTCAACCTACCCAGTATTTTTGAGTTCATTACTTTGCGGTTGTTACGATGTTATTTTCCTTCGATCTCCATTTTTCGTTATAGGCCATTTACCACGGTGTAAATATGCTTCACAAGTCCATCGAAAATGATATTATTTTCGAGATCTTTTACCTTTTGATGTACGGTAATTTCCATGGTTCCATCTTCTCTTTCCGAAAATTGTATTGGATCAACGGTTGGATTAATGGAACTCCACTGTCTGGTCCAGTAAGATCTTACTTGGCTATGCCCCTGCACATAACCACCTTCAAATGCTTTTGGCCATTCCACATCTGGGTGAAAGGTCATAAGTGCCTCGTCAATATCTCTCCGGTTAAAAGCAGCGTAAGCTTTCTCAATTAATTCCTGTTTCCCTGTTTTCATTCGTAAAGGTACTAAATGTTAGTATTGAATAATTGGTGAACCACGCAAAGTCGAACAGATTTCATATTCCTTAACGCTAAATGTCGCTCGAATATAATAGGGATCAAATCATCAATACTTCGCTATTTTGAATCTAATGATTGTATCATCTTTGTTGTTGTTATAAGAACCTGTATCATAAAATTCTATGCATAATATTTAGGCTAACAATGTTTAAGGTGCATTTTAGTTACAATCTACCGAATCAAAAACAGGAAATAAATGTGTCTAGCAAAACCCAGGTGTTTTTGATTACTATAACAAAGATTTATATTTAAAAATTAGTAGGTGTTTAATCTCGCCAAAGACTTAAAGTTGTACTGACAGCAATCAACCCTTTGGATTAGCTATTACACTATGCATTAATACAATGATATTATATTCAAAAGAAATTTTATCAAACAGGAAATAAAAAAAGTCAGATGATGATAAATACCTCAATTCTGCCGAAAGCAGTATTACTTTCCATTATTGCCTTATGCACCAGCTTTGTTGGATCTGCTTCAGAGATTAGCATAGCAATTAGTAAGAGATATCTAAACCTACCGGTTTCACACCAACAGGAGCGTAAAAAGATGGTTTTTGAAGTTAACGGTAAGCAGGAACGGTACTTTGTAATCCGTTTGGCAGCTGGCGAACCAGAATATTGGGTTTTTTGTGATGTTTCTGCGTTGAAGGGGGAAACGGTTAAAATTTCTTATGAAGGAGACGGAGCTGCTTTGAGCAAGATTTATCAGGCTGATGAAATTAACGCCCAGGCTATGCTTTATCATGAAGAAAACCGGCCTCAATTTCATTTCACCTCTAAGAGAGGATGGATTAATGATCCAAATGGAATGATTTACTATGAGGGAGAGTATCACCTTTTCTATCAACATAACCCTTTCGAAAGAGAGTGGGAAAACATGTCGTGGGGACATGCTGTAAGCAAAGACATGGTTCATTGGGAAGAATTACCAACCGCCTTGCTTCCTGATGAACATGGTACGATGTTTTCTGGTTCTACAGTTATAGATTATAACAATACTGCCGGATTTAATAAAGGTAAAACACCTGCAATGGTGGCCACATATACTGCAAATACAGCAGATAAACAAACGCAATGTATAGCATATAGTTTGGATAAGGGTAGAACATGGACTAAATATACTCAGAATCCAGTTATCGATTCGAAAGCAAAATGGAACAGTGTAGATACCCGAGATCCAAGGGTTTTTTGGTATGCGCCAGGAAATCATTGGGTAATGGTTTTAAATGAAAGGGATGGGCATTCAATCTATAATTCAACTAATTTGAAAGAATGGAATTACAAAAGCCACACAACAGGGTTTTGGGAATGCCCCGATTTATTTGAACTACCAATTGATGACGACCCCAAAAAAACAAAATGGGTAATGTATGGCGCCTCCAATACCTATATGATCGGTTCTTTTGATGGACAGAAGTTTATCCCGGAGTCTGGTAAACATTACTACGTTACCGGTTCCATCTATGCGGCCCAAACTTTTACCAATATCCCCAAGTCTGACGGCAGAAGGATACAGATAGGATGGAGTAGAATTAGTCATAAGGGGATGCCTTTCAATGGCATGATGCTGATGCCGACTGAACTTAAGCTAAAATCGACAAAAGATGGTGTTCGTTTATTCAGTGAGCCTATCAAAGAAACAAATCAGCTTTTCTCGAGCGTGAACAAATGGACCAACCTAAAAAGTGATGCTGCAAATGAGCATTTAAGAGCCTATAATAACGTGGCAACATGTCGTATCAGAACCAAGATAAAACTTTCTCATGCTACCAGTGCAGGCATCAGTTTAAACGGACAGAAGATTTTGGATTATGATATGAATTTTAACCTGGTCAATGGTGTGTTTTATTCACCGGAAGAAATGACGAGTATGGAAATTAGCGCTGACATATATATCGATAAAACTTCCATCGAAGTATTTATTGATGGCGGTGCCTACTCGTATTCAATGGAAAGGAAAGTAGACGGGAACAATAAAGATGGGTTTAAATTTTGGGGCAATAACATTAACGTTGAAACGCTGGAAGTTTTTTCAGTCAAACCCATTTGGAAATAAATCAATAAGGAAGCAGGAAGACCTGATAGGTAAAAATTGATAGTGGGATAATGTTAGCTTGTTGATAGTTTCTCCATCTGCCCTTTTCATCTCTTCAATCCATACTGAACTTTAATGTGCTTTATTTCGAAGGAAAACCAATTTAGTACTATTGTAGTACACTATCTATGCTTTATCCCTACTTAAGCTATGCTTATACTATGCTGATAGTACCCATCTCCAACTAAGACTCGGAAGCTGGTTGCACCCGAATTTTTTTCCAAACCTTTGCCAATAGCGGTGGCATTGTGCCGAAATGCATCCATCTAAATGCATTGATTAGTTACAATGCTTGGTGCCCATTTCAAAAACTAATTGCCTGAAGCCTTGTTATGATAAGGTATATTATGCCATGTGCTAAACCTACTTTCTTTGATTGATATGAACGATGAATACAAAAAAACCAAGTTGACTGAAGAGGAGAAACAACTCTTTAGTGAACTTATGCCTGAAGACCTCACAGAGATCATTGAGAAAGGTGTTAACCGCAGGCATTTTATGAAGTTAATGGGCTTTGCAGCCGGCGGTGCCCTAATTACACACCTCATAGGTGCTGAGCAAGCTTTTGCCAGATCCATTGAGTCTACAAACCCTTCAAAGCTTAACCCTTTGGCTATAGAAAACGGTGTAGATGTTACGTTTAAAGTTAACGGCGTTAGCAAAAAGGTTACGGTAGATTCACGAATGAGCCTATTAGATACACTTCGGGAAAGATTAGAACTAACAGGCTCGAAAAAAGGATGTGATCATGGTCAGTGTGGCGCATGTACCGTAATTGTTGATGACAGAAGAGTGCTCTCATGTTTAACACTGGCGGCTACTTGTACAGGAAAAGAGGTGGTAACAATTGAGGGCTTGGCAGAAGGAAATGAACTTCATCCGATGCAAATGTCATTCTTAAAACATGATGGATTTCAATGCGGTTTTTGTACTTCCGGACAAATTTGCTCAGCAGTTGCCTTAATAAAAGAAGCGAAGGATGGGCATGCGAGCTATGTAACTAAAGATGTGCGTAAACCTGTAACGACTGCGCTTTCTAAGGAAGAGATTAGAGAACGGATGTCTGGAAATATATGCCGCTGTGGTGCATATCCAAACATTGTTGCTGCAATACAAGAAATTAATAGTGGCATGCCGGTGGAACAAACCTGGCAATTTGCCGGACAATTTAAAGCATAAATGCCATGAGACCTTTTAAATTTACACCGGCGAAAGCAGTCTCCGAAGCGACAAGACTTGCCTCCAATAATTCGAACGCAAAATTCCTGGCGGGCGGAACAAATCTTATTGATCTGATGAAGGAAGATGTAGAGCGACCAGATGAATTGGTTTCTATCGACGGTATTCAATTAGATTACGTTAAAGAGTTGGCTGGCAATGGCGTTGAGCTTGGTGCTTTGGGCAAAAATACGGAAACGGCAAACCATCCACTCATCAGGCAACATTTTCCTTTACTCACACAGGCGATACTTGCCGGTGCTTCTGCGCAGATTAGAAACATGGCTACAAATGGTGGCAATTTAATGCAGCGCACTCGTTGTAGTTATTTTTACGATGTAAATATGCCCTGCAACAAGCGAGCGCCAGGTACGGGATGTGGCGCTATCGAAGGCATTAACCGCATGCATGCAATATTTGGGTGGTCAAATCAATGTATTGCGGTGTACCCATCAGACATGGCCGTTGCTTTATCTGCTTTAGAGGCTGTAGTCCATGTCCAAGGAGCGGACGGCCAAGTAAGGGCGATTGCCATCGGCGATTTTCATCGCCTTCCAGGTGATGCACCTGAAAAGGACAATTCCTTAAAATCGGGAGAAATCATTACTTCAATTAGCATTCCCAAAAATGAGATGGCAAACCATTCTTATTACCTTAAGGTGAGAGACCGGGCATCTTATGCATTCGCATTAGTTTCTGTTGGGGCTGCTCTTGCAGTTGTAAATAACAAGATTACCAAGGTACGCATAGCGATGGGTGGTGTAGCACATAAGCCATGGCGAGCATTAGCGGCGGAGAAGATGCTGATAGGAAAGTCGCCATCTGCTGCAAATTTTAAACTTGCTGCAGATGCAGAGATGAAACAGGCTAAAGGCTTTGAGCACAATCGTTTCAAGATAGAATTGGGAAGAAAGAGCATTGCGCTGGCGCTAGAAATGGCGATGAGAAAAATGGCTTAATCGTTCACATAAAAGAAATTTCATGCAAAACTTAGATCAAGTAACTGGTACCCCAATTAGCCGCATAGATGGTATCCTAAAAGTAACAGGAAAAGCTACATATGCAACAGACTACCCGATGAAAGACATGGCATATGCCGTGATTTTCAAGAGTACGATTGCTGCAGGTAAAATCACGAGCATAGACAGTTCCGCGGCAAAGGCCACTCCGGGTGTTCTGGCGATCATCACACATGAAAATGCGCCGAAATTAAATGAGAAGGGAGGTTTGAGGGGCGGGGCCTTACTGCAAAGTCCGGAGATTGTTTTCCATGGTCAACATATTGGTATGGTAGTAGCAGAAACTTTCGAGCAAGCCACACATGCTGCTAAGCTAATCAAGGTAGAATATCAAAAAGCCAACGGAAGAACTGATTTTGATGAACTGGCCAAAACAGCTGTAATGCCCAAGGATAAAGCGATGGCAGATCTTGTGAGGGGCAATGTGAAACAAGCCTATGCAAATGCAACTTATAAGATTTCTGAAGTTTATCAAACACCAATAGAACACCACCATCCCTTAGAACCTCATTCAAGTATTGCCGTGTGGGAACGTGAGAAGCTCACTTTGTATAATGCTTCTCAGATTGTAAATGGCGCACAAATGGCTGCTGCGGCAACGTTGAATATTAAACCTGAAGATGTGCGAATTATTTCTCCATTTATTGGGGGCGGATTCGGTTCAAAAGGGGGGCAATGGGCAAATATGGTGTTGGCAGCGGTTGCTGCAAAAATGGTTGATCGACCTGTTAAGCTTGCCCTTACCCGTCAGCAAATGTTCAATTCAGTAGGATTTCGTCAAAGAAATTTTCAACGCATTAGTCTGGCAGCAACCAAAGAAGGTAAATTGTTGTCTTTAGCGCATGAAACCACCACACATACCGCGATTGACAACGAGTATATAGAAGGGTGTGGCGACGGTTCGAAGATTATGTATGACACTCCCAATTCGCTAATCAGCTATCGTGTAGTGCCAATGAACTTGATTCTGCCTACATACACTCGCGGGCCGGGAAAATCTACAGGAAGTTTTGCGCTTGAATCTGCTATGGATGAACTGGCTTATCAACTCAAGATTGATCCGATTGCATTTCGAATTAAAAATGAACCCAGTAAAGATCCATCTAACAATAAGCCATGGTCATCACGCACTACGGTGCAATGTTTAGAAGAGGGGGCTAAGGCTTTCGGTTGGGAAAAACGGAAGTTCCAGCCGAGGCAGCAGCAGTCGGGTGATGAATGGATAGGCTATGGCGTTGCCTGTGGTACCTATCCGGCGAGACAGCGAGAAAGCTCGGCACTTATAAAATTAAAACGCAATGGAGATGTGGTTCTGGCAAGTGTAGCGCTGGCAGCTTCAGACTTGGGTACGGGTACGAATACAATATTGGCTCAAACTGCTGCGGATGGCTTGGGTATACCGCTGGCTAACATAACCATTTCTATTGGAGATTCTGACTTGCCCCCTGCGGCAGGTTCTGTCGGTTCTGTTGGTGCGTCCAGTTTTGCAAATGCAGTAAACGATGCCTGTATTAAAATAACAGATGAACTTTTGGCCAAATCAGATAAGCAGTTTTTCGTCCGCCCAACGGCAGCGCAGTTGATGTTGAGTGAAAACTTTCGTGAATTTGAATCGAGGGTAGATGCTAAGCCTCCTGTTAATGCAGGCGATTATTCTAGTCATAGCTTCAACGCCAATTTTGCAGAGGTTAGGGTAAACAAGTACACCGGAGTAGCCAGGGTCTCACGCTTTTTAGCCGTTACGGGTGCCGGAAAAATTTTAAACCCCAAAACAGCACGCTCTCAAATTATTGGGGGAAATGTTTGGGGAATTGGCATGGCACTTACAGAAGAATCGGTTATTGATCCACGTTGGGGCAATTTCGCTACCCGATCTTTTGGAGATTATCATGTGCCTGCAAATCTCGACATTGGCGATATTGAAACCATTTTTATCCGTGAGAACGATCCCATCCCAAACAAGATGGGTGTTAAAGGCATTGGCGAAGTCGGCATTGTTGGGGTAGCGGCAGCCGTAGCAAATGCAATCTTCAATGCTACCGGAAAGCGGGTTAGAAGTTTGCCAATTACACCAGATAAACTACTTTAGATGCTTTCACTCTCATCAGTTA
This sequence comes from Pedobacter sandarakinus, assembly GCF_026240095.1. Lineage (GTDB taxonomy): Bacteria > Bacteroidota > Bacteroidia > Sphingobacteriales > Sphingobacteriaceae > Pedobacter > Pedobacter sandarakinus. The sequence continues at coordinate 201,981 of NZ_JAPIVG010000004.1, read as the reverse complement.
TCCTATAATTGATCACTGATGAGGCTTTTTGAATATACCTGGCGACGGTTAATGACCCTCGCCTTTGGCTATTTTAAACAGGTGCAAGATTTGAGGGAATAATGCATCCATACTTTCAGTCACACCACTTTTCGATCCGGGTAATGTGATAACCAAAGTATCTTTTATAAATCCTGCGACACCTCTCGATAACATGGCGTAAGGCATCCTATCTTGTCCGTACCTACGTGCTGTTTCCATAATTCCGTCGATTTTTCTATCGATAAGTGGTGCAATAGCTTCTGGGGTTACATCTCGTGGAGAGAGGCCAGTTCCGCCGGTAAATAGGAGCAGCTGATGTTCGCTGGTGGCCAGTGACGAAGCTTTTTCCCGAATGGTTTCGAGATCATCCGGAAGTACGTCGTAGCTCAGCGTTTCAATTCCAAGGCTTTCCAATCTCGCTATAATTGCTTTTCCAGAACGATCTTCTGCCTTTTTTTCAAAAACGGAATCAGAACAAACTACTACAGCAGCTTTTAGTTCTGGAAACTTTAAATGTTTCATATCGGTTTTTCCGCCAGACTTTTTAACCAAACCGATGTTTTCAATCGTGATACCTTTATCAATTGGTTTCAGCATATCATACATAGTAAGCGCCGTTACACTTGCGCCATGCATGGCTTCAACCTCCACTCCGGTTTTATAAATAGTATGGACTTCTACAGCAATCACGATTGCTAATTCGATAATTTCGAAAGTAATAGCCGTAAATTCAATAGGAAGTGGGTGGCAGTCTGGGATGACATCGCTGGTTTTTTTAACGCCAAAAAGTCCCGCTGCACGAGCAAATTCAAATACATCGCCCTTGGGTACTTTGCGTTGCACCAAGGCTTCAATCGTTTCTTGTTTAGATACCCTAACGGTTGCCGTCGCTACTGCAATGCGCAAGGTGTTTGATTTGTGTGTGATATTTACCATTCTAGCTATTTTCTTTCCATTGTATGGTTTCGTTGTCGAAAATTTCCTTACCCCAAATTGGCAATTCTGCTTTGATGCGTTCTACCAGTTCCTCGCAGGCAGCCATTGCAGCTTTTCTGCGTACCGATGAGGTAAATATAAAAAGGCAAATCTCGCCAGCATTAACCTTGCCCAGGCTATGGTACACGTGCAGGCATGTAAGCGAATATTTTTGAAACATTTCTTCCCGAATTTCATGCATTTTTGCCAGTGCAAGTTCCTGGTAAGTGGTGTACTCAATGGCTTGCACCTGATTTCCATCGATCTCATCCTGCCGCACCTGACCTAAAAAAATACTATGTGCGCCAATATTGGTTTTGCTCTGATGTTTGCTAATACTATCGGCAATAAAGGTTGGAGAAATAGTCCCTTCCTTAAAAATGTTTTTAAATTGGTGTCCGCTCATCGTGTAAGTGAATAAAAATATGGGTATCGGGCTATGCCGCCTTTTAGACTATAAATTTTTTTGGTGTTGCTGTATTTTTCCCTTAGAAGTGCCGCTGCTGCCATGCTGCGAATGCCGTGCTGGCAAATTAAAACGATATGTGGCTGGTCGATTTCAAGTGCCAATAAACCGTCTATCGCAGACATTGGGATTTTTACTATGTTAGGCAAATCTAACGCGGGCAGTTCGGTTGTTTCCCGTACATCGATTAACAAGGCCTGGCCATCTGCTGCCAGCTTAGCCAATTTCGCTGCGTCGATTTCTTCAATCTCCTCTTCTTTAGTTTGATGTATTTGGATTAATTCAGCTGCGCTGGATGGAAGGTGGTAACTCCCTGCGGGAGAAGGAATTATCGAAATTTCATATCCTTTTTGTTGAAGCAAATTGTAGGTAAGTATGCTATTGACCAAAGGCTGCCCGATGCGGGTGATCAGTTTGATCGCTTCTGCAGCCTGCATGATACCTATAATGCCTGGTAGAACGCCCAAAACTCCGTTTTCTGCACAATTGGGAATTTCTCCTTCGCCTGGAGGAATGGGAAAAATGTCTCTGTAGTTTGTTTTTTGACCGTATTGATCTTCTACACCAAAAATAGCCAGCTGACCTTCAAAACCAGAAACTGCGGCAAAAACCAATGGCTTATTTAGCAAGATGCAGGCATCATTAATCAGATATCTCGATTCGAAGTTATCTGTTCCATCCAGGATATAATCGTATTTTTCGAAAAGTTCGATGATATTGTTGGCATCAAGACGTACAGGATATTTATTAATAGAAATCTCTGGATTGAGCGCCGCTAGATGCTGTGCGGCAATGTCTACTTTGAGCCTGCCTATATCTGCCGTGGAATATAAAACCTGTCGGTGCAGGTTGCTCAATGAAATTCGATCATGATCGATAATGCCAAGTTTTCCAATGCCAGCGCCAGCAAGGTACTGCAATGCCGGACATCCGAGTCCACCAGCACCAATTACCAAAACGCTTGCTTTTGAAAGCAACTCTTGTGCTGCTACGCCGAAGCCCTCAAGAATTTCTTGCCTCTGATATCGTTCGTTCTTCATTTTATCCTCCAGAAAAGGGTGGTAAAATTGCAACTGTGGCATTTTCTGGTACCGGAACGTTTGTTTGTACCAATGCTTCATTTACAGCCAATTTATATTTAATCTGCCTCAATTCCGGAAAACGTTCCTCCAAATGATTTTTTAATTCATCAGAGTTATTGACATTGTTAACGAGCAACGTTTGGGGCTTTGCAAAGTCAGTAATTTTTCCGAAGGTGATTAAATTGATTTCCATTATACTAATTTACCTGTAAATGCTTGTTTTTTACTAATTGATCTTTAAATCTTGCAATTCGCTTGCTGTTTGGATGATATCTCTTCTAACCTATTTGAATGAAGATTTAACTCATTCCACATTTTCTAACGTTCAGATTAAGCAGGATGATCAGTACTAAATTTTATGCATGGGTGAATAATAGTTTGTAGGCCGCCAAGGCCAGTACAACTGCCAATACGTTTTTTAATACCGTTTGTGGGAATTTGAGGGCGCCGAAGTATGCACCACAAAGCCCCCCTAAAAATGCCACGCCCACGTAGGTAAGCATATCAGGACTAAAAACGAAACCTTTTACAAGCTGACCGCCAAGTCCGGCAACGGAGTTGACAAAAATGAATGCTGCACTTATCGCTGCGGCCTGTTTTTGATCAGTCCACTTCAACAGCAACAGCACTGGCGAAAGAATAATTCCACCACCAATACCAATCATCCCAGAAAGTAAACCAATAATACTTCCTATTGCCAGAGACAACGGGATGTTTGGTGTTTTTCGCTCATCCGGACCAGCATCCTTAAAGAAAAAAAAACGAATAACGGGGATGAGCAACAGTACACCCAGGATTTTTTTGTAAACAGCACTTTCGATGGCCATTGTGCCACCAATGAACGACATTGGGATAGATGCAGCTGCAAAAGGCCAAAAAGTTTTCCATCGAAAATGACCACCTCGATAAAATTGAATAAACGATACCGATGAAACAAAAAGGTTTAGCAATAATGCCGTTGGTTTCATGATTAAAGGCGAGATGGCAAAGATGGCCATCAAAGCCAGGTAGCCACTTGCACCCCCATGGCCAACCGAAGAATAGAGGAAGGCAACAATAAATAGTAATCCAAAAAAAAGTAAAAGATCTATCTGCATTGGCATTAGTGTGGTAAATGTAAAATGTTTATTTGATCGCCGGCATTGAAAATCTCGCGATCTTCTGGCAGACAGATTAAGCAATTGGCTTGGCTGAATGCAGAAAGGCGGAAAGATTCCTGTTCTGCTAATGGCGTTACTTTTCCATCGGCATAAAATCCTTTTAGAAAATGAGTAAGCCCTTTGGGTTTTTCATAGCTAGTAGTAAGTATTGCCGTTAACTCCTGTACCGAGTTCTTTTTATTTGAAAGTTGATGCAGCGTTGGCAGAACATAATTATAAAAGCAGTTAAGAACGGAGGAGGGGTTTCCCGGAAGACCAAAGACAAATTGATCGTTCTTCTTGCCTATGAATAATGGTTTTCCCGGTTTCTGTTTTACTTTATGGAAGAGTTGCTGCACCCCACAAAGCTGCGATGCTTGGATCACGAAATCGTAATCGCCTACACTTACGCCACCTGTTAATAACACTACATCCTTTGTTTCTATTGCCTGTTGCAGCACATCTCTCAGTATTTCAAGATCATCATCTGCCATCATAATTTCGATGTCATTGATGCCCGCTTGTGTGAGCGCTGTTGCGAGTGAGAAAGAATTCGCCTCATACACCTGACCAAAACTTAGCGGTTGTCCCGGTGTTTGCAATTCTTTCCCGGTAAGGATGATGGCTACGCTCGGCATCGGGTAAACGGAAACACTTTGGATACCAATCTGTGCAAGGAAGCCAATGGCCGCCGGGCTAAGCAGGGTATCTTTTTCCATTGCCAAAGTGCCATTCGTTACTTCCGCACCTGCCTTTCGAACGTTTGAACCTAATTTAAGGTGTTCATCACCAACTACCAGGAATCCGTTTTCAAAATGCACCTTTTCTTGCATAACAACCGTATCCGCTCCATTTGGTAGCGGCGCCCCCGTAAAAATCCGAGAGGCTTCCCCAGCGGCAATTTCAGTTTGTTGGCTTGTACCAGCAGCCATCTCGCCATTTAGCTTCAGATGCTGGTCTTTATCTTTGAAATTAAATGCATAGCCATCCATACTCGACTGTGAAAATGCCGGAATATCGCAAATGGCAAAAATATCTTCTGCCAATATATGCCCCCCTACCTTTTCGAGCGACAGGGTTACAGGCTTAAGGGGATTAATATTTTTAGCGAGAATGGCTTTGGCTTCTGTTACACTAATCATCAACTATCCTCCAATGGTAATCATGCTTCGATTATTGATTGCGCCTGCATCCAATTTTTCGAAATCTGTATTGAGCTGCCCGCCCAATTCTTTTGCTTTGCTCCAAATGGAAGCTTTTATCAATGGAAGAACATCTTCTCCAGCCCTTAAAGGTGCCAACAAGTTGGTTTCTCCTGCAGAAAAAAGACAGTTTTTTAATTTACCATCTGCCGTTAAACGCATCCGGTTGCAGGTGCTACAGAAAGGTTGCGTCATGGTGCTGATGATGGCGAAAGAACCTTCATGACCAGCCACCATAAAATGTTTTGCCGTATCGTTAGCCTTTGCAATTACTGGAAACACGGTATGTTTTTCCTCTATAATGGCTAAAATCTCGGCCAGCGAACACATCTTATTGCTTGTCCACCGGTTGCCACTAAAAGGCATAAACTCAATAAACCGAACCTGAATGGGGTTATGTTGTGTCCAGGCGATGAAGTCGAGGATTTCATCATCGTTCATACCCTTCATTACCACCATATTGAGTTTAACCATTATTTTATGTTGAAGCAGTAGCTCAATATTGCTTTTCACCAAGTGGAAAACATCGCGACGGGTAATCAATTTAAACTTTTCTGGTTGGAGCGTATCCAGACTGATATTGATGCTTTTGATGTTGGCAGCCAGGAGTGTCGGTAAAAGATCGTTAATTCGGGTGCCATTGGTGGTAATGGCCAATTCTACAGGAAGTTTGGCCAGCGCCAAAATAATCTCACCGGCGTCTTTTCTTACAAGTGGCTCGCCACCAGTCAGCCTGATCTTTTTTACGCCATTTTCAACAAATATGGTGGCTAGCTTTACAATTTCATCTGCCTGCATTAGGCGTGATGCTGGGGTGAAATCGTATTCCTCTTCTGGCATGCAGTAGAAGCAGCGGAAGTTGCAATTATCGGTTAGCGAAATTCGCAGATAGTCGTGAACCCTTCCGAATGAATCTTCAATCATGCTGTGTGTTTTTATAATTTATGTAATCGGCTTCCGTATCAATATCAAATGCTCCGCCCTCGAAATTTATGGTGGCAAGATCAGATCGATGTTTCTTTATCAGCTTCCTGGCACCTTCATCGCCAGCAAGCTTCAGTAGTTCATCATAATACTTTGAACTAAACAATACAGGGGTGCCCAATGTTTTACCGTATGCGGCAGAAACAATTCCTGCCTTACTTTCCGCTGCTTTCGCGACCAATTGTTCAAATACCTTTGCCGATATGTAAGGTTGATCGCATACAGCAAATATAACTTGTTTTGGCAGGTTTCCATCGTCTAGTTGCGCCAAGCCTGAAATAATACTTGTGGACATACCTTTTTGCCAATTGCTATTTACTACTATTTGTGCTTTACCAGGATTTAAGCAGGAGACCGTTTCTTCAGCTGATGCACCTACAACTACCAGAATTGGCGAAAGCTGTGCAGATTGGGCTTCATCAATTACATGTTGGAGCAAGGATTTACCACCCACTTTTAGTAGCTGCTTAGGTCGGCCGAGCCTTGAAGAACTGCCGGCGGCAAGAATAATTATTGCAGTATGCACAATATTGGTTCTAGAGGTTGTGAATTGGAGTGGTTTTGTTTTTTAGCAGTTTCGCGGAAGCACCAGAGAAAACCGCCTTTATCTCACTTACTATTGATAGGGCAATTTCTTCAGCGGTTTCTGCTCCAATATCGAGCCCAACAGGACCATGCACTTGGTTAAGATCATCGTATCTATCAAGCTTTAGATCATCGTACATGCGATGTAGCTTCTTTTTTGGACCTAGCACCCCGATGTATTTCACTTCTCTTTTTAGTAAATTTCCAAGTAATTCCAGGTCGTAGTTGTAGTTGTGTGTCATCAAAACAAAAGCTGTTTGATCATCAATCTCCACTTTATTCAGAAGTTGTTCTGCATTTGCCAACACCAGGTGGTTTGCCTTTGGGAAACGTGCCTGTGTTACTTGTGCTGGTCTGCCATCGGCAACAGTAATTTCCCAACCCAGCAGGTTTGCCATCTCTACTAATGGCTGTGCATCATTGCCTGCACCTGCAATAACCAGCGCAATAGGTGGATTAATGTACTCAATAAAAGCATCTGTTGTTTGCCCTTCCAAATCGTAAATTTTAAACTGGCTGTCTTTTTCAGCAAATACTCTTCGGGTATCTTCAAGTAACTGATCATTACTGGTATTTTCATTGGCGACGATTTGCTGCAGCCCGGTATATAGCATACTGGTGCCTGGTTGGTTAATTCCACTAAGCGAAAAGAGCGTTACCAATACGGCAGGTTGTCGCTGAGCCGAAATTTTCCTTAGCAGTTCGATGGGATTGTTTAAATTATCGTTATGAATCGGCTCAAACAAGATATGTACAATGCCGTTGCAACCCAATTGCACACCGAACTTTGCATCGTCATCATCTGTTGTATCGTAGGTAACCAGTTTATTTTTTTGTTGGAGGATTGCCGTTAGGGCTTTTCTTAACGCATCTCCTTCGAGGCAACCACCACTGATGGCGCCAGTGAGCATTCCATCTTCGGTTACCAACATCCTGGCACCAGGCCTTCGATAAGAAGAGCCCTCTACCTTCACTACCGTAGCCAAAGCACATTGTTTACGATCAATTTGTGCTTTGGCATAGCTCGATAATATTTCCCTGATTTCTTTCATGATGCTAATTAAATGCCGCAAACCTTTGTTTTGTTTGAATTGGAATCAATGAATGCTGCAATTTTTTAAAACTATAAATAATTAAGGCATATTGATATCATTTTATGATGAAAATGGTCTAAAAGATGCGGCATTAAAGGTGATAACTTTAATTACGAGATGCTATCGTGATTTAGTTCCATAGGAATTTGCCATAAAAAAGCCCCCAAATAGTGTATAACTTTTTGGGGGCAGTACAGCTTTGAACAGACTCTGAATTCCAGAGATTTATCTGCTATTTGAAGGCCAATTGTTGCTGGTCTGATTCAGCCAATTTCTTGTACAAACTGTGGAATTCCTGTACTTTATCTTTGGCAACAAAGTCTTTTTTAAGGATAAATGTCCTGTTAATAATTACTTTGTTATTTAGCGATTTGCTGCTCAATGCATATTTGAAGTATTCATTGTCGATTGTTAAAGGCTTTACTGGTTCAATTAGTTTTTTACCTGTTGGAAGTTCAAGCGCAATTTCTTCATTCGTTTTATCTGTATAAAATAGTTGGGTTAAGTCGATACCAAAGTTTCGCGGTTCGGTAATGGTTAAACCAGCAGGGTAAATAGCGGCAGACCATGGAAGTGCAAAAATAGACATTCCCGCAACGGGTTTGCATACGTTTTTAAGCGTGTAAGTAGACTTGGCAGCGATGGTATCTGATAGTGCACTTTTCGGGTCAAGGTTGGTGAAACTTAAATCTGCCACGTCATTTTCAGGATATTGAGAGGATAACTGCTCTTTCATTTTTTTGATCTGATCTTTCAATGATAGGTTGTTATAATCATTTATTAAAAAGCTTACTGCTGCACCGGTATCAAAATTCGACTCTGTAATTTCCATGTTGTTGTCGTTGATTTTGATAGCCGTCTGGTAACTCATCGCATTAACGCTTCGGTTGGTTGGGTTTAGCTTGGTTAGCGTGGATGTAGCTTTATTGATGTTTAAAATTGGCGAACTGAGATCGCTATTGTAAAAGGTTCCGAAAGGCAACGAATTTGAAGTTAGTTCTAAGTAATAATCCTGTCCGTTGATATTCGCCTTGGCAATGCAATGGTTAAAATCGATACTTGGCAGTAACAGTGTATTTTGCCCATTATCTCTAGTTTTTGCCAATACAAGTTCTGCATTTACGCCCACCTCTTTACACATGGTTACAAATAGGGTAGATACGTCTTTGCAATCGCCAATTCGGGTATTAAGTACCGTTGCCGGATTCTGAGGAATGATACCACTTTGCCTGAACGAAACCGAGCTGTAGGCAATATTTTGGGTGATGTACTTGTAAATTGTTTTTATCTTCTGCAAATCATCTCCATTTTTGCTGCCAAATAACTGATTGGTAACAGATTTTACTTCGTAGCTGCTTCGGGCTTTTGCCGCGGCAATATTATTATACCAGTCTGCAACAAATTTCCAATCAGGAATAGTAGAAACGTAAAGTATGTTTGTCACATCATCTTGTGGGGGCATCTTATCTTCATATCTAAGCGCTATTTGATTTTTAGCATGCCATACATATTTATCGAATTCATCAATGCTGATTTTTTGAACTTCGATTGGATTTTCAGAAAACTTGTAGCTAAATTTTTTATCCTTATTGATTAATAGAGAATATTTGGTGTTTACATACGAATTGCCATGAGTAAAGTAAAAACTACTCCAAAAGTGAGCGGCCAGGCTGCCGATATTGTAATTCTGTAACTTGTATCGGATGTTGATGATATCGCCAACTTCTAGATTCGTAAATACCATGTTATTGTTGTTTTGTTCAGCAGGTGTTTTCACGCCTGATGGTTTAATAACTTCGGCAACCTCTACAATCAGTGTTTGATCGCCATTGTAAGCGATATCATATTCTTTTAAACCTTCTAAACCTTTTTGGGTAAGTACTTTTGTAGTATAAAAGTGTTTTTCTTCGGAACCGCCGTTTTCATATACAACGGCTTGTACTTCTTCATTTAAAATTACGCTATGATCATCCGGATACTCTTTCAAACCCGGTGCGTTTTTAATTAACTGACTAATATCAGGCTGCTCAAAATATTCGAAAACATCTTTTTTATTGTTTAATTTCCTTAACTGTTCAAGCGCCGCATAGTTATTGGGGTTAATACTTAAGCTTTTTTTATAATTTTCATCGGCCTTTGCCTTATCTTTTTTGGCCTCGTAAATAAGGCCTAAAGTATGGTAGTAAGAACTGATATATGGCGAGAGCTTTATTGTTTTAAGCATGTACTCTTCTGCCTTATCATATTTTTGAATTTTATAGTAGACATTGGCTAAATCATTATAAATGCCTGTTGCAATAGGATCATTTTTGATTTCCTGAAGATAGATGTTGACAGCATTATTCACATCCGCTTTATCAAGATAAATCCCTGATAGGAATTTAGAATAGTTGTAGGCATCGTTTTCCGTTACATATTTTTTAACAACATTTAGCGCCTGCGCATTCTTTTTTACTTCGTTCTCTATTACATATTTCAGGTACATGAAAGTGTTGTTGTCTGGCCATTGTTTATATGCCTTCTCTGCCAGTTCAATAACTTTATCCTGGTTGTTCCTCTTGCTGGCAATTTTAATTTGTTTGGCAGTAACATTCTCTGTTTGTCCGAAGCGCTTCTCTATCCGTTGTAAAACTTCCTCAGCTTTATCGAAATTATCTTGCGAATAGTATTCTTCGAAAAGCAAATCTAAGCCAAGGGCACCTTCAGGGTCGGCAGTTTTAATTTGTTCTTGTGCAGTAGTAATTCCCGTTCTGTTTTCTTCTTTTGCATGAAGTTCTATCATCATCGCATTTAAGTAAGTGCTTTCTGGGAATTTACTTCTCAACTGCTCCAAGATATTTCTGGCCTCGAAAATGATGTCATCACGCAAGTACATCTTTGCCATTAGCACTTGGCTAAGCACATCGGAAGAGTCTTTTTTTATCGCGGTTCTAAAAAACTCGTAAGCACGGGCATCTAATCGTGCCGGTTTAAATGCGGTTTCTTTTTGATAGGGCTGATATTCGTCCACATTGGTTAGGTTACTTATGGGCTGTCCTTTTTCATCGGTTATCCGCAATAAGAAGTTAGAGCTTCCGGCATAACTTTCACCAACCTGAACTAAGATTCTATTGTAACCCGCATTCAGTTTCACTGTTGAAATATATGCGTCAAGATCATTATTTCTTTCTTCCGCCTCACTAATTAATAATTGGTCATTCACCCACACTTTTACCGAACCTGAAACACCAATTCGAAGCTGACCTTTAATTTCTGCAGGAGCATTTACAAAGGTTTGCGCAAACATAATGGCTTGATATGGGTCATCATAAAAAGTAAAATCGAACCATTTACTATGTTTTGTAGCCGGAACTTTTCTCCATCCGAACTTAAGATTGCGCTTTCCGCTAAAAACAGCATCCGCTTGTGGTTTATCTAATACATCGTAAGTTTTATCGAAGCCACTGGTAGAAATATTTTCGAAACGGCTGGTGATTTGCCAGTTGTCTATCGAACCAATTTGGGCATAAGCTTTATCCGCTTCTGCAATCTTTTTTGAACTTTCATATTTCGATCCCATAGATCCATAGGCCATGGCGTGTATCGCACCATCAAAATTTTTATTGACTGCAATTTCGTTGATTAAAGCGAAGTTAGCCGGTCCAACCTTGCTGGGTTGATCATGTATCGATGGGCTTTTCCAAAGTGCGAAGATATACGGCTCCTGGTTTTTGGAAAGGCCGTAAAATTTTTTAAAATAGTCTAGTGCATCAGCGCTCGAATAGGTCAAATCAGAGATTAAGCTTAGGCCTAAATACGCATTTTCGGCAGTTTCGGGCTTGTTAGCTAGTTCTTTAAAAGCTTTCGTGGCTTGTTCAGTATCGTTTTTAAAAAAACTTTGCCATGCAGAATTGAGGTCTTGAGCGCTAGAATAAAAAAAAGTCAATAGTAGCGCAGAGAGCAGAGAGAGAGTTTTGTTCATGTTTCAATGATAAATATTTTTTTGATAAAGATTATTTTTTTGTTGAAAAATATTTGAGTCCATCAGAAACGCTTCCAGAGCTAAAATTTAAGCCGTGGATTGGCTAAATCAAACTTATGAATGCTCGTCTTCTGATGCGCAATCAAATGGAAAGTAAGTGTTTGTGAAAATTAACCGACTGCAGAGGGGGCTCCTCTCTGTGCTCTGGCCTATTTAGGTAGCATCGAAAAAATATAGTACAAATTCGAAACTCAGGAATACTATTTGTTTTATTTGCCAACACTTTCAGTGCATCATTTTTTTAACCAAAGTATGATGCAAACTTTTATCTAAATTTTAGGGTTGTTCGGTGGTACATAATGTTAAAACTGTTAATACATTTACAAATAATATTCATCCTTAACCAATGACGACCCTTACGCAGAATCCTGAATTTGATTACCAGTTTAATCCCAACCTCGATGCCGTTGATTGGAAAAGAGTTCATCAGTTGTTTCAAAAAATAAATTGGAAACATCGTGTAGAGGAAGAGATCAAGCGAGCCTTTCAAATGAGTTCCATTACCGTTTTTATCTATCATCAAGACGTTATCATTGCTTTTGGCCGGGTGGTGGGAGACGGACGTTATTACGCCATGCTGGCAGATATCGTAGTAGACCCTGATTATCAGGGGAAAGGCCTGGGTAAATATTTAGTAACTGCGCTCAACCAGATGCTGGTTGATTATCACTTTGTGAATCTAAGTGCCGCACCCGGTGCAGATGCATTTTACAAAAGCATGGGCTGGAAGAAGCAAACTACAGCATTCATCTGGCCACAAGGTCCGAAACAGCTTAGGCAACATTGTGAACGCGATTAACTTTGCAAACGAAGGCTAATCTCTAAAGATTTGGGTGATAAGTTCTCGCTCGGATGATGGTTTTACGATTGCTTTGATTTAATATTTTATTGGTTACATTTTTTGTGTGTGCGTTTACTAACAATAAAATGCAATCGCGTAAACAGTTATTAGGCGCAGAAATATTTTATAGTATTTTTAAACCTCAATGATTAATCTTGGAATCAAAGCTTAAATTTGTTAGAGATTAATGCTTAAATTTAGTTTGTGGCAGGCGACTCATTTTATTATTCATATTTAACATGTTAGGTAGAAATTTTAATACGGCGTGGGTTTTTATTCTGGTATTTTGCTTTGGGGCTTGTAAAAAATCAAGTAAAAATATAGATGAACCTACAGTCCAGAGCCAGAAATTATATCCAGATTCTATCTTCTACATTCAAAGTAGTAATGTGGTTGTAAAACCTGTTCAGGCTTTATCTGGTAGTTATGTTTCTCTACCAGAGGGGTTAAAGATTGATAAGAGAACTGGCTACATCGATGTTAACCAAAGCGAAACTGGCTTGCGTTACCTGGTGCTGTTCACGCCAGATGGTTCTACAGAAACTCAGAAGAGTTACCTCACCATTTCGGGTATCAACTATGCCGATAAAATTTTTAATCTTGCTTTGGGTGATTCTATTGCAAGGCCAATATACAACGCTGATGCAAAGTTATCATTTCCCAATGCTGGCAAAAACAATGTTTTTGATGAAGGTGGCAGTTGCAAGAAGGCCGGTATTGTTTTGAATGGAGAGAACGGGGTAATTAATCTTGCACAATCTATAAGAAACCAAGCGATTGATACAGGTGCTACAGAACAGGTTAAGCTTGTTTACCGATTAAATGATGGTAGTAACCGGACTGTTAATGGCATTAACATAAAAATTTACTTTTACCGCAATGCCGGAGAAATTCCGAAATATTTAACGGAACTGCTTGCCACCAGAAGAACCACGGTATTGGCAGCGGGCACAGATGCGCAAAGCACAGCAACCAGTACCCAGAACTTACTCAGTTTAGCTTCAAAATCAGTAAGTTTGGCCAGGCCTAGACCACCGTGCATCATTGTTGTCGGAAATTAAATGGTTAAAAATCTTCTCTTTGTACTATCGCTTTTTATGTTGGCCGCAAATGCGGAAGCACAATCGCTTTCGTACAAACAACAATATTCACTGGCAGCCAGGTATGCTAATTCGACATCTCCAACTGACGCCACCGATGCCCTTGCGCTAAAGCACTACCTTAGCGTGATTGGGATTTTAACCAACAAACAGTCAGACAATTTGTTCTTACTTAAAACCTACATCGAAGTTGGCGCTTTTATGCAGGTGTTAGATAGGCAAGATGAAGCCATTGGTTTTTTTAAGCAATCCTTTGAACTTAAGCCTAAGATTGGCGGACTAAATGACTCCATTCTTTTTGCACCATATGTTTACTGCGGTAATAGTTATTTTAGAAAGGATAAGCTAGACTCTGCTCAACTCTTTTATCTCAAGGCGAAGAAAATAGCCGATAAATTTCCGAAAGTAGATCAACAAGAAAGGCTGTTTAATACGCTTGGAGTCATTGCTTATTCTACCGGAAATTATAATACAAGTGTATCCTATTACGAAAAAGCCATTTCAGTACTCGAAAGTAATGCCCGTCTCGACCGGGATTTGCTTTTAACCTATCAGAGTAACTTGGCCTCTGCCTTTAGGAAATTAAAACGCTTTCGAGAAGCTTTCGTTATCTATAAAGACCTGTTGCATTATAAAATCGAAACCACAAAAATCTATCATAACCTAGGTTCGGCCTATCTGGCGGTGAACAAGCCTGATAGTGCGATATATTATTTTGAGAAAATAAAAGATAAAAGTGCTAAACTATTAAATGATCTGGCGGCCGCGTACCTGTTAAAAAAACAGCCTGATGTTGCGCTCAACTATTTGCGGTTGAGCAGAAGCCTAACGAAAGATAAAGGTTTCAATAGTATCCTAGGTAATAATTTGAAACTTACAGGGGATGGATGGGCAATGAAAAAAGAGTTGATCAAGGCCATATCGTTTTATCAGTATGCGATCAGGTGTTTTTATCCGGAATTTAATCCGAAGTACATCAATCAAAACCCAATGCACTTTTCAGGCGTTTTTAATACCATCGATTTGATGGAAACCTTTGTTGCCAAAGCAAAAATTCAGACATTGCTCTATCAACAGGGGCGAAAGGTAGCTCATTTGGACGGCGCATTAAATACTTACCAGGCTTTCTACAACCTGGCAGATCAGGTCACCAGATTTTATGATAATGACGAAGCTCGATTATTAATTAGCGACCGAAAATATACCGTCCATAAAAATGCAATTGCGGTTTGCTTGCAGCTTTTTGAGTTAACTCACAATACAGCATATCTGGAGAAAGCTTTCGTCCTGGATGAGGAGAACAAAGCTTCTATCCTGAGTTTATCCAGAGCAGCGGTGCAACTGGGCGCCAGCAGCAAGGTTTCAGGTAAACTTTTGTCGCTTGAAGATGCACTTAAAACCCGTATTACCCGCATTTCAATTAGCGCATCAGTTGAAGCTGATACCGCCAAGTTAAGCGTTTTTAAGCGGGAACTAAACGATAACATCCTTAAGCTTACAGATATCCAACAGAAAATAAGGGCAGCAGACAATCATCAAGAGCTTGCGTCGCATTCCGAGGCATTATCTCTCGCCGCTTTCCAGAGAAGTATACCTGCTTCCTCAGCCGTGTTGTCTTATCATATCGGGAATAAGAGTGTATTGTGTTTTGTCATCACAAATAACAGCTTCCATACATTTAGTAGCGCAATAGATGCCAATTTCTTTGCAGTATTAAACCGTTTCGAAAAACTTCTTCGCTTAAAGGATGGAAATCATAATAGAGAAGTGATGGTGCTCAGTCAGAAAATTTATCGTTCGCTGGTGAAGCCTGCTAAGGCAAATATTTCGGCGAAACACCACTTATATATTATTCCAGATGATGAGTTGAATAAAATTCCTTTCGAGGTGCTGGCAGATGATGAAGGAAACACCGTAATTAGTCAGTTTTCAGTGACTTATAATTACGCTTGCAGGTTGCTATTAGATGAGAACCATAATTTCGATTATCATAAAGCTAAAATGCTTGGCGTGGCACCATTTAATGCAAGTGGAAGTGCGGATTGGCCGGCATTGCCCTCTTCTCCAAAAGAAATAGCACGTCCTATCGGGATGAAGTTGCTAGGAAGATCAGCAAGTAAAAGTAATTTCCTAAAGCTATCTTCAAACTATGGCTTAATACATTTGGCCACCCATGCCACGGTCGATAATGACTCTCCAAACAAATCTTACATTGCTTTCTATCCTGATGCAGATGTTTCGGACTTGGAAAAAAAGCTGTACTTGCCAGAAATTTATAATTTAAAACTTCGCAATACGGGGCTGGTGATTTTAAGTGCTTGTGAGAGTGGAACAGGAGCGAGCGTACATGGAGAAGGATTAATGAGTTTAGCCAGGGCTTTTTCTTACGCAGGATGTGATAACATTATAACATCGATGTGGAATGCGGATGATGCTTCGACAGCGGCGGTTTTGGATAAATTTCACCTTTATAATGCCAAAGGTTTTGCTATTTCTAAGGCTTTACAAAAAGCCCAACTAGACTACCTGTCCGATGATAACATTTCACCCA
This sequence comes from Pedobacter sandarakinus, assembly GCF_026240095.1. Lineage (GTDB taxonomy): Bacteria > Bacteroidota > Bacteroidia > Sphingobacteriales > Sphingobacteriaceae > Pedobacter > Pedobacter sandarakinus. The sequence continues at coordinate 185,920 of NZ_JAPIVG010000004.1, read as the reverse complement.
CTCGAAAAACCCAAGCCTATTGGGCGCATCTACGCGTCATTGGCAGCTTCGAAAAGGACGCTATCGATCAGAAAATTTGGATCTATTTCTTAATGATTCCGATCTGTATTGCACTTGCAATAATCTCCCGGAAACTTTTTGCAAAGTTCCGGGAGGGTTAGAATTGACCGGTGTTAACCGTGTCCGGGACCATCTTCTTGCTTTCCGCTTCTGTGTTCACTTTCCATTTTTGCAGCAGCAATATTTTGTAGATTAGTTTTTATTTTATTGTACAAGGCGGTATTAGATGTGTTGCTGATTAAGACTTTACCAGCCGTTTTTGTTGCAACGTTAAGCTCAGCCACGCCAATACCTTGAAGTATTTTGTTTACGCCCAGTACGAAAGTTGCTTTGAGATCTGTAGCGGCATCGATTTTAACATTTTCTACCTCAACTTTTAATGTTAAGTCCTCGTTTACGCTAATTTCAACAGGTGTGGCGCCATCCGTTCCCGCAAATGTTCCCTTAAAGGCAAGTGGAATTGTGCCGTTCGTCGATTTACTTAAAACCAGTTTGAGCGATATCTCGCGGTAAGTACCAGTATCAATTACCGATTTAACCACTTCAGGATTGATTGCGAAAAGGTTAATATTAGTTAAACCCTTTACCTCTATTTCTTTCTCAACAAGCCCTTTCTTCGCTTCAAATTCGAACTTGGTAACGTTAGCTGTTCCTTCTGTCCAGTTTATTGTTGCACTGGCAGTTCCTGTAGGCAAACTTACGCCGTTGGTACTGTTGCTTGTTGCAGTCAAATCTCCCTTTACGCTGAAAGTAATCTGCGACTCCGGATTTAAGTTAGCGTTACCTTCTTTTTTGCAACTGCTGAAGCTTAATAATGCTAAGCCAACTACGCCTAATCCGATACGTGTTTGTTTTAAACTTTTCATAATATCTGTATTTATATTAATGAGTAACTACAGACAAAAGGAATGTAACCAGCTTTTTTAAAAATTATCCTTTTAATTTCAGCAACCTTAATTTTAAGAGCGTAGTGGAAGAGACTTTTTCATGATAAATATGTGTTTTATCTTGATGAATCTTTTCGAATATGAGGATTGCTTCTTGATAAGCATGCTTAGATAAATATATTAAGGCCAGGTAATATTCTGCATCATCGTGGTAATTGCCTTCGGTACCATCCTTTTTAAGTATTTGTGAAAGAAGGTTTTCAGCATTTTTGAAGTCGCGAAGATTGTAGTAAGCTAGAGCCGAAAGAAAATCATCTTTGGCAGATGTAGATTTTCCTTCTTCATAATACCGAACCGCAGATTTATAATCCAGCTTCTGATAAGCGTTTGCTATTGCGCTAAGGCGACCGATGCCCCTGTCTGCAGTCGTGGTGTAGGCAATGTATTGTTCATTATGGATTTTATCTGGATTAAGCGTAATAAACTGGTATAAAAGCCCCAGGAAAAGAATAAGTACAATAGCGGCGGCAATTTTAAAACCAAGATTGCTAAATAAACCTTGCCTCACGCTCAAGGGTGATTTTTGGAGTACTTTCATCATATCCTGGTGCACAGCAGCAACATCAGCCTTTAAGCCATAATGTCTTAGGGTTATTGCAGCCGTTTGCAAGCGATCGAATTCTTGCTGCAAAAGCTCATCAGATTGCAGGTCTCTCTCAAAATTTGATTGTTCACTTGCAGTCATTTCGCCATCAATATATTTTATGATGCGATCGTCGTTTTCTTCCTGTCTATTCATAAGTTAAGGCAGCTTTAAATTTTTTTGCCAGTAATGGATCCTTAGAAAGTATTGTTCCCAGGTGTTTCATGCACTTACTTTTTTTATTGCGCAAAGTTTGTTCATTTTCGAACTCAACTTGCGTTAGAATCTCTTTCATGGGCAGGTTTTCATAATAATAAGCCAGCAAAATTTTTTTGCACACCGCACCAAGTAAATCAATGGTAGCATAAATTAAATTCTTTTCTTCGCGGTGCACCATCAATTTACTTACATCAGGTTCGGCATCTCCTAAAGCGGTTTGATAATTTTGTTCTCTTATGGCAGATTTATTGCGTTTTCTAAGTTCGTTTAGCCACGTGAAACGGTTTAAGCTAAACAAAAATGTGCTTATGCTAGAGTCGCCTCTAAATTTGCCAGCCCTTATAATTTCTATAAAATTTACAATTACCTCCTGAAAGATATCTTCTGCATCTTGCGGAGCACCCTGGTTTTGCAAAATATATCCGCTTAAAACCGAAAAATGATTCTGGTATAAAGCACCAATAGCTTCACTACTGAAAGTTTGTTTGCTAAGCATTTCTATAATTTCGGAATCAGAAAGTTTTACTGATGATTTTCTCATCTTATATAGTTAGGTAAATACAAGGGGCAATTTTGTAACCAATTTAGGTGAAACATTTTGGTGGGCAAAATAATATATTGAAATTTTGAAGCTTAAGTTTTTAGAAAATTAGATCTTCAATTTCCTAAAAAAAATTGCCATTAGCTTTAAAGCCGGATGGATTTTGCATAGAGCAGTTTCTCTAAGCTCATAATTCATCACCAGCTCAAATAGTATCGGTTTTAAAAAAGAACCAAATTAAATTACTGTCGTTTGTGAGGCATCATGATGTTAAAGCGTATTCAAATGCTAGATTGCTAACTAAAAGCTGTAGTGATTTATTTGGTAAATTAAGAGATGGATGATATCTTCAAACGTTCTATCTTGGTATAGTTGAGTTAACATTCACAAGCTATGAATTGTCGCGGTTTAGGTTTCTCCTCTCTTTAGAAATCATTAAATTGATAGTTTTGGCAAAGGATTCGAAAGCAACAGGTTTTATCAAAATTCCATTTCCATTTTCATCGAATATATCCAGCGTATTCTCGTTGTCATTAGTGATAATTATCAGATGTTTCACCCGTTTGCCAAAATTCGCCATAATATTCTTTCGCGATATTTCCATACCGATGTCTAGAATAAGAAAATCAATGGGTTCTTCGTCAAGGAAGTCGATGGTGGAAGGAACAGAAGTAAGGAAACTACCAGACAATTTCATTTTTGGAATTAGGGAAATATATTCTTTCAGTAAGATTAAAAAGCGAAATTCATCACCCACAATTACACAGCTATATTTTCCATTAGATGTTATCATTTTACTAAGTCTCATTAGTTTTGCCCAGCTTAAGATAGGGATTTTGATATCTCGTTTTAAAAGGTTGCATCGATATAAAAAAATGCTAAGCGGGCGATTGAAAGGTCCTGAATAGGTACATTGTTATATACCATACATTTAAAGAAATTTTTTCATGTACTTCTCTCATGTAAAAATAATATAAAATTCTGAAAAGCGAGATATGTAATAAGCCTTGTCTATCTAACAGGATTCGAAATGGTTGAATAAATAGCAAGACAATCTGCACTTATGATTATGACTTCTGGGAGGTCCTTAGCGGATATAATTAGCGAGTTAAAAGGAAAAGAAATAAGAAAGCCAATCAGTACGATCGGCTTTAATTTCGATTACGAAGTACTCGGGGCGGGAATCGAACCCGCACGCCTTTGAAAGCACAGGATTTTAAGTCCTGCGTGTCTACCAGTTCCACCACCCGAGCATTAATCAAATTCAATAATGAAAATGAAAAAGCTTTTAAAATTAAATGCCTTCTGGTAGGAAGGCATTTAGAGCGAAAGACGAGATTCGAACTCGCGACCCCGACCTTGGCAAGGTCGTGCTCTACCAACTGAGCTACTTTCGCATTAACAATACAATCGCTGTATTCCCTTTGGGGTTGCAAATATATTAATATAAATATCACTAACAAAAAAAATGAAAAAAATATTCTGGGCTCGAAACTATCCCAAATTAGCATTTAGGCCGCTATTATTTATTCCGAAACTGGCAAATCAATTATCAGCTATGCTGCTGTTTTTCCTGGCATCTATGGGTTAACGTATATGTTTACTTACTTCTTTTTGGCAGCCGCAATAATGTAATCCGCCAGTTTATCAATATCTTTTTTATCAATAGCGCCATTCCAGGCGGGCATTCCCTTTTCAACAATTCCGTTGGTGATGTTTGTTACAATAGATTTCTTATCGGATCCATATAAAAACTTAGTATTTATAAAACCTTTAGCTGTGTTTGTGCCCTGCAATTTATCTCCATGGCAAGATGCACAAAGTTGTTGATAGCGTCCTGGGGTGCCGTTTACTACTGCCGACTGCTGCAGTTTAGCTTTTGCGTTGTTTGATGTGTAAGCCAGCGTAGTACCCGATGGTCTTAATCTTAAAATCATATCATCGTGTGCATCTCTAGGATGCCCTTCGCCGGGGTCGTGCATAGAAGTTGAGAGATAGATATAGCCATCCGGACCGGTAACCATAGATCTTACTCTACCAAATTGCTTTTGAAAAAGTGTTATTTGATTCGTTATTTTTTCTTTCTCGATGCTAAAGCTATACACTGCTTCACCGCGAAGGCAGGCTACCAAAAGTTTATTTCTTAACGCCGGGAATTGATTGCCGGTATAAAACATCGCTTCGCCCGGACCGATAGAAGGTGTATATTGGATTAATGGCGATACCATTCCTGGCTTGGCAATATCATGATGGGCAACTGGCCATCCGTAATTGCTTCCTTTTTTGATGATATTGATTTCATCACCACCGGTAGGGCCGTGTTCACTTTCATATAAAGCACCGCTTCCAGACTGGAATGCTAAGCCTTGAGGGTTTCGATGCCCGTACGACCAAATTTCCTTGCGTGCGGTATCATTTTTAAAGAATGGATTATCGGCTGGAATCGTTCCATCATCGTTCATTCTTAATATTTTTCCGTTGTAAGCTTTTAAATCTTGCGCCAGCATGGGTTGATCGGCATCGCCAGTAGTGATATAGAGTTTCCTATCGGGGCCAAATACCAACCTACAGCCGGTATGGTTCTGGCTTGCAGGTAAATCTTTCAGCATAATTAGTGGGTTAATTAAGCTATCGCCCGTAAATTTGTAGCGGACAATGCGAAGCCTCATTCTGTTTTCCAGTAAATAATTGCTGGCCAAATAAACTATCCCATTTTCTGCAAAAGCAGGATGCAGGCAAAGCCCGAGGGCGCCAGTTTTATTTCTCAGCGCAATATCATTAAGGTTAAAAATAGGTTTTGCAACTAGCTTTCCTTCCTTTATTAATCTAACGCGACCTTCTCTTTCTGTAAAGAGAATATCTTTATTTGGTAAAAAAACAATTTCCCAAGGTACCCGAAGGTTTTCGGCCAACGTATCGATCTCGTAGCCAGTTTCTGCATTTGCTTTATGGTATGGGCGATTGATAAAAGCAGCAGCCAGTATCCAGCAAGAAATTAATAAGAAGGCGAGTATTTTGTATCTAGCGAGCACAATAAAAGGTTTTATTTTCGAAGTTACTCAATATTTGCGCTAAACTTATGTTTTTACTTAAAGACACCAATCTTCATTAAATGTTTTTCAATGTGAGTGATCGAAGTCACTGATCTTGAGCTTATTTAATGCGCTATCGCATCATCCAGGTTATTTTATCGAATATCTGATGCGTTTTCAACTTCATTATAACTTCATAAATCTGTAGTTATTTCGTATCGGTATTAATCGAATAGGGGAGGATTGTAAAACGCTCTTAATCCTAAATACGAATGCAAAAATTAAAATCAGATAAAAACTATTCAGAAACGAAATGAAAAGAAATGTCGTTTGCCTCGCATTGAGTGCATTGGTCTATGTAACTGGCTGTACAGCTAAAAAAGAAGAGAAAGAAGAAGTAGTAACTTATGCGGTTACTACGCCGATAAAAATCGATACTTCTTTTACCAAAGAATATGTATCGCAAATTAAGTCGGTACGCAATATCGAAATTAGAGCCCAGGAGAAAGGGTATTTGCAAAATATTTTTGTGGATGAAGGGCAGCATGTAAAGGCCGGGCAATTGCTGTTTAAGATTATGCCGAAAATGGCACAGGCAGAATTGCTTAAAGCCGAAGCTGAAACCAAGGCCGCAGAGATAGAATTGCAAAACACTAAGCTTCTTACCGATAAAAACGTGGTATCTAAAAATGAACTTGCCATGGCTAAAGCGAAACTTCAACAGGCCAATGCCGAAACATCGCTAGCAAAAATGCACCTGGCTTTTACCGAAATAAGGGCACCATTTGATGGTACGATAGACAGGATTCCACTCAAGTTAGGTAGCTTGGTAGATGAGGGTGCATTGTTAACCAGCTTATCAGACAATTCTCAGATCTTCGCTTACTTCAACGTATCAGAACCAGAATACCTCAATTACCAAAGCACAGCCAAGGCAAAAGGGGAGCAAGAAGTTGGTTTGCTTTTAGCCAATAACGAATTGTTAAAATCAAAAGGTAAGGTAGAAGTAATTGAAAGCGAGTTTGATAGTGAAACCGGAAATATAGCCTTTAGAGCTCGTTTTAATAACACAAATAACTTGCTTAGAAACGGCGAAACCGGTAAAATTCAAATGGTAGTTCCACTAAAAAATGCGATTGTAATACCTCAAAAGGCAACATACGATATTCAGGATAAAACGTATGTATTTGTTGTGGATAAGAATAATAAGGTTCACTCTAAGGCCATTACAATTGCGGGTGATCTGCCAGATTTGTACATCGTTGGCGATGGACTGAACATGAACGATAAGATTATGTTAGAGGGCGTTCAAAAAGTTAAAGATGATGATCAGATTAAGTTCACATTTCAGCAGCCTCAGCAAGTAATCAATCAATTAAGATTAAAAACCGAATAATTCCACTCATTCACACCGATTTTTATGTTTAGTAAATTCATACAAAGGCCTGTCCTTTCTATTGTGATATCGCTTATCATCGTGTTTTTGGGTGTGCTGGCTATTAGCTACTTACCCGTAACACAATTTCCATCCATCTCGCCACCAAAAGTTAATATTACGGCAGAATACCCTGGTGCAAATAACGAGCTCTTAATCAAATCAGTGGTTATTCCGTTAGAAAGGGCGCTGAATGGCGTTCCAGGGATGAAGTACATTGCCTCTGATGCCGGAAATGATGGTGAAGCATCCATTCAGGTGGTATTTAACCTGGGTACCGACCCCAACCAAGCCTCGTTAAATGTTCAGAACAGGGTTGCCGCGGTAACCAATAAACTTCCGCCCCTAGTGGTTAGAGAAGGCGTTAAAATTAGTAGGGAAGAATCTAACATGTTGATGTACATCAATTTGTATAGTAAAGACCCTAAAATGAACCAGAACTTTCTTTATAATTTTGCCGATATCAACCTGCTTTCTGAATTAAAAAGGATTGATGGTGTAGGCTTCGCTGATATTTTGGGAGACCGCGATTATGCCATGAGAATTTGGCTCAAACCTGATCGGATGCAGGCATATAAAATATCTGTAGATGAGGTGATGAAAGCGCTTGATGAACAAAGTTTAGAAGCATCTCCCGGAAAAACCGGAGAGAGTTCGGGCAGACGATCACAAGCATTTGAATATGTATTAAAATATTCTGGACGATTTAATACTAAAGAAGGATACGAAAATATTATTTTAAGGGCAAGTGCTAACGGCGAGCTATTGCGTTTAAAGGATGTAGCTGATGTAGATTTTAGTAGTGCTGCTTATAACTTGTACTCTACCCTGAATGGCAGGGCATCGGCAGCCATTGTGCTTAAACAATCTTATGGTAGTAATGCCACGCAAGTAATTAAAGATGTTAAAGCCAAAATGGCCGAAATTAAAGCTAGCTCATTTCCTAAAGGGTTAGATTATGAAGTGAGTTACGATGTTTCAAAGTTCTTAGATGCATCTATTGAAAAGGTAGTTCATACACTGGTTGAGGCATTTATTCTGGTGGGTTTGGTCGTGTTCTTATTTTTGGGCGATTGGCGTTCCACAGTGATTCCGGCGATTGCGGTTCCGGTATCTCTCATTGGAACCTTTGTATTCATGCAGTTTTTTGGCATCACCCTTAACTTAATCACTTTGTTTGCATTGGTTCTGGCAATTGGTGTTGTAGTAGATGATGCCATTGTCGTAATCGAAGCGGTGCATGCCAAGATGGAAAATAACCATCGGCTCTCGGTGCTTAAAGCTACTCAGCAAGCCATGAAAGAGATTGGAGGCGCCATTATTGCCATTACCTTCCTTATGGCCTCAGTATTCATTCCTGTTGCATTCATGTCTGGTCCGGTTGGTATTTTTTATCGCCAGTTTTCCATCACTATGGCTACGGCTATCATTCTTTCTGGTATCGTGGCGCTTACCTTAACGCCTGCCTTGTGCGCCATTATGCTAAAAAACCATCATGGTAAAGTGATCAAAAAGACAATAGTAGATAGATTTTTAGATAGCTTCAATCGGGGTTTCAACAAATTATCCGGCAGGTACGAATTCGTATTATCAAAGGTGGTAAGCCGCCGCCTGCTCACCTTCGGGATTCTTGCCGCATTTTGTGTGGGTATCTGGGGTTTAAGTTCGAGCGTTCCATCGGGCTTTATACCTAATGAAGATCAAGGTATGGTATACGCCATTATCCAAACTCCTCCCGGTTCAACCCTCGAGCGTACTGACCAAATTGCAGAGCGACTGCAAAAAATGTGCGAAGATATCGATGGTGTAAAATCTGTCTCATCATTAGCTGGGTACGAGATTTTGACCGAGGGTACAGGCTCAAACTCCGGAACCTGTCTTATCAATCTTAAAGACTGGAACGATCGGAAACATTCTGCTCAGGAAATCATCAAAGAGCTGGAAGAAAAGTCTAAGTCAATTCCTGGAGCGACGATAGAATTTTTCCAACCTCCGGCGGTGCCGGGTTATGGTGCAGCGGGCGGTTTTGAGCTACGACTCTTAGATAAGGCCGGTAGTGGCGACTATAAACGGATGGAAACAGTGGCTAATGATTTCGTTAAAGAACTCAACAAACGCAAAGAATTATCGTCTGTATTTACTTTCTATAGCGCCAGTTTCCCACAATATATGTTAAAGATAGATAATGATATTGCGCAGCAAAAGGGCATTACTATAGATAATGCGATGAACACGCTATCTACCTTTGTAGGCAGTAACTACGAAACAAGCTTTATTAAATACGATAGGCAATACAAGGTGATGGTGCAAGCCTTGCCACAATACCGGGCCCTGCCAGAAGACATTTTAAAATTATCCGTTAAAAACGATAAAGATGAAATGGTGCCCTTTGCGGCCTTTATGAAAATGGAAAGGGTTTATGGTTTATCAGAAATAACCAGGCACAATATGTATAACGCTTCCGAGATTAGTGGCCAATCGGCACCGGGTTACAGCTCTGGTGAGGCGATTAAAGCCATAACGGAAGTAGCCCAGAAAACGCTACCAAGAGGTTTTGGTATCGATTGGGCGGGTATTTCTAAAGATGAAGTTTCTCGTGGCAACGAAGCGATATATATATTTCTAATTTGTTTAGGGTTTGTTTACTTGGTTCTGGCTGCGCAATACGAAAGTTTTATTTTGCCACTATCGGTAATTCTATCTCTTCCTGCCGGAATATTTGGAGCCTTTCTTTTTCTGAAATTATTGGGGCTCGAGAATAACATCTATGCACAGGTAGCCATGGTGATGCTTATCGGTTTGCTTGGAAAAAATGCGGTATTAATTGTAGAGTTTGCTACGCAACGTCATAGCCAGGGTGCCTCGGTTTTAAAAGCCGCATTGGAAGGCGCAAGTGTTCGTTTCAGACCTATTTTAATGACCTCCTTTGCCTTTATTGCAGGTTTAATTCCATTAATGATTGCAAGTGGCCCAGGTAAGATCGGAAACCGAACCATTGGTTCAGCAGCAGCAGGTGGTATGCTCTTCGGAACTATTTTCGGTGTGATTGTTATTCCTGGTTTGTATTTCATTTTCGGGAAAATAGCAGAGAAATTCAAATTGATAAAAATTGAAGAAGAACATCCATTAACAGAAGAAGTAGAAAACAATGTTTAAAAATAATTCATTTAAAATCCTTGTTTTAGGATGTGTATGCGCCATCTATAGTGCATGCAAAATACCCGATGTTGCGCAACGTGAAGCGCATAAAATGGTTCCTGGCAGTTATTCGAATTCGGCAGACACGGTAAATAGCGCTAAAATGAATTGGCGGACCTTTTTCACCGATCCAAATCTGGTTGCGCTAATTGATACAGCTTTAAAAAATAATCAGGAACTTAACGTTACCCTGCAAGATATTGAAATTGCCAGAAATGAGATTGGAGCAAGGAAAGGCGAACTGTTGCCGATAGTGGGCTATGGTGTTGGTGCAGGGTTAGACAAGGTTGGACGTTATACCAGTGCAGGCGCAGGCGATGCTTCTACAGAAATCACACCAGGAAAGGGCGTGCCAGATATACTTCCTGATTATAGATTTGGATTACAAGCTACATGGGAAGCTGATATTTGGCACAAGCTCCGCAATGCTAAAAAGGCTGCGGTTGCACATTATCTGTCAACAATTGCTGGTAAAAACTTCGTCGTAACTAACCTGGTCGCCGAAGTGGCTAATTCTTACTACGAATTGCTTGCATTAGACAATCAATTGGCTATTGTGCAGCAAAACATTAAGCTCCAAAGCGATGCCTTAGCGTTAATGAAGATCCAGAAAGAAGCAACAAGGGTTACCGAACTTGCCGTAAGAAAATTTCAGGCTGAAGTGTTCAACTCAAAAAGCTTAGAGTTCGACATACAGCAGGGCATAACGGAAACCGAAAACAGGATTAACTTCCTTTTGGGCCGCTTCCCCCAGCATATTAGCCGAAGTACTGTAAATTTTACCGACTTGGTACCTCAAAAAATACAATTCGGTATCCCACAGCAGCTACTAGATAATCGCCCGGATATTAAACAGGCTGAGTTAGAATTAGAAGCAGCGAAATTGGATGTTAAGGTTGCCAGATCACAATTTTATCCTGCATTGGGTATTTCGGCAACGCTAGGATATCAGGCTTTCAATCCCAGTTACTTATTGCGTACACCAGAATCGCTTATCTATTCGCTGGCCGGAGATTTAGCTGGGCCAATCATTAATAAAAGTGCAATAAAGGCGGCCTACTCTACAGCAAATGCGAAGCAGCTTCAGGCAGTGTTCGATTATGAGAAAACAATTTTGAATGCCTATATTGATGTCGCTAATCAGCTGTCGAATATTAACAACTTACAGAAAAGCTACGACTTAAAGCAGCAAGAAGTTAATGCTCTTACCGAATCAATAGATATTTCAAATGCGCTTTTTAAATCCGCAAGAGCAGATTATTTTGAAGTATTGATGACGCAGAGAGACGCCCTTCAATCTAAGCTCGAGCTTATTGAAACCAAAAAGAAGCAATTAAATGCCATGGTTAATATCTATCATGCCTTGGGCGGTGGATGGAATTGAGTTATTTAGTGGATGAGATCACAATAAAAATCGGTCTGCAGGTTCAACTTGCAGGCCTTTTTTTTGCTTTCAGCACTTTAGTTATTTCTACTTCGGACAACCTCAGCTTGTTCAGTAAGTGCTCAAAAAATTATTGCAAACTTTTTTTTTATTGTTACGTTTAAAAGTTAGTTTTGTATTACTAACCAAATATATTTTATGAGCAATATATCTAATCCGAAACCTTTTAAAAGGTTCGATGAGATGGAATCTGAGCATAATAATCTTAACAAAACTTACGTTCCACCCTCGAAGCACAAGTTTGAGGGATGGCCAATTTTGTGGATTTTAGTCGTTATATTAATAGTATCTATAATTTTATGGTACACCGGTCTTGGATCAGTGTTTATGAAATGGCTAGATAACAACAAGAAATAATTCTGGTAGTGGCTATTTTAGGTCGTTAGATTTTTTTTAGAAGTGTTGTAATGGAAGAGCGCTAACTTAGATTAGAATTTTTCATCATCGCTTGGTATTTGTTCAGCGGAGAAATAACAGTATAGCATTGTTGAAAATGATCCAATAAAAAATACTGCAGTGATAACAAGGATAGTGCTCATAACATAATTAATTTGGTTAGTGTAATATTAACAATAAGTTATTGTAAATACCAGCGTTAATTCAAAGTTTTTAATTAAAAATTATTAACAATTCTAAAAAGGCTGTTGAAAACTAATTTATTAGTTTAATTGGCTAAGCTATTGTTTAAACTTTTCTCTGTATTGCGTTGGGGTCATTCCGACTGTTTTTCGAAATACTTTTCTAAATGCCTTAGGGTCTGTGTATCCCGATTGATAAATGACTTCACTCATTTGCTCGCCCGTTTGTTCTAATAGTCTTTTCGCAGCCTCAATCCGTGTTTGTTGTAAGTATTCAATAGGTGTAATGCCAACAACTTGCTTAAAGCGACGCACGATATTTCTTCGGCTAGACGGAATATCTTTAATCATTTCTTCAATAGTAGCTAAATCATGGAAACTGCTTTCTATCTTTTGCTGCGCAGATGCTACCAAAGCATCATTGTGTAATCTCGCTGGTTTAAATGTGCTGAAGTAAAGCTGATTTTCTCTGTTCATATCAATAGCAAAAATTTTAGCAGTTTTAACGGCAACTTCCTTTCCACAATGGATTTGAAGCAAATACAAAAGCAAGTGAAAGGTTGAAGTGGCGCCACCACTTGTATATAGCCGGCCATCATGCGTAACAATTTTATCAGCTTTTATTTTTACCGAAGGAAATGCTTTTGCGAAATTTGTGCATGCATCTACGTGGGTAGTGGCAGCCTTTCCGTCCAATAAGCCGGTAGCGGCCAAAAGAAATACGCCTGTACAGAATGTAGCGATTTCCGCACCCTCAGCATAATTTTTCTGCAGCCATGGCAAAAATTCACGATTAGCATAGATCGAATCTTGCATATCCGCGGTTGCAAAGGAGGGAATAAATATCAAATCGAATCCCCCGGCCTCGCTTACGCTTTCATGTGGATGATCGCTTACGCGGTTTTGCGAATTATTTATCGTAACCATTCTCAGTTCAAATGGGTTTGGTAAATCCATTGCGGCATACAGGCCGTTAACAGTATCCATTACATCCAATATTGCCGCTACACTTAGCAGGCGATAGTTTTGGGGAAGCAAGAGTCCGATTTTTAGCATTACTTTTTATTTGATCTTTAGTAAATATATGAATTTGTCGCAAATGCACCCTAACATTGACTTCTAAGGCAAGTATCACTTTACTCATTAACACCTAAATTTAAATTCCAAACTAAATAGACAATGAATAATGACCCCCAAAGCCATAGAATGTATGGCATTCTGGTACTGTTTGATATGCAGACCGACTTTTTGTTAAAGGCACTTGATGGCATTAGTCAAGAAGATGCCCAAAAACGTTTAAACACCCAGGCCAATCATATTGCGTGGATTACTGGTAGCATAGTTGCCGGACGCTACTATTTGGCAGACCAACTGGGTATTTCTAAGTCTTCAGTAACTGATGATTTGTTTAAAGACAATAGAGGCCTTATTGAGGATGCTACATATCCAACTTTATCCGCTCTTAAGGCCGATTGGTTGGAAATTACACCACCGCTGAAAGAAGCGCTAACTGCTGCTGATGAGCAAACCCTAAATCAGCTGGTTAAAATGCCGAATATGGAATTTCCGTTGTTTGATATGATCACATTTACGTGCTACCGCGAGGCAAATTGCATAGGACAGATCGCACTTTGGCGAAGATTATTAAATTATCAGGCAATGAAATACATGTAATATGGAACACTTAGTTAATGAAGTAGATAGCGCCTTTGATGCGCTGATTCAAACCTTAGCAACCGTTGAGGACGATCAACTAAATAAAATTTCGACTAGCGGAAGTTGGTCTGCCGGACAGGTGGCCCAACATCTCGTGCTTGCAAATGAAAGTTTTATTAACCTGTTGAGTGGGGAAGTTGATGATACAAGTAGACCAATAGACTTAATGCAGGCAAAGCTTAAAGAAATATTGCTAGATTTATCACTGAAGATGGACGCTCCGCCCTTTGTTTATCCCGAACCAAGCGACTATGACAAAAATCTATTGTTAGCTAAGCTTCAAGATTTGAAAATGAAGCTAATAGATGAGGTTAAGTCTCTTGATTTATCGAAAACATGTAAAGGTTTCGAGTTACCCGGTATGGGATTTATCACCCGTTTAGAAGCTATCTATTTTATGATTTACCATACCCAACGTCACACATCTCAATTGGCTAACATAATGCATGCAACAAAGGTTATTGTTTAATTTGCCATGCGATTGCCTAAATTAGAAGTATTGCAAGTGCTGGTAGGAACCTGGATAGTAAGCGGCTTAGCCGCTGAGAAATACATTACGTTGGGTAAAATAACCTATAGGTGGATGGAAGGAAGGTTTTTTATGCTCCGAGAAGTAGATTTAAGTCTTGAAAATCAACAACATAGTTCGCTATCTATAATACATTATGATGATCTTGAAGACGTTTTTCGGATGCAGACTTTTGATAATAATGGCGTGATTTCCATTTCAGACATGAATGTTGAGGGAGATGCTATATATATTCATGGAGATGAAAACCGTTTCAGCGGGAAGGTATCTGAGGAAGTGATGGTGCTGCAATGGGAAAAACGCCAAAGCTACAAGTGGCATAATTGGATGGAGCTTAAGCTTACGAAGACAGTTTGATGGGCACTAAGAGCGTAAAGCCCTCTGGAAAAGAGGAAGTAGATGCATATATGAGTAAGCTTGAGCATCCATATAAGGCAGAAATTGAGCAATTGCGTGGGATCATTTTAAATGCAAGTTCGGAAATGGCAGAGCGAATAAAATGGAACGCTCCGAGCTTTTACATGCACAAAGATTTTGCTGCTTTCAACCTCAGACAGCGGTCATTTTTGCAGGTTGTATTCGTATTTTATGACGGCTTTATTTATGATGATGCAACCTTTTTGCAAGGCGCCTGGATAGATAGGAGGGTAGCAGCATTTAATAGTATGGATGATGTGTTGAGCAAGCAAAGTGCCATCGAAGCTTTTGTTCACGAATGGATCAAATCAATTAAGAAAACAGCAAATATTTAATCGCCGAAAGGCAAAAAAAAACCATTATGGCTAAACTAAATACCTACCTCAACTTCAATGGAAACACCGAAGAAGTTTTCGAGTTTTACAAGTCCGTTTTTGGCGGAGAATTTCTTACGGTTCAGCGGTACAAAGACACCCAAGGGTCCGAAAAAATGAAGCCAGAAGATCAACACAAGATTATGCATATCGCATTACCTATTGGCGGCAATGTTTTAATGGGTACCGATATTACCCATCCTATGCAGCCGGTAACGCTTGGTACAGCAACGTTTCTTTCCATTGATGCAGACAGTGAGGAACATGCACATCAACTATACAGCGATTTGTCTGCCGGAGGAACAGCCAATATGCCTCTAGAGAAAATGTTCTGGGGCGCACTATTTGGTATGCTCACGGATAAATTTGGTGTACAATGGATGGTTAATTACGACTACAAACAATAGTTGTTCACCAGGCGGTTAACGATAATAAATTTAATTTTTTTAACAATTTAATGCTTCAATAATAATATGAAAATCGCAATAATAATAGTTAGGGTCCTTTTGGCTGCTATGTTTCTGTTCGCATCTGTACCTTTTTTTCTAAATATTACGATGGGCCCCATGCCAAAAATGAGTGCCGAGCAAACCACCTTTATGACAGGGCTTACAGTGTCAAAGTACCTATTGCCTCTTATCAAAGGTACTGAGTTAGTTTCCGGCATCTTGTTACTCATCAACAGAACTGCAGCTTTGGGAACGATCGTAATATTTCCGGTAACGCTGAACATTTTCCTTTACCATGCATTTTTGGGTCCCGAACAACTGCCAATGGTGGGGGCAATGTTATTGTGTAACCTGTTTTTAATTTATGCTTATAGAGAAAAGTATCTGCCTATTTTATCCAGATAAATTCGAAATTGAAAGATTTTTATACTTTTTAACCTTATTTACTTTTTAGATAGACATGCATTTTACTATCTTTAAAAACTAACTATAGATAAAAAATATGAGAAAGTTCCAGTTATTCATGTTCCTTTTTGTAGCGATGTCTTTTTCGGCATTGGCACAAAGTAAGGATGCCATTGTCGGTAAATGGCTTAATCCTTCAGGAGAAGGGCAGATTGAAATTTACAAAAAAGGCGATAAGTATTTTGGTAAGCTTGCTTGGATAAAGGAACCAAATATTAATGGAAAGCCAAAATTAGATGTGCAAAATCCGAGTGCATCATTAAAAAGTCGGCCGCTTTTAAACCTTGAGATTTTAAAAAACTTTGTTTACGAAGATGGAAAATGGACAGACGGAACCATTTATGACCCCAAGAGTGGTAAAACTTACAGCTGTAATATGAGTTTGAAAGGCAATGATATGTTAAATATTCGTGGTTATGTAGGCATATCGCTCTTAGGAAGATCGGAAACTTTTAAACGGGTAAAATAAGAGCGAATGAAGAGAATATTATGGTGCCTTTTGTGGGCACCTTTTTTTTGTGCAGCCCAGTTGTACGAGATAAAGCCATTAAATGATCAAACAAAAACTAGTTTAAGGGGTTTGAGCGTTGTTTCCAACAACGTAATTTGGGTAAGCGGCAGCAACGGATCTGTAGGCAAAAGCGTTGATGGTGGAAAAAACTGGGTTTGGTTTCATCCGGCAGGATATGAGAAACTCGACTTTAGAGATATCGAGGCCTTTAATGAAAACGAGGCTGTTATTGTAAATGCCGGTTCACCTGCTTATATTCTAAAAACGAAAGATGGTGGTAAAACCTGGAGCCAATGCTATAGAAATGATGATGCAGCAATCTTTTTAGATGGATTTTCATTTTGGAACAGGGATAGGGGTATTGTCTTTGGAGATCCTATTGCCAATAGAATGCAGTTACTAACCACCCAAGATGGAGGTGTAACCTGGAAAGATATTTCAGCAAATCTTAAGCAAAGCCTTGCTGATGGAGAAGCGGCCTTTGCAGCGAGTGGAACCACCATTAAAACCTTAAGCAATGGTAAAGTGTGGATTGCTACGGGTGGAACAATTTCTAATATTTATTTCTCTGCAGATTATGGTAACACCTGGAAGACTTATAAGTGCCCGATTTGGCAGGGAGAACCAAGCACCGGCCCGTTCTCTATGGATTTTTACGATGCTAACACTGGCGTTGTAGTGGGTGGAAATTATGTAAAAGATAAGATCAGCAACCGCAATGCTTTAACCACTACAGATGGAGGAAAGACATGGAATTTACCAGCGCAATCGGTATTTGGTTACAGATCTGGTGTAACTTTTATAAGCAAAAAGATGTTGGTTGCTACAGGCACTTCAGGTACTGATATTTCAAAGGATGGTGGTGCAAACTGGACGCACATCTCTGATAAAAGTTATAATGCAGTGCAGAAAGCGAAAAATGGCAATCTCATCATTTTAGCTGGAGAAAATGGCACGATTTCAAACCTTCAAACTAAATAGTATCAAAATGGTCTTATAGCGTTTAACCAGCTATAAAACCATTTAAATCTACCGACTTAAAAGCGCTAGCTTATTCTTAAAAAGTTCCATGCTGCGGCTCCATGCTAGTTTGGCTGCAGCTTCATTGTACCGTGTAGGCGATGTATTGTTATTGAAGGCATGGTTAACTCCTTCGTAAATAAATATTTTATAATCTTTGTTATTCTCTTTCAACGCTTTTTCGTAAGCAGGTATTCCGGCATTAATGCGCTCATCCAATCCGCCGTAGTGCAGCATTACACTCGCTTTAATCTTTGGCACTTCCGCTACATTTGGTTGTGCGCCATAGTAGGCAACAGCGGCTTGTAATTCAGGATCGCTAACAGCAAGCTTATTCGCCATGCCTCCTCCCCAACAAAAGCCCATGCAGGCTACTTTGCCATTGGCATCTTTTCGGCTTCTCAAATAAGATAAGCCTTTCAGGTAATTTTGAAGATTTTTTCCAGGATCTAGCTGGCCTATTAATGTTCTACCTTTATCCTCATCAGTTGGTGTCCCGCCTAACGGCGACAGCGCATCAACACCTAAGGCAATAAATCCCTCGGCCGCTACGCGTTTTGTAACGTCAATAATATGTGGATTTAGCCCTCGGTTTTCGTGGATAACCAATACGCAGCCAAGCTTTTTCTTTCCTTTTGGTCTGGCGAGAACGGCTTTCATATCGCCTTCAACGCCAGGATAGGTAATATTTTCAACGGTTATCTCATCGCTGGAAAAAGCCGCGGCTGCGGCATAATTGTTTTCGAGCAACGGCAAAATGGTTAGTGCCATCGCCGTACCTCCAGCAAGAAGCGCTAGTTTCTTCATAAAATCTTTGCGGCTAACCTGGCTGTGCGTATACTCATCGTATAACGTTATAATTTTCTGATCCATTATCTGACTGATTTATCAAGTACAAGATAATCATCGATAAGCAAATATGATAGCCATTGCTTAAATGTTACACGAATAATGGTTTGGATAATTTGCCCATGGACCTACTCGGTACGCACAAAAAAAGCCAATCTGATAGATTGGCTTTAAGTTCGATTTTTATGTACTCGGGGCGGGAATCGAACCCGCACGCCTTTGAAAGCACAGGATTTTAAGTCCTGCGTGTCTACCAGTTCCACCACCCGAGCATTAGCCTTTTCCGAAATCCTTCGGTAGGTTAATGTTTTTAAAACAAATGCTTTCTGGTAGGAAAGCATTTTTGAGCGAAAGACGAGATTCGAACTCGCGACCCCGACCTTGGCAAGGTCGTGCTCTACCAACTGAGCTACTTTCGCATGAACAAAACCGATGTGCTGTTTCGTTTTGGTGATGCAAATATAGACAGATTTATATTTCTGTCAAGTTATTTCGTGCTAAAATTTTAATATTTAATTTAAATTGCTGTCTTTCAGGGCAAGTAAAATTAAATCATTTTCAAATCCCCTACCTTGCAGATAGGTCATTAACTTCATTTTTCTTTTCAGTGGATTTGTTTCATTCAGAGCATTCGCTTTTTTGAGTGCCAAATTTCGTAAAGTTTGCATGTAATCATCGTCATCCAAACTATATAATGCTTTCTGTAAAATACGCTCGGGAACTCCCTTCAACTTCAGCCCCTGTTTTATTTTTATTCTTCCCCATTTTTTGATGTTAAATTTACCTGATGCATAGGCCTTGGCGAAACGTTCTTCATTTAAAAAGTTATTCATAATCAGTTCTGAAAGAATCTCCTCTAATTCATCACCCCGCATTCCCCATTCCACTAATTTGTATCTCACCTCTTTCTGCGACCGTTCCTGGTAAACACAAAAACTTTCTGCTTTTGCAAGTGCCTGTTTTTTGTCTAAAATTGCTGCCGCTTGTTTACCACTTTTCATAATTATTTGCTGAAATTCGTAAAAATAAAACGATTACCATATCTTCTACTAATTAATTCGAACGCAAAGCCCGATGTATACCATATCCAAATTAGCTGAAATTTTAAGTTCAGAAAGTAAATTCGTTGATGGACAGTCGGTTATTACACATTTGGTGGTTGATAGTCGTTCGATAGTATTTCCGGAGAATTCCTTATTTTTTGCCTTATCGTCACATCGTGATGGTCATGATTTTATTGCTGATGCCTATCGTAAAGGAATTCGAAATTTTGTGATTACAGATAAAAAATACTTGGATTTTGCAAGCGATTGCAATTTCGTTCTTGTGGACGATGCCTTGCTCGCCTTACAAAACATAGCCACTGCACATCGCAACGCCTTCAAGCTAAAAACGATTGGCATTACTGGAAGTAACGGAAAAACCATTGTAAAAGAGTGGCTATTTCAATTGTTGGCACAAGATTACCAGATTGTTAGAAGCCCTAAAAGCTATAATTCTCAGATTGGTGTAGCGCTTTCTGTGTGGCAAATTGATGAAAAGCATAATCTGGGCATTTTCGAGGCTGGGATATCGGCTCAAAATGAAATGCATCCCCTGGCTAAAATGATTAAGCCAGAAATCGGTATCCTTACCAATATTGGCGAGGCCCATGCGGAGGGTTTTTCTTCAAAAAAACAAAAGTTAATAGAAAAATTAAAGCTGTTCGCGAATGCATCCTTATTTATCTATTCTCCAGATTATGTGGAGGCAGTTATCCCAGCACAAATACCTGGTAGGGCTAAGTTTACCTGGAGTTGTACCCAGCCTGCAGATTTACGCATAAACACCATAGAAGTTGGAGCAGTTAAGAGTATTTTAAAGGCGACATTTAGGGGGGATAGTATCCATTGTACACTACCGTTTATTGATAAAGCATCGATAGAAAATGGCATTATTTGCTGGGCAACCTTACTTGCAATGGGATACCTTCCTGAACAAGCAAGTTTTAGGTTATCGAAATTGAGTCCGGTAAGTATGCGCTTGTCGTTAAAACATGGCATTAACCAATGCTCCATTATAGACGATTCCTATAGCGCTGACATATCTTCTCTGTCCATCGCCCTCGATTTTTTGAATCAACAAAACCAACACCCCAAAAAAACTGTAATTCTATCCGAATTATTTGAAACGGGTAAGGATGATCGCTTACTCTATGCAGAAATTGCCGAACTCCTGGAACAGAAAAAAGTAAATCGGATTATTGGTATCGGATCGCATCTTGCCGTCTCGGCAAATATGTTTAACATCGAGGCAGAATTCTTTGATGACACCGCCGCTTTCATTAAGGCATTTCCACACATAAAGTTCGATCATGAAACCATTTTGGTCAAAGGTGCACGCCGTTTTGATTTCAGCAAGATTAGTAAGTTATTAACCCAAAAAGTTCACGATACCGTTTTAGAAATTGATCTAAATGCCTTGGTTGGTAATCTGCAGTTCTATCGCTCCCAATTAAAGCCCGGCGTAAAAATTATGGCCATGGTTAAAGCATTTTCTTATGGCAGTGGAAGTTTCGAGATTGCCAATTTGTTGCAGTTTCACAAAGTGGATTATTTGGCCGTAGCCTATGCCGATGAGGGTATTGCCCTGCGAAAGGCGGGGATTAACTTACCAATTATGGTGATGAGTCCTGAAGAATCGGCTTTCGAAGCTATTATCAAGTACAAATTAGAGCCTGAGTTGTACAGCCCAGATATCCTCAAGGGTTTTTTGAATGCACTACCTAACGATTGTGTAGATTTTCCAATTCATTTAAAAATAGATACGGGGATGCATCGACTGGGTTTTGATGGTAGGGAAATTGAAGAATTAATTCAAATTATTTCTCAAAACAAACAAGCTCAGGTTAAAAGTATTTTTTCACATCTAGTGGCGAGCAGCGAGGTGGCTCATGATGATTTTACTCAAGGTCAAATTGAAAAATTTGAGTCAATAGCTACTTCGATAATTGATGTTTTAGGATATAGGCCGCTTTTGCACATTGCAAATACTGGTGCAATAAGCCGTTGGCCGGCTAGCCAGCTAGATATGGTGCGTTTAGGCATTGGTTTATATGGTTTTGATGCTGCATTGAAAAATAATGTGGGTTTGCAAACTTCCATGGTACTTAAAACAACGGTTACTCAAGTCAAAACAATATCTCCAGGAGATAGTGTAGGCTACAGCCGACGGGGAATCATGCCTGGCGGGGGTACAATTGCTACCGTAAAAATTGGTTATGCTGATGGATATAATCGGACATTTGGCAATGGTGTTGGTAAAATGTTAATCAATGGTCACCTGGTTCCAACGATCGGCTCAATCTGTATGGATATGACAATGTTAGATGTAACAGGCATAGAGGTTAAAGCGGGTGATGAAGCTATCGTTTTTAATCACCAACACACCATTGCAGATCTGGCTGCGCAAATAAATACCATCCCTTATGAAATTTTGACGAGCATCTCGCAACGCGTAAAGCGGGTTTATTTTTATGAATAAAACCAAGTATTTATTAAAATCTATTCCAGGATGATAGATTCCTCGTTTTCTAAGAATTTTCGATAAGTTTGCAGCATGAATAGAGTAGGTAAAGCCATTTTAAACTATTTAATAAAAGGTTTATTAATTGTTGTACCCATAGCCGTGAGTATATTCATCGTTGTTTGGGCAGTTACCACAGTAGATAGCTGGCTGAACGTTAATAATATTCTGGGCGTAAATCCCCGAACTGGAGAAAGCCGTAACATTCCAGGTTTAGGTTTGCTTACCGTGTTAACCATTATTTTATTGGCTGGCATTTTCGTAACCAATCTGGTTACTGAACCGATGTACAATTGGTTTCAACGATTAATGCATCGGCTACCCTTGCTTAATTTCATCTATTCATCTATTAAAGATTTAACCGAGGCCTTTGTAGGCGATGAAAAAAAGTTTAATCACCCGGTATTGGTAGAGGTAGAGGGCGGGCTAAAGAAAATTGGTTTCCTCACACAAAACGACTTGAGTAAGTTGGGACTAACGGATGAAGTAGCGGTTTATTTCCCCTTATCTTATTCCTTTGCAGGGCAACTTTGTATCGTAAAGCGTGATAAGGTAACAGATTTAAATATGAGTGCCGGAGACGCTATGAAGTTGGTTGTAAGCGGTGGTGTAAGTGGACTTTAATTCGTTTTAATCCATTTCAAAGTTTTCTGAAGGATAAAACCATACTTTGTTTTGGGCCTTCTAGAAAATGCTCCTGCTCGTAAATAGCACAGTAACTAGTAACATAAATGCAACAAGTAGTCTACTGTAGTACTCTTTTATGAACAAGCCAACTATTATCAATAATTCGTTTTCGACATTGCTATGTATTAAGCCATTACTTGTTGAAGAATTATAGATAATTTGCTGATCAGTGTGGTTATTGATAGACCACCTGCTCAACCAGCTATTTTGAAAACTCCATTCGAACGTTTCTCCATTTTTAAGGAATATTCTTGCCTTGAAATTCAGCCATTCGTATTGAATTGTTCCGATTATCTCGTTTGTTTCATCTAAAATTTTTGTTTCTGGCTTGGTATAGCCCTCACTCTTAAGGCTAAAGATCGCACCTTTTGTTGTTGCAAAAGCTGTGTTTGTGAACGTATTGAAATTGATAGAAAACTTCAGTAGTGAATGCTCAAAAACCTGGTAATTACTATCAAACAATCCTTTCCTCCAACTTAAAACCTGTTCCATATTTGAATGATGCTTATGCTTCTAAAAGCGTAAAAGTGCTTTTTTGTTTTAGTTTAGATATAACATTGAATCATATGTTACAATGCTGCTTTGATGAAAGCATGGAATGCTGGAAGTAATTTTGGGCAAGAATTCTCGGCGTTGATTTTAAGCGATTGTCACGCTGAGCTTGTCGAAGTCTACGATAAGATCTGCGACAAGCTGAGGTTTACAAGAAACATTAACGATTAACAGATAACTGTTAACTTACGTTCCAAAATTGCTTTTGGTAGTGTTAATTGTAGTGTGGCGTAACAACGATGCTTAAGGTTAAAAGTTTGGTTTTAGCACATATTTATCATAGAATCTAAAGATATGTTCGGCAGCTTCTTCGGCGGTATCTACCAATCTAAATAGATTCAAATCTTCCTCATGAATATTGTGCTCTTGTTGTAACATGGTGCCTTTAATCCAGTCGATTAGGCCGCTCCAATAGTCTTTCCCCAATAACACAATTGGGAAACGTGCAATCTTCCCTGTCTGAATCAAGGTGAGTGCTTCGAAGAGTTCATCCATTGTTCCAAACCCGCCAGGTAATACAACAAATCCCTGACTGTATTTCATGAACATTACTTTGCGAACGAAAAAGTAATCGAATTCCAAAAGTTTATTGTGATCGATGTATTTATTATGAAGTTGCTCAAATGGCAACTCAATGTTTAAGCCAACAGATTTACCTCCATTAGTGTGTGCGCCCTTGTTACCGGCTTCCATAATGCCCGGACCACCTCCTGTAATTACACCGTAACCACGGTCTGTAAGTAATTTACCACACTGCTCTGCAAGTTGGTAATACCTGTTGGTTTCTGCGGTGCGTGCAGAACCATAAATGGTAACACATGGACCAATTTTTGCCAGTTTTTCAAAACCATCTACAAACTCTGCCATTATTTTAAAAATTTGCCAGGAGTCGGTTACTTTAATCTCCTGCCAATCTTTATTTTCAAAGGCACTTCTAATTTTTTCTTCACTCGTCATATATTCTGTATTCTATTATTTAAAATCTGGTTTGCGCATCGGTCTTTTTGCTGATTAAAAGCAAACCCAAAAAGGTGATTAAGCCATTAACTAAAATGAGCTCGACACTAAAAACGTATCCGCCAAGTAAGCTAGCAGAATTCGTTGCAAGCAAGTAACATAAAAAAGGTGATAAAATGCAAACGATAGGTACTAATTTATCGTGTAGGCCACGTTTTTTTACAAATAATCCAAAACTGTAAAGCCCTAATAACGGCCCGTATGTATAAGATGCAATGGTGAAAATTAAACTCACTACTGAGGCACTGTTTAAAGCATTAATCACCAGAATTACCAAAAAGATTAATATTGAAAACGCGATATGAACGGTATGGCGTTTCTTTACTGCGTCTTTAGCGTTTGCATTCTCTGCTTTTGCCATACCTAAAAAATCTACACAAAAAGAAGTGGTTAATGCAGTTAGGGCAGAATCTGTGGTTGCAAAGGTGGCAGCGGTTAAGCCCAGCATAAATATAATAGCAGGAACAGCACCAAGGTTATTTAGCGCAATTTCAGGAAACAGTAAATCAGTTCTTGGTTTTCCGGTAAGATGATCCAAAGGGATATCAATTCCTTTTTGAGCAGCGAAAATGTACAGCAAGGCGCCAACACTTAGAAAAAAAACATTAAGCACAACAAAAACTCCAGTAAAAGTGAACATGTTTTTCTTAGCTTCTTTAATTGTACTCATGCTTAGGTTTTTCTGCATCAAATCCTGATCTAAACCTGTCATTGCGATGGTTACAAAAATTCCCCCAATAAATTGTTTGCTAAAATGGAACTTGTTGATGGAAAAATCATCAAGAAAAAATATTTTTGAATAGGTGCTATCTTTTATCGTTTCAAAAGCCTGTGCAATATTAAAGTCTAACTTGTTGCAGATAAAATAAATCGTTAGAAATACCGATAATACGAGGAAAAATGTCTGCAAAGTATCGGTGATGATAATCGTTTTTAATCCGCCTTTAAACGTGTAAGACCAGATTAATCCCAGTGATATTAAAACCGTTAACCAAAACGGGATATGATAGGTATCAAATATAAACCGTTGCAGCACGATAACAACAAGGTATAACCTGGTGGCCGAGCCAAGTGTTCTGCTGAGCAAAAAGATCGATGCAGCAGTTTTGTAGCTATAGTGCCCAAGTCTTTGCTCAATATAACTATAAATGGAAGTTAAATTCATTCGATAGTATAGTGGCAATAGCACGGTAGCAATTATGATAAAGCCCACAGCATTTCCTAAAACAAATTGAAAATATTGAAATTGGTTACCTGCGGGTGCGCCAACCTCGCCGGGAACTGATATAAAAGTGACACCGGAAAGTGCGGTACCTATCATGCCAAAAGCTACCAAGTACCACTTCGAATTCTTATTTGCAACAAAAAAAGTGTTGTTATCTGACGATTCTTTCGAGGTAACAATAGAAATAATAATCAGCACTAAAAAGTAACCGATAAGAAAACATAATAAAATTGTTGGCGACATAATTAAAATTTAAGCTGCTAAATGTAAGAAAATACAAATAAATGTCAAGGGTTTATGGTGTTGCTAAATATTTCATGAAAAACAAATAAGCTAAGACATAAACATGGCAATTTTCAATTACAATGCAAAATAATGCGTCAGGCAATTTTAAACATAACTGTTAAACAATTTTTCCTATCAAACTTTTAGTATATTTTTGTACATGAATTTTTCATCCAAACTGCTTGAAGATGCAGTAAACGAATTCTCTAAGTTACCAGGTATTGGGCAAAAGACTGCCCTTAGGTTGGTGTTACATTTACTAAATAAGGAGCAGGAAGAAGTTAATCAGTTTGGAAACACATTAATTAAACTTAAAACGCAGATTAAAAATTGTAGCATTTGCTATAATATATCTGATTATCCCATTTGTGAGATTTGCACTTCCCATAAGCGGGATAGAGAAACGATCTGTGTGGTTGAAGATACCCGTGATGTAATGGCTATTGAGAATACAGGCCAGTATTTCGGCGTTTATCATGTACTCGGTGGGCTTATTTCTCCAATGGACGGCATTGGTCCGTCTGATTTGCATATTGATGGACTAGTTGGCAGGGTGTCTGGTGGAGAGACCAAAGAAATTATTCTGGCATTAAGCCCGAACATGGAGGGTGATACAACGCTATTTTATCTATATAAGAGATTAAAAGAATATAACGTACCCATTACCACCATTGCTCGTGGAATCGCTTTTGGTGGTGAATTGGAATACACTGATGAAATTACACTTGGCCGATCGATTGTTACTCGCGTACCTTACGAAAACGCAATGATGAAATAGATGATGAAAAAATACCTGGCTTTATTTGTTTTAGTATGCTTTGGGTTTGCTGTGCATGCTCAAATTAAAATTCACTCCCACAATGATTACAGCCACAAAGAACCATTTTATGATGCTATTGCTCACCATGCTTTTTCTATCGAAGCGGATGTATTCTTACAGGGCGATTCGCTTATGGTTGCCCATAGCAGGAACGAAATTAAAGCGGGAAGAACACTAGAGCGCCTATATCTCAAGCCCCTATCAACATTTTCTAAAACCAAAAGCTACTACAAATTTTCCTTACTAATTGATATTAAAGATGGTTGGGACGAAAGTAAGGAAGTCCTTTTAAACACCTTACTTAAATACAAGAAATATGTGGGCAGTAATGGGCAGACTGTAGATATTGTAATTACCGGCCATCGGCCAGATTCCAACTTTTATTGGGATAACTTATATTTTGATGGCTTACCTCATGTAAATTACAATGCAAAGGATTTAAAAAAGATTTCGATGATTAGCGATAACTTTGCTAAATATTCTAAATGGAAAGGCGAAGGGGAAATATCTGACGCAGATAAAACCAAACTTAAAACTTTGGTTGATGATGCCCATGCATTGGGAAAACCCTTTCGTTTTTGGGGTGCCCCAGATAATGCAGCCTGTTGGCTGTTGTTAAAGCAATTAGGTGTAGATATTATTAATACCGATCTGGTTGGGGCTGCAACAGAATATTTCAAAAATCATCAGCCATAACTAATTTTTACAACACATTTTACTTAAAAAATGAATCTTAAAGATAAAGTCGTCATCATCACCGGCGCATCAAGCGGCATTGGCAAAGCCTGTGCTATGGAATTTGCCAAACGCGGTGCTAATCTAGTACTGGCGGCCAGGCAATATGTTACGCTTTGCCAAATTACAGCAGATTTAGAACAATCCTATGGTATAAGAGCGGTGGCAGTGCAAGCTGACGTAAGTAAGGAAAATGATTGTGAGCTTATTATTAAACAAACCTTAGTGTCTTTTGGCAAAATTGATGTTTTGGTGAACAATGCCGGACTTTCTATGAGGGCGTTGTTCAGTGATCTCGACTTATCAGTGCTGAAAAATTTAATGGATGTTAATTTTTGGGGAACTGTTTATTGTACTAAATACGCCCTGCCAGAGATTTTAAAAACAAAAGGTACTGTAGTCGGAATTTCATCTATTGCCGGTTACCGGGGCTTACCCGGCAGAACAGGTTATTCGGCATCTAAATTCGCCATGAATGGTTTTATGGAGTCGTTGCGTACCGAATTATTGCATACAGGTGTGAATGTGATGGTGGCATGCCCTGGCTTTACTGCATCGAACATTAGAGTAACTGCCCTTTCTAAAGATGGGGCTGCACATGGGGAAACAAGTATGGATGAAGGTAAGATGATGACATCAGAAGAGGTGGCTGCCATTATTGCTGAGGGTATTGAGAAACGTAAACGTACATTGATTATGACCGGACAGGGGAAACTTGCCGTTTGGATGAACAAATTGTTTCCTTCATTTGTAGATAAGAAAGTTTTTGATTTGTTTGCCAAGGAGAAAAACCCGTTAATTAAAGCATAGTTATTAGCGGGAACGGTTGTTTATTCTAGCCGAGTGTATTTATAATGCCTTAGCTGTATTAGTAGAACAATGTACTGTTAATGTAATCTAAACATATGAGCTTACACAAATTAAATCCGCCATTATAAATATTACGTTTGTTACGCTTAAGAAGAAAATTCTTTATGTATAAAAAATTAGTATTAATCATGCTTTTGTTCCAAACCATCCTCGCAAGTGCGCAAGTAAAAAAGGCAAAGAACATTAGTTATGTCGATAATAAAGAAGAGAAAAATACCCTGAATGTTTTTTACAAAGATGATGGCGTAAACGATAAACCTGTTATTGTTTTTATTCATGGCGGCTCTTGGAGTAGTGGAAAGAAAGAAACTTACTGGTGGTTGGGTAGAAACTTTGCCCGTAAAGGTGTAGTAACGGTAATTATTAACTACCCATTGGCGCCAAATGCTGGTTACGAAAAAATGGCAGATGATTGCGCATTGGCTGTAAAGTGGGTTAAAGAAAACATAGCTAGCTACCAAGGGAGTGGAGAAAAAATTTTTGTAATGGGCCATTCTGCCGGAGCACATTTAGGCGAGTTGATTAATGCCGATCCACAGTATTTTAAACATGCAGGCATTAAAAATCCCATTAAAGGATTGATTTTGAATGATCCTTTTGGATTAGATATTCATGAGTATTTAACTGAAGCAGAGAAAGATGATTATTATTTTGATTTTCTGAGAACTTTTACTGATCAGCCAAATGTTTGGAAACTGGCATCGCCACTTGCTTACGTTAACAATGTTAAAAATGCTCACCTGCTATTCTACGGGAGTAAAACCTATGGCGCAATAAAAATACAAACCCCTCGGTTTTACGAAAAGTTAAAAGCCAATGGGGTTGATGTAGCCTTACATGAAATTAAAGGCAAGAGCCACGTACCAATGATAACCCAGATGATTTTTGGTGCCAACGACTTATACCCTACGATTTTGGCATTTATTGAGCGGGTAAGTGGCACTAAACTTGGTGAATAAACCCGACCTTAACGAGATGCCCCCGATTTTTCTTCGGGGCAGAAGTGGGGGCGGGGCTGCATTTAAATAAGAATTACTACATTTGCTTTTCAAATAAAAATAATAATTAAACAGACTTGCATTTGTAGAGAAATCGCTTTATATTTGCACCTCTTAATTTTAAAATTAATAAGATAATATACAGTCATGAAAAGAACATACCAACCTTCGCAAAGAAAGAGAAGAAACAAACACGGCTTCCGCGAAAGAATGGCAACAGCTAACGGCAGACGAGTATTAGCATCACGTCGTGCTAAAGGAAGAAAAAGATTAACAGTTTCTGACGAACGCAAGCATAAAGCATAATTTTTGATTGCTTTTCCGGCTTCGGAATTGGCAGATCGAAATCTGCAATCATCAATCAAAAATATATGTATACATTTCAAAAAGAAGAACGGTTATGCAGCAGAAAATATTTAGATCTGCTGTTTAAAAACGGTTCTTCTTTTTTATTATATCCTTTTCGGATTTCTTACTTATTTGTAGATGAACCTTTAGTTGTACCTGCACAAGTAGTTATTAATGTACCAAAGAAAAGATATAAGCGAGCGGTAGATCGCAATCTTCTCAAGCGTCGCATCCGCGAGGCTTATCGTTTAAATAAACAAGACCACTTTTATAAAAAAATCCCTACCGAAAAGGGTGCGTTGCTTTTTTCCATTCAATACGTTGGAAAAGAGAAATATGAGTTTGCTTTTATCGAAAAGAAACTTACGCAGGCTTTTAAACGGTTTTTGAATTTAGTTTTAACCAATGGGGCTGGTAAATAAATTGTTTTCGTGGTTTTTCCTGGTGTTAATCAGGATTTACCAGTATGCAATTTCACCAATGTTAGGTGCGAATTGTAGGTTTACACCCACTTGCTCACAGTATGGTATCGAGGCCATCCGCAAACATGGTCCATTTAAAGGCGGTTGGCTGGCACTGAAACGCATTGGGCGTTGCCACCCTTGGGGTAAGCATGGACACGACCCAGTACCATGATAATATCACCTTACCTTTTCTAAAAAGCTGTTACCTTTTTTATCTTTGCAGTATGACTAAGATACTCCAAATAGAAACGGCTACGCAAGTTTGTTCAGTTGCACTCGCTGTCGATGGTGAAACTATTTCGCTAAAAGAGGAAAGCGGGCAAAATTTGCATGCGAGTAACCTTACACTTTTTATTGATGAGGTGATGAAGTCTGCCGGTTTAACTTATCCTGATTTAGATGCGATTGCCGTGAGTAAAGGACCTGGTTCTTACACGGGTCTGCGTATTGGTGTTTCTAGCGCTAAGGGTTTGTGTTATGCGTTAGGAAAACCGCTTCTTGCCATAGAAACATTGGAAATGATGGCTGCAGGATTTATTGAGCAGAACCCAGGGTATAGCGGTTTAATTTGCCCGATGATTGATGCACGAAGGATGGAGGTATATACAGCTTTATTTAATCACAACCTGGAGGTATTAGAATCAACAGCTGCTAAAATAATTGATGAGGAGAGTTTCCAAAGTCTCCTTGCAGCAAACCATATTACATTTATTGGTGATGGGGCATTGAAATGTGCTACCACCATTGGAGATAGCAATACAACATTTCTAGGTTTAAATTATAATTCAGCGGCATACATGTCAACTTTAGCCGCTAAAGCATTTACATCCGGCAAATTTGAAGACGTGGCGTATTTCGAGCCCTTTTACCTGAAGGATTTTGTAATTACCCAATCCAAGAAGAAAGTTTAGATTATCGTCTTCTGAATACCGAAAATAGGTTCTTGAAGAAACTTCCGCCCTCATTATCATTAATGCCCGGCATTACATCACTAAACTGAGGGTGATTAACGATGTCGCCAAATTTAATCCCTATGCCCATGTAAAACGACCCTCCATTTGGTCCGGCACCAAAAGTAGCGTCTTTTTTCAATGTTCCAATAGCCTGATACCCTGTTGCCAGCACATTATCTGTTCCCATAAAAAATTCGAAATTAGGCGTTTGGTATTTCGCCTGCAACCCAACCATAAAAATATCGTTGAAATTGTATGCCGGATTGATACTCCCAGAGAAATTATTGGCGATCAGTTCATTGATAAAAACAGCATCTCCACCACGGTAAAATAGGTTTTTAGACACAGCTAAAGCAGGTTTGTAAAAGCCAAATCGTTTAGAAGCGTAAACATCAATTTTAGCATTCGTGGGCGCAAGAAATTTTCCATCTTGCTTCGCCAAAGTAAAAATATCAGTTATCTCCTGTTCTACATTAGGGTTTGTTGAGAGGTTTCCGATAACCTTAGCTTGGTTAACGGTAGTTTGTTGGGTATTATTACGCCACCAAATAAAACCAAGGTCTTTAACATTTGCCATCAAGAACAGTCCCTTTTTACTTGTGTAGTTGGTTCCAAAACTAACTGAAGCTCCGGGATTCTTGAAGGTTGGGAAAAACGTATTTTTGTCAACCTCATTAAATTCGTTGAAATTACTGTTATACGTGCCTGCCAAACCAACTAACATCGCGTCGGCCTCTTCATCTACATATAAATAAGAGTTGGTAACATTAAGTTTGTTATATAAGACACCGCTTAACAAACTAACTTTAGCACCGAAAGCCAGTTGCTTATTCCAGTTTTCGCGGTATGTAAAACTAAACTGATGGTAGGTTTGCTCATAACCTTTTGTATTGAAGACATTGGTATATTGTTGACCTGAGTTAAATCTGGTGAAAGAATCAAAAATTGCAAGCGTCTCGTTTGTGTAGTCGATTATGGCATCTGATCTTACTTGCCATGCAAATCCCATTTCTTTCTGATACTTGTAAGATTTAAATAACCTAAAGGTAGCAAGATAGATGTTACTGCTCTGATAGAAGTGATTGATTTCTCCTGTACCTAAGGGTAACGTCCTCGTGTCCCAAACCCCTTCCTGTGTTAATTTCCTCAAAGTAAACTTAGATGTTCCTTTATTTAAGGCTGTAACACCAAAGTATGGAAGAAAGAAATTGGATGAAAATTTGCGGGAAGAATCTAATGTGAATGATTTTTGGGAAGGATTTTCAAACGCATCGAACATCGTTTTACTACCAAAAAGCGCATATTGTTGAGCATTAACTGCGCTGTTGCTGGCTAAAGCCAGAATTAAAAATAAAAGTTTCTTCATGTATCTTAATTTGTGGCTCGTGGTTTATTAACGATTACGTAGCGAATCTGGTATTTCGGTCGGCAAATATTTGTTTAAAAGCACGTTGGTTAAAAACTTATTTCCATCTGCACTCATCTGGTAGTAAAAGGTATCAAAATTGGCTAACCCACCTGAGTCGGTAACTTGCTTAAAATAGGATGGTGAAAGGTTGCCTTTGAGGATACCTTTGGAATTTTTTAAATTAACATAGTAGCTAACATTTGCTGTATTAGCCAATTGATTTAACGCATCTAGGTATGCCGCCTGGCGGGTCAGAAGGAGATTTTGCCTGTAACTCCTTAGAAATGAGGCAACGGTACTAGCATTATTAGCCATAATGATATAATTATCTGTTATGGTATAAAAAGGCCGACTAAATTTTTGCAATGGTTCGCCAAAGTAGCTATACAGGATATCTGATGACTTAAATATTTTAATGTCTTCGCTATAGTCTGCACTTACATCAAGCAGCAGTTGTTTCACCTTTTCGCCATTATTTAATTTTATAGCAGCTAATTTTTCACCTGTACTAAGTTGGAAGGTTGCAAATTCATTTTTTGCGTAAAGCGGAAATATCTGGTCTAAATCTGTTCGGTATTGCACTTTAACGCTTTTTATTACTTGCTCTCTTTTGACATCTACCTTGGTCTTTATCTGCCAGTTGGATAATTTTTGTCTGAAAGAAGAATAGGTATCGTATGCGTAAATAACATAGTTGGCGGTATTCGCTGGTAAAACATTTTGTATATCGCTGGTTTGCGGCGAGGTTTGTTCAAAAAGCTTGAGGTAATTATCAGGAGATTTGATTTCAGTATTGCCGTTAAAAAGAATTTTCTCTTTGCTAAAGTTATAGCTCAAAGTAGCATAACTATCTTGGTGATTAAGGATGGCTAGTTCACCACTTAGCTTTGTCGAAAGGATATTCTTAAGGAGCAATGGCGCTTGGTTAAAATTAATGTAAATATTGGCTAGAATATTTTTGTTTACCTGGTTAGCTGCTTTTATATAATCCGTAAATGGGTTTTCAACACGACGAACCGCTGCATCTTTAACCAATTTTAGGGATGCGGAAATGGTAACAACTTCACCCTGAATGCCGAGATAAAGACTTAAACTGTCGTTAACCTGGCTGCGATAGACATTTTTTTCTACGCTGATAAAGCTTTTCTGAAAAGCCTGCTGCCTGCTAAGCAGATTTATATCTTGGTCGGCATTCATCTGCACGGTGAATAGAAAGTTGAGTTTCTTATTGGTATCAGGTAAAATGCTGATGTAAACTTGCTGATCGTGGATAAATCTGTTAAATGCACCATTGTCAATAAATTGAGACTTTACCTGGTTTAGCATGTCAGACTTCTCTTTGCCAATTACCTGCTGAATTAGATTTTGGCCGCTGATGATATCGTAGAAGCCTTTGTCGTTTTTAAACGAAAAAAGTAGGGCAGCATTATTGGTTGCAGATTGTAAGGCCAGATCTTTTGCATCGTTATCATTACCTAATTTTGAGAAATACAGGTATGCCATTAGGGCAACTGCAATAAATAATGTGCTAACTAAAATTATAATCTTTCTCATTCGCTGTGCAACAAATTTAATTTATTACATTGATTAGTGAGAAGTTCTTTGTCATTTTATTAATTTAGCGATTGTTTCGAGCAAAATTTATGAATAAACGAATAATATTAACCGCTTCATTTTTTGGATTTATTGCTGTTTTATTAGGTGCGTTCGGTGCTCATAGCTTAAAAACTCTTGTAGATGCTTCATCCTTAGATATTTGGCAGAAAGGTGTAGACTACCAGTTTTATCATACTTTCGCATTGTTGTATTTATCAACCTTCGCCCGATATAGAAACAAGTTGGTAAACATTGCATATTTTTGTTTCACTTTTGGCATTGTGTTGTTTTCGGGGTCGCTCTATCTACTGGCAACCAGAAGTATTTTACACCTGTCTTTTGTAGATCTAATCGGACCAGTAACGCCAATTGGTGGTTTACTGTTTGTTTTAGGATGGGTAATGCTTTTTTTCGCAGCTGTTAAAGATAAATAATGGATAATTTGAACAACGATTTTTTTGCAGAAAGAGAAACACTTTTTGTGGAAGTTATCTTGCCTTTATCTTTAGCAAAAAACTACACGTATAGGGTTCCTTTCGATCTGAACAGTTTGGTAGAGGTGGGCAAAAGGGTAGTGGTGCAGTTTGGAAAGCACAAAATCTATACGGCGCTTATTGCTAGTATTTCAAAAGATCCGCCAGGTGCGTACGAAGCGAAATATATTATCGATGTAATTGATGGATCGCCTATAGTTACCGCTACACAGCTAGATTTCTGGAAATGGATGACCAGCTATTACATGTGCAACGAGGGCGATGTAATGGCTGCAGCTTTACCAGCCAGCTTAAAATTAGCAAGTGAAACCATTTTGATTTTGCGTGAAGATTTTAGTAACGATGTTCAGCTGACCGAGAAGGAAGAAATTATCCTCCAGGCATTAAAGAATCAGCAGAAACTTACGGTGAACGATGTCTCTAAGCTTTTAGGGCAGAAAACGGTTTATCCCCTAATTAGCGCCTTGCTAGAAAAAGAACTGATTTACGTAGCCGAGGAGGTGGTACAGAAATACAAGCCTTTGCTAAAATCTTTTGTTCTACTAAATGAGTTTTACCAAGAAGAAGCAAATTTGAAGGCGCTGTTTGCACTATTGGAAAAAGCGCCAAAACAACTTGATGCACTACTGGGATACCTGAAATTACAGAAGCAAAACCTACCGATCTCTAAAGAGCAGTTATTGGAGGAGAGCAATTGCGGGCCGGCGGCTTTAAAGGCATTAACAGATAAAGAAGTGTTCGTTGTTTTGAAGCGGCCGGTAAGTAGGTTAGGTTCGCATGACGATGAATTCAGCATCAATTTTCAACTTAATTCATCGCAAGCGCATGCGCTGTCGCTTATTGAAAAGGGCCTCGAAGAAAAAGATGTTGTGTTGCTGCATGGCGTTACGGCCTCTGGCAAAACGCAAGTGTACATCAAACTAATCGAACAAATTATAGCCAAAACTGATGGGCAAGTGCTTTTTTTATTGCCAGAGATTGCTTTAACCACCCAGATAGTAGAACGTATTAAACGCTATTTCGGTAATGCTATTGGCGTTTATCATTCCAAATTTAATAATAGCGAGCGGGTAGAAATCTGGAACAAAGTGCGTACAGGTTCCTATAAAGTAGTTTTAGGGGCCAGATCTGCAGTTTTTTTACCGTTTCAGCAACTAAAATTAATTGTTGTTGATGAAGAACATGAGGCTTCTTATAAACAATACGATCCAGCACCAAGATATCAAGCCAGGGATGCTGCTATTTACCTCGCACATTTGCATGGCGCAAAAGTAATTCTTGGCTCTGCAACGCCGTCCCTGGAGAGCTATTATAATGCTTTGAATGGTAAATATGTTCTTGTGGAGATGAATGAGCGATTTGGAGGTGTTCAGTTGCCAAATCAGCAGGTGGTCAGCATTTCTGAGGAGACGAAAAAGAAAACCATGGTTTCTTATTTTTCCAGTGTTTTAATTAAAGATATTGATCAGGCGCTGGCTAAAAAAGAACAAATTGTGCTATTCCAGAATAGAAGAGGCTATGCTACCATTTTGATTTGCGCCACCTGCGGATATACCCCGAAATGCATTAACTGCGATGTAAGCTTAACTTACCATAAGAGCAGTGGTAAACTCCATTGCCATTACTGTGGATATCAACAGAGTACGGTCAATATCTGTCCTGCTTGTGGTTCAGTTCACGTATCGCAAAAAGGTTTCGGCACCGAGCGGATCGAAGAAGAATTGAAGTTGCTTTATCCTGAAGTAACAGTTGCCCGCCTCGATATGGATAGTACGCGTAACAAGAACAGTTTGCAGCAAATCTTAAACGATTTCCAGGAGAAGAAGACTGATATTTTAATTGGAACGCAAATGGTGGCAAAAGGTCTGGATTTCGATAACTTAAACCTGATTGGTGTAATAAATGCTGATACACTGTTGGGCTATCCGGATTTTAGAGCCTATGAACGCAGTTACCAACTATTGGCGCAGGTAGCTGGTAGAGCGGGGCGGAGGGCCGATCAAGGCAACGTATGTATCCAAACCTATGATGCTGAAAATCGAATTATTAAACAGGTTGTAGATAACGACTATAAAGGGATGTACCAGGATGAAATTGCAGAGAGGGAAAGGTTCCTTTATCCGCCTTTTTCAAGAATGATTTTTCTTTATGTAAAACACAAGGATGCCCAGGTTTTAGATCATGCAGCTTTCAACCTCGCCAATATCCTTAAAGCTAAATTCGGTCAACGTGTATTGGGTCCCGAACAACCACTCGTAAGCAGGGTACGCAACTTATACATTAAACAGATTATTATTAAGGCAGATAGGCATACGGCCATTCAGAAGGTTAAAGATGTTCTTCGGCAAACGCTTACAGAATTTAATGCAACGAAAGAATTTAAAGGCGTTTTTACGCAGGTAGACGTCGATCCTTACTAAATAATTAATGTTTTAATTTTCTGTTACTTACGAAATTGTTAATTTCTTTATCTTGAATCGCCGTTTAAAAAAACTAATTTTGAGACTTCATGGCTTATAAATTTGTTGATAATTACCGAGAACGTGGTGCGAGAAAAAAGCTAGTTGAATTGCTAAAATCTCGCGGAATTGAAGATAAGCATGTATTGGCAGCGATTGGAAAAGTTCCGCGTCATTTCTTCTTCGACGAAACTTTTTGGAACCAAGCTTATAAGGATATTGCTTTCCCTATTGGTGATGGGCAAACCATTTCCCAGCCTTATACTGTCGCTTACCAAAGCGAGCTATTACACATTAAACCTGGCGATAAGGTTTTGGAAATTGGCACCGGATCGGGTTACCAAACCTGTGTATTAATGGAGCTAGGTGCGCAGGTAACCACCATTGAAAGGCAGCAAAATATTTATAACCGTACCATTCAAGTGTTGCCTGGAATGGGATATAAGCCAATTTTTTATTGTGGCGACGGATCTAAGGGGGTTGCCGAACATGCGCCTTATGATAAGATTATTGTAACCGCCGGGGCACCGTTAGTGCCAGAAATTTTATTGAAACAACTTAAAATAGGCGGAATTCTTGTCATCCCGGTGGGTGATGAAAAAACGCAAAAAATGGTTACGGTAATTAGGGTTAGTGATACCGATTATGAAAAGATTGTATTAGATACTTTCAGGTTTGTACCATTGGTTGGCGATCAGGCCTGGTAAACACGAACTCATTGGCACCAAGGGTTGCAGATGGTTGTTAACGCTTCATTGCCCGGTCTAACTCCCTTTTGGTGTCCCTGTCCTTAATGCTATCGCGTTTATCAAATTCTTTTTTTCCCTGTGCTAATGCGATCTCAATTTTAGCGAAACCCCTTTCGTTTACAAAAATTCGAAGCGGTACTATGGTGTAACCTTTTTCTTCTCCTTTTAACCTAAGCTTTCTAAGTTCCTTTTTTTGGAGAAGTAGCGCCCGGTCTCGTTTAATATCGTGATGATAAAAGGAGCTGTGGCTATATTCAGATACATGTAAGTTTCGTACATAGAGGTTTGGTCCAATAAAGGTGCAGAAGGCATCAGTCATGTTTGCTTTGCCTTGCCTGATAGCCTTGATCTCGGTGCCTAAAAGTGCAATACCTGCTACATATTTATCCAGTAAATTGTAGTCAAAATATGCTCGCTTGTTTTTTATATTGATGTCGTTTTTCAAACCTTAAATGCTGTTATATGGATGTAGATTTTTCATCTACACTTAAATGGCGTTAATTCCTGGGTTGCAAATATCCTAAAAATTGATGTTATTTTAGATTTAATTAGCTTCATATTTGCCATTAGCAGTAACAAAGTAGAAATTCATCTGTTTGTAAAAGCTGCCAGAATATTATTTATTTATTAGATATTGCCTATTTTTGATATTTAAAATGATGATGAAGTTAAAACACCTACTCGCTATTATACTCTTTTGTGTCAGCTTTCAAGGGTTGGCACAGCAGC
Source organism: Pedobacter sandarakinus (assembly GCF_026240095.1). Classification (GTDB taxonomy): domain Bacteria; phylum Bacteroidota; class Bacteroidia; order Sphingobacteriales; family Sphingobacteriaceae; genus Pedobacter; species Pedobacter sandarakinus. Next base: position 147,600 of record NZ_JAPIVG010000004.1, on the reverse strand, counting down.
CAAAAATACTACCTCAATTCACCTTTTTCAAGCTTGATGGTAAATCCTTTACCAATAAAGACTTAAAAACAGATAAAGACAATTTGTTGATCTTATTTGATTGTACTTGCGAGCATTGCCAAAGAGAGCTAAAATTGTTAAATGCTAATTATGCTCAATTCAAGAACACCAATATTTATTTAATCACTTTGGATGAGGCTTACATCATTCCTCAATTTTTCCAAACCTACGCCAAGGGTTTAAATACGAAACCAAACGTTACGGTTTTGCAAGACAAAAACCATTTGTTTATCCTCACTTTCTTGCCATCGGTATATCCGGCCATGTATCTTTACTCGAAGGCTAATAAACTAATTACGTACCACTCTGGCGATGGGAGTATAAAAAAAATACTTCCTGCAGTTAAAAAGTAATTACCTAATGATGAGAACCGGTATGTTTACTTTGTGTCTAACCGAGTCTACAGTGGTTCCGAAGATTAAGTCTTTTAAGCCTTTATGACCATGTGCGCCCATAACCAGGAGCTCAATTCTATTTCTATTACTAATTTCGGCGATGGATTTAGCCGTGCTTCCAAACCCAATAAATGGTGTGGCATCGTAGCCTAAATCTGCCAGGTTCATTCTATATTTCTCCAAATTCATTGCATCGCTTTCAGTTTCATGATCCATAACTTCTTGGCCATGATACCTTGCTGCAGCCGTTTCTACAACATGGATAAGGTAATAATGTGCGTCTTTACCGCCTTGTATTAATGCATGTCTGATGGTATTCCGATCATTTTTTGAAAAATCTACTGCAATTCCAATCTTCGTGTAGCTCATCTTCTCAATTTCTCCGATGTCTAAGGCGTCCCCATGGGGAACAAGTTGCCTTAGTAAATCTTTCTTTTGTAGTAAGGGATGGAAGAAAACGTAGAATAGCAAAAACACAACAAACAGTAGCGTCGGAATGACGATGACATAAATCCACCAGTTGTTAGCTTCTGCTGCCCAGCCCGATATTTCTTCGATTACCAACTTAACGTTTAATGCGATAATGGCAGCAGCACTTGCCCAAGCCAATACTTTAACCCAGGTCTTTATGGCAAAATCTTTCATCAGTTTTTTATCTGATGTAAAGTGAATTAGCGGAATGATGGCGAAGCCTAACTGCAAACTTAACACCACCTGACTTAGCACCAATAATCCGCCCAGGGCATCGTCGCCATAATGCAGGATGGTGAAAAATGCTGGAGCAATGGCAAGCAATCTGGTAATTAACCTCCTAAGCCAGGGTTGAATACGCAGGTTAATGTGTCCTTCCATAATAATCTGACCCGCCAAAGTTCCCGTTACAGTGGAGCTTTGCCCGGCTGCAATTAAAGCGATGGCAAATAAAGTAGGTGCGATGTTGCCGAAAATGTTAGTTAAAAGCTTATGTGCATCTTGAATCTCTGCAACCTGATGCATGCCGTTTTTATAAAATGCTGCGGCTGCAAGTATTAAAATTGCCGCGTTTACGAAGAATGCCAGGTTTAGTGCAATTGAGGTATCAATAAGGTTAAATTTCAATGCTTCTTTAATGCCTTTATTGGTTTTTTCAATTTTGCGGGTTTGTACTAAGGATGAATGAAGATAGAGGTTGTGTGGCATTACTGTTGCCCCAATAATTCCGATGGCGATGTAAAGGGCATCGCCATTGAGTATCGATGGTTCAAAGCCTTTCGCAATTTCTCTTAGCGAAGGTTCTACGATAAACATTTCTATCAAAAATGAGAGCCCTACAATAAATACCATTGAAACAATAAAGCCCTCCATAGCCCGCATACCCTTGTTTAAAAGGAAAAGCAGAAGAATTGTATCGAAAATAGTTATTGAAATTCCCCAGATTAATGGCAAGCCAAATAGCAATTGTAAACCGATGGCCATGCCAATAATCTCCGCAAGGTCGCAAGCAATGATTGCCGTTTGTGCCAAACCAAATAATGGAATGTTTGCCCAACGTGGATAAGCCTGTTTGGATGCCTGTGCCAGATCTAAACCCCGAACAATACCAAGTCTCGCACTCAGCGATTGCAAAAGCAGTGCGATGAGGTTAGACATGAGTAAGACCCATATTAACTGATACCCGAATTTACTTCCCCCGGCTAAATCGGTAGCCCAGTTGCCTGGGTCCATATAACCAACACTAATCAGGTAGGCAGGGCCAATGAATGCTAAAATACGGCGCCAGCCTTTTCGTTTATCGGTGCTTACACTTTGGTGAACTTCGCTAAGTGATTCAGTTTTTGCCATTATTGCTAATTAAAATGTGTTTTGCAACTTCTCTGCTTATGTTAATGTGTTTTTCGCCTACCAATATTTCCACAGAACCGTCGAAATCAGTAACGTCGGTTAGGGTTAACTCTTTTCCAAGTGTTAAACCCAATTTTTCCAGGTGCTTTAAGAATGCCGAACTATGCTGACTAACACCAGTAATGGTACCTGTATCACCAATAGCCAACTCAATTAATTTAGTAAACTGGGTTTTAGCAAACCGGCCATTTTTATCTGGAATAGGGTCTCCATGCGGATCAGACTTCGGAAAACCCAAAAATTCATCAAGACGTTCGATTAAGGCCTTAGATTTAATATGCTCTAATTCTTCTGCTACATCATGCACCTCATCCCATTTGAAATTGAGCTTATCAACTAAAAATACTTCCCATAGTCTATGTTTTCTTACAATATCTATTGCTGCATTTTTGCCTTTTTCAGTAAGTGTAACACCTTGGTATTTAACATAGTCTACAAACCCTTTATCTGCCAGTTTTTTAATCATATCGGTAACCGAGGCAGGTTTAGTCTGCATTTGCTCTGCAATGGCGTTTGTTTGCACATTATTTGTCTGCGCTGCAAGGTGATAGATAATTTTAAGATAGTTCTCTTCTGTAAAGCTTTGCATTTTTATGTACCTAATTTAATTTTTAGGTAAATCTAAAAATTATTTGTTAGAATATATTAGATAAATTATGTTAAAATTTAGAATATAATTTGGTTATGTTTGTCTTACAAATCCCTTTGAATTAATATGGCATCAGAATTAGATAAGATTGATTTTAAAATCTTAAGAATTTTACAAGAAAACGGTAGAATTACGAACCTACTATTATCACAAGAAATTGGCTTGTCTCCTGCGCCAACGCTAGAGCGTGTGCGCAAATTAGAGATGGCAGGTTACATCAAAAGCTATCATGCTTTAGTTGACGAGGAAAAGCTAGGTCTTGGAATTAAAACCTTTATACAAATTCAATTAGATTTTCATAAAAACAATACGATCCAGATCTTTTTAGACGAAGTAAACCAGATTAAAGAGATTACGGAGTGTCACCATGTAACCGGACAGGCAGATTTTTTGTTGAAGGTATATGTGAAAGATATCAAATCGTACGAGCGATTGATAATGGAAAAAATTAGCAAGATATCTGTTGTTAAGACTTTCCAAACCATGATGATTATGTCTACAACAAAGAAAGAGCCGATAGTGCCTTTAGAATATTAGTAAATTCTTACTTAATCATCCCCTATAAATCATTCATCGAATCCCTGATACCAGCTCACTGATGATTTTTGATATCTGATCAGCTTTTTGGTATACCATGAAGTGCGTTCCTTCTTCTATCCAAAAGTCTGGTTTCGATTGTTTTGAATATAAAATGCGGTCGGCTTTGCCGTGGATAAGATGCAGATTTTCGGGACGAGTTTGATTTTGCCAGGTAACAATGCTGCTAATTGCCCATTTCAGGAACATAGGATCAGTATCGTTTACTATTGTCTTCAGCAACTTTTTCTCTTGCTTAGTTTTGGTTCCGAAGAAAAAGTTTTGGGTGAATTTATTGGCGGATTTGAACAGTGAAGAAGGGATGAACTGGGTTAGATTCAGTCGACCAACGATCCGGTAAGTAAGCGGTAAATGTTTGCTGTAAATGGTGCTGGATATGATGATGGTTAGTATCGGCTTAAATATTTTGGCTATTTCTACAGCCAACATTCCCCCAAATGATACACCAATTAGAATAAATGGACGTTTAGTATCGATGGCATTACTAAGCCTGGCAGCATAGTCGGATAATTTTTCTCCACTATTTGGCGTAATCCATTCTATATGGCTTATTTCAATATGTGAGGGCAATGCTAACTTGGCGAAAATTCTGCTATCTGCACCAAGTCCGCTGATGAGGTAAGCCTTCATTAGTCAGATAATTTCCAGTCAATCGGGCTGATGTTGTCTTGAACAAGCAATTGGTTGGCTTTGGAGAAGTGTTTAGACCCTAAGAATCCATTATAGGCTGAAAAAGGAGAAGGGTGGGCTGCAGTTAAAATATGGTGTTTCTTCTGATCTATTAACGCAGCTTTTTGTTGTGCATATTTTCCCCAAAGTAGGAATACAATATTTTTCTTTTTCTCTGAAATTGATTTAATAATTTCATCGGTGAAGATCTCCCAACCTCGGTTTTGATGCGAACCCGCTTCTGATGCACGTACGGTGAGCGTTGCATTTAGCAGCAGCACACCTTGGGTTGCCCATTGAGTCAAGTTACCATGCCTCGGTGCAATAAAACCATCGATATCTGTTTCCAGTTCTTTATAAATATTTTTTAAGGATGGTGGTATTGCAATACCTTTTTGTACTGAAAACGATAGTCCATGCGCCTGCCCAATTCCATGATAAGGATCCTGACCCAGAATAACCACTTTAACTTCATCAAAAGGGGTGGTGTTTAAAGCATTGAAGATATCACTGCCTTTCGGATAAACTAAAGCACCAGCGTCCTTTTCTTGTTTTAAAAAAGCTTTAAGGCTTTTCATGTAATCTTTTTCAAACTCTTGGTGTAAAACGGCTAACCAACCCGGCTCTAATGCTACAGACATACAATATTTTTAAACAACAATTTAATTTCAAACAATGATATTTACTTAACCAAAGTTGGGTCTTAATAGTTTAAGGTTTCTTTTTATAGATTGCCAATAGATCTCCCTCTAATGTCGTTGTTGGTCCTTCGATAATGCGGCCCAGTTCCTTTCCTTTATTATCGAACACGATGAATGTGGGTACTCTTTGAATATCTAGTCCGTCTAGGATTCCATTTTCTGCCTTTTTATGCCCATCTACAGCAACAATCTCAACGTTCTTTTCTTTAAAATTTAACAAATCCAGAATCTTGAAGAAATGTGGAACATTTACTTTACTATCGCCACACCATGTGCCAAAAACAATTTTTATTTTCTCTTTTTTAACTACTTTTTTAAGTGCTACGATCGTTGCTGAATCTGGTGTATAGGATTCGTAAAGCGGATCGTACATTTCTTTGAACTCCGGAAAACTCGTAACTCCATCTCTGGTGCACCGGTTGATTAATATGTCTTTGCTCTTGGCCTGATCGTGGATTTTTTTGTTTACTTCTTGTGCAGAAACGGTCATTGCGAATACAATTAGGGTTAGTGATAAAAGAATTTTCATATGGATATAATGAATTGTTTTGTCTGTGAAATTTTTAATGAAATTATTATTTTAAAATCTAATTTGTGCCATTTAAAAACGATATTTGCAGAAAAAAATATTTACAATAGAAATTTATGCCAAATTTTATCAGATTAATTGTGGGGTTTGCTTTACTGGGTGGCGCAGTAGCTTTATTTATATTTGGGTTTTGGCCTTGGGGAATATTGGCCGTTTTATTAAGCTTAATTGTATTGGTAACTTATTTCTTTAATGAGAACATGCTTTTGGCACAATGGTTTCTTAGAAAAGATAATATGTATAAGGCCAAAATGTACTTAGATCGGATTACAAATTACGAACGCCAGCTTATTAAGGTACAACATGGTTATTACAATTTATTGGTGGGACTAATTGAAAGCAGAACTTCGCCAATGAAATCGGAAAAATATTTTAAAACAGCCTTAAACTTAGGGATGCAAATGGAACACAATGTTGCTTTAGCAAAATTGAGTTTAGCAGGTATAGCAATGGCCAAACGCAATAAACGCGAAGCAACGATGTACCTTGCAGAAGCCAAAAAGGCCGATAAAAACAAATTGCTGGCCGACCAGATTAAACAAATGAAAGACCAACTTGGGATGTTTGATAAACAACAACAAGTAAGATATAGATAGTATTGATAAGTAATAAGCCGATTAACGATCGGCTTTTTTTATGCCCTGCCAGTAAAGCTTCTTTGGGCGATAGCACGGTTTAGTTTGTACAAGCCTCTTCCTTTAAACCTGATAGAGCGCTTATACTTTTTGTTGCAGCAAACTTCAAAGGCTTTTACCTACGAGCACAAAAAGATAATAGCGATAGCAGGTCTTGCTTTGTTTATTGGTAGAAATTTGCTTTTCTAAAAGAAAAATAAAAACCAAACGGCGCTTTGTATTGTAGTTTAAAGAAAACACATACCCATGGCAACATCGCAAGAAGGAAGTACCAACAATACTCAAGAACAAGACAATATTAAAGATTTGGGCGGCGAAGCTGCCGTAAGCAAGTTGAAAGAACTGGCAGATAAAGCTGAAAGTTGCTTTTTTTGTACGAACATTAAAACAGGAGTACCTTTATCTGTAAGGCCTATGGCCATACAACAAGTAGATGATGAAGGAAATATCTGGTTTATGAGTATGAAAGATAGCCACAAGAACGATGAGATTGGTAGCGATCCATTTACGCACTTAATGTTTCAAGCAGGCGCACACTCTGGTTTTGTGAATATTTACGGCATTTCTGAAATTAGTAGAGATCAGGCCAAAATTGATGAACTTTGGAGCCCGTTTATTAAAACCTGGTTCCAGGGTGGTAAAGACGATCCGAATATTACGTTAATTAAAGTGATTCCATCTGAAGGTTATTACTGGGATACTAAACACGGCACAGCAGTAGCATTTTTGAAAATGGCTGCCTCGGTAATAAGTGGCAAAACGATGGATGATTCTGTGGAAGGTACCTTAGATGTAGATTAAGGATTTGCATCGCTAAATAACTACGGAGCGAATCTATTTGTCGCCTAAATAATCAAATCCTTCAAAATCTTCTCTTTCGGCACGTTTGCTTAGAATGTCATCTTCTTCAGCTTGCACTTTGGAAAAGAAGAAGGCTTCTGCTTGTATGCGTTTAATTAACTGGCGCACCAAGGTAAGATCGAAGGCGTCTTTATTTAATTTGATGCAATATTCTCTTTCGTTAATTTCTAGACTGGAAATACTCATAATTAATGGTAATTATTTAAATTCCAGTAAATATAGAAAAGGCTTGCTAAACTATTGTTAGCAAGCCTTTTAAGTTTATGTTATTTTTGTGTTAAGATGAATTAGATTCGATCTTTATTTATGGGATAAAAACAAACCTTCTTCCGTTTTATTTACTTTTAGTACTCCCTTTCCTGTTAGTGCTTTAAGCGTTGTATCCCATTTTTTATTGCTCCAATCTGCTAATTGAGCTTTAATGTCACTAAGCAAATATTGCTCACCTTCTTTTACCAAGTTAAATAATTGGGCTTCATCTGCATTAAGTTCGATTTTCTTTTTCTCGGGGCGCATTTGCGGGAAGAATAATACCTCTTGAATGGTGCTTTGGTTGGTCATTAACATCACCAATCTATCGATACCAATTCCTAAACCAGATGTTGGTGGCATGCCGTATTCTAAAGCACGTACGAAATCATCGTCCATAGCCATTGCTTCATCATCTCCACGGGCGGCTAGCTTTAACTGATCTTCGAAACGCTCTTTCTGATCTATAGGGTCATTTAGCTCTGAATAAGCGTTTGCAATTTCCTTACCATTTACAAAAAGCTCGAAACGTTCTACTAAGCCTTCTTCCGTACGGTGTTTTTTAGCCAGAGGTGTCATTTCCAAAGGGTAATCGGTGATGTATGTGGGTTGGATCAAATTTGCTTCTACTTTAGCGCCAAATATCTCGTCGATTAATTTACCGCGGCCCATAGTGGTATCTATTTCGATACCTAAATTTCTGCAGGTTTGCGCAATTTCATCCTCACTCATTGCAGAAACATCTATTCCGGTATATTTCTGGATGGATTCGTACATTGTTAGTTTTTCGTACGGCCCTTCGAAGTTAATTTCGTGTTCGCCAACTTTTACCACAGCAGAACCATTTGTAGCAATGGCCACTTTCTCTAAACATTCTTCCACCATGGCCATCATCCAGATATAATCTTTGTAAGCTACATAAATTTCCATTGATGTAAACTCTGGATTGTGCGTACGGTCCATGCCTTCATTACGGAACATTTTACCGAATTCATAAACTCCATCAAACCCTGCTACAATCAAACGCTTTAAGTAAAGCTCGTTCGCAATGCGCAGGTAAAGTGGCATATCGAGCGTATTGTGATGCGTTGCAAACGGACGTGCTGCAGCGCCTCCATGGATGGGTTGCAAGATTGGTGTTTCAACTTCCATCCAGCCTTGGTTATCGAAATAATTCCGCATGGTGTTGATCACCTTGCTGCGTTTAATGAAAATCTGTTTATAATCGGGATTAACCGTCAAATCTACATAACGCATTCTATAACGCAGCTCTGGGTTAGTAAATCCGTCGTACACATTACCATCATCATCGCGTTTTACAATTGGCAATGGGCGCAGTGATTTAGATAGCACTTTAAGCTCGGTTACGTGGATAGAAATTTCTCCTGTTTGTGTTGTAAAAACGTAACCCTTAATGCCGATAAAATCACCTATATCTAATAGTTTCTTAAAAACAGTGTTGTATAAAGTTTTATCTTCTGTAGGACAAAGTTCATCGCGTTTCAAATAAATTTGAATTCTTGCAGTGGCGTCTTGCAGCTCAGCGAATGATGCAGCACCCATAATGTTACGACCCATAATCCGGCCGGCTAAACTAACTGTCTTATAAGCAGTTTTATCTTTCTCGTAATTGGCCAAAATATCTGCGGCGCTTACGTTTATATCGTAAGATTCTGCAGGATATGGCTCAATACCAAGTTCACGTAATTGTTTTAACGACTCACGTCGTAATATTTCTTGTTCTGATAAACCTATGCTCATTGTGGGTATTTTTTGCAAAAGTAATGATTTTGCAAGTTGTTTAATAATAGTAATTGCTATTGCTTGAAGTGATTAGCAATTTTTAATAGAAATAGACTTTGTGATGTTTGTTTGGTATGCAGCTCATGCCTTAATCTATAATTACAGCGCCATTCCTAGTTGAAATGGTAGAGAAAAATAACGTTACCGGTGTATGCCGTTTTAGTTTCACCTTTTATGTTCAGGTTGGCCTCAATGGTTACCTTAGTAATTCCTCTTAAATCGCAAATGGATATCAGTTTTGCAGTAAGCTGAACTTCGTCGTCTACCCGAACGGCTTTGTTGAATTTAAATTTTTCAATGCCGTAATTTACTTCCATCTTAACGTTTTGAATGTCTGCTATTTGTTTCCACAAGTAGGGGATTAGCGATAAGGTTAAGTATCCGTGGGCAATAGTGGTTCCAAAAGGACTATCAGCTTTAGCTTTCTTCTGGTCGAGATGAATCCATTGAAAATCTAGCGTAGCGGCTGCAAATTTATTTACCTGTTCCTGATCGATTTGATGCCACTGAGACAAACCTATTTGCTTTCCTAGATAAGCTTTATACTCCTCAAAACTATTAATGATAACCATATCCTACTATTCAAAATCGCATTGGTGGCAAATACAATTTTGCCAACGAATTAGTAAGATAGATAATTTTACGGAATTATGAAGATTTTAAATGATCTGATGCTAAATTTCAAATGCTATCCCGCTGTAAGAAAGCATAGAATCTAAAAAGGTGGTACAGAATCACTCCTAAAACGTACCACCTAATATTGAAGGAAATGAATGCAGTCATTCCTCATTGTTTAGTTCACAATATTAATCCTAAACTTTGAAAAATCTACTACACCGCATTCATTTGAACGCCAGTTGTAAATCTGGCACAAATTAGTTCACAATCGACAATTGATGTTGCTTTTGTCAAGCATTTACCTCTAAGAGTCTGCTTCTACTCCTTCTTCATACATTTCATCAATAGCATCAGCATATTTCTTTTCTACCACCCTACGCTTCACTTTAAGGGTAGGGGTAATTTCCCCTGCGTCAATATCGAATGGATTTCTCTTGATTTTAAAGTTTTTAATGCGCTCGAATTTGGCCAGTTCGTTGGAAATCTTTTTTATATCCTGTGACAACCAGTCGATTATTTTGGGATCTCGGATAAACGGATCTTCTTCATCAAAAAAAGCAGCCTTAAGCCCGAAAGTTTCTTCAAGTGTTTCCCTATTTGGGATAATGATTGCCGTAATAAATTCGCGTTTATCGCCAATTAAAAATAACTGATCGATTTTAGGGCTCTTAAGATAGATATTCTCAACAGGGGTTGGATACACATTTTTACCATAAGCATTTACAATCATGTTTTTTAAACGATCGGTGATTTGAAGATTACCCTTATAAAATCTACCAATATCGCCCGTATGAAACCACATGTTGTTATCAATGGCTTCAGCTGTTTCTGCAGGCTTGTTAAAGTAGCCTTTCATTACACAATGGCCTCTTACAATCACTTCGCCTTCGGCACATTCAAACTCTTCGTTAAAGGTATGGTGGGTTTGTATGTTAATAATTTCTTTACTTTCAACATCTTGTATGGCCACTTCGATACCTGGTATAATACGGCCTACGGTTCCATATACTTGTCGGTGGTATTCTGTAACCGACATTACCGGAGAAGTTTCCGTTAGGCCAAAGCCTTCGAGAATTTTGATGCCTAAATCTCCAAAAAATTCGCCCACGTTTTTAGGAAGCGCCGCACCACCAGAAATCATAAACTTTAAGCGGCCACCTGTTTTTTCTTTTATTTTACTGAATACCAATTTCTCGGCAATAGCTTTCTTACCTGTAAGGATAAGCCCGGGATTTTTTCCCATCTCTTTGGCAACCCGATAATTTTTTCCTGTTTCTAAAGCCCAGGTAAATATTTTGGCTTTTGTACCGCCCGCAGAAGTACCAGATTTTATGGCTTTGTCGTGAATACGCTCTAAAAGCCGGGGAACACAACTCATAACCGTTGGTTTAACTTCGCCCATGTTTTTAGCTAAGAGCTCTAGGCTCTGCGCAAATGCAATTTTACATCCCTGGGCGCAACATACGTGGTAGGTAGCTGTGCGCTCAAACACGTGGGAGAGCGGTAGAAAAGATAAAAATGTTTCATTCTGATCGATCACCGGAATTTGTTGTAAACAGACTTCGACATTCTTAACAAAATTATAATGGGTAAGCATTACGCCTTTGGGCGTTCCAGTTGTGCCAGAAGTATAAATTAATGACGAGACATCATGCGGCTCAATTAAACTTCTGCATTGATCGATTTCGGCACGTTCAGATGCGGTTGGCTGGTGTTTCAAAGCCAGTATATCAGAGAAAGCGATTACCTCAACATTTACATCAACGGGTATGGAAACCTTCTCGAAATCTTTGAACGTTGGAATAATATATTTAAGCGCTTTGCAGTTGGCAGCAACCTTTAAAACTTTCCGGTAAAGGAAATTATTTCCTACCAAAATGGCCTTTATACCAGAATCATTCATGATATAAGCAACTTCCTGCTCAGATAAGGTAGGATATATCGATACATTAATCACACCGATCTGTTGGATTCCTTGATCAAAATATACATATTCAGGTGAGTTCTCTATCATTAACCCCAACCGATCGCCCTTTTTTACGCCTTTTTCAAGGAAAAAAGCAGATACTGCATCCGCTCTTTTCAAAGTATCCTCGAAAGATATTTCTTTCCATTCTGTACCTTGTTTGTGGATGAGGAAAGTTTCTTCTGGTTTATGAATGTTTTTTACAACATTTCTCAATAAGGTTGGAACTGTCGAAAATTCGTTAATTAATGGCATTGCTCTTTATTTGGTATTCATTTAATCAACAATAATAATGTTTTTTGGTTTAAAAAAGGAAAATACGGAGGTTTGCCACAGCTACACGCCCAGAAAGTTTCTATACATGTTTTCTCGCACCTTCTATTTGATAAAAACAAAATGCTTAAATACGCAAAAAGGCCCCACAATTTGGAGCCTTAGTATATTAAAAATAATTTTTTAAACCGAGAAGCTTTCGCCACAACCACAAGTACGGCTTGCATTCGGATTTACGAAATTAAAACCTTTACCATTTAATCCATCCGTAAAATCTAATTCGGTTCCGGCCAGGTAAAGGAACGACTTCATATCTAATGCAATCTTTATTCCTTTATCTTCAAAAAACTGGTCGCCTTTCTGTTCCTCGTTATCAAAATCAAGATTGTAAGACAAACCAGAACAGCCACCACCTTTTACAGAAACCCGTAAAAAGTAATCAGCTCCCATTTCAGAATCCTGCATTAAATGCGTGATTTTTTCTTTTGCTTTATCTGTAATAGTTATCATCTTATTTAAGATTTCAGACTTATAATTTCAGATTTCAACGAATACAAATCCTAATTCGTTAATCTAAATTCTGTTTAGTGGTGCGATTTTTCTAACGCAATTGCTTCTAAGCCATTTTTAACGCGGTAGTCGTTTATGGCAGATTTAATAGCATCTTCTGCTAACACCGAGCAGTGGATTTTAACCGGAGGTAAAGCTAATTCTTCAACAATATCCATATTGTCAATAGATAAGGCCTCGTCAATTGTTTTTCCCTTTAACCATTCTGTAGCTAAGGAAGAAGATGCGATAGCAGAACCACAACCAAAGGTTTTAAACTTAGCATCGGTAATTACGTTATCTTCTCCAACTTCAATTTGTAAACGCATTACATCGCCGCATTCTGGCGCACCAACTAGTCCAGTTCCAACAAATTTGCTGTCTTTATTTAATGTACCTACATTACGTGGGTTGTTGTAATGGTCAATTACTTTTTCTGAATATGCCATAATATTTTAGATTTTAGATTTACGACTCTGGTTTTCACCTTCATTCGTAAATTATTAAACTTTATTTTTATTTGATTGAGATTTGAATTTGTAATTCGTCAATCTACAATCGTAACTCCAATTAGTGTTCTGCCCACTCAATCTTGCTTAAATCAATACCTTCTTTAAACATTTCCCAAAGCGGAGAAAGTTCTCTTAAGTGATTAACTGCCTTTTGCGTAATTTCAATTGCGTGGTCAATATCCTCTTCAGTTGTAAATCTACCTAAACCGTAACGGATAGAAGAATGTGCTAAATCATCAGATAAGCCTAAGCTTTTCAATACGTACGATGGTTCTAAAGATGCGGAGGTACAAGCAGATCCAGACGAAACAGCCAAATCACTCATCGCCATCATTAAGCCTTCACCTTCCACATATTTGAATGAAATATTAGCTACATGAGGTAAACGGTATTGCGTATTACCATTAACATAGCTCTCTTCCATTTTGTTTAGCGTGGTTTCTAAACGGTCGCGAAGTGCCGACAGGCGTGCTGCTTCACTTTCCATTTCTACGCGACAAAGCTCGCAAGCTTTACCCAATCCAACAATACCCGGAACATTTAAAGTGCCAGAACGCATTCCACGCTCATGGCCACCGCCATCCATTTGCGATGTAACTTTAACTCTTGGGTTTTTTCTGCGTACATAAAGTGCACCAACACCTTTAGGTCCGTACATTTTGTGCGCACTAAAAGCCATTAGGTCTATACCATCAGCGTTCACATCTACAGGTATTTTTCCAACCGCTTGGGTAGCATCTGTCATAAACAATGCACCATGTTTATGTGCAATAGCAGAGATTTCTTTTACTGGTTGAATTACGCCAATTTCATTATTTCCATACATAATCGAAACCAAGATCGTTTCGGGAGTCATGGCAGCCTCTAATTCTGCTAAGTCGATTAAACCATCTTCTTTAACGCCCAGGTAAGTTACCCTTGCACCATTTTTTTCCAAATGTTTGCAGGTATCTAATACCGCCTTGTGTTCCGTAACGGCAGTAATTATATGGTTACCTTTATCTTTGTACATCTCAAACACACCTTTAATGGCTAAGTTATCGGCCTCGGTAGCGCCAGATGTAAAAATCACTTCTTTTTCAGTACAGCCGATTAGTTTGGCTACCTGCTCACGAGCGTAATCTACTCCCTCTTCAGCCACCCAACCAAAAGCGTGGTTACGGCTTGCTGCATTCCCAAATTTCTCAGTAAAGTAAGGTAGCATCGCTTCTAAAACTCTAGGGTCTAGAGGCGTCGTGGCGTTATTATCTAAATATATCGGCTGTTTCATTCTTCAAATTGTTTTAAAATTAAGCAGGTGGGTTAACGACCGAAAGTTAAAACCTGCATTTATAACTTCAGGTTTCAAGCTAATGGCTTTCGCTTTTCTGCTTTACGTTGTACAAAGATACAAAAAAACTTTCCTAACAATTGTACTTTCTAGCTATGAGGTTAGCGATAAAACATGCATTTTTACATTTAACCAACCTTTTTAATCCATGAACAAGATAGAACATATTGGAATTGCCGTTAATAGTTTAAGTAACTCGGTTCCACTCTACGAAATTCTGCTCAATGCATCCTGTTATAAAACTGAAAATGTTGCCTCTGAATATGTAAATACAGCTTTTTTTAAAACCGGCGACAATAAAGTAGAGTTATTGGAGGCAACATCAGATGATAGTGCTATAGCGAAGTTTTTAGCCAAAAAAGGGGAGGGAATTCATCATATTGCTTTTGCCGTAGATAATATTTTACAAGAAATGGAGCGTTTAAAAGCCGCTGGGTTTACCTTGCTAAATGATGCGCCAAAGAAAGGGGCAGATAATAAAATGGTTTGTTTTCTGCATCCTAAAAATACAAATGGGGTGTTAATAGAACTCTGTCAGGAAATTGCATGGGTTTAAATCAGCTATGAAAATCGATTTTGTATTTCGATGTTTGAATTCATCACGTTTGTAAATAGGTGAGATTTTTATGAAAACGGACGCTCGGCCTGTTATCGCTTTGTGTAGTCCTGCTAACCGCTTTACTTCGCTTTCAGCCGAAAAGGCTTTCGCTTCGTGTTCGCTTTTATCAGGTTTATTGCACTTTGGGCGGTAGTCCTTAGTATTTATCGTATTGCCCAGGCCATCTGAAATTATTATTTATGTTGCTCATAAAAATTGTAAGCAAAGATTTCGATCTTAATGAAAACCTATCTGAGAACGATTTACGCAGCGTGTTGGTAGCAGAATTCGAATACCTCATTGATCATGATTTTCCGAAACTCGTCCAGATTTTATACAAAGCCGATGTAGATCAGTACCAAGTGAAAACCCTTCTGGAAAATGCAGAAGGGCAGAGCGCTGCCGATATCATTACTGAGGTATACATTAAGCGGCAGCTTGCCAAAGTAGAAACATGGAAGAAATACAGCAAATGATTTTGCAAACGATATCCCCCCGCTTAAATCCCAGAAGAAAAATTTGATGATTTGATGAATTTAGGTGCGCTTCTATGTTTTGTTGCTTGCTCGTAGGCATAGGCGAGGGCTAACACTTTAGATTCTTCGTATGCCAAACCCATTATAGATAAACCTACAGGTAACTCGTATATTCTTCCCATTGGCACCGTAATATGTGGAAAACCTGCCATAGCCGCTGGCGAGCAGAAATAGAAACCATTGCTATAGTCGCCATTAAACAGATCGATACCCGATGGAATACCATAACTTGTTCCAGCAATCGCGTCTAACTTGTTTTTCGCCATAATGTCTTCAATAATTTTTCTCGATGACAGGACTTTTTCCAGCGCACCAGCATATTCACTGCTCTTTAAATCAGGTGCTTTATTGCTGCTTTCTAAGGTTTCCTGTTTAAAATAAGGCATCGCAGTAGTTTCGTTGGCTTTGTTGAAAGCGATAACATCTGTTAAAGTTTTTACTTTTGCATTTGCTTTAGATAGATAAGCATTAACACCATCTTTAAATTCGCATTGTAAAAGAGTAAAACTCGCAGATCCAATTACCCTCAACTCTTTTAAAAGTTCTATCTCAACAACCTGGGCGCCAAGCGCTTTCAACTTTGCTATTGCATCTTTATACAGGTTAACCACACCTTCATGCCCAGTTAGAAACGATTTCTCAATACCTATTATTTTTCCGTTGAGTGCGTCTGCTTTTAGAAAGGCCGTATAATCAGTTTCGATTTTTCCTTTACTGTTTTTTGTTACTTCGTCATTTTCATCTACACCGGCCAAGGCTGTCAATAAAATAGCAACGTCTGTTACGCTTCTACCCATCGGTCCGGCGGTATCCTGTGTTTTAGAGATAGGAATAATTCCGCTCCTACTCAGCAAGCCAACAGTAGGTTTAAACCCAACCAGGCCATTATAAGATGATGGTGCAATTATAGATCCATTTGTTTCCGTGCCAATAGCTATAGCACAGAGGTTAGCAGAGGCTGCAGCACCAGAACCAGAGCTCGAACCACTTGGGCTCCTGTCTAATATAAATGGATTTTTTGTCTGTCCGCCTCGGCTACTCCATCCGCTGCACGATCTTGTAGAGCGAAAATTAGCCCATTCGCTTAAATTTGTTTTCCCTAAAATTACCGCACCTGCAGCTCTTAGTTTTTTTACAATAAAGGCATCTTCGGTGGCTATGTTACCAGCCAATGCCAGGGCGCCTGCCGTAGTTTGCATTTTATCAGCAGTATTAATATTATCTTTTATTAACACCGGAATTCCATGCAACATGCCTCTTATTTTACCATTTTTCCTTTCATCATCCATGGCGGTAGCTATTGTCAAAGCATCAGGGTTAATTTCAATCACCGCGTTAAGCTTAATACCATTCCTGTCAATTTGCTCAATTCTTTTTAAATATGCTTTCGTTAAGGCTTTCGATGATGTTTTGCCAGTCTTCATAAAATCTTGCAACTGCGAAATTGTCATTTCGTTCAAATCAAAATCGTCACGAAAATCGTTACTTTCCGAATGCTCATTAATCAATGAGGCAGATGCCGGTACAGCAATAGTTGCAAGTAAACCTGCCGCAGAACTGCTCTTAATAAAGTTTCTTCTGTTCATTACAATGAAGGGAATGGTTAAAACAATAAATATAAAAGATAAATGTTTAAAATAAACCGGAAGTTCAAAATCGGCTAATTTAAATTTCTATTTTGCTCTTGTATTTAAGAAATAAAATTAAGATATTTGCATCCTCTAAAATAGAGATAAAAAAGACTAACAGGAAGGTCATAAGCGTTGTTGCCAGCAAATTGCAAAAATGTTCTTGATGCTTTCACTTAAATAACTAAAATAATATTCAAATGAAAAAAGATTTGCACCCATCAAGCTACAGACCAGTTGTTTTTAAAGACATGTCTAACGAATATGCTTTCTTAACAAAATCTTGCGTAGATACTAAAGAAACTATCAAATGGGAAGATGGTAACGAATATCCACTTTATAAGTTGGAGATTTCACACACCTCACACCCTTTTTATACTGGTAAAATGAAATTGGTTGATACAGCTGGACGTATCGATAAATTCAAAAACCGTTACGCTAAGAAATAATTTTAGCCGTAAAAAGCATTTTTTAAAGTCCCTTTGCCAAAAGCATCGGGACTTTTTTTATTTTTGCTGCTTATGACACCATCATAATTTTTCACACGTTCAAAAACTATATTAAATTATGATAGCTTCATTTCCATTGAAAACGACTTTACGCAAATGAAAATCAATCTATTTGATGATTTTAGTTGGGCATCTCTCCGCCCCCTTACTTTTACAAGGCCTGTGGCCGATCTACGAATTGGAATTTTAACCATTGCAGAAAAATGGGCGAAGAATTTAAATGCCGATTTTGGCTTTGCTACTCAAGATTATCTTTCGGCTAAATATGCTTCGATTACTCAGGCCAATTTTTTTATCAATGGTTCTATTTGTCCTGATGAAGGTTTGCTTTCTGCAGTGAGCAAATTAAGTGGGGGTGAAGTCTTATTGAAAGATGATGTTGTTATTGCTTACTTAGGCGAAAAGTACGACCTGATCTACGCCAGGACACTTAAGCCAATAAATTATCCAAATCCTATTTTAAAGATTAACTATCCTGAAGATATTTTCACCCACAATGGTAGTGAAATAAGAAAAGATTTTGCATTGCTAACCAAGGGTAAAACATCTGCCAGTTTAAGCAGTACAAACACTTTTTTAGGTGACGATATTTTTGTTGAAGAAGGCGCTACAGCTGAGTGTTCCATTTTTAATAGTAAACAAGGGCCAATTTACCTAGGGAAAGATAGCCAGGTTTGGGAAGGTAGTATTATTAGGGGTTCTTTTGCCCTTTGCCAGGGTTCATCGGTAAAGATGGGTGCTAAAATCTACCCAAATACCACTATAGGCCCGTTTAGTAGGGTTGGTGGCGAAATTAATAATGCCGTAATTTGGGGGTATTCCTCAAAAGGCCATGAGGGCTACTTGGGCAATGCAGTGCTGGGCCAATGGTGTAATATCGGTGCAGACAGTAATAACTCTAACCTAAAAAACAATTATGCAGACGTAAGACTCTGGGATTATGAAAAGGAAAGTTTCCGAAAAACAGGTCTTCAATTTTGCGGCTTAATTATGGGCGATCATGCCAAATGTGGCATCAACACCATGTTTAATACCGGAACAGTTGCGGGTGTTAGTGCCAACATCTTTGGTGCTGGTTTTCCACGTAATTTTATACCAGATTTTGCTTGGGGTGGAGCGAGTGGATTTGAGGTTTACAGTATCACAAAAATGTTCGAGACGGCAGAAAAGGTGTTTGCAAGGCGAGAATTGCCTTTTGATAATATCGAAAAGGAAATTTTAAAAGCGGTGTTTGACAGCACGCAACAACACAGAAGATTTTAATATTAACCCATAACCTTGTTTAAGGTTGTAAAAATAAAATATAATGAGAAAAAAAATCGTAGCTGGTAACTGGAAAATGAATTTAGACTATAACGAAGGTGTTTCGTTATTTAGTGAGATCGTAAACATGGTTAAAGATGAACGCAAAGGCGATCAGTTGGCTATTATATGCTCACCATTTATTCATTTAAACAGTTTGGCTAAACTTGGTGGTAACGATGTTAAAATCGGTGCACAAAATATCAGTGATAAAGAAAGCGGCGCTTTTACTGGCGAAACATCTGCAAAGATGGTTAAATCAGTTGGTGCAGAATATGTTATTCTAGGACACTCAGAACGCAGACAGTATTTCGCAGAAAATAATACTTTGTTAGCCGAGAAGACAAAGGTAGCGTTAGCTAATGGCTTAACTCCAATTTTTTGTATCGGAGAAACGTTAGACGAGCGCAATAACGGCAGCTATTACGAAGTATTAAAAAAGCAATTGGTTGAGGGGGTTTTTAGCCTAAGCGATGCAGATTTCTCGAAAATCGTTATCGCTTACGAACCTGTTTGGGCTATTGGAACCGGCTTAACGGCCTCACCAGAACAAGCACAAGACATTCATGCTTTTATTCGTTCTGAAATTGAAGCTAATTACGGTTTTAATATTGCAGATGATACTACCATCCTTTATGGCGGAAGTTGTAATCCAGGTAATGCAGCCAGCTTGTTTTCGCAGAAAGACATCGATGGTGGTTTAATTGGCGGCGCTTCTTTAAAGTCACGCGATTTTACCGATATAATTAAAGCATTAAATAACTAATGCAGTACATAAAAGCAATATTCAAATTTAAAGGTATTGAAGAATATCAGCAGGATTTACTTATTAGTGATCTTGCTGATTTAGGTTTCGACACTTTTGAAGATAGTGAAGATGGTTTCACGGCTTTTGTCATCAAAGATCATTTCCAGGAAGCCGAAATGAAGGCTTTATTAGAAAGTTATGCGAATGATTTTGAGTCGGTTTACCATCTAAAAGAAGTAGCAGACGAAAATTGGAATGCGGAATGGGAGAAGAATTTCAGCCCGCTGATTATTGATGATGTGTGTTACGTTAGGGCAACATTTCATCAACCACAGCCTACTTTTCCATACGAAATAATAATCGACCCGAAGATGTCATTCGGAACTGGTCATCATCAAACCACCACAATGATGATGCAGTACATCCTATCTGCCGATATAAAGGATAAAACCGTTTTAGATATGGGTTGCGGCACAGCAATCTTAGCCATTTTAGCAGCAAAACTCGGCGCAGCGTACCTGGTAGCAATAGATTATGACGATGTTTGTTACCAGAGTACTATTGAAAATGCAGCACTCAACCAGGTAACAAATCTAAAGGCGCTATGTGGTAGTAAAGAGGTTATTCCAGATGAAGAATATGATATCATCTTTGCCAACATTAATAGAAACATATTGCTTGATCAAATTCATCGATATGCAGCGGTATTGAAACCGACAGGAAGGATATTTTTTAGCGGTTTTTATTTAGAGCCAGATTTGGCGATGATTACTGCAGCATGTGCCGAATATGGCATCAGATATATTGATCATAAACAAAATGGCGAATGGGTAGCGGCGCAGTTTGAAAAGAATTAGTGAATTATCAAATCTTATTTTCATTGCAGCGTTGGGTTTTGGTTTTGAGTAATGTTTATTGATAGGATCCATCCACATTGAATAGTTAAAAATTATGCGTATACATTTTATTGCAATTGGTGGAAGCGCCATGCACAACCTGGCCATTGCTTTACATAAGAAAGGATATCAAATTACAGGCGCTGATGATGTGATTTTCGAACCTGCAAAATCTCGCTTAGAAGGATATGGTTTACTCCCAAGCAAAATGGGGTGGGACGACAGCCGGATTTCACCGGCTCTAGATGCTGTTATTTTAGGAATGCATGCCAGAATCGATAATCCGGAATTGATAAAAGCTCAGGCGCTTGGCTTAAAAATATTTTCTTATCCGGAATATATTTATGAGCAAAGCAAAAATAAGCTCCGTGTCGTTATTGGTGGCAGTCATGGTAAAACCACCATCACCAGCATGATTTTGCATGTACTCAATTATTATAATCGTGAATTCGACTACCTGGTTGGTGCACAACTGGCTGGTTTCGAAACGATGGTGAAAGTTACAGAAGATGCTCCAATTATGATTATTGAAGGAGATGAATACCTTTCATCACCAATAGATAGGAGGCCTAAATTTCATCTCTACAAGGCTAATGTTGCTGTAATTAGCGGCATCGCCTGGGATCACATTAACGTATTCCCCACTTATGCAGATTACACAGCCCAATTTGATCAGTTTATCGATACTATTACAGCCGATGGCACATTAATTTATTGCCAGGAAGATCGGGATTTGAATGACATTGTAACTAGATCAACTGCCAGAGTGAATAAGCTCAGTTACGGAATACCAGAACACGAAATTGTGCATGGTGTAACTTACCTCTTACCGCAGG
Organism: Pedobacter sandarakinus; assembly: GCF_026240095.1. Taxonomy (GTDB): domain Bacteria; phylum Bacteroidota; class Bacteroidia; order Sphingobacteriales; family Sphingobacteriaceae; genus Pedobacter; species Pedobacter sandarakinus. Next base: position 126,210 of record NZ_JAPIVG010000004.1, on the reverse strand, counting down.
GCACACCCTTAAAGGTTTTTGGAGATCATAATCTAATGAATCTAAATGCAGCCCGATTGGTCTGTGAAACACTAGGCATTATGCAAACCGAGTTCGATGCGGCAATAACGTCGTTCACGGGTGCGGCAAAGCGCCTGGAAGTCATCAGCGCAGATGAATCTACCAATGTTTATAAAGATTTCGCACACTCCCCATCGAAATTAAAAGCTACTATTGATGCCGTTAGAAGCCAGTTTACTAATCGAAAATTAATTGCGTGTATTGAGCTGCATACTTTCAGTAGTTTAAACAAAGATTTTTTAAAGGAATACGCTGGAGCCATGGATCAGGCAGACGATGCCATCGTGTTCATAGATCTTAAAAGTTTTGAATTGAAGAGCATGGTACCCTTTTCTGAAGAAGACGTACGCACAGCTTTTGCAAACCCAAAATTGAAGTTTTTTAACGATTCGAATAGCCTCAAAAAGTATCTGCTAAATTTGAATTATAAAAACGCAAACCTGCTCATGATGAGTTCTGGAAATTATGCTGGTTTTGATTTGCCAGAATTAGCGGCAGCCTTAGAACGAAACTAATTCTTTTCTGTGTAGACCAATCATTATCATTTACCGGGCACATTAAAAAAATTAAATCATTTGGACAACGTAGGTGAGCACATTAAACAGCGGAGAATTGCATTGGGTTTAAGCCAGGCAGAGGCAGCAAGTCTATTGCAGATATCAACACCAGCGCTCTGTAAAATCGAAACAGGACAAACTGATTTGAATTTATCGAGACTCTTTCAAATTGCCGAGGCTTTCAGAACTAACGCTACTTTGCTCATTAATGGCAACCATAAAGATGCGGAAGGCGATGGAATTATCGAATTGAAAAAGCAAATTGCCGAAAAAGACGAAGAGATCAATAAACTTAGGAAAAAGGTTATTGATCTCTATGAAAAATTAGGTATTTAAATAAGTTTTTGTGCGATCCCTTGTGCACCATCAGGATGTTCCAAACTAAAATCTAGCGATCTTGATGCCTACTATCTGGGGTAAACCGTTAGAATATTTTCCGCATAGTAAGGTGTTTTTTCCCGAACGTTGCACCCGTAGCCTTGTGTATAGCCAGCATTTGATCGTTAAAGTCACCTACCCAACTTAACTCTAGTTCTTTGTATTGGTTTTTTGGTAACACGTACTCTCCAAGCCTGATAAACAACACAGACTCGAGACCATGTTTTTGGAATTTAGGTTTTGTACCCATTACTATTGCCCTCATGCGTGTAACGCCAACCCAGCGACGGTATGCAAATTTTACTTTTTCAAGCAAGCCAAGTTTTCCATCAAATCCTTTAATCATCTGGTTTGCGTCGGGTATTAGCACTACAAAAGAAGCGGGTTCACCGTTAAAGTAGGCGAACTGAATGAGGTGTTCATCCATAATAGGCTCCATGCTTTTGAAACTTTCTTGCAAGGTCTCCTTTTTGATCGGAACAAAATTTTCAAAGTCTTGCCAGCCGTCATTGTAGATCTCCATCAGATCGTTGATGTACTTTTCAGAATTAGCTTTGCTGAAGTATTCGAAAGTATATCCGGGTTTATTTCTTACCCAATTGGCAATTTTTGTAAACCGCTCTGGAAAGGGAATAGTTAGGTTAATATGGTTAGTTAGCTGCTCGTATTCCGTTTTAAAGCCATAAGCAGTGAAGAACTTTTCATAGTAAGGAAAATTATAATTCATTCCGAAAGAAGGAGGGGTAAAACCATCTACCAGTAAGCCCCAAAAAGAATCGTTTTCACCGAAGTTTATCGGCCCATCCATTGCTTGCATGCCGTTTTCTGTAAGCCATTGTTTGGCGGTATCAAACAATAAAAAGGCTGCTTCCTGGCTATCAATACATTCGAAAAATCCAATTCCACCTGTAGGTTGATCATAGTTAAATGCTTTTTTCTCATTAATGAATGCCGCAACGCGACCAATTAGATTTCCCGCATCGTCTTTTAAAACCCACCTCACACATTTGCCGTGGTTAAAAAAATTGTTTTTTTGAGGATTGAAAACATTTTCTACTTCGCTATCTAGTGGACAAATCCAGTTTTTATCGTATTTGTAGAGAATTTTAGGAACGGATAGAAAAGCTTTCTTTTGTGTAGAATCTAATACTGATATGATTTGCATGGGCTTTTGTAAAATTAAAAAGCATCCAAACCAAAGGTTAGGATGCTTTTTCAAATATATGTTTTTTAAATATTAAAAGTCGTCGTCGTCATCTTCATAATTGTCGAAAGTGTCCAGATCATCCAGGGGAAGATCAAAATCATCCTCGTCTTCTTCTATAGCTTTCTTTTTTGTCAACTGAATATCGTCATCTTCAAGATCATCATCTTCATCTACTTGTTTTTTTGTAGTTGGCTTTGTAGGGAGTTTCTTTGGCGCTTTCATATCACAAAAATAAAAATTGCATTTATAGTTTAAAAATACAAAAAAAACTTTTTTATTAACAAGCTGAGATAAAAGAAATTAAAATAATCTACTCGGCAATTTCACCTACGGCGTTTTCTTCCCTGGCAATGTCTTTAAGCTGTGGAAGTTGGTTTAAATTGTTTAAACCAAAGTAATCCATAAATAAAGAACTGGTAGTATAAAGAATCGGTCTGCCGGGTGTTTCAGCTTTCCCTTCAATACTGATCAATTCTTTTTCAAGTAGCCGCTGTACAGAATAATCGGAATTTACACCCCTAATTTGTTCGATTTCTAATTTAGTTATTGGTTGGCGATATGCGATGATGGCCAAGGTTTCCATTGCTGCCTGGCTAAGTTTTTTCTTGGAACGATGCAGTTGAAGTTGATTAACGGTTTCGTGATAAGCCGGCTTTGTAAGGAATTGATACCCGCTATTAACATTTACCAGCGCCATCGCAAATCCATCGCTTGCATATTTTGATTTTAGTTCATCAAGTGCATCGAAAATTTGGGTTTCAGTGTGCTCCTTATTAAAAACAGCATTCAACGCCAATATTATTTCCTGCACCGTAATGCTTTGAACGGATGAGAAAATGAGGGCTTCTATGTGTGGCGTAATTTCAGTTTGAGGCATATACAAAAATAAAATTTTCGGGCATAAAAAAAGCGGTCTCGCTTTTTAAAAAACAAGACCGCTTTCAACACACAAATGAAACCTGAATTAAGATATAGTTTTAGGTTAGGTTATTAAATATCTATATCAATTCTATAAGAACGTCTTTGATAAACACTATCGTTTATTTCTAAGACAAGTTTAAGGCTAAAAGCCGCTTATCGTGAATGATATTTAGTAAGTGGTAGCAATAATTGAGTAAACGGTAAAAATGCTACTTTAATGGTATAGATATAGATACAGTTGTACCTTTTACAGTATTTTGGAATACTTTTAAATGTATAGGTTTTGCACCAATTTGACCTAAAAGGCTTAGGCGCTCTTTTGTTAGCTGCATACCCTTACTGATGTGTGTTTCGGTTTTGTTCTTCAACGAGTTATCTATTCCAATGCCGTCATCAACAATCTCAATATGAAGATACGAAACATCCATTAGATTAATTTTTAGGTTAATCTTTCCGCCCGCTTCCTGTGGCATAATGCCATGCCAAATGGCATTTTCTATGTATGGTTGCAGTAGCATTGAGGGAATAAATGTCTCCTCCTGATCAATTTGAGGATCGATTAAAAAGGAGTATTGCAATTTATCCCCAAATCTGTTTTTTTCCAGTTTCAGATATAAATTTAGGTATTCTAATTCCTCCTCTAAAGAAATGTAGCTCTTGGTACAAATTTCCAGGTTTTTTCTGATGAGGCGTGCAAAACCAGTTAAAATTTTATTAGCAGAGGCTGTATTTTGTGTATTGATGTAATGTTGAATCGAATTCATTACGTTAAACACAAAATGTGGGTTCATCATGGCTTGCAGGGCTTGTTGCTCTAACATCAGCACCTTATTTTTGAGTAGGAGTTGTGCTTGCTCCTTATCTTTTTGTCGTCTGGTGATAAATACCGCAACTTTATAGAAAATATATGCCACCAGTAAAATGATGATGGATAGGAACCACAAGCTTTGCCAGAAATGCTTTTCGATGGTAAATGCTATTTTAGCTGATGGCCCCCAATTTCCGTTCTGGCTTTTCGCTGCTACCTCAAAAACATAATCTCCGGGTTGCAATGAAGAAAAATCTAATCGCCGGGTACGCGTTTCTACCCAAACTGATTTTTCACTTAACCGATAGCGATAGGAGATATCACTTGTTGTAAAATCCACTGCGCTAAATGTAAAAAATATGTTGTTATCGCCGGTTTTGAAATTAAAATTTTTCTGGTTTACCGGTAACCGTTCATTGTCTTTTATAATCGATGTTACATAAACTTTTGGAAGGTTTCGGCTAATGTTTTTGTTATTGTATTTAAATAAAATTAAACCTTTATTGGTAGCGAAATAGGCGGTACTATCATCAATAAAAAGGTTATTGATATCATCGCTAAGTAAGTCTTTACCATAGTCGAAGTTGGCCACCATAGGGTTTTCCGGGTAATTGGTAATTTTATTTACGCCTTTATTGGTGAGCACCCAAATTTCATTGTTTTTAACAAATATTTTGGAACATACATTATTGGTCAGTCCATCTTTTTGGGTAATCTGTTTTTTGATTTGATTGTTTTTGTAGAAGATTAAGCCGTAGCCGTCTGTTGCCAAAATCAGTGTGCCATCATTTAATTGCTGGATATCGTTGATCCTTTTCGTAAGCAAATCATTTTTTTCTGCATGTTTGATAAGTTGGCCATTTGTAAATTGCGATAGTCCGTTTATGTTAGAGAACCACAAGCTGCCCGCTTTATCATAAAAAACATGGTAAGATCTATCTTTGAAGAAATCTTCTTTTTCGCGATATTTTAAAGAGTTGAACTCAAATTTATTTATCCGATCTGAAAGAAAAACCACACCTGAAGAGAGCGCCAGAGCCAAATGATTGTCATTAGTACCTAAACTAAAGTGCTTAATTACAAACATGGAATTGTTACTTTCCTTAAGGTATTTTACGTCGTCGGTGCTGCGGTAAATATTTTTAAAGACACCCATTCCATAATCAGAAGCAAAGTAAATGGCTTGATTTTTTTGATCAAACGAAATCTGTTTAATTGTTTTGTATTTCTTGAAATCATCTAAACCAACCTCGCTAACCTGATAATTTTTTATAGTTAAAATATCAATAACTGCATCATCTGTACCCAGCCATAAACGGTTTTTTCCATCTTTGGTTATACTTTTTATCACATTACTACTCAGACCCGATTCCGCATCAATGATAGATAAACGGTTATTGATGTTGGGTAACATGTAAATACCCACATTCGTAGCAAACCACATGTTTTGGTTGTTGTCTTTAATAATTTGGTTTACCGTTATATCTTGTAGGTATTGCACGGTTTTTCCACTTTTATCAAGTACAAAAGCACCGTTTGCATTAGAAAGCCAAACCTGTTTCTGCGTTTCATCATAGAAAAAGTAGCCCGACATGTTCTTGATTAAGTTCTGTGGAATTGAAACCAGGTCTGTGATGTTTCCTTGTTTAAGCGCTTTTAATCCGCCACTGTCGAGATAAACAAGCGATCCATTTGGCTGGTTGTTCGCCGTCATATATGAGATGGGCTTCACACGAGAGCTGACTACCGAGAAAGTTTTTCCATCGAATTTCTGCACACTTAAATCGCTATAAGCGAAAATTGTCCCTTGCTCATCTTCATGGATAAATGCATTGATAAATTTGTCGTCAACGTTTGGCGAAACAAACTTTTTAATCACTTTTCCGTCATAGCAAACAATCATATTCGAGTTGGTACCCAGCCAGATCCGACCCTTTTTATCCATTAGGAAAGAAACAATTACAGTATTAAAGCTTAGCTTTTTAAGCAATTGATCGTTATCCTGATTGTAAAACTTGCCATCCTTTAGGTAGCTAAGCTGCCCATTAAGCGAAAAAAACCAAATTTTGCCAACCCTATCTTCTTTCATTTGAAGAATCTGTGTGTCTGGCAAACCATCCTCTATTGTAAAGTTTTGGAAATTTGTTCCGTCAAAACGGCTTAAACCATTATCGGTAGCAATCCAAATGAAGCCATTCTTATCTTGTAAAATATAATAGCAATTGTTACTTGCCAGACCGTTTTTAGAACTGTAATGTGGCAAATATGTAGTTTGTGCGGCTACCTTGTTAAGTACAGCAACGCAAAGGAATGTAGTTAAAAACAAAAGCTTAGTTAAGCGTTTGCACCCCGCTAATTTATTACAGAGATTACGGTTTATAGCGATATATAGCTGATCAATGATCACTTCCTGGCTTGATAAAAAGTTTTATTTTCTCGAAAAAATCACTTGCTCTCCGTCTTGAAATATTGATGCTTTCTCCATTTTTCAAGTAAACCTGAAGGCCATTTTTAGAATTATATTCTTTTAAGTGATTAAGATTGATGATGCTTGATTTATGCACCCTTACAAACTGATCAGAAGGGAGCAATTCTTCGAACTCCCTTAGTACTTTGGAGACCGTAATTTTATCTTCATTGGCTAAATGCACAACAGAGTAGTTGCTGTCTGCTTCGATGTAAATAATTTCATCAACATCTATCATTTTAAACCCCTGGCCATGGGGTAAGGTAAGCTTTCTAATGTCTGTTCTGGTAGTTAAACTTGTTGCAAGGTTATGGATGCGTTCATCATTCAGGTTCTGGCTTTGTAACAATTTCAAATGTTGTTCAACCTTATCTACTGCAATTTTAAGTTCTTCAATATCAATAGGTTTTAACAAATAATCAAGTGCGTTTGCTTTAATGGCTTTGAGTGCATATTGATCGTAAGCTGTAGTAAAAATTACTGCTGCGTTTTGTTTTTGAGCATCTGGTATCAACTCGAATCCATTTCCGCCCGGCATTGCAATATCAAGAAAAATTAAGTCGATTTGATGATGGGCCAAAATATCTTTAGCCTCACTCACCGAACGCCCAATTCCGGTAATTTCTATCTGCGGACAATTCTGTTGCAACAGGAAGAATAGCGACGATCTGGCAAACTCTTCATCATCAACAATAATGGCTTTCAATTTTGTCATATTAATAGGTTGGTGAATGTATTAAAATCACCTTATAAAAAAAAATCGAAAAATAAAAAACCACATCATCCTTTGTCACGTATGTATCATCAAACGAATTCAAAAAACCCTAAACATAGTTACTATGAAAAACAATGGACTAGAAACAAAAAGTGAACTTCAAGATGAAAGTTTATTCAAAGGCTCGCTAGGCAGAAGATCTTTTCTTCAGTATGCAGGAGCCAGTGCTGCAGGTATTGCCTTAATTGCAGCTGGTTGTAAAAAAGACCGTGGCATCGATGTGCCAATGACCGGTGCAACTTTAGATTTTAAAGATGATTTCGGTGTATTAAATTATGCTTATGCGCTAGAGCAACTAGAAGCAGCATTTTATGTTAAGGTAGCTTCTGCTCCACCTTCGTCATTCACAACTGCTCAAAAAGCTTATTTCCAAGATATTCAGTTCCACGAAATTGCACACAGAGAGTTTTTCAAAAATGCTTTAGGTACTGCAGCTATTGGTAGCCTAGAAGTAGATTTTTCTTCTATCGATTTTACAAATGCTACAAGCGTTTTAGGTGCTGCGATGGCTTTTGAAGATTTAGGTGTATCTGCGTACAATGGTGCAGGTGTTCGTATCAAAACTGATGCTTATTTAGTTTTGGCTGGTAAAATTGTTTCTGTAGAAGCTCGTCATGCGGCTTACATTAGAGATATCATTTCTAACGGAACATTTGCAGATTTAAACAGTCTTGCTTCTTTAGGTGCAGATAACGCTAAAGGACTAGATGCATCACTTACGCCAGACAAAGTTTTAGCAGCAGCTGGTAAATACATCAAAACCAAAATTAACGTAATTAACCTTTAATCTTTAAAACTCAGCAATCATGAATATCTTAAATATATTAGACGAAATAGAAAAAGTTGATGGAGAGATCTATGAAAGATTAAATCCAAGACGTAAGGCCATGCAAGATTTTTTCAACGTTGGAAAGAAAATTTCTATGGCAGCATTGCCACTGGCTTTAGGTTCTATGTTCAAAAAAGCATATGGCCAAACTAACCCAGCAAATGTAAACGAAGTATTAGGTTTTGCCCTTGCTTTAGAGTATTTGGAATATAATTATTATAACCACGCTTTAACGCTTGCAACCACTACATATATTCCTGATGGACCGGCTAGACAAGCTATTACAACCATTAGAAACCACGAACGTGCACACGTAGATTTGTTAAAAGGTGCCTTGGGCATTACTGGTGCAGATCAGTATGTTTATGCAGATTTCGATTTTAAAGCTGGTGGTGCATTCGCTGATGTTGATACCAACTATCAAACTTTCTTAAAAGTTGCTACAGCTTTCGAAGATACTGGTGTTAGAGCTTACAAAGGTCAGGCGCCAGTGTTAAAAGGTATGCCTGTTTTAACTACAGCTTTACAAATTCACTCTGTAGAGGCTCGTCACGCGGCGCATTTACGCCAAATGGTTGCAGCTAACGTAACAGGTGCATCTGCTTTAAAACCATGGATTGCTTATACAGCTAATGGTAACGATACAGGTGTAACCGCTGCAGATGCTGTTTATGCAGGTGAGCAAAACACAACTCAAGCTAACATCCAGATCACTGGAATCAATGGAACAGCAGTAACACAATCTCAAGCAGCAGAATCGTTTGATGAATTTTTAACTGGTTCTGATGTTAAGAAAATTGCGAACTTATTCATCGTTCCTGCAAAAAGATTAACATAAAAAAAGATTAGCATTATTGATTAGGTAATGTTTAGTTTAAGGTAGGGAGGCAGAACTGAGTTCTGTTTCCCTTTTTTTATGCCTTAAAAATTTCGATTTATTCTTTGGAAAGCAAGGTTCGGTGCTACGCTCTTCGGTAGCCCCACTTTCCGCTTCAATTTTTTTGTTGCCGGCAGCTATTAAGCGAAATAACTGCAACAAAAAAGATTTTCGCTTCAATTGGGTTTAATCTTCAGGCTCATTCGTACTTGGTGAGCTAAGTTCCCTCAATTTAAATTTTAAAGCATTGAAAAAACAAGCTGGCGTGAGCTAAAATTTCTTAACCATTTATCACGATTGTTCATTTTACCTTATCTTTACGGGATGGGTAATTATGAAATTGTATCTCAAGTAATAAAAGAACGTCGCAGCATTTTTCCTGCCAGCTATATTAAAAAAGAAATTCCTGTTACAGTAATTCAACAAATTTTAGAAACAGCAAATTATGCCCCAACTCATAAACTAACACAGCCGTGGCGTTTTACAGTTATCAGGAAAGGAGGCTTACCAAAACTAGGGCAAGCGCTTGGTAAGTTATATCAGGAGCATATTTCGCCAGCGCAATTTTTGCAAAAAAAGCTCGATAGTTTTGCCGAAAAAACCAGTCAGGCAGATTGCATTATTGCCATTAATATGCGTGTAAGTGGTAAAATTCCGGAGTGGGAAGAGCTTGCAGCTGTTTCTTGTGCGGTACAGAATATGGCTTTAACAGCAGAGAGTCTTAAAGTAGGTGCATATTGGAGTTCGCCTCCACTGATTGCTCATTTAGGTGAATTTTTAAGTCTTAGTAATGATGAAAAGTGTATCGGCTTATTTTACATGGGCTACCATAATGAGCAACCCTGGGCGCCCAACAGAACGCCAATTGCAGACAAAGTTCAATGGATAGAAGATTAACTGCATCTTTAATTGTTCATTACAACGTTATAATTTTACTTCATTTATGTCTGCAATAAAGTCTCGTCTTTTTCAATTGTGTTTAACCTTTATCCAGAACAGGATCGATAATATTTCGTATGCCATGCTACAGGCAAGGCAGGCATCTAACGATGATACCAAAAGCAGCGCTGGCGATAAATACGAAACTACCCGCGAAATGATGCAGCAGGAAATGGACCGCAACAGTAAATTAATATACGAGGCTGGTCAACAAAAAATTGCTTTGCAGCAAATAGAACATGTAGATATATCAAAAGAGGTAAAAAACGGCAGTTTAGTCATGACCACAAACGGTAACTTTTACATCAGCATTAGTGCCGGTGAAATAAAATTGGGTACAGAAACTTACGTGGCCGTCTCTCAAGCGTCGCCAATTGGTAGGTTATTTATGAGCCGGCAGGTTGGTCACGAAGTTAGTTTCAATGGTAAACAGTACCGTATTGAAGAAATTCTTTAACCCCAATAGCCAATGTTAGACCTTAAATGCCCATTCGCTTTGCGAAATCGGGTACCAAATATGGCTTAAGCTGCGTAAAAGGTATATACACAACTATTTGCCCCTGCGCATAACTGGCAACTTCATAAGGATTGTACATAAAGGCTAATCCATTACTGTTAAAATAGAAATTCTTATTTGGTTTCAAAAAATCATCAAAGAGCACAGTGCTAATGGCAGCTCCACTTCTGATGTTGTATTGCTTTCTTAAGTTTTGTTCAAGCAAAGATTGCATCCTATTGGAGTCGATTCTAACAACGTCATCTAACACCAGGCGTTTTCTATTTTTTACATCCAGGCAAACCATTTCGCTCCCGTAGTTTCCATGTGCTCCACCAGTGTAATCATCTGCCAGAAAATCTACCACCACATAACCATTATTGTTGTACACCACCGTTTGTTGCGTATTGCTGGTGTAATTCATCCAGGCTTGGTAGCCATCGTTTCGGCCATTACGTTGTTGTTCTTTTATCTGGTTTTTATAATCTATGAAATACTGGCTTGCAGCCTTTTTGAATCCAACACTACGTTCTTCACTCGTTTTCAAATCGTCAATTCTTTTCAGCTCTTGGTCTAACCACTTTCCAGTATCATCATTTGCAATGGGCTGTAAGTATTCCATAGTAATCTGCGCCATTGGAGATTTGACCTGCTTATCGTCGGCTTTAATCGAATCCAGAAATATCCCGGCTGTAAATTCATAACTCCCCTGAGGATATTTCTCCACTAGCTTAACAGCATAGCTCCTATTTTTTTCGCCGTTATACCAGGTACCTGTAAAGCCCTTTCCATTCCATTTAAGGCCAATTTTGGCTTGTTTGGCATCTTTGTCAAAATAATAATCATAAAAACTATTTTCATTAAGCACCAAACTATCTGTGCCAACTAAAGTATCAACTGAAAGATTCAGCCAGGCACCATCATAATAGTAGTTTCCATCTACGTCATCGTCAATTCGCTGAAGGTGCATTACCACTGGCTTGCCAGCTATGGTACCTTCTAAACGTTTATAAAAATTACCCGATAAATCTGCTGGCTTACTTTCGCTAATTGTATCATTGCCTACAGTTGCTTCAGAATTTTTATTCGAATTGTTGTTGCAGGCAGTAATTATGGCAGCTAATAATGCTAATGCGAGGATATAGTTTTTCATGGTAGGGCTAAGCGGGTGTACTTAATTTACATTCCTAACTATGATTTTGTTTTGTTGAAACTCTTATTAATGCTATAGTACAAGTTTTTAGCTGTGTATCTTCCAGGATCAATAATCCTCCTAATGGTGTATAACGGGTATTGTTCATCACGCGGGGTTGATAAGATGAATGCTGCTTTGAAACCATGTTCTTTTAGCTTATGTAAGGTAGACGCTTTGTAAACGCCATATGGATACGCAAAATATGCTACCTTTTTGCCTGTAATTTCTTCCAGCTTCTTTGTGGGCTCGTCTATCTGTGTAGTCCAATCGGCATCTGTAAACTGTGTAAAGTTTTTATGGTCGTAAGTATGACTGGCAATTATATTTCCTTCATCAGCCAGCTGTTTAATTTGCGCTTTTGTCATATAGTTTATCCTTCCTTTTCTTCCAATGGAAACTGTCATGATAAAATATACACCCTTGAAACCATATTTTTTCAGCGTAGCATTACCAACAGTGAACTGGTCTTCATCCGTGTCATCGAAGGTAATCATAATCGGTTTGTTCGGAAGTTTCGATCCAAAAACCAGGTAATCGTATAACTGATCTGGCAGGATGGTATGGTATCCGCTATCGGCTAGCATTTTAATGTGATCCCTAAATTTATCTGGCGAAATGATGTCATCGTGTGCGCGCTTGCTATCTGATGCTAAATTATTGCGAATCTGGTGATAGCACAACACAGGAACTTCCCGGCGTGCTAAAATAGTTTTAGCATCGGCAGCTTGCTTTGCAGATAAGTTGGGTGTTGTTTTTTCCACGTGGCCAAGATCGCTTTTTGTTTGACTTGGCTCTAGGGAACAGGATGAAAGCAGGAATAGGGTGATAACGGCAAAGTGCAGTAATCGTTTCATGATGAGCGGTGATGTTTGGTTATTTAGTACAAGGTTTTAAATTAATGTATTATGGCCTGAGCAAAGAATTAAAAACTATTTTTGATGCTATTGCTTAATGTTTTCGGACTCCAATAGCCACTTGCAATAATTCTTCTAATGGTGTATAAAGGGTCTCGCTCATCTCTTTTGGTAGAAAGTTGATAAGCCATTCTAAAGCCGCGTTTTTTGAGTTCAGGGATTCCTTCCGCATTCCATAAGCCAAATGGGTATGCAAATTCTGTCATTTTTTTACCTGTAATCTCCTCTAGTCTTTTGGTCGGTTTATCCAATTGCTCTTCCCAGTCTTTGCCTGTGTATTTTTTAAAATTCTTGTGATCGTAAGTGTGCGATCCGATAACGTTTCCTTCGTCAGAAAGTTGTTTAATCTGATCAGAACTCATGTAATCAACAAACTTTCCTTTCTTGCCTATAGAAACTGTCATTACAAAATATACCGCCTTGTAACCATACTTTTTTAAAGTGGGATTCACAATCGTAAACTGATCCAAATCTGTATCATCAAAAGTGAACATAATAGGTTTAGCTGGCAATGGGGTGCCATTATTCAGGTAAGCGTAAAGTTGATCGGGCAGTATGCTATGGTATCCGCTATCGGCCAACATCTTTACCTGGTCTTTAAAGTTTTGAATTTCAACAATATAATCTTTACCTACTTTTCCATCTGTGGGCTTCCAATTTCTAACCTGGTGGTAGCACAAAATGGGCACTTGTTTTCTCGCCAAGATAGTTTTGGCATCTGCTATCTGAATTTTCGAAACATCAATTTTCGGTTCATCACCAGTAACATTTTCGGTGTTTTTACCCGTCGTGTCGGCTAATGCTTTTGCGTTACTTTTGCTTTCTGATTGACAACTATTTAAAAAGAATAAACTGGCAGCTACCAGGATAATTGTAGAGTTTTTCATCGTATTGATATGTGGTTGCAAAACTATAAAATCTATACACTAATTGCACTTTCGGCAAAGCATTGTTGATAATTATTTTCAACCCAAAATAACTGCTAGCTATCTTATTTATTACATAAGAAAACGTTTTCAATTGGCTTTAATTAAATAATTTAGCTGCTCCAAACAATTGAAATGAACAAATTTTACAAATTAGCCATTTGTGCGCAGTTTTTGTCGCTAACTGTTGCTGCACAAACAAAAACTTTTACCATAGCAGAGAACATTACGCCTCAACCTAAGGCCAACTACCAGCTGGCCTCACGCTTTTCGCCAAATAAACTTAAGAAAATGGTTTATTCTACTTCAGTAGATCCGCATTGGCTTAAATTGAGTAATCGGTTTTGGTACACTTTCGAAAGTCCGAAGGGAAAATTCTGGTACTTGGTAGATCCTGCTGCCAAAAGCAAGAAACAGCTTTTTGATAATGCCAAACTTGCTGCCGATATCACCTTGATTGTACGCGATCCCTTCGACGCCGAACACCTGCCTTTAGAGAATCTAAAATTTGCTGCTGATGAGAAAACCATTTCTTTCGAGGTAAAGAGTTCTATCGATGAAGTTAAAAAAGACAGGAAAGATAAAAAAGCTGCAGACTCGTTGCAGAAAAAGATTTATGCTTTCAATTACGATTTGGCGACTGCAAAATTAACAGAGATGCCAAATTTTACCAAACCTAAACCTAAGCCAACTTGGGGATCAGTAGCGCCAGATTCGTCTGCAATCATATTTTCAAGAAATTACAATCTCTATTGGATGGATAAAGAAAACTACAAAAAAGCCATCAAAAATGAGGAAGATAGCACTATTGTAGAGCACAAGCTTACTAAAGACGGTGTTAAGTTCTATTCATATGGCAGCGATGGAGATGGCGAAAACAATGTAGAAAACGAAAAAAACAATAAAAAAAGGAGAGGTGCTTATGTCCTATGGTCGCCCAATGCTAAGTATTTTGTCTTAGACCGTACGGATGCACGCAAAGTGAAAGATCTGTGGGTAATTAACAGTGTTACCCCAGGGAGGCCTACCTTAGAAACTTATAAATACCAAATGCCGGGCGAGGCAGAGGCACCACAAGATGAGGTTCTGCTTTTTGATTTTGCAGCCAAGTCTTACAAAAAATTAAATGTTGCTGCATTTAAAGATCAAAGCATTAGCGTTTGGAGCAAGCCATCCCTCGCGAAAGATAGAGACAACGAGTTTAGACCGTCAATTTGGTTGGGAGACGATAGCCGCTTCTACTTTTCTCGTACAAGCAGAGATTTAAAGAAAATTGATATTGGCACAATTGATATTGCAACTGGAAAGGTTACACCAATTATCGACGAGCGTTTTAATACCTACGTAGAAGTTAATCGCCCTGGTCTAATTAACAATGGTCAAGAACTTATTCACTGGAGCGAACGCGATGGGTGGGCGCATTTCTATCTCTTTGACGGAAATGGGAAACTTAAAAACCAAATCACCAAAGGTTCTTTCCACTGCGAAAGCATCATTAATATCGATGAAAAAAATCGCGTACTATACTTCACAGCCAACGGTCGTGAAACCAAAGAAGACCCATACTACTTGCATTTGTACAGCATCAATTTCGATGGCTCCAACATGAAGTTGCTCAACGCCGGAGATTTCGACCATGCCATTAGCATGAACGATAATAATACCTACTTTGTAGACAATTATTCCAGGGTAAACACTGCACCAAAATCTACGCTTTATGATAAAGCAGGCCGAAAAGTAATGGATTTAGAAACTACAGATCTATCCTTACTGATGGCAGCAGGTTATAAATTTCCAGAAACTTTTAAAGTAAAAGCAGACGATGGTATCACGGACCTTTATGGGGTAATGTACAAGCCATTCGATTTCGATCCAAACAAAAAATACCCAATTATAGAATACGTTTACCCAGGCCCACAAACTGAAGCAGTAAATAAGGCTTTTAGCAAAAGCATGGACAGAACGGAGCGTTTGGCGCAATTTGGCTATATCGTAATTACAGTTGGTAATCGTGGTGGTAATCCTGCCCGATCTAAATGGTACCACACCTATGGCTATGGCAACCTCCGCGATTACGGTTTGGCTGATAAAAAAACTGCCATTGAACAGCTGGCTGCTAAATACTCGTACATAGATGATACCAAGGTGGGTATAACAGGTCATTCTGGGGGCGGTTTCATGTCAACAGCGGCAATGTTGGTGTATCCAAACTTCTTTAAAGCTGCGGTATCTAATGCTGGTAACCACGATAACAGTATTTACAACCGTTGGTGGAGCGAGAAACATCATGGTGTAAAGGAGGTAATTTCCCTAAAAGGCGATACATCATTCAAGTACAGCATCGATAAAAACCCCGATTTGGCAAAAAATCTGAAAGGTCATTTATTGCTAATGCACGGTGATGTAGACAATAATGTGCATCCTGCAAATAGCATCCGTGTGGCAAACGCCTTAATGAAAGCCGGAAAGCGGTTTGATTTTCTTATAATCCCTGGTCAACGCCACGGTTTTGGCGATATGACGGAGTATGCATTCTGGAAACTTGCCGATCATTTCAACAAGTATTTAATTGGCGATTTTTCAGATCCTGCTGAAGTCGACCTGATGGAGATGGATCGAGATATTGAACAGAACGGTAAATAGTATTTTGTAGGCATTACAAGCAAGAGCGTGTAAGCATTAAGCTGGTATACACGCTCTTGCTGTCGTATTTCATAGCATTTCCCCATCAATTTTTGCGTAATGCTCAGTATGATTTTTATTAGAAAAGCAATGTTCGGTGGTGCTAGGTAAATGTCGTCCTGCTATCGCTAATAGGCCCGATTAAGCCATTCGGTAAACTTCATTCCTGGCAAAATGAATCGGGCGCTATCACGCTTTATCAGGTTTATTTTACTTCTTTCATACAACAAACAGCGTTGCCCCTCGATCGGCCAATTGTTAAACCTTTGCGGCAGAAATAAGGTTTTCAATTTTCTTTTTGATAAATCCTACAGCTGCTTCATCTTTAAGCTTACCTTCATCATCAAACTTATTTTGTGCTTGTGCTATCAACACTTCGGGTTGCAATACAGGGTTCATATTTAGAAAGGTAAACACTGGTAAAAACGCAGCTTGCATTCTTACCGTTCCCCACATGCCCTGGGTGGCGCCCATAACAGCAACAGGTTTGTGCATCAATGGGCTATCCTTTCCTCGGCTTGCCCAATCAATGGCGTTTTTCAATCCACCAGGTATGCTGTAATTATACTCAGGCGAGGCAATAATGAAAGCATCTGCATCAGCCAAGGCATTGCGAAACCCGACTACGCTTTCCGGTCTTTCACTAACCTTTGGGGTATCATTGTCCTCGTTATAAACTGGCAGTTCGGCCCATGATACAACTTCAAAATCAATTCCTTCAGGAAATAAAGTTCCAGCAAACTCAAGCAACATTGCATTATAAGAGCCTTTTCTAAGGCTGCCACAAAGGCCAACAATTTTTCTATTCTTTTCCATTATTTAGAAACCCGGCTAGTGTGAAAATGTTTTTTGTTGGGCAATTGTATAAACCTCAGAAATGTTATTTTGCTTACTTTTGTGCGATATTTCATTATGGCAACAGAACAAACCCAGTCCAACATCATCGAGAAAACTGTTTTTCCTATTTTATTTGCGCTCAGTCTTTCTCATCTTCTAAATGATACTATTCAATCTCTAATTCCGGCTATTTATCCAATAATCAAAACAAACTATCACTTAAGTTTTTCGCAAATTGGGTTAATAACGTTAACATTTCAACTTGCAGCCTCACTGCTGCAGCCTTTTGTAGGGTTGTATACCGATAAAAAACCGCAACCATATTCTTTAGCGGTAGGTATGGGTTTTACATTAACAGGGCTTATAACACTTTCTCAGTCAACTCATTTTTATACCATGCTTTGTTCTGTTGCACTGATTGGTGTAGGGTCGTCTATTTTTCATCCGGAAGCCTCGAGGATGGCACATGCTGCATCGGGAGGTAAACGTGGGTTAGCACAATCGGTATTCCAACTGGGTGGAAATGCTGGTAGCTCATTGGGTCCGCTTCTTGCCGCTTGGATAATTGTTCCATATGGGCAGTTTAGTATTGTTTGGTTTTCCTTTATTGCATTATTGGCGATTGTAATTTTAAGCTACGTTGGTAACTGGTATAAAAACTTTGTGCTCATTAGAGGGAAGAAATCGGTAGTTCAAACAACAACCCAACATTTCTCGCAAAAGAAAATTGTGTTTTCGGTGAGCATCCTGTTGGTGCTTATCTTTTCGAAATACTTTTATATGGCCAGCTTAAGCAGTTATTTTACCTTCTATCTTATCAATAAATTCCAGGTTTCGGTGCAAACATCTCAAATTTATCTGTTTGTGTTTTTGTTCTCTGTAGCTGCGGGTACTTTACTCGGCGGACCAATAGGGGATAAGATCGGTCGAAAATACGTGATTTGGGCGTCGATATTGGGTACAGCGCCATTTGCATTATTGCTCCCACATGCAAGTTTGTTTTGGGTTGGGGTATTAATTATACCCATCGGGATGATTTTAGCATCGGCTTTTTCTGCAATCCTGGTTTATGCACAGGAATTGATACCCGGTAAAGTTGGTTTGGTTGCAGGGCTGTTTTTTGGATTTGCCTTCGGAATGGGTGGCATTGGCTCGGCGTTATTAGGAAAATTAGCAGATGCCACGAGCATTGAATATGTATTTAATATCTGTGCTTTTCTGCCGCTGCTGGGCTTACTAACAGGCTTTCTGCCTAATATAGAAACGAAAAGAAAATAAATGCTGATTAAAGGGTAATCGGCTGTGGAAAGAGATTGGGAAATGCGGGAAAGAAAATAGGGATGATTTAAGGACTGCTATTTGCTTAAATCGAAAGAGAAGCCAGCGTTAACTGTAAACTGGTTGTTTAATTTTTCGTAGCCAATCGCATCTGGATTGTATTTGGCGAGCGGAAATTGCGCTTCTGCAAAAAGTCCAAACCCTTTGGCAAAAAATGCCTTTGCACCAATGTGTCCACCGAAATTTTTCAATCCAAGGTTAAGTCCAGGATATACATCAACGTTTTCTGGTAAGCCTATTACACTACCCACGTTTGCATTAAACCTAGCTTTAAGATCAAATCTATCGCCAAAGCCGGGCTTGGCAATACCATCAAAAAATTTTACACCTAGGGCATATCCGGCTTGGCCGCCAATAGAAAAACTTTGGCCCAATCCATAATCCAATGATGTTACAATACCTGTCGCCCTGTTCTGGAAACTTGCACCAATTTGATATTTCAAATCATCTTTGCCTTTGAAGGCCGTTGTTTGCGCATTGACATGCGTGTACCCTGCAGCCAATAGGCAAAGGCAGGAAATCATTCTTTTCATTCTTAAAAGTTTTAAATTTATTGCCGCAAATTTAGAAGATTTTCATGCATAGGCAATAGTTGGCTTATAAATCGCTAACGGCATTTAATAAGGTGCAAAATGCATGAATTGAAATTGTTGTTAATGATTGCTATATAGCAGCGGCGGCTAGCCTACAGCACTAGCCTGGATAATTTAGTTATCATCTGAGTTTCGAGCCTTGACTTCTGTTACGATTTAATGAAAACCTCATTCCGTAATTTCTTGTGAAACCGGGAAATCTTTTAACCTGGCAACCAGCTGTAACGACTTTCCACTCCACTGCGTTCCGGTCGAGACGAGGGAGTTAAAAATTGTGATAAACCTTGAAAGGATGCAAAAGTTACATCCTTTTTTCTTTGTTAGATAAAATATCCCACGGTCTACCCACATGAAGGATTGTCAGTTAAAAATTAACGTTAATCGTAAAAGTTGGTGTGAAGTTGTCGATTCCAAACTTTATGTTATTCGTGCGGTCGAAGTTATACAACGATTCTGAAGCATAATAGTTTTGATGAAAGAAACGGAGAAGCGGAAAGGAAAAATCTATAGTCGATTCGTCTGATATAACATAAGTAAAGCCTGGAGCTAAACTAGCGCCATAGCCTTTCGCCTTCGCCTCAGTTTTAACTAAATAGCCATCGCTATTGATCCTGTTAAAGGTATTAATTTGCAATAGGAGGTTGGCTTGACCAAAAAACTTAAACCGTTCTTTTACATCGATGTACTTCCTGATGAACGGCGATATCCCGAAACTAAATTCTTTTACACCGCGTACTTCCTTGTAGTAACCCTGTTGTTCATCCCAGGTGGTATATTTTTCTCCCCGCAGTTTTGATAAATTTAAAGGGATTTCTAAGCCTATTGCGAGGTTTCTGGCTAGAAAATATCCACCACGAGGGGTAAGTGTAAAAGTATTGAGTTGTGTAGTGTAATTGTTTTGCTTAGCTGTGCCAAAACTTGCGCTAAGGCCAATAAATCCATCGTGTTTTTCGGTTTGGGCATAGCTGTTACAGCATAGGGCACAGAGCAGTGCCAGCGTTATAAATTTAGGTTTCATTAATAATGTTTTTGTGTGTAACCAATAATAACCATTATCCACTAGAAAAACAACACCTAACCCGCTGGCGAATAGCCTGTTTTGAGCAAAAAAAAACCTTCCAGAGGAATTAATCTCTGGAAGGTTTATAAGGGTTTAATCTTCTTTTAATCCTGTTTTTTATTTACAAAAACAAAATTATGATCGAACATATCCAATTTTATTTTGCTGTCTTTATCTACTTTGCCTGCTAAAATTTCTTTTGATAATTCATTTAATATTCTTTTTTGAATTACCCTTTTTAGCGGCCTAGCCCCAAATTGTGGGTCGTAACCCAATTGTGCCAGCCAATCTAAAGCCTCTTCACTGGCTTCCATTTCTATACCCATTTCAGCGAGCGTATGTTGTACATGTTTAAATTGCAAGGCTACGATATCCCTAATTTCACTTCTGTTCAGCGGGGTAAACATAATCAGTTCATCAATCCGGTTCAAAAATTCCGGACGAATGGTTTGCTTTAATACTTCAAAAAGTTCATTTTTTGTTTTTGCGATAAGAGCATCTCGGTTTTCATCATTCAGATCTTTAAAGTTATCCTGAATGAGGTGTGCGCCAATATTCGATGTCATGATGATGATGGTGTTTTTAAAGTTAACCGTCCTTCCTTTATTATCGGTCAATCGACCATCATCAAGCACTTGTAGTAGGATATTAAACACATCTGGATGTGCCTTCTCAATCTCATCCAATAATACAACAGAATAAGGTTTGCGCCTTACTGCCTCGGTTAGTTGGCCGCCTTCATCGTAGCCAACATATCCCGGAGGCGCACCAATGAGTCGGGATACGGCATGGCGTTCTTGGTATTCGCTCATGTCTATGCGGGTTAGTGCATTCTCGTCGTTAAATAAAAATTCTGCTAGCGCTTTTGCTAACTCGGTTTTACCTACACCAGTTGTACCTAAAAAGATAAAAGAACCAATTGGTTTGCGTTTATCCTGCAAGCCAGCACGAGAACGACGGATGGCATCTGAAATGGCTTCTATCGCTTCCTCCTGTCCGGCAACCCGTTGGTGTAACTCGGTCTCTAAATTTAACAGCTTTTCTCGCTCACTGGCAATTAGCTTGGTAACAGGAATGCCTGTCCAACGACCAACAACTCCAGCAATATCATCCGCAGTAACTTCTTCCTTAAGCATGCGATTGTCGGTTTGCTGGCTCTCCAAATTGGCTTTTAACTTTTCTACCTCATCTTGGGCCTCTTTAATTTTGCCGTAACGAATTTCAGCCACTTTACCATAATCTCCAGCTCGTTCGGCTTGCTCGGCCTCAAGTTTAAAGTGTTCAATTTGCTCTAGCTGGTTGTTTACTGCATCTACCAAATCTTTTTCACCTTGCCATTTCGCCTTCAACTCATCACGCTCTGCAGATAAGTTTGCAATCTCTACTGATAGTTCCTGAACTTTCTTATCATCTTTCTCTCGTTTAATGGCCTCACGCTCTATTTCCAAACGCATAATTTCACGATCCAAGGCATCTACGTTCTCGGGCACACTATCCATTTCCATCCTTAATTTAGACGCAGCTTCATCCATCAAATCGATGGCTTTATCTGGTAGAAAACGGTCTGAGATGTACCGCTGACTCATTTCTACTGCAGCGATAATGGCTTCATCTTTAATCCTTACTTTATGATGGGTTTCATAACGCTCTTTCAATCCCCGCAAAATAGAAATTGCATCCTGGGTATCTGGTTCTTCTACCATCACCTTTTGGAAACGCCGCTCCAGTGCCTTATCTTTTTCGAGGTATTTTTGGTACTCATCTAAAGTAGTGGCACCTATTGCCCTTAGTTCACCACGTGCCAGGGCTGGCTTTAAGATATTTGCCGCATCCATAGCGCCTTCTCCTCCGCCAGCGCCAACTAGGGTATGAATCTCATCAATAAACAAGATGATATCTCCATCACTTTGCGTAACCTCTTTAACTACAGCTTTTAAACGCTCTTCAAATTCGCCTTTGTATTTAGCACCCGCGATAAGTGCGCCCATATCCAGCGAGAAAACTGTTTTGCTTTTAAGATTTTCAGGAACATCACCTTTAATAATTCTAAAGGCAATGCCTTCTGCTATCGCTGTTTTCCCTACGCCCGGCTCACCAATTAATATTGGGTTGTTTTTTGTCCTCCTTGATAAGATCTGAATTACCCTACGAATTTCTTCATCACGCCCAATAACTGGATCGAGTTTGCCACTCTCTGCATATTCATTTAAGTTACGGGCATATTTGCTTAGTGCCTGGTAGGTAGCTTCGGCATTTTGATCTGTTACCCGGTTGTCGCCGCGTAGCTCAATAATGGCTTTCTTAAGGTCTTTCTCATTTACGCCTTGTTCCTTAAGCAACTTCGAGGTTTGATCATTAACAGTTAGAAGACCAAGCAGTAAATGTTCTACAGACACAAACTCATCTTTAAACTCTTTGAGGAAAGTTTGCGCTTTTTGTAAAACACTATTGGTATTTGATGACAGATAGACATTGCTCCCACTTACTTTTGGAAACTTGGCAATTTCAGTCTCTAGATTTTGGTTTAAGGTATTAATATTTACATTCAATTTCTTAAGTACGTAAGAAACTACGTTTTCATCAACAGTAAGCAAACCTTTTAGCAGGTGTGCGGTTTCAATAGCCTGTTGCTGATTGCCTTGGGCTATTGCAGAAGCCTGTTGAATTGCTTCCTGGGCTTTGATAGTGAAATTGTTGAAGTTCATATTTGCTTTCATTCAAAACAAATGCCACAGCAATTTTTAGCTACCAATCGGAAATTTTGTCTGTAAATTAATACTTATCCTGTCTAAATTACTGATAATAAGTGTGTTGTACTGAAAAAATGACGTGTGTTATTTGACTTAACGAGGGCGGATAGGGGAGATTATGAGGTAGTTATTATTGGTGTTACTGCTGCTTCCTTAGGCACCAAATAAAGACCAAAAAAAAAGCGAAGTATGTACTTCGCTGTATGATTTTGCTGGTTGTGACTAAAGCTTTTCGTAGGGTTAACCCAAAATGGCTTTTAATCTTTCAGTTTGATGATCAACTAATTTCTGCATTGGCCCTGCTGCAAGCATCTTCATCATCATATTTAAATCTGCAGAAATGATGTGTGTCGCGGTGGTGGTTCCATTGCCATTATCAACTACCGTCCACTTTAATTCCACATCGAAAGGTGGCTTCTCTACAGGCGTAGCAACAATTTCCTGGTTTTCTATCCTATTAGAAATTTTAAGGGATAGCTTTGCCATGTTCTGAATGGTAAATTTTGCTTCATCTTCGGTAGATTCCCAGTTGTAAATATTTTCTGGCATCAGCTGCTGATGGTTATTCATGTTCGAGAGAAAAGCATAAACCTCGTTTATAGGTTTGTTTACTTCTACGGCGCTTTCGATAATTGTCATTATATTTTTGGGTTTAGTTTAATAAGTGTTATCCCTGGCCCCATTGTTCTGGGTTTCTGCGCCATTTACTCAATAAATCCATATCATTCCTTGCTATAATGCTGTGTTCGGCAGCGTATTCTATTAGGGCTTCGTAGCTTGATAAGGTAAGGTAACGGCATTTGGCGGCGGCAAAATTTTCATCAGCCTTTTCAAAACCGTAGGTAAAAATAGCAGCAAGCCCAGCAACTGATAGGCCGGCAGTTCTCAATGCCTCAACTGCCTGCAAACTGCTTTTACCGGTAGAAATTAAGTCTTCAATTACAACCACACGCTGCCCTTCAACAACTTCACCTTCGATTAAACTCCCGGTTCCATGCTCTTTTGCTTTCGATCTAACATAAATAAAAGGTAAGCCCAGTTCTTGAGCCACCAATACACCTTGAGGTATTCCTGCAGTGGCCACGCCTGCAATTACATCTACCGATCCAAACTCTTCCTGGATGGCTTGCGCAAGCTTCTGACGAATATAAGTTCTAACCTGGGGATGAGACAGGGTAATGCGATTATCGCAATAAATTGGCGACTTCCAACCAGATGCCCAAGTAAAAGGATTATTAGGTTGTAATTTAATTGCCTTTATTTGTAATAAAAATTCCGCTACCTTTAATTCAATATCACTTTTATTATACATGGCCCAAAAATACAGAATTTATATTAACGATAACACCCTCTTTATATCAGATGTTTTGCCAGAGCAGAAGGAAAAAATTCAACAACTTGAATTTCAGGATTTTGATTTACAGACATTTTATAAAAAATTAAAAAATGGTTCCAGGAAGAGTTATATTTTCTTAACTAAGAATCCGAAAGAGACTTTTAGAAAATTAAAGAAGAATTGCGAAATCATTAAGGCTGCCGGGGGTTTAGTAGAAAGTGCCAATGGAAACTACCTGTTTATATTTCGAAATAAAAAGTGGGATTTACCCAAAGGGAAGCTGGAAGACGGCGAAAATATGAAGGAGACGGCTGTTAGAGAGGTAGAAGAAGAATGCGGTATTACGGTAGCAAAGCGTGAAGAAAAGCTGTGTAAAACCTACCATGTTTATCCGATAGGATCGAAAATGGTAATTAAAAAAACCAACTGGTATAGAATGAAAGTTAAGGGTGAACCGAAATTAATTCCACAAAAAGAAGAAGGGATTGATGAAGCTGTATGGCTGGATCAAAATCACCTTTCGCCAGTTGTGAAAAATACTTTTCCATCCATTATGGATGTGTTGCGTGCAGGTGGAATTTTTAAATAGGTTTTAATGTCGATAATTGGTTATTGAGGGCTGAGCTTATCATTAAAGTAAATCTGCTTCAAGCTTTAACCTTTTGAAACCCGTTTTATATGGCTAGCTCGTTTAAATATATTAATTCAACATGTTGGAATAGTTTAATCTTCAACATTTAATTCGTCGACAACTTTTTTTAGCCGTTTTAGATATCTTCCATAGTAATGCCATGCCCACCATTCGGTAATAAAGCCGATAACTACAATAGCTACAAAGCAATTTAAGAGCAAATAGATTGTGGAAAGCTGGCTTGTAATTTTTGCGAATACGCCGGCCTTTGTAGTAAACCAGTAAACTGCAAGGAAAGCCACACCAATAAATGTGATTATGTATGTGAGTGCTTTGTATAGCTCTATGTTCATTTTCATTTCGTAGTAGAACCATAAAACATTTTTCCTACTATCCATACTCATGTCATAGGAGTTTTTGTAGAAACGATAAAACTTGAAAAAGTAATGCGCCGTAAAACCACAGGTTATGGCATAAAATACCATATAAATTAATCTCATTTCGGTAGATAAGCCAAATAGATATGGGAATAATGCCAATATTACCAACGCTACAATTTGGTAGTAGAATTCGTGTTTCATCTTCCTTCTAATAATATCAATTGGCGTGCGGGCTTCTTCAATTTTAAGCATATTTTCAGAAATGTGGATGTCAACGGGGTTTTCCGCACTCCATTCATTTTTCAGGTCATCAAAATTCATAGCCATTTTTCTTTATAATGATTTGTAATTTTTCTTTGGTACGATTTAGTTTTACACGGGCATTTACTTCGCTGATACCCAAGTTTTCGGCGATTTGCTTGTGCGATTGGTTTTCTAGAAACAGAAATACCAATGCTTTTTCTACTGCATTTAGTTCTTGAACAGCTTTGTATAAGTAAGCTAATTTTTCTTCTTTCGATTGGCTATCACTAACATCTTCAATATCGTATGTTTCGCTTAATGGGACTTTATCAACTTTTCTGGCATCTTTTTTATAAAAAACCAGCGCAGTATTTAACGCTACGCGATACATCCAGGTAGAAAACTTGCTATTGCCTTTAAAACTGGGATAGGCCTTCCAGAGTTGCATTACAATTTCCTGGAAAAGGTCCTGTTGGGCCTCCACATCATCCATATATAGCTTGGAGATCTTATGTATAATTCCCTTGTGCTGGTTTATTAAAGTCAGGAAAACCGTTTCAGTATTTTTCATGCAAACCGATTTCTTAACTTAAAGAGCAATAAGATTTGTACCTCGTTGTAGATGGGTGTATTTTCAACTTTAACGAATGGATAGCATAGCCTTTCATAAATCTTAATTTACTTCATAAGTATCAGATTTTAGAAAACGTTACATCAATAAAATAAATTTTTTTACAGGTAACTTAATGCCTCCTTGGGGACAAAAGGACTTACATCACCATGGTTTCTTAAAATGTCACGAACAATTGTTGAGCTAATTGCGGAGTATTCTGGTTTGCTGAGGAGTAGAATAGTTTCCACTTCTGGCATCATGGTTTGGTTAATTTGCGCTATAGCCCTTTCATATTCAAAATCTGCCGCCGAACGGATTCCCCTAACCATGTATGTTGCATTTATCTTTCTGCAAAAATCTACTGTTAGCCCCTCGTAAGTTTCGATTTCGATATTATTGTAGCCCGAGAAAACATTTTCCAGAATTTGCAGCCTTTGGGTAGCACTCAAGAAGTTTTGCTTAGCGCTATTTAACCCGATACCTATTATAATTTTATCAAATAAAGGGGTAGCACGCTGCAAAATATTCACGTGTGCAATGGTAATGGGATCAAATGAACCTGGAAACAATGCGATCTTCATGATTCAAATATAGATGATTAAGCTTAAAGGAGAAAGTGTTTCCTTGTTGTGTCTGTTAGACATTCTGGTTTAATTGATCACTTTAAGTTTACGAGTGTGGATTTGAGCGCTCAACAGGCCTTTTAACCGTGAATGTGTGTGTTTAATAATATGATCTCTTTGGATTGCCTGCTAACTTAGAGTCACCTAAATTCAAAGAAACTAAATGAGGAGTTCCCATACTTGCGGGTGTCGGTGTAGCCCGGCTGACTATTCATTTTCATATTACTCTGATGTTCTACCACTAGCAGTCCATCTGGTTTGAGTAGTTGCCGTTCCTGCACCAATATTGGAATTTGTGGTATGTTTGGCATGTGGTACGGCGGATCGGCAAAAATCAGATCGTAAGCGCCCGTCATTTGCCTTAACAACTTAAATACGTCGGCCTTCCTAACTTCGATTTGATCAAATTCGTATTTCTTTGCCATGTTTTTAACCCAATTAATACAACCATAATCTAAATCGACAGCTAAAATTTTCGTAGCATCTCGAGAGGCAAACTCGAAGGTAAGGTTTCCGGTACCGCAAAATAGATCTAAGATACTACAGCTTTCCAAATCAAAACGGTTATTCAGGATGTTAAATAATGCTTCTTTGGCCATATCGGTAGTTGGCCTTACTGGTAAATTCGTTGGCGGCTGCAGGCGGATGCCTTTCAATTTTCCTCCAATTATTCGCATAAATCTAAGGCAAGTAATCCGCTAAAATAATGCTTAGGCATGTCTGCCAATAATTCACTGTTTTGTGGCATTGGGGGATGAAAGAAATAGAGATTATTGAAGTATTTCAAGAGTGTATTATAGTAATCGTCGTCTTCATTTATAATTCCCTGCAAGTAAACTGGTACTGTTTCCATTAAAGCCAGCTGTTCTATTATCAAGAGCAAAAAATAATTAAACTCTTCGGTATTTTCTGCTTCATAATGATTGTGAAATTGTACTTCTTTGTTTTTAATATATAGCACGCTGAAAGAGCTGGCCGTAAAATCAATGAGTAAACCATCTCCGCTTAAGCCCGGTAATAAGGCCAATAGAGGCGACGACTGTGGAAATAGCCTTGTTTTTGCCGGGAGCTTATTTTCTAAAGAAGAATTTACACAGTATAATGTGTTGATGCCAAGCTGAGCATGTGGTGTATTTAAAATTTGATTTGTTGATCCCAAAAAATTACTAAAGGTATCGAGATTAGCAGTAGTGAGCCAATCGTTTGGGATCAGGATAAAATTATTGGTATGTATCGCTGCTTTGATGTTTTGGTATTCTCGTGTCAAATAGTGGTCTGTTTGAAATGCATCTGCCAATAAAGCGGGTAAATCCTGGCAAGCCTGGCGATCGAAAAGAACAAAGATTTGCTTATTGGTTCGGTCTAGTACAGCGTAAGAAAAGCTGTCATTCGTGATTTTTAGCAACAAGTGGCAGTTTTTCGCTTCATGTTTCGTAAAATCTGGGTCGACCAGTAAGAGGCTGTTATTACTCATTGAAACAAAAATAGCTTTTTTTAAAGATTAACCGCAAAGCGGATAAAGTTTTTTAACCAAGGAATAAGTTTTGATACCAAACGATACTGTTATTATCGGCTCTGCCATTCGGCAGGAGTTTAGATACTCGAACATCTGCTAATTTCTGAATAATCTTTTTACCAAAATCAAACTTTTTGCATGCGCTTATTTTAATTATTCGACTTAAATTCGGAACATGAGTTACAAACCTACTTATAAAGCTGCGCATACCATTTCGGGTACTGTGGCACAGCATTTTAACAAGTTGCATGCCAATGCACAGGTGCAAGGCGAAGTAGATTTGGCTGCTAAACCAACAGACGATATCATTGAGAAATTAATTGATGTGGCTTTTTGGAGTAGTTTGCGCAAAGAAGAAGGACACTCACCAAAAATATCTATCGGCTTTTTATCGCCAGAGCAAACTTCCAAACCATTAATATTTGCTAAGCCCCTTCCACTCAATGCCAACACGCTTACTAAAATTGCGCCAGGGGTAGAGCGTGCGGGCATACACGTAGGTGTATGGGAAGAAGATGGAGAGCTTTATATTTGGGGCACAACTTTAAACATTCCCAATTTTTGTTTTGTAGTTGATGTTTCGGAGCCTGGTTTAATTGTAATTAAGCACAGAAGGATTTACGGTATTGGGAAATATACTAACGTTGCGGTGCTTAAAGGAGAGCAAATTAGAATCGTTGATGACTCAATTTCTTATGGTACAATAGATTGCCCGCCGATTTTAAAGGCGTTATTAGATTTAACGGTATTGGCGAGCTGGAATGATCCCATTAATATTTTAATACAATTCTCGGTCTCAATGCGTTCGCACGGTCGGGGTGGGGCACTCTTGATTGTACCTAAAGAAGACCAGCAATGGGAAGATTCCATCATTCATCCTATACAGTACCGTGTTGCACCAACGTTTAGCGGGTTATCATATCTGGCTAAACAGGGAGGTACGCAAACGGAAATTTTTTCGCAGGGTGCTTTGCGAAGAGAGGTAGAGCATTTAGCCGGGTTAACAGCTGTTGATGGTGCAACAATAATTAATCAGGACTTTGAGCTTATTGCTTTTGGAGCGAAAATTGGTAGAGCCAAGGGCAAGCCGACGGTAGAACAGATTGCTTTTTCTGAGCCCATTATTGGTGGAGAAGATAAAATCTTATACCCTGGGCAGCTGGGCGGAACAAGGCACTTTTCGGTGGCTCAGTTCGTAAACGATCAGCCGCAAGCCATTGGCCTGGTGGCTTCGCAAGACGGACACTTCACCATGTTTAGCTGGAGCAAAACTCAAAATATGGTGATGGCCCATCGCATAGAAACTTTGTTATTGTAACCCGATCACCACTAATTACGCCACACCCGTTTTTAAGATTTCTAAAAGATTAAGTTTGATTTATAAAGACAAAAGCCAGCTTATAGCACAAGCATACCAGCATGAACCAACAAAAGAACAAATGCTTTTCTGTGAGCGGATGTCGCGGTTTTTGCAAGAGGATGATGAATATCGATGTTTTGTACTTAAAGGTTATGCCGGAACCGGGAAGACTACGTCAGTTGCTGCTCTTGTTAGTGTTTTGCCGAAATTCAATTTAAAGAGCGAATTACTGGCACCCACCGGTCGGGCCGCAAAAGTAATGAGTCAATATTCAAATAGGAAAGCGCTCACCATCCATAAAAGGATATACCGCAAACGATCTGCGGCCTCACCTGAAATGCAGTTTCAACTGGCACCAAATTTAGCTGAAAACACCATCTTTATTATAGATGAAGCTTCAATGATTGCTGATGAATTCAATGAAACAGGTTCTTCAATATTGAGGGATTTACTGGAATTTGTTTACAATTCTAAAAACTGTTTTCTACTTTTTGTTGGCGATACCGCACAGTTACCGCCTGTAGGAAGTTTAGACAGCCCGGCATTAAATGAAACGTATTTAAAGGATCATTTTGCGCTAACCATAACTGCTGTTGAGTTAAAGGAAGTGGTAAGGCAGGAGAAAAAGTCTGGAATTTTAGCAAATGCAACGATGTTACGTAACCAGATTGCTAAAAACCCTGAAAATCCACTACCTAAATTTCTGACTAAAAATTATAAAGATATTTACAACATGGCTGGCGCCAGATTAGTTGAGGGGTTAGAATATGCTTACCGCAAGTTTGGAATGGAAAATACGCTTGTTGTTTGCAGGTCTAACAAGTCGGCTAATATTTACAATCAACAAATAAGGGCAAGATTGTTATACCGGGAAGAGGAACTTACAGGCGGAGACCAGATTATGGTAGTACGTAACAACTATTTTTGGTTACCCGAAACGGAGGAAACAGCTTTTATTGCAAACGGCGATATGGCAAAGGTGATTAGGGTGAGGGGTGAGGAGGAACGGTATGGTTTCCGTTTTACAGATGCTACCTTAGAATTTTTAGATTTTCCATCTGCCGGGCAAATCAGTTGTAAAGTGATGCTCGATACACTAAACCTCGAATCGGCAAATTTACCATACGAGCAAAATAAAAAATTGTTTGACGGCTTAAATGAAGACTATAGTCACATCAGTAATAAACGTGAACGAATGTTAGCCATAAAACAAGACCCCTTCTACAATGCTTTACAAATTAAGTTTGCTTATGCGGTTACGTGCCACAAAGCTCAGGGTGGGCAATGGGAGGCTGTATTTGCAGATCAAGGATATTTAACGGAGGAGATGATAGATTTAGACTTTTTACGTTGGTTATACACCGCTGTAACGCGTGCAAAAAAAGAATTGTACTTGGTCAACTTTGCGCCACAGCTGTTCTCAAAAACTGCTCAGGAGGATTATTTCTAGTGTATCAAAATCAAGATTCAAAATCGGTTTAGAATTTAAACCATATAAGAACATATAAATCTTTTGCTGAAATGAAATACATCTTTCAGCATACCTGAATCAATTTAAATTCCTTATATAGTTTCCAGATCATTTTACGTTTGGATCATCATACCTAATCAACTAACCGTCAAAACTTAACTGTTAGAAATAAATCTTAATCTGCTTCTGTATCAGTAAGCAGCCTGATCGAATCATCAGAAAGCACAATTAGACGTTCTTTATAGAGCGATCCGATAGTTTTTTTGAAAGCACTTTTGCTAATCTGAAAACGGTGGTAGATTTCTTCTGGGGAACTCTTGTCGCCTAATTCGATAACACCCCCGCTTTTTTTCAATTCTGCGAGCACCATTTCTTTCGAATCCAGTATATGGCCATAACCACTTGGTTGCAAGGTTAAATCTATTTTGCCTTCTACCCTTATTTTTTTTATCCAACCTTTACGGAAATCTCCAACTTGGATATTATCAAAAACTTCATTGTGGTACAACAATCCAATATACATGTTATTGATAATGGCATTGTAGCCCAAATCGGTTTCTTCGGTAATCAGTAAACTTACCTCGTCGCCCTCCTCGAAATCGAAATTTTCTTCCTCAACAAAATCATAAAGTTTTGAAGATGCAAGCAAGCGATCGTTATTTTCATCTACATATAAGAATACAACATATTTGTAGCCCTTTTGCATAGGCCTTTTTTGTTCTCTTGCTGGTACATAAACATCTTTATCAATACCTAAATCCATAAAAACACCATCTTCGCCATCAGCAACAACCTTTAGGAAAGCAAAATCACCAACTTCGGCATAAGCCTTTTGAGTAGTTCCGGTTAAGCGACCATCTTTTTGGATATACACAAAGACTTTTACGTTATCGCCAATTTCCAACTCTTTAGGTACATATTGATATGGTAAAATCACTAACTTATCACCATCAGTTAGATTTAATCCTGCCTCTGTTTTACTTAAAACTCTTAATTCGTTGTATTTTCCTATTTCGATCATATGTTGGGTTAATCATTTTCTCCAATGATTATGTGCAAAGGTAGCAAGTTTAACTGTATCGGAAACTTTTCAGAACCTAAAATACACATGCCCATTTAGAGCTGGTACATTTAAAATGTAATTTGATGCATTAATGCTAAAACTATCCGGATATTTGGGTTAAATTTGATTTTTACAAGGTTTACACTTACCATGACAAATAACAAAGGAGCTAAAAAAGCGAGTGTTTTTAGCTTATTGGCATCATACAAAGGTTTAATTGCGCTACTTATTTTATTTGCGCTGCTTAGTAATGGGGTAAACTTACTGCTCCCGAAAATTATCGCTCACGGAATTGATGCATACACCAACCATACTTTCAATTTAAAATCCATTTTATGGCAGTTTGGCCTCGCTATAATCTTGGTATTTATATTTACTTACTTGCAGAGTATTGTCCAAACCTATGCCTCAGAACGGGTTGCGAAGGACTTAAGAACCCAATTGTCTGATCAGATTTCTAACCAGAGTCATGCTTACATTCTGGAAGCCAATCCATCAAAATTGCTCACTAATCTCACATCAGATACAGATTCAATAAAGATGTTTGTATCACAAGCTATCGTATCTCTTGCGTCATCAGTATTCTTAATTTTTGGAGCGAGTATTCTTTTGCTCATGATTAATTGGAAACTAGCCATCTGCATCATTGCCATCGTACCTATTATTGGCTTCGCATTCTTCTTCGTATTAAAAAAGGTAAGGGTACTTTTTATTAAAAGCAGGGAAGTAATCGACTGGTTGAATAAGGTAATTAGTGAGAGTGTTTTAGGGTCGGCACTTATTCGGGTAATCAATTCGCAACAGGTAGAATACAACAAATTTATAGAAGCAAATACGAAGGCAAAACACCTGGGGCTATCTATTTTACGTTTATTCGCCGGGCTTATTCCTATAATAGTTTTCATAGCAAATCTTGCCGGTTTAACCATTTTGGTATTAGGTGGGCATTTTGTAATCGATTCACAAATGAGTCTGGGAGAGTTTGCGGCTTTCAATAGTTATCTATCTCTTATCATATTTCCTATCTTAGTAATTGGTTTCATGAGCAATGTGATGGCCCAGGCAAGCGCTTCGTACCAGCGAATAGAAAGTGTATTAAATGCCCCACGAGTTGAACATCCAGGCACCATAACAAATGTTTTAAATGGATTAATTCAAATTGAAGATGTTTCGCTTACTATTGGTCAGAAGCCTGTACTTAAACATGTAGGGTTTACGGTAAAACCTGGTTCCAAAACAGCCATCATTGGTCCTACAGCTGCTGGGAAGACACAGCTATTATATTTGTTAACCGGCTTAATTTCCCCAAACTCTGGCTCCATACTATTTGATAACCAGGATATCAATGAATATCAACAGCAAAATTTCTACAAGCAAGTTGGGCTTGTTTTTCAGGATAGTATTATGTTTAATATGAGTATTAGGGAAAACATCGCTTTTAGTGATATAGTTACTGACGAGTCTTTATCTAAAGCGATTGAGACTGCAGAACTGAAAGACTTCGTAGCGTTGTTGCCAGAAAAACTAAATACCATTGTTTCTGAAAGGGGAAATAGCCTTTCTGGTGGACAGAAACAGCGGATTATGTTGGCAAGGGCCTTGGCTGTTAACCCAAAAATTCTATTTCTTGATGACTTTACCGCTAGGGTAGATACACAAACAGAAAGGCGAATTCTTCAGAATATTAATAAAAACTATCCTAATCTAACGTTGGTTTCTGTTACGCAAAAAATTGCTTCCGTAACCAGCTATGATCAGGTAATCTTACTAATGCAGGGCGAAATTGTGGCTTCAGGTACACACGAACATTTATTAGAAAGTAGCCTAGAGTACGTTCAAATCTACAAATCTCAGCAGAGCACAAGCAACTATGAACTACAATCTTAACAATCTCAATCAGCAGCTAGAAAAACCATCTACGTTCCAGGCGCTTAGGAGATTGCTCAAATTTATATCCGAAGAGAAAAAAACGCTATGGCTTGCGTTGGTAGCTATTTTAATAAATTCTGGTTTACTTTTAACTGGTCCGCTGTTGGTTGGTTACACGATAGACAAGTATATTCGCACCAAACAGTTTGAAGGTGTTCTAACGATGGGTGGAATTTTGCTTGTAGTGTATGCTATTGCCATGATTACTGGCTATATGCAAACCAAATTAATGGGTGGGGTAGGACAGCGGATGCTTTTCGGTTTGAGGAATGCGATTTTTAATAAATTACAAACACTGCCTGTTTCGTTTTTCAACCAGAACAAGGCGGGAGATTTAATATCGCGTGTTAATGCAGACACAGATAAGGTGAATCAGTTTTTCTCTCAATCGCTGATGCAGTTTGTGGGCAGTATTGTGACGATGTTTGGGGCTGGCATTTTCCTGCTTTCTATCAACCTCGAATTGGGTTCTGCCGCACTTTTGCCAGCCGTAATCATCGTTATTTTTACTTTAGCACTTTCACCTTGGGTAAAGCGGAGAAATGCCAAAAATCTAACAAGCGTTGGCGGATTAAGCGCAGAAATTCAGGAGAGTTTAAATAATTTTAAAGTTATCATCGCTTTTAACAGAAGGGATTATTTCAGGAAGCGGTTTGATCAGGCGAATGCCCAGAATTATAAAACTGCCGTGGCTGCGGGCTTGGCAAATAATGTATTTGTGCCCGTTTACGGGCTGCTGTCCAGCACAGCACAGCTGATTGTGCTTCTTTTCGGCATCTACCTCATCTCAAAAGGTAGTTTTACTGTAGGTTTGCTGGTAAGTTACCTGTCTTATTGTACAAACTTTTATAACCCATTACGCCAATTGGCTGCCCTTTGGACCAGCTTTCAAGTCGCAATGGCTAGTTGGGATAGGATTTCCCAAATCCTTGTGTTGGATAACGACCTTACTCAAATCGAACGCAAAGATTCGCCAACATCTGATACCTTGCTTGAGTTCAAAGATGTTTCATTTAGTTACAATGATTCTAAAGAAATTCTGCATAACATTAACTTACGCTTCGAAAAAGGAAAAACCTATGCTCTTATTGGTCCAACTGGCGGCGGAAAAACAACTACTGCTTCACTAATTGCCCGTTTATATGATGCTACTAAAGGTCAGGTTTTACTGAATGGCCACGACATTAGGACTTTCACTGATGAAGAACGTACGGAGAGAATAGGGTTTATTTTACAGGAACCTTTTCTATTTACTGGTTCTGTTAAGGACAATATCCTTTATGGAAACAAAAAATATCAGCATTTAAGTGATGAGGAGTTGAGCAAAATTATTGTCGATGCAAACCTGGATGGGTTATTATCTATCTTCGAAGAAGGATTAAATACCCAAATTAATTCTAATTCAGACAGCATTAGTTTAGGGCAGAAGCAGCTTATCGCATTTATGAGGGCTGTTTTACGTAATCCGGCATTACTCATTTTAGATGAAGCTACCGCAAACATTGATACCATTACTGAAAAATTATTAAGCAATATTTTAAAAAAGCTTTCCGAAGATACCACCTTGGTTATTATAGCACATCGATTAAACACCATTGAAAGTGCAGATGAGATATACTTTGTGAATGAAGGGGAAGTGCAGAATGCAGGATCTTTGCAGAACGCCCTAAACATGATTCTGGAAGGCAAGAGAACCAGCTAACTCTTTTTTATCTAACGGAAGTTTGAAAAAGAATATTGACCCTTTATTTTCCTGGCTTTCGAACCAAATTTTGCCGCCATGTGCTTCAATAATCTGTTTTGAGATGTTGAGGCCAATTCCGTGAGACTTTTCTCCACCCGTTCCTGGTCTTCTTACTTCATCCTGCAGGCTGAAAATCGTATTCTTCAAATGATCGGGTATTCCCATACCTTCATCCCTTACAGAAATGATCACATCTTGTTCTTGTAAATTCAACGTTACTTCAATTGTTCCACCTTCCTGACTAAATTTTACAGCGTTTGTGAAAAGGTTGCTAACCACACGCCAAATTTTTTCTCTATTAACGTTAATAAGGATTGGTTGGCTATTTAGAATAACGTGTTGTTTCTTTTCCAATGCCTTGTACTGGAGCAGGTTAATGCAATATTTCAATAGTGCGTCAAGATCTACAAGTTCTTTATCCAGCACATTCTTCTCTCCATTTTGGTTTAATAAATTGTTCACAAACCGAAGCGAATCGGTAGCCGATGATTTTATTAAGCTAACCATTTGATGGGCATCTTCCGAAAGTTTCTCGTCATCCACTATCAATGCAGCCAGATTCACTATTGCGCCAATGGGGCTTCTTAGATCGTGTGCAATAACCCTCATTACCCTATTGTTTTCATCGTGGCTTTTTTCCAGTGCATTTAATGCGATCTGTAGGTTCAGGTTTTGCTCGGTTATTTGTGTATTTAGTCGCTTTAAATTTTCGTTATTTCGCTTGGTAGTTCTCCAGCTACGCAATATCTGGTAAATAATGGCTCCGGCTAGAACCACAATTGCAGAGGTGAGTATCAAAAATATACTATTAAACTGACTTTCTTTTTTTAACAGCGACAGTTCATAATCTCGCTGCAGACTTACCAGTTGGTTACCATTGCTAAATTGGTTTAAGTTTCTTTCCTCCTGCATTATTTTTGCCTGTAACACCAAAAACCGCTGTTGCAGCAACCTTGCTTTTTGATATTGTTGAGTGATATTGAAGTAGTTTACACTCATCTCTAACCATAAGAGGGTAGTACTATTATCGTTAAGAATGGAAACCTCTTTTTCGTTTGCATCCAGAATTTGTTTGGTTTTGGCAAATTCACCCTGGTCGAAATAGAGTTTGGCAAGTCCCAAATATGCCTCAACCCGATTTACTGGCTCAGTGTTCTCTGCTTGAATATATAGAATGCTCTTTTGGAATAGTTTTTCAGCCTTTGCAAAGTTCCCACTATCTACATATACAACGGCCATATTCTTATAAAAAACTCCCTTCGCTAACCTTATATATGTCTTGTTTTTAAATTTGTGTTCATTTTTTGCGATGTATGCCAGCCCTTTCTGGTAGCAGATAAAAGCACTATCAGTCATTTTGACTTTTTCATAACTTAAGCCAGCATTACTTGCTGATTGTTGCGTCTCAACAAACGTGTCAAAATCGTTTACACAGGCCATTCTTTTTTGATAAGACTGATAGAAAAGCCGGGCAGCGTCTCTATACCTTTTTTGCTGGTAATTGATAAATGCAAGCCTGACAATAAAGCTAGCCTTATCACAATCGTAACTGAGTTGATCGGCAATTAACTTTGCTTGGTAGAAATTCTGGTAAGCTAACCCAAATCGTTTCATCTCAAACAAAATTTCCCCTTTAAAAAATATGGTATTGGCCATTTCTTTTTTAAAGGTCTTGTCAAGATCATGTTCTTCCAACATATTTATCATAGCGTCTGCTATTTTTAGTGCTTGTTGGAGCTGATATATACTTTTGGTTTCCTTGGCTTCAGTAAGTATTGCTTTGGAAAGAATTCTGTAATAATTCCATTTGTCGATAATGCCAGGATTATCTAACCGCTTAAATACCGAATCGAGATAGTGGGTTCCTTGCTTGTATTGCTTATGGATGTAATATACAGAAGCGGTATCATCATATGCTTTAAAGTTTGGATATTTCAGTTCATCCAATTGAGCCGATCTGTTTTTGCAGGCAAACAGTAACAGGCATGAACATAAGAGGATGCTAAAGCGTTTCATAGCGAGAACTTAGATTGATGGGAATGACCTTAACGATTAAAATGAAATCATGTAAACTAAACTATAAAAAAAACAGATTAAAAACAAACAAATATTTAATGGTGGATTAGACAACTAAAATTTGCTTTTAATCTTTAAATACCTGTAAAACAGTTGTTTGTAGTAGTGTTGTTTATTTTGTTTTGTGATAGAATATTTTGTAAACGAGAAGCACTATCGTATTGATAAAATATTTTTGCTTTTTTTAAAACCTTTTTGGTGAACCAATGTTGTGTAAATGTGTAAATGTTGCTTTACAACTTTCGATCATTTTGCAATTGAGCGATAAACTAAATCAACTTCATGATTACTTTTGAATGTTAAAAGGATATATATGAGACTATCGTTTTTTTTAGTATTAATCGTTTTGGGATTTACCCAGGTTAACGCACAATCGGTGCAGCCATCAATCGAAGCAAAGGTGGTATACAATGCCAGCCAAAATAATGTTAAGGGACTTAAGATCTTTCCTAAAATTAGCCTAGATAAGCGTAAAAATACCGACATAGTTGTTTATGCCAGTTTTTACATGGAAAACGGTGTTGAACTTAAGCAATTCAGCAAACTTTTTTGTTGCGAAGATGTGGCGCATACCACTGATATTAAGGAAGTAAAGCAAGGTGAAGAAGCGCAAACTTTTCTATTCATTCCTTATGATGGATTAAATCTTGCCGAAAACAAAGTTCACAAAGTTAAGTTCGATCTGAAAGTTTCTGGTTACGATATTGACATTCAGTCTGACAAAACTTACCATAGCATTATAAACTTATTATAGCATTAACTTCACTATTTTAAGTGTTTAATCCATTGGTTCATTACACCAATTACCTGCAAAAGCTCATTCTTTTCGATAACGTATGGAGGCATTAAATAGAGAATTTTGCCTATTGGCCGTAGCCATACACCTTGTTCGGCTGCATAGTTATTAAAACCAATTAGTACTTCTGCATTTACCATCTCTATTGCCCCAATCGCACCAATTACCCTCGTATCCTTAATAAATGGTGATGTTATTTTTTTAAATTCTTCAACAATAATTTTTTCGATTTCCGCTATTTTAGAAATGTAACCATGCTTTTGGATCAACTCGATACTTTTCAAGGCAACGGTGCACGCCAGTGGATTGGCCATAAATGTTGGTCCATGCATTAATGCTGTTTCATAATTTCGTCCCAAGAAACCGTTATAAACCATTGTGTTCGCCAGTGTAGCCGCATGCCCTAGGTAGCCGGCTGTCAACGCTTTTCCAACAACCATAATGTCTGGACTAACGCCTGCATGCTCGGCTGCAAACAGCTTACCTGTTCTGCCAAATCCTGTTGCCACTTCATCGAAAATCAATAAAACCTCATATTTTTCACATAGCTTTTTGATGGCACGAAGATATTCGGGCGAATAGATAATCATTCCACCTGCGCACTGAATAATCGGTTCCAAAATGAAGCATGCAATTTCATTTGCATGTTTTGTAAATAAAGCTAACACCTCATTTACTGCAATTTCAACTAATTTTTCATGGGCATAATATCCTCCATCTGGTGGCTGAACTAAAAACCCACGGTGTAACACCGTCTCAAATGCACTGGTAAAATCAGAGTCATCGCTGGCTTCCATTGCTTTAAATGTATCGCCATGGTATCCATTTTTTAAAGAAACGATTTTTGTTTTTCCAACTTTGCCT
Source organism: Pedobacter sandarakinus (assembly GCF_026240095.1). Lineage (GTDB taxonomy): Bacteria > Bacteroidota > Bacteroidia > Sphingobacteriales > Sphingobacteriaceae > Pedobacter > Pedobacter sandarakinus. The sequence goes on along the minus strand of NZ_JAPIVG010000004.1, from coordinate 86,956 downwards.
ATGTTTTTCCAGAATTGGATCGCCATTTTCAAAGCTACCTCAACACCAACCGATCCGCTATCAGAAAAAAATACGTGGTTTAATCCTATTGGAGTTATCTCGCAAAGTTTATCCGCTAACGCAGTAGCTGGTTTGTGAGATAGGCCGCCTAACATCAGGTGAGCAACCTGGTCAACCTGTTGCTTAAGTGCCGCATTGATTTCTGGATGACTATAGCCATGTATCACTGCCCACCATGATGAAATTCCATCGATGAGGGATCTTCCATCGGATAAATTGAGGTAAACACCCCTGCCCGAATCCACCTCGAGAGGAACCTCCATGTTTTGCATCTGCTTGTATGGAAACCACAACTTCATTATCCTACTTTTAAGCTGCGAAGTTAGGCATTATTTTGTTTCTGAATTTTCGAAATGACTTTAAACAGTTATCACCATAATTAAATGGCATTCTGCTTTTCTTAACTTCAAGATTCCTCCATATTTATGGTTTAACTTCGAAAGTACCTTTTCTTGGATTCATCCTAAAACCATTCGTCATGCGTAAATCGCTTATTTTCATAGTTGCCATCAACCTTATCTTTACAAATGGTTATGCACAACGGCAGGAGCTAATAAATTCGACTCCAATTGATAGCAATAGCCAACTTCAAGATGAATTTGTCAAATCTCGGAAATTTGGTGTTGCTTCATTTGTGATACCAACTGTATTTATTGGCTATGGTTTTTTTGCCCTATCCAATAAAGGTTTTGCAAAGGAGTTAGATTTAAGTACCAAGGCCGAATTACAAGAAGATCATCCACTCTTTGCTGCACATGTTGACGATTATTTACAATTTAGTCCGGCAGTTGCCGTGTATGCGTTACAATTATCCGGTTTAAAAGGGGAACACAATATCTTTGACTCATCAATCCTCTATGCTACTTCAGCAATTGTGATGGGTATATCTACGCACATTGTAAAACAGGCTGCCGGGCGCAACAGGCCAGATGATAGCGGCACGAACTCATTTCCATCCGGCCACACGGCATCGGCTTTCATGGCTGCAGAATTTCTCCATCAGGAATATAAAAACGTTAGCCCATTTATTAGTTATGCAGGCTATTTCGTTGCCACATCTACCGGTGCACTCAGAATGTATAACAACAAGCATTGGCTGAGTGATGTAATAGCAGGAGCAGGTTTCGGAATCGCTTCTACGAAAATAGCTTACCTTGTTTACCCTTATGTAAGGCAGTTATTTCATAACAAGGCCGCCAAAAATGTGACATTTATGCCATACCATGCACAATCATTAAACGGCTTGTTTTTATCAATGAGATTTTGACGATATTATTTTTGCGTGTTTGAAACCAATATCCTTAAATGTTTCAGGAATTTATTAACTTAGGGTTGCCAAAATGCCGGTAAAAGTAGATTAAACCACTTGTTCTGTAGATACCGCATTCTTATCTTGATGAAAAATGATTTACTTTCGTTGCCAATAAAACTATCTCTTTATTATGAAATTAAAGGAATCGTCTAAATTAGTTACCACATGCCCCGCTTGCCCAAAATGCAAAAATAGCGAAACGAGTAGGGTGCCAAGAGGCTTTCTTTTTAAAACAATTTTACCCTTTATTGCTATAAAGCGTTATAAATGCTACCGTTGCTTTAACAGGTTTTATGTTATGTAGTTTGTAGCGATCTTAAATAAAACCATTAAGGAAATAATTAGCTTCAAGACACTTCATTTTCAACGCTCTTAAATATTTCCTTTCCCTTTTGAAATTTGCGTTAATGGTCGGTCTGGCTTTGCGTAGCTAAATCTTGCAATAGGTGTTGTGGCATAGTAGCTATCTAATCCCGCAACGGTTATTGTTCCTGCCAGGTGATGATCAACAAATCCGTCGGCCGCTACTAAATCCTCATTTAGCTGGATCCGCACAATTTCTCCAATAACCATGGTGGTGTCATTCGCTTTTATAGGAATAATCTCTTTTACTGACAGGCCGATTTTCACACTCGATTCGGCCACAAATGGCGCTTCGAAATCGGGGATGTAATATTCTGTTAACCCACATTCCACAAACTCAGAAAAACCACTTTCGTACCTGGCGCTGGTTTGATGAGCTTTGTCTACAAAAGATTGCGTTACGTTGTTAAGCGTGTATATCCCGGTTCGCTTGATGTTAGTTAAGGTGTCATGGTCGGTAGACTGCGGTCTGAAGATGACACCAAGAAGTGCTGGCGAAGCACCCAAATGAAAGATTGAATTGAAAAGACCCAGGTTACTGTGGCCATTATCGCTAGAGGTTCCAATTAACTGCAGGCATTTAAATCCGGGCAATGAATTAATCAATGTTGCCCGGTATCTCTTTTCCATTTGGCCGATGATGGCATTGGTTATGTCAATCATAATTAATCCTTGAATTATAAGTGTATTTATATACTAATTAGAAAGGTAAAAGTACATAAATGAATTATCAATCTATTTTAGCGAAGCCAAAATTTTACTTATTTTAGGATATGCTTTTCCAATTTAGCTTTCAAAGTAGCGTACTTCTCATTTTTTTCTTCCATATCCTGGTCTATTGCTTCCTTTTTTTTAAACGTGGCATCAAACAGGGTCAATACGCAGATAAATTAATGGGCTTCTTTTTGCTGGTTGCCGCAATGCTAATTGTACCTTACATGGTTGGCTTTGCAGGCTGGTATGATAACCAACCCTATCGCGATATCTTATTCTTCGTACCTTTTGTACATAGCCTGTTCATAGGCCCGGTACTGTATTTTTACATCATCTCGATATTTAATTATGAATTTAGAATAACAGGTATTAAGATGCTGCATCTTCTGCCTGGAATCTTATATTTTGTATATGCTACCGGTACTGGACTAATCGATTTTTTCGTTTTTGATCGATACAACCTTACCAATGAATATGAGGATCCTGATTTTGCATCATGGTACAAATATTTATCTATCGGCAGTGTTTTTTTCTATTTGTTTCTTGCCATTAGGTACTATCATCAATACAAGAAATATGCTGTAATTGCTACATCTTTTGCAGATCAAGCAAGTATGAAATGGCTAAGGACCTTCCTTTATACCTTCGCGATGATTAGCTTAATGCCTTTAATTGAGACTTTATTATCCAACTTCGATTTCTTTACACGCTTGAGATACTTTGGGCCGTGGTATTATTTCTGTGGCTTTGCTATTGTAGTGTATTACATTGCTATTAACGCTTACCAAGCAGTTTACCTGCCACTGTACAAAATTCAGTTCAACCCTCAAATGCTTGAGCCCTTTGAAACAGTTGAAGTGAAAGAAGAAATCAAAGAACAATCCATCAGCTTGGTGAGCGAAGACAGCAAAAAAACAAGCGAAAAGATGATGCTCATAAAGAATGGATTGATCACCTTAATGGAAGATGAGTTGTTATTCGAACGTTCGGACCTTACATTAACAGAAGTAGCCAGAAAGCTAAATACAAATGCAGTTATCTTAAGTAAGGCCGTTAATCAGCAGTTTGGCCTTAACTTTAATGATTTTATTAATCAATATCGTGTAAATGCGGTAATCAGAAGATTGGCTCTTCCTGAGTTTAAAAACCAAACGTTACTGGCAATAGCATTCGATGCCGGTTTTAATTCTAAGGCAACCTTCAATCGGAGTTTCAAAAAATTTACTGGAAAAAACCCAAAGGAGTATCTTTAGAAATTGTAGGGTATCATATCATAATTTGAGACGTATTATTTAGGCTTCAGATTATAATGTGAAGCGATAGGCTATGTTTAAAAGGAGAATTTCGTTGGAAAAAACAGCATATGAAACGCTCTTTAATCATTTTAATTTGCTCTGCATTGGCTACAACCGCAATGGCACAAAAGACTGATAGTAGCAAAATCCTGAAGGATAGTATTAAAACCTACCTGTTGAAAGATGTAACCATCAAGAATAATACGCCAGCTATTCAGGTGAAAACTGACAAGGTATTATTAAATGTTGAAAGCATTGGCGATGCCGCCGGTCTTAATGCCTTAACCTTAATCAGGCGTATGCCAGGCGTAATGGTAGACGGGCAAGATAATGTTAAGATTAGTGGCAAGAGTGGGGTGCAGGTATTACTAGATGGCAGAATGCAAACGCTAAATGCTCAACAGCTTACCGCGTTATTGAAAGGAACGTCTGGATCTAATCTAAAAGCGATTGAACTCATTACCAATCCCTCTGCTAAGTACGATGCTGCTGGGAACGCAGGAATTATTAACCTTGTTTTCAAAAGATCGACCATTAATGGTACTAAAGGAAACGTAAACTTGGGTTATCAGCAGATGACACATTACAGGCAAGATGCGGCCTTAAACCTCACAAGTAACTACAATAAATTTAACGCCTTCCTGAATGCAAATCTTGATAACAGTTTGCAATATACTGCTGTAAAAAGTTTTAGATTAGCGAACAATAACACATTAGAACAAAGCGGAATTGAAAGACAGGGCTATAGCAACTCATTCGGACGTGTGGGGCTAGATTATGCTTTAAATGAAAAACACAAGTTTGGGGCTATTTTAAACTACCAGCGCACATGGAATGACTTTCCTTCTGATGCGAGCACAAATATCTATGGAAATAATCCTGATTTACTATTGACTAAAACCATAGCAAGCCTAACTGAAAATCGCTATTCAGCAAATATCCATCATCAATACCTTCAAAAACAAGACCATCAGCTAACGATAGATCTGGATTTAATGCGCTATAGCTCTGGTTTAAACAATGAGGTTAAGAATATTTTCCTAAACAGTGGATTAAATACAAGTGGAATCAACTATACAAAAACAATTATTAATTTGTTTGCCGTCAAAGCAGATTACAATTGGAAAACCAAACAGGGTTCATTTGAATCTGGATTTAAGTTAGCTTCTAGTAAAACCAAGAATGTATTAAACGCTTTAAGCGATGATGAAATATTAGGTAGCATTGCAAGCTTTAATAAATTTAATTATCAGGAAAAGATAGTTGCAGCCTACGGAAATTTCCAGCAAAGATACGGCAAATTTGAACTTCAAGTTGGTTTAAGAGCTGAGCTTACAGATATGAACGGGCGTTCTGTGAATGAGCTTGATGCAATTTTCAGCTTGCCTGATAGCGTTTATATAAATTTCTTTCCAACTTTATTTGTTCGATATCAAATTAACGAGGAGCAGAGTGTGGGCTTGGCATATGGTAAAAGAATAAATCGGCCATCTTTCCAAGATCAAAACCCTTACCTCTATCGAACCGACTATTACTATGCTTCCAGGGGTAATCCATTACTATTGCCTCAATTTACACAAAACCTTGAATTAGACTACACTTTCAATGGCCAGAGTCAACTAAAACTTGGCTTCAACACAACCAGAGATCTAATTGAAGTGATACGTACACAAACCGGCGATCAAATGGTGGAGCTTCCGATAAATGCCGGTCGGCGCAGCTACCTTGAATTAAGTTTAAGTACACCATTCAAATTATCGAAAATATTGTCTGGCTACTTTTCTGCAACGCCATACTACCAGTTTTATAAGGCAGACCTAAGTAAGTACGACGGGTTAGCAATGATCAATAATGGTGGAATGGGGTTTAACGGATATATAAGCAATACATTGCGACTAGGCAACGGCTGGAATTTTGGTTTGAGCAGCTGGTATAATTTTGCCAGTCGATCTTCTATCTACCGAACCAAGGCCATTTATAGCGTAGATTTCTCCATAAAAAAATCACTTCTAAAAGATAGGCTTGCCTTGAATGTTGCAATGCGTGATATTTTTAATACCCAAAGGTGGCAGCAGCATGCTGTTTTAGGCATCGTAAATGTAAATAGTGCCAGAAAATGGGAGAGCAGGGGACTATATATGGGGATAAACTATAATTTCGGCAATAAAAAATTAAAATCACTGGATGAGCGAAGCAAAGCAAGCGAACAAGATCGAATCAAAACTAAGGGGTAAATCTTGCCAAAAGAAGGTTACGATTTTAGCTTTAATTGTTTCTTACACTGTTTCCAGAAGCTGAAAAATGAAGGGTAATAACCTGAAACGTCGGGGTATATCCAATCGTAAGCATCTTTTGTTCCAGGATAATATGTAAACGCTGGATGAGCCTTTGAAATAAAGCCTTCACTCATTTTCCCATCATTTAGTGAAGCCAATTCACTGATTTCGCCGGTGAAAACTTGTATGCGAGGGATATTTGAAGCTAATTTTAAAATGAAATCAATCACAAGATTGCTTACCGGATATTGGCTAAAGTGGCTAGGCTCTAATAACAGAACCCGATTTACATCTTCATGTTTTCGCCATTCAGGATCAAGGTTGTAACTGTTATATATCAACGTCGGTTTTTCTACGTTTAAGATTGGTTTCTCGGGAGCAGGAAGAATGGTTGTAAGCTTAAGGCTTGTGTTTTCCTTTAGCGTTGGTGGCACATCCAGCTCTGGTAGTTCATCATAGGGATGATCTAAAAATGTGTTTTGCTGATTGGAGTTTGTGTATTTATTAACATTTTCTTGATTGAAATAATATTTCTTGGAAGAAAAGGCTCCTGCTACCCATTGCCAACTGCAAGTATTGCTGGCTAAATCTCCATCCAGTAGGTGATAATAAAGCCACTTGGATGGGTTTAGCCAATAGGCTTTAGCCGTATTGCATGTAAGTGAGGCCACATACATACGCATATGATTGTGCATGTATCCATACTTGTAAAGTTGTTTTATCTGTAAGTCAATGGCCTCAATTCCGGAATTTGCCTGTTCAATTCCACTAACTTGGTTATGGTGTAACACCCCTGGCTGCGGCTGCTTCAGGTCTTCAAATATTAAGTTGCCCTTTGCTTCCCACACACGCTGAAAGTATTCTCTCCACGCAAGCTCCTGTAAAAACCGTTCAATGTCTAACGCGGAAAATCCTCTACTCAATACTGATTCCTGCACTTGTTTTACAGTGATAACGCCTCTAGATATATAGGGCGATAAAAATGTAACATCCCCATTAATAAAGTTTCTGGTTTTAATATACCTAACGGGATCAATCCGTTCTATTCGTTCCAGAATTTGATCGTAATCTGTTGGAAAAGTTAGTTCCCGAGATCTACTGCCTGTTTGAGAAAATGGCATAAGCTATCTTTTGCTGATTTTATTATTGCTGATTGCCCGTTGACGTGAGCATTTAAACCGTGAAACTTCAGACGTCCTTAGGGCTTCATGCTTTGTAAAGCGGCCTTTGGTACGTGTTCGCCATAGCTTAAAACTATTGGCTTTCATCTCCCTACGCATTAGTGCAATAACAGCTTTTTCTCCTAAGCCAAACTGTACTTTAATAGCGTCGAAGGTGGTACGGTCTTCCCATGCCATTTCAATGATCCGGTCGATGTCTCTTGTACTTAGTTCAATATCATTCATATATAAAATTCCCACTAATTTTGATGCAAATTAACTAATTCAGGGTGAGGTCTATTTCCTGTTACGCATTATTACTTTTAACCGACTATCTAGAAACGTTATTCACGATAAGCATCGACTTGGGTAGGTTTTTGGTTTCTGCATTTTTCGCTGCAATATTTAACCTCTTCCCAAACTTTGGCCCATTTCTTACGCCAGCTGAAAGGCCTATTGCAAACCAGGCAGATCTTGGTCGGAAAATTTTCTTTTTTAATCGTTTTCAATTATATCTTAAGAGTTGGTGAATACATACTAAAAGAAAGATATGAGGTTTAGCTACTTGGAACATACGCTATTAATTACTTATGGTAAATTAAACCCAAACCAACCTTAAACTCATCGCACATAATTTCCGAGAAATGGAGTTTAGTGATATTCAAACATCAACTTATCGCCTTCGGTAAACAAATAAGTAGTTTGGTTGGCTAAATAATTATGAATCGGATACTTGCTGTCCATATCTTTCAAAGATGCAACCAAATTTCGGGTTACCATCTGCAACGTTTTTTTGTAAATAATACGCTTTTCTTTTAGATCGGTAATTTCTACTTCATTGATTAAAGCGTCTATATCTTGGTCGATATTGTGAATCTTGTTAAGCAGCTCGATGTAATTGTTGAACTGTTCCTGTATTGATAATTTGCTCATTTAAACTGTTTTCTCTTCTATTGTAATTGCACCACCACAGCATCCGATGATCACTTCATCGCCGTCTCGTCTATCTATAACGCGAACTTTGGTATTTATCTTACATAACTGCTCTACTAATAAATCTTGCGCTTTCGTCCATTCTTGCGACAGTTCCAGCAGGTACTGTTCTTTTCGTTCCAATTCTATACAGGCAATTAAATGTTCATCTGCCTGTGCTGCAGAGATGGAATCTTTCGATGATTGATCTGGTACCTGGGCATCTTGCACAGCCTTTTGTGCCTGTGCCACCTCGATCGAAAGGTCTTCATATTTATCAAACAAATCTTGAATTCTTTGCGTTCCCATTTTTATACAACCAAAAATTTTAGCCAATGTTTTATGCAATAAATCATTTAATATCCCCAGGTAATGGTACCTTTTTAATTCCAAAAACGGTGGCTTAAAACAGTGTATTTTGCATAGCCAGTAAACAGACCGATACCAAAGTGGTAATCTGTAATATTTTACAAGCAATTCATTTTCCTTTGAGAATTAACTCTACCTTGAGGACATTTCTAATATCATTAAATAAGTATGAATTTACAATCGAAATTTGGGAGCTTACTAACCATAGCTTTATCGTTTTTTTTATTTGCCGCTGTAAGTGCACAGACCAAGTTGAACGTTGCAATTGCGGGTCTTAGTCACGATCATATTTACCTCATTATGAGCAGTTATCAGAAAGGAGAAGTGAATATTTTGGGCATTGCAGAATCTAACCCTGTGCTCATCGAGCGGTTTAAAAAGCGTTATTCCCTTCCTGATAGTTTGTTTTACAATAACCTACAAGCTTTATTAAAGAAACATAAACCCGATGCGGTATTGGCCTATAACCCAATAGCTGAACACCTATCGGTTGTTGAAACTGCGGCTCCACTTGGTATCTCGGTTATGGTAGAAAAACCTTTAGCAGTAACGGTAAAGCAAGCAGATCGAATTGCGGCACTTGCCAAGCAGTATAATATTAAAGTGCTTACCAATTATGAAACCACATGGTACCCAAGCAACCAGGAAGTATATCAAGACATCAAAAAAGATAACAAATATGGTTCAGTAAGAAAAATGATTGTACATGATGGCCACCAGGGACCAAAGGAAATTGGGGTGAGTAGTGAGTTCTTGGGCTGGCTAACCGATCCAGAAAAAAATGGGGGTGGGGCTTTAGTTGATTTCGGATGTTATGGTGCTAACTTAATGACTTGGATGATGGACGGAAAAGCACCAAAATCCGTTTCGGCTATTACTCATCAAATTAAACCTGATGTTTATCCTAAAGTAGATGATGATGCTACTATTTTGCTTGAATATGGAGATGCTACAGGTATAATTGAGGCATCATGGAATTGGCCTTTCAGTATTAAAGACTTCGAGGTATTTGGTGATAAAGGATATGTTCAGGCCGTCAATGATAAAACCTTGAGATCTAGAAGCAACGCCGGATACAACTTATACCAGGCAAAACCCTTACAGTCGGCCAATAGCAGCAGTTTATCCTATCTCTCCGCTGTACTTAGCGGGCAAATCGATAGTTCAAAAGATCTTTCGGGGTTACCCAATAATCTTCTCGTAGTAAAGATTTTAGAGGCAGCTAAGCTATCTGCCAAAACCGGCAAAAAAGTTGACATTAAATAACAGCCTTTCAAAGCTGCACCTCTTCCAAAGATAAGTGCAGCTTTGCATAAACTTCTCGATTCGCATTAGGTACATTACTTCATTTCAAACGATGGGGGTGTAGCCGCTTCACTCGCAGCCCAAGTCTTATTAGGTTTCCTGCCCATTATCAATTCCAGTTTGCCTCCTTTCATTAAATCATTGTGTGAAAACCAAGATTGATCCCATATTTTACCATTGAGTTTGGCTGACTGGATATACTTATTATCTGGAGCATAATTTTGGCAGTCTACTTCGAATTTTTTGCCGTTTCCTAAATCAATTTTTACATTTTTAAAGGTTGGGCTACCGATAACATACATTGGTAAACCTGGAGTTATTGGATAAAAACCAATCTGCGAAAAAACAACGAATGATGTCAAACCGCCGCCATCTTCATCACCAGGGATACCCATTAAATCGTTTCTAAACCATTGCGTTAATAAGCTACGAACCCGTTTTTGCGTCCTCCAAGGTTGCCCTGCGTAGTTGTATAAATAAGGGATGTGCATGGCAGGTTCATTACCCATAGAAAACTGACCGACATTACCGGTATGGTCCGGGAGTTGGCTGTAGAAATCAAAGCGGCTTTTTCCTAAGGATGTATTGTACATCTTTTCGAGTTCATCTACGAAAGCCTCTTTGCCACCAATCATTTTTACCAGGTCTGCAACATTGTGTAAAACATCCCAGCGATATAACCATCCATTATTTTCATCGTAGGTTTCTCTTGCACCTAATCCGCCAGAGAAACGATAATCTAAGGGTTTTATAAAAGCACCATTTGCGTCTTTCGGGTGAAAAAATTTCGTTTCTGGGTTAAAAACAGTTCGGTAACTTAAACTTTTCTCTAAAAACATTTTCGCGTCGTCTTTTTTACCCAATTGCTTCGCAATATTTCCGAGACACCATTCATCGTAAACCGTTCCTAATGTTACTGCGATTGGCTGGCGCTTTTCGAAGCCATGTACTTCTGGTGCATTTTCCTTTTCACCTGCTGGCAAGGCCGGAAAATAGCCATTATCTTTAAAAAACTGATCGAGCACGCCAGCTTTCTTGGCCGACCATGGGGATAGTGTTTTCTCGGTAATGCCAGCCTTGCAATATGCATAGGCTTGTTCCAGATCAAATGAGCGCAGGCCTTTATTGTAAGCATCTATAACAGTTGCTACGCCGTGGTTGCTATTCATCCTTCGGCTATCACCCGTAACCTCTGGGAAGGTAGGCATCCAATGATCGTCCATCTGTTGTGCCATACGAAGGTAGGAGTTAATCATATCACCTTCCATTTTTGGCTCAATAATTACCCGAAGGGGATGGGTAGCCCTGTAAGTATCCCAGATCCAATCATCAGTGTAAAAAGGTTTGCCATTGTCGCTGTGGATTTTTCCATCAAATGCGCTAAAATATTGCCCATCTTCAGAGATGTTAATCATCCTTTCGTAAGTACGATAAAGGGAAGTGTAAAAAATGGTTTTGGCGTTTTCTTCTGCTCCTTCAACCTTTATTTTTCCAAGGCTTGCATTCCAAATTGCTTTGCCTTTTTGCGCTACATCACTTAAGTTGTAATCTTTTATCTCTCTGCGTAGGTTTTGTTTTGCTTGTGCTACACTAATAAATGAAACACCATACCTGGCTTTAATTTTTGAAGTATTGGTAGGGTACTGCAATAGCAAATAAGCATTTTGGCCGTTAGCAACTGTTTTATTGGTATTAATGTTAGCACCATCATGTGTTCCAACTTTAATTGGTGTTAAATCAGTTTCTAGATAAATATAAACCTTTGTGTTATTACCTATTTTTTGGAAACCACTTACGCTTTTGGCATCAGCGGTTAATTCTCCATCTCTGGTATTTAAAACCAGATATGGTGGAAGTTTGGTTTGGCTAAAATCTATTTGGTAAATGCCCGACTGGTGCGACGGTGCAAAACCGACGTGGATACCAAAATCGTCTAAATCTACTTCATAATAATAGGGCTTTATAATTTCATTGTCGTACCCAAACCGAACCGTACTCTTAATGTTTTTTACATCACCCTGAAACGGACTTAAGTTGAATGCAGAACTTCCTCGATGGCTGGTAATAACTAAAGGTAGGCCGCTCATTGTGTTGCTGGTATAGCTATCGCGTTCAGGATAAAACCGAAGCATGCTATTAGGCAAGTGTACAGTAGGGTATGTAGGTACCAGTAAGTGACTTATGTTTCCGATATAGGGATTTACATAATCTACAGGCATTTTGGCCACCTGCGCAATAGCGCATTCAACTGTTGCCAATAAGCTATTGCCAACAATCAATGTAGTGTATAAAAAATTTCTCATGGTTTGCTCGTGTATTGAAAAACCAAATTTAAAATTTTTCCAGGGTGATAGACAGTCTTGTTGATGCCTATACTGTAACAAAACTATGGTAAAGTAAAACGATTTAGATATAAACTGATGGAATATAAAATATGGGTTTGGCAATTTTTATTAAGATTTAACAAGACTATTTTTCAGCAATGCTCACCTGCATTTTTATTATATTTAATAGGAGAGAGCACATGTAGCAGGATGGTTCGTGCATACCTATAATTGAATGTAAATAGCAAAATTACTGGGGCAATGGTGGTTGCGATAATTGCCCATTGATCTTCCTCACCAAAAATCATAAACGCTATAATACCCGCATTCACGAGCTCAGCCACAATGAAAACATAGCTCACATACATTGCACCAATAAAAAAACCAGGCTCTATTTCATAGCTTAGATTACAGCAGCTGCACTTGGTATTCATCTCATCATATTTCCAATGAAACATAGAATGTTTGAACATTTTTCCTTTTCTACACCTGGGGCACCTATGGTTGATGATTGCACTAAGTTTGGTCATGAGCTATGGATTTAGTGGGGTAACTTATTTTTAACTGTTCCATAAAGGTACGTTCCGAGCAGGGCGCCGATAATTACGATTGCCATGCCAGCATACCCGCTTCCTAAATTAACAAACATAGGACCCGGGCAAGCACCTGTGAGTGCCCAACCTAATCCAAAAATGATGCCACCTAAAATATATTTGGTATAGGCTTTGTCTTTTTCATGAAAAACAATCGCGCTTCCAGTAGCATCTTTTACATTAAATTTTTTAATTAGCCGTACAGCAATTATGCCTAGTACAACTGCAGTACCGATGATGCCGTACATATGAAACGACTGAAAACGGAACATTTCTTGTATTCTATACCATGAAACAGCTTCTGATTTGTTCATGATGATCCCAAAAATTGTTCCGGCGATAATATACTTTATATATTTCATGGTATGACTTAGAAGATAAGTGGGATGATAAAAAATGTCATGATGAGTCCGCCAATGAAGAAGCCAATGACAGCGACCAAAGAGGGTATTTGCAGATTTGAGAGCCCAGAAATTGCATGTCCTGATGTGCATCCACCAGCATAGCGAGATCCAAAACCAACCAGTAAGCCACCAATCAGTAAGATAGCGATCGTCTTTATATCTTTCATCGCGGCCAGCGAAAACAAACTTGACGGGTTAAGTCCACCATCGAATCTTACACCTAACTGATCGAGATCTTTAATTGTTTCTGGCGAGAGTTTTAAAGGTGAAGGCGTACTCAGGTAATTGGTAGCTATAAACCCACCTAATATCGATCCCACTAGGAACATCAGGTTCCAAATTTGGTTTTTCCATTCGAAATCGAAAAATTTGACACGTTTCCCTGCCCCAGCCATGCTGCACATCGTGCGCAAATTAGAAGAAAAGCCAAATGATTTACCAAAAAAAATTAAGACGAGCATAACAGCGATAATCATGAAGCCCGAAAAATACCACGGCCAGGGCTGTTTGATGAATTCAATCATAATGACTTTATAGGGTTAATTGCCGACTAACGTAAGTTGTACTCAAAAGTAATGTTTTACAGCCCGCAGAATGAAATGTGTTAAATTTTAAATGTTTACTTTACTGTCGTGGGACAAACAAAAGCCGTTACAGGAATTTTCTCGGTTTCTTTAATTGCTTTTAAACCGCCAGATACATCAACTAAGTTTTGGTAACCCCTTGCACGCATAATTGAATTAAAAATGACAGATCGGTAACCGCCAGCGCAGTGAACAAAATAGGTTTCATGCTTATCTACTTTGTTAAAATTATCGTTTATATAATCTAGCGGAAGATTGATAGCACCCTCAACATGCTCGCTTGAAAATTCTTTCTCTTTTCTAACATCTATAATATTACACGATTTGGATTTCATTAAGGTTGCCAAATTTTCAGGGGCAATGGACTCAATCTCGTCGGTTACCTTGCCAGCACTTTTCCAAGCCTCAAAGCCTCCATCTAAGTAACCCAATGTACCATCGAAGCCAACTCTTGATAGGCGTGTTAAGACTTCTTCATTCCTGCCATCTTCGTTTACCAGCAAAATTGGTTGTCTGATATCAGGAATTAATGTGCCCACCCACGGTGCAAAGTTTCCATCAATACCGATGTTGATTGCATTTGGAATAAACCCCTTTACAAAAACTTCGGGTGCTCTGGTATCTAAAACCAAGGCGCTGGTTTCATTTGCAATCTGCTCAAATGCCGTTGGATTCAATGCCTGCATACCTCGTTTCATTACCTGCTCAAAGCTATCGTAACCATGGATATTCATCATTACATTTTCGGGGAAATACGCAGGTGGGGGTAAGAGCCCCTGCGTAACCTCTTCAATAAATGCTGCTTTCGACATGTCTGCTCTTAATGCATAATTGGTTTTTTTTTGGTTGCCAAGTAGGTCTGATGTTTCCTTACTCATATTTTTTCCGCATGCGCTACCGGCTCCATGTGCAGGATACACCACAATGTCGTCGCTTAAGGGCATAATTTTATCTCGAAGCGAATCGAATAGGTAACCTGCCAGCATTTCTCTAGTTAGTTCACTAGCTAGTTTTTGTGCCAAATCTGGTCTACCAACATCCCCGATAAATAGTGTATCACCAGAAAAAAGTGCAACTTCCTTCCCAGATTCGTCGCTGGCAAGAAAACAAGTGCTTTCCATGGTATGGCCAGGTGTATGTAATACTTTAATCCTGGCAGCCCCAAGTTCCAGAATCTCTCCATGCTTTGCAGAATAGAAGTCGAAATCTGGCTTAGCATTTGGTCCATAAACTATTAATGCCCCGCTTTCCTTGGCAAGGTTGAGATGCCCTGAAACAAAATCGGCATGAAAATGAGTTTCCAGTACATATTTTATTTTTGCACCCCTTTTTTCAGCACGGGCAAGATAAGGCTCAACCTCACGTAGCGGATCGATAATGGCAGCCACCCCATTACTTTCAAGGTAGTATGCTCCCTGTGCCAAGCATCCTGTATAAATTTGTTCTATTATCATGATGATGTGTTTAATGTGTCAAAATTAATTATATGCAATATTTTAATCGGTGACTTTTATCACACGGCCGGCCGGTATTCAAATTATTTTAAGATTATTTCTTTTATGATGATATAGCAACCCATAAAGACTACAAACCAACCGAACCCCTTTTTCAGCTTTGCTCCGTTTACTTTCTTGTTTACAACACCACCAATTACTATACCCACTATAGCAATAGTGGTAATTTTAAATAGGAAAATCCAGTCGAACGCGAAATGGCCCAGGTCTCCTGTAAAACCAATAAGGGAATTAAGTGCAATAATAAATAACGAAGTGCCAATCGCTTCTTTAATTGGCAATCCGACAAGAATAACTAAGGTTGGTATGAGCAAAAAACCACCACCAGCACCTAAAAAACCAGTAGCCAAACCAATTGCAATGCCGTAAGATAAAAGTTTGCCAACTTTTAGACTGTGTTTTTCAGCGCAGATAACCATTTGTGTTGTAGTATCTTTGATCATGGCTATTGCGGCAGCTAACATTAATATAGCAAATAGTACCATCATTAACATATTTTCAGTTATACTAAAGTTCTTATTGCTAAAAATAATCTTTGGAATAAGCGGTATAAGATATTTCCGGGTCAAAAATACGGTCGAGATCGAAGCACTTCCGAATAGCAAAGCGGTTTTAATGTTAACTAGCCCACGATTGAAATTAGCGATAGCACCTGCTAAACTTGTAGCACCTACGATAAATAATGAGTAGGAGGTAGCCAATAACGGATTGATGCCAAATAAATAAACTAATACGGGCATCGTTAAAATCGAGCCGCCACCGCCAATTAAACCAAGCGAAATACCAATTAAGCCGGCAGCAGAATATGCAATGATTTCCATTTTTAAATATTTCTAACAAAAATCAAGATATGGTATGGCAATGTTTGTGACTTTTGTCACACGGAATGAATGATGCTAGATATGATTAGAAAACTTAGTCTAGGATAACATTCTTTCTATTGCAGATACTCAATATAGTTTCTGTGCATAACAATTTGATTGGCTTGTTCCATTTTTTTAAGCAACCTCGAAACAACCTCGCGAGAGGTGTTTAAATCGGAGGCAATTTCACTATGGGTAAGGTGGATTGTTGTAGAATTTAAGTCTTTCACTTGTTTCTTAAGGTAAAAGGCTAGGCGCTCATCCATTGCTTTAAAAGATATGTTATCAATTACAAAAAGCAACTCTTCAAATCGAGTGCGATAGGTTTCAAGAACGTAATAATACCAGGTTTTATAATCACGCATCAGCTGATCCATCAAGGCGATGGGAATCATCAAAACCTTAGTTTGTTCTATTGCTTTTGCCATTACTTGGCTGGTCTCTTGCCTGGTAGCGCAGATCATAGATAGTGCACAGGCATCGCCAGGTTGCAGGTAATACATGAAAAATTCTTGTCCATCATCTCCAGTTCGGTATAACTTCACCGTGCCAGCTACAACCAATACGGTTGAGCGCATATTCTGACCAGTTTGCATCAGCATTTCTCCACTATTAAAATCTCGTAACGTAGCGCTGTCAGTTAATATTGATTTTAATGCAGGTTCAAACTGCGGAAAGAGTGAATTAATATAGCCTCCTACAGTTGGGTTTTCCATTTTGATGATTTTATTTTCAAAGATAAGCATACTTATTGCCATGCCAAATAATGAGCTTTTGACGACAAAACTTTTCTGTGCTTAACACTATATTCATTTATATTTGTTAGAAGCATTAATAAACTAGATAAAATGATACCAGCAAAAGGATATGCGGCACAAAGTGCCGAAACGGATCTTGCTCCATGGAATTTTGAACGCCGTGAAGTAGGACCCAATGATGTACAATTTGAGATCTTATTTTGTGGCGTTTGCCACTCAGATCTTCATCAGATAAAAAACGATTGGTTCCCGGGAATTTTTCCAATGGTACCTGGTCACGAGATTGTGGGCAGGGTAATTAAAGTTGGCGACCAGGTTAAAAAATTTAAGGTTGGCGATTTAGCAGGAACCGGTTGTATGGTAGATTCTTGCCAGGTTTGCGAAAACTGTAAACAGGATTTAGAGCAGTACTGCCTTGAAGGAAATACACAAACCTACAATGGCTTATCTCGCGATGGAAAAACGCCTACTTACGGTGGCTACTCTAATCAAATTGTAGTAAGAGAAGAGTTTGTTCTACATGTATCAGATAAATTAGATCTTGCTGCGGTAGCACCTTTGTTATGTGCGGGCATTACTACTTATTCTCCGCTTAGGCATTGGAAAGTTGGTAAAGGTCATAAACTTGCGGTTTTAGGACTAGGCGGACTTGGGCATATGGCTGTTAAGTTTGGTGTAGCTTTTGGTGCGGAAGTTACGGTCTTGAGTACATCACCGGGTAAAGAAGCAGATGCCAAAAAGCTTGGTGCTCATCACTTTGTGGTTACTACAGATCCGGCACAAGTAAAAGCAGCTACTGGAACCTTTGATTTTATTCTCGATACGGTTTCTGCAGAACATGATTTTAATATGTACTTATCTTTACTCCGCACAAATGGAACACATATTTGCGTCGGGGTACCACCAAAACCTGCCGAAATTGCTGCATTTAGTTTACTAGGCGGCAGAAAAAGCTTAGCGGGATCTGGAATTGGAGGCATTGCCGAAACTCAGGAAATGCTAGATTTTTGTGCTGAGAATGGGATTGTTTCAGATATCGAAATGATTGATATGAAAGATATACATGAGGCGTACAAACGGATGGAAAAGGGTGATGTAAGGTATCGTTTTGTGATTGATATGGCAACTCTATAGTCGCTAACCAGATCCAATTAACCTGATAGAAACTCCAAAGCTCGAAAAGGTGTTTTTCGAGCTTTGTTATTAAAATCAGTTTT
Source organism: Pedobacter sandarakinus (assembly GCF_026240095.1). GTDB lineage: Bacteria > Bacteroidota > Bacteroidia > Sphingobacteriales > Sphingobacteriaceae > Pedobacter > Pedobacter sandarakinus. Next base: position 68,873 of record NZ_JAPIVG010000004.1, on the reverse strand, counting down.
AAACTTTGATTTGCAATTTTTCAACTGTTAAAGACTAAACAGTTAGATAATAAATATATAGATGATGAATACAGAAAAAGCGATACTAGCCGGTGGATGTTTTTGGGGCGTTGAAGAACTTATCCGTCAGCAGCCTGGCGTAATTTCGACAGTTGTTGGTTACACTGGTGGCGATGTTCCTAATGCAACTTACCGCAACCATGGTACTCATGCCGAAGGAATCGAGATTGTTTTCGATCCCGAGAAATTATCATACAGGAAATTATTAGAATATTTCTTTCAAATCCACGATCCAAGTACGCGTAATAGACAGGGAAATGATGTAGGTACTTCATACCGCTCTGCAATTTTCTTTGAAAATGAGGCACAACGAGATACCGCAAACGAATTAATTGCAGCGCTAGATGCTTCAGGTAAATGGCCTGGAAAAATTGTAACAGAAGTCGTGCCCGCAGGAGTTTTTTGGAATGCCGAGGAAGAACATCAGGATTACCTTCAAAAATATCCATATGGCTACACCTGCCATTTCGAACGCCCCGACTGGAAATTGGGTTAAGTAAAGAGCGAGATCTATTTTGAGGATCTCGCTATTTTCGAAATTAGACTATTTAAAGGACGTCGCCTTAAGTAAAAGATTGCCTTTTATAAACCCAATAGAAAACAATCGGATAAACAAAGAGGTTGAAGAAAGTGTTGGTAATTAAGCCGCCAATTACGACGATTGCCAAAGGCTTAGATGCCTCTGAACCAATTCCGGTTGATAGTGCATCTGGCATGAGACCAATAGCGGCCATCATTATTGAGCACTAGTAAGGCATCCCAGAATAGTGGTTAGTAGTGCTGCTATTTTCTCGTCTTTTTCGGCTATTCCAATTTTTAACATCTAGAAAAATAGCCATCTCTTCTTAAAACGGCATTAAAATTCCTGGCAATAGACTTTCTGGTACCTTAGTGGTCCTTAACCCACTAAATCTTCAGGTTTGGTATTAGATTTAGAAAAGCCTGAAAATTAGCGGTATATTTCTTCTTATCAAGTTTGAAGTAAAATGCACCTTTTTTTGATCCTGACTTATCTTTTTCCTCCAGCTTAATCAATAAACCAGTTGAGCCCAGTTTCCTGCTAAAGTTTCTCGTATCTATTTTGGTATCATTTACTTCTTCAAACAAAGTCTGTAATTGTGGAAGCGTAAATTTTTTAGGCAACATTTCGAATAGGATAGGGTGTAATGCCGCCTTATAGCGCAGCTTTTTCCTGGCATCGGCAACCATTTCATCGTGGTCGAAGATCAATTTTGGCCTTTCGTTTATTGGAAACCACTCTGCGTGGTAGTCATCGCTCAGTTGTGTTTGGTATTTATTTATATCAATCAGCGCAAAATATCCTATTGATAATGTTCTCTCGATTGGATCTCTGGTAGGTTCACCGTAAACTTGAAGTTGTTCTAGATAGATGCCCGCCAAGCCAGTATTCTTTTTGAGTACCCTATTTGCCGCATCGTCTGGCGTTTCTTCTGCAGCAACAAACCCTCCGATTAAACTCCACTTACCAATTTCTGGCTCTAAACCTCTTTTTACAAGCAAGATTTTTAAATGTTCCCCATCAAAACCAAACACTATACAATCTACAGCAACCAGGTAATGTGGCTGACCAGAATACGCTATCATTCGAACAAAATTATAATCGTCGAATATCCTCAAATTTATGCGAAAAGAAAAATTATAAATAATTCAATAAATGTCATTTTGACAATTAATATTTATTTTATAATTTCGTTTATCACTTTTGAATCAAACCAAACAAATATAAATTGTAATGAGCAATACTTTCAATCTGGACTTAAATCCACATAGGCGACTTAATATTTTAACTGGAGAGTGGATATTGGTGTCGCCACATAGAACAAAACGCCCTTGGCAAGGTAAAGTAGAAGATGTTGCGCCAGATAACAGACCAGAATATGATCCAAAATGCTATCTCTGTCCAGGGAACGATAGGGCAGATGGAGACGTTAACCCAGCTTACACGGAGAGCTTCGTCTTTAAGAATGATTTTTCAGCTTTACTAGAAGACACCCCTGCTGCAAGTTTGAATGAGAGTAATTTGCTGGTTGCTACAAATGAGAAAGGAATTTGTAAGGTAATTAGTTTTAGCCCTAAGCATAATTTAACACTACCCGAACTTACAGTACCGGAAATTACGGCAGTTGTAAACCTATGGCAAGCGGAATTTACTTCTTTAAGTAGGCATACATGGATCAAGTATATCCAGATTTTTGAAAATAAGGGTGAAATAATGGGCTGTAGTAACCCTCATCCCCATGGGCAGATCTGGTCGCAGAGCGAATTGCCAATGGAAATTCTCAAAGAAACAGAACGCCAGAAAAATTACTATGCTGTACACAAACAAAGTCTGCTTTCAGCATACCTGAAGTTGGAGCTTGCCAAAAATGAACGAATTGTTTATGAAAATAATGCCTTTGTGGTATTGGTGCCGTTTTGGGCGGTTTGGCCATACGAAACCATGATCATCAGCAAAAGACACGTTACAAATATTACTTTTTTTAATCTGGAAGAAAAGACTGCATTAGCAGATGCCATTAAGGTGCTTACGAGTAAATACGATAATCTTTTCGAGACGTCTTTCCCTTATTCGGCAGGGATGCATCAAGCACCGGTTAACGACGGTGACCACCCCGAATGGCATTGGCACATGCATTTCTACCCACCATTACTTCGCTCTGCAACCGTTAAAAAGTTTATGGTCGGTTATGAAATGTTGGCTAATGCTCAGCGTGATATTACCCCAGAATATGCAGCGAACCAGCTAAGAATGCTATCTGCTGAACATTATAAATCCAGAAACATCTAAAATTCCACACATGGATATAGAACGCTTAATAAACTCTTTCGAAAAGATTTTTAGTACAAAACCTACCGTGGTAAAATCTCCGGGTAGAATTAATATTATTGGAGAGCATACAGACTACAATAACGGTTTCGTAATGCCCGCAGCTATTGATAAAGCAATCTATGTTGCCATTTCAAAGCGTGATGATGATGAAATCCATTTATTCTCTGAAAGCTATCAAGAAAGTCACCAAACTTCTACAACTGAAATAGCAAAAGCCGAAAAAGGTTGGGCTAACTATATTCTGGGTGTAGCCGATCAGTTTGTAAAAAGGGGATACCATATTTCCGGCTACAACCTATACGTTGATGGGGACATTCCCCCGGGAGCAGGCCTTTCTTCATCGGCAGCTTTAGAATGTGCCACGGCTTTTGCACTTGCTCACATTAATGGCCTGGCGCTCGATAAAATGGAGATGTCGCTGATGTCGCAACAGGCAGAGCATATATTTGCTGGTGTAAAATGTGGTATTATGGATCAATTTGCATCTGTTTTTGGGCAGAAAAATCATGCGATTTTACTTGACTGCAGAAACTTAAAGTATGAGTATCTTCCACTTAATCTGGATGGGTATCAGCTTGTATTGATGAATACCAATGTGAAACATTCCTTATCAGATTCTGCGTATAACACCCGCAGGCAACAGTGTGAGCAAGGCGTAGCGTGGGTTAAGGCACACCATCCGGAAATTGAAAGTTTGCGAGATGTAACCGTAGCACAGCTAAACCAGTACGTTAAGCCTCAGAACGAAGATGTTTATATCAAGTGCCGCTACGTGGTAGAAGAAATTGCAAGAACACAACAAGCTGCGGTTAAACTTAAAGAAGGCGATATTACAGCCTTAGGTATGCTCATGTATGCCACCCATAAGGGGTTAAGTGAGATCTATGAGGTAAGTTGTGGTGAGCTTGATTTTTTGGTAAACTTCGTACGTGATTTGGATTATGTTCTGGGCGCCAGGATGATGGGTGGTGGTTTTGGTGGATGCACGATCAATGTTGTGAAACAACAAAACGTTGCAGCGTTAGTTGAACAAGCAAGCGAAGCTTATGAAAGCGAATTTGGAGTGAAGTTAGATGTTTATGTGGTACAAACGGGAGACGGCACTTCGCTAGTGAAAGACACGCTTCAGTCAGTGTAATTTTAATCGTTTTATGAGATTGAGCGTTTGGAACGATAGCTTTTAAACGTTCTATCTCATTCATTTAACGCTGCAGACGTGGGCGTTTAGATTTAATTGTCTCCGCAGATTTAGGTTTCTGCATGGCTTTCTTCTTTGGGGGAGTCTCTTCAGAAAGTTTTACAGTGATAACATTGCCTTTAAAAGTTTCCCCATTTAACATCGAAATGATATTATTTGCATCTTCCAAATTACCGACTTCAATAAAAGCGTAGCCTTTACATTTTCCGGTAGCCCGGTCTCTAACAACCTTTATCGTTTCTATTTTACCATGTAAACTGATGAAGATGGCTAAATCCATTTCTTGAATATTTTCTGCAAGACCACCAACGAAGAGCTTATTCATTTTAAAGATGTTTGATACTATTAATGATAACGTTAACAAAAATATTCGATGTTTGTTCGTTAAATTTTGTCGCAAATTAAAACTTAATACTACATAAAACAAATGATTTTGTACAGAAATCAATCATTATCAAATGGAGTTGATACGATTTAACGCTATTTCTATGATATAAAAAGTAAATGATGATCAGGCGTAAATCAAAATTAAGAGTAAAACGTTTTAGTTTCCGATATTTTCTTTTAGGTTTATATTAATTTATACCAACACCAATTTTGCTTATGCTAACCAAAATAGACTTTTCCAAATTTACTGCTTCAGCTATATTAATGCTAGTTGCTACCTGCGGCTTTGCTCAAAACCCATTTCATTTTAATTCGAAGCCGCTGAAACAAGATGTCTGGGTTCAACTTCCGCTGGGAAGCATTAAAGCAAAGGGTTGGCTATTAAAACAGCTGGAACAACAAAGAGATGGCGCCACCGGGATGGCTGAGGAACTCTACCCGGAGAAAGATAATTTGGGAAAAGATACCGACTGGCTTGGTGGAACAGGCAGTAGTTGGGAACGGGTGCCATACTATGTGAAGGGATTAATTGCTTTAGCTTACACGTTGGATGACCCGGCTTTGAAAGCAAAAGCACAGAAATATATCGATTGGACACTAAAGAGCCAGCAAAGTGACGGTTTGTTTGGTCCTCCGAAAATGAATGATTGGTGGCCACGCATGCCCATGATGTACGCCTTACAAGGCTATTATGAGGCTACTGGAGATAAAAGGGTTGTACCTTTCTTAACCAAATATCTGAAGTACGAGTTAGCGCAACTGGACAAAAACCCGCTGAGGGATTGGGGAAAAGCCAGGGCCGCAGATAATATGGAGATTGCGCTTTGGCTCTACAACATCAATGGCGACCAGGATTTGCTAAGCTTAGTTAATAAGCTGAAAGGGCAGGCCTATCCATGGGTAGATATCTTCAATCAAAACCAATTTTTTTATTTCGGCGAAGACTTTCACCCGAAGCATATGGTTAATGTGGCGCAAGCTTTGAAATTTCCAGCAATTGTCGGTCAATTGAATGATACAAAAGAATCTATAAATGCTTTAGGGAAAGGTTTGGATCATCTTTCGAGAGATCATGGGCAACCCCAAGGTTTAAGCTCGGGAACGGAATTCCTGGCCGGTCGATCTTCGATCCAGGGCGTTGAAACCTGTACGGTTGTGGAATGGATGCAAAGTATGGAAACGGCAACTCGGGTTATTCAGGATGTAGCACTGGGCGATGAATTAGAAAAAGTCGCATTTAATGCGCTACCTGCTCAGTTTGATCGTGAATTTAAAAGACATGCCTACTATACGCTTCCAAATCAGGTCCAAAGTGTGCATGGCGAAAATGGTTTTAATCAGGATTACACAAATGGGGTAGTGTTAAGCCCTCAATCAGGATTTGGTTGCTGCAGGTATAACATGCACATGGGTTGGCCTTATTTTGTAAAAAACAGTGTAGCCGCTACACCAGAAAAAGGATTGGCATTTATATCTTATGGACCTATGGAAATTGAAACCATTGTGGCTGACGGGCAGAAGATAAAAATTTCCGAAGTAACAAATTACCCTTTTGAAGAAGCAATTAAATTAAATATCTCCTTAAGTAACGCGGCTCGTTTTCCATTGTTATTAAGAATCCCGGCGTGGGCAGTTAAACCATCCATTAAAGTTAATGGCCTTGAATTGAAAGGTGTAAAATCTGGCTCATTTTATTCAATAGCTCGTGAATGGAAAGACCAGGATCAGGTGGTGATTAATTTCCCAATGGAGATTACTTCAAGCAAACAGGTGAATAACTCAACCAGTATAGAAAGAGGCCCGATTGTTTATGCGCTGGAGATTAAATCATCAGAAAAAATAACAAAAAAGAATGTTATAAGTGGCTTTAACGATATGGAAATTTTACCAGCATCACCATGGAATTATGGCTTGGTTATCAAAAGTGGGCGTCTGGATCAATCCTTTGCTGTTGAGCGTGGAAATGTTACCGACTATCCATTCACCGCTAGTGCTACACCAATTAAGTTAAAAGCTAAAGGCAGGAGGATACCCTCATGGGGCTTAAGTGCCAAACATGTAGCTGCTGCTGAGGTACCTTTTAGTCCGGTATTTTCTAATGAGCAGGATGAAGAGATTACACTCGTTCCGTTTGGTTCAGAAAATATTAGGTTAACATGCTTTCCTGTTATTGGTAAAGCGAATATGATTACAGAAAACCTATCGGAACAGTTTGATAAAGGAATGCCAGCAAATTGGGTTTTCTATGGTGGCGGATGGTATCAAAAAGATGGAGAGATGCATGTGGCTCTTAATTCAGGTTCCTTTGGATCTGGCATTCGCGGATCGAAAATTGTAGCCAATCAAACAGCATTTGACGATTTTACTTACCAGGCAAATATAAAAGTAAATACGGCTGGAGACGCAGGACTAATATTCAGGGTAACCAACCAGGCGATAGGCCCGGATGCTTACGACGGTTATTACGTTGGGCTAAATCCAGATAAAGGTGTAGTTGAGATTGGAAAGGCTGTAGATCAAAAATGGGTAGTCATTAAAGAAGAAAAGTACCCTTTGGAACTAAATAAAATGTACAATGTGAAAGTTAGCGCCAAGGGGAGTGAATTTGCAGTTTTCCTCGATGATAGTGTTAAGCCGACTATAACGGCAACAGACACTACATATAGAAGCGGGAGTATAGGCTTCAGGGCGTATAACGCTTTAGCATCTTTTGATATGGTAAAGGTGAACCCGCTTTAACACCACATAAGAGCGGTTTCAAACTTTACGGCAAGGAATTTGTTTATCCATAATCTAATAAAAAATAAAAGATTATGAAATTTTACAAATCAATCCCAATGATGCTCTTTGCAGTAGTTATGATTTCTGGTTGTGTAAGCAATAAGAAGTATGCAGAGTTGCAAGATACCTATGCTAAGCTAAGAGAGCGCAATCAAGAACTGAGCAATAAATATCAGGATAGCCAGCGTGAGCTTACCGGCACAAGCAGTCGTGTTAAAAGTTTAGAGGAACAAATTGCATCAGAAAAATCAAATGTAACAGCGCTTCAGGATGCATTGAATAAATGCTTAAATTCAAGCAGCCAGGGTAATGTAAATATCTCCAAGTTAGTTGATGAAATTAATAGCTCAAATAAGTACATCAAGCAGTTAGTTAATGCTAAAAACAAAAGTGATTCGCTTAATATGGTGCTTACTAATAACCTAACCAGATCGTTAAGTAGAGAGGAATTAAGTGATGTAGATGTTCAGGTATTAAAAGGTGTGGTATACATTTCTTTAGCTGATAACATGTTATATAAATCAGGTAGCTTCGAAGTTTCAGATCAGGCTAGTGTTACGCTAAGTAAAATTGCAAAAATCATTAAAGATTACAGTACTTATGATGTATTGATAGAAGGTAATACAGATAATGTGCCTATTTCACAAGCTAATATCAGAAACAACTGGGATTTGAGTGCGTTAAGAGCATCGTCGGTAGTTCAGGTTTTGCAAAACAAATATGCGGTAGATCCTAAAAGGTTAACAGCTGGTGGTCGCGGAGAGTTTAATCCAATTGCCGATAATAGCACACCTGCTGGTAAGGCTAAAAATCGCCGGACTCAAATCATCATCACACCTAAATTAGATCAGTTTATGGATTTGATCGGTAAAGCACCAGAATCATCTCAAAAATAAAACAAGAAACTAGAAAATTTTAAGCAGCCTAAATTAGGCTGCTTTTTTTGTGCATTTAGTTACCTGCGCTACAGTTCAAATACCGGGTGAGTTTGTTAAAATTGTTTATAAATCTTATTCTCAAAGTATACACTTGTTCTAACCTCTCCCTCTTCTAATCCTATCAAGCAAGCCATGTGTTGATTGAGAAACTTTTTTTGGTGAATGGATTTTAATTGATGAGCTCTAGGAATAGTTAACTAAACTACGTGGTGCAATTAAAACATGAGGATGAAGCTGCGAGAAAACCATTCGGTGCTTGTAGCGCTTATTCTCCTCAATACAGATAAGTCAAAATGTTGTGATGCAAAAAAGGCTCTCACTTTTCAGCGAGAGCCTTTTCTTATACCGAATAGGTTTCCTTTGCATAGGTTTTGAGATACTTCTTTAACATCTCCCGGGCAACGTGTATTCTGGTTTTTACCGTTCCGAGCGGAATCTGCAACTCATCTGCAATTTCATGGTATTTAAAACCTTCAAAGTACTTAACAAAAGGAACACTGTAAACTTCTGGTAAATGACTAAGTGCTTTCTGAATGTCGTCGACAATCATTTTACCCACGCTTGAATTGGTGTCAGAGCTGTACATCAAGTTTGCTGAAGAAATTTCGTCATCCTGGGTAATCAATGTCTTAGTCTTAGCTGTTTTTCTGTAATTATTGATGAACGTATTTTTCATTATTACAAATAGCCATCCTTTAAAATTAGTACCCTCTTCGAAGTTTTGGTAAAATCTAATAGCCTTAAGCATGGTATCCTGAACCAGATCATTGGCATCTTCGATATCCTTGGTAAAATTTAATGCATGCATTCGCAGCGATAATGAATGGCTATTAACCATATTGTTAAATTCCAACTGAGTCATGATGTTTTAGGTTAGGGTGATATACCGGATTTCATCAAATGTCATACCAAGGAATAGAAAAACAGCAGCGTAACAAACCTGTTAAGAGTTTTAAGATCTTGAAAATCAAATATTTAACACATGTTCAGTCAATATGCTGTGGTGAGTGTAGATAATAAAGCGTATTAATACAAGTGTTTTTACGATTTTGGAACTTAATGCTCTTTTTGAGTTGGTTCAATTTGAATACAACAATTCCTTAAAACATTTTAACGCTTAATACACTTTAATAAGCGATTAAGGGACTGGTTAAAAAACTGAAATTTCATTTTATCCATAAGACTTTCTTATAAAACCATGTTGACTAATGAGTTATGGAAATCGACGTTCGAAATAGGCAGTTAGGTGTGCAGATTAATAATGGCTTCGCCGAAATTTGGCTTTGGGCACCGAGAGCTAGATGTATAAGCATCTTTGTAAATAATAGGTACCTTTCAGACCTTTCTGCACGTAAATTTGGTTATTGGTATTTAAAAACGAATGGTCTGAAACACGGTGATGTCTATCATTTCGAGATTTCATCGTTGAATCGAGATGACGAAGCTGTGAGAAGATCAGATCCAGCATCGTTATGGCAGCAGCAAGGCGTACACGGATATGCTACCGTGTTTGATGTAAATTCTTTTTCTTGGGAAGACGACCAGTGGCAGGGACTTCCACTTGCAGACTACATTATTTACGAATTGCATACTGGCACCTTTACGCCAAACGGCGATTTTGATGCTATTCGAAAAAAAATTGAATATCTAAAAAAATTAGGTATCACCGCAATAGAAATAATGCCGGTGGGGCAATTTCCCGGTGAACGGAATTGGGGCTACGATGGTGTATTTCCCTTTGCAACTCAAAATTCTTATGGTGGTCCTGAGGGTCTACAGCAACTCGTAAATGCTTGTCACGAAAATGGAATTGCAGTTATCTTGGATGTCATTTACAATCATGTAGGCCCTGAAGGCAGCTATTTCGATACTTTTGGCCCTTATTTTACCGATAGGTATTCAACGCCATGGGGAAAAGCCATTAATTTTGATGATGCTGATTGCGATCCTGTCCGGCATTATTTTATTGAAAATGCCCTCATGTGGTTCAGGGATTTTCATATCGATGCCTTAAGGTTAGATGCTGTACATGCAATAAAAGATTTTAGTCCTCACCATATTTTAAGCGAAATTACCCAACACGTTGAGCAGCTAAGCAAATACACAGGCAAGCCTTATCATTTAATAGCTGAATTGGATTTAAATGATAATAAATACATAAATCCTAACGAGCAGTGTGGTTACGGAATACAGGCACAATGGGTTGATGAATTCCATCATACACTACGGGTAGCAGCCGGACAAACCAAAACGGGTTACTATGAAGATTTTAATGGCTTAGCAGATTTGGCAAAGTCGTATAAGGATGCGTATGTGTACGATGGACAATATTCTTTCCACCGAAAAAAGAAGTTTGGTAAAAAAGCATTGGGAAATCCCGGCGAACAGTTTGTGGTATTTTCTCAAAATCACGATCAGGTAGGAAATCGAATGCTAGGAGAGCGCACCAGTCAGTTGGTCAGTTTTGAAATGTTAAAACTTCTGGCCGGAGCAGTTTTTTGTAGCCCATACATTCCGTTAATTTTCATGGGTGAGGAATTTGGCGCTACAAATCCATTTCAATTTTTCATAAGCCATACCGATCCTGCGCTTATAGAAGCTGTAAGAGAAGGCCGGAGGAAGGAATTTAGCGCCTTTCATACTGCCGAAGAAAATCCAGATCCGCAGAGCGAGCACACATTTTTAAACTCAAAGGTAGATTGGAATAGTTTATCGCAGCCGTCTCATAAAATGCTTCTCGACTATTATCAGTACCTCATCGCAATTAGAAAGTCCAATCCTGTATTCTCAAATCTTAATCGTGAGAATTTGCAGGCCTATCCTTTCGAAAAACAAAATTGCTTGGCAATAGAACGATGGCAGGGAATGCAGAGGGTTTTGTGCCTGATGAATTTCTCCGAAGTGGATCAAACCATTCAGCTACAACAATCGCTAAACCAATACCAAAACATTTTAAATTCTGCCGCACAAAATTGGGGAGGTAAACAAGATTTTGTGAACATCACAGGAGACAACGCTATCATCTTACCAGCAGAAACAATATTAATATTTAAAAACGAAAATGTATAAGCCTACCGCTACTTATAGAATTCAATTCAATAAAGATTTCAATTTTCAGTCGTTAAGGGAAATCATACCTTACCTTAAGCAACTTGGAATAGATACCATTTATGCGTCACCTATTTTTGAAGCGGTATCTGGGAGTGTGCATGGATATGATACCCTTAATCCACATCTCATAAATCCAGAGATTGGCACTGAAGAGGAGTTATTACAAATCGTAAATGAACTGCAGCACCTTGGAATTGGATGGATTCAGGATATTGTTCCAAATCATATGGCTTTTCATCCTAAAAATACTCGGTTAGCAGATGTTTTAAAGTTTGGAATAGAATCTAAATTTGCTGATTATTTCGACATTGATTTTATGCATGACGAAAAGCCAATGGTACCATTTTTAGGTACCAGTCTGGATGAAGCCCTTCAGAATGGCTCACTACAAGTATCACAAAATAATGAAGAATACTGCATCAATTACGGCGACGACAGCTGGCCCACTAACTTAAGCACACGCAGTATTATCGGCAAAAAAGACCTGTCTAAAATTAATCAGGATTCTAAGGAATTAAGGGAAATTGTAGAACATCAATACTACCGGTTATGCAATTGGCAGGAAACTTCGACCAGAATTAACTACCGTCGCTTCTTTACCGTTAATAGTTTAATATGTCTTAATATGCATCGAAATGATGTATTTATTGATTACCACAAATATATTCTCAAGTTGGTTGAAGAAGGGGTATTTCAAGGCTTGCGGATAGACCACGTGGATGGTTTATTCGACCCGGAAGGTTACCTGCAACAACTCCGCAAAAGCGTTGGTAAGGATGTTTATATTGTTGTCGAAAAAATTCTGGAAAAACACGAACAATTGCCTGCCAAATGGCCAATACAAGGTAATACTGGGTATGATTTTTTGGCTACCTGCAATAACTTGTTTACACACACCAATACAGAAAGCGTTTTCGAAAAACTCTATAAACAGTTTACGGGTAAGCGCCAAGACGTGGCATTGCTCATTCATAAAAAGAAGGAAGTTATTTTGTTCGAACATATGAATGGCGAACTAGATAACCTTTATCAATTGTTCAGAGAACTTGATCTAATTTCGAATCAGGATGAAGATATTTTAGGAGCTGAAAACATCAGGGCAGGTTTGGGTGCGCTAATGATCCAAATGCCAGTTTATCGTTATTATGATTACCAGTTCCCGCTTAGAGGACAGAGTTTGAACCAGCTTCAACAAATAATTGATGAGCTAGCCGGAGCTAAAAACGATGGCGTAAAGGCACTCTTTCAAAAAATTTTTATCGACAATCCGGGCACAAATAGCGCTAAGGCAAATCAACACACGAGTAAATTCTTTCAACGTTTAATGCAGTTTACAGGGCCTTTGATGGCCAAGTCTGTCGAAGATACGATGATGTTTACCTACAATAGGTTTGTTGGTCATGCTGAAGTGGGCGATGAACCCCAGGCGTTTGGAATAAGTGTAGCGGATTTCCACTCCAAAATGGCGTCGCGACAAGCACTTTGGCCACTATCGTTAAATGCCAGTTCTACCCATGACACTAAAAAAGGGGAAGATGTTAGGGCAAGATTAAATGTGCTAACAGATACTCCAAAGGTTTGGGAAGGGTTGATCGAAGAATTTTCTAGACTCACTAAACAGATTCAGCAATCTTCCAAATCCTCGCGACAGCTACATAAAAATGATCTTTATCTCATATTTCAAACCATAGTAGGGGTGTTGCCTATGCCAGGTACAACCGATGATTTCGAGAACAGGTTATTGCAGTTTATCCAAAAGGCGCTTCGTGAGGCTAAAAAAAGATCTGATTGGGCAGAACCGGATGAAGGTTATGAGCGTCAGTTAAAGTCCTATATATCTGATTTGATTCCCAAATTGGATAATAAGGTGTTTAATGCTTTACATACGAGGATCACAGACTTCGGTATTTTAAATAGTCTGCTTCAATTAACGCTAAAATTTACCAGTCCTGGTGTTCCAGATGTTTACCAGGGAACCGAATTGTGGGATTTAAGCATGGTTGATCCTGACAATCGTAGACCAGTTGATTTTAAGCGGAGACATGAACTTCTTGATTCATTTAACGACCCGGTATTTAAACACTTATGGGCGAATCGTTATACCGGGGAAGTTAAATTGTGGCTTGTGCAACGGTTAATCAATATCCGCAAATTCCATCGCCAGATTTTTGAAAAAGGCGATTATATTCCCCTTTCCGTTTCAGGGAAATTTAAACGAAATGTGATGGCCTATGCACGTAAAATCCAAGAGGAGTGGATAGTGTGTGTGGTACCACTAGGTTTAGCTACGCTATTAGCAGAAGCAGACAATCTTCATACATTTGATTGGGAAAATACGCAAATCATCATACCAGAAGGAGCTCCAGCAAACTGGGTTGATTTAGTTTCAGATAAAAGCGTTTCCAAAGATATTCTCTTGGATGGAATATCTGTAGACCAGCTATTAAAGGAATCTCCAATAGGTCTAATTCATTTTCAAACAAATTTAAATCCTCGTAAGGCAGGCATTCTGATGCATGTTTCATCGCTGCCATCGAAATTTGGTATTGGTGACTTAGGACCTGAAAGCCGAGCATTTGTAGATTTTTTGAGTTCCGCCAACCAAAAATTGTGGCAAATTCTACCATTGAATCCCACGCTTGCAGGGAATGCCTATTCTCCATATTCCAGCAATGCTGCAATGGCTGGCAATACGCACATTATAAGTTTGGAAATGCTTCGCGATGATGGGCTTTTGGAAGATACAGACCTTAAAACAAATGTTAAAAAGGAAAATAATGGTGTCGACTTTCATTGGGTAGCAACTGTCAAAATGAATATCTTGTCTAGAGCATATTCGAATTTTAAGAAAGATAGTAAATCAAGTTTAACGCAAGAATTTTTAAAGTTTTGTGTTTCAGCAAACAATTGGCTGGCTGACTATGCGCTATATACTGCCATAAGCCATCACAATAAGGGTTTACCTTGGCATAAATGGCCTGCTGATCTAAGAAATCGAAATAGTGGAGCATTGAAAATTTTTTCTGATAAATTTTCCAAAGAAATTGAAGAGGTGAAATGGTTGCAGTTTATCTTTTTTAAACAATGGTATCAATTAAAAGCCTATGCCAATGAGCGGCATGTGCAAATAATTGGCGATTTGCCTTTTTACATCGATTTTAACTCGGTAGAGGTATGGTGTGAACCTAAGATGTTCAAAATAGACAAAAATTTAGCGCCGCTGAAAATAGCTGGAGTGCCGCCTGATTATTTCAACGAGGAGGGGCAGCTATGGGGAATGCCTATTTACAATTGGGATCAGATGAAAGATGATGGATTTAAATGGTGGGTAGAGCGATTGAAAAACAATATGGACATGTTTGATTTGCTCAGGCTCGATCACTTTAGGGCATTTTCATCATTTTGGGAGGTAGATGCGGGTGAAAAAACCGCGATCAATGGATCGTGGGAAGCGGGACCAGGAAAAGCATTTTTTGATATAGTGAAAAAGAATTTCAAAAATTTTCCGTTCATCGCGGAAGATTTAGGAGAAATCTCCAGATCTGTGGAAGTGTTAAGAGATCATTATCAAATTCCTGGTACTAAGGTTCTTCAGTTTGCCTTCGGAGACGATATGGTGGGCAGCACTCATATCCCTTATCGGTTTGTATCGGCAAATGGTGTTGTTTATACTGGCACCCACGACAATAACACAGTATTAGGCTGGTTTGATGAAGAGATTGACGAGGATATCAAGACCAGACTAAATAGTTATTTTGGGAAAGTAATAACTTCAAACAATATAAACGACATGTTGATTAGGGCAGCATATTCCAGTATTGCAAAGTGGGCAATAATTCCTATTCAAGATATTTTGTGTTTAGATGCGTCTGCCAGAATGAATATACCGGGAAGCATCAAAGATAATTGGATCTGGCAATTAGATAAGAGTTTGCTTACGGATGAAGTTGTTGCCTATCTTCAAAACCAGACCGCCATTTATGGCAGGCTTTAGTGCAGACACAACTTAAATATTTTTCACTTTTTACACTAAAGTACATCTTATTTGCTGGTTTGTGCCGCAGATTGCTCCGGCTGATTTCAGCAAGGTAATGATTAATCATGCACATGAACTAGCCTCTTTAAATACATTGGTGTAATATTAATTTTACAAAGTTAAAATATCATCATTTGGCGTTTATTACGTTTTATTGTTTTGGTGTAACATTATTGTTTTTATTTTTTGCCGATACTAAAATGATATTACATGAATTCCGATACACTACTTAGCGAAGAAAAATGGGTCGATTTTAATGGTGAGTCTCCGTTGATTAACATTTATAACAGCTTTCACGATCTAACAGATGATATAAAATACATCATCAACAAACAAACATTTCTGGTTTCATTTAAGAAAAGTAAGTTTATCTCCTCTCCAATTCACAGTAACAGACATATTTATTTGATCTTAAATGGTGTTGCTCGCGGATTTATCAAAGATGATAATAAAGAGATTACCACCTGGATTGCAAAGGAGAACGAAATGGTTGGCGATTTGGATATCTTTTTCGACTCGAGCGCACCATATGAAGAATATGTTCAAGCCTTAGAAGATGTGCATGCAGTAGCTATACCCTACAGCATGTCTAAACATCTTTACAATCATTTTAATATTGCAAACTATATCGGCCGTAAAATTACGCAGTTACAATATGCCCATGCATGCGAGAGGGCATTCATCACCCGTTTGCATTCCGCCGAAAGGAGATACCTTAGATTTATCAAATCCTATCCAGAACTGATTGATCGAATTCCCCTTAAATACATTGCGTCATTTCTATGCATGCGTATGGAAACATTAAGCAGAATTAGGTCTAAACTTAATATGTAGTGTTTTTTTCCAACTCTTGAAATTCTTATTAAGCTTTATCAATAATTAAAAGTATTGTTTTGCTAATGTGCTTATAAGTAGTGAGTTATGTGTGATAAAGTCTGTTCGTGTCTCATTGTTGCATGTGTTATATCCACAAATTTGCTAGCATTATAACCAAATTTTATATCCTTTCCCTTCCGGAATTTCTAAAATTGCGTCTGTTAAATAGATACTTTATTTAACCGACGTAGCTAACCAAATATTAATCAAAAATCTCAAGCCATGAAAATGTGTCTAAATTTTACGCAATGGAAAAGCCTTTCCAGATGTATGTTTTGCTATTCATTACCTAACCAACAAATAATGTAAACCAATTATGAAAAAAGAAATTTTACTTAATCTATTAAAAGTCCATCAGGTAAGTAATTTTAAGAAAGTCATCGTGTTTCCGCTCGTATTAGCAGCAATGGTTTCCCCAAATTATGCCCGATCGATTGATAACAATAGCTTGTCTATCGCCAAATTCAAAGCAGATATTCAAATTACGGGAACAGTAACCGGTTCTGGTGGTGAAACGCTTCCAGGTGTATCAGTGTCTGTTAAAGGAGTTGGAAGGGCAGTAGTTACCGATGCAAATGGTAAGTATAGTATAGCTGTGCCTGAAAATTCTACGTTGGTATTTAACTATATCGGGTATAATCCGAAAGAGGTTGTGCTGGGTACAAGTACTGTCGTTAATGTGGTTTTAGAGCAATCAAATACTGCTTTAGATGATGTTGTGGTTATTGGTTATCAAACCGTTAGAAGAAGAGATTTAACTGGAGCAACGGGATCGGTGAACACAGGAAATACCGAAAAGTTAGTTTCCAGGTCTTTGCCAGAAGCACTGCAAGGACAAGCGCCAGGCGTAGCCGTGAGAAATGGGGGAGCGCCAGGGCAGGAAGCAGTTGTTAACATAAGAGGTTTAGCTACTTTTGGTAATGCGAGTCCATTATATGTTATTGATGGGATGATTGCAGATCCAAATACCACTGTAAACCCTAACGATGTGGAAGACGTTCAAATTTTAAAGGACGCATCTGCTGCTGCAATTTATGGTTCAAGAGCTGGTAATGGCGTAATTTTAATCACCACCAAAAAAGGTAAAGAAGGACCGGCGAAAATTTCCATTACTTCAAGGTACAGTATCTCACAAGTACCAAAAACCTATGATATGATGGATGCAGCAGAGTATGCCGCTACCAATACGCGTGCTTACCAGGCATCTGGAGTGGCTATACAGCCTGGAGTAGCCAACTATAATGGCCGCATCAATACGAACTGGGTTGATGAAACGTTAAGAACCGGTTCGGTACAAGACTATAGTGCAAGTGTATCTGGAGGCGGTAATGGTTCTAAATATTTAATTTCGGGTGGTTATTTTAAAGATAAAGGCGTTTTAATTGCTCGCGAATTTGAACGTGCTTCATTCAGGGTAAATACCGAAACCACGAAAGGCAGATTTAAATTCGGCGAAAACATGGCTATTTCTACCTCAACTGCAAGAGCGCCATTCCAGGGTGGTGCATTTGCCGGGAACCCATGGTACGACATGTTTACCAGTGTACCACTAATTCCCGTGCAAGACAACAGCCTGATTTCTACCAACAATCCAGGCGGATGGGGCTATGGATCAAATGCGAACATTAACACTTTCTCTCGTAACCAAATCGCAATTGCGAACATTACATCAGTAAAATCGAATTTCGCAAAGATCTTGGGAAATGCTTTTGTAGATTTTAAAATCATTGAAGGATTAAATTATAAATTCAATTTTGGTATTGAGACTAGTTTCGATAAAAGCAAGTCGATTAGAAAAGATGGTTCTTGGTATCAAAACCAGTCTCCAGATTTTAGTCAGCTAAGCGACAACCGTAGTCAGTTCTTAAGTTATCTGCTAGAACATACCTTAAATTACAACTACAACATCGGCAAGCATAGTATCAACGGGGTAGTTGGATATACCGAACAAACCACTCAAACGGATAATACCTTGGGTAGTGGTATAAAATTGGCTCAGTTTGGTGGCGATTACTTTAATACTATCACATCAACTGCTGGCGAAGGTAGAAATGCATCAGGTACTTTATTTAAAAGTCTTCTTAATTCATATTTAGGTCGATTAAACTATACTTATAACGATAAATATCTGGTAACTTTTACGTTCCGTGCTGATAAGGATTCTCGTTTTTCACCACAGTTTAGAACAGGATATTTTCCTTCAGGTGCACTAGGCTGGAGAATCTCAAAAGAAGATTTTTTCAAGGTAGACTGGGTGTCTGATTTGAAATTGAGGGGTTCTTATGGAGCACTTGGTGTTAATACGCTAAGCCCATATCAATACATTGGTTTCTTAAACCAGGCGCCAGATGTCGTGCTAGGCAGCGGTCAAACCACCAATGCGGGTGCAATACAAGCTAAATTAGCCTCTGGCGATTTAAGGTGGGAAAAGAAAAAAACAACTAACCTTGGCTTTGATGCATCACTATTCAAAGATCAGCTTACCGTTAATTTCGATGTATTCAGATCAGTGTCAGAAGATGTTTTATTAAGTCAGCCACTTCCTGGTTACCTGGGTAACTTGCAGGGCGACCCAATTGTGAATATTGGCTCGATCCAGAATAAAGGCGTAGAGTTAAATTTAGCTTATCGCCCGAGGTTAAGTGGTGAATTTACATGGGATGTTGCCGGAAATATCAGTGTGGTAAGAAACAAGGTATTGTCTTTAGGTAATTTAGGGATAGATGCCGAAACCGGACAGCCGAAAAATTATATCCAATCTGGAAATACCAGAACGCAGGTAGGCCGTTCTATCGGAGAATATTATGTGCTTAAAACTGATGGGATCTTCCAGAATCAAGCAGAAATTACAGCCCATAAAGCACAAAGTGCATATGCCAAACCAGGAGACATCCGTTACGTAAATACAGTAGATGGCGGCACAAATGATGATATCAATGATAAAGACCGTGTGTTCGCAGGTTCCGCATTCCCTAAATTTACATCTGGCCTGCAGTTCAACTCTCGTTACAAAAACTTTAGTCTGTCGTTGCAGCTCTACGGTGCATTTGGTCAGAAACTTTACAATGATGTTTTACGTGAACTAGATAGCTACGGAAATTCAAACTATCGCAGAGCGATAAACCCTTGGACGCCAACTAATACCGATACAACTTTTCCGAGGTTGGGATATCAGTTTGCTGCCAACGACAGGGGAATAAATGAGAATGCAAGAGGTAACACCGACCGTTGGATAGAAGATGGGTCGTTCCTGAGACTACGAAATGTAGAATTGGGATATAGCTTTCCGGCAAAACTACTATCAAAAGCAAACATCAGTAGTGCTCGTTTATACGTGAGCGGTCAAAATTTGTTCACAATAACCAAGTACAGTGGATTAGACCCAGATGTTGTAGGGGCCAATCCTAATTTAGAGCCTGGTGTAGATAACGGAAATTATCCTTCTTCCAGAATAGTTTCATTTGGCTTAAGTGTTGGATTTTAATAACCATTTATAAAATAATTATGAAAAAATATATCATCATATTAGTCGCATCTATCGCTAGCATTTCTGGATGTAAGCGAGATTTTGATGCAGTAAATCCAAATGCCCCAACTATTGCGAGTTTTTGGAAAACAAGTAATGATGCCACAAAAGGTGTGAATGCTGTATACAGTACTTTTTATCGCACGGCAAGTTTATATTCTCGGTGGATGTTCTACCATGGTATTTTAAAATCTGATGAAGGCTTCGGTTCCGGAGGCGATGGCGGATTAAACAATTTGATGCGTTTCAATCAAACCAATTATAATGATGGTTTAACTGCACAAACGTGGTCTACCTTATATGTAGGGGTTTTTAGAGCCAACCAGGTAATCGCAAACGTACCAAATATCCAAATGGATGAGACTACGAAAAAGAGGATTGTGGCAGAAGCGAAGTTTTTAAGGGCTTTGTTCTATTTCAATCTCACACTTTATTATGGTCGACCACCATTAATGCTGCAACCCTCGCAACCGAAGGATGTACCGGCGAATGCAACAACAGCGCAGGCGTATGCGCAGGTTGCTAAAGATTTAACGGAAGCTATTCCAGATCTGCCTGCTACTTATCCTGCGTCCGATTTGGGAAGGGCTACTAAAGGCGCCGCTTACGCTTTATTGGGTAAAACCTACTTACAGCAGAAGTTATATCAACAAGCGGCTGACGCTTTTGCATATATAGTAACTGGTGCCGGAAGCGCCAACTATAGTTTAACAGCAGATTATCGTGATAATTTTATCATCACAAAAGAAAATAACAGCGAATCTATTTTTGAAATTCAGTTTAGTGAAAACCAGTCAGAAAGCACTGATGACGACGTAGATGAATCACGTATCAACAATACTGGTACCTCGATTTCACAATTTTTCGCCCCTCCGGGTGTTGGTTTCTCTGATGGTGCTGCTCGCAGATGGGTGGTAGACGAATTTTTGCAGGAACAAACCGTTGCCGGTGCACAGGATCCACGTTTAGCTGCATCGTTCATATTCAACAATGCCAATCCAGCTGGACCAACGGCAACAATTGTTTATGGACAAACTTTCCAGAGTCGCTATGGCAATGGGCCTGATGCAAATGGTGTTTGGTTTCGTAAGTTATTAAACGACCACTGGAAAAACCAGGAAGGATTTCGTTCGCCAAACAATTACCGTCTAATCCGCCTTGCGGATGTTTACTTAATGTATGCTGAATGCTTAAATGGATTAAACAGGACCGCTGAGGCATATCCTTGGGTAGATCGGGTGCGCCAGCGAGCAGGATTAGCAACCCTAACCGCCGCTAAACCAGGCTTAAACCAAACTCAATTTTTAACCCAACTGAAGCACGAACGCGTAACCGAGCTGGCAGGAGAAGGCTGGCGCTGGGCAGATTTAGCCCGTTGGGGAGATTTGGGGCCAGCTTTGGCTACGAGAGATGCAGATTTTAGTGGTTTTATAGTGGGCAAGCACGAGCTGTATCCGATACCACAAAGTGATATTGATCTGAATTCTAACCTAACACAGAATCCAAGATATTAAGTTATTATCAACTGCATCGTAAGCCAATTAGTTTTACGATGCAGTTCTTTTAATTAAATTACTCCTATGTTAAACATGATCAAACAAAGAAAGTCTAAACTATGCAGCATTGCGGTGTGCAGCTTATTTGCTGTTGCAATCTTGTCGTGCGGTAAATCTGATAACCCTGTTCCTGTAGAACCCCTACCGCCACCCACAAGTACCGTTGGCACCTTTGCTAATCCATTAATGAATGGGGCAGACCCTTCAGTTTTTCAGAAAGATGGGGTTTATTACTATTTGCAAACCAATGGTACCTCAATTGCATTGTACACCACAACTGCTATGTCTAAGTTATCATCGGCCGTGCCAAAAACAGTATTTACACCAACAGCCGGAAGTGCAAATTCCAGGAATGTTTGGGCACCTGAAATGTTTTTTCTAGATGGTAAGTGGTATATCTATTATACTGCAGGCAATGGCAGCGATATCAGCCAGCGTACCTGGGTAATAGAAAACAGCAGTGCTGATCCAACTTTAGGCACCTGGGTAGAAAAAGGTAGGATTTTTGCCGCCAATGCAGATTTTTGGGCCATTGATGGCACTGTATTCGAACAAAATGGAACTCGGTATTTCTTATGGTGCGGAAGGCCAGATTTGACCAATACCAACCTTACCCAAAATATTTATATCGCAAAAATGGCCAATGCCTATACCATAGAAGGAAACGCAACACTGCTTACCGCCCCGGAATTGGCATGGGAAAAAAATGGTTTTGGTGTAAATGAAGGACCTGAAGTGCTTACTAACAACGACAAATCTTTCCTTATTTATTCGGCAAGCTACTGTGGAACCGACGATTATGCTTTGGGAATGCTGGCGTTAAAACCAGGCGGTAATCCACTAACAAAAGCCGATTGGGTAAAGTCTGATCAACCCTTGTTTTCTAAAAAACCACAAAGCAATGCCTTCGGACCAGGCCATAATTCTTTTTTTAAATCGCCCGATGGAAAAGAAAATTGGTTAATTTACCACGCAAACGCTGCAACTAACCAAGGATGTGCTGATCGGAGAAATATTAGAATGCAGAAATTTAGTTTTAAAGCAGATGGAAGTCCGGATTTTGGTGAACCGGTAGCAACAGGACTTCAAATTAATAAACCTTCTGGAGAACAATAATATCATGATTAAAAAAAATGCATTAACACCCATCTTTGTAGGCATATTTTTGTTAATGGCGAATGCTTGCACTGCACAAACCTTTACCAATCCGCTTTTGCCTTCTGGCGCAGATCCCTGGAGTATCTATAAAGACGGATACTATTATTATACAAATAGTACGCAACGTAACTTGACCATCTGGAAAACAAAGAATCTGGCTGATTTAAAAACAGCTGAAAAAAAAGTTGTTTTTACGCCACCAAAAGGCACTGCATATTCTAAAGAACTATGGGCACCTGAAATTCACTTTATTAATAACAAGTGGTATATGTACTTTGCTGCAGATGATGGTAATAACAATAATCACCGAATGTACGTTATTGAAAACCCCAGCAAGGATCCTATGCAGGGTGAATGGACTTTTAAGGGAAAAGTGGGAGATGCTACCAACAAGTGGGCGATAGATGGATCTGTTTTTACATATAAAAACCAACTCTATATGGTTTGGGCCGGATGGGAAGGAGATATTAACCAAAAACAAGAAATTTATATTGCCAAAATGAAAAATCCCTGGACTATCGACGGAGAACGACACAAAATCTCTTCGCCAGAATTTGAATGGGAAAAGCATGGCGATTTGGGGGTAAATAGCAACCCGCCGCATGTTGATGTAAATGAAGGTCCTCAAATTCTTATGAATAATGACAAAGTATTTCTCATTTATTCTGCTAGTGGTTGTTGGACAGACTTCTACGCATTAGGGATGCTTACCTTGAAAGGGAAAGATATTTTAGATGTAAATTCTTGGGTAAAGAGTAAACAGCCGGTGTTTAAGCAATCGCCAGAGAATGGTGTATACGCTCCGGGGCACAATTCTTTCTTCAAATCTCCAGATGGGAAAGAAGACTGGATTCTATATCATGCAAATTCGGCCGCAGGGCAGGGTTGCGGCGGTCAGCGATCTCCGCGAGCGCAAAAATTTACCTGGAATGCTGATGGTTCTCCCAATTTTGGTATCCCAATTAAAACCTCACAAGAATTGGCTATCCCGTCAGAAAAAAAATAACCTGGCAAATATTTAGCAATTTAAATAACTATGAACAAGAAATTTTTAATTGCATTCATGTCGTTAACCCTCCTTTTAGGGATGACAATGCATGCTCAAACTACAACTAAAACTACAGAAGTTGGTAAAGTTTGGTCAATAGAAAAGGCAAATGCCTGGTACAAGAAATATAAATGGATTAATGGTGCTGATTTTTTACCTAGCACCGCTATCAACCAGCTAGAAATGTGGCAAAAAGATTCCTTCGATCCTGCCACAATAGACAAAGAACTGGGTTGGGCAGCCGGAATAGGGTTTAATACGATGCGTGTTTATCTGCATAGCCTGGCCTGGAAACAAGATCCCGAGGGATTCAAAAAACGAATGGATCAATATCTTTCCATTGCCAACAAGCATCAGATCAAAACCATCTTTGTGTTTTTTGATGATTGCTGGAATAAACAAGGTACCATTGGAAAACAACCAGCTCCGAAGCCCGGCATCCATAATTCTGGTTGGGTGCAAGATCCCGGAGACCCAAATTCAAAAAATGCGGAAAATTTTCCAGCATTGGAAAAATATGTAAAAGACGTAATGAACCGTTTTAAGAACGATGATCGGATTTTGTTGTGGGATTTATATAATGAACCAGGCAATTCTGGTAAGCTTACCAGTTCACTGCCATTATTAAAGGCCATATTTTCTTGGGCAAGAGCTGTTAATCCTTCGCAACCCATTAGCGCCGGCCTGTGGGCATGGGATTATCGGGAGCTAAATGCATTCCAGGCGTTAAATTCGGACGTTATCACTTATCACGACTATGAAGAACCACAATGGCATCAAAGGGTTATCGATATGCTAAAGACGCATGGCAGACCAATGATTTGTACTGAATACATGGCCAGAAGCCGGGGAAGTCGTTTCGAAAATGTTATGCCGATACTCAAAAAAGAGAATATAGGCGCTATTAACTGGGGTTTGGTAGATGGAAAATCAAATACCAAATATGCCTGGGATACCCCAATGGCTGATGGTGCGGAACCGAAAGAGTGGTTTCACGATATTTTTAGAAAAGATGGAACGGCCTATAAACCCGATGAAGTGGAATTTATCAAAAAGATAAACGGAATAAAATAGCATTTTAGGATGCAAAACATTGGAGATTTATTATATTGAGAACCCTTCAATAAAGAAACATTAATGAACAAGAATATAAACAGGGCGTTAGCCCTGTTCCTTTTTATAATCGGTTTTTTGAGCACTAACACATTTGCTCAAAAAATATTCTTTAAACACTACACTGTGATGGATGGCTTGTGTGCCAACACCATCTGGGATATTCAGCAGGATAACCAGGGTTATATGTGGTTTGGAACCAAATATGGCTTAAGTCGCTTTGATGGATATAATTTTAAATCTTTTCAGCATCAAAAAGGTGTACAGGGTAGTATTGGTAATAATTTCATTAGAAAAATCTTCAAATTTGATTATAAAACCTTCTGGATTGGTACAGATGAAGGGATTTTTATTTTTGACCTCCAAACTGAAAAATTCACCGCCTTTAAACCTGTCGAAAATTATTTCGTGAATGATATTTTTCGCAGTGCAAACGGCGAGATTTGGATTGCCACAAAAGAAAAAGGCGTTTATCGCTATCAACCTAAAACCAAAAAAATCATTAATTATGCTACCAATTCACGTTTAAAAATATCATCTAACGAAATTGCCAAAATCATTCAGGATGATTCAGGTAATTTATGGATAGGAACTTACGGAAAAGGTATCGATGTTTTAAACCCTAAAACTAACCAATTACGCCATTACAAAGCCGAAAAAGGCAGTCTATCCAGCAATGTAATTTTAGATTTGTATAAGGATCATTTTGGCAATATCTGGATCGGGACAATGGCTGGGGGGCTGAATGTATGGGATAAAGCAACCAATACTTTCAAAACCTACCAGAAAGGTCCTGCAAATTCGATCAGTGATAACATTGTAAGGGCAATATATGAACCTAAACCTGGCATACTCTATCTCGGTACCGAAAAAGGACTAAATGTCCTCGATACACAAAATCAGCAATTTACGGTGTATCAAAATAAAAATAATGATCCGTTTAGTATCAACGATGATGCGGTTTATAAGGTTTTTAAAGATAAAGAAGGTGGAATTTGGGCAGGAACTTATTTCGGTGGACTAAATTATTATCACGGCAATAGCCTAAGTTTTGAATTTTACTATCCATCGGGTGTCAAAAATTCGCTTTCCGGAAATGCAGTGAGTGCTTTTTTAGAAACCAAGCCCGGGAGCATCTGGGTAGGTACCGAAGACGGGGGGCTAAATTATTTTAACGCAGCTGACAAAACATTTAAAAAATTTCCATTTCAAGCCAACCAAGACAGTCTTTCTTACCACAATATACATGCGCTCTACAAAGATAAAGAAGGCAACATTTGGGTTGGCATGTACACCGGTGGCTTAAATATCCTCAATCCTAAAACAGGGAAAATAAAGCGGTATAAAAGTGATCCAAACAGGGCAAATACTTTAAGTGATAACAGTATCTATTCTATCGATGAAGATAGGCAGGGAAGGATTTGGATTTCTACCATTTCGGGCTTAAACCTTTATGATAAGGAAAAAGATTCCTTTATTAGAATCAAAGGGAAGAATCTCGATAAAAGCTGCATCTACCAGGTTTATCAGGATAAGGATAGCATCATCTGGATCGCCACGTATGATAATGGTTTAATCAGAATGGATAAAAACGGAGGTTTAACTCAATTTGCTTATAGTAGTAGTTCAAATTCAATTAGCGCTAATAAAGTAATTTGCATTTTAGATGATGATGAAGGGAACCTGTGGCTTGGTACGGATGGTAGTGGATTGAATGTCCTCAATAAAAAAACGGGTAAATTTATTACTTACGATCAGGCCAACTGGGTAAAAAGCGCAGTGATTTACGGGATTGTTAAAGACAATACGGGTAAAATGTGGTTCTCTACCAACAATGGTGTTTTTGAGTTCGATCCTAAATCAAAAACCAATCGTAGTTTTGGAAAGTGGGATAACTTGCAAAGTCAGCAGTATAATTATAAAGCATTTTATAAAGATACTTCGGGTAAACTGTACTTTGGAGGGATCAATGGGTTTAATTCATTCCATCCAGGCGATGTTAAGAAACCTCTGGCAATCCCAAGAATTTCGTTCACAAATTTTCAACTCTTTAATAAGGATGTGGAGGTTCGCAATGATGGCGTGCTCAAGCGTTCTATCAACTACACCGATGAAATTATCCTGGCATACAACCAGTCTGTACTCAGCATTGAATATGCATCATTAAGTTTTATTGCGCCTAATAAGGTTAATTACGCATTTAAAATGGAAGGGTTCGACAAAAACTGGAATCATGTAGGCGGGCAACGAAAAGCAACCTACACCAATTTACCTCCCGGGGAATATACTTTTATGGTGAAGGAACTAGATGAACTGAGTCCTTCCAGAGCGCCAGTATCTACGCTAAAGATTGTGATTTCACCACCCTTTTACAAAAGTCTCCCCGCTTATATGCTGTATTTAATAGCCATTGTGCTGGGTTTAATTTGGCTTAGGAAATACATTTACAACAAGGAACGTAAACGAAATCAAATTAAGTTGGAACGCTTAAAGAATAAAAGCGAACAAGACTTTTATAAACAGAAAATTGAGTTCTTTACAGCGATGGCTCATGAAATTCGAACACCGTTATCGCTCATTATTGCCCCGCTAGAGAAGCTTTTAGGGAAAAAAGAGAAAGATCCAGATACCTTTGGGCAGCTACAGGTAATGGAAGAAAACTCCGATCGCTTGCTTACATTGGTTAATCAACTACTCGATTTTAGACGAATAGAAAGCGATATTTTTGAAATCCACGTAGAAAAAATAGATTTAGTTTATTTGGTGCACAGCATTAAAGATCGCTTTTTACCCATGGCAGAAAAAAATGCCCTGGAATTCTCCATCAATAGTCAGTTTCAGAAAATGGAGGTTTGCGTAGATCAAGAGGCTGTGATGAAAATTTTGAGCAATCTCTTAATCAATGCCTTCAAGTTTGCGAGAAAGAAACTCGAAATCGGCATTAACGACTTTCAGATTTCCGCAACTGGCGAGAAAATGATATCCATCAGCATTGAAGACGATGGGATTGGTATTCCTAAAAAACAGCTTGATTCTATCTTCAAAAAATTCTTTAAAGTTTCTAACGAAGAACATCATTATACCAATTTGGGCGGTACTGGAATTGGTTTAGCCCTCGCCAAATCGCTAACGGAAAAGCACGGGGGCAGCTTAAAAGTAGAAAGTATAGAAGGAGCAAAAACCATTTTTACCGTACTTATCCCTTTCAAAGAGGAAATAAAAATAGAGGAAAGTGATACAATTGAAATTGCAGACAACGAGGGGCAACAGTCAGTTTTATTGGTTGAAGATGATCCTGCGCTGCTCGATTTCCTATATAAAAGTTTTCTATCTGATGGCTACCATGTTGTGAAATCAAAAAATGGCGCCGAAGCCTTAAAAAAATTAGATAAAAACCATATCGATATCGTTATCTCTGATGTGATGATGCCGGTCATGGATGGTATAGAACTCTGTAAAACAATTAAGAACGACATTAACTTTAGTCACCTGCCTGTTGTGTTGCTTACTGCGAAAACCAATACCGAAGCAGAAATTGCCGGTTTAGAAAGTGGTGCAGATGCATATATTCCAAAACCTTTCAAATGGAAGCAACTCTCGCTACTTGTAAAAAACTTGCTCGAACTGCAATCAAACCTTAAACTCCGTTTTGCTCAAAACCCTTTTGAAACAACTGATATCCTAATTGCCGGAACCCGCGATAAAAAATTTCTCGAAAATATTACCCAAATCATCGAAGAGCGCATTTCAGATCCACAACTTTCAGTAGAGGACTTAGGTAAAGAACTTGGCTTAAGCAGGTCTAGCCTTTATAAAAAACTCAAGTCTAAAACGGGCTATGTACCAAATGAATTCGTTCGGTTAATACGCTTAAAGGCTGCTGCTAAGCTCTTAACTCAACAGGAATACAATATTTCCGAGATAGGCTATATGGTTGGTTTCAGTTCTCACTCTTATTTTTCTAAGTGCTTTTTTAGTCAGTTTAAACTTACCCCCTCAGAGTTTGCAGAGAGTTATAAAAACGATGCTACACCCGACGAGAAATCTCACCTTTAACACCATTTAAAATTCTGTCAGAAGCTGAAAAAGCAAGAACTAGCTATTGTGTAGTATTAATCTTACCGAAAATTTCATTTTTTAGTGCAATTGGCATTTCCCTTAGTGTATAGGTGCCCAATTATTGTAACGAAAAAGTGAAACTTGCACAATTTTATCATACTGAAAATCAGCGTGTTGTTGGCGAACATTAAAATTTTATTGCGTTTTATCACTTTTAATAGTTAACGCTTAGCTTTTTTTAAAAAAATATATATATTTGTTCTTACCCTTCCGAGGGTATGTTTTTCATAGGTAGATGTAGGGTCAGAACTTTGTTCTGGCCCTTTTTTATTTATTCAAGATTATAAACCTATTTTTGTAAATGATGAAGAAGAAAGTTGTAGTTGCAGTTACCGGCGCTAGTGGATCTATCTATGCTAAAGTATTATTTGATCAGTTAACCAAATTAAGTGATCAGATCGAGGCTGTAGGCGTAGTAATGAGCGACAACGCAAAAGAGGTTTGGCAATTTGAATTGGGTAATCAAGATTACAGTCAGTTCAGTAATTTCACTTTCTACTCCAAAAACAATTTTAACGCCCCATTTGCATCGGGATCTGCGAAATACGATACCATGATTATCGTTCCATGCTCAATGGGTACGCTAGGACGAATTGCCCATGGAATTTCCAACGACCTCATCTCCAGGGCTGCAGACGTAGTTTTAAAAGAACGACGAAAACTTATTGCGGTAGTTAGAGACACACCTTTTAGTCTTATCCATATCAATAACATGAAAATCGTTACCGAAGCTGGTGGAATTATTTGTCCGGCAAGCCCATCATTTTATAGCCTGCCTAAAACCTTTGAAGATTTAGCCGGAACAGTGATAAGCCGGGTCTTAGATTTGGCTGGTTTCGAGCAGGAGAGTTACCGCTGGCAAGAAAAATAGCAGCTAAAAATTGTTAACGCACTGTAATAAGTGCACCTACAGGCTTAGCGCCCAATAACTACCAACAAAATTCCTATCTTTGCAGGCTAAATGAAAAAGGTCGCATTTTATACGTTAGGTTGCAAGTTAAACTTCTCAGAAACCTCTACCATAGGTCGTTTGTTTACCGATGCAGGTTATGCTGTGGTAGAATTTCAAGATCAGGCAGATGTTTATGTTATTAATACCTGCTCCGTTACAGACCATGCCGATAAGAAATGCCGCAAGGTAGTAAAGGAGGCTTTGAAATATTCTCCAAATGCATTTGTTACCATTGTAGGCTGCTACGCCCAATTAAAGCCACAAGAAATTGCCAATATAGAAGGTGTAGATATGGTATTGGGTGCAGCCGAGAAATTTAGAATCGTAGAATTTATTACCGATTTAACCAAGCAACCTAAAGCGGTTATCCACCAACAAAGTATCGAAAAAGTAAACCATAATTTTATCGCATCATATTCCATTGGCGATAGAACGAGAACTTTTTTAAAAGTGCAAGATGGTTGCGACTATCCGTGTACTTATTGCACCATTCCACTGGCTCGTGGTGCAAGCCGTAGCGATACCATAGAAAGCGTGGTGAATCGGGCGAAAATGATTGCAGAAAGCGGCGTTAAAGAAATCGTGCTTACTGGTGTAAACCTTGGCGATTTCGGGATCCGAAATGGCGAACGCCAAGATAAGTTTTTCGATCTGGTGCAAGCCTTAGATGAAGTAGAAGGTATAGAAAGAATCAGAATCTCATCTATAGAACCCAACCTGCTTAGCAATGAAATTATAGCCTTTGTAGCAACGTCAAAAAGGTTTGTACCGCATTTCCATATTCCCCTGCAATCGGGTTCTGATAAGATTTTAGGACTTATGCGTCGTCGCTACCGCCGCGATTTGTACGTAGAACGTGTGGCTAAAATTAAAGCCGTAATGCCGCACTGCTGCATTGGTGTAGATGTAATAGTAGGTTTCCCCGGCGAAACCAAAGACGATTTCCTAGAAACCTACCAGTTTCTTAATGATTTAGATATCTCGTATTTGCATGTTTTTACCTACTCTGAACGCGAGCTTACAGCAGCAGCCGAAATGGCCGGCGTGGTAGCTGGTAGCGAGCGTAACGAACGCAGTAAAATGCTTCATATTCTTTCCGATAAAAAACGCAGGGCATTTTACCAATCGCAAATTGGCAGCCAGGCAGAAGTTCTGTTCGAAGCCGACCAAAAAATGGGCTACATGCATGGCTTTACCAAAAACTATGTTAAGGTTCGTGCGAAATACGACCCAGTTATGGTTAATGAGTTAAAGGCTGTTAAGTTGCTCGAAATTACCGCAGAAGGTGAAGTAGAAGTTGCTGAGCTGGAAACTGCCTATACGCATCATTAGAAAAGCAATCTTCGTTACTCTTTTTAATGTTAGTCGGGCTAATCCGCTAAATCTTTTTGTTAAAGTATTCTTAAGGCTGAACATTACGTATACAAAAAGGATATCGCTGCTATCCCGTTTAGTTACTTCTTCTGTGCTCATATTCATGTTTGCAATCCGCATGGTGCCAAGATTTACTACGCCAGCCACCTAAACCTGATCGAAGTGTTAGCCCACAGGCGAGGAACGAGCCGAGGACTATTAAACGGAGAGCAGGGCTACAGCAGCCGAAGCATTACCAAACATTGCTTTTCAAAATAGAAATATTGCATTTTTTGGGTACATCTTTCATGTTTCAGCTTTGCCCTTTCTTTACTATCTTCGCAACAAATAATTTGTATGTTTCCAACCGTTTCGCACTTTCTAGAATATTTGTTTGGCATTAATCTGCCACTGCCCTTTAATACTTTTGGTGTATTTGTTGCCTTGGCATTTATAGCCGGTTATTGGGCATTTACCGAAGAACTTAAACGCAAAGAGGCTTTGGGAATTTTGCATCCAATAACAAAAACCATTGTAATTGGCAAACAGGCTACCGTTTCAGAATTAATTATGAATGGCTTATTTGGCTTTCTGATTGGTTATAAACTGGTTTATGCTTTATCTAACTACAAGCTTTTTGTTAACGATGCGCAATCCGTTTTAATGTCTACACAGGGTAGTTTGTTAGGGGGAATTTTCTTTGCGGGCCTGTTTGCCTATTGGGATTATAAAGAAAAAGACAAGCACAAATTAGATAAACCGAAAGAAACGAAGGTTTTGGTTCATCCTTATCAGTTAATGAGCAATTTAATTGTTTGGGCCGCCATTTGGGGATTTCTAGGAGCAAAATTTTTTGATAACCTGGAATATTGGGACGACTTTGTTAAAAATCCGATTGAGCGTTTACTTTCTTTTAGTGGGTTAACCTTTTACGGCGGTTTAATTTGCGGTGGAGCTGCGGTAATTATCATTGCCAGGCGCAATGGTATAAAGCCACTACATATGTTAGATGTTGG
Source organism: Pedobacter sandarakinus (assembly GCF_026240095.1). Classification (GTDB taxonomy): domain Bacteria; phylum Bacteroidota; class Bacteroidia; order Sphingobacteriales; family Sphingobacteriaceae; genus Pedobacter; species Pedobacter sandarakinus. The sequence continues at coordinate 36,794 of NZ_JAPIVG010000004.1, read as the reverse complement.
CGGACCAGGCATGATGCTGGCTTATGCAGTAGGTAGAATTGGTTGTCATCTATCTGGCGATGGAGATTGGGGTATTGTTAATCCGGATCCTAAGCCATTTTCGTGGTTGCCAGATTGGTTATGGTCTTACAAGTACCCCAATAATGTGGTAGGAGAGGGCATACCTATACCTGGCTGTACTGGCAAATTTTGTAACGAATTGGCTCAGGGTGTTTACCCCACGCCACTTTATGAGGTTATTGTTTGTTTACTTCTTTTCTTCTTTTTATGGAGTATAAGAGACAAAATTAAAGCACCTGGATTAATGTTCGGTATCTATATGATCTTGAACGGTCTTGAGCGTTTCTGCATCGAATTAATTCGGGTAAATTCTAAATATCATGTTTTCGGCTTACGTTTTACACAAGCAGAAATGATTTCTACATTTTTAGTGTTAGGCGGCGTAGCGTTGAGCATGTATGCGTTAAGGAATAAGAATAAGTTGGCTGAGTAGATTCATAAAAATTCATTTAATTCCAACAACCCAATGTGGTTTTTGTTAAAAAGGTATGAATTACGAATTATTATGCAACAAGGTAATTTCCATTGCCAAACTAACCGGTAATATCATCCGCAAAGAGGCCTTACAATTTGACGCCAATAGAATTGAATATAAGGGTCTGAACGATATGGTTTCTTACGTAGACAAGACTGCAGAACAGAGGCTTGTTCAGAACCTGGAGAAATTACTGCCCGATGCTGGTTTTATTACAGAAGAGAAGACCATTAGCCGCGTAGGTAAAACCTACACTTGGATCATCGATCCTTTAGACGGCACTACTAACTTTATACACGGCATTCCTGCTTACGGTATCAGCATTGCGTTATACGAAGATCATTCGCCAGTTTTAGGGGTAGTTTATGAGCTTAATCGTGGTGAAATGTTCTACAGCTACAAAGGTGGAAATGCTTATTTGAATAAAAAGCCGATTCAGGTTTCTATGAATCCAGATTTAAGTTCGAGCTTATTGGCTACAGGTTTTCCATACTACCAATTTGATAAGCAAGCTCAATATTTAAAATTGCTCGAAGAAATGATGCAAAAAAGCCATGGCGTAAGAAGAATTGGTGCGGCCGCAATCGATTTGGTTTATACAGCTTGTGGCAGGTTCGATGCTTTTTTTGAGTATAACTTGCAACAGTGGGATTTCGCCGCCGGATGCTACATTGTACAGCAAGCAGGAGGAGAGGTGTTCGATTTTTCTGGTGGCGATGATTACTTTAACAAAAGAGAAATTTTAGCTACCAACGGAAAACTTTCGGATGAGATGTTAACAGCGATTAAAAGATATTTCTAGCAAGCAGATAATGGCAAGGCTATCGAATGGTTAAAATACTTAAAGAAAAGGTCCGGGTTTAATAAAACCGGACCTTTTCAACTTATAGAAAATGAAAAATGCGCTTTTTATAGAGCTTCAGAAACTACTTCTGTAACTTCTGGAACCATGCGTTGTAGCAAGTTTTGAATACCAGATTTTAATGTAATGGTCGAAGATGGACAACCACTGCAAGAACCCCTAAGTTCTACCGTAACTACGCCTTCATCAAAAGACTTATAAGTGATGGCACCACCATCTTGCTCTACAGCAGGACGAACATAGTCATGTAAAATTTGCTGAATTTTTATCTCAGTTTCAGACCCTTCAAATGCAGGCGCTTCCTCGGTGGCAGTTTCTTTTATCTTTAATTCAGACTCTACGGCCCCTTTAACAAATTCTTTTAAAATAGCCTCGATATCTGCCCAATCGGTATCATCTGTCTTGGTAACGGTTACAAAATTACTTGCGAAAAAAACACCAGCAACAAAGTTGAATTTAAATAGCTCTTTAGCAAATGGAGATTGCTCTGCACTTTCTTTAGTGGCAAAATCTTCACTTCCATTAATCAGCAGCTTGTTCACCATAAATTTCATGGTTGCCGGATTTGGAGTTTGCTCTGTATATACGTTGATCGTCATGTCTTATCTATTTGAATAAACAAAATTAACAAATACTCATTAATAAAGCCTTTGTTGGCTGTCTGTTTATCGTCAATTTAATTGCTAGAAAATACCGGTGTAGTTGAATGGTGTTATGGTTCGTAATTGTGCCTTTACACTTTCCTCTACCGCAAGGTCTTCTATAAATGCGGCAATGCTTGCTGCATTAATTTTAGTATTCGTACGTGTTAATTCTTTTAATGCTTCGTAAGGGTTAGGAAAGTTTTCTCTCCTTAACACAGTTTGAATGGCTTCAGCAACCACTGCCCAGTTTTCGTCTAGATCGGCGTGTAAGGCAGCTTCGTTAAGCAAAATTTTGTTTAATCCCCTAAGTGTAGCATGAATCGCTATTAATGTGTGGCCGAATGGAACGCCAATATTCCTTAATACAGTAGAATCTGTAAGGTCTCTTTGCAATCGAGAAATAGGAAGCTTAGCGGCAAAGAATTCGAATAGTGCATTAGCAATTCCTGCGTTTCCTTCGGCATTTTCAAAATCTATAGGATTTACCTTATGCGGCATGGCCGATGAACCGATTTCTCCAGCTTTAATTTTCTGTTTAAAATAGTTTTTTGAAATGTAAGTCCAAATATCTCTATCCAGATCGATGATAATATTATTTATTCGCTTAAGCGCATCACATTGCGCCGCAAACTGATCGTAATGTTCTATTTGGGTAGTATGCTGGGCCCTGCTCAACCCCAAATTCTCATTCACAAATCGGTTAGAAAATGATACCCAATCTACCTGCGGGTATGCAATGTGATGGGCATTGAAATTTCCTGTAGCTCCACCAAATTTAGCGCTATTCGGAATGTTTTTCAACTGCGCCAATTGGATACTCAAGCGCTCTGAAAATACCAAAAATTCTTTACCTAATTTAGTTGGCGAGGCTGGCTGACCATGCGTATGGGCCAACATCGGTATATTTTTCCAGTCGTTGGCTAAATCGTTAATTTTTTCAATTAGTGATGATATGGCAGGGTAATAACTTTCCTTTAATGCCAGCTTGATAGAATACGGGATCGCCGTGTTATTAATATCTTGCGATGTTAAACCGAAATGGATAAACTCTTTATAATCTTGAAGAGACAATGTATCAAATTTTGATTTAATGAAATATTCAACCGCTTTAACATCATGATTGGTTACCTTTTCGGTCTCCTTGATCTCCAACGCATCAGCTTCCGAAAAATTTTCGTGAATATGGCGCAACTGTTGGTATAGGTTTTTATCAAAGTTTTCTAAGCCAGGCAAATTTGCATCGCACAAAGCAATGAAATATTCAATTTCTACAAAAACGCGGTATTTTATTAATGCCTCTTCAGAAAAATAGGCAGCTAAACTTTCGGTAGTTTTTCTATATCTGCCATCAACTGGCGAGATAGCTTGTAGTGAAGTTAGATTCATTTTTGCGGATTATAATTTTGCCGCAAATTTACTACAATTGGTGAGATTTAAGGATAATAGCCATTATAAAAGCAAAAAGACTTTAGGTACTCCCTAAAGTCTTTTTGCTATCGATGAGAATAGACTACATTTTTGATGCAGTATCCATTTTAGTAGTATCCATTTTCATGGTGTCCATCATCATTGTATCTTTTGCCATTGTGTCAACCATTGTGGTGTCTGTAGCGGTAGAATCGGCGTCACCAGCTTTTTTATCTGAGCTGCAAGCAACTACTGAAAGAGATAAAGCCAAGGCTAAAAAGCCTAATTTGAATGCATTTTTCATTTTGTTTTTTGTTTTAGGGGGTTAATAATACTCTTAATACCAGAAAATTGAAAAGGTAACCCACAAAAATAAGAAAGCCTCAAAAAAAATTGAGGCCTTGCAAATATTAAGTTTAAAACTAGTGTTTTACTTCAGTAGTTTCTGTAGTAACAGCAACAGTAGTATCTTTTACAGTAGAATCTTTAACCATTGTATCTGTAGCAGTAGTATCTGATACGATAGTAGATGAATCAGTTAACATAGTATCGTTACCTTCTGCTTTTTTCTCTGAGTTACAAGCAACAACTGATAAAGATAAAGCCAAAGCTAAGAAACCTAATTTGAATGCATTTTTCATTTTAAATATTGTTTTAGTGTTTAATTTACCTTTAATACGCAAATTGGTAAAAGGTAACCCACCGAAGTGAAAAAAAATTATTATATAAAAACGGCCTGGAAAATGAATTTCAGGCCGTTTTTTATAAGTTAAGTTAGACTAGTGTTTAACTTCTTCAGTAGTAGTTGTAGTAGCTTTTACAGTAGTATCTTTAACTGTAGAATCTTTAACCATTGTATCAACAGCAGTTGTGTCAGTAACAATTGTAGAAGAATCAGTTAAAGTAGTATCAGCACCTTCAGCTTTTTTTTCTGAGTTACAAGCAACAACTGATAAAGATAAAGCTAAAGCTAAAAAGCCTAATTTGAATGCATTTTTCATGATTTGAAATTTTTTATGTTATTAATTTTCTTGTTAATGCCGCAAAGGTAAAAAGGTAACCCAGAAATTTTAAAAAAAAATAAAATATTTTTTGATGCCCGGGGTTACCCTTACCTTGCAAGCTGTATTAACTTATTATAGCTTGCATAAATATTTTTTTGTCTAATATTGGGTTACTATTTATCGAAAAACGTATTAACTAGTGAATAACAGTTTAAAGAGTTCAGTTCCAACAGATAGGGAGGTTATTTTAGGTATTCTAAATAACTCAGAGGATACGCTTAATAAGTTATATAAGGCTTACTTTGCAATGGTTTTGCAATTTATACTAAATAATAATGGCGATGAAGATGATGCAAAAGACGTTTATCAGGAAGCGATCATTATTTTATATAACAAAATTAAGAGTGGCAATTTTGAGTTAAGTAGTAAATTGAAAACCTATATATACTCTGTTTGCAGGCGTCTTTGGTTGAAAAAACTTACCCAAAGTAGCAGAAAAACCGGGAACATTACCGATTACGAAGATGTTTTCGCTGTTGAGGAAGATGTGGATCAGCATGAGGAAAAAGACAATCAATTTGTTAAGATGCAATCTGCGCTTGATCATTTGGGCGAACCCTGTAAAACAATTATTCAGGATTTTTATATCCACAATTTATCCATGCAGGATATTTGTGAAAAATTTGGCTACACTAATACTGATAATGCTAAAACACAGAAATATAAGTGCCTGCAGAGATTAAAGAAAATATTTTTTCAACCATAATAATTGAAATGAGAAACGATTTGGAGTTAGATGCAATTATTGAAGATTATCTTTTAGGTAAACTTAATCCGCAAGAAGCTGCGGAACTGGAAGCCTTGCGTAAAAATGATGCCACTGTAGATCATAAAGTTGTATCGCATAAATTCTTTTTAGAAGCTATGGATATTTTTGCTGGTCAGGCAAAGCTTAAAGATCAATTGAATCAAATCCACGCCGAAATTGATGTCGATCACTTAGCCGCATCGTTAAAACCACATCCTTCGCGTGTGGTTCAGCTCTGGAGGAAACATAAATCAGCCATTGCTGTAGCTGCTTCTTTCTTGGTTTTGTCTCTCGTTTCGGTTTATTCTATTCAGCATAATACCAAACAGAAAGAGCAACTTGTTTTGCTTAGTAATCAGGTTAACAAAGCGATTAAAACTCAAAACAGTTTAATTCGCAAAATCAACAATACAAATTCTGTCGCAGGTAAGCCTGCTGTCCAGAATAGTTTCGGTGGAACGGGCTTCGCCATTTCTACAAATGGTTATGTACTAACCAACTTGCATGTGATTAATGGAGCGGATTCGCTGTATGTTCAAAACAGCAAAGGTGAATCTTTTAAAGTCAAATCTGTTTATACGGATCCGCAGAATGACATCGCGATCTTAAAAATTAGTGATAAGAATTTTGTTAATTTATCTGCTATTCCTTATACCATTAAGAAAAACACCAGTAGCATTGGCGAAACAGTTTACACTTTAGGTTATCCAAAAGATGATGCAGTACTTGGCGAAGGTTATGTAAGCTCAAAAAATGGTTTTGTTGGCGATACAACCCAGTATCAGGTATCTATTCCTGTTAATCCCGGAAATAGTGGTGGTCCACTTCTAGATACCAATGGAAATTTAGTAGGAATTATCAGTGGCAAACCCGATCAGACCGAAGGTGCAGCATTTGCAATAAAGTCTAAATATATTTTGGAAGCAATGCGGGCAATTCCACAAGATTCCTTGGGAATAAATAGGTTAACTGCAACAAAGAAAAGTTTACTATCAGGATTGAAACGGCCTAAACAAATAGAGAAATTACAGGATTGTGTATTCATGATCAAAGTTTATAATTAATTTACCCAAACAAATTAATTTTCTTAAAACCTTGTTGACTAATCTCTTCAAGGTTTTTTTATATTTATAATTTGAATGTCTTAAATGCATACAATCCCTATGTATTTACTATAGTATTTATTAGATTTGTTTACATTAACATTTAGATAAATAACAGTATGAGCATAAGACTAGGAGATACCGCACCAAACTTTCAGGCAGAAACCTCGATAGGTAATATAGATTTTTACGATTTTTTAGGCGATAGCTGGGGAGTATTGTTTTCTCACCCTGCAGATTATACGCCTGTTTGTACCACAGAATTGGGTAGGACTGCAGCATTGAAAGGTGAGTTTGAAAAACGTAACGTGAAAGTGCTAGCTTTAAGTGTAGATTCTGCAACCTCTCATCAAGGTTGGATTAGTGATATTAATGAGACCCAGAATACCTCAGTGGAGTTTCCAATTATTGCTGACCCAGAAAAAACTGTAGCAAATTTATACGATATGATTCATCCAAATGCATCAGAAACCCTAACAGTAAGATCTCTTTTCGTAATTAGTCCAGATAAAAAAGTGAAGTTGATGATCACTTATCCGGCATCTACAGGTAGAAATTTTAATGAAGTGTTGCGTGTAATCGATTCTTTACAGCTTACGGCAAATTACAGTGTGGCAACACCAGCAGATTGGAATGATGGAGATGACGTAATTGTTGTTAATAGTATAAAAACTGAGGATATTCCAGCAAAATTCCCTAAAGGACACCAAGTAATTAAACCTTATTTGCGTACAACTCCTCAGCCAAATAAATAATTGCAGAAATAAGGGATGTAAAACGCAACAAATATGTTAGAAGGGCATTTTTTGGTTGCGTTTTATGTTGTAATTATTATATTTGATAGTTTTGTTTCAGTATTAGCGCTAAAATCTGGTTGTTTAAATGAATAAACTTCAATCGGTTGCAAGAAATGATGATCAAAGCATAAAGGTTTAATTTTATACATTTTTTTTATTTTATGGCAACTGGGAAAGTAAAATGGTTTAACACCGAAAAGGGATTTGGATTTATCGTTCAAGAAGACAACAAAGATTTATTTGTACATTTCAAAGATGTTCTGGGCGGAATAGATAGCTTGAAAGAAAACGATACTGTTGAATTTGAAGTTGCCGAAGGAAGAAAGGGTCTTCAAGCCGTGAATGTGAAGAAGATTTAGTTCTTTAAAGTGACTCTAACCCAGAAAAAGCCTCTCGAAAAACGAAAGGCTTTTTGCGTTAATAATGTTGTTTAATTTCAGCTTGGATAATGATGTTATCGTTATGCCACCTAGTGAAGATTAGAAATAATGTGTTACTAGGTTTAATTCTATATTTCTTCACTAAGTCTTCGGCCTTTGCCGGATAGTTTCTAACAATTACGTTGGCATTTAAGTTAGCGTTTTTTTTAAGTTCCGAGGCGGTAATAAACTTTACAATTTTGAAGATCCTTCCCGGAAAACTGATATTAATTATGTCGCTTACAAACAGTTGCGTTTGCTGTTGCAACTTCTTTAAATTATATACTCTTCCAATAAGATTAAAAGCGCCCGATTTTAACAATGCAGTATCTGGCTCGTACAGGTAATTGAAATGAGACAGATCATCTGCAAAATCTGCTGAAATATCTCGTTGCGATAATTTAAACTTAAAAACTTTTTCGGTCTCATTTATCGCTACAGCAAATACGGTTGGATCTTGCTCGCTATTTCGGTCAATAACCCATAACAGTTCTTTACATTCGTTTTTTACACTTACAATATGAATCTCACTAACATTGCTTAGTTCAGCTAACCCTGCTGTGATATCTAGCAGTGGAGCCGTCTTAATCAAAACACGTGTCGCCTTTTGGAGTAAGAATGGCAAATGTTCAACAATATCCGGTGAACAATCTTTTAAGAGAAATACTTTGCCTTTTTTCGCCCGCCGTGCGGGATCTACATAGATGTTATCTACTTGATTAGGTAGATCTGCTATTAATGCCAAGCCATCCTGAGATTCAAATGCTATATTATTTGCTCCTAGTACTGCTGCATTGTGTTCTGCAATTTTTGATAATGCTGGGTTAATCTCACAGTGTTTAACTATTTTCATTCTTTGCGCAAAGAAATAGGCGTCTACACCAAATCCGCCAGTAATATCGACGACCGATGTTCCAATCAACAGTTTTGCCTTGTATTCTGCGGTTAATTCTGATGAGGTTTGTTCGATTGATAAACTTGGGGGATAATAAATTCCTTTAGCGTTAAACCAGGTTGGTAATTTTTTTTCTGCTTTTCTTTTAGATAAAATTTGCCCCGCAATCTCTTGGGCGCTTACCTCAGCAAACTTATTTTTTGCCAGCGCAATCTCGGTAACATCTTTCTCTAAGTTGTTGTCGATAAATTTTTGTATCTCCTCATTCAGAATATTTTCGTTCATTAGTCGATGCTCAAGCTTTATTTTTCATCACCATTTGGCAGGTGTAACGGCTTTTTACCTCTAACAGGATATCTTTATCAACGGTAACCCGATCTATAGTGCTTTGATTGTAATACCTGATAGTAACCAATTCTAATCCTTTATTGTACTTTACTGTAAATTCTGTAGATAGATCGGTAATTAATTTTTCGATTTTTTTACTATGGTCATCTACGCTTACAGAAAAGCTAATGGCGGAATTAAGCATGGTATTAATTTTTATTTTATGCCTGTGAAATAATTCGAATATATTGCTCAGATTTTCCTCAATAATAAACGAGTAATCCTTTGGAAAAATGGAAATTAAAGCCTGGTTAATTTTAAAAATAAAAGAGGGTACAGGCAGTGGGTTATTATCTTTAGTGATGGCCGTTCCTGTACCCTGAGGTTCTATAAAAGAACGCACAAAAAGTGGGATGCCTTTATTCTGTAGTGGTTTAATTGTTTTTGGATGAATAACTGTTGCCCCGTAATAAGTTAGTTCGATAGCATCATGGTAGGAGAGCTGAGGGATTTTTTCGGTTTCATCAAACCATTTTGGATCGGCATTTAGTACTCCAGGAACATCTTTCCAAATGGTTACTGCATCTGCATTTAAGCAAGAAGCGAAAATTGCTGCAGAATAATCGGAACCTTCTCTGCCCAATGTTGTGGTGTAATTTTCAGTGGTTCCGCCTATGAAACCCTGGGTTACAATGATATTATCCTTCAAAAGTGGTGTTAATCCATTTTGAATTTTCTGTTGAGTTTTAGCCCAATCAATCTTTCCTTCACGATAAGTGTTATCAGTCTGAATGTAATTCCTGGCATCTGCCCAAAGGGCTTTAACGCCAATTAGGTTTAGGTAAGCGGTAACAATTTTTGTTGATACAATTTCTCCGATTGATACAATTTGATCGTAAATGTAATCTGGATCATTGTCTGGTTCATCTTCAATCAGCCATTCAATCTCTACGAATGTATTGGCAACATCATTGTAAACTTGACTACCCTTATCCCCAAAAAGTTGTTCAATGATCTCGAAGTGAAAGGCTTTTATTTCTTCAAAAATTTTATGGGTTTCACTGCTTCCTTGCAGGTAACCTTTCGATAGTTCTTCCAGTTGGTTCGTGATCTTGCCCATTGCAGAAATCACCACAAGTAACTCCCCTGTTTTATAACCGCGAATAATGCTGGCCAAGTTTTTTACACCATTAGCATCTCTAACCGAAGCGCCGCCAAACTTAAAAATATCCATATTAAAAAGATTTAACCTGTGCCGTTGATAGCGATACATTTAACCATCCGCTTTCTAAATTTGCATTGTATTTATTATAGAAGTTAATAGCAGGCTCGTTCCAATCTAGAACTTGCCATACCATTCCGTTGTAATTTCCATTTTTGGCCTCTTCAATAACCTTTTCGAAAAGTTGTTTTCCTACGCCCTTTCCTCTAAATTCCTCCGTAACAATAAAATCTTCCAGGTAAAGGCGGCATCCTTTCCATGTAGAGTACCTGGTATAAAAAAGTGCGAAGCCCACTACCAACCCATTTACTTCGGCAACAAATGCTTTCCATACCGCATGAGTTCCGAAACCAGCGTCGATAAAATGAGTCAAATCTACGGTTACTTCTTCGGGTGCACGTTCGTAAACAGCCAATTCGTTAATTAATTCTAATATTCTCAGACAATCATCTTGGCGAGCAGTTCTAATGTTGATATCCATTTAATTAATTATTGGAGATGTTTTTAAAATGTTTGATGATTCTTTTACCAAAAATGTTACTGCCTATTCTAACCATTGTGCTACCTTCTTCTATAGCCAGCTTATAATCGGCACTCATGCCTGTAGAAATTTCTTTAAATGATTCCTCGTTTTTAAAGAAACTTGCTTTTAAGCCATCGAATAAAACTTTCAATTCATTAAATTCTATGGTAATTTGCTTCTCGTTTTTGGTATTTGTTGCGATTGCCATTACACCTACAATTCTTATATTTTTCAATTCTGCATATTCGCTGGATCGGAGCAACTCGATAACCTCATCATGTGCCAAACCAAATTTCGTTTCTTCCTCGGCAATATAAATTTGTAACAGGCAATCTATCACCCGCTTATTCTTTACTGCTTGTTTATTAATTTCTTGAAGAAGCTTTAAACTATCCACACCATGAATGAGTTTTACAAAAGGTGCGATGTATTTTACTTTGTTACTTTGTAAATGCCCTATCAAATGCCATTCAATATCATCTGGTAGTTGGTTCTGTTTTTCTACCATTTCCTGCACCATATTTTCGCCGAAAACACGTTGCCCTGCATGATAGGCTTCCAAAATGGCATCAACACTTTGAGTTTTAGAAACTGCTATAAGCTTAACTCCGTCTGTTTCTACCTCTTTTTTATATTGCTTAAGATTATCAGCTATGCTCATTTATAACTATTTTTGGGTAAAATTAACAACCTTGCCGCAATTTGGGCAATAAATAATATTTTAATTGAGGATGAAACAAATATTTTGTGGGTTGATTGTTGCACTCTTTTGTGTGGCATGCAAGCCTAAAGCACCTGATGGTATCATTGAGCAGGAAAGAATGGAAAAGATTCTGTTCGATATCCACGTGGTTGATGGATATTTGTCTACCATCTATGCGCAAGATTCTGCCCGGAAAGTTGCATCTAAATACTACAGAGGCATTTACAAGAAGTTCGACACTGATTCTGCTGGTTATACCAATAGCTTAAATTACTATTATCAGAACCCAACAATATTAGCAGAAATTTATGCCTCGATCACCAAGCAGCTGGCCAGTCAGAAAAAGGCAATGTTGAAAGCAGACTCATTAATCATGCAACGGAAGTTCAATACTGACTCCATCAAGATTATTAAAAAATTTAAGGCCGATTCATCAGCGATTAGAAAGAAAATGAAGCCCGATTCATTATCAAAAGTTAAGGCAGTGGCAGATATTGCCAAAAAGAAAAAAGTAGCCGATTCAATTCTGAAGGTTAAAAAAGCCACATTAATACAAAGCAACCCAGTAGCACTTCCTGTACAATAATATGTTATACCCCGAAAATTGTTTAGAGCGTTTAGGTTTTCTCGAAATTAGGCAGCTTATTTCCAAACATTGTTTAAGTCCAATGGGGCAGACCATGGTACAGAAAATGCAGGTTATGAATCGCTTCGATCAGATAGATAAATTTTTGAGGCAAACCCATGAGTTTAAAAGCATCCTTCAAAATCAAGAGCCATTACAAATAAATACCTTCTTCGATCTAAAATCATTAATTGAAAAAATAAGAGTTGAAGGAACCTATTTGCTTGAAGAAGAGTGGTTTCAGGTTTATACCTCGCTTCAAACTGTTTTCTCTGTTTTGCGTTTTTTCGAAGAACGTGCAGAAGTTTACCCAACGTTAGAAGCACTTTTCGAACATCTTCCCATAGAAAAAAACATCTTACGCAAGATTGAGACGGTTATTGATATTAAAGGGAAAATTAAGCCTAATGCTTCTAAAGAGTTACAAGAAATTACGACTGCAATATCCAAAGCTGAACAAGACGTACGCAAACGGATGGATGCAATTTATAAACAGGCCGTGGCCAATAACTGGGTTGCAGATGGCAGTCTAACTATTCGCGATGGGAGAATGTGTATTCCTGTATTGGCAGAAAATAAGCGTAAATTAAAGGGGTTTGTACATGATGAATCTGCTACTGGCCAAACTGTTTACATTGAACCAGAAGAGGTATTTACGCTAAACAATAAGCTTCGCGATTTGGAATTCGATAAGCGGAGAGAAATCATCAAAATTTTAATTGCATTGACAAACGAGCTACGTCCGTACTCGCCACTGTTGTTATCTTATCATGGGTTTCTTACTAAACTTGATTTTGTTAGAGCAAAAGCGCTATTTGCGATGGATATTGATGCTGAGATGCCTGGATTATTAAAAGACCCAAAGACCAAATTGATTAATGCGAGGCATCCTTTACTTTCTATTTCCTTTGCAGCGGAACACAAAACAGTAACGCCACTTAATATCCACATTGATGCCGAAACGCGGGTGGTGCTGGTTTCGGGTCCAAACGCTGGAGGTAAATCGGTATGTATGAAAACTGTTGGTTTGCTTCAAATTATGCTGCAAACAGGTTTGCTTATTCCTGTTGATGCCAATAGTGAGGTCGGAATTTTTGAAAATATTTTTGCCGATATTGGTGATGACCAATCAATTGAAAGTGATTTAAGTACTTACAGCGCACATCTGAAAAAGATGCGGTATTTCGTGGAGCACGCTTCGCAAAAAACAATGGTCTTAATTGACGAATTCGGTACCGGTACCGATCCACAGTTTGGTGGACCAATGGCTGAAGCGGTTCTAGAGGTGCTTAATAATAAAAAGGTAAGGGGTGTAATTACTACCCATTATTCTAACTTAAAACTTTTTGCCGGCAATACCCCAGGACTGGAAAATGCCTCCATGCTTTTCGATAACAGTAAAATGAAACCGCTCTATATTTTAGAGATGGGGAAACCGGGAAGTTCTTATGCATACGAAATCGCCCAAAATATTGGTCTTCCTAAAGAAGTAATTCAGCTTGCCCGCGAAAAAACGGGTTCAAACCAAAACCGGGTAGATACGATGTTGGTTGATTTGGAAAGAGAAAAGAAAAATGTTTACGATGCGAAGGTAAGCCTGGCAAACCAGCAAAATAAAGCCAAAAATTTAGTGGCCGAGAATGAAAAACTCAAATCATTCTTGGAGGAAAATAAAAAGGCGCTAATAAAGGAAGCCAAGCAAGAAGCGCAAAGTATTATTAAAAATGCTAATAAGCTGGTAGAAAATACCATCGCTGAAATTAAGGAAAAGCAGGCTGATAAAGAAATTACTAAAGAGTTGCGGCAAAACCTACAAAAGGAGCTAGTAAAAAATACGATCCCGAAAGAGAAACCCAAGCCTGTTCAGGTATTATTAGGCGGAGAAATCTCAATTGGTGATTGGGTGAAGTTTAACGAGAGCGATACCACTGGCCTGGTTTTGGAAATTAACCGCAATGAATTGGTGCTTGCCATCGGCGATCTACGATCTACGGTTAAGAAAAACAGGGTACAAAGAATAAGCAATAAAGAAGCCAAGAAGGCCATCCAGAGCGTTGGAAGCTCATTTTCTGGAAGAATGAATGATGCTGTTTCTAATTTCAAAGCCGAGCTCGATCTTCGAGGAAAACGAACAGAAGATGCCTTGTTCGAAGTAGAGAAATATCTCGATAAAGCGATTATGCTTGGTTTCCCTTCTATCAAACTTATTCATGGTAAAGGGGATGGGATCTTAAGAAAAATGATTCGGGAATACCTTCGGAAATATAGTCAAGTAGATAGGATGGAAGACGAACATGCTGACAGAGGTGGAGATGGAATAACTTATGTTTATTTGAATTAATCTCGATGGAGTCATCCGTGGAGAGCAAACATATAAGATCTTTAAATGCGCATAGCCCTACGTATGTGCAGTCTATCAACAGATTTAATCAAAAAAAATTGAGAATACTCCGCAAGATATGCTCTTAAATAGCAAGTTGATCGTCCTATTCGGGAGTAACCACCATCAGGTTTAATAATAAGCGATTACTTCTTCTTGCCCGGGCATTTTTTACATCTTTTACCTTTTTTAAACTTTTCGCAACATTTCTTATGTTCGGCGGTACAGCTAAAAATAAAACCCATCCCTTTCTGGAATTCTGGGTCGGTTGGTAATGTAAATAAGTTATCTTCTCTCTCGTATATCATAGGTACACAAAAGTACCTGTTATTTAGATTAATTCCAATTAATTAACATTCCCAATAGATTTGCGAGGCTGTGTTTATTGTTTAAGATGCAATTTGTAAATTAGCAAACTAACCAAAATTCATAAAATGATAAATAAAGTTGTATCTGGAGCAGACGCGGCTATTAGCGATATTAAAGATGGCGACGTGCTCATGCTTGGTGGTTTTGGCCTTTGCGGCATCCCAGAAAATTGCATCAGCGCACTGGTAAAAAAAAACGTTCATAACCTTACCTGTATTTCCAATAACGCTGGTGTAGATGACTTTGGCATTGGTTTAATGTTGAAGCAACGCCAGGTGAAGAAGATGATTGCCTCATACGTTGGCGAAAATGCAGAGTTCGAGCGGCAGTTACTAAGTGGAGAATTAGAGGTTGACTTAATTCCTCAGGGTACATTGGCAACCAGGTGTTTGGCCGCTGGCTACGGTATGCCAGCCATTTTTACTCCTGCTGGCGTAGGAACGGAGGTTGCAGAAGGAAAAGAAATAAGAAATTTCGATGGTAAAGATTACTTGATGGAATATGCCTTTGATGCAGACTTCGCGATTGTGAAGGCCTGGAAAGGCGATACGGCCGGTAACCTTGTATTTAGGGCGACCAGCAGAAATTTTAACCCCTTAATGGCTATGGCAGGTAAGGTTACCATTGCAGAAGTTGAAGAGTTGGTAGATGCTGGTGAGCTCGACCCAGACCATATACACACACCTGGCATTTATGTGCATCGTATTTTTCAGGGTGATGGTTACGAAAAGCGAATTGAGCAAAGAACTGTTCGCAAAATATAGCCCTGTTACAGATTCAATAAGCTCAGATTATTTTTTTGATCAATTACACCCATACAAATGCCACTAAGTAAAGAAGAAATAGCGCAACGCATCGCAAAAGAGATAAAAGATGGATACTATGTTAACCTTGGGATAGGAATTCCAACCTTGGTAGCCAATTATATCCCGAAAGGTATTAATATTGTTTTGCAATCTGAAAATGGTTTGCTAGGCATGGGCCCTTTTCCTATTGAGGGAAGTGAAGATGCGGATTTAATTAATGCCGGCAAACAAACCATTACAACGCTCCCGGGATCATCTATATTTGATTCTGCTATGAGCTTTGGAATGATTAGGGCACAGAAGGTTGATCTTACTATTTTAGGAGCGATGGAAGTTTCGGAGAATGGTGACATTGCCAACTGGAAAATTCCTGGAAAAATGGTAAAAGGCATGGGCGGAGCGATGGATTTAGTCGCTTCAGCCAAAAATATTATTGTGGCTATGCAGCATGTTAACAAAGCAGGAGAGAGTAAATTGCTTCCCACGTGTACGCTTCCGCTAACTGGGGTAAGATGCATAAAAAAAGTGGTAACCGAACTGGCTGTTATGGATATCTTGCCCGAAGGTGGTTTTAAACTTGTAGAGCGAGCGGCCGGTGTGAGTATCGAATTTATACAACAATCTACCTTAGGAAAATTGGTTGTGGAAGGAGATGTGCCGGAGATGCAGTTAAATTAAATTCAGTTTAGCCACTATAGGTTCGGAAAATCTATATTGTCGTATTTTATTAACCCAAAGCAGACAATATAGATTTTTCTTTGTGAAGAAGATACTGCTATTGTATATTAACCAAAATGCTGTTTCTTAAGTTGTTAGAGATGTCTTCTGTTATCGCAATAATTTCTTCAGGTTCATTCGTATTGTTGAGGATCACTTTGTGGCATTTATCCCGGTAGGGAAGAAGATACTCTTTGTAGGCAGGTACCACATGGTTATGCCATTTGTAGAGCACATCATCTTCAGGATATCCACGTTCCAGGCCATCACGCTTAATGCGCCTGTCGAGTGCAACTTCCTCATCTGCATCTACAAAAATTGCGTGGTCTAACAATTCTGCAATTTCTTTAAAGTGAAGAATAAAAAGGCCCTCCACAATAATAATTGGGGCAGATTTTATCTCCAGAATTTTTACCACTGCCAGTGGATTGTTAAAATTATACTCTTTCTTGTAAACAACCTCACCATTCATTAATTGCTTGATGTCTCTTAGAAACTGCTCGCTATCTATGGTAGATGGAAGATCGAAGTTATATAATTTGTTTTCCTCCTGTGTCATCTCTCCGGCAGGGATATAATAATCATCCTGCGATACCAAGGTTACTTCATCTTGCTTGAAATGATGAAGGAAACAATTTAAAAAGAAGGTTTTGCCTGATCCGCTTCCACCGGCAATACCAATAATGAATGGCTTTTTATTCAAAATCATTGAGCGCTATATGTTAAATTGCAGAAAAAACGTTTATCTAAAGCCCCTAAAGAATCGGCCACCGCTTTAGTCATTACAATAATAACATCTTTAGTTGATTCGTTTTCCGTAAATTTTCCAACAACTTTCGCAAAGGTGGTGCGGTTAGTCATCGGGTTAGTAATTTTAATTACACGTCCAACAGGGGCAGTACGATGTAATACCAGCATCTTAGATCCATCCAGGTCTGCATCTGCAATCCACATGCCTGCTCCTTTCTCTTCAATTTGGCTTAATCCATAAACACTGGGGTCTCTCCGTAGTTTCGGATCTTTCACCATTGTGCTATCCGGCTCGTTTTCCTGCTCTTCTTTAGCCAGGTCTGCAACAGACCTTGGTTGAGGCGGCTTAGGAATAATCAGTTTTTGATCAACTTTGATCGAATTATCTTCAAGTTTATTGGCCGTTCTAATTTGGTAGGCTGTTAAGTTGTATTTTTTGGCGATGGAAAAAATGTTTTCTCCATTTGCAACGGTGTGAATAAAGCTATCTTCTTTAGCTGCTTCCTTTTCGGCAACGGGTGTTTGTTTATTTTGTTCGCCCTGTTTTTCTAACGGAACCTGCACATCTGTTAAAACACCACCCGGAACCTTAATTACTTGCCCAATGGTCAACGCATTATCTGACATCTGGTTTAACTTACGCAGTTGGTATGCGGTAACACCATATTGCTTGGCGATGGTAAATATAGTTTCATTACGTAGCACGGTATGCGTTCCTGCAGCATCAATTTCCGGCGTTTTGTTAGCTTGCGTAGCACTTTCGTCAGCTGTAACAACTTTGTTTTCGCCAATATTTTTCGTGGCGGGAATTTTTAATTTCTGTCCTATATGAAGGTTGTTACCCGTTAAATTATTTGCCTTCTTAACTTCCTCTACTGTTGTACCATATTTCTCGGCTATTTTCCCCAAAAATTCCTTAGGTGCAACGGTGTGTTCAATCATCGTTTCATCGCTTGTAGGAGTAGGGGCGGATGTACTACTTTCTGGTCTAGCGTTAGCTTCAGTTTTTTCCTGTGGCGCTTTTTCTTCAGCTAACTTAGATTCGATTTTAAGCACCTGACCAATACTAAGGTTATTACCCGACAAATTATTGAGTCTTTTTATTTCAGCAATGGTAGTACCATATTTTTCGGCAAGCATGTTAAGATTTTCCTTTGGCTTTACCGTATGTTCGATAATCTCTCCATTTTGAGTACCTGATGGCACATTCGATTTTTGAGTGGCTGAATTTCCGAAAGGAATAGTGGTTGGTACCTTGACAATTACACCGACTTGCAGGTATTTGTTATCATTAAAGGCCATGATATCTTTTGGCGAAACGTTGTACCTTCTTCCAATAGAATAATATGTGTCTTTTGCAACTGTTTGGTGTATAATGAGTTTTTTCCCGTTGTTGTTCTCTACGCCGATCGAGTCTCTTACTGCTGTCGCTTTAGCCCTAGTTGTATTTAATGCAAGTAAGACAACGGCAGATAAATATATTTTGTACATTTATTTCCTATAAAGTTATAAGTCAAAGAAGGCAATAATACGAATAATATTATTAATCATATTTAATTTAAGAGGGCCATTGTTAGTAACAAAAGAATGACGCCCTATCTATTTAATTCATTATTAATGGTTTGTTAAACCCGGTATTAATGTGCCTTTGTTTATAAACGAAGTAACAAATCAGGTATTGTATAGATCCTGTCTTCGTTAAAACTTTTAAGCAGCTAACTTGTTAACAACGCATTCAAATAAATTAAATTCACATAAAATGGACGCTAAAGAAATAAGCTTAAACGAAAAAGAGGTTAAACCAGTAGTTGATCTGATGAACGACTATTTGGCGAACTATCACATCCACTACCAAAAACTTAGAGGCTGCCACTGGAACATCAAAGGGCAGAATTTTTTTACGCTGCATGTTAAGTTCGAGGAATTGTATACTAATGCGCAGGTTACTATCGACGAAATTGCGGAGCGTGTTTTAACTTTAGGAAAACCGCCTCATAGCCGCTTTGCAGATTATATTAATGAGTCGCAAATTAAGGAAATTGATACCATTGGTATGAAAGACCTAGAGATGGTTGATGCAATTTTAGATGATATGGCTAAACTGATAGAATTAGAGCGCACACTTTTGGATGCAACAGATGAAGCAGGAGACGACGGTTCGAATGATATGGTAAACCGCTTTATGCAGTTTAAGGAAAAAAACACATGGATGTTGCGAGCCTTTGCAGGTAAGAAATAATTCACTTAAAATTCGCCCTGGTTTAGTAGGTTTTATGTAAAATCTGCTCAACTGGGGCTTTTTTGTTTAGGAAAAATTCGAATTGGTTATCTTTGGGGATGGCATACAAAAGTTTAGCAGCATGTGTTTTAGACCTGGAAAAGAATGGTCATCTCATTCGCATCAAAGAACAAGTAGATCCGTATTTGGAGATGGCAGCGATCCACTTACGCGTCTACGAAAATCAAGGTCCTGCTATTTTTTTTGAAAACATTAAAGGCAGCCCATTTCCGGCGGTTTCAAATCTGTTTGGTACAATAGAACGTTCTAAATTTATCTTCAGAGATACTTTGCCGAAAGTGCAACAATTGGTATCCCTGAGGAATGACCCAATGAAGGCACTTAAAAGCCCATTGAAATACGCTGGATCTGCAATGTCTGCATTATCAGCTTTGCCAATGAAAACTCCTGGTGCCCACAAGAAATTTTTGAAAACAAGTATTAGCCAGTTGCCACAAATTGTTAATTGGCCTATGGATGGTGGACCATTTGTAACCATGCCGCAGGTATATACTGAAGACATCGAGAGACCTGGGATTTTAAGCGCTAACCTAGGCATGTATCGCATCCAGCTGGGAGGCAATGACTACATCCAGGATAAAGAAATTGGTTTACATTATCAAATCCACCGGGGGATAGGGGTTCATCAATCTAAAGCCAACAAATTAGGAAGACCATTAAAGGTGAGCATTTTTGTAGGTGGCCCGCCTTCGCATCCTTTGGCAGCAGTAATGCCCTTGCCAGAAGGTTTATCAGAAATGACTTTTGCCGGTGCGCTTGGCGACAGGCGTTTCCGCTACTTCTACGATGATGAGGGATTTTGTATTTCTGCAGATGCAGATTTTATCATCACTGGTACCGTATACCCTAATGAAAATAAACAAGAAGGCCCATTTGGAGATCACCTCGGCTATTACAGTTTAATGCACCCGTTTCCACTGATGAAAGTTCATCATGTTTATCATAAAAAAGACGCTATTTGGTCTTTTACAGTTGTTGGGAGGCCGCCGCAAGAAGATACCAGTTTTGGCGCATTGATACATGAGATTACAGGTTCTGCAATTCCACAAGAAATCCACGGCTTGAAAGAGGTTCATGCCGTAGATGCCGCTGGCGTGCATCCTTTACTTTTTGCCATAGGAAGCGAACGTTATACGCCATATCTAAAACAACGTCGTCCGCAAGAGATTTTAACCATTGCTAACCACATTTTAGGAAAAAATCAACTGAGTTTAGCTAAATATGTGTTCATTGCGGCAAAAGAAGATGATGAAAAACTAAGTACCCACCACATCGCTGCATTTCTATCTCATATTTTACAGCGTATTGATCTTACCAGGGATATTCATTTTTATACGAATACAACGATTGACACGCTCGATTATAGTGGAGATGGTTTGAATAGCGGATCTAAAGTGGTAATTGCAGCCGCTGGGGATATAAAGCGCAGTCTTTGGGATAGTGTTCCTCCAGCGCTCGGGCTCGCTGAAAATGGTTATGCTGCTAAAATGGCCATTCCAGGCATAATGGTACTAAAATTTGATCCATACTTAAATGCAGAAAAGACTGCCGTAGAAGTTGCCAAACTTAATTTAATACTTACGAATGAAGACCTAAGCGGCATACCTTTAATTGTTATGGCAGACGATGCTGAATTTACCGCCGCGAATATTGACAACCTTGTTTGGGTTACCTTTACCCGTAGTAATCCTGCGGCAGATATTTATGGTATTAAAGATTTCATTATAGAAAAACATTGGGGCTGTAAAGGTTCTTTGATTATTGATGCTCGAAAAAAGCCTCACCATGCACCCGAATTAATAAAGGATGGAACGGTAGAGGCTAAGGTTGATAAAATGGGTAAAGAAGGAGGAGCGTTATTTGGTTTGTTTTAAGATAAACTGTTCTACTTATTGCCTAATACCTGCGTAACGTTTAAAGAGTAGCCGAGCTGCATCTGCGAAAATCCCTGTGTCCGATCTCTTGTATTAATGTAGTGATTATATCGAAAGAATAACTTGCTTCCAAGGTCTCTTTTACCAAAATACATTAGACTAATACCTGGCACAATCCAGTGTTCTGTATGGTTATTATTTATCAGCGAGCTTTTTTTAATATTATTTAGATAATATGGAAATGAAAGACACATCGAAAAGTTTTTTCTGCGACTAAAAGTAATTGTTGGTTCGGCATGCCATTTCCAGAAAGAGAGATGGAGTTTTTGAAATATACTTATACTGAGAAAACCTATAATGAAATTGCGTCGGAAATGTTCGTTAGTCCGCGTACGATAGATGGATATCGGAATTCGCTTTGCGAAAAACTAAATTTAAAAAGCCGTACAGGATTAGCCTTGTATGCTGTGAAACATGGCATTGTTAAGATCTAGATACTTCAATCACCTTTACGATTTAAACATAGAATGAAATAGGTCACTATTTGGTTATAAATTCCAGTTTTTGGTAAAAAATTTTCATTTTTAGCAATATCATCTAAATATGCTTTCGAAATATTTACTGTTGTGTTGCTTAATTCTTTCTGGCTATTGTGCCAAAGCACAATCTGGTGGGATCGATAGTGTAGCAGTACTACTTGAAAATTATGGACAAAGCCAAGCCCAATCTTCCCTTTTTATCCACTTCGATAAAAATATATACACCAATAATGATGATGTTTGGTTTACGGGATGCTTGCTGCAAAATATTGCACCACTCGACCAATACCAAACTTTGTATTTATCCTTAGTGAACAATGCTGATAGTACGATCTTACTTCAGGAGAAATTTTTGATTACTGAAGGCTTTGTCTTTGGCGCATTTTCTTTGCCAGATTCCTTACCTAATGGCAATTATCGTTTCATTGCAAACACGAACATCAAAGTCAATGGCCATTACGATGGTAACTTTGTACAACCAATAACTATCAAATCAACAACAATAAATTCCCTGGTAACAAATATTTCCGTATTTAAGGTATATGATGAGGAGTCAAAAAATGGAACTGCGCTTTTGCGAGTGCTAACAGGCGATAACCGATTTGTAGAAAATGCTGATGTTACTTATACCATAGGATCCAATGACAACGTCATTCAGCGTGGCAAGGCGAAAACCAGTGTTATTGGCGAATTGATGATCAATTATCCGGCAGAAAAAATAGTAAGTAAAAATGCCCAACTTCACGTAATCGTTAAGAAAAACGGACTTACAAAACATTTGAATTTCAAGCTGCCCGAACTAAATGCCGAGCGCTATCACATCAATTTTTTTCCGGAAGGCGGATATCTTGTCGAGGGATTAAGGAACAAGCTGTCTATTGAATTGAGAGATGTTGAAGGAAATTTAATTAGGGGCAAGGTTGCTATATTCGAAGATGGATTCCCGCTAGATACGATTCAAACATCTGCAATGGGTGTGGGGAATTTGCTTTTCTTTTCCGATAAATTGAAGCGCTATTCAGCAGAGATAATCGGTGACTCGCAAAAACTTAGATACAGCTTTCCTAAAGCTTTAGAGAATGGGTTGGCATTGCGAATTAATTCTCCAGTAGTAGATGGCGAATTGCTATCGCAGATTGAGAGTAATCACAGTGGTATTTTCCATGTAGTTGTGCATGATTTTAATAGTATTTTCCTGCAAACTACCTGCAATTTACAAGCAAATAATGCCCAAAACATCCGCTTCAAGCTCGATACGCTTGGCACAAGTTTGTATGGCGTAACGGTGTTGGACCAAAACTTCAAACCCGTAGCAGAAAGTTTATTCTTTGCTCATTATAATAAGCTCAATCGCATCGACATAAATTTAAATAAACCGTTTTTTTCAACTAGAGATAGTGTAGCAGTTAGCCTAAATCTATTAGATGGGGATGGGCAAGAGATTAAGGGTTTAGTTTCTGTAAGTTGTGCGCAATCGAATCGATTTTCAATTCAAAACAGCACCAATATCGCAGATTATGCTTATTTCCATCAGCTGGAAGACTTACCTACCAGTTTGTCTGGTATCAGATATTTAGATAGGGAATATCTCAATGATGTTTTAAATACAAAAGGATGGAGAAGATATAAATGGCCCTCACAAGAGGTTACTACCGGAATGCTCAACATCTCATCGATGTCTTTACAGGGATGGGTAACTAAGAATGGTAATGCGTTAAAAGAACCGATTGTTATAAGTTCTATTGCTGGTAGAAACCTAAATATGTTGGATACAGACAGTTCGGGTCACTTCATTCTCCCAACAGAAAGTTTACTTACTACAGCAAAAGGCAAAGTTATCTTAAGTTTAGGCGCAAAGAATCCGGCAGCATACGGTGTCAAAACTAGCGATCCCATCGTAGACATGAAGGATTACCTAACTAAATTACCACACGATGTTACAACGAGTTTATCATTACAACTTAATGATTCGAAAATAACGCCACAGAATAGGGACGGGATAACTTTAAAAGAAGTATTAATTCGTACGACTGACGATAAAATGTCTTTCGCAAGTAATCGTACCAGTAACAGCTGCGGCGATTATGTATGCAAAAATAGAATTTTCAACTGCCAAAATCATATTGGCGATTTCAACAATGCAATTCCCAAGAAGGGTGGTAGGTATCTTACATCTTCAGGACGCGAAATTATTTATGCAGGATGTAGTGAGCAGGAGGGAAATCCTAGCTTAAAAATTATTAAGGGAATAAATCTTCCGAAAGAATTTTATACATCAGATATAGCTAATATGTACGAACCGATTAATCATTCAACTATTTACTGGAACTATCAGTTGGAGGTAAGTGAAAAAGGAGAAAACAAGTTGACATTTACAACAGGAGATCTTCCTGGAAAATATAAAATCATTGTTCAGGGCATATCTTCAAAAGGCGTAGTTTACGGAGAAAAGGAATTTGAGGTTTTATCTAAATAAAAAGCCGCTAATTTTGTTAAATCAGCGGCTTCTTTAAATTTAAAATATATTAGAACCTAACTCCAAAGGTTAAGAACACATTATTTCGTTTACTGCTTACATCTGCAACCGGTTCCGAAAAGTCGTTTAGCTCATAAGGAGCAGAGCTAAAGTTAGTTTTATAGTTTTGGTAGGCTAAATCGAAGTAGTAATTATCTACGCGATAACCAAGGCCGCCAGTAAAGTATTGTCCTTGATAGAAAGAATTGTCTCCTCCTTTTACACCATTCCCATTCACACCATAGCCGCCTCTAACGCTAAACTCTGGGCTAACCTTTACCTCTGCACCAACACGATAATTTATAGCTTCTTTATATGAGTTTTTAATAAATTGGTTGGTGTTGTTTATCGTTGATAAGTCTGAACCGTTATCAGCTGAAAAACGCATAGAAGAATAATCAACGTAATCTACATCAGCAGAGATTAGAGCTGTACCACCAATTACATAACTTAAACCTGCCGATGCTTTAAGTGGCGTACGTAAGTTATATGTAAAAGTATAATTTCTGCTTGGATTATTTGATGAGGTTGGAGAAGTATTTGTATTTCCAGCAGTGTTCGCTTGTAAAGTTTCACTGGTATTGTCTTGTAAATTCATCCAGGTTGGCGTTTGCAAATTCAAGCCAATTCTAAATTCGCTAACTGGCCTAAAAATCATTCCCAACTTCAGATTAAAACCACCCCCTTTAGTTTCCTGATTTCTAAAATAGGTAAGGTTGTAATTTTCATTCCCATTGTATGTCGGTATGGCATCACCATCGTTAAAAGAGTTAACAACCCCAGACTCGGTGAAACTTGCATCACTTACATATCTAACATTAACGAAACTCGCAGTTGCCCCAACATATATTTTATTGCCAAAGTTCAACGCTCCGGCCACATTAAATTCAGATGTCGAACCTAGTCTTGCTTCATTCCAGTTTTGGGTGAAACTAGTACCAGTATAAGGTTCTGCCGAGTAGCCATTTGGGAAATTGGTCGCATTTTTATTGATGAGATAACTTTGGTAAGCATCACCAGCTACAGTTTGATCAATCCCGAATGCATTTGCTTGTTCTGCATACGCATCGCGAATGGAACTATTCGTGTTTACGCCCCCGTAACCAAAGTTATTTAAGAAGTCGTTATTCCTGGTGTAGCTAACACCGAAAACAGAACTTACTAAACCCCTATCTACCGCGCTGCCTTTAGCTTTGTAAGTGGGGCTGTAAAAAACTGCCCCGATGTTATTTAAGTTAATCTGACTTTTGCTCACTTGGTTATTATTGCCAAGAAAAGCACTATTATTATCTACAGAATTAAATTCTGGGGTAATGCTGAATTCTGACTTAGTAAAAAGCCCTAGTCCAGCCGGATTTGCATTAATAGAGCCTATGTCGCCACCTACCCCAATCTGTGCCCCACCCATTCCTTTAAAGCGTGCCGAACTACCATAATTTGTTTGTGAGAAACGGAAGGCATCAGGTGCGTAACTTTGGGCGTATGATGATCCTATAGTAGCTACTGTAGCTACTATCGAAGCCAATATATATTTTTTCATGTTGTGTGTTTAGAATTTAATTAACCTCTACCTGCTCTCGATGGTCTACTACCACCGCCGCCGCCGCCGCCAGACGATCCGCTACTCCCACTGCTTGATGGTGGAGGTGAATAGCTTGGTGCAGGTGCCTCACTTCTCGTTGGTCTGCTCATCTGCGTAGGGCGTTCTGCTGTAGTAGTGTTGCCATTTCCTGCAGGTTGATAACTTCGAGTCGGCCTTCCACTCGTATTAGGATTTGTAGAACTAACCGCTCCATTACTGTTCCCTGCATACCCAGACCGGCTTGGTCTACCAAAATTAGGATTAGCCCCAGGAGCGCTTGTTCTAGGCATACCTGTATCGTTACTTCCTGGTCTTGGTCTATTGGTTCTGTTATTGGTATAAACGCCACCACCATAGTAGCCGCCGCCTAAACCCCAGCCGCCACCGTAATAACCACCGCCCCAACCAAATCGATCGTAATATGAGTTTGGTCCCCAGGCATTCCAGCCATAGAATGGACTATTCCAGCCATAACCAAAGTTTCCGTAATAGAATGGATTGTTCCAGATGCTGCCATAACCATAGCCATACCCAAGACCGCCACCCCAGCCGCCTAAACCATAACCGCTGCTCCAGCCCAGGCCGCCAAAGCCCAAATAATTGGTAACACCATATGAATTACCATAATAGAAATTTTCATAGTATGGATCATAGTATCCTCTCCAGCTTGTACCATTTTGAAAACGGTTAATGCGTGAAGAATAATCCATATCATAATAAGGGTTGCTTGTTCCATAATACTCATCATAAGCCTCTGGGTTCTGAGACTGGTTTTGAGCATATTGTTGTTGTGGAACCATTTCGACCTCCTTAGCTTTTGCTACGCTGTTATATACATCGTCTTCTGCTTTGGTTGTAGCCAATTTAGATGTTGAGCATGAAGCCACCAACCCAGCGGCGGCAATCATGACAATGGGTAAAAATGTAATTGGTTTCATACTATTTATATTTAGTTGTGTGTGTTTACTAATTTACGAAAATCAAATTAAAAAGCCTCAAAAATAACTATTTGTTTAGTCAGAACCCAGATTTTAACATTTGCATGTCAATCGTGATCGTTTTGTAGGCATAAATTTATAAATTTGTGATCTTTTTCACATGATAATAACTCACAAATTACGTTCCAAATACATAAGATGAGCAAAGAAATTACAAAGAGAGAAACCGATTATTCTCAGTGGTACAACGATATTGTTTTAAAGGCAGATTTAGCTGAGCATTCAGCGGTTAGAGGTTGCATGGTTATAAAGCCAAATGGTTATGCAATATGGGAAAAGATGCAGGCTGTGCTAGATAAAATGTTTAAGGACACTGGTCATAGTAATGCCTATTTCCCGTTATTCATTCCAAAGTCATTTTTCTCTAAGGAAGCGTCTCACGTAGAAGGCTTTGCAACAGAATGTGCAGTAGTAACGCATTACCGTCTAAAGAATGATGGTAACGGCAATATTGTAGTAGATGAAACTGCAAAATTAGAAGAAGAACTTATTGTAAGGCCAACCTCGGAAACCATTATTTGGAACACTTACAAAGGATGGATTCAGTCTTACCGAGATTTGCCTATTCTAATTAATCAATGGGCTAATGTGGTGAGGTGGGAAATGCGTACACGGTTATTTCTTCGTACAGCCGAATTCCTTTGGCAAGAAGGTCATACCGCACATGCGACAGCCGAAGAGGCGATTGAAGAAACAGAGCGTATGTTGCATATCTATGCAGATTTTGCGGAGAATTGGCTCGCTGTTCCGGTGGTTAGGGGTCGTAAATCCCCAAATGAAAGGTTTGCAGGTGCATTAGACACATATTGTATTGAGGCTTTAATGCAAGATGGCAAAGCACTCCAGGCAGGCACATCGCACTTTCTAGGACAAAACTTCGCCAAAGCCTTCGATGTGAAATTTACAGGTAAAGATGGAAAATTAGACCACGTTTGGGCAACTTCCTGGGGTGTATCTACACGGTTGATGGGTGCATTAATTATGGCGCACAGCGACGATTCAGGCTTAGTAATTCCACCAAAATTGGCACCAACTCAGGTGGTAATTGTGCCGATTTATAAAGGTGAGGAAGATTTGGCAAAAATAACAGCCTATGTAAATGAACTTACCATGAGATTAAAAGGTATGGGCGTTTCTGTTAAATACGATGATAGGGATACACAGCGCCCCGGCTTTAAATTTGCCGATTACGAACTCAAAGGAATTCCTGTACGCGTGGCAATAGGTGGCAGAGATATGGAAAACAAAACGGTAGAAGTAGCTCGCCGAGATACCAAGGCAAAGCAAACGGTGCCGCAAGAGGGCTTGGATATTTACATCGCAAAACTGCTCGAAGAAATTCAAACAAACATGTTTAATAAGGCTTTGGCTTATAGAGATGAGCACATCACACCTGCCAATTCTTACCAGGAATTTAAAGATTTGTTAGATGGGAAAGCTGGCTTTATTTCGGCGCATTGGGATGGAACATCAGAAACTGAACAAAAGATAAAAGAAGAAACAAAAGCCACAATTCGCTGTATTCCTTTAGATAATAAATTAGAAGATGGGGTTTGCATTTATTCAGGTAAACCTTCTACGCAAAGAGTATTGTTCGCAAGAGCATACTAATTGAGTGGCTATCGAGATCACGATTATTTAAATCTGCACGATAACCTATTACATACTTTTCAATACCGAAAAAATGAAATTTGCAACAAAAGCCATACATGCAGGGCAGGAACCAGATCCAACAACGGGTGCGGTTATGACCCCAATTTATCAAACTTCCACCTACTACCAAAAATCGCCAGGCGATAATAAAGGTTACGAGTATTCCAGGGGCACTAATCCAACAAGACAGGCGCTCGAAGATTGCCTTGCTGCGTTAGAAAATGCCAGGTTTGGCTTAGCTTTTTCGAGTGGAATGGGGGCAACAGATGCGGTTCTGAAATTATTGCAACCTGGCGATGAGGTTATAACAGGCAACGATTTATACGGCGGATCTTATCGGATCTTCACAAAAATCTTTTCCAAATACGGTATCAAATTCCACTTTCTGGATCTTTCTAATCCAGAAAACATGCTCCCTTACATCAACGATAAAACAAAACTGGTATGGATTGAAACCCCAACAAACCCAACCATGCAGATTATAGATATCGAAGGCGTTGCTAAGATTACCAGGGAGAAAAACTTGATACTAACAGTAGACAACACCTTTGCCTCGCCGTATCTGCAGAATCCGATAGATTTAGGAGCCGATATTGTAATGCACTCGGTAACTAAGTATATTGGAGGTCACTCTGATGTGGTTATGGGTGCGCTGGTAACCAATAACGAAGCACTTTATAAAGAATTGTGGTTTATTTATAATGCATGCGGTGCAACACCTGGTCCGCAAGACGCCTTTTTAGTTCTCAGAGGTATCAAAACTTTACACCTTCGCATGCGTGCTCATTGCGAAAATGGCGAGCGTATTGCACATTACTTAAAAAATCATCCCAAAGTAGATAAAATTTATTGGCCTGGGTTCGAAGATCATCCTAACCACCATATCGCAAAAAAACAGATGCGAGGTTTTGGAGGTATGATTTCCATTACCCTTAAAAATGCAGATTTGCAGGAAACATTCCGAATTTCATCTAACTTTAAAGTTTTTACACTGGCCGAGTCGCTAGGAGGCGTAGAATCATTAATCAATCATCCAGCAACAATGACTCATGGTTCTATCCCAAAAGAGGAGCGAGAGAAAGTAGGGGTTACCGATAATTTACTCCGTTTGAGTGTTGGTGTGGAGGATGTTGATGATCTTCTAGCAGATTTGGAAAATGCACTTGCTTAACCATAAATTCCAATTGTACCTAGGCGATATATTTATTATTTTTTGTAAAGCAAGCTGCTGCAACTATAGTCGGTAGCCCGGCTTTACACTAAATCTTTATTTTAAAAGCGCTTTAATGTCTGTATCATTCTGATCGGAAAGCATGCGAGCGCTTTTAAATAAAGGATACCGTTTCAATCCGGTTTAGATGGCAACAATTCAGTTGCTATTTTCGTTTTATCAGAACGCTAATGCAATTTTTAGAACTTAAAAATTTTCTAGATAGTAAGGTAGCACAATATAATAGGCCAGAATTTATTGTGAATGATCCCATCTGTATCCCACATCTTTTTAGGTTACCTCAAGATATCGAAATTGCCGGATTTTTTGCCGCAATCTTAGCCTGGGGACAAAGAAAAACCATCATTAATAAATGTATCGAATTAATGAGTAGAATGGATAACGCTCCTTACGATTTTATGCTAAACCATACCGATACCGACCTGAAAAAACTGCTGGGTTTTAAACACCGAACCTTTAATGATACCGACCTACTCTACTTCGTAGCGTTTTTTAAAATGCATTATCAATCTAGTCAAAGTTTGGAACAAGCATTTATACCGTTGAACATAAGTGATAAACAGTTTGATATTGAAACAGCGCTCAATGCATTTCGTTCATATTTTTTCTCGCTGGAAGATTTTCCATGGAGAACTAAGAAACATATTTCTTCACCTGTTCAAAAATCTACCTGTAAACGTTTGAACATGTTTTTGCGCTGGATGGTAAGACACGATAACGAGGGTGTAGACTTCGGTTTATGGAAGACCCTTAAACCCCATCAGTTGGTTTGCCCCTGCGATGTGCATGTAGATCGGGTAGGCCGGTTACTCGGGCTGATTACGCGTCGGCAAACAGACTGGCAAACCGCGGTTGCATTAACAGAAAGTTTAAAACAATTCGATCCCAACGACCCAGTGAAATATGATTTCGCCCTCTTTGGTTTAGGTGTAGAGAAGCTTTTTTGATGGCATAAAATTGAGTTTCATCAAAAAAAACTTCTTTTTTTAAAGCAATCTTACTATACTTACATAAATCGGTGTCACCAACTCCGAAACCCTATCATCCTCTAGCTCCTTTACCATGATTGCTCTTAACTTAAACGATGGAGATAAATGGAAGAAATACAATAATTTTTCTCCATTGGTGTCTATTTTTAAAAAATTTCATCCTTTAAACGATGAGATCATCAAGCGCATTAACCAACACACCTTTCCTGTTAGCTACAAAAAAAATAAGTTTTTAGTATCGCCGGTAGACCGCAATAAATATTTATATCTGATTGTTAAAGGCGTTGTTAGGGGATTTGTGAAAGATGGTGCAACAGAGATTACAACCTGGATCGCAAAAGAAAATGAAGTGGTCGGTACCATTAGAAACCTATGGCTAGATGGAGATTCTGAAGAATATCTTCAGGCCCTCGAGGATGTAGACCTGGTTGCCATTCCGCACGTATTATCCGAATTTCTCTATGAAAATTATCCAGAAGCAAATATAGTAGGTCGCAAAATGATGGAGCTTTATTATCGGGAAGCAGAAGAACGGGCCTATCTATGTAGAATCTCCTCTGCAGAAAAGAGATATAAAAGATTTCTGGTTTCTTTTCCCGACTTAATTCATCGGGTTTCGTTGAAACATATTGCCTCGTTTCTTGCCATTCGATTAGAAACATTAAGTCGCATTCGTGCCAGAATGTAAATATTTGGCAGAAATTATTTTAATGCTGTAGAAGGGTTTGGTTAGTTTACCAAACCCTTTTTTTTTGTGGGTAATTAAACAAAAAACGTCTAAAAATGTAGTATTAATATTACATGTTAATATCTTTCTGTTGATTTTTATCAAAAATCAGCGATTGTACTTAAATCGTACACAAATTATACAATTTATCTAATCAACAATTGGTTACTTTGTAGTATTGATAATACAAGAAAAAGGGAAAAAGTGATTTTTAGTATTCGATTTATTTGTAGTGAACCTATAGCTGGAGGTTATATTTCATCAATAGATAAAATGTCGAATACTGAAATAAGACAGTAAGTGTCTAAACTTTCGCCCCATCATAAACCAAACATTTGCCAAGGTGCCGCTTTAATAATTCCGATAGGTTGTAAAATTTCTTATACATAACGGACAGATTTAAACTGGCATACAAAAAATTAATCACGCTCTATATTATTAACGATATGAAAAAAAATCTGCTACTTAGTTTAGCCCTTGCCTTAAGTGTTTTAAGTGCGTTTGCTCAGCAAAAGATTAAAGATGGAACGATAAACAATATCAATCTTCCAAATAAAGATGCCATACTAGAGTTGGAGAGTAACAACAAAGGTTTATTATTCTCAAGAATTGCCCTTAAAGAAACGAGTAACCCCGCTCCATTATCAACCCATGTGTCGGGTATGATGATCTATAACACGGCATCAGTTGCTGATGTGGTACCTGGTATTTATTATAATGATGGTAATAAGTGGATTTTAATACGCTCAGGTCAGGCCTCAAATATTACCTACAACCCAATTACGTATGCAATAACCTACAACGACCCTGCTACGAATGCACCACAGGTAATTAATTTGGCAGATGTAGTGAAGAAGAACGAAACCTTAACACCCCTTACCAAGCAAGAGAACGGCAGATATGTATATACTGCTGAGGATGGTAAACAAACCATCATCAATGTCACCGCAGATGTGATTGGTAATTTCCAAACCATAGCTAACGAAAGTTCTGTAAGACAAATAATTGAAAACATTGCTAAAAATTCTGGAGGTAATGTGTTTTTCGATGGGGCAAAGTTTACATATTTAGATATTAATGGCGTTAAGCAGGCTATCAATCTGGCAGAGATTGTTAAAGCGAATGAGACAGTAACTACTTTGGTAAACCATGATGATGGTACCTATACTTATACAAATGAGGCCGGAAAAACAACGATAATCAATGTGCCTACAAATGTGATTACTAATTTTCAAAACATTGTTAACGACGGTTCGGTTAAGCAAATTCTTGAGAATATTGTTAGAAACACAGGTGGAAATGTACTTTTCGATGGGGTAAAATTCACTTATATAGATAATAGTGGAGTAAAGCAAGTAATTAATATCTCAGAGATTGTAAAAGCTGCCGAAACCGTAACCACTTTGGTAAATAATAACGACGGTACTT
The DNA here is from genome assembly GCF_026240095.1 of Pedobacter sandarakinus. Taxonomy (GTDB): domain Bacteria; phylum Bacteroidota; class Bacteroidia; order Sphingobacteriales; family Sphingobacteriaceae; genus Pedobacter; species Pedobacter sandarakinus. The sequence goes on along the minus strand of NZ_JAPIVG010000004.1, from coordinate 4,063 downwards.
ATACCTACATCAATGAAAAAAATGATAAGGTAAATGTTGATGTGGTTGGTAGCGTAAACAATAATTTAATAAACAACGGAGTGCTATATGCCTCAATCAAGAATATTGTTGATAAAGAGGAGACTGTTACTAGTCTAACCTACGATGTCACGAAAAATACATTAAGCTTCAGTGATGAAAATAATGTTGTGCATGTAATTGATCTAACAGCTATCATTACGAAAAATCAGCTTACATCTTCATTGGTGGACGGAAAAACTACTGAAGTTAGTAGTTCAAAAGTTGACAACAATACAGCATTTAAGGTAGAAGTTAGGGACGGATCAATCTCATCAGAAAAAATTGCAGATAAAAATGTAACTGCTGAAAAATTGGTGGCCGCAACTACAGACAAGGACAAAGTTGGCGTGGTTCAGGCCGATGGTTCAGTTGTCTACCAAACGCTTTCATCAAGCAACATCTCAGGCAAAGATTTGACTGCAGAAGATCCTTCAATCGCAGTTACCGATGGAACAGGTGCAACCTTGGCAAACGCTAAAGTTAAAGTTGCTGATGGTGGAATTTCCACTCAAAAATTAGCCGATGCAGCGGTATCGAATGCAAAAATTGGCGTTGATGCAATCACAACTGATAAAATTAAAGATGGCGAAGTGAAAACTTCAGACCTTGCAGATAAAAATGTAACTGGTGAAAAGGTTGCAGACAAAACCATTGCTGCTGAAAAATTAGTAGCTGCAACCACTGACAAAGATAAAGTTGGTGTGGTTCAGGCAGATGGTTCTGTGATTTACCAAACACTTTCATCAATTAATATTGCCAGTAAAGATTTAACGGCAGAAGATGCCTCAATCGCTATAACCGATGGTGCAGGTGCAACTTTGGCAAATGCTAAAGTGAAAGTTGCTGATGGCGGAATCTCTACCCAAAAACTAGCCGATGCAGCGGTATCGAATGCAAAAATTGGCGCAGATGCAATTACAACTGATAAAATTAAAGACGGAAGTATTACAGCCAATAAGCTAATCGCGGCTGCTACCGACAAGGACAAAGTTGGCGTGGTTCAGGCCGATGGTTCTGTAGTTTACCAAACGCTTTCATCAAGCAATATTTCTGCTAAAGATTTGACTGCCGAAGATGCTTCGATCGCTATAACCGATGGAACAGGTGCAACTTTGGTAAACTCAAAAGTTAAAGTTGCTGATAGCGGAATCTCTACCCAAAAACTAGCCGATGCAGCGGTAACCAACGCAAAAGTTGGCGCTGATGCGATCACAACTGATAAAATCAAAGACGGCGAAGTTAAAACTTCAGACCTTGCAGATAAAAATGTAACTGCCGAAAAATTGGTTGCTGCAACTACAGACAAGGACAAAGTTGGCGTGGTTCAGGCAGATGGAAGTATAATTTACCAAACGCTTTCAGCAAGCAACATTTCTGCTAAAGATTTAACGGCAGAAGATGCCTCAATCGCTATAACCGATGGCGCAGGTGCAACTTTGCTGAACTCGAAAGTTAAAGTTGCTGATGGTGGAATTTCCGCTCAAAAACTAGCCGATGCAGCGGTAATCAACGCAAAAATTGGTGCAGATGCAATCACAACTGATAAAATTAAAGATGGCGAAGTCAAAACTGCGGATCTTGCAGATAAAAATGTAACTGGTGAAAAGGTTGCAGACAAAACCATTGCTGCTGAAAAATTGGTAGCTGCAACCGCCGACAAAGATAAAGTTGGCGTGGTTCAGGCAGATGGTTCAGTGATTTATCAAACACTTTCGTCAAGCAATATTTCTGCTAAAGATTTAACGGCAGAAGATGCTTCAATCGCCATTACAGATGGAACAGGTGCAACCTTGGCAAATGCTAAAGTGAAAGTTGCTGATGGCGGAATCTCTACCCAAAAACTAGCCGATGCTGCGGTAACCACCGCGAAAGTTGGCGCAGATGCGATCACAGCTGACAAAATTAAAGATGGCGAAGTTAAAACCGCAGATCTTGCAGATAAAAATGTAACTGCTGAAAAATTAGTAGCTGCCACCACAGATAAAGACAAAGTTGGCGTGGTTCAGGCAGATGGTTCTGTGATTTATCAAACACTTTCGTCAAGCAATATTTCTGCTAAAGATTTGACTGCAGAAGATGCTTCAATCGCAGTTACCGATGGAACAGGTGCAACCTTGGCAAACGCTAAAGTTAAGGTTGCTGATGGTGGAATCTCTACCCAAAAATTAGCCGATGCTGCGGTCACCAATGCAAAAGTTGGCGCAGATGCGATCACAACGGATAAAATTAAGGATGGAAGTGTTACATCAAATAAGCTCATCGCGGCTGCTGCCGACAAAGACAAAGTTGGCGTGGTTCAGGCCGATGGTTCTGTGGTTTACCAAACGCTTTCATCAAGCAATATTTCTGCTAAAGATTTGACTGCAGAAGATGCTTCAATCGCAGTTACCGATGGAACAGGTGCAACCTTGGCAAACGCTAAAGTTAAGGTTGCTGATGGTGGAATCTCCACCCAAAAATTAGCCGATGCTGCGGTCACCAATGCAAAAGTTGGCGTTGATGCAGTTACAACGGATAAAATTAAAGACGGAAGTATTACAGCCAATAAGCTAATCGCTGCTGCTGCCGACAAAGACAAAGTTGGCGTGGTTCAGGCAGATGGTTCTGTGATTTACCAAACACTTTCATCAAGCAATATTTCTGCTAAAGATTTGACTGCAGAAGATGCCTCAATCGCTATAACCGATGGTGCAGGTGCAACTTTGGTAAACTCGAAAGTTAAAGTTGCTGATGGCGGAATTTCCGCTCAAAAACTAGCCGATGCAGCGGTAACCAATGCAAAAATTGGCGTTGATGCAGTTACAACTGATAAAATCAAAGATGGCGAAGTTAAAACTGCGGATCTTGCAGATAAAAATGTAACTGGTGAAAAGGTTGCAGACAAAACCATTGCTGCTGAAAAATTAGTAGCCGCAACCACGGATAAGGATAAAGTTGGCGTGGTTCAGGCAGATGGAAGTATAATTTATCAAACGCTTTCATCAAGCAATATTTCTGCTAAAGATTTGACTGCCGAAGATGCTTCGATCGCTATAACCGATGGAACAGGTGCAACTTTGGTAAACTCAAAAGTTAAAGTTGCTGATGGCGGAATCTCTACCCAAAAACTAGCCGATGCTGCGGTAACCAACGCAAAAATTGGTGCTGATGCGATCACAACTGATAAAATTAAAGATGGCGAAATCAAAACTGCGGATCTTGCAGATAAAAATGTAACTGGTGAAAAGGTTGCAGACAAAACCATTGGCGCTGAAAAATTGGTGGCCGCAACCACAGATAAAGATAAAGTTGGCGTGGTTCAGGCAGATGGAAGTATAATTTATCAAACACTTTCATCAAGCAATATTTCTGCTAAAGATTTAACGGCAGAAGATGCCTCAATCGCAGTTACCGATGGGACAGGCGCAACTTTGCTGAACTCGAAAGTTAAAGTTGCTGATGGTGGAATTTCCACTCAAAAACTAGCCGATGCTGCGGTAACCAACGCAAAAGTTGGCGCTGATGCGATCACAACTGATAAAATTAAGGATGGAAGTGTTACAGCAAATAAGCTCATCGCGGCTGCTGCCGACAAGGACAAAGTTGGCGTGGTTCAGGCAGATGGAAGTATAATTTATCAAACGCTTTCATCAAGCAATATTTCTGCTAAAGATTTTACTGCAGAAGATGCTTCAATAGCTATAACCGATGGAACAGGTGCAACTTTGGTAAACTCTAAAGTTAAAGTTGCTGATGGTGGAATCTCTACCCAAAAATTAGCCGATGCTGCGGTTACTAATGCAAAAGTTGGCGCAGATGCAATCACAACGGATAAAATTAAAGACGGAAGTATTACAGCCAATAAGCTAATCGCTGCTGCTGCTGACAAAGACAAAGTTGGCGTGGTTCAGGCAGATGGTTCTGTGATTTACCAAACGCTTTCATCAAGCAATATTTCTGCTAAAGATTTAACGGCAGAAGATGCCTCAATCTCAGTTACAGATGGAACAGGTGCAACCTTGCT
>NZ_JAPIVG010000033.1 GCF_026240095.1 Pedobacter sandarakinus | reverse complement strand
GATTGACGAGGCGCTTTGGGTACTTTGGCGCAGCAAAGTACCATGCCCCGCGGCATAGAGCGGAAGATGGTTCCCATTTTAATTTATATTCTGTCTCCCCAACAAAAAGCCTCGCTATTCAACAACCGAACAACCCTTAACAGGCTATACCGAAGTACGCCGTCAATCCCAAGAGCCGGGAGATCAAAAAAACAGGAGCACAACAGCAGACCTTGCATTGGCAAACCTCAAACGCAGTGGTTTTGCGAAAAAACCCCGCTTACACACCCTTAGCACAAACGAGCAAAACAAAGTACCGCTGTTTTTTTGATGTGCTAGGGGTTGTGCG
>NZ_JAPIVG010000032.1 GCF_026240095.1 Pedobacter sandarakinus | reverse complement strand
CACAACTGTACCATTAGCTGGTGGTGTGGCAATTGTATAGGTTAATGGGTCACCATCCACATCAGATGCAGTGATAGTTCCATTAACTGGTGTGTTTTTATTGGTGTTGATATTAACTGGCGTCGTAGCTACTGGAGCATCATTAACTGGTGTTACCGTTACGTTAATGGTTACCGTTGTGCTTCCACCTTTGCCATCACTCACGGTTACCACAAAACTATCGGTTCCGTTGAAGTTGGCCTTTGGTGTATAAGTGTAAGTTCCATCTGCATTCAATACGACCGTTCCGTTTGCTGGTGGCGTAGTGGTAGCGAAAGTTAAAGGATCGCCGTCTGCCTCGCTTGCTGTGATGCTTCCGCTCACCG
>NZ_JAPIVG010000031.1 GCF_026240095.1 Pedobacter sandarakinus | reverse complement strand
ATTTGTCCATGTATTTGTTGTTGGATTATAAACCCAAGTACCACTATCGTTGGTTACAATTGTTACTCCTGCTCCTGGTGCGCCTGGTGTTCCTGATCCTGGTACGCCTGGAACGCCGCTTGTACCTGGCATGCCTTCAACGCCAACCACGCCTGGATCTCCTTTCGGACCAGCTGCACCCGCATCACCTTTTGGACCATTAATGTTTGTCCATGTATTTGTGGTTGGATTATAAACCCAAGTACCACTATCGTTGGTTACAATTGTTATTCCTGCTCCCGGTGCGCCTGGTGTTCCTGATCCTGGTACGCCTGGAACGCCGCTTGTACCTGGCATGCCTTGGACACCTACAACTCCTGCATCACCTTTATCACCTTTTGGACCGTTAATGTTT
>NZ_JAPIVG010000030.1 GCF_026240095.1 Pedobacter sandarakinus | reverse complement strand
CATTATAGAAAATTATGGAGAGGAGATTAAGCTATAGTTAACCACCCCGTCTGCTGCACATCCACCTCTCCTACGGAGGGGAATGGCAAGTCGCGTTAATCAATAGCTCAATAAAGGAAAATCTACTTCGAACGATGAAAAAACCCAATAAACGAAATGCAAGGTCTGCGTCTAGAAATTCCCCTCCTGTGGAGGGGTGCCTGAAAGGCGGGGTGGTCATTAACGGAACTAAAATAAAGCTGAATCCTATTTTAACTTTACCTTTTGAAGCGAGTTTGAAAGAACGAGCTAAAGCATTAAGATATGCGGAAAACCTGCCAGAGGTTTTATTTTGGATGCAGGTGAACAAAAGAAAATTTCATCAAATCGATTTCGACAGACAAAGAATCATCGGAAATTACATCGTGGA
>NZ_JAPIVG010000003.1 GCF_026240095.1 Pedobacter sandarakinus | reverse complement strand
TCGCACCTTTCCAAGGTGAAATAAAGCAATTAAAAAAGCTTAAAGAACGATAAATTTGAACTACTATATTTTCCTGCTACTATTGCGAGCAAAGTACTTGATTTTTATTTTAGATTTAAGCGACCACTGGAAACGAAAACAAGTCAGGTAAGAAGGGAAAACCAATTCAAATTGTTTCCGCAAAACGATAGGTAATTCTAAGACGAGCCATTTTTTGCCAACATACACGTAATATACGGATAAGCGCTCTTTTTCCTGAAAAAATGGAATACAATGGCGACCGGTTTCGAACACCTTGGGTCAACGAAATCGCCGAAAATATCTACCTGGAATACAAGTAATTAGAAGCAAAAAAAATGGGACGAAAATCTTCTGAAAAGACCTCGTCCCACTGCGGGTGGCTGATGGGGCTCGAACCCACGACCCTCGGCACCACAAACCAATACTCTAACCAACTGAGCTACAGCCACCGTATTTTTTAGTGTCACAAAAGTACGATTTTTAGTATTCCCTCCAAATATTTTTTGTAAAGTTTTGCGAAGAATCTTTTAATTCATTAAATCTCAATTAATTGAAATGAAAAATAAATTTACTACTCGACCAAAACAAGGTTTTATTGATGCAAAAACATAACTTTACCCTGTTTATGATTGAAATTTACACAGACGGTGCGGCCAGTGGTAATCCAGGCCCAGGGGGTTGGGGAACTATTTTAAGAGCTGGCAAACATTATAAGGAATTAAGCGGCGGCTATAGGATGACAACCAATAACCGTATGGAATTGCTTGCCGTAATAAAAGGTTTAGAGGCATTAAAAAATCTGAACCAGCAAGTAACCGTATTTTCAGATTCTAAATACGTAGTTGATGCAGTGGAAAAAAAATGGGTGTTCGGCTGGGTAACCAAAAATTTCAAAGACAAAAAAAATAAAGACCTCTGGATCAGATTTTTGGAACTTTATAAACTTCACCAGGTAAAGTTCATTTGGATTAAAGGCCACAACGCCCATCCCGAAAATGAACGTTGCGACCGTTTAGCAGTATTTGCCTCACAAGACAAACAAAATTTAGGTATTGATACGGCTTTTGAAGTTGAACGTGCTAAAGTACAGCAATCTTAATTAATCCCACCTATTACGCTTAGGCCCTCCAGTTGAACCCCGGTTTTTGTTGTGGTTGGAATCGGGTTATGCAAGCGCATCAGTTCTTCTGCTTTTTCGACCATCTTACTCGAACCAATGAATATAGGTACACGCTGATGTAATTTTGTTGGCTCAATATCAAGAATGCGTTCAAATCCTGTGCTAGCCTTACCGCCTGCTTGCTCCAGAATGAAGGCCATAGGATTGCATTCGTAAAGAAGTCTCAATTTCCCATTAGGCGAACGTGAGGTGGTGGGATAAATGTAAATGCCACCCTTGATTAAATTTCTATGGATATCTCCTACCATTGAACCGATATAACGGGAAGTATAAGGCCTGTTGGTTGCTTCATCCTCTACCTGGCAATACTTAATGTATTTTTTAACCCCGTCTGGAAAGTGTACATAATTACCCTCGTTTACCGAATACATATAACCCATTTCCGGAATTTTCATCTGTGGATGAGAAAGGCAGAACTCACCAATCGATGGGTCTAACGTGAAACCATTAACACCCTTACCCGTGGTGTAAACCAACATTGTTGATGAACCATAAATAATATACCCTGCCGCAACCTGCTCAGTTCCCCTCTGTAAAACATCAGCTAAACTGGCTCGCCCTTCTGTAGACTTTCTCCGATAAATGGAGAAGATGGTCCCTACCGCCACATTTACATCGGTGTTAGAGGAACCATCTAGTGGGTCTATACAAACAATGTATTTTGCGTTAGAAGAGACCGGCGATTCAATATGGATAATTTCATCTTCTTCTTCAGTGGCAACGATACAACATTCACCGCCGCTGGTTAGTGCTGCAATAAATTGCTCATCAGCATAAACATCTAATTTTTTTTGTGCTTCTCCCTGAATGTTGGTGGTGCCCATATCACCCAAAATATCAACAAGGCCAGCCTTGTTAATTTCCCTGTTTACAATTTTCGCGGCAATACCGATGTCTCTTAGAAGCCTAGACAGCTCGCCTTTTGCATAGGGAAAATCTGCTTGCTTTTCTATAATAAATTGCCCTAGTGTTTTTACGCCACAAACCATACTTAGTGTAAATTTTACATTATCTACCTGATAATTCTATAACCTCTAAGGTATGAATATTTTCGTCGCTAATGCAAAAACGAACAAGTGTTCGCACTTTGTGCCAACCTTGTTTTCCGGCTGCACCGGGGTTAATATGCAAACATTTAATCTTTTCATCGAACATTACTTTTAAAATGTGCGAATGCCCAGTTATAAATAATTTGGGTGGCTTAGTGTAAATTTCTGGTTTAACATAGGAAGAATATTTACCAGGATAGCCACCAATATGGGTCATCCAAACATCAACCTGTTCGCACATAAATCGATTTTGCTCCGGGAAACGACCACGAATAAGGCTATCATCAATGTTCCCAAATACACCACGTAACGGTTTAAAATTGGCCAGTGGTTCATCAACGTTTGCCCCAAAATCTCCGGCATGCCATATTTCGTCTACAGCATCAAAATGTTTAAATACTGCATCGTCTAAAAATCCATGCGTATCTGAAATTAATCCTATCTTTTTCATATTGTAAACCTACTTGCCTTTGAGTTTACACTCAAACAACAATATTAAACTATTCTAGAGAAAGTAAAACCATCCTACTTAAGCACTAAACTTCTTATAAAATGATAACATATTTATTTAAATTTCATTGCAAGAAACAATGTCCTCAATACGCCAGGAAGAAATCTTTAAGCAAGACCTGGTAGGCTTCAGTATGCAATTTTGGCGAGTCGTAGATGTAGAAGTCAGTTTCGTACAATTCCTGTGCTTCTTTACTTAAACAAATAATTTGTCTAATTGTTGGCCTCGTGCAATCAGAATGGATGTTAACTTTAATTATTAAGTTAAGACTATAAGCCTTTGCAAAATCGATTACCTGACCTGCTTGTTTATTAGGCAAAATAATCCAAATACTGCCTTTTTCTGTTAACAATGAATTCGCTTTTTTTATTAGCGACTCGAAGAACGTTTCATCTGCATGACGGGCAATTCCTTTTCTCAGCTCACTACTTTTCAAATCATTCACAAAAAATGGAGGGTTGGAAACAACTAAATCATACTTGCGATCTGAAATAAAATCTTCGATGGAAATATGATAAACCGATAACCGGTTGCCAAAGGTTGATCGTTTAAAATTATTACCTGCTGCAAGCGCGGCCTCCTTATCTATTTCTATGGCTTCTACCTGGGCGCCCTCAAAGCGTTGAGCCAACATCATTGCAATTACGCCGGTTCCGGTGCCAATGTCTAAGATCCGGCGTGGCGATTGAAAAGCTGCCATTGCACCAAGCAAAACACCATCGGTGTTGATTTTCATGGCACAGCCAGCCTGGTCTATTTCGAACTGTTTAAACTTAAAAACAGACATCTTATTGCTCATAAATTTCTAATGGCAATCCATCAGGATCTGCAAAAAATGTAAATTCCTTACCTGTAAACTCATCAATCCTAATGGGTTCGCAAACAATTCCTTTATCCATGAGCGATACTGCCACCTCCCCCACGTTATCTACTTCAAAAGCCAGGTGGCGTAGGCCTTGTGCTTCTGGTCTCGATGGCCTTTCTGGTGCATGCTCAAAAGAAAATAATTCAATTTGATAATTACCATTTACGGCTAAATCTAATTTGTAGCTTTTTCGCTCTACCCGATAAACTTCGCCCAGGATGGAAAACCCTAATTGATCGACGTAAAAGCTTTTGGATCTTTCATAATTGGAACAAATGATAGCAATATGGTGGATACGGTTAAACATTTTTAAATATTTTCTGGTGATTGACAAAGTTGCATAAAAAGGATTTGACTTCTTAATGGTTTATCAGATAGATCTTAAAACATCGTCTCAAATTGGCTTTTTATTAATTCGACTAAGTTTAAATTACCTTACTATCCACAATTGGCTATTAATTTCCACATTCATTAATTCTATCCAATAATCCTTCAGCCATTACATTTAAAAAAGCTATTTTTGCACTTTCAAAAAAAAAGCATGATTCATTTCTTCCTAAGTCAGTCGCAGGCAGTTTTTGTACTCCAAACAAATAAGCCACTTACCTCAAATGATATTACAAAACTTGAATGGTTGTTTGGCGGTGCCAAGATCTCTGCAGATGCAACCTTAACCGGTTTTTTTGTCGGGCCAAGGGCGGCAATGGTTACGCCGTGGAGCACCAATGCGGTAGAAATTACCCAAAACATGGACATGCAGGGAATCATCAGAATAGAAGAATTTAAAGTAATAGCTGATGATTTTTCAGACTACGACCCAATGCTTTCGCAAAAATACAGCAGTCTAGATCAGCATGTATTCACCATAAATATTAAACCGGCACCGATAATAGAAATTACAGATATCGCGGCTTACAATCAGCAAGAGGGATTATCCTTGAGTGATGATGAGGTAGATTATTTAAACAATCTATCCACACAGTTGCAAAGACCATTAACAGATTCCGAAGTTTTTGGTTTTTCTCAAGTTAACTCGGAGCACTGCAGACATAAAATTTTCAATGGTAAATTCGTAATAGATGGTATAGAACAACCCACCTCATTGTTTAAACTAATCCGTAAAACTTCAGAAGAAAACCCTAACGATATTGTTTCGGCCTATAAAGATAATGTAGCCTTTGTAAAGGGTCCTGTTGTACAGCAATTTGCGCCTAAACGCGCTGACGTTCCCGACTATTATGCTACAAGTGATTTTGAAGCAGTTATTTCGTTAAAAGCGGAAACGCATAACTTTCCAACTACGGTTGAGCCATTTAATGGTGCAGCTACAGGATCTGGCGGCGAAATTAGAGATCGTTTGGCTGGCGGACAAGGTTCTTTGCCACTAGCTGGAACTGCAGTGTACATGACGGCATTATCGAGACTAGAAGAAAACAGGCCTTGGGAAAATGGTGTAGAAGAACGGGCATGGCTTTACCAAACGCCAATGGATATCTTAATTAAGGCGTCGAATGGAGCCACAGATTTTGGTAATAAATTTGGTCAACCGTTAATTACTGGTTCGGTTTTAACTTTCGAGCATGAAGAAGAAGGCCGTAAATTAGGTTTTGACAAAGTAATTATGCTTGCTGGTGGAATTGGGTATGGGAAAGCAACACAGGCACAAAAACTTAAACCAAAGGAAGGCGATAATATTGTCATTTTGGGTGGAGAAAACTATAGAATCGGGATGGGCGGCGCAGCTGTTTCATCTGCTGATACGGGTCAACATGGATCGGGAATCGAATTGAATGCGATCCAAAGATCTAACCCAGAAATGCAAAAGCGTGCGGCCAATGCGGTGCGTGGCATGGTAGAAAGTGATCATAACGCTATTGTTTCTATTCACGATCACGGTGCCGGAGGCCATCTAAATTGCTTATCAGAACTGGTTGAGGAAACAGGCGGATTGATTAATCTTGATAAACTTCCAGTAGGCGACCCTACCCTTTCGGCCAAAGAAATTATTGGTAATGAATCTCAGGAAAGAATGGGACTCGTAATTGGCAGTGATCACCTGGAAACGTTGCAAAAAATTGCCGACCGTGAGCGGTCACCAATGTACACTGTAGGTAAGGTTACCGGCGATCATCGTTTCACGTTCAAATCAGAAACCTCGGGCGCCAAGCCCATGGATTTAGAGTTAGCGGCAATGTTCGGCAGTTCCCCTAAAATTGTGATGGATGATAAAACCATCGACAGAAAATATGCAGAGCTTATTTATGATCAGTCGGACCTAAACACATATCTTTCGCAGGTGTTACAATTAGAAGCTGTAGCATCAAAAGACTGGCTCACAAATAAAGTAGATCGTTGCGTGGGTGGCCGCGTTGCAAAACAACAGACAGCAGGCCCACTGCAGCTGCCATTAAATAATTGCGGCGTAATGGCGCTAGATTTTAATGGTAAAGAAGGTGTAGCCACAGCTGTTGGTCATGCGCCTATTTCTGCTTTAATAGACCCAGCAGCTGGAAGTAGGAATGCCATTGCAGAATCATTATCAAATATTATTTGGGCGCCACTAAAAGATGGATTAAAAAGCGTTTCGCTTTCTGCAAACTGGATGTGGGCTTGTAAAAATGAAGGCGAAGATGCCCGTTTATATGCTGCTGTAGAAGCTTGTTCAGCATTTGCAATCGATCTAGGTATTAATATCCCAACAGGTAAAGATTCGCTATCGATGAAACAAAAGTATAAGGATGGCGATGTTATTGCACCAGGTACCGTGATTATTTCTGCTGGAGCTAATTGTAACGACATCACAAGGGTGGTTGAGCCTGTGTTGCAAAAAGATGGTGGGGCCATTTACTACATCAATCTTTCTAATGACGAATATAAGCTAGGTGGTTCATCCTTTGCTCAAATATTAAACAAGGTAGGCACAGCCACACCAGATGTTAAAGATGCAGCTAAGTTCTCAAAAACCTTCAACACGATTCAGGAATTAATAAAAGCAGACAAAATTCAGGCGGGCCATGATGTAGGAAGTGGTGGTTTGATTACTACTTTATTAGAGATGTGTTTTGCAGATCGGGATTTGGGTGCATCAATTGATTTATCATTATTAAATGAAATAGATTCTATCAAACTATTCTTCGCAGAAAACATAGCCATCGTTTTTCAAGCAGATGCCAGTGCTGAAGCCATACTTAACAATGCGGGTGTAGCATTTCATAAAATTGGAGAGGCGAACTCATCAGCAACACTAAAAATAAAAAATGGAAGTAACGATTTCAATTTTGACATTGAGCAACTCCGCGACGTATGGTTTAAAACTTCCTATCTGTTAGACGACAAACAAACTGGCAATGGCTTGGCAAAAGACCGTTATAACAACTATAAAAATCATGTTTTAACGTACAACTTTCCAGCAACTTTTGATGGTAAAAAACCAATAATTGATTCAGGAAAACGTCGTCCTAAAGCGGCAATCATTCGGGAAAAGGGAAGTAACTCTGAACGTGAATTGGCTAACGCCATGTATTTAGCTGGGTTTGATGTGAAGGATGTGCACATGACGGATTTAATTACGGGAAGAGAAACACTAGAAGATATTCAATTTATTGGGGCTGTAGGAGGATTTTCTAATTCTGATGTTTTGGGATCTGCAAAAGGTTGGGCTGGTGCATTTTTATACAATGATAAAGCCAAATTAGCGCTAGATAAATTCTTCGCTCGTCCTGATACCCTTTCAGTAGGAATCTGTAACGGTTGCCAGTTATTTATAGAATTAGGACTGATCAATAAAAATCACGAAAATAAACCAAAAATGCTTCATAACCGAAGCGGCAAGCACGAAAGCATTTTTACAACATTAACCTTGCAAGAAAATAATGCTGTTATGTTGTCTACACTGGCTGGCACCACCTTGGGCGTGTGGGTATCGCATGGCGAAGGAAGATTCTCGCTTCCTTATGCTGAAGATCAATATCAAATTGTTGCGAAATACGCCTTTGAAACATATCCGGCAAATCCTAACGGATCTGATTACAATACAGCGATGCTTTGCGATGAAACAGGTAGACATTTGGTAATGATGCCGCACATTGAACGCTCTTTATTCCAATGGCATTGGGCTAATTATCCATCAGGTAGGAAAGACGAAGTTTCGCCGTGGATGGAAGCCTTTGTAAATGCAAGAAAGTGGGTTGAAAAACAAACAAAACCACAAGTTTAAACATCCAAATGCATAATAAAATGAGAAGGCTTGAGTAAAACTCAAGCCTTTTTTTTGCGTTAAAATTATGGAAATATCTCGACTTAATGATTACATGATCTGGAAGTTAATGGGCATATTGTAACGTACTCTAACGGGCACACCCCTGTTTTTCCCCGGCTTCCACAATGGCGATTTTTTAATTACTTTGATGGCCTCTTCATCGCATCCAAAACCAATACCCCGAAGTACCTTCACATCTGTTATCGAACCATCTTTTTCAACTACGAAGCTTAAAAAAACCTTTCCCACCACACCTTGATCTTGTGCCTGAGAAGGATAGCGCAAGTTGCGTTCCATGTACCTTGTAAAAGCCTTCATTCCGCCAGCAAACTCCGGATATTCGTCTACGCCCCCCAAATCAATCACGCCCTCATCGGCGCCAGTACCTTCTTGCTTGCCCAATCCATCTCCGTTACCGGCATTGGTAACTGTGTTAAGTACCAAATTGGGCTTAATCTCGCCTTCTTGGGTAATGTTACTGATCATTGCATTTTCGATTTCTTTCATCGTGGGCGGATCTTTAAGTTCTGGCTTATCTACTACAACGATATTGGAGGTCATGTTAACTGTTTTTACCTTTACAGGTTCTGCTTTTTGAGGTTCGGGCTTTTTTTCGGGCTCAACCTTTTTTTTCATATCATGAATTACATTAGAGAGATCTACCACAGTTGGTGGAGCGACTTCTTCTACCACTGTTGGATAAATCTTACTGTACACTAATGGTGCAAAGGCTACCAAAAGAAAGAAACCACTGGTAATAAATAGTGCACGAGTCATAATTGAAGATGATTTCGACCTAAGTTGATAAGCACCATAGGTTTTGTTGCGATTTGCGAATACAAGATCGAGCCACTCGGTTTTGTAAACATTGAATGAAGAGTTGAACATCGTTTTTCAGTTTTATGGATGATGATCAAAAAATCTTAATTCCATAAAACCAATTAAAAATCTCTATTATTTACAAAAAATGAAATTTATCACCTTAAAACCATTTTTATATTTCATTTTCAGTAAAATTGATAGAAAACTAACGATTGTTTTATAAAAATTAATAAAATATCCTATTTTTGACAAAAAACATAACGAATTAATGAAAAGCTTAAGAACCATCGCATTAAAAGAGGCTCAAAACAGAATTTCACCGGAAGTTAAATCTCCTTCGTCAAGAATTTCTGACTTTTTTGGCGCTAATGTATTTGATAAGAAAAAAATGAGAGATTTCTTATCTAAAGACGTGTACGAAAAATTAATTTCATCTATCAACCAAGGTGAATTAATTAATTCTGACGATGCTAACCAAATTGCAACAGCTATGAAAGCTTGGGCAATGGCCGCTGGCGCAACACATTACACTCACTGGTTCCAGCCATTAACAGGTACAACAGCAGAAAAACACGATTCATTTTTCGAGCCAAGCGGCGAAGGTGCTATAGAAAAATTTGCAGGTAGCGCATTGGTTCAACAAGAACCAGATGCTTCGAGTTTTCCTAACGGAGGTATCCGTAATACGTTTGAGGCCCGTGGTTATACTGCCTGGGATCCTTCTTCACCAGCATTCATTATGGAAAGCAAAGCTGGTAAAACACTTTGCATCCCAACGGTATTCGTATCTTACACTGGCGAAGCCTTAGATTATAAAGCACCACTATTAAAAGCATTAGCTGCACTTGATAAAGCTGCTGTTGATGTTTGCCAATACTTCGATAAAGGCATTACCAAAGTAAATGCATCATTGGGTATCGAGCAAGAATATTTCTTGGTTGATGAGTCTTTGTTTAATGCTCGTCCAGATTTATTATTAACTGGTCGTGCTTTATTTGGGCACATGTCTGCAAAAGGCCAGCAATTAGAAGACCACTATTTCGGATCAATTCCAGAACGTGTGTTTACATATATGGTTGATTTTGAAAACGAAGCTTTAAAATTAGGTATTCCGTTAAAAACCCGCCATAACGAGGTTGCACCATCACAATTTGAGTGCGCACCAATTTATGAGGAAATCAACTTAGCCATCGATCATAACCAATTATTGATGGATCTAATGGAAAAAGTTGCTCGCCGTCATCATTTCCGTGTGTTATTGCACGAAAAACCATATGCAGGCATTAACGGTTCTGGTAAACACAATAACTGGAGCTTAATTACAGATACTGGTAAAAACTTATTGGCTCCAGGCAAAACGCCTAAAAACAACCTGATGTTCCTGGCTTTCTTCGTAAATACAATCAAAGCGGTTAGCGAGCATGCTGATTTATTGCGTGCAAGTATTGCGTCTGTAAGTAACGATCACCGTTTAGGCGCAAACGAAGCGCCACCAGCAATTATCTCTATCTTCTTAGGATCGCAGTTGAATGATGTTTTAGATGAAATTGAGCATTCACGTATCAGCAAAAAAATTAAAGAAGATAACGCATTGTGGTTAGGAATTCCTAAAATACCACAAATCTTATTAGATAACACCGATCGTAACCGTACCTCTCCTTTTGCCTTTACAGGAAATAAATTCGAGTTGAGAGCTGTCGGTTCATCAGCTAACTCGTCGGCACCAATGACGATCTTAAATGCGATCATGGCTGAACAGTTAACGAAATTTAAAGTTGAGGTTGATAAGCTGATTAAAAAAGGCGACAAAAAAGACATCGCTTTGTTAACGGTGATTAAAAAATACATTAAGGAATCTAAATCTATCCGCTTCGAAGGAAATGGTTATAGCCAAGAGTGGGAAGATGAAGCTGCAACACGTGGGTTATCAAACATTAAAACTACGCCAAAAGCGCTAGATGCCTATTTGACAGAAAAGTCTGCTGAATTGTTTGCTTCGACAGGTATTTATAGTGCCCGTGAAATTCATGCCCGTCATGAAATTATGCTGGAAAACTTCTATAAAAAATTACAGATCGAAGCACGTGTTATGGGAGAGGTTGCCAACACTTCTATCATCCCTGCGGCGATTGCTTATCAAAACTCATTAATCGAAAATGTAAAAGGATTAAAAGAGCTTGGTGTAGAAAGCAAATCTTCATTGGATATTGTGAAAAAACTTTCTGAGCACTTGGATATTGTTAAAACCAATATCGATGCGATGTTAGAAGAACGTAAAGTGACCAACAAAATCGAAGATACTCGCGAGAAGGCAATTGCTTACGATGAGAAAGTTAAATCTTACTTCGATACCATTCGCTACCATGCAGATAAATTGGAGCAGATTGTTGATGATAGTGTTTGGCCATTACCAAAATTCAGAGAATTACTATTCATGAAATAAAGTTTACCGAAAGGTTTAAGGCAAAGGGCGTAAGATTTTATTACGCCCTTTTTTTTATGCACCACATGATGACAAAATAGCTATACGTAATGTAAACACGATGCTGAAAACCTTTTACTTTTACCTTCCACCTTTTGCCTCTATTTCCTTATCTTTGCCGCAACATGAGTGATAACAGGTACAATCAACGTGGCGTTTCTGCCTCAAAAGAAGATGTGCATAATGCCATCAAAAACATCGATAAAGGAATTTTCCCCAAAGCATTCTGTAAAATAATTCCCGATATTTTAGGCAACGATGATGAGTATTGTAATATTATGCATGCTGATGGTGCAGGCACAAAGTCCTCTTTGGCCTATGTTTACTGGAAAACCACTGGTGATATTAGCGTTTGGAAAGGTATTGCACAGGATGCCATTATCATGAATATTGATGATTTAATTTGTGTTGGCGCTACTGACCAGATTTTGCTGTCATCTACCATAGGAAGAAATAAAAATCTGATACCCGGAGATGTTATTGCTGCCATTATTAATGGTACGGAAGAAATTCTTGCCGACTTAAGAGCGCAGGACATTTCTATTTACGCTACAGGTGGTGAAACTGCAGATGTTGGGGACTTAGTAAGAACAATTATTGTGGATTCTACAGTTACCTGTCGGATGAAACGTGAAGATGTAATTAGTAATGATAACATTAAACCTGGTGACGTAGTAATTGGTCTTGCCTCTTCTGGTCAGGCCACCTACGAAAGCGAATATAACGGGGGCATGGGCTCGAATGGCTTAACTTCTGCCCGTCATGATGTATTTGAGAAATCAATCGCCAATCGCTATCCCGAAAGCTTCGACCCTGCTGTTCCATTAGACTTAGTTTTTTCAGGACAAAAACATCTTGATGAAGAAATTGAAATTGAAGGCTTTGGAAGAATGACGGTAGGTAAGCTGGTTTTGTCTCCTACACGCACTTATGCTCCGGTAATCAAAAAAATTCTAGAGACCTACCGTAAACAAATAAGCGGAATCGTTCATTGCAGCGGGGGTGCGCAAACAAAAGTATTGCACTTTGTAAATGACGATATCCACGTGATTAAGGATAATTTGTTCCCTATCCCTCCCCTTTTTAAGCTCATTCAGGAGCAATCCGCAACCGACTGGAAAGAGATGTATAAAGTTTTTAACATGGGTCATAGAATGGAACTTTATGTACCGCAGGAAATTGCTAAGAACATCATCGAAATTTCCAAGAGCTTTAACATTGATGCTCAAATTATCGGTCGTGTTGTAAAATCCGATAAAAAGCAAGTAACCATCTCAAGTGAGCAGGGCACATTCGTGTACAATTAATTACACATTTATGCTTAGAATTGCACCTTAAACTAGCAGTGGGCAGTTTCATTTCGTAAAGTTCTTTACACTTTTAGCTTAGCATTACAACCATCACCTCTATCGTTACATAGAATATTATTACATTAGTTTCGGCTTATCTTCCTATTAATAGGTCTAACCAAACTAAGAATTATTATGATCGATGTCTACTTTTTGGGCGCTGGAAACCATGCGTCTGAGATGGGTGAATATTTTACTGAACAAAGGGATGTAAATTGGGCAGGATGTATTGTTGATGCCGATCACCACCAAAATCATCCAACTATCAGTAAATCTATTTTCCTCATCGATGATTTTATCAGGTCTATTCCAGCAGAGCGAAACACCAAATTAATCGGCGCAATAGGAGACTACAAAAGAAGCGTAATGATCACTCGACTGGAAGAATTAGGTTACGCCTTTATTAATTACTATCATCCTAGTAGCTACATAAGTCCATCAGTAAAGGCAGGACGGGGTAGTTGTGTAGCACCGCTTTGCGTTATTAATGCAAACGTAGTAATAGGCAATCACTGTATTATCAATTCAAAAAGCAACATTAGCCACGACTGTGTGCTATCAGACTTTGTTACCATATCGCCAGGTGTTTCGATTGCAGGAAATGTACGCATAGGTGAAGGCGTTTTTATTGGTACTGGGGCAAACATTATTCCTGATGTCACTATTGGCGATGGTACTTACATTGCTGCTGGCGCATGTGTTACTAAATCTGTACCTGCGAATGTTATGCTTGCAGGTGTTCCTGCTTCTATAAAAAAATCCATAAAGCAAGCCCTGCAATATTAGCTTTCCTGCCATCCTTTGCACATCTAATTATATTTTTAAGTGTTTTTTCTCTTGAAGGTATGTCCTTGAAGATTAATTAATTCCATATCATTGAAATAAATCTATTACAATTCAATATTCAATGAAAAAATTTTAGAAAACGGCTATATTAGACTTAAGAAAATGATAATTTATGTATTACAAAAAAACAATAGTATTAACCACATTAGTATGCCTTTCCTTAAGTTTAAGCGCTTTTTTACCTAAAAAGGCAGAAGAAACTAAGTTTAAGAATTTAAAGGTGTTGCCAAAAAACATAAGTAAGGAAGACTTAGATAAAGTGATGGATAATTTTAAAATGGCATTGGGCGTTCGTTGTGGCTTTTGCCATGCGCCGATGAAAGATAATCCGAAAAAGATGGATTTTGCAAGTGATGAAAAACAGGAAAAAGAGACAGCCCGCAAAATGATGCAGATGACAGCGAAAATCAACAAGAAATATTTTCATGAGACGATGAAGGAAGGAAAGACATTGGCACAAATTGCTTGTATCACCTGCCACAACGGAAAAACTGAGCCTGCAAACTAAAACTTAAATGATTAGGATTTTACTCAGCCTTAACGGTAAACCATTAATATTTTTTATTAAGCTTTTAAATTAACATTTCGCCAATATCTTTGTATCATGAAAAAATACACTGTGGCATTCGCACTATTTTGTTTTGCAATTTTAACAAGTTCATGGGGCTTTTTCGGCCATAAAACTGTAGCTAGCATAGCAGAAGTACATCTGTCTGAGCCGGCAAAATCAGCAGTGAGTAACCTACTTGGAAGCGAATCATTAGTAGATGTGGCAGCTTGGGCTGATGAAGTACGAAATCAGCCTGCATACAGGAATACCGCGGGATGGCATTTTGTCAACCTTCCACTTGGATTAAACCGTGCAAAATTCAGAGACTCGATTGGTAAAATTAAGGAGGCGAACCTGTTGAGTGCCTTAGTTTTAAATGAGTCTATATTATTGGATCCAAATGCTACGAAATCCCAAAAAGCAATTGCTTTGAAATTTGTAGTTCACTTAGTTGGAGATGCACATCAGCCCATGCATGTAAGCCGTGCGGAGGATAAAGGCGGTAACTCTATCCAGGTGCAATTTGATGGCAAAGGAACAAATTTGCATACGCTTTGGGACAGTAGATTACTAGACCATCAAGGCTTAAGTATAGCGGATTTGGTAGCTAAGGATAACGTTAGCCGTAGTAAAATTAGAAGGTGGCAAAAGGCTACTCCTGAAGATTTCTTATTTGAAAGCTATAAAATTAGCTCAAAGCTCTACAAGGAAGTAGCGAAAAACAACAACATTGATGAAGCGTATTATCAATCGCACATTGGTATCGCAAACCAAAGAACAGAAATGGGCGGAATACGTTTAGCAGGCATATTAAACGAGCTATTCAAGAATGGTGTTGTATATAAATAACTAATAATATATCCTGAATTTCTATTTATCTTGAAATAGAATCCGCTAGTATTAGCGGTAGGTATGATTTTATCTCATCAAATTGACCCGCCTACAACCAATCTGGATTCGTCTACAAGTGTTTGGGCAAAAGAACTACCAGCAATGCATCGTTTCATACGTGTAAATGCTAATTTACCAAGGTTATAACCACTGGTCTCTGCGTAGGTTATTTCAGGATAAAACAACATCGGGATCATTCCATCGCTAATAGCAATTACGCCCAGATCTTTCGGAGCCTGCAAGCCCAATCGTTGAACCGCTTTCATAGTTCCTGCCAAAATCTCATCACTCATGGCAAACACGGCAAAATTAGTTCCGACATAATTTGGCAATAGGTTAAGTGCAATCTGCTCTGCCTCATCAAAACTCCGGGCATGCACAATTTGCAAGTTGATGTTGTTTTCAACTGGCGAAAGCACTGCAGAGAATTTCCGGAGCCGGGCCTGTGTAATCGACATATTTTCATCGCCAAAGACCGCCAGTATATTTGAAATACCTTTTTTAAGGATTTCATTTGCGGCAATGGCTGCCGCGTGTTCATCTCCCACACAAATTTTATTGCAAGACTCATATTCCGGCACCTTATCAAAAAAGATAACAGGTATCCCGTGAACATCCAGCTTTAAAAAAGGTTCCATGTCTGAAGTTTTAGAAGTAATGGCGATAAAAATTCCCGATACCCTTTTATGCCTGCAACTTTTTAAAATCTCCTGCTCCAGCAGCGGATCATCAGACGAACGGTAAATAATGATGGAATAACCGTTAGCTCGTGCATCTTCTTCGATAGCGCTGATAAAGGAATGATAGAAAAAGTGAGATAAACTTGGTACTACAACGGCAAACTCCTTACTGTTGTGGGTACGCAGGTTTACTGCATAAGGATTTGGGTCGTATTCCAGCAAGGCTGCCAACTCGTTAACTTTTGTCTTTGTTTCAGGAGATATATCGGGATGGTTCTTTAGAGCTCTGGAAACTGTGGATATACTCACATGTAGCCGTTCGGCAATTTTCTTAAGTGTTGGATTTTCTCTCACGTTAAAATATTTGGTTACTCAAATATAAATTTTCCACAGCAAACATTTTCGCAAATGTTTCCGCAAACGTTTGCGGTCGCAAACGAACTAAATGTTGATATTTTAATTTATAATTCAGTTATCTTCATATCAAGATTTTTACAAAACAATCAAGGAGCATATCCTGAACGGCACAATGTGAAAACTAACCAAATATAACCAGCAGCGATAGTATTGGCCAACGGCCTGTAAAATCTTTGCGTAAGTCTTAAAATATGAGAAAATGCGTACCATTTCTATCATTCTTTTTGCTATTTCTAATGATCGATAGCTATGCCCAAATCCTAACAGACCAAGATAAAACAAACATGGCAGCAGGAAAAAAGACTTGGTGGAAAGAGGCGGTAGTGTACCAACTATACCCAAGAAGCTTTAAAGATAGCGACGGCGACGGTGTGGGCGATTTAAAAGGGATCATTTCTAAACTCGATTATTTACAAAGCCTGGGAATAGATGCCGTTTGGCTCAATCCAATTTTTTCTTCTCCAAACGATGACAACGGTTACGACATCAGCGACTACCGAAACATCATGAAAGAATTTGGTACGATGGAGGACTTTGATGAACTACTCAAAGGCTTGCATAAACGAAAAATCAGGTTGGTTTTAGATATGGTACTTAACCATAGCAGCGATGAGCATGAATGGTTTAAGCAAGCCAAATCATCACGCACCAATCCATACAGAAATTACTATCATTGGTGGCCAGCAGAAAAAGGTAAGCCAGTTCCGAGATATAGCTTTTTTGATGTTAACAGCGATGCATGGAAATATGATGCGGGAACTAGCGCTTATTACTTGCACTATTTTTCGCAAAAACAGCCTGATTTAAATTGGGAAAATGAAAAACTGAGGAATGAGATCTATGACATGATGAAATTCTGGTTAGACAAAGGTATAGACGGATTAAGAATGGATGCCTTTCAATATGTCTCGAAGGACACAAGTTGGAAGGCCTATCCCCCTGGCTATGAAAAAGACATCATCAAATATTACGGAATGGGTCCAAATCTCCACCGCTACTTAAAGGAAATGAATAAACAGGTGATTAGCAAATATAATGTGATGACTGTTGCCGAAGGAGCTGGGAGCACCTTGGAAGATGCCCATGCCCTAGTTGATGAAGACCGGAAAGAATTGAATATGGCCTATCACTTCGAAATCATGGATATTGGAAATGATCCATCAGGTTATAAGTTGGTAGATCTTAAACGGGCTTTTACAAAATGGGATCAATCGTTTGAAACAAAAGGTTGGCTAGCCATTTTCCTTGTCAACCATGATGTACCCAGAATGGTAACTAAGTATGGCAACGACAGTCCTGAACTCAGAAGTGCCTCCTCTAAACTTCTGACTACCCTCATTATGACCATGAGGGGAACGCCTTTTTATTATAATGGCGATGAGTTGGGTATGTCGAATATAAAATTTCAACAGATCGAAGATTATAGAGACATTGCTACCATCAATGGGTACAAAAACGCCCAGACTAAAGGAGAAGACCTTCAGGCGTTTTTAAAGAAGCAACAATTCATCTCAAGAGACAATACCAGAACACCGTTTCAATGGGATGGCTCTGAAAATGCAGGTTTCACAACCGGAAAACCTTGGATAAAGGTTAATCCAAATTACTTACAAGTGAATGCTGCTGCACAAGAACAAGACCCTAATAGTGAACTATCTTATTTCAAAAATATAGTTGCGCTGAGAAAAGCCAATTCTGTTTTGGTTTATGGGAATTATCAAGTTTTTGACATCGAAAATCCTGATGTGTATTGTTACACCAGGCAGCTTGAAAACGATAAAATGCTGGTCTTACTTAACTTTTCGAAGGAAAAAGTTTCTTATCAAATAGATAGCAAACTAATACTTGAGAATGCTAAAATCCTAACTAATAATTATGCTGATGCAAAGCTAAAGTCAAACAAAATTGAATTAATGCCATGTCAGGCTATCGTTTATAAAATCAACCAGCATTAATATGATCGTTAGACAAGCAGATCAGGCAAACCGTTTCACTTCGGCTGTGAAGTTGAACTTTAGTTCTATCATCGCTATGAACATGGGTTTCTTCGGAATCCAATATAGTTTTGGTTTGCAGCAAACCAATATGACTCCAATCTATGCTTATTTGGGTGCCGATGCTTCACAAATCCCTTTACTTAACCTGGCAGGGCCAATGACCGGTTTAATTATCCAACCCATTATTGGCGCAATGAGCGATAAAACCACCAGCAGGTTTGGCCGCAGAAGACCCTACTTTTTAATTGGTGCTATCATTTGCAGCATTTGCCTGTTTGCCATGCCATATAGCAGTACAATCTGGATGGCAGCAGGAATTCTTTGGATTCTGGACGCTGGCAACAACATTACAATGGAACCTTATCGGGCTTTTGTAAGCGACAAACTACCACCTGAGCAACATGCATTGGGTTTCTTAACTCAAAGCTTTTTTACTGGGTTGGGAATTACGCTGGCAAACCTAACACCAGCAATTTTAATAGCTGCAGGAATTCTTAATATTCACGATCGTAGTACCAATAATATTCCATATACCACCTTCGCCGCCTTCTTTATCGGTGGAATAGTATCTGTTGGCTCAATTATGTTCAGTTGTTTTACAACAAAAGAAACACCCTTATCACCAGTAGAAATCCAAAAGATAAAGACGATGCCAAATGGCTTGGTAAGTATTTTTAAGGACATTTATGCCGCCTTTAAAGTTATGCCATCCACCATGCGTAAATTAGGCTTGGTTTACCTTTTCAATTGGTATGGTATGTTTATTTATTGGCAGTTTATCACTTTGTGTTTAGCCAAAACAATTTATAATACCGTAAATGTTTCATCAGATGGTTTTGCATCAGCGCAATTACTTACGGGTAGTGTAAATGGAGGATACAACATCGTCACTTTCATCGTGGCCTTTCCCCTAGCCTATTTTGCCCGAAAAATAACATCGAAAAAGGTTCATTTATTTAGTTTGCTAGCAGGAGGAATTGGTTTGGTATGCTTGCCAAGTATTCATCAGCCGGTGTTACTAATAGTGCCGATAATAGGCCTGGGTATTGCATGGGCAAGTATGATGGGTACGCCCTATGCAATGCTGGCAGGGAGCATACCTCCAGCAAAAACAGGGATTTTTATGGGCATTTTAAATATGTTTATCGTAATGCCCATGTTATTAGAAACCTTAACCTTCAAATATGTTTATAAGTATATTTTAGGTGGCCACCCCGAAAACGCAATTATTTTTTCTGGTACGTTAATTATGATTGCTGGTTTAATGGTTCTACGAATTAAGAGGAGCGATAAGTCGCCGGTAAGCTTATGATAAATTCAAAATCATATCACAAAGCTATCAATCTGCTGCACCAGGCCTCCACTTCATTTGGCTTTGTAGCGGCGGTACAAGAGCATGATAACTATAAGCGTGTTTGGACCAGAGATGGCGTGATTACTTCTATAGCTGGATTATTATCGAAAGATGAAAATTTGGTTAGAACGGCAAAAGCAACGCTAGAGACACTCTTCAATCACCAACACAGCTGTGGGTTCATGCCATCAAATGTTTCGCCTATAGATGGTTCGGTAAGCTATGGCGGAACTGCGGGAAGGGCCGATAACCCATCGTGGGCGGTAATTGGCTTAGCGGCATATACCATATTAACTGAAGATAAATCCCTCTGGGAAAAATATCAAATAGAAATTAATAAGTGTTTCGCCATTTTGGAAGCCTGGGAATATAATGGAAAACAGCTAATATATGTGCCTCAAAGTGGCGATTGGGCTGATGAATATATTCAGCACGGCTATATATTGTTCGACCAGCTTTTGAGGCTTTGGGCATTGCAATTAGCAAATACGATATCAAGAAATGAAACCTGGGAAAGCAAAACCGCAAATATTGCGCTAACAATAAAGAACAACTACTGGAATAGTGCTAATTCAAAAACATTATATGCACCTAATCTAGAACACCAGTTGCAAAATGCACCGAAGGAATTTTGGCTCATGGGTTTTAATCCAGCCACAATTTATCCATACTTCGATTTACAAGCCAACACGTTTGCCATTCTACTGGGCTTGGGAGATGAAGATAAAGACGAACGAATTTTAACCTTTATCAAAAGCATTTACCAATCTCCGAATAACCTTTTACCATCTTTCTTCCCTGTTATTGGTGAAAAAGATTTTGACATGCAGGCGTTGATTAACAACTACGCTTACACGTTCAGGAATAAACCGCATTATTTCCATAATGGAGGATTATGGCCAGTATGGAATGGATGGCTGGTTGCAGCATTAACAAGTACCGGCCAGACAAACTGGGCAGCTAGCTTGCTTTCGGCCATCCATCAAGCTAATGATGATGAATTTAATGAATGCTTACATGGCGGTGATGGGCATCCTTGTGGGGTACCGCAATGTACCTGGAGTGCAGCAGGCGCCATCATTGCAGCACATGCCTTGCACGATCAAAACTTTAAAAAACTGTTTGATTTCAATTTAAAACTCTAATAATGGACATCGAAAATACTCCAAGCGAAAAAATTCTGGTAGTTGGCGAGCTACTTGCAGATATCATTTCTGAACGAGATGTTGCAACATTGGCCAGCCCTACGAGCTTTCAGATTAACCAGGGAGGTAGTTCCTCGAACCTATCTGCAAACCTAAAATGGCTGGGCGTAGATACGCACCTAATTGCTACGGTAGGAAATGATAATCTAGGCACTTTGCTAATTGATGAACTGAAAAAAGTGGGACTGTCTGATGAACACATAGCAAGATCTGCATGCAGGCAAACCAGTATCGTTTTGGTGGGTAAAAATCCTCATACGCCAGACTTTATTGCCTACCGAAGCGCAGATATCGCCATTAAACGCGTGGACACGGCCCTTATAGAAAGCTGTAGTATTATTCATTCCACTGCTTTCGCATTAAGCAAAGAGCCTGCCCGTACGAACATCATAAATGCATTAATCAAAGCACATCAACTCGGTAAAACCATATCTATAGACTGGAATTTTGCGCCATCTATATGGCAGGAAGACGATGGGAAAGATGTATTTAGAAAAATATGCAAGCTATATCCTTTGTTAAAAATGAGTATCGACGATTTGGAACGCTTCGCCAACGAATCGATGGACCACACACAGGCGAAAGAATGGCTCGATCAATTGAATGTAAAAGCCATCTGCTTAACGTGTGGAAAAGACGGAGTATGGTTTAAACAACATGGGCAGCAATGGGTCCATAAACCAGCCTTGCAAGTTAAGGAAGTTGCTGGCGTAACCGGTGCTGGAGATGCTTTCTGGTCTGGTTTCCTGGCCCACTACCTAAAGCGTGAAAGCATAGATAACTGTGTTGCCCATGCACTTGAAATCGCTAAACTGAAAATAGAGCTACCCTATCCACTTTACAAAAATTAAACACCGTAACAACTAATCGATAAAAAATGAAGAACCTACCACCTTAACAAATATTATCCAAAATTAAACATCAATATTCTTTCTAACCAAACAAATAACTCAATTATGAACATTAATCTACTAAACAGTTGGTCTGTTTTACATCTAAAACAGAAATTGTATTCACTGAAGAAATTGTTAGTTCTCAGTTGCTTTATGGCTTTTATAAGCACAGGAGCATTCGCCCAAACTATAGTCAAGGGCATAATTTTCGACAATGATAAACAACCTCTACCAGGAGCTACCATACAAGTTGTAGGCAGCACTATGAAAAGTCAGAGTGACAATGAAGGTAAATACCAGATTTCAGTTCCCTCTGGCACGGCAAAATTAACAGTAAGTTTTGTTGGCTATGAAACGCAAACCGTATCAGTAAATAATCAGTCTATTGTTAATATTACGATGGCATCATTAAATAACCTCGACGCGGTGGTGGTTATCGGCTATGCATCTGTAAGGAAGAGCGATTTAACAGGTGCCGTGGCGAACGTTTCTGCTAAAGATTTTAACAAGGGGCCAGTTACTGCTCCCGATCAGTTGATCCAGGGAAAGGTGGCTGGTGTACAGCTTACCGCAAACAGTGGACAGCCAGGTGGCGCCAACACAGTTCGTATTCGGGGTAATTCTGCAATTGCAGGTACCGGACAGCCGCTTTACGTGGTGGATGGTGTGGCATTAGATGGGCGAAGCGCCAGACCAGGTTTAGATGCAGGGAGTTTAGGTGTTACACCTGGGGGCAATCCTTTAAACTTCATTAATCCATCAGATATCGAATCGATGGAGATATTGAAAGATGCATCTGCCACAGCGATTTACGGATCTAGGGGTGCATATGGTGTGGTTTTAATCACGACAAAAAGAGGTAAAGTAGGTGATCTGAAAACTGACTTGAGTATGTCAGCCGGGGTAAGCAACATCATGCGGTCTATCGACGTAATGAATGGCGATGAATATCGTGCAGCCTTAAATACTTACGGAATTACTAGTGGCAACGAAGGACAAAACGTTGACGCATTAAAGGCGATTACCAGGACAGCTTATAACCAAAATTACTCGTTGAATATGAGTGGCGGTAGAGATGAAGCTAAATTTCGCTTTTCTTTAGGTTACCAAGATATTGATGGGATTATAAAAGGTTCAAATTTTACCAAATATACTGCTGGGGCAACTGGTAACTTCAAATTTCTTGAAAACAAAAAACTCGGTTTAGATATAAACGTCATCACGAGTCAGTATAGTGAAAATATTGCTCCGGTATCTAACAATGCAGGTTACCAGGGCAGTGTGCTTGGGCAGGCCTTATCATGGAACCCTACTAAGTCATTGTATAATGCAGACGGCAGCGTATTTGTAGGTACTGGAACTACCATCAACCCTGTTGCAATGTTAGAAGCTTTTAGCGATAAATCGAAAGTAACTACTGCGCTTGGAAGTTTCTCGCCATACTACAAAATTGCAAAGGGATTAGAGTACCGGATGCTGGCCAGTGTGAATTATAGCACGGGAACTCGACGTTCTTCTATCCGCAGCATCATCAACCTGGAAGATATTCAAAGCAGGGGCGGCTTTGCAAACATTGGAAGTAATGAGCTAATTACCTTACAAAACACCCATACTTTAAATTACACTGCAGACATAACGGCTGGCCTCAGCCTAAATGCAGTTGTTGGTTACGAGTACATGAAATATATCAATAAAGGCAGCAACTCTTCTGCTTACGGCTTCGACAATACACCGATTGATTATACCAACATCATGCAATACTCTCCTACGGATAAACGAACGCTAACTTCTTTTAACGATCCAAAGTCAGAACTGCAGTCAGAATTTGCAAGGGCTACCTTAAACTACAAAAATAGATACATTGTTACCGGAACTTTCCGTGTAGATGGATCTACGAAATTTGGTACCAATAATAAATATGGCTACTTCCCATCTTTCTCTGCAGCATGGAATATCAAAAATGAAAGTTTCTTTAATATTGAAGCCATTAGTGCCTTAAAGTTAAGAGGTGGTTGGGGTAAAACCGGTAACCAGGAGTTCCCGGCAGGCGCATCTCAGGAAAGATATGCTGCAACCGGCCCGCTTACTTTTGCGTTGGTAAATAATGCCAATCTCGATTTGAAATGGCAATCTGACGAACAAACCAACCTTGGAATTGATTTTGGTATATTTAAAGGCAGAATAACAGGTTCTGTAGATTATTTCAGTAAAAAAACAACCGATTTATTATACCCACGCATTCCTTATGTACCTTCTTCGCCATCTGCGGCTATTACTTGGGTTAACTTACCAGGCATTATCAAAAATAGTGGTGTAGAATTAGCTTTAAGTGCGCAAGTGGTAGCAAAAGAAGATTTTACCTGGGATTTGAGTGCCAACGCTACTTTTATTAAAAATAGTGTAAGCAATATGCCTAACACCATCTTAACTGGTAACTTGAATGGCCAAGGTTTAAGTGGCGTAACCACCGAGGTGATCCAAAACGGTTTACCTCTCTTTGCCATGGTTACTAAGCAATTCGAAGGTTTAGACGCCAATGGATTTTCACAATATACTGATGGTGGTTTTACTTATTACTATGTGGGTAATCCAAATCCATCTACTTTGTTAGGCATTAGTACAACTGTGGCCTACAAAAAATTATCGCTTACAGCGAATTTAAACGGTGCGCTTGGACAAGATATTTATAACAATACTGCAAATGGAGTAATTTCTATCTCTAATTTAGGTAGTAAAAACATTGCTAAAAATCTGGTAGGCGGGCCAATTAAAGAATCATTAGCGAATCCAATTTCAGCCTCATCTCGCTACATTGAAGATGGCAGCTATCTAAAATTGGCAAATGCAACCCTCAATTACCGAGTTGGAAATCTAGGTAAATCAATTAAAAACTTAAACGTGTATGTTACTGGCCAGAATTTATTTGTGATTACCAAATTTACTGGTTTTGATCCTGAAGTAAACGTAGATAAAAACAGAGATGGCGTACCATCAGCGGGGATTGAGTATATTCCATACCCTTCTGCACGTACGTTTACATTCGGCGTTAACCTATCTCTTTAACCTTTATTAATTAAATAGTTATGAAAATATTCAATCAAAAAAAATGGCTGGTATTGCCGGTTGCATTTTTAATGCTTGGTTCTTGCACTAAGCTAAATGAAAATTTAAACAGTGAATTAACCTCATCGCAAATTAGTAGTGGTGCTGCAGATCCAACTACGTTGTTGAAAGGCGTTTACACGTCTTTAAGAAATCCATTTGAAGCACCTTGGGGCGTTTGGTCGTTGCAGGAGGTAGCTTCTGATGAGGTAATTATCCCTACCCGTGGCGGCGACTGGGACGACGGTGGCGATTGGAGAGCTTTTCATCTTCATAAGTGGAATTCTTTTCATTCGCGGATTTACAGCACTTTGAAAGACTTAACAGGCACAACCTTCGCTGCTACCGATTTACTGCGTTACAACCCTACCCCTCAACAGGCTGCCGAAGCCCGGTTTGTTAGGGCTTTAGCTACATTCTCCATTATTGATTTGTTTGGACAGGCCCCCTATCGTGAACCTGGAGAGAACCTAACTCAACCGGCGAAAGTAAGGTCTGCTGCCGAAGCTACCGATTTCGTGATTAGTGAGCTCAATGCCATTATACCTACATTGCAAAGTGCAACCGCTGCAGGTGCTAAGCCTTACATTGCTACTAAAGAAGCGGCAAAAGTGTTATTGATGAAATGTTATCTCAATAAAGGTACCTTCGCTAACAGAACTACGCCTGCCTTTGATGCTGCTGATATGACTAAAGTAATTGCTTTGGCAGATGAAATTATCGCTACAGGTAAGTATTCACTAGCAACCAATTACTTCGATAACTTCGCACCAAACAACGAAAATATTTCAACAGAAAATATTTTTACAGGACACAACATCGGTGGTGGTGAAGGCAGTGGCTTAAATGCATTCTTTTATGCGCCTTCGCATTACAACATGAATCCTGGTGGATGGAATGGTTTTTCTACCCTATCTGATTTTTATGCCAAGTTTACCTCAACAGATATCAGACGTGGCACTAGCTATGCTGGTATGACCAATGTAGGGGGTGTAAAAATTGGTTTTAACGTAGGACAACAGTTTAGCCAAAACGGAGTGGCCTTAAAAGATCGTCGTGGAAATCCACTGGCCTTCACCCCAGAAGTAAATATCATCGAAAAAGATGTTAATCACCTGGAAGTTGCAGGAATTAGGGTGTATAAATATGCCATTGATTATGCACAGATCGGTAATCCTAATAATGATTGGGTTTATTTCCGCTATGCAGATGTTTTATTGATGAAGGCTGAAGCATTAATGCGCACGTCTAATGCTGCCGCTGCCCTAACCATTGTAAATAATGTGAGAACCGTTAGAGGTGCAGCTGCATTAACTTCACTTACACCAGATGTAATGATTGATGAACTTGGTCGTGAATTTTACTGGGAAAGCCACCGACGTACTGACCTTATTCGTTTTGGTAAGTGGTTAAGTGCATGGCAAGAAAAGCCGGCAAGTGAGGCGAAAAACCTACTCTATCCTATTCCTGATAATCAGATCAATGAGAATCTGAAACAAAACCCAGGCTACTAATTATTCGAATTAAAAAAACCCGGCGATATAAACCGGGTTTTTTTATGCCTACCTCCCCCAGATCACCTTGCTGTATATCGCCCTTTGTATTATCCAGATGATAAAACATATCAATGAGACGATAATAAAGCAATTCAAATTAAACTGCATCAACAACGCTTTCTGGCGGGCGATAAAGTCGTTGATTTTGTTGTTTACATGATTGATAAAACAGATTGTACGCTTCTTCCATCTTGTTAGAATCACGTTCTCCTTCGTAGGAAGTAAAATATACCCTAGCAACAGGCTTGTAATTCTCTAAATAATCGAGCAGGGTTACACCGAAAAAAACCTGAAAAGGAACGTTTTTAGCATGTTTAAAAATGTAAGCCAAGCCAGGCACAAAATGAATTTTATTAAGATGCATAGAATATAAACCCCCTTGCGGATAGATTCCTAACATCACAGTGGGATCTTTAAGTGACTCGGCGGCATAATTCAAGGAATCAATCATACTTCTCGACTTCTTACTTACAGAAAAACATCCAAAATATTTTAATATCGGAAATGCCTTCATCTGCGATTCGATTACCATTGCCTTCAATTGCTTTTTTAATAGCAAACGGCATATTCTATTAAGTAGGAAACCATCGTTAAAACTATAATGATTCATCAACATCAAACAAGATTGATCTGGCTTTACTGCTATTTCATTCATGAACTTGATGGATGAATAATGGCGCAAGATCCAAGGTTCCAAAGCAACATTTAGGAACAGCTTCATTAATCTATTCGGTTTGTCTTTAATCATCAGTTCAATTATAGCAACGATATTTATGTTTTATTACCTTCTAACGTTCAACGGGCAAAGGTAATTATTTGGGCGAAAAAAAGACCACGCTCATGAGGCTCTACATTGGAAATTCGAACAAATTATGTTGCAAATATTATTTTTACTTACCTTTATTTCTGAATAATTTTTGACTGAGGTAGAGGTTTAAGTGGATAACATCTTTGAAATATCTTCAGCTACCGATTGTAAGAGAGACAAACCAAAATATGCATCAGCGATATCATTAGCCTTCAATACCGGCAATTATCCATTTATTAAAACCATTTTTTCACCTTACTGAACACACCTGTTAATAATATATGCCTGTTTTGCAATCGAAATACCGCCCACCCCTTTATCTTTTTAATGGTCACCTCCAAACCATAGCACCCGTTTTTGGTGTAAAAAGAGATAATTCACTTTATCGAACGGAAAAAATGGAATTACCTGATGGCGATTTCCTGGAGCTAGATTGGATACGCAATGGCAATAATCGATTGATGGTTGTTTGCCATGGGCTTGAAGGAAATTCAAGAAGCCATTATGTGCAACAAATGGCCCAACATTTTAGTGTGTTAGGCTGGGATATTTTAGCAATACACGCCCGCAGCTGCGGCAGAGAGATGAACCGCTTACCCGTTCTTTATCATGGCGGGGCAACAGCCGACATAGATGCCGCAGTAAAAGAGTATGCTTCCAAATATCAAAAATTGTTTTTGGTTGGGTTTTCGTTGGGCGGAAACATGTTATTAAACTTTGTTGGAAGACATCGAACACCAGAGAACCTGATGGGAATTGCCACCTTCTCTGTGCCTTGTGATTTATGTGAGTCTGAGAAACAAATAGATCGATATACAAATCGTATTTATTTGCGCAAGTTCCTTGATAAGTTAAAAAATAAGGTCCGAAAGATGGAGCGCAATCATCCTGGTATTTTCGACATTGAAAGGTTAAACCGTATTACTTCCATACAAGATTTCAGTGCAAATTTTACTGCCCCGTTTTCAGGTTTTAACTCTCTTGATGAGTTATATGCAGCAGGTAGCTGTTTACAAGCTTTAACCCAGATTAAGATACCAACGCTAGTTGTAAATGCCAAGAACGACCCTTTTCTGTCGCCAAGCTCTTACCCAATTGATTTAGCCAGGAATAGTGAACACATTTTTCTTGACACGCCTACACGAGGCGGACATTCTGCTTTTCCGTTAAGCGCAAGTACATCATGGATGCCTATTCGCGTAGAACAGTTCTTGAAGGAACAATTTGGCATAGCCTAATAATCTACCAATTTGTTGATGAAAATAAACCGACAGCAAACGCCTCAAAGAGTTTGAAAATTTTTAATTACCCTACAGCAAAAAGCTGTAGGGTGCATTTTAGTTTAAGAAAAATCCATCAATAGGTTAAACTTGCATCAATCAAGAGCGATAGATTCAATGGCTGTTTGCATTACCGTTTCCTTAATTCCTGGCACCTTTACACCCTCCGCACGGTATATCGTTAAATCACGCATCCCCAAAAAACCAAGCACAGTGGTTAAATACGGTGCAACAAAATCATTTTCTTTACCCGGTCCTTCCGAATAAATTCCTCCGGAGGCCATGGCAACGTACACCTTCTTGCCGGTTACCAATCCCATCGGGTAGCCGTTCTCACCATAACCAAAAGTAATCCCTGCACGGGTAACATGGTCAATCCAGGATTTC
The DNA here is from genome assembly GCF_026240095.1 of Pedobacter sandarakinus. Lineage (GTDB taxonomy): Bacteria > Bacteroidota > Bacteroidia > Sphingobacteriales > Sphingobacteriaceae > Pedobacter > Pedobacter sandarakinus. Next base: position 616,011 of record NZ_JAPIVG010000003.1, on the reverse strand, counting down.
AAATAACTTGGAATCGTAAAGTTAATTAGAGGAGCGCCTACCACTAAGATATCGCATTCCATCAATTGTCCCACCAACTCATCAGATCTCTTACGGAGATCTTGTTGCTCAGAACTTAGGTCTGGAGGAGCGGCAAAAAAAGTGGCTAATACCGTCGGACTAAGGTGCGGCAAGTTTGTGGCTACTAAATCTAGTTCCGCTACCGTACTTTCCGGATACTTAGCCAAAATGCGATCCACAATGGCATCGCCCAACTTACTGCTATACGAGTGCTCACCAAACAGACTCGACTTTAAATAAAGGATTCGTTTCATCACTTAATTATTTTCTTTTGCCTACAAAGGTATCTTGATCATCGCTAACCGAACCCGTACTTACCAAAAGGAAAGTGCTTACTTTTAGGAAAGTAAGTATATTTGTGCCATGGAAACTCTAGATGTTACGTCCTTCCCAAGCAGCCAGCAATGTGCTACATCGCTTAAACATGTATTTGATGCAATGTATGTTTTAAATGGAAAATGGAAACTGCCATTGGTACTATGTCTGATGCACGGACCAAAGCGTTTTAATCAGATTCAGAAAGAAATGATGGGAATATCTCCGAAGGTTTTAGCAAGTGAGTTGAAAGACCTGGAAATCAATTTCCTCATAGAACGGAAGGTGTATAGTTCTACCCCTGTTAACATTCGTTACGAGGCCACAGCCTACAGCCATACCTTGAAAACGATATTGGGTGAACTGAGCGAATGGGGCAAAATGCACCGCGAACATGTTCGGGGAATCTCCATACCTTAAAACATGCTTCTTTGCGATATTGACATAAAAGATTTTTGGCAGAAGAATGTGTCCGCCATCATAAACGCGTCTCTCGAACCTAAAAATTTGTTATCCAGGATTTATCGGAAGGCCATTTTTCTCCCTAATTAATTGAAAAATATGATCTGGTCTAACCACAATATATTCCTCACCTAAGCTATTGGCTACATTTTTAAAACTTGTTGGCGAAATGCCTGTCCAAGGCTGTGCTTGTATTATAATAAAACGTGAGGAGTTTCTATCCCAACCTGCAGAAGCCCGGGCAATATGATCATTCATTGCCTTTTCAGATGTGCAATAATTACAGCTTAGTGCCATTCCTGGCAAGCTGTTATCGTAAATGCTTAGACCACCTCCAGTATTTTGAGCCGTTAAGCCCAGTAACGATTTAGCCTCACGAGCATATACTTTTCCTACATTAGCATTAATGCCACCTGTGATGGTGTTCCAAATGGTTATCACCCTTAAGCCCGGCCGCTGATTGTAATCTTCCGTTTTTGCAACGAATTTCTTTAGCAAGTTCTCATCTTTCCAGGTATTAGGATAGGTATAGCCATAACCAGAAGGGCCAGAAATAAGGTTATCATTATCGCTTGCTGTATTCCAATAAAAGTTGAGGGCGCCTGGCATGGCATCGAGCATTGCAGGTGAGACCGTCCAGCCCATTGGTACGGCCCCACGATCAGGGTTCTGCCATAGTTTACGCATCAAATGTTCGGTAAACTGCAGGTTATCGCCATCACTTAAAATAAATGCCACATAAATTTTATTCTCAAGTTTTGGCTTAGGCGGACTTGGCTTTATGGTTATCTTTCGTGATGTTCCGCTATGCAGTGTGAGATTAGAAGACCAGTCACTTGCAATGGTTGCTATGCCATATTTTGAAGCCCTTTCTACGCCTGGGGCTTCTTGCGGCCACCAGCCCATAAATTTCCCACCAGCAGACATCGTCGAAAGAAATTTATCAAGGAGTTGGCTTTCGCCATCAACTTTAGGATCGAGCCAGATTACTGCTGCGCCAACTGCTACAGCGTATTCTCGCAAAGCTGCCTTTTGTCGGTCAGGATGAAGACCAATAAGCAGGCGATGGTCGAGGTTAGGCCAATAATCATTATACATCGATTGATAGACGGCTAACTTACTGTCGAATTTTCCCCTTAAATCAGTCAATATTTTAAAATTGTAAGGTGGGGCGGTTAGCTTTTCCAGTAATATTGGAGATACAATTAAAGCATTCTTGCTTTTCGCAAGCATGGTGGCTAAATTAATGGTATGGCTTTGTGCAGTATCATAGACAATTAAACCTGCTATTTCATTACGATACTTGGTAATTAAATCCCATTTGTCTATCGGTTCCTGCCAATTCAGTCCAAGTGATTGTAGCCAGGTATATGGTCCCTCTCCGTTTGCATCACCTTCATAAGAAAAAATACGTGGCTTGCTTCGGTTAACCGTACCCTTGAGTGAAGCAAAAAGGTACATTTCTGCAGCTGCGTAGGCAGATCTTTGCCTGAGGACAATAAAATCCTGCACTTGGGCTGGTGTTTGAAATGAAGGTAGCAACTGATCTGCTGGCCATTTAATTTGACCTTTGGCAGTCATAATTAAGAAATAACATGAAAGGCAAATGGTAATGAGTCTCGACATATAAAACGTTTTTCTTGCATTTTAAAGATAGCGTAAAAAGGGATGAGATTTTCTTTCATTTGCCAAAAGAATTAAATAAGACTGCGCTCGTCATCTAGCGTATGCTCGAATTATTCAGTGCAATCTTAAACAATTGCATCTTGATAAATCCAAAACAATTTGAGTATGAACCTATGTAAGATTATAACTACAATTTTAATATTATATGATACATTCAAAGCATGGACTCGAACGGCTTTATCATAACATTTGTGTTACAAAAAATATGATTGTTCCATTTTAAACCAATTTAAGCGTTTGAAAATGTGATTATTATTGATAAGCCAAACGGTCCTGTCTATAATTACGTATTTTCAATATTGGCAATATTGATTACCTTGCTTGTATTAACTCTCACAGTCTCATGCATTATTCTAGCCACTTTGCCGAATTAAGGCGCCGAATTCTGGAAAAAAATAACATCAAGAACATTAGCCCGTCAGACTGTAGTTTGATAACGGCTAATATCCAAACCGCTTTAAAAAAGAACATATCTGAGACTACGCTTAAACGATTCTTTGGCTTCGCAAATGTATCGCATCAATTTTCACAGTTCACCATTAATACGTTAATGGAATACGTTGGGCAAACAGGCCAAACGAATCATCAAGATCGAAAGGAATACTTAGATAACGGAAATCAAGCAGATCTGGATCAGATAAGGTATCATGCACTAAGGGTTACAAGAGCTACAATACTGTACATTCGCAACCGCTGCACGGTGCCATTTGAATTAACCATAAAACGCAATTTTGCAGAGCGAGACCTGCGCATATTTAGGGAATGTTCTTATAGTTTTACATCATTTATATCACCTCCAGGCTACGGAAAAAGCATTTTGCTACTTCACCTTATCCAAAACATGTTTTTAGAAGAACGGGCTGAATTTAGTAAAGACATCGTATTATTTATCAGTGCTGATCATATTTTTAATGAAGACATGGAAGATTTGTCTTTGGAAGATCGCATTAAAACGAAATTAGGTTTACCATTAAACACAAACCTGATTGATTTTTTTGATGACATATTTAAAAAACGTAAAGTAAAATTTTTCCTCGTAGTTGATGGGGTTTCGGATTTAATACTTAATAGGCAATTAAAGCCAAAAATTTTTATCAGGATTGTTGATTTTATAAGTACTATTGAACATAGCGAAAGTGTTAAACTCATCATAAACATGAGGTCTACTACATGGAGTCGTTTTTATGAAAAAATACGCTATGCACACTTCCTTAGAAATAAATGGTTTCCAGGCAGCTTCTACCAGGCGAGTATAGCAACCAACGTTCCGCCGCTAAGCAACAACGAGATTGAGGATATTGTTAGAAAAATCAATCCCGCAAATGATCAGACAATTAGCCCTCACCTGAAACAGCAATTAAAATTCCCTTATCATATTCAATGGTATTACCAACTTCGTGAAGAATATCCAGATTTTGACGCCTTTACAAACATCATTTATTATGAGATTATAGCAAAATTTATAAATGAAAAGGTTTACAACTCTACTTATGCAACTGAGAAAATCTTGTTTTGTAAAAAGATAATATTAATGACTGACTATGGCCGCCAGACCTTAAAAGTAGCCAAAACAGAACTGATAAAGGATTTTCCGGTATTTAAAAACGCCTATGCCGAATTGTTGGCAGACGGCATTATTATGGAAGAAAAACAGGTTGAAAATGACTTACCAAAGGAGTACGTAAGGTTCGTTCAACCCCATGTTTTCGAGTATTTTCAATTCATAGAACTCTATGATTTATTTAATCATCAGCTCGACGAACATTTTTTCAATACCATTAACAAGCAATATTTTGGAAACCAGTCGAGATTTCAGATGCTGCAGTGGGCAGCAAGATTGCTGGTGAGGCTATATAAGTTTAAAGCACTTAATGTTATGCTGAACCTTGAGCTTACGAGTTTCGAAAAGAATTATCTGCTTTACTTTATTGCTGAGAATCTAACATACAGGTCAAAAGTTGATGATAATTTAATCCGCGAAATTGAAAGTCAAAAATTCCATCAAACGCTAATCAAGCATTTAATAAACTTTGATTTTGTTGACACCTCTTACAACGAAGCGATTTCTTGCCTGATTGAAGTTGCAGAGAGTAAAAGGACTAAATTAATCTATCAGGCAACCCTTTCATTGCTAAACTGCATTAGTTTGGATAAAAACAAAATAGAAGTGAGATTAGAGCAGATTGAAGCCATAGAAGAAGAAGGAAAAAATTGGCTCTTAAACCCATGCGAGGCACTTAGCTTAATTTATGGTAAACTGTGGAACGCTGAGGTTAAAAGCAATAGACCTTTAGAAATCATTGAGAATTTTAAGATCTTAGCCAATATTGTTCCTACAGATTTGCCTCCCGATGCCACGGAAACGTTAAGCTATCTATTCATGTTAGCGATTAATTTTCTATACGGAAGTCAAGCAGAAACGATTAAGATTGTAAATGCAATTCTTTATAAACATAAGCGACTATCATCAACAAAAAACCCAATATACCTCTACCTTCTAAGCTTTTCTACGCTGGCCCACGCCCGTATAAATCCTGGAACGCATACCGACGAATTAGAGCTTAAGCTAACTCATCTGGTAGAAGACCCAAGCCATTTTCATGCGCCTTCTTACGCACGCTCCCTGTTATTATGTCTAAACTCAGAGCAGTGTAAAAACAAGTTAGACTATGAAAATGCCATTTTATATGCTGAAGAGTTTTTAAAAATCCACCAGGCTAATAACCTAACAGTGCATGAACTGGCAGCATATAACGTGCTTATTGCATCTTATGAAAAACTGAATGACCATGCAAAAGCAGCAGAATATCGTTTAGTTAGAAGCGAGTTATTAACCCAAAAAGAAATTCCCTCAAACGCATTTTAGAATTGGCTCAAGTTTAATACTGTACCTGAGCCAATTTAGGATTTATTTTTTCGTTACCTTAAACTCAGTTCTTCTGTTGAGAGCTCTTCCTGCCGGGTTATCCTTGCCATCTGCAAAGTTGTTAGGCGCAACGGGCATTGTATATCCATATCCCCTGCTAGTCATTCTGTTTGCAGGTATGCCCCTACCAATTAAATAATCAACACAAGATTTTGCTCGCCTGTTTGAAAGATCGAGATTGTAAGCCGCATTGCCGATATTATCTGTGTGGGCACTCAACTCAATCTCGATATTCTCATTCTCTACCATGAGGTTGTATAGATGTTCTAAATTCATTTTTGATGCTTCCGTTAGCTGGTCACTATCAAATTCGTAGAGAATATTCTTCAAAACGATAGGCTTGTCTGGAATCCTATCTATACAGATTTCGCCATCCAGCGTGTCTACAGCAACCAGCTGATCTACCGTATAATCTACATTTTTTGCAAAATAAGCCTGTTGAGTAACATTAATATGAAAACCCCGATTGGAAGCTATTTCAAAACTGTAGTTTCCATCTACATCAGTAACGGCTGTTGAAGATACTAAGTCTTTCCCCGTGAGGGTTACTTTGGCACCAGCAACGCCCGTAAGTGTTTTACAATCAATTAACTTTCCTTTGAATAAAATTACCTCTCTTCTTATATGAAACAATTCCAGGCAACATACCGATTCCCGATCTGAACTTACATATCCATCGTCATCGCTCCTCTCGGAAGGAGTAAAATATAAATCGTCTTTTGGCGAGTTGAAGGGATATCCCAAATTTGTAGGTGAAGTCCAGTTTTTAAAATCACCATTGCTTTGATAGAAGTCAAAGCCACCCATTCCAATCCGACCGTTTGAGCTGAAAATGAGTCTTTTAGTTACTGGATTATAGTACGGCGCCTCCTCGTCTGCTTTAGAGTTAATCATATTGCCCATATTTACAGCATTTCCTGTAGAGCCGTCGGGTCTCAGTGGTGCGTACCATAAGTCGTATTTACCACTTCCACCAGGTCTGTCTGAGGAAAACAGCAGGTATTTCCCGCCATTGCTAATTGATGGTTGCATAGAATTAAAACCTGGCACATTAATCTCACTACCTAATAAAACTGGCTCTGACCAAGTATTGTCGCCACTTCTTGCAGACAGGTAGATGCGTCTGTTTTTGTCATTATTCCAGGCGGTGAAATACATAAAACTACCATTAGGATGAAAGCTCGGAGCTGCAGCTTCCATTTTGTTGCTAAGCAGTTCTACCTGGCGAACCGAGGGCCTTTCAGCAGAATCTATATCAGTTGTATAGATCGCATTGAGGTAAGGTGATTCTTTTTTTACCACTGTAGAACTGCCATTGTTACCCGTAAGAATCTCATTTTTATTACTATTACCTACAGGCCTAGAAGAAGTAAAATATAATTGCTTTTTGCCCACGGTGGCGGCGTAATTGGAACCTGCCATATTGATATCTGATGGGAGCTTGCGAAGTTTAAATAGTCGTGGATACTTAATTTCTTGCAATGCGAATTTACAAGATTCGATGTGGTTGGATGCATTAACGCCATATTCGTCTTTCGCCTGATGCTTAGATATAAACGCTTGAAAAGCTGCAATGGCTTCATCAAATTTAAAATTCGACCTGAGGCATTCGGCATACCAATAGGAACTTAATTCATATTTCGGATTGCTAAAATTAGTAGCGATGAGATACCATTTTTCAGCATCTTGAAAGTTCTTATATAGGCGCAACGACGTAGCAAGTTGGAATACCAAATAATCGTAGTCTGTTTTTTTATTGTCAGTGCTTTCTTTAATCTTTTTTTCGAAACCGTAAGGAACTATAAATCCTGCACTATCTGCTGATATAGACAGCGCTTTTTTATAGTAAGCTGCAGCGGCATAGTATTCCTTATTTTGGAAATAAACATCTGCAACCCTCCTATTGTCTTTTACCATCTGTGCGTTTACCGAAAAACAGAATATGCATAGTGTAATCAAAATCTTTATTGCCTTCATGTTGCTAGTGTATTAAAGTCTGGGACAGAAAAAGTTTGGACCAATGATGCCTTTCCTACTGGTGAATGAGATAGATAACTCCAGTCCACCCCGGCTGCTCGTAGCTCTATTAAGTGAGGAGGTATTGAAATCGTAGCTTAAACCGAATACCATGCTTCGGTGGTGAATTCCTAAAAAGGCGATAGCAGAATCTTTAACCCTGTAATTAGATCCGATAAGCAAATCAGACTCGGTGTTTAACATCATTTGTGCATAAGCGCCAGCAGCCACTTCTTGAGCGTCTCCCTGTCTTAGGTAGATGAAATTTGGCACAATGTCAAGCGTGTAATTCACTTTAAAACGAGCCCCTCCATGCCCAGTGAAGCGCATTGGCAACCGGCCATCTTGCCCGGCAAAACGGTCTTTCGGGGTGGTTAAATGCGCTACGCTCGCCCCGGCGAAAACATTTACGTTCGTATTTCCACTTCCATCAAAAAACATAATCCCTACGTTGATATCTGGAGCCAGGTAGCTTTCGGAATTGATATTGTCGTTCATCCCTAAACCGGGATCGTAGCCTTGATTTGGATTATACTGGCTTCCTAATGTTATTTTTGAAGCATCAAAACTTTTGTTTAGAATGCCTGCCTGCATCCCGAAATTTATCACTTGCTCTCCTCTTCTACCAAGTCTGATGCGGTAGGCCGCAGACACTAGTGCGCTGAGTTGATTGTAATTTATTGAACCAGCGGTCTGGTTAAGAATCATTGCGCCAAGGGCGAGATTTTTCGCCGGAGCCTGATCAATCGACGCTCCGGCGGTAAGATAACCACTGTTCAAATTACTCCATTGCTGTTTTGCATTGATATTTATCCTATACTCGCCATCAGTAACACCAGTTAACGCCGGGTTTAGCCAAAGGGGATTAGCGTAATACTGTGAAAAATGTGGATCGATCTGCGCTTTCGAAGGGCTCGTATTAATTATCACAATTAGTACCGCAGCCAATATTTTAAAGTATTTCATTTTTTTCATTTTAGGTTTCATCTTATCTCAGTAGGGTAATTGTTCCTTTGAAAAACTTGGTGGTTCCATCATTAAAAGTTACATCGACATAATACACGTAAACCCCACTAGGTTGCATGTTTCCCTTGTATACACCATCCCAGCCTGTGGTTAACGAGTTAGATTCGAATAAATATTCTCCCCACTGGTTATAGACACTCATTTTTATTCGGGAAACCGTATTTCCATAGGCGAGAAAAATGTCATTTTTACCATCGCCATTTGGCGTAAACGTATTAGGTATAAATAAATCGTTCATAAAAGGGTTACTGGCAGTTCCAGTTACCGACATGGAGTTAGTGCTTGTTTGACAAGGTAATGCGCCGATAGCTCTCACCACGATGGTTATGCTTTCGCCTGGCTTCAAACCTAAGATGGTATGGGAATTCAATCCATTGGCAACCATCCATGTGGTTCCATTATTAACAGAAACTTCAAATCCGGTACTTCCCGATACGGAACTCCAACTAAATGTTACTGCGTTTGCGCTTACATTATCAATAACCACCCTGGGAGCTGTAAGTACTGGAAGAACATTTGCCGTTATTGCCGTTCGACTATTGCTAGTACAACCTCCCAATATAGAAATGCTTTCTACATAAAATATTGTAGTACTTGTTAAAACAGGCGTGGTAAATGTACTTCCTTCAGCCAAAGATAAACCACCTGTACTAGTGGTATACCACTTGTAGCTAAGCTTAGGATCAGGATTATTTACCGTGATAATGGTCGTACTTCCTGCACAAATTGGATTAGGTACCGCAGTAACTGAAACTGGCGCCATTGGCAATGGCAGAGCATTTATTGCTACCTGCGTTCTCGATCCTGATTGACAACCTACGGAAACGGCCTCTGCATAATAGGTGATATTTGATGAAATGACACCAGTTGTGAAAGTGACCCCGTTGCCAATAGGTGTACCGCCAACCGCACTGGTGTACCAGTTATATTGAATTCCTGCAGCAGGATTCACAATCATGAGCACAGCAGTGCTGCCCACACAAACGTCCATATTGTTTGAGGAGACTGTTGGTGCTGCAGGTGGCGATGTAACTGTTATCTGAACGGCGACTCTTCCACCAGCGTTGGTGCAGCCTCCAGATCCAACTGCCTGAACATAGTACGTTGTGTTCGCATTCAATGTAGGAGTGGTAAAAACTGGGCCTACAAATACAGGTGTGCCACTATCTGGCGATACATACCATTCGTATTTCACGCCATCCGCCGGATTAGTGATGCTGAAGGTGGCCGTTTGTCCTGCGCAAATGTTTTGACCTGCGCCTGCAATGATTGGATTGGCTGGCTGGATGCCAACCGTAACCGTAATAGATTTGGCTGTAGCCGGGGTATTCTCGCACTTATTATCTCCCTTAACTGTTACGTAATATGTGGTAGTTGCGGTTAAGTTAGGCGTCGCAAACGTCGATCCTACAAAAACGACATCAGTTAGCGCCGCGTTGCTATACCACGTATAAACCGGATTTATTGTTGAGTTACTTGTAGCTGTAAGAGACGTTGAACCATTAGCACATATTGCAGTATTTCCACTAGTAACGATATCGCCGGCGGTAGCTATCTGCTTCACCACAACTGTGACTGATTTAGCATTGCCAGGCGTGTTCTCACATTTATTATCTCCTTTTACCGTAACATAATATGTGGTAGTGTTCGATAAATTTGGTGTAGTGAAGTTTGAACCTATGAATACGACTGAAGTTAACGATGCATCGCTATACCAGGTAAATACCGGATTTATTACCGTACCACTGCTGGCAATGATAGTTGCAGTACCATTGCCGCAAATAATTGCAGGAACTGATAGATCCAAATCTGCCTGTTGCGAGCCCGGATTGATAGTAACAGTAACAACTTTTGCCGTTTGAGGTGTGCTCTCACATGTGTTGCTGCCTTTTACCGTGACATAATAGGTTGTATTGGTATTAAGGTTTGGGGTAATGAAAGTTGGCCCAACAAAAGTCACAGTTGTTAAAGCAGCATCGCTATACCAGGTAAATACCGGATTGGTAACAGTTGTGGTGCTAGCCTGTAAAGTGGCGCTGCTTCCTTGACAAATCGTATCATTGGCGACCGTAACATCGGCAGCGCTGGCAGCAGGTGAGACAATTACCTCAACTGCCTTAGCGGTTGCAGGGTCATTTTCACAAAGGTTATCTCCTTTTACCGTTACATAGAATATTGTATTCAGGAATAATGGAGGGCTGGTAAATGATGGACCAACAAAAATTAGGTTTGTTAAAGCTGAGTCGGCATACCAGCTAAAGATTGGATTGCTTACGCTCCTACTTGATGCTGTTAGTTGAGCTACTGATCCTGAACATATCGCTCCAACACCCGAAACATTAAGGTCTGCCATGCCGGCTAGCGCATTAACCTGCACAGTTACTACCTTGGCATTGGCCGATAAATTTTCACATCTGTTGCTCCCTTTTACTGTTACAAAATATTTGGTGGTAGTCGCCAAAGCAGGAGCAATAAACGTTGAACCCACATGGGCAACAATGGTTAATGATGAATCACTATACCAGGTAAATATAGGGTCTGTTACGCTCGAGGTAGATGCACTTAATGTCGCCTGACTTCCTGCGCAAATTACCGCATCTGTTGCTGTAATATCTGAAGCCAAAGCATAATCTTTAACCTTAACAGATATTGCGGCAGCATTATTAGGTAGGTTCGCACAAGCGTTGCTGCCGCTTACAGTTACAAAATATGTGGTTGATTGATTAAGTGCAGGAGTGGTGAAAACGCTCCCGTTAAATACCACGGTGGTTAAGGCAGCATCACTATACCAGGTGAAAATGGGATTAATAACGGTGGTTGAACTTGCAGAAAGGACAGTATTGCTACCATTACAAATTTCCGTAATGCCACTTAATGCTATATCTGAAGCTATTGCATTGCGATTTACATTAATATTGATTACCAAGGCATCGCCAACAGCATTTTCGCATCTGTTATCGCCTTTTACAGTTAAATAATACGTGGTATTAACGGTTAGTGGTGGGGTTGTAAATGTAGCACCGGTGAAGGCTACGTCAGTCAGCGCTTGGTTTCTATACCAGGTAAACACAGGATTGGTAACGACAGAAGAACTAGCCGTTAAGTTAGCCGTGTTCCCCGCACATATTGCTGCTAAGCCAGAAACACTAATATCGGCCGACACAGCAGGAATTTTTATTGTAATAAGTACCACCTTAGCATTTGCCGCAAGGCTTTCACATACATTGTCTCCTTTAACTGTGACATAGTAAGTGGTATTTGAAGTTAGCGTAGGCGTGGTGAACGTGCTGCCTGTAAAAGCTAAATCAGTTAAATCCGCATTGCGATACCATGAAAATACCGGATTAATTACAGTAGACGAAGAAGCTGTTAGCGTGGTAGAAGATGCGCCACAAATGGTGAGGTTCCCGTTAACGTTAAAATCTGATGGAATAGCCAAAGGATTAACATTTATTGAAATTGTAGTGCGACTAGCACTTGGGCAGCCGTTTCCATTTATGGCCTCTACGAAAAAATCAAAGGTACCTGCAGTATCGAAAATCGGCGTGTTAAAGGTGGCACTGTTTAATACCAACACATTCCCAGCCGCATCATACCAATTGTATGTTACACCCGCTACAGCTTGTACACCTAGAGTTGCTGAACTGCCAATACATGCTCCTGTTGGGTTACCACTTACCGGTATTGGAGGAGCAGGAGGTGCGCTAACTATCACAGTCACCACGGTAGGGACACTCTCGCATCCAAATGCGCTTGCCCTAACATTATATGTGTAAGTGCCAGCCACCAAAGTAGCAGGTGTAGTAAATGTAGTACCTTCAGCCTGAAATGTATTTCCCAAAAACCACCTGTAGGTTACACCAGCTTGAGGGTTGGAAACACTTAATGTGGCGCCTGCACCCTGACAAACGCTTAGGCTTGAGTTAACAACATTTGGGGCTTGAATAATGCGTTGGGCATAATCAAAATTTATGGAAGTTAGCGCACCGAGTAATCCCGAATTCAACCTTAGCTCTACGCCATCAAAGGCTTTGGAAGGCACTAAGTTTAAAATTGCAGAACTTCCACCATTCAATAATTCCAGCTTAATTAAGGGATTATTTACTGCTGTTAAATCTGCATTGCTTACAGATCCGTTAAAGGTGGTTAAACTTATGTTTTGCAGCAATCCTAACGACAGTAACTTTGCAGGCGATGATAGTTTAATTCGCAAGGTATCTCCTACATGAGATAATCCTCCATCGAAACCTACCCGCTGAAGCACTGAAGCGCCTGCTGCACCTACAGGAATCACTAAAGTTGAACCACTTTGTATGTCATTGTCTATTGCTAAATTTGGATTTGATACACCAGCGAATAAAGCTATGCCACTTACGCCATCAGCTAATGCTATTGTTGCCGCTCCACATGGTGCTGACACCGGGTTTCCATTAGGAACAACTGTAATTAATACACTTGTTCGGCCAGATGCAGGACATGGACCTGGAACCACTGCTTCGACATAGTAAGTAGTATTAGCGGTTAGCGGAGGTGTTACAAAAGTTGGCCCTGTAAAAACAGGTGTTGTCCCATTTGCCGAAGCATACCAGTTGAAAGCTGCCCCACTGGCACTGGAGCTAGCCATAAGCACCGCTGGAGAGCCGGCAGAAACGGTAACTGCCGCAGGCGTAACAATAGGTGCATCAACCGCTGTTCCTAAGGTAATTGTAGCCGTAGCTGGTGCCGATGTACCGCAATTGTTTTCAGCAACAACCTGGTAAGTAGTGTTTGCAGTTAGTAATGGGGTGGTAAACACTACGCCATCTTTTCCCGCCTGGTAAATGCCTTGAGCATCGTACCATTTATACACATTTCCGGCAATGGGATTTTGAACCTCCAAAACTGCACTGCTTCCTGTGCAGGTATTTACATTGGCAAAGCGTAATTCGGGAGCAATAGGAAGTGGACTGGTGCCCACATTCACTGCTGTTTTTGCACTTTCACATCCTGAAGGTGAGCTCACTGTTACAAAGTAAGTGGTACCAGTTATAATTGCGGGAGTGGTATAAGTGGCAGTATTGCTGGTTGTTAATAATGTTCCATCGGCACTGTACCACTTGTATGTGTAGGACGCATTAAAGTTTTGAACTGTTAATACAGCAGGTTGATTAGCGCATACCGTAACGGTAGATGGTGTAACAATTGGTTGCGCAATGGCACGTTGTGCATAATTGACATTAATCGCTGTTAATGCACCTACCAAGCCAGAATTCAACCTAATCTCTACTTCATTAAATGTAGATGTTGGAATGATAGTTATTAGCGCCTGTGCGTTACCTCCAAGTAACTCTACCCTAACTGCCGCATTGTTGGCAAAAACGGCGTCGTTATTTGCTGAACCAGCATTGTAAGTGGCGATTTGCAAATTCCCCAAAACCGATGCAGACAAAATGCGGCCAGGTGAATTGACTAAAATCTTCACGGTGTCTCCAACACTAGAAGCATCGGCAAAAGCCAGGCGCTGGTATACAGAGGCAGCCAATCCAACGGGGATAAATAAGGTAGAACCCGTTTGAGCATCATTATCTACTGCAAGGTTTGGATTAGATACACCTGCAAAAACGGTTAATAGGCCCGTCTTTCCGTTTGTTTGCGCTGATGCGGCCTCACAAGGTATTGGCTGGATTACACCATTTCCGTCTACCGTAATGGTAACCTGAATCCGCGATGCAGAAGTGCAGGAAGTGGTCGTGTTAACGCTTTCTACAAAATAAGATGTTGTTGCATTAAGAGGCGGTGTGATAAAAGTTCCGCCTGAGAAAATAGGGTTCGTAGCTGTCGGACTATCAAACCAGTTGAAACCCACATTGGGTTCTGTTGAGGTTGCGGTGAGGACGGCGGTCTGACCAGGACTCACAGTTGACGAAGAAACTTGAACCTGAGGTGCTTGTGGCCGACTATTCACCACAACCGTAACGGATGTTCTCGTTGCGCTGGTGCAACCATTCTGCGAAGCTTGAACAAAGTAGGTTTTGCTACTTTGCAAACTTGGGGTTGGAAACGATGCACCCGTGAACACAATCTGACCATCAGTTGCTGAATCAAACCATTGGTAGGTAATAGCAGCATCCGCGTTTGTTACAGATAATGTGGCAGAACTACCCTGGCATATCGCTGCTTGCGGAGCAATAACCGGGGCAGCCAAAACTGGCGTAACAGTAACCGTTATTGGCAAACGAACGCTATTGGCACAGCCAGCTCTCCCAACTTCTAGGTAAAAAGTTGTCGTTGTACTGAGCACGGGCGTTGTAAATGTGCTTCCGGTAGCTAGAGCAGTACCACCTACAGGGGTGCTATACCAGCTTAAATTGGTGTCACTACTTGGTGTTGCACTTAAGGAAGCGGTACTTCCTGCACAAATGGAAGTGTTTGGGGTGTTAATTATTGGGTTTGGAAATATCTTTGCTGCGCTATAAATATCCAGGCTGTTAACTGCAGCTGCAGTGGCTGCAAAGCGAACTTCTACTCTATCAAAAATGCCGCCTGCTGCGAAAGTTGCATTAAATCGAGTTCCGCCTAAAAGTTTGAGGTTGACTAGAGATGAATTCAGTTGATAGCTACTTACCACTGATGCCCCATTCATTACTGTAATGGTAACCCTGCTCAAAACGCTCAAATCTAATAAACCTGTTGGTATTGCTAAATCTAAACGGATACTATCACTGGATACACCTGGCGAAGCGAAAATAAGTCGCTGATACCCTTGGGCAGCTACGCCGACCGCTAAACTTATCCTCGAAAAATTATTTAAATCGGCATCGATAGGGTTAGTTGGATTCGAGATGCTGCAGCCAATACAGATGCCGGAAATACCGCTGTTTTGACTATTTGCATAGTTGCAATCTGGTGCGCCACTACCATTTAAAACGGTTACCGTAACTGGAGATCTTGAAAGGCTTGAACATCCCGTTGCACTTACAGCTTCGGCATAAAAAGTAGTAGTTGCACTCAGATTAGGCGTTGTAAAATTTGGTCCGCTAGCTAACCTGGTTCCTCCTGTAGAATTTGCGTACCAATTGATTGTTTCTCCAGCATTCGCAGAAGCTTCGAGAATAGTATTCTGACCAACACCAATTATTTGGTTAGCTGTAAGTATAACGGGCATATTCGGTGCCGGATTAACACTAACCACAACTGAGGTTCTACCGCTTGTGGCAGTGCCAGAAACTGATTCTACATAGAAAGTGGTGGTTGCATTGACGATTGGCGTGATGAAAGTTCCGTTATTATTACTTGCTAACGCACTATTACCTGTAGGTCCATACCAATTGTAGGTAACGCCCGGTTGGATGTTAGTTACGGTTAGCGTAGCTGATGCACCACTACAAATTGTTGCGTTTGCCACTATTGGCGCAGTTACATTCACCATAATACTATAGTTGGTACTTACAGAGTTACCTGCTGCATCAGTTGCAGTTAAGGTTATTACGGTATTGCCGCCCGCTGTGGGTGTTCCTGTGATTTCCCTGGTTGTGGTATTGAAACTTAATCCAGGGGGAAGATTTGTGGCAACATAACTATATGGAGAAGTACCTCCAGAAACCGCAGGTAATGTTTGAGGTGGATATGCCTGCCCAACTAGGCCATCTGGGAGTATCGCTGTAGGTAAATTTAATGCACCGATAACTTTTAATTGGTAAGTATTGCTAATGGTGTTTAGGGCTGCATCCCTGGCGGTTAGTGTGATTGTAAAGTTGCCAGACTGGGTTGGGGTGCCTGTTATTTCTCTTGTGGTTGCATCAAAAACTAAACCCGCAGGTAAGTTACTTGCAATGTAGGTGTAAGGACCAATGCCACCACTAGCTGCAGGAAGTGCTTGCGGAGTATAAATTGCATTGACATTTCCATCAGGTAGATTTTGGCCAGGTAATGATAAGGGCGTTTGCACCCTGATGGTATAGTTCACAGTTGCAGTTTTTCCATCACCATCTGTAACTGTTACCGGTATAATAAATGTACCGGCTAAACTTGGGGTTCCTGATATTTCCCTTGTGCTAGCATTAAAAGATAAACCTGGAGGCAGATCTATTGCAGCATAAGTATATGGTAAGGTTCCTCCTGTTGCAGGAAGTATAGTTTGTGGCAAATACGCTTGGCCAACTATTCCGTCGGCTAAGACGGCACTAGCCAAAACCAATGGATCTTTAACTACTAAATTGTAATTATTCGATACCTGATTCCCATCACTATCCGTAACAACGATATTTATGTTATAATTACCGACTTGGGTTGGCGTACCTGAAATGGCTCTTGTTGTTTCATCAAACGATAACCCTGGAGGAAGATTTGTGGCAACATAAGTATATGAACCTGATCCGCCTGTTGCTGTAGGGATAATCTGAGGCTGATAAGCTGATCCTACCGTTCCATTTGGAAGACTTGCAGCTGGTAACGATAACGCCGGGGTAACTTTCAGATTATAAGTCGCTACCGCGTTGCAATTCCTACTATCAGTTGCAGTTACGCTAAAATTATAATCGCCGGGAGTAGCGGGAATACCACCTATCTGACCGCTGGTAGATAGCACCAAACCAGCAGGCAACTGGCTGCCAGCTGTTAACGCATAAGTGAAATTTGTACTACCACCTGTTGCAAGGCTAATTTGTTTGTTATAAGCTGTACCAGTATTGGCATTGCTCAAAGCCGAGGTGGAAAAAATGATTTCCGGGTTAACCACAACATCGATAGGTACCCTTATGGATTCTGCTGTACAGCCAATTTTGCGTGCTGCTACATAAAAAGTTTTATTGGTTTGTAAGGATGGGGTGACGAAACTGACATTGTAAGCCGTGCTTGCCAGTGCAGTTCCTCCTTCGGCAACATCATACCACACCAATTCATTTTCCGCTGTTGTGGTAGCAGATAAGGTAGCCGAGGCATTGTAACAAACATTTACGGTGCTGGTTGTTGGGGCAGTAAAGGTAGGACGAGCAGCTGAGCTGAATACGCTATACAAATTAATAGTCTGTGTTAAACTTGCATTCAGAAGAGAATTCAGCGTGATTCGAACCCGGTCGAATGGTAATGTTGGTTTGAAGGGTACATTAGCAATCCTACCAGAATTTAGCAGCCCCAGTAAATCCACCGAAAGCAAGGCATTCAGATTTTGTGAGAACACTTCAGTGCTTCCTCTGTAGGCACTAATCGTAATATTGTTCAATATCCCGGCATTAATTAAAGCTGGGTTGATACTCAGCCTAACACTAAACTCATCTCCTGGTGTAGACAAGGTTGAGAAATAGATATCCTGCATAATTGCTCCTGCAACGCCTAAGGCACCGAGGCTAATTTCAGAGAAGTTATTAGGATCTGCATCAATAGCCCGTTCTGGGTTGGTAACACCAGCTTTGCCTAATCCCAACGCATCGACGGTTAAGCCATTCCCACTAAAACTCGTAGCAAAACCACTTGCACAAGCATCAGTACCCGAGAAGTAAAAAGCATTATATACTCTAGTTTCATTTGTTGGCCCTAAAACCAGCGCATTGGTGATGTCCTTAATATATACCTTATCGTATGCTTGGTTTGGGGTAATTGCAATATAGAAAAACCCCGCACCGTCTTTTATCAGCCGAAGGTTTGCGTTACTGAAGCCACCAGCGCTAGATCCGGAAAGTAACGTAGCACCTGCCACACTCCTTGCCCCTACCTCAAAAACATGATCGCCTAAAACAACATTGCCGAGTATATCTGCCAGTAAGCTTCCCAGATTCCCACCTAACAGCACGTTTAATAAATCAGCATCAGAATCTATTCTGATAAATGATGTTGTATTGGCAGGCAATGCAGATGGAAATTTAAGTTCGAGTTCCCCGCTATATTTTCCTAGCCCTAACGTTCCACCTCTGGATTTTACAGTAGCAAAACTGTTTGCGGCACTCGTGGCATTATTAGCATTATCTACCTGAGCTGCTTTAATTGTGGCGGTAGTAGCATAATTTTTAATTTGTGCATACGATACTGAATATATACACGTTAATGATAATACAATGAACAGCTGAGCGATCCACCGTTTGGTTAGTTGCTTCAAGGTAAAAATCAAATTCATATTGTAGGGATTGGTGAGTAATTCTCCTACAATTTTAAGCAGCAACATGGTTCGAATTGTTGTTCGATTTGTTCATTAGAATTAGTTATTCACCATTCTTGTTCATTTTATTCATTTTGCTGTACATTGCAGTTGTGCTTGGGAATTAATGGTATTTTAGGGCTTGTAGTCACTCCTATACACTCGAGACATGAAATATTTGACCTTGGCTGAGCTCAGGGAACAAATCTTGCGAAAGTTTAGGATAAGCAAGATTAGTCCCTCAGATTGTCAGTTTATAGCTTTAGAGATAACCCGCAAAACCAAAAAAAATATTAGCGTAACTACCATTAAACGCATATTTGGGTTTGCCGCGGTAAATCATAAATTTTCTAAGTTCACATTAAGTACCCTTCTCGATTTTCTTGGGGATAATGATTGCGAACCAATCGATAGTTTTTTAGAACAGCACCCATCACTTGAGCCCGATACACCCGAAGCACTGCATGAAAAATCCAAAGCAATTTCCAAGGAAACGTTTAAAGTGGTTATTGAAAATGCTAATATCCCATTTTCATACACCATAGACAGGAAGTTTGCATCCCATGATTTCGAAACATTCTATGAATCAGACTATGCCTTCACAGCTTTTATTGGCCAGTCTGGTTACGGCAAAAGCATCCTGATAAGCCATTTAGTTCAACAAAACTTCCTTAGTCAACATGCCAGGTATCCTGATGACATCATACTCTATCTCACAGCAGAAAAACTTTTTTACAACAATAGAAACTTTATCGATCTGGAACTTAGAATTTTCGAGCTCTTGGGTATCAGAACACAACTAAGCTTAGCGGAATATACAGCCGATGTCTTTGAGAAAACTGGCAGAAAATTGATTATCGTTTTAGATTCGCTATATCCTGCTTGCGAGGAAAGAGGATCAAAACAAAGAGTATTTAATGCGATCGTGCAGTTTTTAGCAAATGTTGTACACACCAATTCGATTAAATTCATTTTTGCTGTTCGAACTTACATTTGGCGACGATTTTATGAAAACATAAAATTATCTGTTTACCTGCAGCGCAAGTGGTTTAAGGGCACCTACTACACCGTGCAAGAGCAGAACAATATTCCAGTATTTTCGCTTTCTGAAATTAGAAGACTCCTGGAAAAACTTGGATCTGACGAAGGAAAACTACATCCTCAGCTCTTGTCTGAATTGAAATACCCCTTTAATTATGCTAATTTTTATCAGCTCAGAAATCATTACGATCTTAAGAAAAAATTAATCTACTATAAACTTCTGCACCAGCTGGTTATCGAAAGATTCCAGGAACCGGCAAGCAGGGCGACTAAGTTGATGATATGCAAAATCATTGTCGAGATGAGCAACTTTGGCAAACATGGAGATACCATTAATAAATCCTTGCTGATTGCTGATTTCTACCAATACAAAGATGCCTATATGCAACTGTTACTTGCAGGCACAATTACAGAAGAGAAGCATGAATTTGAAGGTTTTCAGATTGAGATGGTAAAATTTACACAGCCAGGCATGTTTGATTATTTTCTTGCGAAAGTCCTTGCCGGAAGAAAAGGTGTACAGTATTATCATCTGATTAAGCACCTCCACTTGCCATATACATCGGAAGCAATAAATTGGATGATCTTCAATGTAATGCAACAGAAAGATTACCATAAAATAAAAGAGATTTTCAAATTAAAGTTGGCGCCAGGTGCCTCAACAGAAGCCTGGTCGCTGGTGAGCGAAATGTTAATTACGGAGCTAAAAAACCCATCTGATTCTTGCACTGGAATGAAATTGGAATCTATAGGCGAAATCTTTGTAGATCAATTGGCACAGCTTGATTTTCTGGCTCCGGCTTTCATTGATATTGCCAATACAATCATTAAAACATCAAACAAAAAAATCATCCGCAATACTTGCCACAACCTGCTTACTTTGCATGATTGTCTCACATTGAACCTGCTAAATCTGGAACGGCGTCTTGCTTTTTTTAACCAGGTAGAAGATCATTATGAAACAGGTTGTATTGATCCGCTGGCGCTTATAAAACACGCTATCGCAAAATTAACCTGCCACAACTACAACAGAAGTTTCCTAAAAGAACAGTATCAGTCTTTGCTTGATTTCGGAAACGCCAGAGGCGACCAGGTAAAATTGACGGAGGTAACCTTATGTCTTATGGAATGGCTATTTGATGATGGAGATAACTTAATCAACAATATTGCTGATGGTTATTTGAAACCTGAAAACAGCGAAGTTCCGGGTGTTCATTTCGAATATATCGTTCAGCTTTTACGATTAAATAGCGATGGAAACATTGCAGATAAAATGCAAATGCAACTGGAAGGTATGCTTTACCGACATAGGGCTCACTACTTAAATCGAACCTTCTTTGGAAATGCTTTAGATTACCTCATCAAGATACATCAGCACATCGACCAAGGCCATTATCTGCAAGCAAAAGGTGAATTGAGTGAAGCGATTGCTTTCTACAAGCAGCATGGATACAAGTTCCTGGAAATAAAAAGTTATAAGCTAGGTATTGTGATCTTTGGCCATTTAGGAGATCAAGATAGAATTATCGAATACCGGTACCTCATCTTAAGCTCACTTGAAGCCGAAACGCATGGAAAATATCGATTTAAAGGCAGTTTAGTTACTGCCTAATGCTTAAATTAATCAGATATAAATCCTCTTTTCTGCCAAATTTGTACAGCATGCGCTGCCACCGTATTCGAATTAGTTAGATTGAAACCGCTTAGACAACTTGAATCATGCTAGCCATATCTAGTGCAGCAATCTTACTCTGGGTTTATTGGTAAGGTGAACCAGAATTCGCTACCATTCGATGGTTCGCTATTTACGCCTATTTTACCACCATGATTTTTGATGATCTCTGCACTAATGTATAAACCTAACCCAAGCCCTGTAAATTTTTGCCCCTTGTATTCGGTTCTGTAATAACGATCGAAAAGGTGCTTAAGCTTTTCCTGAGCAATACCAGGGCCATAATCTTTTACGCTGATTTTAATTTCGCCATTTCCAATGCGTGTTGTTGTGATAACAATTCTATCAGATTCTGGCGCATACTTAATGGCATTGGTAAGGAAATTGACCAGTACCTGACCAATTTGCTGGTTATCTGCAAAAACCTCCAATGTTTTTTCACCTTGAAAAATGATTTGCTTTTTCGTAGTTTGAAGAATATGTGAGCAGCAGTTATTGAACAGCTCATCTAAAGAGAAAAGCGTTTTCTCCATCTTAAGCTGACCTTGTTCTAACCTGCTGGTATCTAATAAATCATTTAATAATCTGGAGAGACTGTCTAAGCTTCTGATCGACTGGGCGATTAATTTTTCCCTGGATTCATCAGGCAATTTACTATGCGCTCTCTCTAACAACTGCAAAGATGCCTTGAGAGAAGTTACCGGTGTTTTTAGCTCATGGCTCGCAATGCTGATGAAATCATCTTTTCCCTGGGTACTAAGTCTCCTCGAAGTAACATCCATAAATGTACCTATGCCACCTGTTAGATTCCCTTCCTCATCAAAAATCGGTGCTGC
Organism: Pedobacter sandarakinus; assembly: GCF_026240095.1. Classification (GTDB taxonomy): domain Bacteria; phylum Bacteroidota; class Bacteroidia; order Sphingobacteriales; family Sphingobacteriaceae; genus Pedobacter; species Pedobacter sandarakinus. The sequence goes on along the minus strand of NZ_JAPIVG010000003.1, from coordinate 593,863 downwards.
ATTAATAGAGATGTAAAGACGATCCTTATCTGGCGGCTGAACGCCTATCTCAACATCATAAACCGGGCGGGCGGTCGACATCATGATCGACATTGGATGCTCTTCCTGAGGAAGTGGGGTACCATCAAGACGCAGGTTTTGCCAACGTGGATCATCATAGGTCCGGCCTTCAATCTCGCTTAAAGTAAGCCCTAATATATGTTGTGCCATTGGGTTAGCGTACACCAACTGCCCGGTTACGTCTACTATTCCAACCCCTTCAGCCATTGTCTCCAGGATCCCCTGTAACCGCTGCTCGCTTTGTCTGAGGGTATCTTCAAGAATTGTTTTCTCTGCAATGGTTTTATCCCGATCTATAATTGCTGATATCTGGCCTGTAACTTCAACTGCCATATCTATCACGCCGGTTACAATACCGTCTTCATGATAGGGGGCATAGCTAAAATTGAAAAAGCCTTCCATTAGACTTCCGTTCCGCAACAGATTTACCTGACTTGCCAATTCAGCACGTGGCTGAGCATCTTTATATGTTTGAATAAGTTTTTCGGCTGCCGGCTGCCCCACCAATTCGGGCATTTCTTTGAACAGCGGTTTCCCAATGATGGACTCATCTTTTCCAAGAAGTTCCAACATGGGCGCATTGATCATCGTGACAATAAAATTCTCACCTTTAAGAAGTAAGATTGCAACCGGAGACTGGGCAATAAGGTTTTTAAAACCAGCATCACTATCTCTTAGCCGTTCGTTAAGCCCGTTGATTGACGCATTAAGCGAAATCAGTTCGAGATTATCATGATTTAACCCTTGATTAACTGAACTTAATTCATCATTCGTACGCTGTAATTGCGCATTAGAACTGTCCAGACCATTATTTTGCTCTTCGAGTTTTTCATTGATGGATTTTATTGCATTATTAAATTGTTCAAGCTGCTCGTTAGTTGATGTATATTCTTCATTTATTGCACCTAGTTCTTCATTCGTTGTCTGCAGTTCTTCATTTAAAACAGCCAACTCTTCGATATATTCCTGCAACTTGTTTTCATTTTCCTGGAAGGCCTTCTTAATCAATACCTGCTCGGTGATATCCTGAACGGTAGCCATAATAGCGTCAACGCGACCATCAGGATCCAGCATAGGGATAAAATCTATGGCAAGGTACTTTTCACCTCCATTTTCATCTTTCCTAGAAGAATCCAGAACCTCTGTAAGCGATATTTTCTTTGCAGAGGAAAACACATTATCTAATTCCTGGGTAAATATTTGTCCTTTTAGCAGCGGAAATGCTGTTAGCAATGGCCTCCCAAAAACATCTTGTAGTTCATGCCCCCAAATCTCAAGCATCTTAGGGTTGGCAGTCTCAATAATCATATCCTTCCCCTTCAAAAGCGCGAGGCCAATAGGGGCCGACTGAACCAATTGCTGCATCCGGTGTTCTGTAAAAACGAGTTTCCGGTGTGTGGCAGCCAATTCATCATTTACTTGAGACAGCTCTTCGTTAGTAGACTGATATTCTTCATTTGCTGCTTGAAGCGCCTCATTGATCTGTTGCTCCCGCTCCTCTTTTTCCCTTACCAATCTCCAGCTGTTAACGCGTTCGGTTACGTCCAACGCAGTATGCAAAATGCAAAATTCTTTTCCTGAAGGATCAAAAATAGGTTTGTAAACCAAGTCGTAATAAGCAGTAATTAGCTGTCCATCAATTAACCGATTTACCTTGACGTCTTTTCCGATATAGTCCTCTCCGGTTTCCCAAACTTGCTTGAGCAGCTCCGCTATGGGCTGCCCGTCGAATTCTGGCAGTGCATCCTCGAACTTTTTGCCAATTACAGCATCATCTTTTCCCCAGAATTTTAACATATCATTGTTAGCCAACTGGATGATGAAGTCGGGACCAATGTATATAGCCGTAGCCTGGGTAAATTGATTGAGGATCTCGAACAATGCAGGGTTGCCCGAAGCTGAAAGGAGGTTATACATGAAAGGACCTTTTATAATTCTAAATAACTTTCAAAAGTAGTTAATCCCAAAACCGTTAGCAAAATAAAACATCGCATAAGTCTCATTGCTTACACCAAAATAGAATAATGGCGACTTCGGTATCACCAAGCCCTATCCTCCCAAAGAATTATTTGATCAACTACTAAAAATAATCTGAATACATGCTTACCCAAATCAGGTGGAAGCTGTAGTATGATAGAAACAACAACTATTTTCGCCTAAAGTTTCTGTTCTGTTTTAAGGGGGTTCAGTGTGGGCATAAGTTGCTTTCAATCCTAAAATTCGAAATTCGCTCACTATACCTCATCAACGATACTTTCACATGTAATTTAATTATCCAAGCTTGGTTCGATGTTAAGATTTGGTGTGTAGCGAGCTCCGCCGCAGAATGGGGAAAGTTATAAGATGAATTCATTAGTGGGGAGAATTTTTCAATCAAACTAACATGCTCATTTGAAGAGATCGTAAAAGCGGATCTACCTCGACCGAAGTTCCGATAGATCCGCTGTGATACAACAAATGAAATCTTTGCAAAACACTTAAATCCTGTTTGCCACCAAAAGATTCGTTTCATCTGAGCAAATCTTGCTGGTTTATCCTTCAAATAGATATAAGGTAGAACGATTAGACTTTTACATCCATAATTTTACCTGTTTTACGACTTTTTTCTGCCATGAATCCCATAAGGTGGCTTTCGATCGACTCATCTATTGTAGAAGTGAGTAACGTTGCATCTTGCTTAGCAACCGCCTGTACAAAATCACGAACCAACATCCAATCTCCACCGCCATGCCCACTGTTTTTATAGCCCTCAACATCTTCTGACTTGGGCACAAACCGTGTTTCTTTTCTTGTCTTAAAATCATGCAACATTAACTCGGTCATGTCCCCTACCAAGTCGCCCATGGATCCCATAACTCTGGTTCTGCGGTCGTGGTAAGATGTGAAAGCTTCCATAGAGAAGTTAGCCGTAACCTGATCGCTAAACTGTATGCTGGTGATGTAGTGATCTGGCTGATCATTATCCATCCGATAAACGCACCGACCGTAATTACTGGTTTTAAGCTTTTCAATAATGGCTTCTTTTGTGTCCGCAATATCTTCAGGAATATCCAGTACGGAAATGCGGCTTCCCCTTTCCGCATATTCCTTAATGGCCGAATAAGGACAGCCACGCTCCACCTTACATCCCGATGTACATCGATCGGTGCTTCCTTCTGGTGCATTTGCAGATTTAAACCATTTCAAATCGCCCATAGCAACAATTTTCTCTGCTTTTTTATTGATCACCCATTTCATAATATCCAAATCATGGCAAGACTTGGCTAAAATTATCGGGGTAGTCTGTTTAGAATTATGCCAGTTTCCGCGAACATATGAATGTGCCATGTGCGTATGTTCTATCGGTTCAAAATGCTGAATACTGATAACCTCTCCTATTGCACCCTTTTCAATCAATTCTTTCATCTTTACAAAATAGGGAGCATAACGCAATACATGGCATACCGCTACAATTCTCCCGGTTTTCTTCGCCAGGGCCAGGATATCCCTGCATTCTTTTTCCGTAGGTGCAATGGGTTTTTCCAACAGGATATCGTAACCTTTCGCCAATGCCTGCATGCACGGCGCATAATGAAGGTTATCAGGCATGGAGATAATGATTGCATCGGCCATTTTTGGTTTGCTAAGAACATCTTCCCATGTGTTAAAACGGTTAGCTTCGATGATCTTGTGTTTCTTGGCATATTTGTCATTTCTAAACGCAATGGGCTCGGCAACACCAACAATCTTCATCAAGTCTGGAAAAGTTGCTGCGAAGTTTCCATAGACCGTACCACGATTTCCTGCACCAAGGGTTATGGCCGTAATAGGCTTATCTAAGGCAGTGTGCCTCGGGTTTTCCGGAATATCGAAAATGTAAGAATCATCACCGATTTTTGCGAAGATGTCTGTGTTAATTACGCCTGCACCAAGTGTTAAGCTAATTGTTTTTAAAAGGTTTCTGCGGTTCATATTTGAGTTGATTAGGTGTATAATTGTTAGTTTAGTTTTACATGTTGCAGGTCGTTTTCTATCTGTGCATAATATTTTTGGTAGATATATCGCGACTGAGAAACTGGGTCTCCAGCGGGCAGATTTGAATATTTCTCATGTGCATTTACCCACTTCCACTCCCATTTTTTCATAGTTGAATCAAAAACCTTTTCATCAAATTTTGCTTTCTTGGTCATATCATCATCTATAGCTTTAAAAAAGCTTTCCCACCTGGGTTTGTAGAAACCTTTAAGTAATCCAGACCATTGTTTGCACGCATATTCCCTTAGCGTGCTGTTTTCATCTCCCCAAAGGGTGATTAAGTTTCTAGCATTGCGCTCGTAAAGATCCATTTCCTGTTGCGTAGTGCCCCAAGACTTAGCGCTGTTAAGCCATTCTCCCAGCAAGAAATCTTTCCTTGTTTTCAGAAGAACATCCATGTCATCAATCAGTTGGATGAACGCGGTGCTATTTTTTCTGAAAGCAATGAGGTTGTTTTCACGATAGGCACTTGCTGTTTTCTGTTGCAAATAAGTAGCGTAATTGGCAAGTACCTGCCTGCTAACATCGACCAGATCATATTGAAATCCTTCAGCATTTGCCAATTGAGGTGATGCCTTAATTAAGAGTTTCCAGGCTTTCATTAGATCAGTATTATCGTATGGAAACCTGGTGGTAACCCCACGCGTAGAACGGGAAAATGTTGGCCTTGCACAAATGATAGATTCCGGACCCCCATTGGTAAGAGTATCACTGTAGACAGACTTTCGAAGATACTCCCATGCACCCTGAGCGTCGGCATTTTTCTTTCCATATCTCCTTTGGGCATAGCCTTGCAGCCATGAATCGAGTGGAATTGGTTTATCTTCCCAAACATTTTCCATCATCAGATCGTACATCACCGGATTTTGTTCTATGCCTTCTGGTGTGAGACCAATGCCCATCATTTTTCCTGATTGAGGATCGGACCGTACCCGGGCGGGTTCTTCCGCTACAGTTTTCATTTTTCCTTGCATAGAAATGTTACCACCAAAGTTGCTCAGCATGTTCCAAATCCATGGTTTGCCATAATAGGCATCTGTTTTCTTCCACAACGGATGTCGTTCTGACCATAAATCCAGGATAATCATCTTATCATTAGGCACTGCACTTAACATCGCCTTAATTTGCGGCTCTTTCCAGAAATTTGCCGAGAAGTGAAAAAGCCATCCCTGCATAATCCATACGGCTTTAGGATCTGCTGACGCCATAGAAGCATACACCTTTTTCGAGATATCTGTAAGGAAAGCAGGATCATTTGAGGGTGGTTTATTTTCGTTAAAGGTATCTGCCGAATACAGGTGATCTGTTCCATACGCAGCCTTTTGCGCTTCTATAAAAAGACTCCCAATCTTAGTGAAAAGTGGATCTTCAGGATTTAGAAGGTATACCTCAGGAAATTTGTTATTCCAGCTGGTTTTAATAAGTTTCGCATCGGGAAAGCGATCTTTAAATGTGGGCGGAACATGACCTGTAAAAGCAGGAAGAATGGGTTTCATACCAAACTCACGCTCCCTGGCAACAATTTGCTTTTGGAGTTTCTCATGACTAAGCATCCAGGTTTCTGGCAAGGGCCCGCCCCATCCATCCAGATTCCCCATCCAAAACCAACTGAAATAAGCCGGACCGCTAAAAAATCCTTCAAGGTCTTTCGATGTAAAACCTAAACTTTTATATACCCGGAAATGAATTATATTCTGACCTGTTAGTGCAAGTGGTGTATTAATCCCATTCATCGCCATCCAATCTATTTCCCACTGCCAGCGCTTCCAATCCCACCAACTCATAGAATAATTAAAAGTACAGTAATTTAGATAATACCTGTAAACATGCGGACTTACTTTACGGATGGTACCAGCAGGCCTGGGAAGCGGTAAGGATAGTTTTTTATTTGAACCGTTCCAGGTAATTTGGCAATGAGCAATGTGTTTGAGATAGTAGTTGAAAGCACTCGCTACAGATACCCCATTATTACCTCTTAAAACAATCTTATCTCCTTGGGCAACAATTTCAAACACATCTTTTCCTGCCTCGGCTGGCAACTCTTCTACCTTAAACTGGCTCGAGAATTCGGGAAGCATCCGTTTAATCAAGCCTTCCACTGCCTGCTTATTTAAACCCGCTTGCGCAGAATCTATGCTAACAGCACTTGCTACCAATGGAAAACAAAAAAACAGGAGAGACAGGGTTTTAAATAATCGCATGAACAGGTTTTTTAAAGTTTGTATTGTAATACAGATAAAATTGGCAAATGATCAGATGCATAATGTTCGGCGATAGCTTTGTGCGAGACCACTTCGAATGCATTCGCCGGTTTGTAGCCAATATGATCAATGGTTTTTGTGGGATTAATTACCGGGATGGTGAAATCACAGTTCTGGCAGGTGCGGGTAAAAAGTGCATCGAAAATCTTTATAGACTCGCTACCAGGTGCAGCATTTAAATCTCCTCCCAAAACAACCGGAAGATTGTCATCCATCAGCAATCGATTAATTTCCTTTGCCTGCATCTGGCGGTTTTCATTCGTCTTTTGCGCATCTAAATGGGTAGAAGCGAATCTGATAAACTTGTTCTTGGCAACTTCTATTTTTGCCGTTGCCAGTACGCGTTGCTCAGCACGTGCATCGCTATTTTTTGGAAGCATGAATGTTTTCGCCTCCGACATCGGGAAACGAGAGAGGATAGCGACGCCATAATCGCCCCCATCATGATCTATCGCCTTGGCAAAATAAAAATTCATTTTTAATTTCTGCGCCAAAATAACGGCTTCATTAACGCCACCCGATCTTTTGGTGTTTACATCTACTTCCTGTAGTGCAACCAGGTCTGGCGACTGCAAACTTATCGCTGCCGCAATTGCATCAAGATCTATAGTGCCTTCTTTCTCTTTTGACGGGGGATTAGCATGGTGAATATTGTAAGCCATTACCCGTAAAGTACCATCGCCTCTCTTACCAGCAGAAGGGTTAACTTTTGGCGAGCAGCTAATGAGGAGGAATATGGTGATACAGCAGATGAAATTGATTGCTTTCATAAAATTTTTTAAAAAATTTTTAATTAATACATATGGAATATTGAACCAGATACTACCATCCGGGATTTTGTCCGAGGGCAGGATTTTTCTGCAATTGAGTAATCGGGATTGGCCATAAATAATTTTTAGGCGCAACAAACCTTCGGCCTGTATTTACCACAAAATAGCCATTTGCATCTGTGGCAATAGTGGCCACATATTGTTGATTAAAACTTTCAACCAGGCTTTTCTTCATGCCCCTAACATCTTGTGCAAGTAACTCACCAACCTTCCATCGCATAATATCGTAGTATCGCTGGCCTTCAAGGGCAAGCTCAACCCGTCGCTCTCTCCTTATCTCTGTCCTCAAATCGAGTCCTGCGGCAGCAATATCTGCGATATTCATTCTTTTCATCCCCACCCTATCACGAAGCAAATTGATGGTTCGATCCAGGTCGGCCTGGGTTAACGTTCCTTGCTCCAGTTTCGCCTCTGCATTAATAAGCAATACTTCGGCATATCGAATGTGGTGGATATCATTTGAGTCCTGACTTACAACGCCCACGGCCGGAATCTCGACATATTTGGTGAAGTAATAGCCTGTTCCAGTGATGCAGCCTTTTTTATCTGCATTCCACTTTGGTGTATTAAAGATTGTGTTCGAATTTGCATCCGCATCTCCATCATCCTGTCCGCCCCATGCAGACCCTGGACTCAAAATGGTTTGCGCCATCCGCGGATCCCTGTTTTTGAAAATATTTGCATAGGAGGTTTCACTATACAATGGCGATTTATCGATTGGTAAACCATCGGTACATAAATAAGTGTCTACCAACGATTTTGTCGGCGAGTATCGACTTGTTTGATCTGGCACCTGTATTTCCCTGCTGGTATTATGCACACTTACACCAGCTACATACGGCCGGGCAAGAATGGTTTCTTTATTGGCTCCGGCAGATAGTTTGCCTTTATAAGTAAACAGATCGTTATAGGCTTTTGTAGTACCGCCCGCGGTATAAAGTGCGTAAACGTTTAGATCCATTACTGCTTTCGAAGCTGCTTCGGCAAGCGCCCATTTTTCGAAGAACAGTGCTACCCTTGCTTTCCATGCCAATGCAGCGCCTTTTGTTATTCGGCCCAAATCCGTTGCCGATGCGTAGGTGGCTGGCAAAGCTGCTGCAGCGGCATCCAAATCTGCAAGCACAAAGTCGAGTACTTCGGCACGTTTATTCCTCGGCCCATAAACCTCCTCATCTCCAATATCAAGGGTTTTGGTAATAAGTGGCACATCCCCAAACAAGAAAATAAGATAGGAATACATAAATGCCCTTAAGAATTGAACTTGCCCGGCATATCCGGCCAAAGCGGCGGGCGCTATACCAGTTGCTTTGGTGTAGTTTTCCATGAAGTGATTACATCGCCTGATGGCTGAATACAGATTTACCCATTCAGAGTTCAGCGTTCCCGCAGTAAAGTCGTAGTTACCAGCAGATATAGCCTGGTATTCAGAATTTGGGGGATATATGGTATTATCGCCCATATTTTCCATGGCAATGGTGTTGTTACCCCTTAGGTTACTGTAGCAGGCATTTACCGCCAGCTTCAGTTGTTCTTCAGTTTTCCAGAAGCTGATGTCAGTAACAGTATCTAATGGCTGCCGATCGAGAAAGTCTTTTTTACAAGCAGATAGGAAGAAGGAAGGAATCATTGCCGCAGCACTTAACAAACCTGTAGACCGCAAGAATGATCTGCGGCTATTTATATATTGATGTTGATTTTTCATGGAGATATTATTTTAGCTTAAGAGAGATACCGAAAATAAAAGTTTTTACTTGTGGATATAAGCCACCGCTTGATGCCTGTGTTTCAGGGTCGTAGGCATAAAAGAAATTTGTATCCGTAAAAATATTATCTGCGGATGCATAAAGTCGAAGTCGGTCTATGTGCGCTTTTTTCAAAAAATTACCTGGGATTGTATAACCGATTTGCAGATTTTTAACCCTCAAGTAAGCTGCATCTTGAAGCCAATATTCGGCTAGTCTGGCTGTATTCCTTGTATCCTTATACACAAATCGGGGATAAGATCCACCAGTGTTTTGAGGAGTCCACCGATCCAGGTGTACCTCTTGAGGAAAAGCAGCATCAGCATTATAAGCATGGATTCCGGCACCTGTAATGTAACCATTAGCCTCCCCAACACCTTGTAAAAACACACTAAAATCAAAATTATGATAGGCCGCATCTAACCTGAACGAGTAATTGTATCGTGGATAAGCATCACCAATTACCTCTCTATCCAAGTCTGCGCTAATTACGCCATCACCATTCAAATCGCGGTATTTCAAATCACCTGGGGCTACCTTGCCTGCATCTGCAGAGAAGATGGGAAATTTAGGGATGTATTTTCCGGCCGCATCTTTGGTAAAATCAGCTTCCTGAGCAAGCCCGTCGGTGCGGTAACCGTAAAATGCATCAAGCGGATTGCCAACTTGCCTAATCCTATCGCCAATGGTAGGCGGAACGCCTCCCAAATCTGTCACCTTGTTTTTGATATCGAAAAACTGCGCAGTAAAGCCATACTTAAATTCACCAATTTTATCATTCCAACCCAGGCTAAGTTCATAACCTTTGTTCGAAATGGCACCAGCATTTTGGTCTGGTACGGTTAACCCAATTACGTCTGGCTGAGGTACTTTCAACTGAATATCTACCGTCTTTTTATTGAACCAATCGCCGGTAAAAGTTAACCTGTTATTGAAGAAAGCTAAATCTAACCCCACGTTAAGCATCGTGGCTTTCTCCCATTGCAATAGCGGGTTCGATAAAATAGTTTGAGCAAATCCGGTAGTTAGGATATTTCCAATAGGCATCGTGCCGACACTATTTAGCACTTTAATATACGGATACCACTCAGAATAAGCTGGTCCGTCTGCACCATATTGATTGCCAAGACTACCATAGGATGCTCGAATTTTACCATCGCTGAACCAATTTTGATCCTGAGATTTAATGAAGTTTTCCTCACTAAAGCGCCATCCAACTGAAACAGATGGAAATATCCCCCATTTATGTCCCGGTGCATACCTTGAAGATCCATCATACCTGAGGTTGAACTCAAAAAGATATTTGCCATCATAATCATAATTGATCCGAGAGAATAACGACTGAAGCGCATACTGGTAAGCATCGCCAGTTGCCGTTGGATTGAGCGACCCAATGTTCAAAACGGGCACATCATCACTCACTAAATTCGTTTTCGAAGCTGAAAATGCATCGAAAAGGTAGGTCTCCTGCTGGTAGCCACCTAAAACTTTAAAGTGGTGTTTATCTAAATTGAGGGAATAATCTGCCTGCATCGAAAAGTTCTGCAGCATGGTGCTTGTGGCGATGTCTCTTAGTGAGTTATTAGGTGTGGTGGTATAGATAATAGCATTGCTCACCGGATTATAATAATCTATTCTGCGATTGAAAGTTCTCCTCCTCTGCGAGCTTGCAATTAATCCGTATTGGCTTTTCAAATCGAGCCCTTTTAACAAATGCAGCGTACCGGTAATGTTGGAAGTAAATTCCCTGGAGAAAAAATTATTGAAGCCGCCATCGGTTGCTACTGCCAATGGATTACTGGAGCCCCCGCCATAACCCCAGGTACCTGTTGTAAAGCGAACCGGCGTAAGTGGGGAACTGGTAAAAGCGGTATAGATTACACCGCCACCTCCTTCTGTATCAGAAGCAGGCTGGTTTTGATTTCTGTCGAGGTATCCTAAATTAACATCTACATCCAGGATATTGAGGAGTTTAACGGCAGATAATTTAACCCGGGCATTATTTTTGGCAAACTTGTATTGGTCTCCGGCAATCAATCCATCCTGATTTTCCCTTGCATACGAAAAGTAGTAATTAAAATCGCTGCTTCCGCCATTTATGCTAATGGCATGATTTTGCTGAGGAGCATAATCCTTGATCAGCGCTTCCGTCCAGTTGGTGTTGGCAAAATAGTTAGGATCAGATCCATTTCTGGCCACTTCAATTTGGGCATCAGTGTAAGACCTGGGAAGGCCGGCATTCGCCTGTGCTTCTCCCAAAAGCGTCATGTATTCTACCGATCCAAGTGTTTTAGGCAACCTGGTAGGTTTTTGAAATCCATAATAACCATTGTAAGAAATAATTGCCTTTTGATTAAACTTGCCTTTTTTAGTCGTGACAAGAATAACCCCGTTGGCTGCTCTCGACCCATAAATTGATGATGAGGCAGCATCTTTAAGTACCGTTACGCTTTCAATATCATCCGGATTTATCCAGTTCATATCACCAGGTACGCCATCTATCAAGATGAATGGGTTTGGATTATTCGTTGTGCCCGTTCCCCTGATTCGTAGTGCGGAATTTGTTGCGCCCGGCTGTCCGCTCCCCCCAATGGTGGTAAGACCAGTTACTGTTCCTTGCAGCCCGGTAGACACAGCCGTTATCGGACGATCTTCCAGCACTTTAGCATCTACCTGAGAGATTGCGCCTGTTACATTTGCCCTCTTCTGGGTACCGTATCCCACTACTACCACATCATTCAATCCGAAAGAAGTTGGTTCCAGCGAAAGTGGATAATTGCTTCTTGCATCTATTGTAAATGTATATTCTTCATAACCTACCATCCTTACTTTGATCACATCTCCAATAGCACCGGCAATACTAAAACGACCTAAATCATCAGTAGCAACTGCTTTTTTTGTATTCTCATTGATCACACTTACACCAGGAATTCCTTTCCCGGTTTCATCATTCACGGTTCCGGTAATATCAACCTTTTGCAAAGCTTTTCTTCTAATCACAATAATTTTATTCTCGATAGCATAGCTTAGTGGAAGATTTTGGAGGCTCTTGTTTAAGGCCTCTTCAACGGTTGCATTTTTGACGATGACACTAAGAGGCCCAATTTGATTGAGCATTTCATTATTAAACAAAATGTCGTAACCACTCTGTTTTTTTATCTCGAGAAAAACCTCCTTAATTGGTGCATTTTTTAAATTTAAGGTAATGTTTTGGGCAAAAAGCGAAGCTTTTACCTGTACGCAAAAGACGAGTAAAAGCAATGTGGTAAGCTTTATTGCTTTAAAGCCTTTAAGTTCTTTGTTTTGGCTATAATTTCTAGGGCTGAAAATTTTCATTTTTTGTTTGTTTACGGGTGGTTAATCCCTTAGGTCGAAAAAAAAGATTGGTTAGTTGTTTACGATTACCCTCCTTCCTTCAATCTTAAATTTTACTGTTCCGGTTAAAGTCAACACCTTCAGTACTTCTTCAATATTTTTGAACTTAGATACCGATCCGGTGTAAGTAAGTTTACTGTTGGTTTGCAGATTTACATCTACGTTATACCAGCGTGAAATTTTATGCATAATGGTGGCAAGACTTTCCTCATTGAAAACAAAATATCCATTCTTCCAACCCAGGTCTCCTGAAACATCTGCCTCAGACACGGTTAAACCGTTCTTTCCCAACTGGCCTTGCTGGCCTGGACTGAGATAAACAGATTGCCCGGCAGCCGAAAGCATCACCCTTCCCTCAACGAGTGTAGTCCGAACGATGGGTTCATCTTTATAAGCCATCACATTAAAATGCGTACCCAATACTTTTACGCTCACGCCATTGGCTTTCACGAAAAAGGGTTTTTCTTTATTCTTGGCGATTTCAAAATAGCCCTCACCATCAAGTTCAACTTCTCGTTTGTTGCCAGCAAATCGATTAGGGAATTTAAGACTGGTTTCTGCGTTCAGCCATACTTTCGATCCATCGGGCAATTGCAGGCAATACTGCCCCCCGCGTGGAATAGAAACGGTGTTATAAACCAGCTCATCGTTCACGTTCTCCTCAACCTGATAGGATAGCACGCCATCACTATCTTTTCTAACCTGGGTTCCATTTTCAAAAGCAATTTGTCCGTTTTCGGCATTACTCAATACAATTTTACTTCCGTCGCCAAGTGTTAACACAGCTTTGTTAGTTCCCGGTAATATGGGTGCTATTTTTTCCGTCTGCGTGGAGACAAGCTCCGGCTGCTGATGTTGAATGACATAAACTAGGCCTGCAAAAAATGCAAGCATAACTGTTGCTGCAACTGATACCTTCCAAAAAATGTTTCGTTTTCTTGTATTCGCGTGCGCCTTGTCTGCAATGGCAACCTTCAACCTTGCAAACATCAATTCGGCTTTTTCTGGCGCAATATCTTGTGGCGCTTCCAGATGAAAATCATCGGTATAATTTTGTAATGCCGCTATCTCTTCAGGAGTGCAATCTCCGTTTAGATACTTTTCATAAAGCTTGAGATATTCAGTTTTGGTCATGTTGGTTTGTTTATATGATAGAGCAAAAAAACCGGGCGCACACACTTACTTTTTTAAAAAAATTTTTTTTATGTTGAGATTTACCTGTTTATTAATAAATTCACAATGAGTTAACAAAGCCTTTACTTCAGTATGTGAGATTTGGAAAAATGAAATTAATCAACCCTGATACCAGCGATGAATCACTTTGGAGGGCAATCAAAAACGGCAATGAACATGCATTCAAGCTCGTTTTCGATCGCTATCTTCCCATATTGATGGCTACGGCAAGACGATACATTAAAGATGAGGCGACTTGCGAAAATCTGGTGCAGGATATATTTCTGAATATCTGGATCAGAAAAGAGAACTTGGATATAAAAGATTTTAAAAGTTATTTCACCGCATCTGCCAGGTACCAGGTCTACAAGGAATTGAAAGCCAAAACTGAAAATTCAAGTCTGCTCTATACCGATGAAACCCTCGAATTCAGTCAATCTCACCAGGCCAACGAGGCCGAAGAACGTTTCCATGTTGCAGAGCTGAAAGCCAAAATCGATCGTTACATGTTGCAGTTACCGAAGAGATGCCGGGAAATATTTTTGTTGAGTCGCAGGGAACACTTAACGAATGGCGAGATCGCTTCGAAGTTGAGTATTTCCAAAAGAAGTGTCGAAAATCAGATTACCGCAGCCCTTAAACACCTAAGATCAAACATTGGAAATTATATGCCGATTAATTCCGCAACTGTAATTTCCATCATTCTGTTTCTTTATGGTGATTAATTTTTCACGATATAACAAGCCTGACATAAACCTGCCTGAAGATACAGCGCACCAGGTGCTTAAGCCAAAAGCAAGTGGATCATTTGAGTAGGCTTTTTTAAGATAATCTCCCATTCTTTGTCGGCAAATTAAAACCAATACTATAATTTTTTGTTAGCAGAATAGTCCAGTTAACAGACTATACTATGCAAACAGAACCTCAAAAATCCCCTAACGGACCGTTGGATAGCCGGTCAGTAACCTTCAGGATCAATGGAGAAGACCGTAATATCGTCATCCGACCCTGGGTGAGCCTTCTAGATTGCCTGCGAGATCATCTTGATTTAACGGGAACAAAGAAAGGTTGTGATCATGGCCAGTGTGGTGCTTGCACCGTAATCTGTGATGGAAAACGGGTACTGAGTTGCCTTTCACTTGCCGTAATGAAAGATGGATCCGACATTACAACCATCGAAGGCATTGCCAACGGTGATGAACTCCATCCACTTCAACAAGCTTTTATCGACCATGATGCTTTTCAATGTGGTTACTGTACACCTGGCCAGATCTGCAGTGCAATCGGATTGTTGAAGGAAGGAAAGGCAAATACACGGGAAGAAGTAAAAGAGCTAATGAGTGGCAACCTATGCCGCTGTGGCGCCAACGTTGGGATTATTGATGCAGTGATGCAGGTAAAAAACGGAGGGAGCTATGAATAATTTCGACTATCAGCAACCTTCAGCCATAGCAGACACATTGAAACTGGTAGGTGATAATGACCAGGCCAAATTCATCGCAGGTGGTACAAACCTCATCGATCTATGGAAATACAACCTTGTTCATCCCTCCATGCTCGTAGACATCAATCACCTTTCGGAAATTTCAGCCATCAGCCAGCGTGAAGATGGCGGAATCAGGTTAGGAGCTGCAGTAAAAAATGCAGATACAGCGTACCACCCCAGCGTAGAAAACAACTATCCCTTACTTTCTAAAGCCATCCTTGCGGGAGCTTCTGCACAAATCAGAAACATGGCCAGTAATGGCGGCAACCTTTTGCAACGCACAAGATGTTATTACTTCTATGATCATGAGGTGCCTTGCAACAAGCGGAAACCAGGTTCTGGATGCCCTGCCAAGGAAGGACACAACAGAATGCATGCCATACTGGGCACCAGCGATGAATGTATTGCGGTATTCCCTTCAGATATGTGCGTGGCGCTGGCCGCCCTGGATGCTTCGGTAAATATTACTGGTATAGCGGGCAATCGCACCATATCTTTTGCCGATTTCCACCGTTTACCTGGCGACCGTCCCGATCTGGACAACCATTTGAAACCAGACGAGCTCATCACGTCAATTGATTTGCCAGAGCAAGGTTTTTCCAAAAATTATTCTTACCTCAAACTTCGCGATCGCCATTCCTATGCTTTTGCATTGGTTTCGGTTGCTACTGCGCTAGCGCTGGAGGGAGATACCATCACAGAAGCAAGAATCGCACTTGGTGGCGTGGCACACAAGCCATGGCGTTCGGCAGAAGCCGAGGAATTTCTCAAAGGAAAGCCGGCGACTGAAGAAAATTTCGCAGCAGCGGCAGATATCATCCTGGAAGGCGCTAAGGGATTTGGTGATAATAACTTCAAAATTAAGCTAGCCAAAAATGCAATAATTAGAAACGGAATGATGGCACTTCATCCAGAATCACAACTTCCGGGCGCACAACCATCAGCTTAACGAAACCAACTAAACACTTTGAAAATGGATACCAATAAAACCGTAGGAAAACCTCTAAGCCGTTTGGAAGGAAGAGCGAAAGTTACCGGGGCGGCAAAATATGCAGCAGAACATCAGGCGCCCGACCTCCTCCATGGTTATATCGTGGGCAGTGCAATAACCAAAGGTAAAATTGCCGACATTGATATTACCAAGGCCATGGCTATACCGGGAGTGGTTGAAGTGCTTTCTCACCTCAACCGCCCTAAACTGGCATCGTTCGATCTCCAATATACTGATATGGATGCGCCACCGGGAACCGTTTTCAAGCCATTGCACAATGAGCAGATCCTGTTCAATGGTCAACCTATTGCCTTGGTTGTTGCCTCAGATTTTGAAACCGCCAGATACGCCGCCACACAAATTGTTATCACATACACAGAGGAAGCACATAAAGCAAGTCTGGAAGATCACCTGGATAGCTCGAGGGAACCACAAAAGGGATTTGCAACGGCACTAAAACCACCGCCGCCGCCACCAACAGGAGATTTTGAAACTGCCTTTGAAAATGCGGCAGTTAAGGTTAGCGCAACCTACCACCATGGTACGGAGCACCACAACCCTATTGAACTGTTTGCAACCACTACCCTATTTGAAGGAGATGGAAAGCTAACCATTTACGATAAAACGCAGGGCACCATAAACAATCAATTGTTCGTTGCCAATGTTTTCGGTTTGCATTATAAAGATGTGCGGGTACTGGCACCATTTGTTGGTGGCGGATTCGGGTCAGGACTGAGACCGCAATACCAGCTTTTTCTATGTGCAATGGCAGCGCTACACCTAAAAAGAAATGTACGTGTGGTACTCGATAGAAAGCAGATGTTTTCATTCAGCCACCGCCCAACTGCAGTACAACAACTCCGTTTTGCTACCGACATTAATGGAAAATTGACTGCCATGGGGCATAGCACTTTTGCCGAAACTTCTAGCTTTGAAGACTATACAGAGCCAACATCCAACTGGAGCCACAAACTTTATCCGGCACCAAATACGCTTTTCGAACATGAAGTTGTACCCTTAGATGTGCCTACCCCAATGGATATGCGGGCACCGGGCGGCAGCACTGCCCTGCATGCCATCGAATGTACTATGGACGAACTCGCCTACAAACTTAAGATTGATCCATTGGAACTGCGACTGATCAATTATTCGGATTTCGATCCCTCTACCAAAAAACCATATACCAGCAAGGCATTAAGGGAATGCTACCTACAGGCGGCTGAGAAATTCGGCTGGTACGAGCGCTCCCCGGAACCGAGAAGCATGAAACGCGGCAATAAACTTATTGGTTATGGCATGGCCACCGGCATATGGGATGCTTTCCAGTTTCCAGCAAGGGCGAAGGTATTGATCGACGCAACAGGAAAAATGGTGGTAGAAAATGCCACAACAGATATCGGCACAGGAACCCTGACGGTGATGACGCAGATTGCAGCAGACGAACTTGGTTTATCCATAGATGATGTGGACTTTCGATACGGCGATAGCAAAAAGCCATTTTCAATGTTCCAGGGAGGCTCGGCCATCACTTCATCAACTGGTGTAGCCATCGTAGTTGCCGCAAAAGCGCTTCGTAAAAAACTTCTTAAAAAAGCGGGTCAGATGGAAGGTTCTCCGTTTAAAAAAGCCGAGGAACAAGATGTGCTTTTTATGCAAGGCAAACTCATCCTTAAAGAAGACCCGAGCAAAATGGTATCGCTAAAAGACATCATTGCATTTAATAAGGGTGTTGCCATCCAAACCACGCAGATGGGGAAACCACACATGCTGAAACTTAGAAAGTACAGCCTGGCAACCCACAGTGCATCTTTCGTAGAAGTTGAGGTAGATCGTGACCTTGGCACCGTAAAGGTTACGAGGGCGGTAACGGCAGTTGCAGCAGGGAAGATCATTAATCCAAAAACCGCAAAAAGCCAAATTCTGGGATCGATGGTTTGGGGAATCAGCAAGGCACTTCACGAGGAAACACTGATGGATACGGCGCTTGGCAAATACATGAATGCAAACCTCGGAGAATACCACATACCAGCACATGCAGATATCGGAGAACTTGATGTAATCTTTGCCGATGAAAAAGATACACTCATCAATGAACTTGGTACCAAAGGTGTAGGCGAGATTGGTCTCGTGGGTATGCCCGCAGCAATTTCAAATGCAATCTTTCATGCCACTGGCAAACGGATCTATAAACTACCCATCCATTTTGATGAGCTGATATAAACAAATTTACCTTGAAAATTCATGGTGAATAAAGTACAAAATAGTGGCGACATCTTCCTTTCAAAAATCGGAACGGATGTCGCCTCAAGCATTAACCTTTGGGCAGAACTGCTGTGCACCTACTCATAGGTTGATAGTAAATTCCTGGCTTGGGAAATATTTTCCTTACTAGCCGAAATAAATTTCAGATCAGAAATTAACCGAAATGGCTTTTCCATTCCTTCTTCTGTTGGGCATACGCAGTAATGCCTTCCGCCTTTTTCCAGTAACCATAAAAAATTTCTGCTGATTTTGCCTTTTCCTCCTCTCCCGTTCCCCGCTCCAGCAATGCATAATCTTGTGCTTTGTCGAATTTTTTCCCGCCTTTATAATTAGCATATCGCCGTGAACGGGTATAACCCATTTGCAGGTATTTACGGGCGAGGTCGGCGCCTACAAACTCGCCGTTTTGCAGGTACATCAAAAATAATTGATAGATCTTTTCCGCACTTTTTGCTGCAATAGCTGGTGTTTTAAATCGCCAGTAGGGACCAATCTCAGCTTTATATGGCTGACAAATGAGCACTCCCTGTTCACCTTTACCAACACGGTAAAATTCAGGATGCTTCCGGTAATCTACTCCGGGTTTCCAGGCGTAGGCCTTACTGTCGAAGTCAAGGTAAGATGGCTTGGCGGTAGCTTTCATAATGCAGAAGGGGAATAATCCTTTTTTTCTCTTTTGTATTCCTATTTCAATAGTCGATTTAAATCAAATCTTTCAGACACATGCCAACACCCTCAACCGGAGACTTTAGCCCCAATCAGGTTAATTCACCATTGATACTTTGGTTCAATCACGGTCTGCATCAGATTCCGGGGTTTGGTCCTGATGGTGCTGATCCATAAAAGCGCCCAATGCTGCAATCGTATCTTGATCAACATTGTTATTGTCGATTTGAATCCACGAATCATTTCTTTTTTCCGCCCAATGATCCAGGTCGCCATTCTTCATGAAATCAAATTGTTGCGGATTAGCATATTCAACAATGGTATAGGTTTCTTTTGTGTTTTCGGCTGTAGTGTGGATGTAAGCTAGCTCTTGCATGGCTATTTAATTTATGTTAAAATATTTAATTCTTGTCGAGACTTTCGATTATCCTTCTGTTAGGTTGAGCTGGAATTTTTCCCTGAGGATGCTTGCCACCCGCCCATCGGGATTCATTTGATGAACCTTATCTGGCTTTACTTTTCGGTAAGTAATGGATACCCGGCGGTCGCGATGATGAATCTCGCCTGAAATCACATCTTTCTTTCTTGGTGGAATGCCATGATCCCATTTTTTTCGGGCATCATCCTGCATAACATAAAGCGAACGTCTAGGGATTTCAATGTCGATAATTTCCAGT
Source organism: Pedobacter sandarakinus (assembly GCF_026240095.1). Classification (GTDB taxonomy): domain Bacteria; phylum Bacteroidota; class Bacteroidia; order Sphingobacteriales; family Sphingobacteriaceae; genus Pedobacter; species Pedobacter sandarakinus. Next base: position 574,326 of record NZ_JAPIVG010000003.1, on the reverse strand, counting down.
TTCTTACCTCTGATGAAGCGCATGATACAGCCGCTTCCTAAATTTACACCGCAAATTTGATTCTCGTAATAATTCCGATCCTTGTGCGGACGGATGCCTTCCCCGGGAAGGTATTCATTGATGATCACCTGATCAGGCTGAATAGCTAATAATTGGCCCTCCACAATTTCTGTTGAAAGTGCTAAAATTTGTTTCGGAATTTGGAGGGGTATGCCGATAAGCTGGTAAGGTTCTTCCAGTTCATTACGAAAACCGTAATACTGAAGGCGCCTGGCATAGTCAACCATCCAAACCTGCCTATCGATTTCAGAAAGCAACTGTGTTTCCCGCTCCGGCGAAATAAAATCAGGATAAATGAATAATCCGGGTACTGCTGTTTCCATAAGTTTATAACAACGAAAACTTGCAGGTGGTTTGGTGGCCTGTGTTTACTAACGTCTAATTAGTGCTTTTAAGTTGCCGAAGGTATCTGGTTTAAAGCTCAAACCAATCGTGAAGTGCATAACCAATTTGACAAGTATCGAGTTACTCAAGCATCGCCTAATCCGCCGAACTCTTCGCCTTATCTTAGCTGTTATCCAGCTTTTTAAATTGATTTTTGTCTCCTTTAAATTTTGGCTACCGCTATGATATATCATGCCAAAATAATAACTTCGAAACGACATGTATTAGCTGAACTGATTATCCCCATCAGAAAAAGAATTTAAATCGCTCAAATATGAAAATCCTTTTGGTATATCCCGAAATGTATGATTCGTTTTATGCTTTGAAGCACCTTGCTTCGTTAACCGGCAAAAAAGCGGCATTCCCTCCCCTTGGTTTATTAACGGTAGCCGCTATGCTGCCACAAGATTGGGAACGAAAACTCGTAGATCTGAATGTTAAACCATTAATTGATAGTGATATCGAATGGGCTGATATGATATTTCTTTCAGCCATGAATGTACAGGAAGAGTCGGTAAGGAAAATTATAGCGCAGTGCAAAAGAAAAAATGCCACGATCGTAGCCGGAGGACCGCTGTTTACACATGAACATGAGCGGTTTGATGGCATTGCCCATTTCGTGTTAAATGAAGCCGAAATTACACTTCCCCTATTTCTTGCCGACCTGAAATTTGGTCAGGCCAAGCCAATATATAGTACGTCCGAATTTGCCGATGTAAGTACCACCCCATTGCCGCAAATGAATCTTATCAACATGAAGGACTACATGTATGCGATAATTCAATTTTCACGCGGCTGCCCCTACCTGTGCGACTTTTGTGATGTAACTACCTTATACGGGCGTAAACCACGTACCAAGTCTGTAGAACAAATTCTTACTGAACTGGAGCTAATTCGTAAAGCAGGCGAAACCCAAACGGTATTGTTTGCCGATGATAACCTCATTGGAAATAGAAAAGTATTAAAGTCTGAGTTGCTCCCGGCTTTGATCGACTGGCATGAAAAGACCAAACCTGGATTATATTTCATGACCCAACTAACCGTCAACTTAGCAGACGACGATGAAATGATGGATTTGATGCTCCAGGCGAAATTCAGAAATATATTTATCGGGATTGAAACCCCGGAGGCAGACAGCTTAAAGGCTTCGCTAAAAAACCAGAACCTAAAACGAGACCTGGTAACCAATATCCGTAAGCTCCATCAATCTGGCTTTGTGGTGTTAGGAGGATTTATCGTAGGTTTTGATACAGATAAAGAAGGGGTCTTTAAAAACATGATTGATTTTATACAGGAAACCGCTATCCCTGTGCCAATTGTCAATGTATTAAAAGCACCTCCAGGAACAGCATTGTTTGATAGAATGAAACGGGAAAACAGGCTTTCGAGCCATTTTACCTTTTCTGAAGGTGAAACAAACATTATCCCAAAGATGGGAGCAGAAAAATTAAAGAAGGGTTTTTTAGAAGTGATTTCTAATGTTTACCCTCCCGAACATTCGTTTCAAAGAATAAAGAAGTTTATAAACGACTATGAATTTCCAAAAAATGGCGGGGCCAAAGTAAAAGACAAATTTACCTTGAGGCAATCATACTATATTATCCATGCGATTATAAAGTTAACCCTGTTCGATACAGACAGTAAATATTTTCGTGATTTGATAAGTTGGACCTATAAAAACAAAAGAAAGCATATGGTCTTAGCCATTATGTATGGTATGATGATGTACCAACTGAGAGAGAACCATAATCAAATTGTAAACACCTTATCTAAATCCACAGTGGCATTGAAAGATGAATTTACAGATACATTCCTAGCTGAAGCAATATAGGTTTGTACGCCCGAAGTTAAAGTGGTCTCGGCAGTCTTAATCATAAAGCTTAATCTTAGTTGATTAGGCTTTTTTTTTGCGGAAAGTTCAAACATTAAACTATTATCCGCATGAATTCGAATAAAGGCTTTAGCGTTATTTTGTTGAAAGCTTTATTTATCTAACAGGACATATAACCCTCATAGCGAAATTGTTAAGAATAAAAATCCTTTCCCCATCATTCAGCAGCATAAATGAAATACATGGCAATGGAAGCTAAAAAATCCTTCAAACATTAAAAGCTGTTATTAAAAGACGTCCAAGAGATCAAAAGCGCTTCATCTAGATTAGGCTAGCTAAAGCTAAAAAATGGCTGTTTATATTGGGCGTATATTTATCCCAACCAGAAAGTAAAGAGATATTGATTAACAGTTTGTTGAAAGGCCACAGCTACAAATTCGGTACAAAATCAATTAAATAGTTGTAACTGTTTCTGTTTAATCAGTTTTTTGTATTCTTTTTTATAATTAACATTTAAAAAACTTTGTTCAATCATTTTATCACAGCTTTCTATGTTATTTATAAATTCATTGTAAATGTTATCCCTAACTTTTTCTGCAATATTTAAACTAGTTGCGAACTGGTCGAAATCAGATTTTTTAACCTTTCTTTTTCTTCCCCCTAAAGTTAACGCCAAATCTTCTACATCTTCGGGGAAAACCAAATTAACGTTTAACAAATCGTAAGCAGGGGAAAGTAAAATACCTTTTTCGGTATGCATCAATGAAAAATTCTTCAAGTGCATATCGTTATTCCCTGTTAAAAAAGAAAACAAGACCAATCTAAAATATTTAATGGCATCTAAGCCTGAATTGGTAGCGTATTGTTTAATTACCTTTCCAACCCGCTCGTAAGAACTTTTATATTTTTGTTCAGTCTGTAATTCAGAAAGCTGGCAAAGATCCTCTACATGAATTTTCTTGCCATTAACCCGATCAAAACGTTTCGTGATATAAGCCAATTCTCCAGTCGAAGTCCTAATTAAGGTATGTTGCGCCGTTGTTATCTTAAATAGTTTTGCCAAATGCATGGTTAAATCCTCTACTTCGGGCATAAATAAAAAATCTGTAGACTGCGGTTTTAGAATGTAATCTCCCCAAAGCCCCACTAATGTTAGTCGCTTATTTCCCTTCTCTCCTTCTAAACTTAGCGATAATTTTGGTTGAACACCGGTAACTGCTAGCCTTTCGTTTACCGTAAATTGAGCCATTTGGGCTAACTTTTCTTGATCCAACTCTAATTTCGGCATCACAGTGGTTCCGAAAAACTTTTTAGAACAAGCTGTATGGTATTCCCCTATTTCTACAGGTTGATAGCAAAATAAACAATTAGTCATTTTTTACCTCCTCTTCTGGATAAACTGAAACAGCACCGATGGTATCTCTGCATAAATTGATTAACAATTCAAACCGATCCCTTGGATTGAGTTTCCAATGCTTCTCTCCTATATCCAACAACCAACCTTCAGGAATTAATCCATCAAAAAAAGGAAACAAAACCTTACTGTAATACCGTTTACTATTTAATGGTAAGGTTAAACTAATCGGTTTTCGATTTTGTGTTTCCAAATAGTTAGCATCATATTGAAAAGTATAGCCATCATCTGTTTCTGATAGATAGCCCGCCAATACATCTCGAAAATATATTTTTGCCTGTCTTGCCATTATTTGGTTAGTTTATCTATAACACCAACTTCTTTACCAAACAAAGCCAAAACATCATTAACTTTATCTAAACGAAGTGTTTTTTTACCTTGCTCTAAATCACGAACAAAGTTTAAACCAACACCAGCATTCAAAGCCATATCTTCTTGTGTTAAGCCCAACTCCTTACGTTTAGCTTTTACGAAATCACGTATATTATCCATTTTATATCCTTTCGGATATAAATATATTAAAGTTATTTAAATTATATGCTATCGGATATAAAATTATAAAAAGCTAAAAATCTATATGAGTTGGGATATAGCGAAGCTAGTGTACAAACAGGTAATTATATGCGGAGAATAAAGAATTAATCTCCGCATCACTTCGAATAAATGTTGAGATCTATTTATTTTAAAAACTTTATCCATTGATCACAAACATCCAACCCTCATGGCCAGATCATTACGAAAAACTAAAATCTTTCCGATTACCACAGCAGCATCAGAGAAACTGGATAAAAGAAGATGGAATAAAACCTTTAGGAAAGTCTCCAAAAGCTTAATAGGTGAAGAAAAAGAAGTACCTGATAAAATCCAAAGTGTTTCTAGTGTGTGGGATGGCGCAAAAGATGGCAAACGATACCGCAAAAATGCAACCGTGAGGGAGATGAGGAAGTAGCCTGAAAGACGAAAACTTCTTGATTTGATTGGTTAAGCTTTCTTAATTCAGTTTATAATATCAGGTATTAAAAAATCAGCATTAAATCCTCATCAATGTTATAGATTAACGCATTCTTTCTGATCAATAGATAGTTATACCAATAAAGACATAAATTTGATGCAAATTTTTAATATAAACTGATTGAACTAATGCACAAGCAGATAGTTTGTACTCCGTCCTCCAGCCAAATCTTTCACTAATATACCCTTATTTACAAGATCTTGAATATCTCTTGTAGCCGTATCTTGAGAACATTTGGTAATTTTTGCCCATTTCGACGAGGTTAATTTTCCCTCAAAACCATCTAAAAATTTACTAAGCATTAATTTTTGCCTTTGATTAAATGTATCCGCTTCTACTTTTCCTAAAATCTTCGACTTTAGTATTACTGAATTTAGTGTGATAGCAGTTGCATCAATTGCGCTATTTAAGCAGCTAAGAAACCAGCTCAACCAAAGTGTAATATCTAAATTACCTGATTGGGTTTTCTCTAGTATATCATAATATTTTTTTCGTTCTAACCTAATCTGAGCGGACATGCTATAAAATCTTCTCGCTGTCTGATCTGCCCTAGCAAGTTGCATATCGGCTATTGCCCTAGATATCCTTCCATTTCCATCATCAAAAGGGTGAATTGTTAAAAACCAAAGGTGTGAAATGCCGGCTTTAATAATTGGATCTAAATTCATTTCATTATTAAACCAATCTATAAATTGCTGCATTTCATTTGCTAACAATACCGAATCAGGCGCTTGATAATGGACTTTTTCTTTCCCCATAGCGCCAGAAACAACTTGCATTGGGTCATTCTTTTCATTTTCTCTCCACCTACCAACTACAATTTTAATCATGCCACTTCTACCTCCTGGAAACAAGCATGCATGCCAACCAAACAATCTATCAGCTGTTAGTTCCGCATCATAGTTTTGTGTAGCATCAAGCATCATCTCTACAATACCATCAACATCTCTATCAGATTGTACTAAGCCACCTATCTCAATCCCCAACCTTCTAGCAATAGAAGATCTCACTTGGCCATTATCTAGCTTTTCCCCTTCAATCTCACTTGTTTTGATTACATCGTTGGTTAATGTTTGCAATAACGCTTCATTTTGAAGATCGAAACCTAACTTTTCCATTTGACCCAACAGCTTACCTTGTTTAAGGTGTACTTCGCTAAGCAAAACTGCTAAAGTTGAAGCATCCCATATAAAGTTAGGCCACTGTTTAAGTTGATGTATGTACATAAATCAAACTTAAGCTATTCTCCGCAAAAATCAAATTATTCTCCGCAAAATATGCGGAGAATAGAAAATTAATCTCCGCATTAATTCGAATAAACTTTATTACTATTCATTTGAACAATATTACTTCGTTGCTCACAAACATCCAACACTCATGACCAGATCATTACGAAAAACTAAAATCTTTCAGATTACCACAGCAGCATCAGAGAAACTGGATAAAAGAAGATGGAATAAAACTTTTAGGAAAGTATCCAAAAGCTTATTAGGTGAAGGAAAAGAAGCACCTTATAAAATCCAAGGTGTTTCTGGTGTGTGGGATGGCGCAAAAGATGGTAAACGCTACCGTAAAAATACGACAATGAGGGATATGAGGAAGTAGATTTTTCTGATTTAATCAATAAGCTAAAACACAAGAACATTTAAATAGCAATCTAGCGTCTACCCCTCCTGGTTTAAGTGTTCGGGCAGATCAATTAAATCTCCTCCGAAAAGCAATGTATTCATACCGAAATGCGTAAGGCAAAAACCTTTATCATAACAAAAAATCATGCTCCTTTGCGCATCGGTTTAATTGTAACTCTGCTCATCTGGCGAGCCTAAATCAGGTGTAATCCCCGGCAACAATTACCGGGGACTTTAAATTTGTAATTTTATTTCACAGCCAACAAGTCCACTTTTTCGATCACCGGCGGCACAGCCAGTAAATCATCCGCATGAGCCATTAAAGCTTTCGGGATCTCGCCACCTAAATGCGCCTCACGATCGCTTTCCTCGGCAAATGTATCAAATATACCAAAAGTAGACGGGCCAAGCTGTAATGCATACCAACGAACAGTGCCGGTTTCAGCTTCCGCTAACGACAAAGCACTCTTAAGCAACTCAGCGAGTTGCTGTTCTTTACCAGGTTTGGCCTCCAGGCGGGCCAGTAATGCTAATTTTTCCATTTTATTAATTTTTATTAGGAATATATCGACGGCAATATACCGCCGCGATAAATCCCACATGAATAGTGCCAAGAAACGATCAAATTCCGCTGTTTGTTGAGCTAATATTGTGAGAGCGCACAAATTAAATACAAAATCTACAACCTGAAGCGCTGCCGACTGAATGACGCTCGGTGAGCATCGGTAGTTCGAACAACTTTGTATACTAGGGTATTGAGACTGTTCGTGCTCTAAAATTTTTCTCGATAAAACTAGAAATCAGCATATTGTCTTAATGACCCATATAGTCAGATTTTACGACAGCTGGCATTTTAGAGCTTCCTACTTATTAAGCCAATCTGGCTATGTATTTAGTTGGCGCTAGCTTGGGTTTAAGGGCGCTTGCCTCGAGGAGTGCCCGCATGGAAAGTTGAGGTAGAAAGTGTTATTTGCCGATACAAAAAGTAACCTACGCATGATTATCAATAAGTTACAGTAAAAATTAGGAAAAACTTACTAAAAATCAGAAAAGCATAGGCAAATAAAAGCAATTAAATGAAATTAATTATAAGCCATTTTAGAAAAATTAAATACAAATTCTTCTATTTCATTTATAACATCACTAGAGTAAATACTATCAAAAATCATTTTCACTTTATCCTCTTCTTCTGATATACTTTGCATAACACGTTCATACAATATTATTTCTTCAGGGTTAGGAGACACTATATGAATTCTTTCCCCCACCCCCACTATTACAGCCACTATTCCATTTTCTATAAATTCAATATTACTAAGTGCTAAAAACACGTATGGTTCCTTTATATGTTCTTTACGCCTTTTATCTGTTTCTGTCCCTATAAGCATTCCCCAGCATAACGAATACAAATCATTATCTATCTTTAGGCAAACACCCATCCCAATACCATCAATTAAAACTCTGTCATTCCCATATTCAATTACCAATGGTATATCTGAAAATTTAGAAAACTTTGCAGATAGCTCTTCTGAATAACTATTCCATAAAAACCTTAGTTTTTCATCCATAAAGAGATAATTAATCATATTAAGTATCGCTATCATGGGTTGTCTACCTAAACTACCAATAAATCCATTTTCTTTTGGATGAGCATGGTAATTTCTTATTTGTCTAATATTATGTAATTGCGTTTCAAATCCCTTTACACCAAAACTCTTTGATAAATAACTTATCTTGTCTACTAGATTTTTTGGCATTTTGACTTCAAGAGCATTTTCTGACATAACTTGCTTTAGTTTGAGTTCAATAGCCATTTCGAAAATCCATACAATCTTTTTATATGCTTCATCATACATTTCATAGTGATAATATGAAAGTGCCATTAAATACCTTACGGTCTCATATGCAGATAAAATATCTTTTGGAACGCTAGAAACAAAAGGATTATTTAAAACATATAGATTTTCAAATTCTTCAAAATTTTCACAACCAAAAAACTTCCATCTTTCATCAGGAATTAAATATTTGTGCATCTAAATAATTTTAAAAGATTTTCAATCAAGTTGCTGTTTTATAATTGAACTTAATACACCATGGTTTCTTATTCGACAAAATCTCTAATTGAGGAAGTAAATGCAAGTGTTGTTAAAATTGAATGATACAATGTAAATTTCGAATTAGCAAAATTCATTCTCGGATGTCTATCGATTTGTTTAGAAGTATAGGCAACAAAAAATGTATCCTCATCGCTATTTTCGTCAATAATTCCACTGATTTTTTCTTGGGAAAATTCTCCATCAATATTATTTATTATAATCAAATCGTTCTCTGGTAAATCTGTTGTAGACTCGGTAAGTCTAAATATTAAATTTTTAAAACCCATATTAGCGGTGGTATTTTTAATATCTTCCTGAGCCTCTTCAGTCACACTTAGAATTAAAATTTTCTTACTCGCTTTAATCTGTCTATCGTAGGCTTGATTATTGATAAGCTTTATTATATCCTCTCTCTTCAATTCAACAATTTTCTCTATCTTTTCCTCAATTGCTTTTTTTATTTTTTTCTTAGTTCCCCAAAACATTTCATACAATCCATATAACGTAGTGGGAACACCTATAAGTAGAATTAAAGCAAAAAGATTTCTGACATTTTCATAATCCTTATCAATATCTGCTTTAAGATCTGCTTTATGTTTTTCTAATTCAATTTTTGCGTATTGATCAATGTTTGATCTATAATCTTCAATTAACTCAACCTTTTTTTCTAATGTTTTTAATCTGACACTATCTGACTGGCTAAATGTATTAGTAGATAGGAATAAAAGAATTACAAAGAATTTAGCTTTAAGTAGCTTATTTTTCATATTTATATAATGTATTTTCAAACCAAACGTAAAATCCAAAATCTACCGTTCTCTTGGAATATCCTATTATCAATAAAACAGGATTTGCAATGGAATTTTTGTTATTTATAATTGTATTTATTGCAGAAATATCTGTCAAACTTGGTATAGGGCTATTATCTGGATGAGTATGCCACTCCCCGATGTAAATCTTTTTCTGGTTCTCTGCGGAAAATTTTACAAGTTCACTTTCTATTCCTTTTGTACTTCGTGTAAAAGAATATTTTGATGCTTGATACTTCTTCGGAAGTATTGTATTTGTAATATGCAAATGCTTACTATTTTCAGAATAGTACCCAATTAAAAAGCCACCAAATTCATTTGGGTAATGGCTTCGACCTATCTTAACCAGTTCATGAAGTAAGTCATAGTCAATTTCAAGGCTTAGTCCTATATTTTCTACTATTAAATTCAAAACTCTTTCAAGTTAATGGCCAGACAATCACTATCTTCAGTTTCAATTACAAAGTTTCTTAATGTTCTGCCTTGCTCTAATCTCAGATTAATATGTTTCATAGCAAACTGTAAAAGCACGCTTATATCATTATAAGAAGCCTTAAAGGTTGGACTCCAACATCCTGTAGGGTTATGTAAATCATCAACATTAAATTTTAATAAATCTCCATTGAATTGTGCGGTAATGAAATCATACCTATTATATTCAGCACCACATACAAATTGCTTTGCATGATTAGATATCGAAAAGTTTAAGAGAGATGATTTTATATTTAGTTGGCTTAAAACGTAAAGTAAATCGTTATCAGCTGAACAATCAAATATTATATCATACTCATTTAAATTCTGTTCGAGACTAAATTTCGTTTCTGAATCAGTAAAATGAGATTTCATAAAAAAATCGAATGTTTCTGAATAATCATAGCCACCATTAACTGGTTCAAAAAATGGAGACACAGCAAATAGTTCATTTAATAAATCATTAGTTTTATTATTAATCCCTGAGACAAAAGAATACTCCGATCTACATACATTTTCCGGTTCCTTTACGTCATAATCTATAAAATCAACTCTAGTACATCCACATCTTACCAACGTCTTAGCTAAAACACTACCAATAGCACCAATGCCAATAATTAAAATTTTACTACTTGTAATTTTATTACACAATCTTCCTCTTCCAAAAAAGTACTTATATGAACAATTTCTTGTCATTGCCCAATCAATTACACTTTCTTCTTTCAACCTACTCAACCATTGTTTATTAACTTTTTCTCCGTAAACAGGAAATTTGCCGATTTCCAACATGATTACTTGCCAATGAATTTCAGTAGCAGAAATATCGTAACCTATAAATAACGGCAAGTGTTTCCCTATGTCTTTAGGAACTCTTTTTTCAATTGAATAGAGAAATTTCAAAAAATCGTCTGATAGAAATGGTTCAAAATCTTTCCATCTGCTAAAAACCCAACGTTGATTTTTTGATGGAGCTTCTTTTAAAAAAATAAACAATCCGATGCTAGTAGTTAGAGATTTAAGTTGAAGGTTCCACTTCACATCAATAAGCTCTTTTCTATTTTTGTCGTAAAATTTTTGAATGATATTACTATTAATATTTTTAGTGTAAAAGCTCCCATGACTAATTGTTGAATAATCTGTATATCCATATTGTCCTTTGGAAAAATGGTAATCAACTTCATTAAAAAAATAGGCAAAACAACTATCCTTAAAGGTTTTTTGGGGGATAATTAAGTGTTCGTAGTGAATATCATTATCTTTGTTAAGATAGTACTTTTTTATCCAAGATTTAACTGACTCAATATCATACTTTAATTTCTGTGACAGTATAGGGGTATGTGCAGTATGAATGCATATTGATCCATCACCCATCACATGCTTGTACTCCAATAACTTCTCATTAGAAAATTTTATAGTTTCTGTATCGTGGCTTCTAAATGGATATTGCGGAAAGATAGAAACATCAAACTCCAAGGGGCATTCAAGACCCTCAATGAAAATGGAAATACACCCTTCTATATTTAACTTACTTACTTCAAATTTTTTAATAAGCTTAACATTTGGGATGCATTCCATTGCTGTATTAATATCAGCTATTTTGTTATTCATTACTTATCCAAAATTTAATTTTGGTGGCGGAATAGGAATAATGATATTAGCTCCATACCCATTTTTACTAGAATCGTCTTTTTTAAATTTTGAGTTTTCTGGAAAATAAGTTTTCAAATTTTCTTCATTTTCTTCAATTCTATCTAGCATATTCTTCATATCATTTGATAATTGCTGTTTCTCTGCAGAAGTTAACGTATCGGCCAAATCATTTGAACTATTCCCAGGATCTTTCAAAGAAAATCCATCGTTGCATACATTGTCCCTAATAAATTTTAAAACTACCTCTAATTTATCCCACAAACTGCCACTTACGCCTCCATTATCAAAAGCTTTAATAGTAATTAGTTCTAAGAAAAACGATTTTGTTGGGTAATCAAATTTTGTTAGCTTCCATACCTTTAATAACCTAATGATTTTTCTAATTGAATTAAGTTCATGCGTTGCTCTATCTTTTACATTAGATATCTGTGCTTGAACATTAGTTTTAATTCTTTCACTACCAGCTTCTATATTGCCATACTTATAATAGACATAAAGATTTAGGTTTTCATCCTCGACATATTGTTCTTGATTTAGTTCTCTGCCGGGTACAACATCAATTTTAACAACATAACCATCTTCATCAGCATAAAATTCTATCCCAATAGATACTTTTTGCTTTTTAACTTCTGCTACGTCGTTGTATTTCTCATACAAAAAATCGAATACATCCTCATACATCTGTTTTAGTGTGCCGTTAGAGCCAAAAGCGTTTCTTTTAAATGGAGAAACTAAGTCAAAATCAAATTTGGTATTAATCGCAGTATTTTTAGCAAATGAACCAGAATTAAATGAATTATAAATATTATTACTATAATGTTCTATTAATGCATTTTTAATTTCTTTATTCTTATCCTTAAACTTATTGAGAAGTACTTCTTCTTTAGTAATTTGATGAGTAGTAATTACCGATTCTAAATATTCACTTTTATTCATGGTGTTAAACGTTAAATGGGGTCATACTAATTAAATTATCTAAATTATCTTTGGAAGTACTATCTGCGTTTGATCGAAGATATTTTATAGAATTTCGTGATATTACCTCAACTTTCGCTCCTAATTTCCAAGTTGGATATCCCCATGTGATTGTATAAAAAATGTAACCTTTTTCTATAAGAGCTATAACATCATATTTGCTTTTTTTTACGCCAATATCAAAGCTATCACCTTCATTGACATTATGAATATATAGGTTAGTAATGTTTCCAGCCGTATCTTTCCATACGCCAGTAATAAAATAATGTGCTGTCTTTGCCATATAATATATTTTTTATTAAATAAAATAACTGAGTCTTGATTTTTTCAAGACCATAGAAATAAAATCCCCATACAATTAAACGGTTAGGGAAAGCTTTTGCCGGAATGTTCTAGGATTTTTTTTATTTATTATTTTTATAGAATAAAAAATAATATACTTTTGCAATCGTTATTAAACAAAGTGGGCTTGCCACGAGTAAAATTACTCGTGCCTAGTACATACAACTTGCATCCCCATTAAATGAATGCTTCCGAAGCTGGAACCTTCGAGAAGCATTTTTTTTTTACAGACTGGACTCTCTATCTAAGATTTTAAATCACTTTTCTTTCTTTTTAACCTCCTCATTTTTAGTACATACATTTCTTTATTTTCGTAATAATCTTTCTTTATATCAAAAATCACAGTAAAGTTTTTAAAATCAATACCGAGATCGTCAAACAAATTGCCAACATTTAAATAATAATATTCACCTGATTTGGCAACTTTAGCACTCGACTTATATTCACCATCATCAATGAGATAAATATTCTTTAGCTCTTCTCCTTCCTCACCTGTCACTGCAACTCGAAAGTTGTTCTTATTTGCTAAATCCATAAAATTAATAGCGTCTATATTAAACCCTAATCTTCCACTTGCATGAACTGTTGCTTTAGGCTTGATTGGATCTGTATCTATTTCTATAAATTTTAGATTTATCATCGTATACAAACTATTTACACAAATATAAAAAACGAAATCTTTAAGCGATAGAAATAATTATTAACAAATACCCGCTTTTAAACATTTTGAGTCAAAGTTATTAACACCAATGAGGGGTTATCAACATGATATATGCAAATAATAAATATACAGAAGAAATGAATTCCTTAAAAAAGCTGCCTGTTATGTGAATAGGCTATCTTTTGAGTGAATTCATGTTTGATAATTCGATCGTTAACAAAAAGCCGAAATCCGTAGTATTAAGACCACAAATTATATAAAATTGAATTTTATGACATTCAATTAACTTTTGGATTGGATTTAATATGTCATATTGTGAATTAATGGATAAGCAACTAGTTAATTAATCAATGGTTATCCATTTTATTTGATAGGGATTAGGACATAAATCTCTTGAAATAACTACAAATATCTACACTATTTCATTAATTCATCAAGAACAAAGTTCCTTACAAATTTAGCATAGTCATCTAGTTCTGGATAGATGTATTGCTTCTCAATGTTTGAAATTTTAATCTTTCTTCTCACATAGTCAGAAATATCCTTATGGATATTAACACATAGCATTTGCTTTAAATTCATATTAGAATCTTCTAAAGACATATTAAAGCAATCCTCTAATGGTATACTTGGAGATGCATTGAAAACAAAAAGTCCTTCTTGAGGAATTATTCTTTGATTAAATAATATTGTCAAAGGACGTTGATCTTGGAATCCTCTAAAATTTCTTCTCGAGTATTGATTTTCGAAATCTGTAACATAGAAAATAGAATTTTGATTAAACTGGAAATCATAAAAAGATTCTAGTGTTGGAAACCCTCCTCCATTAAACTGAAAAAGATTTAAAAACTCACTCTTGGCTTGTATTTCTCTATCTATTATATTGATCGAGAAATAATGATCTAAATCGTTCGAGCTTGTACTAGGTTGACAAAATTCAACAGCAAAATATAAGGCAACATCCAAATTGTATGTAAAATCAATTAAAGGTGTAGGTGCTTTATAATGTTGTAATATACTAAGTGTTGGAAAATCAGTTTGCCTGTAATGCAACTTGTAATAATTGAATACTTTCGCCAGCAATGGTAATCCACTTGCTTTTTTTACAAGATCATTAACAAACTCTAAATATGTTTTTTTTGCCCATTGAGACATGTTGTTAACAGTCCATTCTCTTTGTGCAGAAGAAAAGATTTTATACTTAGCCTCACCGATACCTCTAAAAATAAATGGATAATGATTGTAAATAGTATCATCAAATTCTGTGTTGGAATTCTTATTAACCAATTTTGAAGCATTTTTTTGTTTACTGGAGATTTCCGAATACCAATTATCAAACTCTTTTACAGTATTGATAATAAAATGTGGAGATGATTTAAATACTCGCTCTTTCTCTTGAAAGGTAGAGTATATTGGAAGTTGAGACATTTAAAGAGAGTTAACTTTATTTTTCTAAACTAGCAAAAAAATCCAATTAAAACAAGAATCGCATCTACTTCTATAATTTATAAAGAGTGACTTCTAAATGGTCAATTAGTGCAACTATCATCTTAATTCTGTTATCTTCTAAACTTTCGAACAACTCCCTAGTAAAGAAAAAATGCTCCCCCACATCAATAGTATCAGACCATTCTTTTAATTCCCCAGTGATTGCCAAATCAAAAACCTTTTGGATAAGCTTGTGTTTTGTCTCATTTAAAATCTCAACCGTTTCAAAAATATTGGTTTGGTAATCATTCATATATTAAAGAGTGGGACTATCATATTTTCCATCCTATAAATAAGAATAAGTTTTCTATTCTATTGTAATAACCGAAGAGGTTAAATTCCTTCGACATAAAATATTGCATGACTTGAAGTTATGACGTATTTTGATTAGCTAAGAATCACCAAAAAATTCCCCTCACCCCTATAAGTTGTATCTGTTAAATCCTTATCTTGTTGGTAATTAAACAGTATTAACCATTTAAATTAAATTTTATGCCAACAGTTTATGAAACCGGCCATGCAAAGAATTTGGCCAACTTTGAAACGCTCATTACCTATGTTAAAGGCTATGGGGCAAACTACAATCCCAGTAATGTAGCCATTCAGCTGGTCAGCTTACAGAACCAGGCCAATGAAGCGAGGACAGCCCTAGACCAGGTAAACAATTTACAAGCCGCTTACAGCAATGCAGTAGCCGATCGGACGGTAGCCTTTGATCCCTTAAAAAAATTAAGTACCCGCTTGGTGAATGCGCTAAAAGCCACCGGCGCCACAAAGGCCATTATTGAAAGTGCCGAAACCAACAACCGTAAATTACAGGGCAGCAGGGCATCGGCTAAGCTTTCAGAAGAAGAAAAACAAAGTTTACTGGCAGCTGGAAAAACGGTGAACCAGATTTCAACATCACAAATGAGTTTTGATAGTAAGCTCGACAGTTTCGATAAGCAAATTAAATTGCTTCAAAGCATCCCAGCTTATTCCCCTAATGAAACGGAATTGCAAATTTCCACGCTAATTGGTTTATATGACGAATTGCTCAAAAAAAACAGGGCGGTAACCGAAGCAGAATCGGCCATTAGTACTGGGAGAATTGCCCGTGATAAAATATTTTATAACAATGAAACGGGCATGGGCGCCATAGCTACCGATGTTAAAAATTATGTCAAATCGGTATATGGCGCAGGCGCTGCAGCGTTTAAGCAAATTTCTGGCTTACAGTTTAGAACCATAAAACGATAGCCATGAAAAAAATCATCCCTAACCTATCCCTCATATAAAGCAGCAGTCGATTAAAAATTCACTGCTGCTTTTGTTTATAGCCCCTACCAGTTTCTTGGTCACTGGAAAGAATCCTAAGCGAATCAATTGCAACTTGCAAATTCCTAAAACCATGAACGTAATAGCCCGCTATCCTTTCTCACTGGCTCTCTTTAATAAGTTAAACACCACAAGAAACGACCTTTGCTAAGAATATTAAACGCCTAATTGAGCATTTCCCGAACTGAACTAAGAAAATTTGCAAGATACATTTAAACTGCACATGCCACGTCCAATTACATGCTATGGTTTGCTATCGAAGTTTGAATTTGCTTCATTAACACTAAATTTCTATTTAAAGATCTTCCGCATAATGCTATCTACATTGTTTTCATTGCTCTTTTGGAATTACCTGCTATTTCAGCAATCAAAGGACTATTTGTTTTTGATAGTCTTGCATCTTAAATCCACGTATTATGCTTTAATGTGCTCAAAGTTCTATAAATAAAAAGTGTCAATTTTTAACTAGATTTATAACCAAACTTAACCGCTTAAGCCATGTGTAGGATGCTGTGTTTTTTTTTTGCCTTAGAATATATCAATACTTTGTTGTTATTCAAGAAATCAGTTCTATGCTATTCTTTTATTTGAACCAACTGAATACCACCATATGAGAAAATTTTTAATGCTAATTCTATTTGTTCCTTTTGTTTCAACTGCCCAAGTTATTAAAACATATGTCATAGGAACTACAATTAAAGAAAGTCGATATAAATTATTTACGGATGCTGCTTACATTGGAACTTTTAAGTCTGGTGAAAAAATATGGATTACCGAAATTAAAAATGAGTACTTTCGATCACGTGACAAAAATGGAACAACTGTCTATACCTTACAGAGCAACTTAAATAATCCTGACAGCCTTAAAGTTGCTTTTGCGAAAGACTTAAATTTCATGGATAGTTTACAAAATGAAATTAAAAGAAAAACGAGAGAGGAAGAAGTATTACAAGAACAAAAAATTAATGAGTACGTTAAAAAGTATGGTTCAAACATTGATAAATATTGTCTTATGAGAGGCGAAATAATGATAGGAATGAGTAAATTAGTATTCGGATGGGTTAAAAAGGAAAAACCTGTTACAATTAATATAACAAAAACTAAATACGGATCCTCAGAGCAATATGTTTTTCCTGAATACAAATACTATTATTTCACGAATGATAAGTTGACAGCAATACAAGATCAAAAAAATTATTAAAAATCATCCCTAACCTATCCCTCATATAAAGCAGCAGTCGATCGAAAATTCACTGCTGCTTTTGTTTACAGCCCCTACCAGTTTCTTGGTCACTGGAAAGAACGCCGAACCAGCCTACTGCAACCATCAACTTGCCTACTGCAACCATCAACTAGCTTACTGCAACCATCAACTAGCTTACTGCAACCATCAACTAGCCTACTGCAACCATCAACTAGCCTACTGCAACCATCAACTAGCCTACTGCAACCATCAACTTGCCTACTGCAACCATCAACTTGCCTACTGCAACCATCAACTAGCCTACTGCAACCATCAACTAGCCTACTGCAACCATCAACTAGCGTACTGCAACCATCAACTAGCCTACTGCAACCATCAACTAGCCTACTGCAACCATCAACTAGCCTACTGCAACCATCAACTAGCTTACTGCAACCATCAACTAGCCTACTGCAACCGTCAACTAGCCTACTGCAACCATCAACTAGCCTACTGCAACCATCAACTAGCCTACTGCTTATGCGATAGCTTTTTGTAAAAGTTTTAGTTTAAAAGCTGATTTTGCCAATGAACGTTACTTCCCAATACAAAACTTCGTAAAAATATTCTCCAACAAATCATCGGTTGTTACCGTACCCGTAATCTCGCCGAGGTAATGGAGCGCCTGTTTAATATCCATAGAAAGGAAATCTGAAGTAACAGGATGATCTACCTGGTCGAGCACCCGTTGCAAGGCATTTTCAGTTTGCTTTAAAGCTTCCACATGCCTGATGTTGGTCACCACAGTTTCACCCGTATTGATGTGATGCAGGTTAACCTGCTCCAGCAGCGTAGTTTTCAACTCATCAATCCCTACCTTGTCTTTCGCAGAGATAAAAACTACATCCAGCGCTTCCAAAGCCTTACGATGGCCAGGTTCAAGCAGTTCTTGCTTGTTCACTAGAGTGAGATAAGGAATGTCCAACTGCGCCAGGCCCCTCACCTGTTCCTCTATTTCGGCAATGCCTTGTGCCGCATCGGCCATGTATATAATCAATTTGGCCTGCTTCATTTTTTCAAGGGTACGCTCCACACCAAGCGCCTCAATAATATCGGCCGTATCCCTGATGCCTGCTGTATCGATAAAACGGAACACTACCCCGCCAATGGTAAGCTCGTCTTCGATGGTATCACGGGTGGTTCCGGCAATATCAGAAACTATAGCCCTTTCCTCATTCAATAAGGCATTCAGTAAGGTCGATTTACCTACATTGGGCTTGCCGGCAATCACCACCGGAACCCCATTCTTAATTACATTACCCAATTCAAAAGAAGAAATCAGCCGACCAATAACCCGGTTAATCCTTCGCACCAAAATGGTAAGCTGATCACGATTGGCAAATTCTACATCTTCTTCAGCAAAATCAAGCTCGAGCTCTATCATGGCGGCAAAATGAATCAGCTGTTCGCGGAGGTCTTTCAGCTCGTTGGCAAAACCACCACGCATCTGCTGCAAGGCCACATCATGCGAAGCTTTTGAGTTAGAAGCAATCAAATCGGCCACAGCCTCGGCCTGACTTAAATCAAAAGCACCGTTTAAAAATGCCCTTAAGGTAAATTCCCCTGGCTTTGCTGCCCTTGCTCCCTTGCGAATAAGCAAACTGATAATCTGTTGGATGATGTAATTGGAACCATGACATGAAATTTCGACTACATGCTCTTTGGTATACGATTTCGGGGCCACGAACAACCCTGCTACTACTTCATCAACCAGTTGCTCGCCATCTTTAATTAAACCGAAATGTAGGGTGTGCGAAGCTTGCTGACTTAAGTCTTTACCCGAAAAAACCTGGTTAGTGAGGGAAATGGCATCTGGCCCGGATAGGCGGATTACGCCAATGGCACCTGCACCAGAGGGTGTAGATAAGGCAATGATGGTATCGTGGTTGTTCATCCTTTGTGTGTAAAACACAAAAATAAAGCTTATCTACCGCTTTATCGTTTAAGGATGGTAATTTTTTATCGACCAGGCCTTCAGAAAATGCGCAATCTTCCCTGATGATTTTTTAGATTTACGGTAAATGGATAAATGAAAACATTTTACAGGCGATAGTGTTTAACTCTCAATCAGAATAAACCATATATGTATAACAATATACCTTTAACCGTAAAACGATCAATCGAATTACTGGGCCTAATGGCGGTTGCAGCCGTCATGGTCATTGGAAAAGACATCATCATGCCAATTTTAATGGCCTTTTTCATCAGCATTATGCTGCTGCCAACTTATCGTTTCCTTAAAAGGAAAAAAGTTCCGGAAACCCTGGCCATCATTTTACCGATTTTACTGGTAGCACTCTTCGTAGCCCTGATTGTCTGGTTTTTTTCCAACCAAATTGGTATTCTGGTGAAAGATTTTCCGCAGATAAAAGAAAACGTTTCACAACATATTAGCTCGCTGAGCGATTGGATTAGCCGAATTACGCACTACGATGATAAGCAGCAAAAAGCTTTCATCCAGGATAAAAGTGATGACCTGATGAATATGGGTACTTCACTGGCTGGCGGTGCAGCGGTTACCCTGAGCGGCATCTTTGTGTTCATCGGCCTCTTGCCGATCTACATTTACCTGATGCTGTTTTATAAAGACATCCTCCTTCGTTTTATCTTCATGTGGTTTAAAGCCGATGACCATCCGAAAGTGAAAGAAGCGATCTACGAAACAGAAAGTATTATCAAAAGCTATCTAGTGGGCCTGCTGATCCAGGTTACCTACATGACCGTTTTACTTGGAGGAATTTTGATGCTCATTGGCATAAAACACGCCCTCTTAATCGGCGTAGTCTTCGCCATCCTTAACCTCATCCCTTATGTCGGAGCATTAATTGGCAACTTGATTGGCGTGCTCTTAACCTTGGCTTCTTCGCAAGAATTGTGGCCGGTAATTACCGTGTTAGGTGTAATCGCTTTCGTTCAGTTTCTAGATAACAATATCTTAATGCCAAGAATCGTAGGTTCGAAAGTAAAAATCAATGCTTTATTTGCCATTCTGGGGGTCTTCATCGGCGGAAGTATTGCCGGGGTCTCGGGCATGTTCCTCGCCCTGCCTATTGTAGCGGTTATGAAAATCATTTTCGATCGTACCGATTCGTTTAAACAATGGGGTGTATTATTGGGCGATGAGCGTCCGGCAAAAAGCCCTATGACGTTCCCCGCATTTAGAAAGAAGAAAACAGTAACGGTAAAATCTGGAACAGAAAACGATTAAGAGCGATTTCGCTATTCTACAGGCTGTATAATCTATTGAGGAGTTTTTTGCCAGGAACAAATGCGTCTTTGGCCATCGCAAGGCGATGAAAAAACATCTATAGGTTATACAGCTTTTTTATGAAGTCCAATATTTAATGCTGATGATTCCCTCCTCATGGCTAGAAATAAGCTTTGATAATATCGAACGCGAAACGTAAAATGGTACCGAAAACAACTATCAGGAAAAAGACCCTGATAAATTGATTGCCTTTAAGCAGGGCTAACCGGGTACCGAAATAAGCACCTGTTAAATTAAATATGGCCATGGGAATGGCATACTGAAAAAGGATGTGTCCCGATAGGCTAAAATAGATAATGGCAGCCAGGTTGGTGGCCACGTTAACAATTTTTGCATGTGCACTGGCACCAAGAAAATCGAAACCTAAAATACCAATGAAGGCCAGCATTAAAAATGACCCGGTTCCGGGGCCAATCAGCCCATCGTAAAAGCCAATTAGCAACCCGAACAAGCCCGCTAAACCAACCTGCTTCTTCACGGCGTGATTTTTCTCCTGGTGAATACCAAATTGTTTATTGAAATAGGTATAGATGGCAACCGCAACCAGCACCACTAAAATAATGGGCTTAATAATCGAATTATCTATCTTGCTAACCAAAAATGCACCCGCAAGTGCTGCAAAGAAAGCCGCAATTGCACAGGCAACCAGCACTTTGTAATTAAACTTTACTTTTTTCGCATAGCGATAAGCGGCTAAGCTGGTCCCTGCAATGGATGGAATCTTCGTTGTTCCGAGTAAAGTGGCAACCGGATAGTGTGGCAAAATGAGTAAAGTGGCCGGAGTCTGTAAAAGTCCGCCACCACCTACAATAGCGTCTATAAATCCTGCAGAAAAAGCTGCAAGGCATAACAGCAGTAAATCGTTAAGCATAAATACTACGCCAGAAGTTTACAAGCATAATTTCTACTAATGGCATTTCCTTACATCCGCTCTGGCGACGTAATCCCCAAAATAAGCATACCTGCGTTGATCACATCTGCTGTTTTTTTGCATAAATTTAAGCGAAGCTGCTTGCTGTCCCCTTCATCGGTTTTAACAATTGGTGGCACCTCGTGGTAAAACTTATTAAACAGTTTTGCCAATTCGTATAGGTAATTAGCCAGACTCGCCGGACTATATGCTTTAGCAGCTATTTCAATCTCCGCAGGATATTTCGCCAATTGCAAAATCATTTCCAGTTCGACCGGCATCAAGTCCTCTGCGTCCACACCAGTAGTCTTTTGGGTATAGTTAGCTTTTGCCAACAACGATTTAATCCTGGCATGGGTGTACTGAATGAAAGGACCTGTATTGCCTTGAAAATCGATACTTTCTGCCGGATTGAAAAGCAGGCGTTTCTTCGGTTCTACCTTCAATAAGAAATACTTCAGGGCGCCTAAACCTATGTTTTTATACAGCTCCGCCTTATCTTCTTCGCTAAAATCGTTGGTTTTACCTAATTCTTCCGTTTTTTCACGGGCGGTAGTTACCATGCTTTCAATCAGTTCGTCTGCATCAACAACCGTTCCTTCCCTGCTTTTCATTTTACCGTTCGGTAAATCAACCATTCCGTACGATAGGTGGTATAAACCTTTCGCCCAGCTTTTACCCAGTTTCTCCAAAATCAGGAATAACACCTTAAAATGGTAATCCTGCTCGTTTCCCACCACATATATTGATTCATCCATGTTGAAATCGTCGTGTTTCATTTCGGCGGTACCCAAATCTTGTGTAATGTAAACCGAGGTTCCATCTGCACGTAAAACCAATTTCTGGTCTAAACCATCAGCCGTCAAATCAATCCACACCGAGCCATCTTCTTTTTTAAAGAAAACGCCTTTGGCCAAACCTTCTTCAACCGTACCTTTTCCCAACAAATAGGTATTGCTTTCGTAGTAAAATTTATCAAAGTCTACACCCAAATTGGCGTAGGTAACATTAAAACCGGCATAAACCCACTCGTTCATGGTTTTCCAAAGGGATACAACCGCTTCATCTCCCTGTTCCCAGGCAAGCAACATTTGTTGTGCTTCCTTAATCAGTGGTGCATTTTTCTTGGCTTCGTCTTCAGTTTGTCCCTCAGCTTTTAACGCGTCTACTTCTTTTTTATATTCTTTATCAAAAATCACATAGTATTTTCCAACCAGGTGATCGCCTTTTAAGCCTGTGCTTTCTGGTGTTTCGCCATTGCCCCACTTTTGCCAGGCCAGCATCGATTTACAGATGTGGATACCACGATCATTAACCAGGTTTACCTTCACTACATCGTAACCATAAGCTTTTAACAGCTCCGAAACCGAATAACCCAATAAATTATTACGTACATGGCCCAAATGGAGTGGTTTATTGGTATTTGGCGAAGAATATTCTACCATTACCTTTTTACCATTCGGCGCATAAATCCCAAAATCGGGTTTTAAAATTTCTTCATTAAATTGTTTTAAGAAATAACTTTCAGCAATACTTAAGTTCAAAAAGCCTTTAACAACATTAAATTTGGTTACATCGGCAACATTGGCAACCAGGTATTCTCCAATTTCATTTGCAGTCTGCTCTGGCGATTTCTTTGAAATTTTAGTAATGGGAAAAACGACTATGGTAGCCTGACCTTCAAATTCCTTACGGGTTTCTTGTATGTTGATCACACTTTCGGCAACTTCTTCCTGATAAAGTTCGAGAATGGCTTTCTGTGTTGCGGTAATAATAAAATTCATAGGGCGAAAATAAGGATTAAAGATGAAAGACTAAAGTGGAAAGCATAAGGCGGAAGGCTGAAGGCGGAAAGCATTATTTGAGAAAACATTTTTAAAGAATTGGAAAGGTACTGTTGCACTTATAGGTCACTTCAGCCCTCCTTTTCGCTGTAGTCCCGATTGATTTCGATGAAGAATCGAAAATCGGGAGCTGCCGCTTCAATGAGGTTTAATTTGCAACTTTATTACAAGAAACAAACTTGCTTGTGCAGGTCAACCTCAAATCAATCATCTCAATTCTAATATCTGAATTTTTCTAATAGCTTTGCAATAACTAACTTAATTTATGAGCGAGCAGCATTCAAACTTTAAAGTGGGCGTAAACACCGAGATTGGTAGGTTGCGCAAATTGTTGATTCACAGTCCGGATAGCGGATTGGGCAAGGTAGTACCCTCAAAGGCACAAGACTGGCTTTTCGAAGATATTGTTCATTTAGATACCATCCGCAAAGGCGAATACGATTATTATCTTAAACTCCTGATGTATTTCCTCGATCCGCAAAAGATTAAAGGCAAGCTTGCCCAAATCGATTCGGAAGAAGGTAATAGAAACTTCTTTAAACCGAACCACCCAGATTTTCATAACTCCGACTGCGTAATCGAAATTCAGAATTTATTGAGTGAGATGCTGCAAGATGAATCAATCAGGAAGAAATTAGTTGCCGCTGTTTGTGCCATAGAAGGTTGCACCTACAAGGTTCAAATTGCGTTAACCAATACAGACCATAAAGAATTGGCAGAAATTTTCATTTCGGGCACCCTGGCAAACGATACCATGATCTTTGCACCAATCCCCAACCTCATTTTTACCCGTGATGTTGGAACAACTATCAATAACCATATCCTATTAAACAAACCTGCAAAGAAGGCCCGCGTTCGCGAAACGCTGCTGATGCGGTATATCTTTTTTAACCATCCATTGTTTGCCAGCTACCGTGATAAGGTGCTCGAAATTCCGGATGTGACCATGCACTTTCTACGCCCGGGCGATGAGCCTGCATTTAGCACTACATTAGAAGGCGGAGACGTGATGATGGTAAGTCCAAATCACATACTCATTGGCTGCAGTGAAAGAACGTCTGAGCATGGCGCTAATGAAGCAATTAAGTTGTTGTTCGAGCATGATGTGGTAGAGAAAGTTACGGTGGTTAAAATCCCAAGCAAAAGAGATTACATGCACCTCGATACGGTATTTACCCAGGTAAAACGCAATACATGGGTAATCTTGAATTCGATAGCACATTCACCCAAATACAATCCTTACGAGCCAATTAATTTTTTAAAGGAACCCGAGAAATTGGAAGCTACTACCGCGATTCAGTTTACGAAAGCCAATCCGCAATCGCCTAAACATTTCGAACATGTAGAAGCTTTGCTAAACGACATCAGTAAGAACGACTTGAAAAGCAACGAGCCTACTAAAATTATTTACAGTGGTAATAACACCTTCCCTTACGATTCTAGAGAGCAATGGACGGATTCCTGCAATTTGTTGGCTATAAAAGAGGGTGTGGTATTGGGCTACGACAGAAACGATAAAACCGTAGAGGCTTTTAAAACGGCAGGATTTAGTGTGGTAGATGTAAAAGATTTAATCCAGGACTTAGAAAGTGGCAAAGCAGATGTTGAAAGCATAACAGATACATTAATTTTAATGCCATCAGCAGAATTATCTCGTGCCCGCGGCGGTTTTCATTGTATGAGCTTACCAATTTTAAGAGACAGCTTAAGTTGAAAAACTTAAAGTAACATTTGTCCGGCAAAACCCTTAATTTTTAAATCTTTACCTTCAAGTCTTATGCAAACTACCAACCACATTTTGATGATTCGCCCCGTTGATTTTAAATTCAACGAACAAACTGCTGGTAACAACAAGTTTCAGGTTGCCTCTACAGCACATGATGTACAGGCACAAGCGCTAAAAGAATTCGATGACTTTGTAAAGCTATTGAAGCAGAACGATATCGATGTAACCGTTGTTGACGATACCCTGACACCTGAAACACCGGACTCAATTTTCCCTAACAATTGGGTTTCTTTCCATGAAGATGGTTCGGTTTATCTATACCCGATGTTTTCAGAAAACCGTAGACAGGAACGCAGAAAAGAAATTATAGATGGCCTGAAAAATAAGTTTGAGGTAAATCATGTCAGCGATTTAAGCTTTTACGAAATGCAGCATGCATTTTTGGAAGGCACTGGTAGCATGGTTTTAGATCGGGTGAATAAAGTGGCTTATGCCTGTTTAAGCGTCCGTACCGATCAAGAAGTCCTGGATAACTTTTGTATGCTCACAGGTTACGAGGCGCTGTCTTTCCAGGCAGTAGATGATCAGAACTTTCCCATCTACCATACAAACGTGATGATGTGCGTAGGTGATCAATTCGCCGTCGTTTGCCTGGAGTCTATACGCTACGAAGAAGAGCGGATGGCGGTAACGATGCGCCTGAATAGCACCGGGAAGGAAATTATCGACATCAGCTTAGATCAAATGAACCATTTCGCTGGCAATATGTTGCAGGTTACCAACCTAAGCGGAGAGGATTTATTGATCATGTCAGAACAGGCCTATCTTTCCCTCCATGATAATCAAATCAGCAATTTAGAGCAATATTGCAGAATTGTGCAGGCACCACTTTATACCATCGAAAAAAATGGCGGTGGCAGTGCCAGGTGCATGCTTGCCGAGATTCATTTACCTGAAAAATAGTTGTGTCGATATAGGCAAAACTTAGGTATTGTAAAAAGGATCATAATTGTATTCCAATTAGTTTTACTACTTTCGCCAAAAATCGAAAAAAGGCCATGTCTTTACTACAAGAATTAGAAACTCGTGCGGATAAAATGTGCGAATTATGCAATGCCAAGGATCATTTAGGTATTTATGAAGTACCTCCTGCAAGCAATGCGCAATTATACAACAGTGTGCTTGTTTGTAAAACCTGCCAAGATCAAATTGAAAAAACCGAGCAGCTAGATGCCAATCATTGGAAAGTGCTAACAGATACCATGTGGTCTGCGCATGCACCAGTGCAGGTAGTAGCCTGGCGAATGCTAAGTAGGCTGAGGAATGAAGGTTGGGCTGCCGATAGTTTAGATATCTTATATTTGGACGATGAAACGCTAGAATGGGCAAAGAAAACCGGCGACCATGAACAAGATGGTACCGTTGAATTTCACCAGGAGAGTAATGGTGCCCGTTTGTACGAAGGCGATACGGTAGTGTTGATAAAAACGCTCGATGTGAAGGGTAGTACTTTGAACGCCAAGCTTGGTACCGTTGTAAAAAACATCAGATTAGTGCATAACAATACCGAACAAATTGAGGGTAAAGTAGAAGGGCAAACCATCGTTATCTTAACCAAATATTTAAGAAAAGGCTAAAACTTTAACTTCCACCACGTGGTGGGATGATTGCCACTTTTTTCTTAGTTGAACTCAGTTCCTTGACTCGGCGGGTACACTACCATACCGGTGGTGCATTAAAATTCTGAAGATTTTCGCAGTCGTAGCCAAATTTGGTTAACAAAGAAACGGCATCGCCAATTTTATCTACACTGGAATCTATCCGTAAAATTTTATCTGTGTCGGCTAAATCTACACTCCAGGATGCGTTAGAAAGCAGATTGTTTAGATGGTTTGCAATCTTACTTAGTTGCATTCCTGTTTCAATGTTGGTTTTGAAGATCGAGATCATATCGTCTGGTAGTTAAAGTATTTTTTAAGGTAGACGGATCAGTCAATTAATTACTTTAACAAAATAATAAATTTTTATTTTTTTTCGAGACGGTACAAGAAGCATACGTGTGTAGGAACAAATCCCTTTATAAAACTTGCTGTCCAGGCCCTCTAAACCCGATCGCAGTGAACACGAAAACCGATTTTTCTTCGGTTGAGTAAAACGGAGAGCGGGACTACCGCTTAAAATGAAATGCAGGCTGTGCTTTCCAAATCCCTTATCTAATTTAATCAATAAACGTAGCTGAGCAACCAGTTTAAAGGCTCTGGCATTAGCCACAATCTAATCGGCTAATCTTTAGACAGTGCTTTGCTCTCTTGTAAGCTGCACTTGCGATGCTACACTTGGAATTATTGCGTATCTATACGGTAAAAATATTTTGAATAAGGATTAATTCTCGATTTAAAATTACATTTTTGCAAAAATTATTACTACGTAAATGCAGAGTTATTCAGAATTTCTTGATCTAAGCGTTGGTTTTCCGCAAGAAGGATTCGATGTTATAGATGATGAATTATATTTTCAGGATTTAAACCTGATGGAAATGATTGAAACGTATGGTACGCCGCTACGTTTTACCTATTTACCGTTGGTAAGCAAGAAAATTCAGCAAGCTAAAATTCTTTTCCAAACTGCCATTTTAAAAAACAATTACCGTGGCGATTATAAGTATTGCTATTGTACTAAAAGTTCGCACTTTAGACATATTGTAGAAGAGGCTTTAAAAAACAATATCCACTTAGAAACTTCATCGGCGTTTGATATGCCTATGGTTGATGCGTTGGAGAAAAAAGGCATTTTAACAAAAGATACGACCATTATCTGCAACGGTTTTAAAACTTACCAATACAAGCAATATATTATTGATATGTTGCACGATGGCTATACCAACATTATCCCAGTGTTAGACAACAAAGAAGAGTTTAACCTCTTTGATGATGAAGTTGATATTGATACGCCTTGTAACCTGGGGATTAGAATTGCAGCTGAGGAACAGCCAGATTCGCAATTTTATACTTCTCGTTTAGGGGTACGGATGGAAGATATTATTGATTTTTACAACAATAAAATTGTGCACAATCCTAATTTTAGGGTTAAGTTGCTTCACTTCTTTATCAACTCGGGCATTACCGATTCGCCTTATTATTGGAACGAGCTAGAGAAGTACGTAACGCTGTATTGCAAATTCAAAAAAATTAATCCCGATTTGGATACCTTAGATATTGGCGGTGGAATGCCGTTTAAGGATTCTTTAGTTTTCGATTTTGATTACGAGTACATGGTAAACGAAATTGTTAAACGAATTAAAGAAATTTGTGCCATCCACGAGGTAATGGAGCCGGATATTATTACTGAATTTGGGAAATATACGGTGGCAGAGGCTTCGGGTATTTTATACAAGGTGTTAGGCCGCAAGCAGCAAAACGACCGCGAGCGTTGGTTGATGCTGGATGGTTCATTTATTACCAACTTACCAGATGTTTGGGCTTTAAACCAAAAATACATCTTGTTGCCTATTAATAATTGGGATGCAGAATATGAGCGGGTAAACCTTGGCGGTATTACTTGCGATGGGCAGGATTATTACAACCAGGAAGCACACATGAACAGTGTATTTATGCCAAAAACCCGTAAAGTACAATACCTTGGGTTTTTCCATACGGGTGCTTACCAAGAGGTATTAAGCGGTTATGGAGGCATACACCATTGTTTGTTGCCTAGTCCGAAACATGTGTTGATCCGGAGAAATCGTGATGAGAGTTTCAACTTTGAAGTTTTCGGAGAGGAACAAAACAGTAAGCAGGTTTTGAAGATTTTGGGTTATTAGATTAGCCGCGAAGAACATATTTTAGAAAGAGCGCTGAGTATTTACCTGGCGCTTTTTTTATGATGATATATAACAATCAGATTATATTGTTTTTTGTTATATTTGATTATGGGACAAGAGCAAGTAAAATTATTCGATCGCATTACGGCCACTGATGGTTTAATGGGAGGAAGGCCAACTATCCGAGGGTTGCGTTTTCCCGTATCTGATATACTTGAACTATTAGCTAGCGGTATGAGTGCTACACAAATCTTCGAGGAGCATCCCATTCTTGAAAAGGATGATATCAAAGCTGCCTTGCTATTTAGTGCATTAAAGGTTGACGAGGATATAGTGCATGAATAATTGGGAAATTTGGACAGATACCAATATCTCCCCTATTATTGCAAAATGGATTACAGAATTTACCGACTTAAAGACAAAATCCTCATTCACCTTAAATCTTCACTATGCGGATGATTTGACCATATTTAAGATGGCTCAAATTTATGGTAACGTAATTATATTATCAAAAGAACGCGACTTTGAGGAACTCATCAAATGGTATGGAGCAACACCAAAACTTATCTTACTTAAAATTGGAAATTGCACCAATCATGCTTTATGGGAAAAGTTAAAACTCGAAATTAATTCCAGTATAGACATACTTTTGGATACCAATAAAGAAATTAATATTGCAACTATTTATTAAAAACTAAACATGCAATTCGGTAAAGTAGACGACCCATCGATTATAGATTTTAAACTTCCTGCTGATGCTGCAGAAACCCAGGCAATCCTGGCTGCGAATAAGCCAAAACGGAAATTCGAGGCTTATGTTGGTTGTGCCAAATGGAATAAGGCAGATTTAAAAGGCTTTTATCCCAAAGGGACAAAAGATGAGTTGACCTATTATTCAACTCAGTTTAATTCAATAGAGTTGAATGCAACATTTTATGGAATGCCAAGCAGCGAGCAGGTTATTACATGGACACAAAAAACACCAGCAAACTTTAAATTCTTCCCAAAACTTACCAATTCGATAAGCCATTTTAAGCGATTAATTAATGTGAAGGAACCGGTAGAGGCATATTGTGATGCGATAAGCAATTTTGAAGACAAGCTGGGAATGGCTTTTCTTCAGCTACATGATAATTTTAAACCAAAGGATTTCGAACGTTTAAAAACTGTAATTGAAGAGTTTCCGAAGGTAATACCTCTGGCGGTTGAGGTTAGAAACGGGGAATGGTTCTCTAATCCTGATATCGCAGCGCAGTTCTCATCGTTATTTGAAGAACACGGGATGACCAATATTATTGTAGATACTGCTGGCCGTAGAGATATGCTGCATATGCGACTGACTACGCCAACAGCATTTGTGCGTTATGTGGGTGCAAATCACGAGAGCGATTATACACGCCTGGACGAATGGGTAGAAAGAATTGCAATGTGGAAGAAACAGGGGCTCCAAAAACTGTATTTTTTTATTCACCAGAATATAGAACTAGCATCTCCACTCCTGTCTGCTTACTTCATACAAAAACTAAACGACACAATTGGCACTGAACTTACAGTGCCTGTAATGGCGAATGGTAGTACGCCGCATCCATCAATCCATTAGGCTTTTGGATTGGCTTACTATGCCCGTTTGTAGACCGTTTCAGTAGCTTTTGCTTCCTCTTCGCCAGGCATCACGTTGTAAGCGGTTAAAACAAATTCATTCCCACTAACAATTTTTAGCTCGGTACGCCAACCAAAAAGCTGATCGCCCCATTCTGGGTTGCCATAAGAACCCATGATAGAAAAGCCATTTGCGGTGGCATCTCCTTTGGCCTGCATTATTTGGGTGCCCATGTGGAAACTATCCATCCAGGTAAAGGTATATTGCTGATAAGGGATATCATAACCGATTATCATTTTACCTTCGAAAGGCTTTCCTTCCAATGATCCTGAATAATCGCATGAAATGAATCGATTACCTAAAATAGCGGTAATTGTTGCTTGCATCGGTGCCTCATCTACCAATACATCTTTCTCAAACCAGGTTTTGGTGATACCTTTCCAGCTGCCTTGAAGTGCCATTAATTTGCTGTGTTCGCCATCAGCTAGAGATTGCTCAAATTTAGTTATTCCCATCCCCTAAGTTAACAAATGTATAGCCATTTGCAAGGCCATCTTGCGTACAGAATATAATTTTATTATCTTGTTTGATGTTAAAGTCGCTCGATCTTAGTCAGGTAGTAGTACTGGATATTGAAACAGTACCGCAATATCCGTCATTTGCTGATCTTCCACCACACTTGCAGCAACTTTGGGATGAAAAAACCCAGCACCAGAGAAATCAAGATCAAACGCCAGATGTTTTTTACGAACGGGCCGGAATTTTGGCTGAATTCGGAAAGATCATCTGCATTAGCCTGGGTATCTTCACCTACCAGAAAAAGGCTTGGTCGCTCCGATTAAAATCATTTTCAGGACACGATGAGCGAACCATTCTAACCCAGTTCTCCAACTTAATAAAAAAACAATTACCGTCTTTAAAGTTTTGTGCCCACAACGGTAAAGAATTCGATTATCCATATATCTGTAGAAGACTACTGGTTAATGGCTTGGAGATTCCGCAACAGCTAGATGTGTCTGGCAAAAAGCCTTGGGAAATTAACCATCTCGATACCATGGAAATGTGGAAATTCGGCGATTATAAGCATTATACTTCCTTAAATTTACTTGCAACAATTTTAAATATCCCTACCCCGAAAGACGATATAGACGGAAGTCAGGTACGACAGGTATACTATGAAGCCAATAATTTAGAAAGGATTGTTACTTACTGCCAGAAAGATGTAGTTACCACTGCCCAGGTTTTATTAAAATTAAAAGGAATGGAAATAATTTCCCCAGAAAATGTTACCATTGTAACCTGATGCTAAACGTAGAGAATTTAAATATCGATTTTTATAATCAAGAAGATAAGACCTGGTTTAAAGCTGTAAAATCTATTAGTTTTGCGGTTAAAAAGGGAACAGTTTTGGGTATTGTCGGAGAATCGGGATCGGGAAAATCGGTGACCTCATTTTCCATCATGCGTCTGCACGATGAGCGATCGACAAAAATTGGCGGTCGTGTTGATTTTAACGAGGTAAGCCTTTTAAATCTCTCCACGCAGGAAGTGCGTCAAATTAGGGGAAATCAGATTGCCATGATTTTTCAGGAACCGATGACCTCCTTAAATCCGGTTTTTACCTGTGGCGAACAGGTTGCCGAGGCCATCATACTGCATCAAAAGGTTGATAAAACTACTGCTAAGGCACGAACAATTTCGCTTTTTGAGGAGGTACAGCTCCCACGACCTGAAAAAATTTTTGATAGCTATCCTCATCAAATATCTGGGGGACAAAAACAGAGGGTAATGATTGCCATGGCGCTCAGTTGCAATCCAGAGCTTTTAATTGCAGACGAACCAACTACAGCACTCGATGTTACCGTTCAAAAAACAATATTGGAATTGCTCTTAAAGCTTAAGACAGAACGAAACATGGCTATGATTTTCATCTCTCATGACTTGGCTGTGGTAAATGAGATTGCCGATGAAGTTGCTGTAATGTATCAGGGAGAAATTGTAGAGCAAGGCCCTGCAAGTATGATCTTTACAGATCCGCAACATCCTTACACCAAAGGCCTTCTCGCCTGTAGGCCTTCACCAAAGTTGCAGCTTAAAAAGCTTCCGGTAGTGGCCGATTTCTTAACTGGCGAAAGTGATGATGCGCAGGCACATTTAGCAGCAAATAACCAGATTACCACGCAGGAAATAAATATGCGTAGGGCAAGACTTTACCAACAGCAGCCACTGTTGCAGGTAGAAGATTTATGCACCTGGTACCCGATAAAGACCGGGTTGTTCGGCAAAGCAACTGATTATGTAAAAGCTGTTGATCACATCAATTTTAAAGTTTACCCAGGTGAGACTTTAGGTTTGGTTGGCGAATCGGGATGTGGTAAAACCACTTTGGGCAGAACCATCTTAAGACTCATACAGCCTACCTCTGGCCGCATAATTTTTCGGGGGAAAGACATTACCAATATGCCCAAGGGCGATTTGCGAAAGCTGAGAAAAGATATGCAGATCATTTTTCAAGATCCCTATGCTTCATTAAATCCCAAATTAAGCATCGGGCAGTCCATTTTGGAGCCGCTGTACGTGCATCAACTTCACGAAAGTGACCAAATCAGGAGGCAGAAAGTGCTAGAACTATTGGTTAAAGTGGGTTTAAAAGCCGAACATTTTAATCGTTATCCACATGAGTTCAGCGGCGGACAACGCCAACGTGTTGTTATAGCCAGGGCTTTGGCTTTAGAACCAAAATTTATCATTTGTGATGAATCTGTTTCTGCATTGGATGTGTCTGTACAGGCTCAGGTATTAAATCTGATTAGGGATTTACAAATTGAATTTGGATTAACCTACATCTTTATTTCACACGATCTAGCAGTTGTTAAACATATATCAGATCGGATATTGGTTATGAATAAAGGTAAGATAGAAGAAGAAGGTTATCCCGACCAGATTTTCGACCAACCTCAGGCATCATACACCCGAAAATTAATCGACGCTATTCCTGGGAACAGATAAAAACTTGCTCTTCCTTTAGCAATAATCACTAAATCCGGCTGCATTTAATTAAGGTTTAGTATCAGTTCCTACGTGCAGGTGTCTCATCTAAATGTACATTTAAACTTGCTTGCTTCCATCCTTTACATCTTTTCTGTATCTTCGGTAAATTCAGTTTTAGCGTATGGCAAAGAAGAAATCGACAAATATAAAATTGGTTCTAAATCAGTTGGTTAGTGATATTTTTGAGAAAAACAATAATCAGGTACTAAATTATAAGCAAGTTTCTGCAAAACTAAACTTAAACGATCAGGAATCCCGGGAAACCATTTTGGAGATTTTAAAAGAAGGAAAGGGCACCGGGATTTTTGTGGAACCTGAGAAGGGAAAGTTCCGACTGAAAGAACTTCAAAACTTTATTATTGGTACCGTAGATATGACCGCTGATGGCTCTGCCTACATCGTACCTGAAGATGAGTTTGAAAAAGATGTATTTGTTGCACCACGTAAACTAAAAAATGCACTGCACGGAGATACGGTAAAGGCTTATGTATTTGCAAAAAAAAGTGGCCGTAAAAACGATGGAGAAGTAGTAGAAATTATCAAGCGTGCAAAATCTGACTTTACAGGCGTTATTAAAATTTCAGATCGCTTTGCGTTTGTAATTGCAGACGATAAAAAGATGATGCACGATATTTTTGTGCCTCTGGCAGATACCCACGATGCCAAAAATGGGCAACGGGTGTTAGTTACCCTGTCTGATTGGCCCGAAAGCGCAAAAAACCCAATTGGCGTGGTAAAACATGTGCTCGGAAACCAGGGTGAGAATAATACAGAAATGAATGCTATCCTGGCACAGTATGGCTTTCCATTAGAATTTCCATCACAGGTGGAGAAAGAAGCCAATGCTATTCCTGAAGAAATTCCGGCGGCAGAAATAGCCAAACGTAAGGACTTTAGAAAAGTGCTTACGTTTACCATCGACCCGGCGGATGCCAAAGATTTTGACGATGCCATTTCTTACCAAGAATTACCCAACGGTAATTACGAAATTGGCGTACACATTGCCGATGTTTCACATTACGTAATCCAGGGAACAGAATTAGACAAAGAAGCATACAGCCGGGCAACATCGGTTTATCTCGTAGATCGGGTAATCCCTATGCTGCCTGAACGTCTAAGTAATGGCGTCTGCTCTTTACGAGCTCATGAAGACAAACTTTGTTTCGCTGCTGTGTTTGAACTCGATGCGCAGGCAAATATCCAGGCAGAGTGGTACGGACGTACCGTAATACATTCAGACCGACGATTCAGCTATGAAGAAGCGCAGGAAGTACTCGAAGCAAAAGCTGGCGATTATGCCACCGAACTGCTAAAACTTAATGAGCTGGCTTACATTCTGCGAGATCGGAAATTTAAAAATGGCGCAATTAGTTTCGAAAGCACAGAGGTTAAATTTAAACTTGATGAATCTGGCAAACCCATTGGCGTTTATGTTAAAGAACGCAAGGATGCACATAAACTGATCGAAGATTACATGCTATTAGCCAACCGTAAAGTAGCAGAGTTTATCGCTAAGAAAACAAAAGGCAAAGACAAACTTACTTTTGTTTACCGGGTACATGATTCGCCAAATATGGAAACATTAAACACTTTCGCCACCTTCGCATCTCGATTCGGGTATAAAATCAATACTAAATCAGATAAGGAAATAGCAAAATCCTTAAATCATTTAATGGCCGATGTAGAAGGTAAGAAAGAGCAAAATATTTTAACTTCATTGGCAATAAGATCGATGGCAAAAGCCATTTATTCGACTAAAAAGACAAGCCATTATGGCCTGGCCTTTGAATATTATACACACTTTACCTCTCCTATCCGTCGTTACCCCGATGTAATGGCACACCGACTTCTGCAAACCTATTTAGATGGTGGTAAATCGGCAGATTTAGAATTTTATGAAGTGGCTTGCGTACATTCTTCGGCCATGGAGAAACGTGCTGCCGATGCAGAACGGGCTTCCATAAAATATAAACAAGCAGAATATCTGGAAGACAATATCGGTACAGCATATAAAGGGGTTATATCTGGCGTTACTGAATGGGGAATGTATGTAGAGATTGAAGAAAACAAATGCGAAGGAATGATTCGCTTGCGTGATATAGCTGATGATTTCTATGTACTTGATGAAAAAAATTACTGTATTGTTGGTCAAAGAAAGAAGAAGAAATATCAACTGGGTGATGAAGTAATGATTCGAGTTAAAAAAGTAGATCTTTCTAAACGTCAAATCGATTTCACACTCATTCCTGAATAATTAAGAACTTGGTACTCTTAGTGGGCACCACCTTACGCAACACATGCATACAACAGAACAACTACAACAACTTTTAGATACAGCAATTCAGAACTTAAAGTTTCCAACTCACCCACAGCAATTATACGATCCCATTACATACATTATTAACCTTGGCGGTAAGCGGATTAGACCCCTCCTGGTGCTGATGGCTACCGAATTATTTGGCGAAGATGCTGGTGAGTCGGTACATGCTGCAATGGCGATAGAGGTTTTCCATAACTTTACGCT
This sequence comes from Pedobacter sandarakinus, assembly GCF_026240095.1. Lineage (GTDB taxonomy): Bacteria > Bacteroidota > Bacteroidia > Sphingobacteriales > Sphingobacteriaceae > Pedobacter > Pedobacter sandarakinus. Next base: position 538,202 of record NZ_JAPIVG010000003.1, on the reverse strand, counting down.
GGTGCATGATGATATTATGGATAATGCGCCGCTTAGAAGAGGAAAAGCTACCGTACACGAAAAATGGAGTACCAATATAGCCATTTTAAGCGGTGATGTAATGATGGTGGAAGCAAACAAGAACCTGGCACAGGTAAACCCATCATTCCTTAAAGCCGTTTTAGATACTTTTAATGCTACGGCTCAGGGAGTTTGCGAAGGCCAGCAGTTGGATATGGAGTTTGAAAGCCGAGATGATGTAAGTATTGAGGAATACATTAACATGATCAGGCTAAAAACGGCGGTATTGCTGGGTGGTGCCTTAAAGTTAGGTGCCATTATTGCCAATGCAACCGAGGCAGATGCAGACCTGATTTATAAATTTGGGGTAAATATTGGTATTGCTTTTCAGCTTCAAGACGATATCCTGGATGTGTACGCAGACCCGGAGAAGTTCGGTAAACAAGTTGGCGGAGACATTATTGCAAATAAGAAAACCTTTTTGCTTCTCAAAGCATTGGAAGTGGCAAAAAATGGGCAGAAAGAGCAGTTAATAAATTGGATAGAAAGCAAAAGCTTCGACAGTAGCGAGAAGGTAAACGGTGTAAGATCTATTTACGATAACTTGAATATTAAAGCATTGGCTCAAGATGCCATGTACAGTTTTAGGGATCAGGCCCTTAAGGAGTTTGCCCAGATTAGTGTTAGCGAAGAACGCAAAGCGGATCTTTTAACGCTCACCACGCAGCTCATGGGAAGGGAATATTAAAATTCTTATACAAACTAAAAACAGCTTTCTCAAAGGCTCCAACCGATTAATCAATCGGTTTTTTAATTTTATAAGAAAATAAAAGGCAAAAAAAAATCCTGATTTCATCAGGATTTTTTCAAATATCGATTAATACTGATTATTCTGCAACTGCAGCCTCTTCAGTAGCTTCGTCTTTTTTAGCTTTTTTAGCAGGTGCTTTTTTTACAGGAACCTCTGCTACAGCTTCTGCTTCAGCAACTGGTTTCTTCGCTACCGCAGCTTCGATTTCAGCATCGGTAATAGGAAGAATAGACACATAAGATTTGTTATCTTGTTTCTTCTTAAAAACCACTGTTCCATCTACTAAAGCAAATAAAGTATGATCTTTACCAATACCAACACCTTTATCTGGGTGGTGTTTTGTACCACGTTGGCGTACCAAAATGTTACCAGCGATAGCTAATTGACCACCGAAAATTTTAATACCTAAACGCTTACTATGCGATTCACGTCCGTTTTTCGAACTACCGGCTCCTTTTTTGTGTGCCATGATTTTATATTTTGTAACTCGCTAAAAGCGAATTATTGGGTTAACAATTAATTATAACGTGATATCAGAGATCTGAATCTTAGTGAAAAACTGGCGGTGACCATTTTTCTTTTTATAACCTTTTCTACGTTTCTTGTGGAAAACGATTACTTTATCACCTTTTAAATGAGATACGATCTTAGCCGAAACTTTAGCACCACTAACCGCAGGAGCACCTACAGTAATTGCACCACCATTATCAACCAACAATACATTATCAAATTCAATACTAGCGCCTTCATCTCCTTGCAATCTGTGTACAAAAAGGTGCTGGTCTTTAGCAACTTTAAATTGCTGCCCTGCTATATTTACTATTGCGTACATTGTTTAAATATTAGTTTTTTAATTTTTATTTAACGAGGTGCAAATATAGAACAAATTCAATTAACACACAAACACATAACAAAAATATTTTTCCAAATTTAATATGCCGACTTGATCCTGAAACACTATGGATAGAAATAGCTAAACCTCAATTATAATTTTTTGGAAAGCAAGGCCTGTAAGCCTTGGCTAAGTGCTGCCCTGCTGTCAATTGCAAGTCCGCTCCCGTTGAAAAAAATTGGGATGCGGGCTTTCCATTTCCATCAGGTTTAACTACGCGGGCTGCTATATCAAACATTCAGGCAACAGCGAAATAGATACTACGTTTTAAAGCAAACCCTTGTACCTAAACCCGATTGCAGTGAAAGCCTCCGCTTTTCAGCGGTGCTTATAACGAAAAGCGGGGCTACAGCCCGCCAAGCAACAGCGGTGTTACTTTCCAAATCAAAAAATAGTCTCTGATTTTGCAAATTTCCTAAACAATAAAAGACTTAAACATCGTATGGTTTTTTGCGATGTTTAAGTCTTTTAGAACATAAGCAATATAGGGCCGGTTATTTATCCGCTCGTCGTTCTGCTTGCGTTAATGTTTCCTGTATTACTTTGCGCATTTGTACGGCAGCGTCCAATAATTTGGGGTTCCCATCAAAATCGCCATATATTACCACGTGCTTAGATTTTTCCTTATAGTTAAATTTGATATCATATCGCGGTACCATTCTAGATTTATCGCTTTTCCTGCCAATGGTATCAGGAAAGTTCCACAAACCAATTTCGTTGGCTTTTCTATGCATGTAAAGCACCTCATCGCTTTTAAGAAAAAATTTCTTGCTTACCTCTTCATCTTTATTGTTAATATACTGGTATACACCTGTTTTGGAATCGTAGTGATTTTCTAACGAGTCTTTTAGCCCGTAGCTAAATTGCATTGACACAAAATCATCTTTACGAAATGGCGCATTCTGGATAATGGGCTTGTAATAGATGTAACAATAAATAATCATCGGCACGATGATGGTAATGGCTAAAAATATTTTCTTTCCTCTGCTAGACACTGTTCCTTAAATTATAATTGAATGATGGCTGATGTACTTTTTAATGCTGCAAAGCTGATAAATTTTACCGACGATACCAACACACTAAAATCATTTAATTGAATTTGCACACGGCCTAACCCTCTTTTAATTCGCCTTCCCACTTGCTTACCACGGCAGTAGCAATGCTATTGCCCACTACATTGGTAGCCGAGCGGCCCATATCTAACAATGGATCGATACCGATAAGCAAAGCCAAACCCGCTTCCGGGATATTAAAGCTAGCAATAGTGCCTGCAATAACAACCAGCGATGCTCTTGGCACACCGGCAATTCCTTTACTGGTTAGCATTAAAATTAACAACATGGAAATCTGTTGCTCAAAACCAAGGTGAATGCCATAGGCCTGGGCAATAAAAAGCGAGGCAAAGGTCATATACATCATCGAACCATCGAGGTTAAAAGAGTAACCCAGAGGCAACACGAAACTTACAATTTTATCTTTACAACCAAAACGCTCTAAAAGCATCATAGTTTTCGGATAGGCAGCTTCGCTACTTGCGGTACTAAAGGCTAAAATAGCAGGTTCCTTCATATCGTTAACGAGTTTGAAAACCCGTTTCTTTAGGATTAAGAAACCCAGGAAAATTAAAATGGCCCATAGGATGGCTAAACCAAAATAAAATTCTCCAATAAAAATGGCATAAGTGCTAAGCACATTGAGGCCTTGTTTGGCTACAATAGCTGTCATCGCCCCAAAAACAGCCAAAGGAGCAAAATTCATCACATAACCTGTCATCTTCAAAATCACATGCGCAATGGCATCAAAAGCTTTAATTACAACCTGACCGAGATCGCCAATGGCTGCTGTGGCTACACCAAAAAATAGTGAAAACACCACAATTTGTAGAATTTCGTTAGTTGCCATAGACTCGGCAATACTTTTCGGGAAAACGTGGGCAATAAAATCCTTAACACTCATAGCCGTTTTTTGAATCCCAGTATTCATTAATTGATCGGGCAAGGTTAGTTGCATGTGCTTACCTGGCTCAAATAAGTTAACTAAAATAGCACCTAACACAAGCGACATTAACGACATGGCCACAAACCAGCCAAGCGTTTTGCCCCCTATTCGGCCTACTGCTTTAATATCGCCAACTTTGGCTACCCCTACAACCAGGGTTGTAAACACCAGTGGTGCTACAATCATCTTAATTAAACGCAAGAAAATATCGCTTAAAAGCGTAAAATATTCCAGCTTTTGCTCGCGTACGTCTTCATTTTCCTTTTTGATTTTTGCCGTAGCTTTCTTATCTGCTTTTAGCTGGGTAAAAGCTGCAGTAGTGGTATCGGTACTTTTTGCAATACTTACTTCCAGGTTTTTTACTTTTGCATCGGCATTTAAAATATTTTGATTGTATACATTGATCGTGTTAACGTTCAAAATGTAACCCAATACAATACCAGCGATAAGTGCAATGAAAATGAAAAGTGTGAGTTTGTTTTTCTTCATGAATAAAAAAGTTGGTGGCTTTATTAATTTGGTAAAACTACGATATTTACTTCGTGTAACAAATTTTGATTTTTACACCCCTCTGAAATTGATTTAATTTATAATTTCGCTGTAACAAAACCTGGTGGTACCAATCTAAAATGTAACTACAGCCTCATAAATGGAACAAAAAGACAAGCTATTTAAAGAAATCTTCGATTCGAATTCCAAAAAAATATTCCATTTATGCTATGGTTATACTGGCGATACTGATTCGGCGAACGACCTTCTCCAAGAGACCTTTTTAAAGGTTTGGCAGAACTTAGATAAGTTTAGAAACAAATCGCTCATCTCTACTTGGATTTATCGTATTGCTGTAAACACCTGCCTAACTTATTTACGGTCTGAAAAGAGGCAAGCCAAAGATGAACTAACAGAAAATATAATTGAAAATAAGATAGAAGAGTTTTCTGAAAAAAATGAGCAGGTTGCATTGCTTTACAAGTGCATTTCTAAACTTGAGGAAAACGATCGTTTGATTATTACTATGGTACTTGATGAGTTGCCATACCATGAAATTGCAGATATATCGGGCATTAGCGAGGGAAATTTAAGGGTAAAAATTCATCGCATTAAACAAAAATTAACAGAATTATATAACCAGTATGCAAGCATTTGATCAAATACAGGAGTTGTGGCAAAAGCACGATGTAGAACTTAAATTTTCTGCTGATGATATGCTACAACAGGCTAAGAAAGAGGTAAATGGATTAAAGCTTAAATCTGCTTTGAACATTCTGGGTATGCTTGCATCATTTATTGCCATTGCTATGGTATGGGTGTTCCTGCATTTCGATTCATGGACAACCCATGTTGGGATTAGCATCACCATGATGGCTATAGGTGTGTACACAGTAATTTTATATCGAGATCATAAACTCATCTCGAAGAATGATTACACGATCCATCCTAAAGAGTACCTGAACAATTTGAAGATCTACCAACTAAACAGATATAAACTCTACCATTCGTTATACTGGTTTTACACCATTGCGCTATCGTTGGGGATCATTTTCTATTTCATAGAAATCCTATCTTACTTTAGCCTTCCAGGGCAAATTATTGCCGTAGGCTTCACTTTTTTATGGATTTTGTTTTGCTCAACCATTTTACGGAAAGCTGTGATCAGAAGAGAAAAAGAGCGTATTTCTTTATTAATTGAGAAATTTGAGCGCATCAGTATTCAAATTTCTAACCCAGCATAATTTTAGGCACGGTTTTTTCATTAGAAAAATAACACATGAAGAAATCAATTTTAGCCATATTGCTGGTCATCATTTTGCCTTTAACTTTTAGCTTTAAGCAAGAGGTAGCTGCCCCTATACAACTGAATTGGGAAGCAGATTTTAAAGGTAAACCAAATAATGCATCACCATTTTTTGCACTAACGGCTCTTACCTGGAAATACAGCTATTCATCTTCTCTTTATCGAAACCGAATTACCATTAAGCTTAAGAATGAAACTAGCGTAGACAGAAATCGCTCTTGGGTAAAGTGGGATAAAATTAAAGATCCGCAGGTGAATGCAGACTTACTGCACCATGAGCAGGGCCACGTTAACATTCACCACATTTTACTTTTAGAAGCGGAAAGGGTATTGAAAAATAGAACCTATTCGGTGCGGGATTACAAAGCGCAAATATCGCAGTTGGCGAATGAAATAAGTGATTACTTTGATACTATGCAACGAAATTACGATGAAGAAACGGAGCATGGCAGTAACCACAAAATGCAGGCACGCTGGGATCAGATAATTATTGATAAAACTGCTGAATCGAAAGCGGCGAGTTTAGCCAAATCGGCTGAGTAATTTAGGCAGGAAAATAATTGCCGCTACGCAAACCGAAAATAACGCCGCCAAAAGTACAGCTGCAGCAGCTAAGTCTTTTACAATTTTAATTTTCGGGTGATAAACGGGAGATACTACATCGGCAAGTTTCTCAATGGCTGTGTTCAATATTTCCGAAACCAATACCAACGCAATGGCAAAAAGAACTGCCAACCATTCCATTTTAGACAATTGAAAGTACCATGCCATACCTATTGCAGATAACGCTGCAAATGCATGGACGCGGGCACTATGTTCATGCTTAAAAAAAAGGTTTAATCCGTTGAAAGCATACACAAAAGCCCTGATACGTTTTGCTAATGAAAATTTGTGGTGATCTTGCATGTATGGTTTAGGGTATTTGGGTCAAAGCACGTGGGGATCGGATATCTTATTCCTAATTAAATTATTATTTTTCTACCTCGCTGGATGAAAAACTATTTCCCGCTAACTTATACTGGTAAACTTTAGTTGTTTGTTTAGTAGAATCGGCTTTTTCCTGCGCATTAAACGACCTGAACAGATCTCCATTCTTAAGATAGAACCGGTCGTTGCCCTTAAATAATTTCTTTTGTTGAGGACTTAATGACGGAAAATTAATTTTGTTGAAACCATTACCCACGTATTCGAAAACATTCAAGTCTAACATGCTATTCGTTTCAAGTTGAACATAAATTTCGGGATTACCATCATTATCGAGATCCATGTTCCAGGCATCACCAATTACACCATTCCGGGCAACTGCGTTTGATTTGTAACTCTTTCTGCTAGAATCAGACATTAAAATCTGGTAGGCACCAATAGAATCTACACCCTTCCCCCAACTTAATACTTCGAAGTTTAGCCCGGGTCTTACTTCTAAATCTTTATAAAATTTAAAGGGGCTTTTGGCTACCTGCGGAATGGTTTCTTTAACTGCTTGTGTTTGCTCTTCGGTACAGGCTAAACAAAACAGCATCCCTGCCAAAAGCAAAAGATGCTGAATGTTAATTTTCTTTGGTTTCATCTTTAATTGAGGAATTTTTGGTTGCCCCAAATTAACGATTTCAAGGATTTAAAAAAAGTATTTTTTACTTCTTAGTATTTGAATTTATTTCTGGTGCTCCATTATTTAGGATGGTTTCGGTAGTAACACTCCTTCTGCCACTGGGTGCAATGACAATGGTTTTTAATAATCGTTTCTCTCCTTGTGGAACTGTCACTTCGATAGGCGAAGTGTATAAAAAAGCATTCTCCGATGGACGTGAACCATCTAATGAATAGTAAATGCGCCCATTTTTTACAGGCACTTTCATTTCAAGTTTAAATGACCCACCAGTCAAGGGCTTATCACTTTGGCCAATTGGTGTGGGTACCCAAAAGTTAATATTCATTCGATCTAACCGGGCGAGATGCACGGGTAGCCGCACTTCGGTAAAATTTTGCAAATTCTTACGGTCTACCGGCGACCATGCAATTTCCGATAGTGCCAACAGCCTTGGAAAGGCATGGTTCTCTGCTTTTTCTGGCGTTTTGATATACTCAGTCCATAAGTTTGCCTGTACCCCCTTAATGTACTTCTGTTGCGAAGGCGTTAGCACTTTCGGAACCGGGTCGTAAGCATATATTTTCTGATAAGGCGCTAGTCCACCAATTGTTACGGGCTCATCTGGTGAGGTAGATTGTTTGTGGTCGATGTATAATCCCATTGAGCCAGGAGTCATGATCACATCATGGTTTTGCTGTGCAGCAGCAATTCCACCGTCTTCTCCACGCCAACTCATAACTGTTGCGTTTGGCGCCAAACCCCCTTCTAAAATTTCATCCCAGCCAATAATAGAACGGCCCTTGCTATTTACATGTTTCTCTATAGTTTGAATAAAATAACTTTGTAGCTCATGTTCATCTTTTAAGCCTTTTTCTTTCATTAATGCCTGGCAAAATGGAGATTCCTTCCAATAGGTTTTTGGCGCTTCATCACCGCCGATATGGATATATTTAGAAGGAAAAATAGCTATCACTTCATCCAGAATATTGTTCAACATGGTAAAAGTTTCTGCAGAAGGAACAAAGATGTCATCAAAAACACCCCAGGTTTGCTGTACCTGCTTGCCTTTTCGGCTGCCAGACCATGCTGTTTTATCACTGATAAAGGTATCTCTATCTGGAAAACAACTCAGCTTTGGGTAAGCTGCAATAGCTGCCGATGCATGTCCAGGGAGTTCAATCTCGGGGATGACGGTAATAAACCGCTCGGCCGCATAGCGCACAATATCCTTAGCTTCTTCCTGAGTGTAAAACCCTTTCACTTCGCTAAGGTAATTACCATCTCCAGGGTAGTGACCAATGATAGTGCCGTTTCGCTTCGAGCCCACAGCAGTTAAATTAGGATATTGCTTAATGGCTAATCTCCAGCCTTGATCGTCAGTTAAATGCCAATGAAAGGTATTAATCTTATAGTAAGCCAGTTGATCGAGATATTTCTTAATGAATGAAACTGGAAAGAAATGGCGGGAAACATCCAACATTGTTCCGCGATAAGAAAACCGTGGATAGTCATTTATAACAACAGCAGGAATGGTAATTTTATTCCCAACCTGGTCTGGAGTCATTTGCATGAACGACTGCAACGCGTAAAATAAACCAGCACCTTTGCCTGTAATTAAAATCTGGTTAGGCGATACCTTGATAGTATAACCTTCGCTTGGCAATCGATCTGCGCCTGCCGATGTAAGCAAAATACTTTTTTGGTTGGGCTGTACAACTTTACTTTCACGCAATGCGAAACCTGCCTTAGTTACAATAAAAGCATTTAATAAGTCTGCTGTTTTCGTTCCATCTATACTTTGGTTAATTAATGTAGTGGTTTTATCCAGAAGAAAACTGCCATTGGCTTTGGTGATGGAAACAGGTGCAGGAATAATTCCAAGATTAGGATCGCTTTGGGCAAATGCACCTGTACTGATTAGTACGCCAATAAAAATCGATAATGCCTTGTTCATGAATAGTTTTAATTAGGATAATTAATATTTTAAATATCATCCAAGATAGAGATTAGCTCATAAATGTCCATCTCTTTTTTTTGTTACAGTATCCAAATGGCCATCTGCTACAGATTTCTTCCAGCGAGCCACTTACAAAGGGGAAATAAAATCTTCAGGCACAAAAAAAGAGAAACCGAATCTAGGTTTCTCTTTTTAAAATGCATTAAATCTGCTAAGCCTCTACAGGATGTTCTTTGGCGGCCAGGTAACGTTCTGCATCTAAGGCAGCCATACAGCCAGAACCTGCTGCGGTCACCGCCTGGCGATAGTACATATCCTGAACATCGCCACAAGCGAAAACACCTTCGATATTGGTTAAGGTAGAACCTGGCTTAGTTAATAAATATCCAGTATCGTCCATATCTAACTGTCCTTGAAAAATATCTGTGTTAGGTTTATGGCCAATGGCAACGAAAAATCCTTCTACTGCAATGTCAGAAACCACGTTGGTTTTATTATTCACAACTTTAACCGCTGTTACATTTTTACCGTTACCTAAAATTTCCTGGGTTTCGGTATTGTAATGCACCACTATATTTGGTGTAGCCAAAACCCTGCTTACCATAGCTTTAGAGGCTCTGAACTCATCTCGACGGACCAATACGTGAACTGTTTTACATAACTTGGCAAGGTAGGTAGCCTCCTCTGCCGCGGTATCTCCAGCACCTACAATGGCTACATCTTGTCCTTTAAAGAAAAATCCGTCGCACACGGCACATGCAGAAACTCCAAAACCATTGTATTGTTGCTCGCTGGGCAAGCCTAACCATTTGGCAGTTGCGCCTGTAGCAATGATCACAGTATCTGCAGTAATTGTTTTAACTTCATCAACAACAATTTTATGAGGAGCAGATGAGAAATCTACTGTGCTTACGTAACCGAAACGAATGTCGGTACCAAAACGCTCTGCTTGTTTACGGAAATCTTCCATCATTTCAGGGCCCATAATTCCTTGTGGGTAACCAGGAAAATTCTCTACGTCGGTGGTTTGAGTAAGCTGTCCACCAGCTTGCATGCCGGTGTACATTACCGGTTTTAAATCGGCCCTAGCCGCATAAATGGCCGCAGTATAGCCGGCGGGGCCAGAACCTATGATTAAACACTGAACGTGTTCGTTTTCTTGTGACATTTTTATCGTGTGTTTTGAAATTCGTTATTTGCTTGGCAAATTTAAGCCTTTAAACGTTTGTGGGCAAGTAAACATTGTCAACATAGTTTACTTATTAACAGCCGACGATATCATTGAAAATTGAGCGCAATGGCAGTTAATACATCGCTTAGAAATAATTCTGTACTGACAAATACTATGTTTGAATTACACCAACGTTAAACTTTCTGGTAATTGGCGATTGGTTTGCAGCCGCTATTCCCATCGAAATTACTTTTCTTGTCTCCAGGGGATCTATAATTCCATCTACCCACAACCTGGAAGCCGCGTAATATGGTGTAGTCTGACTATCATAGCGGTCGGTGATTTCTTTTAGTAACTCGGCTTCTTTTTCAGGTGTAATTACTTCGCCTTTGGCTTTAAGCGAAGCTTCTTGAATTTGAAGTAATGTTTTCGCAGCCTGAGCGCCTCCCATGACCGCGATTTTAGCAGTCGGCCAGGCATAGATCAATCTCGGATCATAAGCCTTACCACACATAGCATAATTGCCTGCACCATAAGAGTTGCCCAATACAATCGTAAATTTGGGCACCACAGAATTAGCAACGGCATTAACCATTTTTGCACCGTCTTTAATAATGCCACCATGTTCTGATCTGCTACCAACCATAAAACCAGTTACATCTTGCAGAAAAACCAACGGAATTTTCTTTTGATTGCAGTTCATAATAAAACGGGTCGCTTTATCGGCACTATCGGAATATATGACGCCCCCAAACTGCATCTCCCCTTTTTTAGATTTAACCACTTTTCGTTGGTTGGCCACAATGCCCACGGCCCATCCATCTATTCTACCTAAACCGCAAACAATGCTTTGGCCATAACCTTGCTTATACTCTTCAAAAGCAGAATCGTCTACCAAACGATGAATGATATCGAGAACTTCATAGGGTTTATCCCGATTTTCGGGAAGAATACCATAGAGTTCTTGCGGGTCTAACTTGGGTACAGCAGGTTTTATGCGATCGAAGCCTGCGTTTTCAGGGGCACCCAACATGCTCATAATATTGCGAATACTATCTAAACAAGCCTCATCATTTGGGTGCTTGTAATCGGTAACGCCAGAAATTTCACAATGGGTTGTGGCACCACCTAAAGTTTCGTTATCTACCTCTTCGCCAATGGCCGATTTTACAAGATAAGAACCGGCCAGAAACACCGATCCGGTTTTATCTACAATCATGGCTTCATCGCTCATAATCGGCAAATAAGCACCACCAGCAACACAGGCGCCCATAATAGCCGAGATCTGTACAATCCCTTCTGAAGACATCAAAGCATTATTTCGAAACATCCGTCCAAAATGCTCCTTATCTGGAAAAATTTCATCCTGCATGGGAAGATAAACGCCTGCACTATCTACCAGGTAAATTACAGGCAATCGATTTTCCATGGCTATTTCTTGTGCCCTAAGGTTTTTTTTGGCGGTCATGGGAAACCATGCACCTGCTTTTACAGTAGCATCGTTGGCAATAATCATGCATTGCCTACCACTTACATAACCAATACCACATACAACGCCTGCCGATGGACAGCCGCCTTGTTCGGCATACATCCCATCAGCAGTAAAAGCACCTACCTCCAAAAAATCGCTATTTTTATCTATGAGATATTTGATGCGTTCACGAGCTAATAACTTGCCTTTCTCTCTCTGTTTAGCAGCATTTCTCTCACCACCACCCTGGTATATTTTTTTTAGTTTTGTTCTTAATTCGTAAACTAATTGCTTGTTTACATCCTCATTTTTATTGAATTCGATATTCATGAAGGCAATTTAAATTTATTTTTATAAAAAGCGTGGAGACTAATTTGGTTTCTGGTCTACAGCGAGAGGCACGCAACAATAGAAGCAACAGTGAAAGAACATCTTTTGAATCATCTATCGCTCCAAATCGGGTCTATCTATTATTTCAATAGGCGTTTTCTTCCGCTCGGAAACTAAATGAGATACGATGCATTAAACACGTTAACCATAAACATGGGCCCGTATTAAAAGTTAATCTACCTATTAAATTACCTTCAAATCCATTTAAATTAATAATTTTGCTCAAATCTTAATCGATGGAACTTACCGTAAATATTCCTGCCTTATTATTTCCTGCTATTAGTTTAATTATGCTGGCCTATACCAATCGCTTTTTAGCCTTGGCCACTTTGGTTAGGAGCTTAAAAGCTAAATACGAAGAAAGCGAGCAGAATATTGGTTTGCAAAACCAAATTAGAAATTTACGCTATCGTTTAAAGCTCATTAAAAACATGCAGGCCTTTGGGGTATTAAGTTTTGCCAGCTGTTTATTTTGTATGTTTTTTATTTATTTAGAGTGGAATCTTGCAGGGGAAATCTTATTCGCTACGAGTCTAATCTTCTTTATGATTTCGCTAATTATCTCGCTAATAGAAATTCAGATCAGTACCAAAGCACTCGAGTTGGAATTAAGCACTTTGGTAGATTTAGAAGGCGAACCCTTAGGCCAGCTTATTAAAAAGAAGTTTAGGAAAGACTAAAACAAGCGCACCGACAAGTTAAGCGGTAATAAAGTGGTATAAAAAAACTACCTCACCTGTAAAAGCAGGTTTCTTTTGGTCTTCAATCTCCATTTCTATGCCCATATGAACTTTAGTTACACCACGCAGGTTTACAATGGAAGCTAATTTAGCCCTTAACCTAATTTTACTATTCACTGTAACAGGCTGTGCAAACTTTAAGCTTTCTATGCCATAGTTAATTTCCATTTTTAAATTTTGAATATCCACAATCTCTTTCCATAAAAATGGAATAAGTGATAAAGTAAGGTAGCCGTGAGCGATTGTAGTGCCAAAAGGACCTTCATTTTTAGCCTTTTCTTCATCGGTATGTATCCACTGAAAATCTAGCGTTGCAGCGGCAAATTTATTTATCTGATCTTGAGTAACAGTATGCCATGATGAAACACCCAGTTCTTTACCCAGGTATTCTTCAAAAGCTGCATGTGAGGTAATGATTTGCATGGTAATATGATTTTGCTCCTGTAGTTATTTGATGTTATATTGAAGTATAATTTGTACGCTAACCGGTTATGCCAAGTTCCTTTCTTTAAACCAAACATCATCTGGTGTAGCAGAAAATTGGTCCATTTTCTCGATTAAAACAGCGGCATCAGTTTCATTAAATACCAAATCGCGATTGGCCTGTTTCAGGAACCTGCTTTGCACCATCATGTCCATCTGCGCAAAAAGCGAATCATAAAATCCGTTTACATTTAACACGCCTATTGGTTTATGGTGTAAGCCTAACTGTAGCCAGGTAAGCACTTCAAAAAATTCTTCTAAAGTTCCAAAGCCGCCTGGTAAAATGATAAACCCATCACATAAATCGGCCATTTTCTGCTTCCGCTGGTGCATATTCTCCGTTACAATCATTTCTGTAATACCGTTGTGCCCCACCTCTTTATCCATCAAAAACTGCGGTATTACACCAGTTACCGTACCATTATTTGCCAGAACATTGTTAGCCAGAACACCCATTACACCCACACTTCCCCCTCCATACACCAGGTTAATGTTTTCGCTGCATAAGGTATCGGCAAGCTGTTTAATTACTTTTCTTAGCTGCTCATCGCCATTAAAATTAGAGCCACAATACACGCAAACTGCCTTCAGCTTATTCATTTCAGTTTTAAAAATTTATCGAAGGTAATATTTTATCGTCTTTTTGTAAATTTTAATTCTGCACAAATTGGTTACAGACGTTTTTTGGAAAGCAGTTGAAGTAATCCATTTTATTGTTCGTCCTTCTATTGCTGCAAGTCCTCGCCCAAAGAAGAATTGGGCTGTGGGCTTTCCGCGCTATAAGGTTTAGCTACCTGGGCCGGCAAAAGGAACACAGCACTATCTTTCTAGACCCGATGGGATGGAAATCCTTTTTGTTGCAGCAGCAAAAATCGCCGCTTTCCCATCACAAAAAGATTGGAAGGACAGCGGGACTGCCGCAGCCGATACGCACCAGCACTTGCGCTACAAAAAAAAGCGCCGAATAAATCGACGCATTTAAACCAAATATTATAAACAGGAGAATTTAAAAGGTAAAACGGAGCGTTGCACCGTATGTACGCGGATCGCCAAGTACGCCGGCATACAAGCCAGAGTTACCTGCGGCTGCTTGTAATTGCTCGAAATAATTCCTGTTACCAATGTTGCGGCTCCATACAAAGGCAGAGAACTTTTCTGATCTGAAACCCAACCGGGCATTAACCAGGCCATAGCCATTAACGTTTAGTACCGTAGATGGTGTTGCATTTGATGAATAGGTAGACCGGTAGCTTGCATCTGCTGCAATAAAATACCGACCTATACGGGTAACAAGGCTTCCTGGCGTGCTAAATTCTGCACCACCAGACGTATTCCATTTAGAAATGCCTGGCAAGCTACCGCCTGATGCATCTTTAAAGGCAACTTGGGTAACTGCACCATTAATTGTTTGCGTGTTGCCTGTTTCTTCCAGCGGTAAGGGTGCGTTTGTAAACTTTACATATTTACCATCTAGGTATGCAAGTGCAGCATTAATTGACAGAAACGGAGCGGGTTGGTAGGTTCCATCAATCTCTACACCCTTTACATTAACCCTTTCTGCATTTGCTAAATACCCTCTGTTTACACCAAGTTGTGGCGATTGTACGTTGGTTTGATAATCTTTAATATTGGTATTGAATGTTGTGATATTTAAAATTGCCCCTTTAAATGGTTTAGTTTTTACACCCAACTCATAATGTTCTACATATTCTGGTTTAACCACCGCCAGGGATAGGTCTGCCGCACCCGAAGATGTGGTTGGCAAGCCGCCTACGTTTACGCCAACGGGTTTATACCCCGTAGAAAAAGTGGCAAATGCATTTAGCTTTGAAGTGGGCCGGTAAGAAACGGTAATATTACCAGAAAGATTATGGTTGCTGGTGCTGGTGTTAAATTGCTGATTGCTATATACGGCAGCTTTTAGCGCCAATAGGTTGGCATCAGTTGTTTGCAAACCACCGTAAGTGTTTCTGTTATAGTCTACATCCTTTTTATCGTACGTAAGCCTAAGCCCGGGTAGTACATGAAGATGTTCTATAACTTCCCAGTCTAGTTGACCGAAAACAGCTGCACTTAATGATTTGATGGTTGAGTTGGTTTTAATACCAAAACCATCTAGCAAACCAGGTGTAGCGTATAGGGCTTGCAGACCGGTATTGCTGGTTTGAACAAATCTCCACTGATCTTTCCCAACTTCTTCGGTTTGATCTAAGCCCTGAAGGTTTTGACCAAGCACAAATACACCTATTACACCACTTATTTTTTCGGAAAGGTTTCCTGCATAGCGGATTTCTTGCGAATATTGATCGTGACGAGAATTCCCTTGCGATTTTGTTAAGGCAGAAAGCGCTGAAAAATCACGATCGTTTGTGGGATCCCAATTCCAGAAACGCCATGCAGTTGTAGATGTTAGTGTTCCATTGCCAATGGTGTAGTCTACATTTAATGAAATTCCACCAATAGATTGATTGTGCCTCCATGGCGTATTTGTATCAATTTCCCGTGAAAAAGGATCTATTTTCGGTTGTTGATAACCTAAATCGGAAATGATCCTGGCATATTGGCGATAAGCACTCCTTTTGGTTTCTGTTACGCCAGCAATAACCAATGGATACCCGGCCGGATGCTGAACGCTTACATCGCCACTCAACATTATCTTCAATTTATCTGAAGGGGTATAATACAATTGACTCTTGAAACCTATATTATTCTGGCCGCTATACTTTCGTTCTTCGCTCGTGTTCCAGATAGTGCCATCTCTCTGGGTACCCGACAATGAAATTTTTGCCGCCAAATTTTTGGCTAAACCGCCAGAAACAGATGCTTTTGCTTGTAAAAAGCTGTAATTTCCAACACTGATTTCTGCTTTAGCAGTTGGCGTTTGTGTAGGTTTAGTTGATGTAATATTAAAAGCTCCTGCAGTGGTATTTTTACCGAACAGCGTTCCCTGGGGTCCTCGCACTACTTCAATTTGTTCGATATCCAAAAAATCTGTAGATGTAGCAGCAGGGCGAGCATGGTAAACGCCATCTACATAAAAGCCTACGCCTGGGTCTATACCATCATTGGTTAAACCAAAGGTAGAGCCTAGCCCACGGATATTTAAGGTTGTATTCCGGGCATTTGATGCGTATAACTGTACCGACGGAACCAATTCCTTTAAGCGGTTAACGTTAAAAGCGCCAGCATTTTCCGCTGCTTGCCCGCCAATAACAGTTATTGGGATCGGAACATCCTGCAAGACCTCCGAGCGTCTTCTGGAGGTAACCACGATTTCATCGAGCTGGGTATCGGCTACCAGCGTGAGTTCTATTGGGGTTGAAGGTAAATTAAGAATTTGGAAATCCTGAGGTTTATACCCTACATAACTGATTCGAATGTAGAATGGTGGCTGCTGCTTTGCATCAACACTGAAAACCCCATTTCCATCGCTAACGGCACTAATCTTTGTACCTCTAACCGTTATGGTTGCACCAGGAATAGTAATATTATTTTCGCCCTTCACCACGCCCGTTACAGTGGTTTGAGCATATATTGTAGTGATCGACGAAATAATGAAGAATAGAGCGAGTAAACTTTTTTTCATGGTAATGTTGATAATATAAATGGTTTTGAAAACTTGATTTGGTAGATAATTGTGCGCATAGTTGTTCGTGGATATAAGCGTTAACATCGATTCGGTTTAAATAAATTTTTAAGATATTTCATAATATATATAATGTCTATAGATTTAGTAGGCAAATATATTAAAATAACACTATTACCAAATTTTATTTTGCAGAAAATAATGAGTTATATTTGAGGGATCAATCCCCTTGACACATCCTTGGATAAAAGCAACATTATCTTATGCTATTATTATGGGGAAATTTTTTCTTTTTTGTTTTACACTATGTGCGTTTAATCTTCTTAGTTACGGGCAGGTTGGATGCCGTGATAACACTACTGGCAGGGTCTATACTAACCAAAACGGAGGCAGTTCAAATTGGGCAAAAAATCCATCACTTGATCCGGCTCCTGCTGGATGCTCTTACCCCCAAACAGGTGGAACATGTAACATTTCTGGTGTAGGTTCGGGTATCCTTGTTTCCACAACCTTAGAATGCCCACTAGATGCCAGTTATTTTTTTCTAGGATTCGGTGTACTTTTAACCTTGTTTTCTGCCAGAAAAATTTCAATTAGATAGGCGTAAAAAAAGCGAGGCAGTAATTTAACCGCCTCGCTTTTTTATTGACTTAAATAAGATTATCTCGTATAATTAGGTGCCTCTTTGGTAATGGTAATATCATGTGGATGACTCTCACGCATACCCGCTGCAGTAATTTGAACGAATTGCGCTTCTTGTAGTGCTTCAATACTAGCTGCACCGCAATACCCCATACTTGCACGTAACCCCCCAATGTATTGGTACATTACTTCTGCCAGGGTACCCTTATATGGTACGCGACCAACAATTCCCTCCGGCACGAGTTTCTTGATGTCATCTTCAACATCCTGAAAATAACGGTCTTTCGAACCCTGCTCCATTGCCTCTATTGATCCCATACCGCGGTAAGATTTGAATTTACGCCCTTCATATATAATAGTTTCACCTGGCGACTCCTCTACTCCGGCAAATAACGAACCTGCCATCACGGTACTTGCACCTGAAGCAATGGCTTTAGCTATATCGCCAGTATGCTTAATACCACCATCGGCAATAACTGGTACGCCAGTTCCTTTCAATGCTTTTGCACACTCATAAACTGCATACAATTGCGGCACACCTACACCTGCAATAATTCTCGTGGTACAAATAGAACCTGGTCCGATCCCCACTTTTACGGCATCTGCACCAGCATCAGCTAGAAATTTTGCTGCAGCACCAGTAGCGATGTTACCCACAATAACCTGCAGATCAGGATATTTTGCTTTTACTTCTTTTAATTTATCTACCACTCCCTTAGAATGTCCATGAGCGGTATCAATGGTAATAACATCTACCCCGGCGTTCACAAGTGCATCAACACGTAAAAGGGTATCGGCAGTAACGCCTACCGCTGCACCCACACGTAAGCGACCGCGTTCATCTTTACAGGCAACAGGGTAGTTTTTAACTTTAGAAATATCTTTAAAAGTAATGAGCCCGCTTAAATAGCCATCCTTACTTACAACAGGTAATTTTTCAATTTTATGGTTTTGCAAAATTTCCTCTGCCTGAATCAAATTGGTTCCTTCCGGCGCTGTAATTAAGTTGTCTTTGGTCATTACCTCTGCAATTGGCCTGGCCATGTCCTTTTGAAAACGTAAATCGCGGTTAGTGATAATGCCGACTAACATATTATCGCTGCTTACCACTGGAATACCGCCAATTTTATGTTCCTTCATAATCTTGAAGGCATCAGCTACAACCGCAGTTTCCAATAACGTTACCGGATCTTGAATCATGCCACTTTCAGAACGCTTAACTTTCCGAACCTCCTCAGCCTGCCTGTCGATCGTCATGTTTTTATGTAACATTCCAATACCACCATTTTGTGCAATGGCAATTGCTAACGCAGCCTCTGTTACCGTATCCATGGCAGCAGAAATTAGGGGCACGTTAAGTTTTATTTTTTTGGTTAAATAAGTGGCAGTTTTTACATCACGCGGCAGAATTTCTGAATATGCAGGTACCAGAAGTACATCATCATATGTTAAACCTGTAGCAATAAATTTTGTGGAGTCGAGTTGCATAGCAAATAAATTACGATTTATTATTTGCCAGGCAAAGATACAAAAAAACAAGGAAAATAAAAGTTACCGAGCTATTTCGAACAAATATTGAGCTTAACTGACAAATCACATTTGGCCACATGCGCTCAAATTCTATAGTTTTTCCACCTGATAGGCTATTGATTCTTTTAAGACCTAGTAATTTAGGTTTTGCGCAGACAATGAAACATACATCAAAACAGCTCATAAGAGAGATTTAGATTGTATGTTTAAACTGCATAATTAAAAAAATATTTCTATCATTGTGCTATAACCAAACATAATTTATCGATGCAAAAAATCGCTCTCAAACTCCTGTTCCTATTGCTATGCGCTGGGTTAAGCAGTAGCTATGCACAAACCAAGAAAACAGTAAAAAAAGAATTTAAATTTGGCAAGGTAGACAATACCGAGTTTGAAACTAAAGCTTCTGGACCAGACTCAGCATCGGCAGCCATAAAACTGTTTGATGTTGGCAATTGCTACTTTGAAATTAATGCATCTACTGGCAGCTTCGTATATGTTTTCGAAAGACATCTTCGCTATAAAATTTTAACAAAAAGTGGTTATGATCTGGCCAACTTTAAGGTTAATTTATTTAAGCAAAGTAACCAGGCCAAGGAGGATCTTAATTACATGGACGCAGCAACCTACAATCTGGTTGATGGCAAAATTGCAGTTAGTAAGCTAAATAAAGATGCAAAGTTCACTGAGGAGTTTAATAAGAATTACGTCATCAAAAAATTTGCCTTACCCAACGTAAAAGAAGGTTCTATTATTGAGTTTAAATACAAAATTAAATCAGACTTTATTTTTACCCTTCGCGGCTGGCAGTTCCAGTCTAACATTCCAACTTTATGGTCGGAATATAATGTAAAGATTCCAGAATATTTTAATTACAAGCATAATACAAGTGGATATTATCCCATTCACCGTCCCATTCACGAATCGGTTAATGCGACATACATCAGTGGTATTTCGTCTACGGCCAATTATGACCAGTACATTGCCGAAAATGTTCCGGCCTTAAAAGAGGAACCCATGATCACTACAATGGATGATTACATTCCAAAGATATCGTTTGAATTAAGGGCAACAAACTTTCCTAATGACGTATATAGAGATTATAACGGGTCTTGGGGTCAGATTATAGCAAACCTTGATGCGGACGAGAACTTTGGGGCTTTCGTGTACCGAAATGCCTATGCCAAATCAGTTCTACCTGGAATCTTAAAAGGGGAAAAAGATTCACTAAGAGTTATTAATCAGGTTTTTGATTATGTAAAGCATAACGTGAAATGGAATGAAGAAAATGCGCTTTATACCACCCAAACAAATCCAAAAAATGTGTTTGAGAAAAAAACCGGTTCTTCTGCAGATATCAACCTTTCTTTGCTCAGTTTGCTTAGAGAAGCCAAAATTGATGCATTCCCCGTTTTGCTGAGTACAAGAAAAAACGGCGAGCACCCTGGATTCCCCGTAATTTCGGGTTTTAATAATGTGGTCCTACTAGCAAAAGTGGGCAACAAGATGTATTTGCTCGACGGCACTGATAAAGATCTTCCGATAGGCATGATCAATGAACAAAGTTTAAGTCATAAAGGATTTCTGATTAACATGAAAGGCCAGATTGGAAACTGGATTTCGACCGAACCGGCTACTCCAAATGAAAAAATATTTTCTTACACCTTGACACTCGATAAAGAAAATAAACTCAAAGGACTAATTAATATGTATTCGAAAGGATATGCAGCACTTGGATTAAGATCACGTTACAGAAAAACAAATAATGACACCGAGTTTATTAAAAACTTTAAGAAAGATAAACCTGGGTTAGAAGTTAAAAATTACACCATCCAAAATCTTGACACTTTAGATGAGCTATTAACAGAATCAATGGATGTGGAGATTGACGATAATGTGGAGGAAACCGGAAATCTAATTTATTTCTCGCCTCTTCTTTATGAACGAACAAAAGAAAATTTATTCAAACATGAGGAAAGAAAATTCCCTGTGGACTTTGCCTTTCCATTTAAAGAAACTTACCGAATTACGTTGATATTTCCTGAAGATTATGACGTAGATAAATTGCCTAAGGGCGGCATTTACAAACTCCCTGAAGACAAGGGAAGTTTTATGATCAATTATGTTGTTGAAGGAAAGACTATTTTGGTTAGAAGTAGCATTAGCATCAATAAATCTATTTACACATCTGAAGAATATTTTGATTTGAAGGAATTATTTAAGGCAATTGTTGAGAAACAGGCCGAACAAATCGTTTTGAAAAAGAAAGCATAATGAAACATCTATTAACACTATCTCTACTGATCTCTAGTGCTACCCAAGTTTTTTCGCAAGGCATTTACGATGTTGCTAAAATACCCGCAACATTAACCAAAGATGCCATTGCCGTTGTTAGAAATGAGACACAATATTTAGATATAAAAAGCCCAAGCGCTGCCCAGTATGATTATAAAGTTGCCATAACCATTTTGAATAAAGCTGGAGATGAATTTGCAGAGATGAATGAAGTGTATGATAAGTTCATGAGCATCAGCAACATTAAAGCAACACTCTACGATGCCTCCGGAAAAAAAGTTAAAGAATATAAATCAGCTGATGTTAAAGATTTTAGCATGATTTCTGATTTTTCAATCTTTGAGGATAACAGGTTAAAGTCGTTAAAATTTGTAAGCTTGGCATACCCCTATACCATTGAATATAGTTTTAGCAAAGATTTTAAGGGGTTATTATATTTCCCTTCCTGGGAAAATTTGAAAAGCTTTGGTGTATCAACAGAAAAATCGACTTACACTATTCAGAAAAATAAAGGTTATCAATTGCGATATTTAACCAGCACCAATCTTAAAACGGATTCCACCCTTGTTGGTGATAAAATCCAGTACAGTTGGAAGAGTGAGCATACCCCTGCAGTAGTGTCGGAACCATTGAGTACAGGCCTGGAAAATGTTTCTAGTTGGGTAAAGGTGTCGCCGAACCAGTTTGAATACGATGGTTCTAAAGGTGATTTTAGCAATTGGAAATCATTTGGCAATTGGATGTATGCCTTAAATGAGGGTGGCAATAAACTTCCGGAAGCAACCAAGGTGCTAGTGCAAAATCTTGTTAAGGATGCAAAAACGCCGCAGGAGAAGATTAAAATTTTATATAGCCATTTGCAACAGAATACCAGATATGTGAGTGTTCAGTTGGGAATAGGCGGCTTTAGACCTATTTTGGCAGAAAAGGTTGCCCAGGTTAATTATGGCGACTGCAAGGCGCTTTCGAACTACATGAAAGCCTTACTTAACGAAGCCGGCATTCCTGCAAATCTAATCGTAATTGGAAATGGCATGCCCAGTTTGAACCCAGATTACGCCAGCATGGGCCAAGCAAACCACATGATTTTATGTGTGCCGCTTAAAAATGATACTACATTTTTAGAATGCACCAGTCAGTACGATCCGATGGGGTTTATTGGCTACAGCAATGCTAACCGGAAGGTATTGATGATCACAGAGCAAGGCGGAAAAGTGATTAGTACGCCAGCGCTAATGCCTAAAGACAACTATCAGCGCAGAAAAACAACCATTAACCTGGCCGAAAACGGTACTGCAGAATTGGCTTTAAAATCCACTTACGGCAATGCGCAATTTGAAGAAAAATTCGGGATTACACTATTAGAACCAATCGACCAACGTAAGCGGATTATCGAAAATGCATCAGTTCCTATTGCCGAACTCACCAACTATAAGTACGTACAGGCTGATAAGGCTTTGCCTGTTATTACTGAAGAAATCAATTGTAAAACCAATCAGCTTTTTACTAAGTCTGGCGATAAAGTGTTTTTAACAGTAAATCAGATCAATAGGAGAGAAAATGTTCCATTAAAAGTAGAAAACAGGAAGACCAATTTTGCTGTTCCATTTGGCTATGATGATGAAGATGAGCTGGCCATTACTCTGCCGAAAGGATATGCCGTTGAATTCTTACCAAAGGATATTGCCGTTACTACAGAATTTGGCACTTACACTGCCAAATTTACTACCAAAGATAATACCATCATCTACACCCGGAAGCAGGTTATGAACAGTAAAAATTATCCCCCGGAGAAGTATAATGACTTTGTAGATTTTTACAAAAAAGTTTACCTGGCTGATAAACAAAAAGCTATATTAACGAAAACTTTATAGAGCAAGGTATACAGAATGATTACAGAAAACCATTATTTTGAAGGAAATGTTAAATCGCTTGGCTATGAAACTAGCGATGGAAGTTCTACTATTGGCGTGATAAATCCAGGCGAATACCAATTCAATACTGCAAAACACGAAATCATGAAAATTATCGAAGGGGAATTAACTGTTTTGCTCCCTGATGAAACAGCGTGGCAAAGTTTTAAAGCTGGAACAGCATTTGAAATTCCGGCTGATGCAACATTCAAGGTCAAAGCATCTGCGCAAGTAGCCTATTTGTGTCAATACAGGTAATAAAAATCTTATCTAGAAAGCTTATTGTGCAACAAATAAGTGTTTGCGCACAATAGGCTCTTCATAACTAACTACTTCTTCCCTACTACTACTTCAATAAAGTTTTCGGTAGTTAAATATTTGTTTGCCAAAGCCAAAATTTCCTCGGCACTAATATTTTTAACTTTCTCGATATAACGATCATAATAGTCGTAACCGAGGCCAAAAAAATGAATATTTTTAAATTTGTCGGCATGTGAAAACACATTCTCTAAACTTCCCAACATTGCACCCAGCATGTAATTTTTAACCAGTGCTAACTCTTCTTCACCAACCAACTCATTTTTTAACAATTCAACCTCTTTGTAAATTTCAGTTAAGGCTGCACTGCAAACCTCTGCTCCTACTTCTGTAGAAATAAAGAGGTAACCGGCGTCTTCTAATGAGGAAATTCCTGAACCAATACCGTAAGTATACCCTTTATCTTCGCGGATATTATTCATTAACCTAGAACCGAAATAACCGCCAAGAACTGTATTTAAGATCTGTAGCCCTGGAAAGTCTTCGTGCTTACGGTTAACGGCTATTTTGCCAATTCTGATGGCAGATTGCAAAGCATCGGCACGCTCATTAAAAACAATTTCCTTTGTTCCAATATCGAAAGTGAAACTATTTTTAGTGCAATTACTGTGTTCCCAATCCTTTCCAAAGTTGTCGTTCAACTGCTTGAAACCAGGCTCATCGAATTTGCCTGATACAACAATTGTACAATTGTTTGGCGCATAAGCCGCTTTAAAATAATTAACTAAATCAGCTCGATTAAGCTCGTCATAATGTCTTGCCTGAATATCTACCCCGTAAGCAGTATCGCCGAAGAGGGCATTAGAGAAAGCTTTACGGGCAAGTATATCATTTTTTTGCAGGTTAACCTGAAGCTTTTGTTTTTGGTTCTGTACGTAAATGTCTAGCTCTTGTTGCGGAAACTGGCTATCAGACAAGACGTCTTTAACCACTGGTAGCACCGCTGTTAGGTGTTTATTTAACGTGTAAAGTGTTACAGAAGATTGATCTTGAACATACTCGGTTTGAAAAAATGCACCATAGAAGTCTATCTTCTCGGCAATTTCTCTTGATGTAAGTTTACTTGTTCCATTGTTAAGCATGGCACTAACTGCTATAGCTTGCAAAGGTTTAGTTAAGTCCCAATTAACGTTGCTAAAGATAAATTCGATCCTCACCAAATCCTGTTCACCAGAATAAATGGTGTAAACCGGAACCCCATTATCAAGTTCACGTTTAGTAGGTTGGATAAAGTTTATCGTTGATACCTGCTTAAAATCAGGTGCCTGTTGTCTGTTAAGCATGTTCTTCTGTTAAATAATATAAAATTGATGAATTAGCTTTCTGGAAGGTTTCATTTGAAATTCTTTTGATATCTTCAGCAGTTACGGCTAAAAACTGATCTGTTTCCTTGTTAAGGATTTCTGCATCGCCCAGCAATTCGTAATAGGCCAGATTCATGGCTTTATCGAGCAAGCTCATTTCTGAGAATACCAACACCGATTCTACCTTATTTTTCACTTTCGTGAGTTCCATCTCTGAAACCAGATCTACCTTAAGTTTATTTAATTCTACCCAGATTGCTTCTTCTGCTGTCTCTATACTTACGCCTTCTACGAGTTTACCTTCTACAATAAATAATCCAGGATCTAAGCTGCTGGAGATGTACGCATTAATATCGCTAAACAACTGCTTTTCTTTAAGCAAGCTAGTATATAACCTAGCCGATTTTCCACGAGATAAAATATCAGATAGCAGATCAAATGCATAATAGTCCTGACTATGCCTTCCTGGCATTTTGAAGGCAAGATAAATCGCATTTAAGGGTACTTGTGCCTCTACCGTTTCGGTTCTTTGCTCCAGTTGTGGATCTTCCTGAACCAGGTTCCTTACATATTTCTCACCGGCTGGAATAGGCGCAAACCATTTTTCGGCCATCGCTTTCACATCAGCTGTTTTCACATTTCCACCAACTACCAAGATTGCATTCTGCGGCGTATAATGCTTATTAAAGAAAGCTTTAACATCGGCCATGGTTGCATTCTCAATGTGTGAAAGTGATTTACCGATGGTCGCCCAGCGATAGGCATGTTTCTTATAAGCAAGTGGACGAAGTTTTAACCACACATCGCCATATGGTTGATTTAGGTACCGCTGCTTAAATTCCTCACTAACTACGTTTCTCTGTGTTTCCAGGCTTTTCTCAGAGAAGGCAAGGCTCAGCATCCGATCACTTTCTAACCAAAATGCAGTTTCAATGTTTTCTGCTGGTAGGGTAATGTAGTAATTGGTAATATCGTTGCTGGTAAAGGCATTGTTTTCTCCTCCCACACGCTGTAAAGGCTCATCGTAACTTGGAATATTTACCGAACCACCAAACATCAAGTGCTCAAAAAGATGGGCAAAACCTGTTTTTTCAGGATCCTCATCACGAGCGCCAACATCATATAAAATATTTAAAACTGCCATAGGCGTTGTTGGATCTTCGTGAACCAAAACTTTTAAACCATTGGCAAGTGTAAAACGATTAAAATCTACCATATCAATTTTTAGAATCGTAAAGATATTAAAAATGATGGCACTGCAGACCGCGATTAAAGGGATTATCTCATTTAAAATCATCTAACGGTTTTTTTGACAAAGCGCAAACCATAGTGCTAAAACCTTCACGCCCTTTTAACTATCTTTGTACAATGAATACAGCCGATTTATTACAACGGGCCCTACATTTTGATTTTTTAACGCTTGAAGAAGGCATGCACTTATATCATCATGCCGATACGGCGTCGCTGATGTTTATTGCCAATGAGTTGAGAAAAATTCAGGTGCCAAGTGGCAAAGTGACCTGGCAAATAGATCGGAACGTAAATACCACGAATGTATGCATTGCCAATTGTAAATTCTGCAATTTTTTCCGCAGGCCAGGCCACGATGAAAGTTATATCACCGACATTGAAACTTACAAAGTTAAAATCGAGGAAACCTTCCGTTTAGGCGGAGATCAGCTATTGCTTCAGGGCGGGCATCACCCAGATTTGGGCTTA
Source organism: Pedobacter sandarakinus (assembly GCF_026240095.1). Lineage (GTDB taxonomy): Bacteria > Bacteroidota > Bacteroidia > Sphingobacteriales > Sphingobacteriaceae > Pedobacter > Pedobacter sandarakinus. The sequence continues at coordinate 511,599 of NZ_JAPIVG010000003.1, read as the reverse complement.
AATTTTTATGCAGATTTATTCAAAAAATTAAAGGAACTCTATCCAGATTTAAAACTTCACGCTTTAGGTCCACCGGAAATAGCTCATGTGGCCAAACTAGAAGGGATTAGCCATACTGAAGTACTCAAAACGCTTAAGGCTGCAGGCATGGATTCGTTACCTGGGGCTGGTGCCGAAATCTTAAACGACCGGGTTCGCAGGTTGATTTCCAAAGGTAAATGCGGCGGACAGGAATGGTTAGACGTGATGCGTGCTTGCCACCAGTTAGATATCACCACGTCGGCAACAATGATGTTTGGTCATGTAGAAACGATAGAAGAGCGTTTCGAACATTTGGTATGGATAAGACAAGTACAAAGTGAAAAACCTGCCGATGCTAATGGTTTCTTGGCATTTATCCCTTGGCCTTTTCAGGATGATGGCACTTTATTAAAAAGACTGAGAGGCATAAGCAATAATGTAACCGCCGACGAGTACATTCGTATGATTGCTTTAAGCAGGATCATGTTGCCAAATATTAAAAACATCCAGGCGAGTTGGCTAACCGTAGGAAAAACAACGGCGCAATTATGTTTGCATGCAGGTGCAAATGATTTTGGTTCGATTATGATTGAAGAAAATGTAGTGTCTGCTGCTGGTGCTCCACACCGTTTTACTGCCAGTGGCATACAGCAATCCATTCGAGATGCCGGTTTCGAACCGCAACTCCGCGGACAAAAATATAACTACCGTGATTTACCAGAGCATCTGGAAGAGCAGGTAATCACCTATTAAATGGCCCAAAAAATTTGTCTAATTGCGAAGATTTGCATGATAGCAAGTGGGTAAAAAAGTATCTATAAAAAGTTTCTGCTTATGCAGGAACTTTTTCCGTTTTTAAAGTATAATAACAACAAATTTAGCAGTTTTAAATTTGATTATCTACTCCGCTACTGTACTAATTCAAGATGTTTTGGGAGGCTTTCTACGGCATCAGCCTTTCCAGCCTCAACCTTTTTGCCTATCTTTGCGGCTTATTTATTTTACAGTATGATTTCAGTTTCTAATTTATCTTTACGATACGGCAAGCGCACTTTATTTGAGGATGTTAACCTAAAATTTACCCAGGGTAATTGTTATGGCGTTATTGGCGCCAACGGTGCAGGAAAATCAACCTTCCTGAAAATTTTATCTGGTGAGGTTAACCAAACTTCCGGAAGTGTAGCTTTTACTCCAGGCGAAAGAATGGCGGTTTTAAAACAAAACCACTATGAATTTGATGAGTTTACTGTATTAGAAACGGTGATGATGGGTCATAAGGAACTTTATTCCATTATGAAGGAAAAAGATGCCATCTACATGAAAGAAGATTTTACGGAGAAAGATGGCGAGCGTGCGGGAGAACTGGAAAATATTTTTGCAGAAATGGACGGCTGGAACATGGAAAGCAATGCAGCAACCATGTTAAGTAATCTGGGGATTACAGAAGACAATCATTATAAGTTGCTAAAAGAATTAGATAATACACAAAAAGTTAGGGTATTGTTAGCGCAGGCATTGTTTGGTAATCCGGATATTTTATTGCTGGATGAGCCTACCAACGATTTAGATATCGAAACCATTGCTTGGTTAGAAAACTTCCTTGCCGATTACCAAAATATCGTTTTAGTGGTTTCTCACGACAGGCACTTTTTAGACGCCGTGTGTACGCACATTGTAGATATCGATTTCGCTAAAATGAGCATCTATACCGGTAATTACACTTTCTGGTACGAATCTAGTCAGCTGGCACTGAAACAGCGCAGCGACCAGAACAAGAAAATGGAAGATAAGGTGAAGGAATTGCAGGAATTTATCCGCAGGTTTAGTGCCAATGCATCCAAATCTAAACAGGCAACTTCACGTAAAAAAGCGCTCGATAAAATTGATATCACCGAAATTAAGGCTTCAAGTAGAAAATACCCCGCTATTATTTTTAACAATACAGGACGTGATGCCGGAGATCAAATCTTACAGGTAGAAAACCTAGGTAAGAGCGGCAACGATGGCATTTTGTTCGATAAGGTAACTTTTATGGTTAACAAGGGTGATAAAATTGCCGTGCTTTCCCAAAACAGTTTGGCAACTGCAGCCTTTTACGATGTGCTTACCGGAAGAGATACCGACCATAAAGGAGAATTCAAATGGGGTGTTACCATTAGTACCGCAGATATACCCAATGATAATTCTGAATACTTTGCTGATAAAGATGAAAACCTTGTAGACTGGTTGCGTGAATACTCGGGTACCGATGCAGATGAGCAGTTTGTAAGGAGTTTTCTAGGAAGGATGTTGTTCTCTGGTGAGGAGGTGCTAAAAAATGTAAAGGTATTATCTGGAGGAGAGAAAATGCGCTGCATGTTCTCGAGAATGATGTTACAACAAGCCAACCTGTTGATGTTTGATGAACCGACCAATCACCTGGATTTAGAATCGATAGAGGCTCTAAACAATGGAATGAAGGATTTTAAAGGTACTGTGCTATTTACCTCACGAGATCATCAATTAACAGAAACTGTAGCGAATAGAATTATTGAGATTACGCCAAAAGGCACAATTGATAAATTAATGACCTACGATGAATACATAAATAACCCTGAAGTAGCCAAACTTCGCGAGGAAATGTATGCTTAATTAAATCTTTTTTTATAAAGTTAAAAGAGTTTTGATTTCATATCAAAACTCTTTTTCTTTATGTAGCTAATAAATAATTTTATGAGATGGTGGTACACATGCCTGATTTTTTTACTGCCCTTCTGCAGTTATGCACAAAAGAGCGATAGTACCCATACCCACTACCGCCTAATCAGGGGCGGCTTTGTGGAACATGTCACGAGTTTAAAATCGAATATCAGGGTGAAAAATGGCATGGCAAGAATCCAGTCGGGCAAGAAAATAATTGCTAGCGGATTGTATAAGGATAATGAGCGATACGGACGGTGGAGTTTTTATAACCAATTAGATTCTTTGGCACAGATATATAACTACACTACCAAGAAAGTTGAGTACAACCCGCCCAGCAGTACCATATATTTCGAAATTGATTCTTTGAAGCCAGGCGATAAAGTTATTCGAGCGATGAGGATCGGTGGGGATGATTATGGTTTATTTTTTTAAAAAAACAATTTAGCCCACCACAAGAGTTTGGAAAGTACCCCGGGGTGCATGAAGTATTGCTGGTTTTCTACGTAAATCAGGCTGGCAAGCTTACAAAATATGAGGCTGAGGTGGGTGCAGGTGATCTTAAGAAAATAATTTCGATGGACCTGAAAATCAAGGAGGAAGACTTCGCTTTTAAGCCGGCTCGATTAAATGGCAAATCGGTTCCAAGCAAATTAATTTATAAGAGTACGCTTACTGTAAATTAATTTTCAATTGTAGTGTAGCGTTTCGCTTTTGTTAATCGTTTTACAAGAAAAAAGAGTTAATGGCCATTAACCAATTTTGTTTATAAAATTGATTTAACTACACATGGAAACTAAAAATTATTTTGCCTCTACTACTAAATTTATATGCGCTTTCTTTGCCCTTACACTTCTCTTATCTGCCTGCAAAAAAGATTGGAATGATGATCCGATCGAAGCTGCAGGAATTGGATTTGTACATGCATCGCCTGGTACAGGCCCTTTGGATTTTGTATTAGACAATCAGAAAATCGGCACCTTTACCTTTAATAACGATCGCGGTTATTATGCAGCATATCCAGGAACCCGGCTAGTGGGCGTAGCAAAAAAAGATTCTCTTAAATATCTTACCAACGCCAACGCAACTTTTAAACAAGGCGGCTTCTATTCTATTTTTGTTGTAGATACACTAAAATCGACAAAACTATTAGTGGTTGAAGATGATTTAAAGGCACCAGAAACCGACAAAGCAAATGTGCGTTTTATTAATTTAAGTCCAGGCTCACCATCGTTAGACTTAGCAATTGAAGGCACGGCAACCCCATTATTCACAGCAAAAGCATTTAAGACCTTTACGCCATTTACCGGCATAATGCCTGCTGAAAGCTATACTTTTCAGGTTAAGGAAGGCAATACGGTTAGGGCTACCCTCCCAGGGGTGAAGATTGAAAAAGGGAAAATTTATACCATTTGGGCGAAAGGCTTAAGCAGTACAACAGATAGTACAAAATTTGCACTAGCCATCATGAATAATAAATAACAACCATCTACCTATTGATTATAGCACCATTCTGGAAACGGATGGTGTTATTTTCTTTAATTTTGTGCAATTAAGAATTGAAGATATTGGTTATAAGCTGATGACAAATTCGAGTAAATAGGCCTTCATCGCGTGATAAAAAAAATACTCAAATTTGAGGAAATTTTAAAGGGCTGCGTAAAAAACGATAAAAGCTGTAAAGAAATGATGTATAAATCATTCTATGGCTATCTAATGGGCATTATTTTAAGGTATACGAAGAATCTTTCAGATAGTGAAGAACTTGTGAATGATACTTTCATCAAAGTGTTTAAAAATATACACACCTTCAGGCATCCCAAAAATCCAGAAGAACTTCAAAAGTCGTTTAAAGGATGGATTGCCCAAATTGGTTGTCGCACAGCGATAGATAAAATTAGAGGTAACAAAATACAATTTTATGTAGACGACCTAGCGGAAGATGAACATCCGGCGAGTCAAGTTTCCGTAACTTCAGATTTGCATGTTAATGATATTATGAAACTACTTGATCAGCTGCCAGATAATCAGCGACTGGTATTTAACTTATACGAGATCGAAGGCTTTGCCCACGAGGAGATTTCCAGAATGCTCAATATCCCTGAAAGCTCTAGTAGGGTTTACCTAACAAGATCGAAAAGTAAATTAAGGAGCCTTTACCTTAACACAATGGTTTGTACATACAAAAAAAATGGATAAAGAATTAATTGAACATATCACCACACAACTTCAAAACCATGAGGAACCATATCCTCAAGGGGCATGGGAGCGTTTTTCTGAAAAAAAAGATGACAAACGCAGGGGATTTGTTTTATGGCCACTGTGGACGGCGGCTGCAATTCTGTTGATTTTTTCAGGAATATTTTTCTACAACAGCGATAACCAAGTGCCCAGCGTTGAGCTTGTAAAGAATGTGGGTAAAAAACCTACAAATGGAGAAATCCCCGTGGAAGGCGCCAAAGTTATCGAGAAAAGTGCCGCTGTTAAAATGGAGAACAGGATTGAAAGACAAGCTAATACCAAGAAACCGCTCGACGCTAATTACAATACGGAATCTCCTGGTACTATAGAAACAAAAATGAATGCAACAGAAGGCAATTTGCCAGATGCATTTGCATCCGTTTCAAGCAAATTTAACCTGGATAACAACATCACGAACATTGATCTGGCTAAACCTTTAAGTGCTAAAAGCATTGAACCGATGCTGCAGCATAACGAGCAAGCAAAACCACGTGTGCGTACGTTTGAAGACCTGTTAGCGATGGATAGTAAGCAAAATGAACAAAAAGGACAATTACCGAAACCGAGCAAAAATCAAAAATGGGAACAAGATGTTTATGTAGCGCCTGCTATGGGTAACGACAACAAGGTGAATATGAATTATGGCTTTTCACTATCTTATGCTATTGCCAACAAATTATCAATAAGTTCTGGGGTTTCTTATGCCTCGTTAAGTGCTACTCAATCTCAAAATGCATCGGCGCCGCAAAGCTTATCTGGCAGAAACCTCGAATCGGTTGATGCAAAGGTACGCGGCGTAAATATCCCATTAGAATTAAAATACAATATAAGTGATAAACTTTATACTGGCGTAGGGGTTTCTGCATTGGCAGTAATCAACAATGCGCAACAAAACACCTATCTGGCTAACGAAGTACAAACGTTCTCTTCGCCTACAACCAATGGCACGGCCGATCTAAAAAGTTATATCGTAACCGCCAAAACAACCGAAACACAGCCCGAATCGGCGATTGATCCTGACAAGTACATAGGCTTCTACAACTTTTCGCTAGGCTATAAACAGAAAATCTCCAAGAAAAATAATATTGCTATTGAGCCTTTTTTAAGGTTGCCGATGAAAACTTTTTCGAAGGATAATTTAAACCTAACGAATGGCGGTTTACGGTTGAAAATTGAATTCTAGCAATTGTAACAATTCTTTAACGAATGGCAACAGCCTATTTTAGTACCTTTGTAATTTACAAGACATACTGAAATGAAACAACTGGCTTTCCTTTTTTTAATATTTGTGGGATTTGCATCCCGGGCGCAAGAGCACGATCCGAGCGACCAGATGGACTCTCCAAACTGGGATGTTATTGGTGGCGTAAAAATTAAGACCGTAAAACCGACAGAAACCTACGCAATTTATAATCCAAATATTCAGAAATACGAAAACAAACCTTTTGAACTTTCTGGATACATTGTACCCATTAAAGATGGAATGAAGCAGACTAAGTTTATGCTTTCTACACTTCCGATTAACCAATGCTTTTACTGTGGTAAAAATGGTATCCCAATTATGGTGCTAGTAGAAATGGCAGAACCAATTAAATTTACCTACCTCCCCATCAGGGTGAAGGGCGTTTTAAAACTGAATAAGGGAAACGCCATGAATAACCCGCCTGTTGAACTAAATGCGGCAAAAATGTTATAAAACAAAAAATCCCGATAATGCATCGGGATTTTTTATATCAAATTATATAAATATGTCTTAGTGACCAGAATGCCCATCAGCACCATGCGCATGTCCGTGAGATAACTCATCTTGCGTCGCTTCGCGAACATTCAAAATTGATCCGCTGAACAACAAATTTTTACCTGCCATTGGATGATTTAAATCTACAGCAACATTTTCATCATGTACTGCAGTTACACCAGCCCTAAACTGGTTACCTTGGTTATCTTGTAGTGGAATAACATCACCCACGTTAGGCACTTCGCCACCAGCATCTGTAAACATCGATTTTGGAAGATCTGCAAAAGCACCCGGATCAATTTCTCCGTAACCGTCTGCAGCAGATAATTCAAAACTATATTCATCACCGGTTTTTAAACCTGTTAAATGTTCTTCAAATTTAGGCAACATCATGCCAACTCCATATAAAAATACTAAAGGGTTTTGCTCATCAGCTTTTTCAACAAAAACTTGCTGACCTTCTTCGTTAGTAGTGTGCAGTTCATAAGTTAATGCTACTACTGAGTTTGGTGAAATATTCATTCAAATTGTTTTAATGTAAATACGCTAATGCTTCCTCAACAGTGTTAACCGGTAACTGGCATACTTTATTTCGGCAAATATAAACTTTTGTTTCATTGCTTTGCTTACCTTTTAACAGCGGAAGGTTACTTTTTGTTCCGCCCAATGTAATCTTATTTGGAATATAGTGGCTACTTAGCTCTTGCTTTACCTTTGTACTTGCCTCTCCAGCAATGGCAATCTCGTTGATCCCATAAACTTCATTTAACAAGAGAATTGCCCAATTTGAATAGGCAGACCCATAGGCTTTTATTTTTGGATGAACGGCAGCTAACATTTCACTTGCCTTCTCGCTATAGCTGTCGATATCGAACAACAAGCCTAGTTTCTTTAAGTTAAGGGCCATGGTAGAGTTTGCCGCCGGAATAACATTATCCATAACTTCGTGTTTTCGTGCGATCAAATCTACGCTTTCGGCAGACGTGTAAAATAACATTGGCGATGCCTCATCAGAAAAATTCGCCAAAACATAATCTGTTAATGCTTTGGCTTCTTCAAGCCATTGCTCATTAAAATCGTATTCGTAAAGCGCAATTAAGGCCTCAATGTAAAAGGCGTAATCGTCTAAAAAAGCAGTAATAGAAGCTTTTGCATTTTTATAATTACGATACAAGCCACCATTAGGTTTGGTGAGATTTGATCCGATCAATTGAGCTGCAATCACTGCCTTTTCATAATATTCGGGAATATTAAGTACTTGTGCAGCATCGATCAAAGCTTTAATCATCATTCCATTCCATGCAGTTAGGCATTTATCGTCTAAACCCGGACGAACACGTCGATTACGAGCGGTTAATAATTGTTGATTGGCCTCAGCAACCCGATTGGCGAGCGTATTTGCGTCAATATTATATTTCCCCATTAAATCTGCATCCTCAACGGTTTTACGCAAAATATTGCTTTGCTCCTCCTCCCAATTTCCACTCTCCGTAACGTTGTAGTATTCACCAATTAAAGGTGCATTGCTTCCCAATATCTGATCGAATTCAGATTTATCCCAGATGTAAAATTTTCCTTCCACGCCCTCGCTGTCCGCATCCAATGCCGAATAAAATAATCCCTCTGTTGAAGTCATTTCCCTAAAAACCCAATCGATACTTTCGATAACAGTTTGTTTAAACGATTCGAATTTAGTGCATTGATAGGCTTCGGCATAAAGACTAATCAGTTGAGCGTTGTCGTAGAGCATTTTTTCAAAATGCGGGACATGCCACTTATCATCTACCGAATAGCGGGCAAAACCTCCACCAATCTGATCGTAAATACCACCGCGTCTCATTTCTTCCAAGGTATGGCATACTGCGGTGAATACTGAATCATCATCACTTAAAAAGGCATAGCGCAATAAAAATACCCAGTTGTTGGGCAGGGGAAATTTTGGTGCCCGGTTATAGCCCCCATAACCAATATCAAAATGTCTTTTCCAAGGGGTGATGATTTCTGTTAGGTGAGCCTGTGTATAGGTTTCTTGCGTAGCTGATGCAATTATGGTTTCGCTATCGCGGATACCAGCAGTTAATCGTTCGGCGTATTGAATGGCCTTATCTGGTTCGTTAGCCCAAAGTGCCGCTACATTTTCTAAAATATTAATCCAATCGTTTTTGCGAAAATAGGTACCGCCATAGATGGGCCGTTGATCTGGAAGGCAGATACAATTTAACGGCCAACCTCCGCTACCCGTCATCAGCTGAATGGCGTACATGTAAATTTGATCGATATCCGGGCGTTCCTCCCGGTCTACCTTGATGCATACGAAATGCTTGTTCATCACTTCTGCCACCTCAAAATTTTCAAAACTTTCCCGTTCCATTACATGACACCAATGACATGCGGAATAACCAATGCTCACAAGAATCAGTTTCTGCTCTGCTTTAGCTTTTTCTAAAGCTGCAGGGCCCCATTCGTACCATTCTACCGGGTTGTGTGCGTGCTGGAGTAAATACGGAGACGAGGCGTGAATTAAACTATTGGGTATGTTTTCCATAATGGTAAAGGTAAAAGGTTTAGCTGGTAAGCCATACTTTTTTCCAAAAGTTTAGAGATAATGCTAAATTAGCGCCAAAAGCCTTATAACTTTATCCGGCCACATTTATCATTTAATATGAAAATTACACATACCGAAATATACCGTTTTAGTATTCCGATGGAACCTTTCGTAATTGCCACAGGGACCATGCATTTTGCGCAGAACGTACTCATTAGAATTTACACCGATGCAGGCATCCATGGCATTGGCGAATGCTCTGCCTTTCCAATGATTGTTGGCGAAACGCAAGAAACCTGCATTGCCATGGCCAAAGATTTCGCCGCCATTTTGAAAGGTAAGGATCCAGTTGCTATTCCTGAACGGATGGGCGATTTGTTAGCCTATGCAGACCACAACCACACCATCAAAAGTGCTTTTGATATGGCGCTTTTCGATATCGCTGCCAAAAATGCTGGCTTACCACTTTACCAATTTTTAGGTGGAAGTAAAAGGACCATAGAAACCGATATGACTATCGGAATTGACAGTCCGGACGGAATGGCTGCTACCGCATTAAAATATCAACAGAACGGATGCCGGATAGTAAAAATCAAGTTAGGCAAAAATGTACATGACGATATCCAACGCGTTAAATGCATTCGCGAAGCATTAGGACCAGAAACTACCTTGCGACTAGACGCTAACCAGGGCTGGAGTTTTGATGATGCCTTATTTGCATTGGGCGAGCTGGAACAATATAACATTGAGTTTTGCGAACAGCCTATGCGTACCTGGTATGATGATGAGCTGCCAGCGCTAAATCTTAACTCACCAATAAAGTTAATGGCCGACGAAAGTTGCTATAACCATCATGATGCGAGGAAATTAATCAACAGCCAATCTACTACATACCTTAACATTAAATTTTCTAAATCTGGTGGGATTTTGGGAGCCCAAAAAATTCACGAGGAAGCATTGAAAACAGGTGTAAAATGTATGATTGGCAGCATGTTAGAGAGCAGAATTGCGCTAAGTGCCAATCTGCATTTCGCGCTGGCGAGCCCTAATGTGGCATTTTTTGATTTGGATACGGCGCTGTTAGGTCATTTGGTTGACCCTGTAGTTGGTGGGCTTACCTATAACGGTTATTTCTTGGATGTACCTGACGAGGTAGGAATTGGTGCTGAGGCCGATGAATTTTTCTTGGAAACTTGCGAAAGTTGGACGGTTTAGTCACCTAGCCTTTACCTCATCTTTTAATAAAGACATACGTTGTAAATGTACTTAAACAATAGTATTTCGCTATTTCACCAGGAGTTCCGCTAGCGCCGTACTGTCGCCATTAAAAGCATTGAAATCTACTACATGCCCAACGCCGTTGATTTTTGCCTTATCAGAATGTTGCCAAAACTTCCATTTGCTTTTGTCTAGCCGCAATTTAGGTTTGTAGTAATGGGCAATCCACAAAGGATAATCATCTAATTTCCCTTCGAGGTTATCTTCATAAAACTTTAATCCGGTATAGATAATTGGCCGCACCTGGGTTTTCATTTCAACATAGGTCAAAAAATCTGAAAGCTCCAGGCGCATTCTAAGAGGCGATACGCCATCTAAGGTTTCGATATCTACCACCGGTGGAAGATCTCCTTTTTCGATATTAACTACCTGGAGAAAAAATTTAGCTTGAGCCTTGCCACTTTTCTTTGGTCTGAAAAAATGGTATGCACCGCATACAATCCCAGCCTTTGGTGCCTCCCGCCAATTGCGCTGAAAGTATGGGTCTACCTGTAAGATGCCTTCAGTAGCCTTAATAAAGGCAAAACGCACCTTAACATCATCCTCTTCCATTAGCTTTACCTTTTGCCAGTTGATTTTACCTTGGTAATAAGACACATCAATTCCATGAATGCTGTAGTTTTTAGGGATCTTGATGTTGAAGCTTTCGTAACTTCGGTAGTTTGGGTCCTGGCCCCAATCTTTGATCCATCGCCAACCTGATACAAATGCACTCACCACATAACCATAATAAAATGGTGATAGCAGAATCAAAAGTAAACCTGCAATGGCGACTTTCCATTGCATGGGAAAAGGCTTCCTTTTCTTTTTACGAGTATTGGGCTTTCTTGCAGCAGGTTTCCGATTGCTGGCTATTTTTCTCTCTGGCGGCATAAAGTATTAGATTCCGCTAAGTTGGGTAAAATGTGGGTAAATAAGAAAATGAAGATACTGCCCAACTTACCAAAGTGTTGGGCAGAAATATGCCTGAACAGTTACCTTAGAGATAAACACCCTCCCATATCGCAATAAAACCGGGAAAAAGCATGTTTAGGGTAACAAGAAGCCATCCTCAAACGATCAGGCTAAGCCTGCTCAATTTCCTTCAAACTATTCATCTTCTTATACGCCAAAAAACCTTTTATATCTTCGAAGTGCTCGCGAACACGTTTATTGCCGAACTCGAAAACTTTCTGTGCCAAACCATCAAGAAAATCTCTATCGTGTGAAACCAAAATCAGGGTGCCATCGAAATCTCTTAAGGCTTCTTTGATGATATCTTTTGTTTTCATATCAAGGTGATTGGTAGGCTCATCCAGTATCAATACATTTACCGGTTCGAGTAAAAGCTTAATCATCGCCAAACGGGTTTTCTCACCTCCGGAAAGGACTTTTACTTTTTTTGTAGTGTCATCGCCACTAAACATGAAAGCACCCAGTAAATCTTTAATCTTAATGGTGCCATCGCTCAGCGGAATTTGATCTATCGTTTCGAATACTGTTAAATTTTCATCAAGCAAAGCGGCCTGGTTTTGAGCAAAATAACCAATTTTGGCATTGTGGCCCACCTTTAAACTACCTTCGAACTCGATCTCCCCCATTATCGCTTTGATCATGGTTGATTTACCCTCACCGTTTTTACCTACAAAGGCAACCTTTTCACCACGCTCAATAACCATGTTCGCTTTCTGGAAAACAACATGTTCGCCGTAAGCTTTCGTTAATTCTTCCACCATCACTGGATACTGTCCCGAGCGTGGAGAAGGCGGGAACTTTAAGCGCAAGGCAGAGGTATCGACCTCATCTATTTCAATGATCTCTAATTTTTCGAGCATTTTAACCCTCGACTGCACCTGTAATGTTTTAGAATAAGTACCCCTGAAACGATCTATAAATTCTTGATTGTCTGCAATAAAGCGCTGTTGCTCCTCATAGGCCTTCAATTGATGTAAACGTCTGTCGGCACGAAGTTGCAGATAATGGGAATACTTGGCTTTGTAATCGTAAATTTTCCCCATCGTAACTTCAATGGTTCGATTGGTGATATTGTCAACAAATGTACGATCGTGTGAGATGACCATAACAGCTTTGGCAGAATTTACAAGAAAATCTTCTAACCATTGAATACTTTCAATATCCATGTGGTTGGTCGGCTCATCTAGTAGTATTAAATCAGGCTTTTTCAATAATATCTTCGCCAATTCAATGCGCATGCGCCATCCGCCAGAGAATTCGGCTGTTTGACGCGAAAAGTCTTTCCTTTCAAAACCCAAACCTTTAAGCACTTTTTCAACTTCAGCATCGTAATTTACTTCTTCAATAGAATAAAATTTCTCGCTTAATTCAGATACACGCTCAATAAGCTTCATGTAATCATCACTATCGTAATCGGTGCGGATGGTAAGCTGCTCGTTAAGTTCATCCAGCTCCTGCTGCATGTGATTTACTTCTGCAAAAGCTTTCATGGTTTCTTCGAAAACCGTTACACGATCTTCTGTAAGTAAATGTTGTGGTAAGTAGGCAATTACAGCCTCTTTTGGTCCGGTTACACTTCCAGATGTAGGCTTTGACTGGCCCGCAATGATCTTCAGAATGGTTGATTTCCCCGCACCATTTTTGCCCATAAGGGCAATTTTGTCGTTTTCGTTGATAGAAAAAGTTACGTCGCTAAATAGCGTAGTTCCGCCAAAAGAAACGGAGATATTATTTACATTAATCACAGTGCTAATATTGAATTCGGCGCAAAGATAAGTCAAAGACTTAACAATAGCGACATGAAAACCAATGAACTACAATTATTGGCTTTGCCTATCTACCGTCATCCGATAAGGTATCGTTGTAAGGATTTGCGTGTGCATAATCGATTGCAGAAACCTTATAATCGGTTGGTGCAAAGCTTTTTGAAGTGCTCAATGCCATACCTAATTCGAAACGTGTTGGGTAAGGCGTTTGAAGCAAACTACCTGCCGGGATATAAGGAAAAGTTTCGAGGTAACTTTGCATTACATTTTGACTCACCCTCCTATTGATATATGCTCGGTTGAGTTGCGAAGTTTCGCGAAGACCCGCAGCGCCAAGTAACTCTACAGCACTGGCAACGGTTAAGTTGTGGAAGTTTTTAACCCTCACTTTTTTGTCTTCTACCACCAAACCTTTCATTAAACTTTGATCCTGTGTAGCTACACCTGTAGGGCAGGTATTGCTATTACACTCCAAAGCCTGGATGCAACCCAATGCGAACATCATTCCGCGTGCAGCATTGCACATATCGGCTCCTAAAGCAATATTCTTAATTAAATCGAATCCTGTAGCAACCTTGCCGGACGCAATGATTTTAATGTGTTGCTTCAGGTTGAAACCATTTAAAACGTCGTATACGAAAGCAACACCCTCACGCAATGGCATCCCAACAGAATTAGAAAATTCTTGAGGTGCCGCACCCGTACCACCCTCACCACCATCAACAGTAATAAAATCTGGGTAGATACCGGTTTCAATCATGGCCTTGCAAATGGCGTAAAACTCACTTTTCCTGCCGATACACAGTTTAAAGCCGACGGGTTTCCCCTCAGATAAGTCTCTAAGTTTTTGTACAAATTCCAACAATTCTATTGGTGTTGTAAATGCCGAGTGCGAAGGCGGCGACAGTACATCTTTTCCTTCGGGCACCAAACGGATTCGGGCTACTTCTGCTGTTACTTTTTTTGCAGGTAGCATGCCTCCGTGTCCGGGTTTTGCACCCTGTGATAATTTAATTTCGATCATTTTAACCTGATCTGCTTTGGCTCTTTCGGCATAGGCATCGTAATTAAATGTGCCATCATTGTTTCTACAACCAAAATACCCTGTTCCAATTTGCCATATTAAATCGCCATCAGGTTGACGATGATAATCGCTAATTCCCCCTTCACCAGTATTATGTGCGAATTTTCCCAGCTTTGCACCACCATTTAAGGCAAGAATAGCATTCTGACTAAGGGAACCAAAACTCATGGCCGATATATTATAAATGCTTGCTGAATATGGTTTTTTACAATCAGGGCCTCCAACTAATACCCTTGGGTCTGCATTGAGCTCGTGGTGTGAAATTGCGGCGATACTATGGCTTAACCATTCATATCCATTTTCATAAACGTTCAATTGAGTTCCAAAAGGAATAGTATCATTATCTTTTTTTGCCCTTTGGTAAATTAAAGAGCGGTTTAAACGATTGTAAGGGGTACCATTGGTGTCACTCTCTACAAAATATTGATAAACTTTTGGCCTGAGCTCTTCCATAAAATACCGCAGTCTGCCGAAAACGGGATAATTTCTCACAATACTATGCTTGGGTTGATAAAGATCGTAAATGCCCAGAATCACAAATGGCCCTGTGAAGAGAAAAGTCCACCACAAGAATGGATGATACAGCCCGAGCATAATGGTGAGGGCAATTAAAAAAGCAGCAATTGCTACGAAAGCTTTTCTCATAATCGATGTTTAGCGCATGTGAATGATGGCAAAGATATTAGTAATATTAAACAACTGGCACCATTAAATTGTTATTTTTACGCTATGCTTATCAAAATTTATCCAGAAAACCCGAATGAAAAAGCCATTGAGCAGGTGGTTGAAGTACTAAGAAAAGGTGGGTTAATCATCTACCCAACTGATACAGTTTATGGATTGGGCTGTGATATCACCAATCCGAAGGCAATAGAAAAGATTGCGAGAATAAGGGGAATCAAACCCGAGAAGGCCAACTTTTCTTTTATTTGCCATGACCTAAAGCACATTTCCGATTACATCAAACCTATAGACAATACGACTTTCAGGGTGCTAAAAAAAGCACTACCTGGTCCTTTCACATTCATTTTTAATGCCAACAATAATGTTCCCAAGTTATTAAGTTCGAATAAAAAGACAGTGGGTATTCGTGTTCCTGATAACAACATTGCCCGTTGCATTGTTAAAGAGTTGGGCAATCCTATCTTATCTACATCTATAAAGGATGATGATGATGTAATTGAGTATTCAACAGATCCGGAGCTTATCCACGAGAAATATGAACAACTTGTTGATTTGGTAATTGATGGCGGGTATGGCGATAATGAGGCCTCAACTGTAATTGATTGCACCAATAGTGAGTTCGAGATAATACGTGAAGGCAAAGGGAATATCGAAGATTTCTTGTAGCAGCAGTCGATCGTAGAAGATGATGAACGAAAATTCCGTATAAAAATTACGATTGACCAGATTTATTTTTCCACATTTAACTTAATTAACACTAAGTTAATCTAAGATTAAGGCTTTTGCACATACATTTGTTGTAAACAAAACAAATTATATGAAAAGACCTTTACTTCTCTTCTTATTTTCCCTATTTACGACCTATTTGTTTGCGCAGGTTACACTAACTACCTCGCCCTACAGACAGGAATTTAGTGATATAGGAACAACCGGACTTCCAATCGGATTCTCCGTGAGACTTGGCTCAAGTGCTAGCGCTCTGGGCACTTCGGCCACTTTTACAAACGCAACTGCTACCTGGAGTGCAACAGGTGCAGGATACAAGAATTTAGCTTCAGCAACTGCTGGAAATGCAGCAAGCACTACCGTCCAGGCTGCATCAGCTGATAGGGCCTTGGGTCTAAGGCAAACTTCTGCCACAGGATACGATCCTGGGAGTGCATTTCTCTTTCAAATTGCAAACACAACCGGAAAATCGGGCTTCAAACTAAGCTTTGATCTCCAGTCTCTAGATGCCAGTTCTACCAGAACAACCACGTGGGCAGTAGAATATGCTTTTGGTGACACACCAACGAGCTTTAATACAGCACCAACAACCGGAACTTTAACAACTGGCAACAGCACTTTTTCAAACAATGCCATCAATGTAGATTTTGGTGCAGCACTTGATAATAATGCAGGTTCGGTTTGGATTAGGATTGTAGCTCTTACTCCATCAACTGGCAGTGGCAATAGAGCCAGTACCGCTATAGACAACTTTAATCTTAGCTTCACCTCAGGTAGCGCAACGGTTCCAACTCTTGCAGCAAACCCCAACGCCATTGCATTTGGCAACCAAAATGCAGGCGCCAATTCTGCATCACAATCATATACCTTAAGCGGCTCAAATCTATCTGCAGGTGTGAGTGTTAACAGTACAGCTCCCTTTTTCATTTCGAAAGATAATACCAGCTTTTCCACATCGCTAACATATACTCCAGGTGAGGTAACCAGCGCCCCTTCAGTTTATGTGCGGTACAGCCCAACATTTGGCGGTGCATCTACCGGCAATATCATCAATACCAGTACAGGTGCCAACACGGTGAACGTTGGTGTTTCTGGCACAGGTTTATCAGCGATCTTAACGCTTGATAAATCCACACTAGACTTTGGTTCCCAAAACTCAGGAACAAACTCAGCGGCGCAAAGCTTTATGCTAAGTGCAACAGGTTTGACCTCAGATGTAAACCTAAGCTCGACCGCCCCGTTTTTCATTTCGAAAGATAACGTTACATTCACCAACACCCTAAGCTACACTACAGCAGAATTAGCTTCGGCCAAAACAGTATTTGCCCGTTTCACCCCTACAGCAGCGGTAACTTCAACTGAAAACATTAGTGTTACCAGTACAGGTGCAGCAAGCCTAAACATCTCAGCTACAGGAATAGGCACAAACCCACCTGCAGCGCCGGTGCATGTAGTTATTTCAGAAGTTTATGGCGGCGGAGGAAATACCGGAGCGAGCTATAAAAACGACTTTATAGAGTTATATAACCCAGCAAATACAGCTGTAGACTTAAGCGGTTGGAGTGTTCAATACTCGAGTGCTACAGGCACCGGTACATGGCAAAAGACAGATTTAACAGGCAGTATTCCAGCCAAAGGCTTTTTCCTAATTCAAGCTGCTGCAGGCACAGGAGGTACGGTAAACCTACCCACTCCTGACATCATCGGTACCTTAGCATTATCAGGTTCTACCGGAAAAGTAATTCTAAGCAGTGGAAATACCGCCTTAACAGGTGCAAATCCAACTGGCGCTACTATTATTGATAAAGTAGGTTTTGGGCCTACCGCTACCGGTTTCGAGACAACTCCTACACCAGTCATCTCCAATACCACTTCTATAGAACGTAAAGCCAGTTCGACATCTACCGCAGCAACGTTGGCACTTGGCGGAGCCGAAGAATTTAATGGCAATGGGTTTGATAGCGACAATAACAATGCAGATTTCGTTGTTACAACACCAAATCCTCAAAACAGCCTTGTAAAAGAACCAGTTGGTGCTAACCATCTCGTAATTTCTGAAGTATACGGTGGCGGTGGAAACTCAGGTTCAGTATATAAAAATGATTTTATAGAGCTATATAACCCAACACTTAGTGCAGTAGATTTATCCAACTGGTCTGTACAATATGCATCGGCAACAGGCACATCTTGGCAAGTAACCACTTTAAGCGGCACTATTGCACCAAAAAGCTTCTACCTTATTCAGCAAGCTGCAGGTACCGCAGGCACCACTAACCTACCAACTCCAGATAAAACAGGTAATATCGCTATGGCAGCAGGAGCTGGAAAAGTTTTATTGGCTAATGTTACAAGCGCACAAACTGGAACGCTTCCAACCGGAAGCCAAGTGATCGACTTAGTAGGTTACGGAACTACAGCAGTAGGTTTCGAAGGTACTGGACCAACCGCTGCACCAAGTGCGACTTTATCTGTTGAGCGTAAAGCATCCGCAGGCTCTACAGCCGTGACCTTGAGCATTGGGGGAAGCGAAGAATTTGCAGGTAATGGTTATGATAGCGATGATAACGCCATCGACTTCGTGATCAAAACAGCTAATCCACAAAATTCTACGGTAACAGAACCAGCTTCAACCTCAGGCCCTTATTTAAAGGCAACTCCGGCCAGCTTGGTTTTCAGCAACCAGGCGATTAATACTGTTTCCAGCGCAAAAAGCTACATACTATCGGCTGGAAATCTAACCAATACCACAACATTAACGGTAACAGGTCCGTTCTCAGTGTCGAAAGACAATACCATTTTTACCACGACAATTAATTATACCGTGGCAGAACTCTCAACAAACCAAACTGTATACGTGAAGTTTAATCCTGTGGTTACGGGTAATGCAATCGGTGCGATACAACATGCAAGTGCTGGTGCAACTACGGTAACATTGGCACTAAGCGGGCCAGCTATAGACCCTAACCAAACTGCTTTCAACTTTGAAAATTGCACAACTGTTGGAAGCCCGGCACTATCTGACGGATTCTACCAATATAGTGTTAACGGACCACAAACCTGGGGTTGCACAACCACCTTTGGTCATGATGCTAATGACCCTACAGGCACAGCCAGTACAGGCAATGCACTGCAAATTAATGGTTTCTCAAGTGGAAATATATTAAATGAAGATTGGTTGATTTCTCCAAAATTAAACCTCGCTACATTCAACTATGCAATTTTGTCTTTCTGGACTAGATCGGCATTTGCAGGGGATAAATTGCAACTGAAAATCTCTACAAATTATAGCGGTACTAGCGATCCATCCCTGGCAACATGGATAAACATTGATGGGAAATTTCCGGAAACAGCAACAGACAAGTGGACAAAATCTGACAATATCGACTTGACAGCTTATAAATCACTGCCAGTGTACGTTGCTATGGTGTATAATTCGACTACATCATCTGCAAGCAGGTGGACAGTTGATGATTTCGCTGTGATTAATTCCAGCACGCCACCTGCAGTTGATATTACGTTATCGCCTTCAAGCATCAATTTTGGTTTTCAGGCGCCGGGAACTACCTCAGCTGCAAATACTTTCAGCTTCTCTGCAGGGAATTTAACCGGCGATGTTACCCTAACCGCTCCAGCAAATTTCACGTTATCAAAGACGAGTGCTGGAACTTACAACAGCTCAATCACTTACGCTAGAGCAGATATTAACAATACGTCTCCAACTGTTTATGCTAAGTTTTCGCCAACAGCAGTAAATACCAGTTACACAGGAAATGTGTTAATAGCAACTACAGGTTCAGCAAATAAAATAGTTGCTTTCTCTGGAAATACTTTTGACGTTGCCAACACTTTAGAAGTTGTAAACTGGAACATTGAATGGTTTGGAAGCCCAGCGCAAGACCCATCAAATGATGTATTGCAAGCGGCGAATGTGAAAACCATCGTAAATAGTTTAAATGCCGATGTATATGGCTTCGCCGAAGTAGTGGATACTACGCTTTTCAAAAATACCGTGCTACCGGCTGGGTATGGTGTTGTATTTAGCGAGTTTGGTTCTTATGCCGATGATAAAAATGATGCTGATTATCCACTAGCACAAAAATTAGCTTTCATGTATCGAAGCGATCAAATAAAGCCAATTTCTACCTTGGGAATTCTACGCGATACCTACAACCCTAATGTTCCCTCTACCAGCGCTGATGGTTCAGCTTATAAAAATTGGTCGTCTGGTCGTTTTCCTTACATGATGCAGGCACAAGTAAAAATTAATAATAAGGTTGATACAGTGTACTTCATCGAAATTCACGCTAAAGCCAATACTGGAACAACCGCAGATCAAATCGACTCTTATTATAGACGAAAAAACGGAAATAAGCAATTGAAGGATTGGATCGATGCAAATCTAGCAGGTAAAAAAGTAATCATCTTAGGCGATTTCAACGATGTCCTGGAAGCTGATAAAACCATTGCGCCAATGCCGGGAACAGGAACCTCCTATGTTGATTTTACCCAAGATGGAGCTAATTATTTCCCAATTACGTTACCACTAAGCTTAGCTGGCAAACAATCAACCGCTGGTTTCCCTACAGTAATCGATAATGTAATCATTAGTAAAGATTTAAACAAAAACTATATTCCTGCTTCTGCAGAAGTGCTGGATGCAGTTAAAAATCTGGTGACGAATTACGCGAATACAACCACAGACCACTATCCTATCAAATCGCGATATTTGTTTGGGAATGGTATTCCCACAGTAGGCGCCATCGCTAACCAGGCCATTTGTTACACTCCAGTAAACCAAACAATTGCCATTACTGGAATTTCTGCTGGTCCGGAAACTAATCAAACCACTACAATTTCGGTTACAAGTGATAATGCAAATCTTTTTGATCTACTAACCGTATCTCCAAACGGAAACGATAAAGCAACAGTTACCTATCATTTAAAAGGTAATGTAAGTGGCAGCGCAAATATTACGGTAACTATAACAGACAATGGAGGAACTGATTTCGGTGGAGTGGATAGAATTTCCAAAACATTCAAACTTACCGTTACATCTACCGCCACAGCTACGATAGCTGGTTCAACAGCGGTTTGTTTGAATGGTACCAGGCCAACAATTACTTTCACTGGTGC
Source organism: Pedobacter sandarakinus (assembly GCF_026240095.1). Classification (GTDB taxonomy): domain Bacteria; phylum Bacteroidota; class Bacteroidia; order Sphingobacteriales; family Sphingobacteriaceae; genus Pedobacter; species Pedobacter sandarakinus. The sequence goes on along the minus strand of NZ_JAPIVG010000003.1, from coordinate 490,750 downwards.
CAACGGCACCGCACCCTATACTTTTACCTACAACATAAATGGTGGTGCAAACCAAACTGTTACGAGCACAAATGCAAGTGTAACCATTCTTGCCCCAGTTAATATTGCCGGGACATTCGCATACAATTTAGTAAATGTGAAGGATGCTAATTGCGGCCAAAACCAAACCGGAACAGCAACCGTAACCGTTAATGCTTTGCCGAGCATTTCTATTACCAATAACAAAGACCTAACTATTTCTAAGGGTGATGTAATTACCTTAACAGCTACTGGCGGCGTTCAGTACAGCTGGGTTGGCGCAGACATTACTTCGGGTCAGAATACTTCGGCAGCAACGATCAGACCTAAACAGAGCGGTATTTACAAAGTAATTGTAACGAATACTAGCGGCTGTACGGCAGAACAAAGTATTGCCATTACGGTAGTTGATGATTACAAATTAGAAGCCAGTACGCTTGTAACGCCGAACGGCGATGGCTACAACGATAAGTTTGTAGTTAAGAACATCGATTACTATCCGAACAATGTACTCAAGATTTTTGATAAAGCTGGCAGAATCCTTTACACCAAGCAAGCCTACAACAACGACTGGGATGGTACAATTAACGGCAGTCCGCTCGCCGAAGGAACCTATTATTACATTATTGATTTGGGCAGTGGCATAGGTACATTTAAAGGATTTGTAAACATTATTAGAGACTAATTACGGGAATGAAAGCAATTACAAGAAAGATAAAGCAAATAAGTCGTTTAGCGTTTCTATTTGCAGCGAGTATGCTTATTACGAGCACTGTTCAGGGGCAAATTTTACCTTTAAATGCGCAGTATTTTCAAAATAGATACTTGGTTAATCCGTCTATGGCTGGATTTAATGAAGGTTTAAATATCAATGGGAGTTTTCGCAAGCAATGGTCGAATATTCCAGGTGCCCCCCTAACCCAAAGCGTTACGGCCGATCAGCAGGTGGGCAAGGTTGGCTGGGGAATAAATGTTTACAACGAAAAATCTGGTGGTTTACAGCGAACCAAAATGGTAGGAACTTTTGCCTACCACCTTCCCTTAAATAGCGACGATCAGAAACTGAACTTTGGGATCTCATTTGGTGGAAGCCAGGACAGGTTAGATTTAGGAAGTATTCGCAACAGCGACATTAACGATCCTTCGGTTGCCCGTTTCAACGATCGGGGTTATTATTTCGATGGTGATTTTGGCGTATCTTATACCTCAAAAGGATTAACGGTTGAAGGAGCTGTGCCTAACATGCGTTCTGTATTTAGAAATGACGACTTAAATTTTGCAGACAAGCCAACTTTCTATTCTGCTATTGGATATAGATTTAGTTTAGGAACAGGAATCAATGGCGTAAGCCTGGAGCCAAAAGGTGTTTTTAGGGGAATTAAAAACTATAAAAACTTATGGGATGCCGGTTTAAACGCCAATTTCGCAAATGATAAATTATACGTAATGGCTATGTACCATAATACGCAAAACGCAACAGTTGGTTTCGGAATGAATTACAAGTCTACCTTGTATTTCATGGCGTACTATAATACGGCGACTTCAGCCATATCTGGTTATACTGATGGAGATTTCGAAATTAACCTCCGGGTAAATATCGGACGAAAAAATCCATAGAGTTTAGGATACGGGTTACACTGATTTTGGTCAATTCCACAGCATGCAAGCTTTAGCTTGCATGCTGTGGAATTTTTTTTAAAATTTTATTTTTTTGGAATAACAGGAAGTTATTTCTGCCCCAATCCTTATGTTTTTGCTATTTTTGGAACAATGGCAAAAATCATCAACCTCGAAGTATTTAAACGTTTTTTTAGATCCGGCCAAGTTGGCGGAATCATCTTATTGGTTTGCGTAGCAATTTCGCTACTCATTGCCAATACCTCATCGAAAGAAAGCTTCGAAACCTTTCTCGAAGTAAAATTGGGTTTCGGAACCGTGAATTACAGTATTCTTGCCTGGATAAATGATGCTTTAATGGCCATATTTTTTTTACTGGTTGGCTTAGAGATTAAGCGGGAATTGGTAGAAGGGGAACTGTCGTCTGTAAAAAGTGCCTCACTTCCCGTAATTGCAGCTTTAGGCGGAATGTTTATTCCGGCTCTTATTTATGCCTCATTTAACCGTGGAACCGCTAGTGCCAATGGTTGGGGAATTCCTATGGCAACAGACATTGCATTTGCATTAGCTATTATTGCTATGCTAGGCAAGAGCGTTCCTACAAGTTTAAAGATATTTTTAGCAGCTTTAGCCATTGTAGATGATTTAGGTGCAATCCTGGTTATTGCCATTTTTTATACCAACCAAATCCATTTTGAATATTTAGCGATGGCCGGGGGGATTTTAGTTTTATTGGTTGCAATGAACTATTTTGGCGTTAAGAAATTAGTATTTTATTTATTACCTGGAATTTTTCTTTGGTATTTCATCCATCATTCCGGCATCCATGCAACTATTGCCGGCGTGCTATTGGCATTTACTATACCAACCAACGAAAGTGATGAACTCTCTCCGTTAGAAAAATTGGAGCACGCACTTACCACACCAGTTAACTACCTAATAATGCCCATTTTTGCCCTGGCAAATACGAACATCACGTTTGAAAAAGAAATGCTCGCAGGATTAATATCGCCATTAGGTTTAGGAATTATAGTAGGATTATTTGCCGGAAAAACGCTTGGCGTAACCTTATTTAGTTGGCTGGCTGTTAAGCTAAAGTGGGCAGATTTACCAACGGGTGCAGGATGGAAACACATTGTTGGCCTGGGAATGTTAGCCGGTATAGGTTTTACGATGTCGATATTTATCGCCCTGCTCTCATTTAATGATTTGTTATTTGTATCTGAAGCAAAATTTGCAATATTAACTGCCTCCGTTCTATCAGGTGTAATTGGTTTCGTATTCTTGAAATCAGTTCCAGCTAAAGATGAGCAAGGTTTACCATCAACTGATTAAATAGGTATAGTTCATCGCCTTTGAGAATCACCAAGTGGTTTCAAAAAAGGGCGGCTTAGTTTTGATCCACGATCCGGCAACATTGTTCGCACTTATATCAACTTTAAAAAGAAAAAAATCAATGGAGGTAGCCAAACTTAAAGTTTATCCACTCCATTGATCTAAATTGAATTTCTAATCTATAATCAACTTTTAAACTCGCTCATAAAACGGCTTACATTTTCATCAATGTCACCATCTGCAATAGATTTTACAAACGCGGTTCCAATAATGGCGCCATCTGCGTAACTACACGCTTTGTCGAAAGTTCTCTTATCACTAATACCGAATCCAATCATGGTGGGATTTTTCAAATTCATATTCTTGATTCTGCTGAAATACGCTTCGGTTGTATCTCCAACCTCCAGATTTTTTCCTGTGGTAGCTGATGATGACAGCAGATAGATGAATCCATTGGTAAGGCTGTCAATTTTATGGATACGAGCTTCAGCAGTTTGTGGTGTAATTAGAAATACGTTGCTTAAATTGTGTTTTTCGAAACAATCCTGATAAAATTCTTCGTACTCGACCATGGGCAGATCTGGTACAATGCATCCATCAACCCCTACTTCAGCACAGGCTTTACAAAAGTTTTCTACACCAAATTGCAATACGGGATTAACATAACCCATTAACAATACGGGAATAGTAACATTTTTACGCAACTCTTTCAGTTGATCAAAGAGCAATTGAAGTGTCATGCCCTGATCTAAGGATTGCTTGCTACTTGCCTGGATCACCGGTCCGTCGGCAACAGGATCTGAATAAGGAAAACCAATCTCGAGCATGTCGGCTCCAGATCTTTCTAAAGCTTCTGCAATCTTTATCGTGTCTCCGGTATTTGGATAACCGGCTGTATAATAAATAGACAATATATTTTTTTTCTCTTTGAAGAGCTGTTTAATTCTGTTCATTGTTTTGCACAATATTTAATGTCACATTAGGCAGGATCACAATTCATCGAATTACCTGCCTTAAAGTCGAAATCTATAAATTAAAATATTTGATGTAGGTGTCTAAATCTTTGTCGCCCCTACCGGAAAGACAAACTACCACAACTTCGCCACCTTTAAAGGTCATTTTCTCGAGATATGCTAATGCATGTGCACTTTCTATGGCGGGAATGATGCCTTCAAGTTGAGTGCAGCGTAAACCCGCTTCCAAACTTTCTTCATCTGTTATAGAAACATACTGCCCTCGTCCAGTTTTGAATAAATGGGCATGTTGCGGCCCAATACCAGGATAATCTAAACCTGCAGAAACAGAGTGAGGTTCTACTACCTGCCCATCTATGGTTTGCATCAGGATGCTTCTACTGCCGTGTAATACCCCTTCTTTACCCAGAAAAGTTGTTGCTGCAGAAAAGCCGCTAGAAACCCCTTTACCTGCTGCTTCCACTGCAATTAACTTTACGTTTTCATCATCCATAAAATGATAAAACATACCTATAGCATTACTTCCACCACCAACACAGGCCAAAACATAGTCTGGCTGTGCGTTTCCTGTTTGCTCCAATAATTGTTTCTTAGTTTCTTCAGAAATAATTGATTGGAAAATAGCCACCATATCAGGGTAAGGATGTGGACCTACGGCCGAACCAATGATGTAATGGGTATCAACCGGATTATTAATCCAATCCCTCATGGCTTCATTGGTAGCATCTTTAAGGGTTTTGCTACCAGAACTTGCAGGGACAACCTTTGCACCGAGCATTTTCATACGAGCAACATTTGGTGCCTGACGTTCGATGTCTACTTCGCCCATATAAATTACACATTCCAAGTTCCGCAAAGCACATACGGTAGCAGTTGCAACACCGTGCTGACCGGCACCTGTTTCCGCAATAATCCGTTTTTTGCCCAACTTTTCGGCCAGTAGAATTTGTCCGATGGTATTGTTAATTTTATGTGCACCGGTATGGTTCAAGTCTTCCCGCTTGAGGAAAATGTTGGCCCCCAAACGTTCAGAATATCGTTTGGCCAAATATAATGGCGATGGACGACCTACATAATCTTTCATTAACTGATGGAATTCCTTCTTAAAATCAGCATCGTCAATAATTTTCAGATAGTTTTGACGTAATTCTTCTACGTTTGGATATAGCATTTCGGGAATGTATGCACCTCCAAAATCTCCGTAATATCCTTTTTCGTTTACTTTGTATTTCATATTTATATCAATAATCCACCTGTATAAACTGGTGCTAATGAACTGTAATTATATATTAGGCGGGAAGAAAGTTGTGCGCTTAGTTCCCAAATTGATCAATAATGCATAAACCTCAATTTGCTTGCAGGTTATCTACTTAAGAAAAGCTTCTTATAAATTGCTTAATCCGCTCAACGTCTTTCTGTCCTGGTTCAATTTCAAACCTACTGTTAATATCTAAGCCGAAAAGGCGCTCATCAGTAATTTGTTTGATCGATGCCGCATGTTGTAAATCTATTCCCCCACTCAAAAAATAAGGTTTTTCAAGTGTGTATCGACTCAAAATTCCCCAATCGAAGGTCTTGCCAGAACCACCATGGGTTTTTGTCTTGGTGTCGAAAAGGAAATAATCTACGTTATCTTCATAAACTGCTAGTTTAGCGAAGTCAAAATCTTCGGCTATCCCGAAAGCCTTAAATATTTCCAGTTGGCTAAAAGTATTTTTAAGATCTTGTACATCTTCAACGGTTTCGTTTCCATGTAATTGAACAGCCTTTAACTGATAAAGTTTAACTTTTTCCTTTATGGAACTTAATGCTTCATCAACAAAAACTCCAACCGTTTTTATTTCCTGCGGGATATATCTAATCAATTCTGCAGATACATTGCTGATAAATCTAGGCGATTTTTCATAAAAAATAAACCCCAAATAATCAGGTTTCAGCGCCGCAACTGATGCAATATTTGCCGCCAATGTCATCCCACACACCTTCAATTTCAGATTTTCCATCAGGCAACCAATTTTTTAAAACAGTTTAATGCCTTTTTACTGTTCAGGGATTCTTCTGCCTCATAGAAGCAATCTGCAAATGACGCATCTGGCTTAATGGTTTTGATGGCAAGCGCAGCATTGCAAAGTACTACATTATTTTGCACATCAGTAGCGCTTCCATCTAGCACATCCATAAAAATCTTCGCAGAAGACTCAACCGTATTGCCACCTTTAATATCGCTAACGGCAACCTTTTCAAAGCCCATATCGTTGAGGGTTAAAATTCCCTCGCCCTTGTTATTGAAGGTCTTTACATCGCAGGTAAGCGAAATTTCATCGTAGCCTTCTAAAGCATGCACAATGGTATAGCTTTTTGTGGTATCCTGATAAAGATAATTGTACAATCGAGCCAACTCTAAACTAAACACGCCAACCATTTGATATTTTGGCTGCGCCGGATTAACCATTGGGCCCAGCATATTAAAAAAAGTTTTGATACCCAGATCTTTACGTATTGGCGCAACAATTTTCATTGCCGGATTAAACAATGGCGCATGCAAAAAGCAAATGCCAGCATGATCTAAATTTCGTTTCAACACATCTTCATCGTTAGTAAACTGGTAGCCTAAATGTTCCATTACATTTGATGAACCACAGCCAGAAGAAACGCCATAATTACCATGTTTAGCGACCTTGTGTCCGGCGCCGGCTACTACAAAAGAAGAGAGTGTGGAAATGTTAAAAGTATCTTTTCCATCTCCCCCTGTTCCGCACAAATCAATCAGCTCGTAATCAGAAAAATTTGTTTTTACGCCTAAATCCAACATCGCATCTCTAAAGCCTTGTAGTTCATCAACAGTTATATTTCGCATAGCGTAAGCCGTAATAAAAGCTGCTATTTGTGATGAGTTGAACTCACCCTGCGAAATTGAAATCAATATATTTTTGGCTTCTGCTCTACTAAAGCTCTTGTTCTCGAATAAATGGTTTAAAATTTTTTTCATGTAAATTTTCACTTTGCTGTTGCGATAACATTTGGCTAACAGCGGCCAATAAAAAAAGGATTGCTTTTGGGGCAATCCTCTTAGTTGGTATAAAATATTTTTAAATATATAACAATAGAATTTGCCTAACGATTTACGTTATGCCACCACCAATTGTTATTTAAGTTTTTAATTATCATGTTTGTACAGAACAAATATTGATATACTTTTTTATAATTCCAAAATCTTTTATAAAATATATGGCTTTTTTCAGGAGAAAAGTACAGTTTAATGATGATTTGGGTTTCGGCTCTGCACCCGTGTTGAAAAACCAGCGAGTATTAAATATTGATGGAACACCTAATATTGAACGAACTGGCCTACCATGGTTTAAATTAGATGATACTTATACCCGCTTGGTAACCATGAGCTGGTCGCGTTTTTTCATCGTAATTTTAGTCGCTTATCTTATTGTTAATACTGCTTTTGCCATTACTTACAATTTAATTGGCATCGAAAACTTAAATGGCGCAAATGGTACAACTGCCCGCGATCATTTCTTTGATGCATTCTTTTTTTCCGCTCAAACCATTTCTACCGTAGGCTATGGGCATATTGCGCCGCAAGGCTTTCTAACCAGCATTGTGGCAGCTTTTGAGAGCATGCTTGGCTTACTGGCATTTGCATTGGCTACAGGTTTACTGTACGGACGCTTTAGCAGACCAACCTCCAAGATTTCTTTTTCCAGGAAAATGGTTGTTTCGCCCTTTCACGATCACACTGGGTTAATGTGCCGACTCGTAAATCTTCGAAGGAATGCTTTGATAGATGTAGAGGCCCAGATGTTTATTAGTTTTAACGAAACGGTTGACGGAAAGCTTAAACGTAGTTTCTACCCCTTACAACTAGAGCGTAAAAGCATAAGCATTTTACCTTTGAATTGGACATTGGTACATCCAATTACCGAAGATAGCCCTATTTATGATAAAACGCAGCTTGAGTTATCGGCTGCAGAGGTTGAGATTTTTATCATTATTAAAGCCTTCGATGAAACTTTTTCTCAAACCGTTCATAGCCGCACCAGCTACCAAGACGAGGATATCGAATGGAACGCAAAATTTAAGGTAATGAACTATCACAATGCTACAGGTAAAACGGTTATCGATTTCAGTTTATTCGATGCGATAGAAAAAACCACTATCGATGTATAATTCTTAAATAAGTGGAATATTTTAGGTGCCAGTTGTACGTTTAGGTAGCATTACAAACCTAGCGCAACTTTTAATTTGGTGTAACCGGTTTTACTAACTGGCAACCAAATATCCGATTTGAGCAATACAACGTAGCTATCTTTTTCTTTCAGCTCAATTTTTGTTACCTGAGCCAGGTTGATGATGTAAGATCTATGTATACGAATAAATTGTCCTGAATCTAGGGTCTGTTCGAAATAAGACATGGTTTTATTTTTGTAGAACACACCATCCACGGCATTTAACTTAACGTAATCATCATCGGCTTCTAAATAATCAATATCTCCGGTAGGAATAATTTTAATTACGCCATCTTTTTTTACTACTACCCTATTATTTTGTGCGGGTGTTAGTGCCGCTGCTTCTAAAACTGCTTCGGTGTTATCACTTCTTGTTATCCTCCCGGGAATTTTGTTCATTGCCAGATCAAACCTCGCCTTATCGATCGGTTTCAACAAATAATCCACGGCATTAACTTCAAAAGCCTTAATCGCGTATTCATCAAAAGCAGTTGTGAAAATCACAGCGGGCTTGTCCTCTACCAGTTCCAGCATTTCAAAACCACTAATTTTAGGCATTTGAATATCAAGAAAAATAAGATCTGGCTTATGTTGGGTAATGGCTTTTAATCCCTCGAAACCATCACAACATTCAGCAATAATCTCAACCTCAGGATGATCGGTTAGGTAAAACTTAACAATATCTCTCGCTAAAGGTTCATCATCAATGAGGATTGTTCTGATCATTTTTCTGTGGAATTTTTAAGGTGGTAATATATAAATTATTTGCTTCAATTTCTGTCTGCAATAACTGTGGATTGGCAAATAAAAGGTATAACCTGCGTTTAATAGCACTTAAGCCAAAACCTGTTCCCCCGGTTGCTTTCATTTCCGGGTCGAAAGGATTCTGTACCCTAACAGCTAATAAATGGTTTTCTACCGTGACGTCTATCTTGATGGTAATGCCTGAAGAAGTATTGTATAGACCAAACTTAATGGCATTTTCGATGATGGGTTGTAAAAGTGTGCCAGGCAAACAAAGGGTCAGCGTGTCATCAGCAACATTTACTTCAATATTCAAACGGTGGCTAAAGCGCACTTTTTCAATATCTAAATAAAGCTGAATGTATTCCATTTCTTCGGCAACGCTTACCCACACTTCATCGTCGCGCTTGAGCGTTCCACGTAAAAAAGATGCAAGTTTGGTAATCATCACCCCCGCTTCTTTGGGGTTAATCATTGTTAGCGCAAAAACCGAATTCAAACTATTAAAAAGAAAGTGAGGTTGTAGCTGATGTCTTAATTTATTTAGCTCTGCTTCTTTTGCCAGCGTCTTTGCTGCTGTTAAACGTTCGTGAGTTTCAGATTGTTCTTCTAACCTATACCACAATATATTGGCCAAGGCACACCATGCCAGACACATAAAAGAAATCAATCCACGAAAAGAAAAACTAAAGTTGTAAAAATCCTTATACTCCTTATAATCGTAGAAAATTGCTAGTAACGTATATTTACCAATAAAAATAATAACAAGCGTTAAGGCAAGGGTAATGACCAAAAAATACAAAATACGTTCGTTTTTTGGCTGATAGTATCCAAGCATATTGCTAATGCCAATACATGCTCCAGCAAGCAACAAATTACTAAATGCACTGTCTACAGCCGATATTAACCAAGAAAAGTTAATGACGTAATGCATGCCAACGGCACATAAGACAGTCCATGCTAGTGCGAAGGCAAGCGAGACTTTTTGTATTTGCGGAACAGATAATGGTCTTGTTGTCACAATGGCGAAGTTTAGTGTTGGTTAATGATATAAGCAGTTGGTGTGATGCACCAACCGCCTGATAATATACAAGCTTAGAAGCTTTTAATTTCTATACCCCCAAACATTGCAGTACCTACTAGCACGAGGGTTTTCTGCCTTTCTCCTATTGGCATAAAATGGGACCTTTTGTCTTCGACACTTCCAAAAATCGCTGTAACATTAGATTTAATAGCCCAGTCTTGTGGAACAATCAATTTGATGCCACCGAAAATAGCGGTTACATCTAGTAATGCGGTTTCTTCAAAATCGGCCTGCGTTAATATGATATCCGTTCCACCAAAAACAGCTGTTATATCTCCACCTTTAAAATTTTTGGAGTAAACCGTTTGATTATTGCCTCCAAAAACAGCAGTAACATCAATAACATCATTCGTATTTGCTTTTCTACTTTGTGCCTGCCCGCTTTCTATAGCAGTTTGTGTTGAGAAATCAGTTGGTGATGATTGATCTACAAAACTATTTTTGAACCCATTTTTCGGTCTTAATATTAGAAAACCACCAACAATCACCAATCCGAAACCCAATGCATATTTTGAAATATCAAAATCGAATCCCATTCTATCGATGGTGTTGTATACGCCAATTAAAACGATAACCAACCAACCAATGCCTTTAAAGTTTTTTCTAAAGCCCAAAAACAAGCCCAAAACAATTAGAAATGTCCAAAAACTAAAAATCCAATTGGGAATATCCAACCCAACATTATTTAATAAAAAACCCATCCCCACAAGTATGATGATGAGACCGCTCCAAACCCGTCCGCTGTTTTTGATACCGTTATTATTTAAATTTTCCATCTCTATTAAATTTAATAACCAAAAGTATTTATAATACCCTATGTTGCCCATATCAAGGAGGCATAATTTAGGTTAAACACGGTGAATCCAATCATTTTGTCGGTGAAATATTTTTCTTTATTTTGAGGAATGAAATGTTGTATTATTATTTGCTCATTATTGTTATCTATTGGCCTAAAAGCGCAGGATATAAACAAGCGTTATAAAATTTACGACGTAAGAAAGCAGCAAATGGTTACGATTGATGATATCGTTACCGACATGAAAAATGTTGATGTACTATTTTTCGGAGAAGAACACAATGATGCCGTAGGGCACCAACTGGAATTGGAAATTTTTAAAAAATTGAATGAAAAGTATCCATATAAAGTTGCGGCCAGTATGGAAATGTTCCAAACGGATGTGCAAGGAGTTGTCGATGAGTATTTAGCCGGCGTAATCTCTAAAGCAAATTTAATCAAGGAAGGTCGGGCGTGGTCAAATTACCAGGATTATAGCGATGTGGTAGAATACGCTAAAACCAATAAATTACCTGTTATTGCTGCCAATGGCGCCGGTAGGTATAGCAATGCAGTAACTAAGGGCGGATTAGGGGCATTAAAGGACTTCCCAAAATCATCTCATGCAAATTTGCCGCCTCTCCCTATTGATACCGCTACCGGGCGCTACTATGAAAAGTTTAACAGCCTGCTGGGTGGGCATGGTATGGGTACCATGAAAGTTTACCAGGCACAAAATTTCTGGGATGCGAGTATGGCTTGGTCTATCGCTAAATTTTTAACCGCTCATAAAGGTGTGAAGGTGTTTCAACTTAATGGGCGTTTCCATAGCGATGAAAAACTTGGCACGTTAGCTAAATTGAAACAATATCTGCCAAAAACCAGCATACTTAATATTTCTACTTTTTATGATGAGCAATTTGAAAAACCTGATTGGACGAAATTCATTGCATTGGGCGATTATATAATTATCACCGACCCTAGGGTTAAAAGAAGTTATTAAATAAAAAATCCGCAATAAATTGCGGATTTTTTATTTCTTATGCTCTTGCTTTTAGCAGATCTCTGATTTCTGATAACAGTATTTCTTCTTTGGTTGGTGGTGCAGGTGGCGCAGGAGCCGCAACTTCCTTTTTCTTTAAATTATTGGCACCCTTTATTATAAGGAATAGAACAAATGCAACAATAGCAAAGGATATTACTTGTGATAAAAAATTGCCATATTTAATTGCAGTGCCTGCAATAGTAAGCTTACTCAAATCTTCCAGACCAGCAGCCTTTAATGCTGGACCAAGCACGGCCGGCGTAATGATATCTTCTACCAGTGAACTTACGATTTTACCGAAAGCGGCACCAATAATTACACCCACAGCCAAATCGAGAACATTCCCCTTGACTGCGAAATCCTTAAATTCCTTAATAAAGCCCATAATTTTAAGTTTAGTTTATTTGTTTACGAAAATAACAAACATTAGAGTTAATACAAACGTTTAGCAAATAATTTAAACGGCAAGTAAATTCCATTTAACGGTATTCTAGCGATATCTGAAATGATTTGTTTATTTTTGCTTCAATTCTTGATATCATACTATGCTAAAGCAACATTTACAACAAAAACTACTGCAGAAATTATCTCCTCAGCAGATTCAATTTATAAAGTTGTTGCAAGTGCCTACCGTTGCTTTAGATACCCGCATTAAAGAAGAGCTAGAAGATAATCCCGCTTTGGAAGATCCCAGCTTGATGACTCAAGAAGAACCAAAAGGTGAATATGACGATCTAAACGAAGGACCTGAAGAATTTGAAGGCCCCTCTGAAGATACCAGTATGGATGAGTTTAACGTGGATGATTACCTCCAGGACGACAATACTAACGACTACAGCACAAATTATAATAACGGCGATGATGATGAGGAGAAGAAGGAAACCCCGATTGCGATAGAAAGTACTTTCTTCGAGAGCTTACAAGAGCAGTTGGATCTGGTTCCCCTCTCCGACCAGGATTTCATTGTGGGCAAACAGATTATTGGCAGTTTAGATGACGATGGTTATTTACGCCGTCCGCTAGGATCTATGATTGATGATTTGGCTTTCTCTCAAAATGTAATGGTTGAGGAGGAAGATGTTTTGGAGATGTTAAAATTGATCCAAAGTTTTGATCCTCCAGGCATCGGCGCACGCGATCTAAAGGAATGTCTTCTGATTCAACTGAAAAGAAAAGATCCTAACAACCCTATTATTGTAAAGGCAATGAACGTGGTTGAAAATTTTCTGGATGAATTTACCAGGAAGCATTATGATAAGCTGGAGAAAAGTTTAGGACTCGATAGCGAAGAGCTAAAAGAAGTTGTCAACGAGATTCTCCGCCTGAATCCCAAACCAGGAGATGCCAATCAGGTAACAACCAAACAAATGCAAATTATTCCTGATTTTCACATCAGCAATAATGATGGTGTTCTAATTCTGACATTGAATTCTAAAAATGCCCCGGAATTAAAGGTTAGCCGTTCGTACCAGGAAATGTTCGAACACTATGACAAAGCCTCATCAAAAGACAAAAAACTTAAAGAAGCGGTACAATTTGTTAAGCAAAAACTCGATTCTGCAAAGTGGTTTATAGATGCCATTAAACAAAGGCAACAAACCCTTTTAAAAACCATGAATGCTATTATGCATTATCAGTATGAGTATTTTTTAACAGCCGATGAGCGAAAAATGCGCCCGATGATTTTGAAGGATATTGCTGACAGAATTGACATGGACATCTCTACCGTTTCCAGAGTCGCTAATTCTAAATACGTACAAACCGAATTTGGTACTTTTTTGCTTAAATCATTTTTCTCGGAAGCAATCCAAACAGAGAATGGAGAAGAAGTATCTAACAAAGAAGTAAAGAAAATTCTGGAAGATTGTATTGGGAATGAGGATAAACGCAAACCACTGGCAGATGAGAAATTGACCGAAATTTTGAAAGACAGGGGATACAACATTGCCAGGAGAACCGTAGCTAAATACCGGGAGCAAATGAATATTCCGGTAGCTCGTTTGAGAAAAGAGCTTTAAACGCTTCGCAAATTTTTAACCCCTGTAATTGGCCTTCCTACCACATCTTAATATACGAAGGTACTTTGTAGATGTTATTAAGCAATAAACCCAAAACTATTTCGTGGCTACCATTACTTACCTGATTGAGCGTTGAGGTGGTAAAATCGTAAGAATAGGTTAAGTTAACAACCTTGCCGATATTGAAGCCTGCCATTGCCGAAAAGGAATCGTCTTTGCGGTAGCTTCCACCCAGCCATACCTTATCCTTAAAAGCAACTTTCATATTTAAATCTACCGATACCGGTGATGGTTCTACATACTTAACCATAACAGAAGGTATAGCGGCAATTTCATCATCAATAAAAAACTTATAACCCGCGGTGGCAAAGAAATGAGGAACTTGTTTTCCTTTGTTATAGCTTTCGTCTGCAGAGAAGCTTAATGTTTGAGGAAGGATTTGCTGTGCCGATACACCCGCAAACACACGTGCGCCATAAAGCCAAAGTCCTACACTCAAATCTGGCTTCACCTGGTTTATTAAAGCCCTGCTAAGTGCGGGGTCTGAAGGCGTATCGAACGTTAGTGCATTAACATCTAAAGAGATGCTCGAGATGCCTGCTGCTATACCTGCCGAAAGGTTAAAAGTATTGCTAAGTTGTATGTGGTATGCATAGGTAAGGTTCGCATCCAAACGCTTAATTGGCCCAGTTTTATCAAGCACTGCGGTTACGCCCATGCCATGGTGTGGTGGCGATGAGGTGTAATTTTGCATATAATTCCTATCCATAGGATTACCTGTTTGTTCTGGAAATGCGGTTAAGGCATTACTCCAAAGCTGATTATCGCCAAGCGCCCAGTTTGCAGAAACGAAAGATGTTTGTGGTGCATCCGTTATGCCAGACCATTGTTTACGATACCCTGTTTTAAAATCGATATAATTCTCTATACCCGAAAGTGCTGGATTAAGTAGGTATTGATTAAAAATATACTGCGTATACTGAGGTTTCTGCTGTGAAAATACAGACGTAGAAATTATTATTAACAATATAAGGATGTAATTTTTCAAGAGTTATCTGATTATGGTGAGTGGGCCAGTTACTTTTTTTCTTCCGTTTTTTGGATCGATAATATAATAATAAACGCCCACAGGTAGTGGCTCGTTTTGAAAATTACCGTCGAAAGGATTTTTGTAGCCATTGCTATAAAAAACCCTGTTTCCATTTCGGTTGAAAATTTCTACCGTAGCATTTGGATAAGTGTCTAAATATTTGATGTTCCAAACATCATTAAAATTGTCGCCATTTGGTGTAAAGGTGTTTGGAGGATTAAGCACCTCCAAAACCTTAACCATTACCGTAGAAACCGCCTGACAACCATCAGGATTGGTTGTTACGGTAAGTGTGTATTGGGTGTCTTGGTCTGGGCTTGCTATAGGATTTAAAACTTTATCGCTACTTAAACTTATAGAAGGTGTCCACTGATAGGATAATCCATTTCCTTCAGCAACAGCAGGAATTGTTACTTCCCCACCAGCAAGCATATAAACAACAGTACCTGCATCCACTATGGGTGATTGATTAACCAAAATGGTTTTAGTAATAGAAGCTGTACAACCATTATCTGCATTAAATGTATAGGTAATAGTGTGCGTACCAACGCCTGCTGCTTTTGGGTTAAAGATGCCGCTTTGCCCCATGCCTGCGCCATCACTTGTATATAAATCCGTACCTGGAATACCTGATGTTTCCCTAAACTGATTCAATTGAACGGTACCATCATTCTGGCAAACAGGCAATATTTCATCAGCTACTAAACTTGGTGAAGCTTCTACCGTTACCGTTTTCACGATAAAATCGACACATTTACTGCCAGAATAAGCTACAATTTTTACCTGAAAATCTTTTGTAGCAGGTAGGCCAAATGGTGTGTAAACCAAATCTATTTGATCGGGAATGGGATATTCGAAAGTCTGGAAGTTTTCTGGCTCGTTCAATAAGTCTTTGTAGACTTCAATCTTGACTACTTTACCAAAGTCTACTATAGAGGTATTTTTGATACTCACAGCGGCACTGCTACAAAGGGTATTTCCTGCTATTACCTCGAAATTTGCCTTAGGTACCGAACCATTTACAGTAAAAGTTTTTTGAATGAATGCGACACATCCATTCGCATTGGTAATTGTTAGCTTTACCTGGTAGTTGTCTGCAACGGTATAGGTATGGACACCGTTCACATCAGTAGAAGTGTTTTTACTTAAGTTTGCGCCAGAAAGATACCTATCGCCAAAATCCCATAAGTATGTTAACCCTGCAGTACCTCCAGAAACATCCTTCGCGGTGTTGGTGAAGGTGGCTACTGCATCTGTTAAACAAATATCCGGAAGCGTAAAATTGGCCGTTGGCAATTCGGTTACCACAATATCAAAAGTTTTTTCTTTACTTACACAATCACGGCTGGAAGTGGTTACTAACTTAATGGTATAAGTGCCTGCTTTGCTATAGGTATGTTTGGGGTTTTGCTCATTCGATGCGGGTGTACCATCACCAAATTCCCATCTCCAAGCCTTTATACTGTTTACTGATAAATTGTTGCTTATGGTAGATAGATCTTTTAAGTCAAATTCAGTATTGACACATGTTTCTTTTGGCGCAAAGAAATTCGAAACCGGAAGTGGATAAATTTCTATTTCTTTTTCTACAACTTCTGAATAACAGCCTGTGCCCGCTTTTACAAACAGAGCAACTTTGTAAATTCCTTCCTCTTTAAACTGATGCTTTGGTGCTTCTTCGGCAGAAGTAGTGCCATCTTTAAAGTCCCAAAACCAATCGGTAATAGAAAATTCGCTTGTTTTTGGGTCGCTATTATCGGTGAAAAGAACTTCAGATTCTGCACAACTATTTAATTGAGCTTTAAAATCGGCGACTGGCAATTCAAAAATATTGAACACATAATTGGTAGTCAAATCGCCGGTTGTGCAGTTGGTTGCGCTTGCTGGTACATGTGCAACAACTTCCAAATGATATTCGCCCGTAACAGTATAAGTCTTCTTAACAGGATAGCTATATACGTAAATGGTTTGACCATTATTATTCTTCACTTCCGGAACAGGATTGTTCACAACCTCTGGCACACCGCCGTCTAGCGTCCAGATGATACGATCTGGCTGATATGGCAAGTTTATCTTAAAGTCAAGCGCCTGTCCGATGCAACCGTTAGGGCTTTCTTCATTTCTTACTTCATTTACAACCGTTAAATAATTGTTCGATGACAAATTTGTCCCTGCGGAGTAAGCATAAGACTCAACCGAACCAAATCCATATGCAGTAGCATTAAACCCATCATCTGCTGTCAATGTTAAGCTTTTATCAAACACCTGTATTTGTGCGTAAGAATAGGTGCTATTACCCACGAGGGGCGTCCATGTTACCGACGGAGTGATGTTATTAATCTTAAAAGTACTGGCTTTATTTGTACGGATTAATACGTTAATGTACTTTACAGCAATAGACTCAAGGTCTGAAGAAAAGACCGTAACCGATTTTATACTAAATTCAACCGGATTTAAAATTACCATCTCCGGATCGCCGATGACTGTACCTCCGCTAGCAGATGAGCAAGCTTGCGTTAGAGAAAACTGTGCCACACTGATTAGTTTATCGGCAGTTATAAAAGTAGATAGTGTTATGAAGCCACTTTCGTGATATTCTCCTTTGTTAAGCGTAAATGTAAGACCATTGTATGTAACCTTAGTATTATTTTCCTGGGCAACAATACGAATGATACAACGCCGATCTTTAATGGGTACAACGCCATAGTTTCTTCCCCAGCTCACGGTTGGATAAAGTTGCTGATAAAGTGGGTCTAGCGATGTTAAGCATCCGATACTGATGGTAGACGAACCTGAAAAAGCCGAAAACCTTTTACAGGATGATTTAGCGGGATCGGTCTCGGCATAAACACCAGTTAAGTCTGATGAACCAGACATATATTCGTATACATCACCTGCTCTATCTAACGTGATTGGAATCACGCCACCGTCTTTCTCATGTATTAAGATACTAGTATTATCTTCTACTGCCATTAACACCATGTAATTTTTACCACCTGGTGTCTGCGTATAATTCATGGAATAATACGTCTGACCTAAAGTTTCGAATGGTAGAATTAATGAAGCCGCAGAACGGGCTCGGCCAAAAATATGTGCGTAAGCCGAAACTTTGGGCATACCATCTGTTACTTTGATGTGAATACCTCTATTGCTCAATAATTGGTTTGATTCGGCATCTTCGATATGGGCATTCGCCCGGGGAATATCAAACTGCACTGCAGTATTAGCCGGAATTGCCTTCATTTGCGAATAAGATCCACAGCTAACTGTAACTTCAGTATTAAATTTTGAAGTAACAAAAACGGCAAGCTGTGCCAAGTTATTTTGGCTTGGAACATGGGTCGGAAAAACTGCCCAGAAGTTTGTACCTTCATTAGATACATTCTGTGAATAAGCACGCAAAAAAAAGGAGAAAAAAATGATCGCAGCTATTAAAAAACCCCTTTTCATTATTTTGCGCCTAATTTAAACTGACCGTTCATTTCCCATTAAAATTGGTATGCAATATACTATTAAAAGCACACAACGAAAACTGATTTGCAAAAATTAGCAAATTGTATCAATAGAAATACCGACTTTCGTGTAATATAATGGGTACTTGATGTAAAGAATTACACAAAATAAAATATCTTGATATACATTTGAACGATTGCGAACTTTCGGAAGCTGCCATCGAACCTAAAAAACTTAATGGGCTATTTTTTAGCTTAAAACGGCACATTAATGTGCAACTAATTCACTTTCAGCAACAATCTCGATCTTAAACGCAATGTAGGCTAGACCAGTTTAAGTTGTTGATATAATTGAGATCAATATTTAAAAAACTGATCAGATCGATCTGGAAATTAACGGAGTAAAAACTTAGGATACTTAATATTCTTAGATCACATAGTTAATATGCAAAATATCGGTAAGTGATGTAATCAAATTCCGTCAGCGTATAAAAATCAATCTCCCTTCTCCTCTGAGGTATCTTCACCGTCCAAATGCTCTGAAAAATTTTTAGCTTTTTTATCTGCTAACGGATCATTCTGATCTTTCTCTTCCAAATTTTCATCCAGGCGATTATTCCAGTTATCCATTCCATCTACTGATTTTTCCTGATCTAATTTGCGGTTGTTGTTTTCCTGGGGCTGTGGCATAACGTTATCTTTATAGAATAACAAAACCCGCTATAAAAAGTTTAGGGCATGCCTACCATCAGGATCATTGAACAGTTTGAACTTATTTCTTTACAGGCTCATCCTTAGCCTCTTTAAATTCTTTTACACTTCGTCCTATTCCACGCATTAATTCTGGCAGCTTTTTCCCTCCAAAAATTAATAATATAACAACTCCTATTAAAATAATTTCTATTGCAGACATCTCTATATTTATTTTAAACAATATACATCAATAAATACAATTAAGTTTAGTAAAGATGAATAAGTTGTGTTTTATTTAAACAACCAATGCTTTAAGCGACCGAGTTTTGATCTTTGGAACAACCCCAAAACGCATGTAATTTGCAAAACCTTTAAGCTGTTTTATAGACTTAATTGCCTCATAACCTGCATATGTGGTTCTGATTTTGTTCAACAATAAAGTATCTGTTTTTAACATATCGCTTTCTTCCAGTAAACCTTTTGCCAAAAAATTCCTAATAAGTTCAGCCATTTGTCCGTTAGCATATAAATGTAACGGAAGTTTGAAGACTTCTTTATTTAATTTCTGGAATACCATATTAATCCAGTCGGCATCTGCTGTGCTATTTACCGCGATTATGCCGTTGTTTAGCACAACCGAATTTAAAAATTCCCGGGCTTTTTGCCGCGTAATAATCCCAGCATGTATACCGTCTCTCAGTGTATAATCTAATCTATCTGCACATAAAGACGGGATTGGCTGTTCTAAGATTTTGAAATTGCCATAAAGGATTTGATTGACATCGTAACCGTATCGGAGCAAAACATTTGGAATTTCTGAATTGTAGATTACCTCGGCAAAAATTTTCTCGTGATAATCTTCACCATCGTAATCAAACACATAATCGCCTACATGAGAAAAAGCCGTATGTGAGATATCATGCACTAATCCAGCAATCTGTTCTAGTTCCGAACCACCAAGTTTTTTGATTAGCATCGTTACGCCAATTGCATGCTCTAGTCTTGAATGGCAAAGATCGGGGTTTACAAGATAGATAGCGCCACTCTGATGAATGCCAGCTAAACGTTTCAATGCATCAGTCTCCAAAAGTTCTTCGAAAACTTTAGGGAATACCATATTACCATATAAAAAATCGTTTAGCTGAATCATAAGTGACGGGATTAATGAATCACAATAATACTAATTTTTTTAGTTTTAGCTATTAAAATAGTTGAATATCTTCATTGCAATAACTAAATATTTTAGGCAATAAAGTAACTTTCAAATATTATGAAAGCATTTATTACAAAATTGTGATTAAGAATTAAATGATTATAGAACAATGAAATCAATTATACGTTACTATTGTAAAAAGTAATTATATATGGCCACTGCTCAACAAATTAGAAAAGCTTATATCGATTATGTTTTAACACACGATGAAAGACCAAAGTCGGTATATAGCTTTGTGAAAAAACTTAAAATTACCGAAGCTGATTTCTATCAGTTTTTCTCATCATTCGAGCGTATCGAAAAAACCATCTGGTTTGAACTTACCTTCGAAACGATTTCCAGAATTAAAGATCAGGAGGTTTGGCTTCAATATTCATCGAGAGAAAAAATGCTTTCGTTTTTCTACAGCTACTTAGAGCATTTGAAGAGCGAGCGCAGTTTCGTTATTTATAGCTTGAAGAAAGAACAAGGAAAATTTTCTATGCCCAGTGTCCTTTCTGGCGTAAAGCCAATATTCGAAAACTTTTCACAAGAAATAATTGATGAAGGTTTAGAGAATGGAGAATTGGCTGATAGGAAATTTCTTACCAAACGGTATAAAGATGCACTTTGGATTCAGTTTGCATTCATCTTAAATTTTTGGGTGAATGATGAGAGTGAAGCGTTTGAAAAAAGTGATGAAGCCATTGAAAAAGGCATTAATGTAACCTTTGATCTTTTTCAGCACTCTCCATTAGACAATTTAATTGATTACGGGAAGTTTTTATCAAGAAACGGAAAGTTTAAAGAAAAGATGGGATTTTAATCATCTATGAAAGCACAAGAAAGTATTCCAACTACAAAAGTTGAGCGCTCTGCAAAATTTGTTAAAACAGGTTTTCAAATTGGCGGCAACTATATTAAACACTATTCAAAAAAGTTGTTCAACCCTGAAATGGATCGGGCACAACTTAATGAAGATAATGCTACAGATATTTACAAATCGCTAAGCGAACTTAAGGGTAGTGCCTTAAAAATTGCTCAGATGCTTAGCATGGATAAAAATATTTTGCCAAAATCTTATGTAGATAAATTTAGTCAATCGCAATATAATGCGCCACCGCTTTCGGGTCCACTTATTGTAAGAACGTTTACCAAGAATTTTGGCAAAACGCCAGAACAGATTTTTGATACTTTTAATTTAACATCCAGCAACGCCGCATCTATCGGACAGGTTCACCAGGCAACTTTAGATGGAAAAAAATTGGCTATTAAAATTCAATACCCTGGTGTTGGCGATAGTATTTCTTCTGATCTAAAGTTAGTAAAGCCTTTTGCATTTCGGTTACTGGGGATGAGTGAGCGAGAATTAAATATTTACATTAAGGAAGTTGAAGAACGTTTACTGGAAGAAACCGATTATGAACTTGAAGTAAAAAGATCTATCCAGTTTTCTGAGGATTGCAAAAACCTAGACCATGTTGTTTTCCCGAAATACTACCCGGAATTGTCTGGCAAGCGGATTATAACAATGGACTGGCTGGAGGGGCTACACCTGAAAGAATTTTTAAAGACTAATCCATCCCAGGAACTCCGTAATAAAATTGGTCAGGCACTTTGGGATTTCTACAATTTCCAACAGCACGAGCTAAGGGCTGTACATGCTGACCCACATCCTGGCAATTTTATGGTTACCCCTAATGAGGATTTGGGCGTTATCGATTTTGGTTGTATTAAAGAGATGCCGAATGATTTTTACTATCCATTCTTCTCGTTAATTTCTACCGACGTGGTAAATGATAAAACCAAAACCATAGATGCTTTTAGAAAGCTCGATATGATTCATGCAGATGATACCGAAGAACAGATTGAGTTTTATTATAAGGCATATAAAGAAATGATTAGCCTTTTTGCCAAACCATATACCAGTAAAGTTTTCGATTTTTCCAAGCCAGAATTTTTCGAGCAATTATATGCTTATGGTGAGAAAATTTCGAAAATGCCTGAATTTAAACAAGCCAGGGGTGTAAAACATTTTATTTATGTAAACCGCACAAATTTTGGCTTGTATCAAATTTTGCACGAACTAAAGGCTACCGTAAATACAGATACTTACGAACCTACTTTAAACAGGTAGTTAGGCATTCTTCTTAACTACCTCTACCATGTGGTCGATATCGAATGGTTTTTCGATATAATCATCGGCTTTGCAATCTTTAGCCTGCTCTGGCAGTTTATTAGATGTAGAGGTTAATACCGCGGCAACATCTTCAGTTTCCGGATCGGATTTTAATTCTTTTATAACTTCAGAACCCTTTTTCGATCCTTTAATGTGATCATCAACAATCACTACGTCGGGATCAATTTCATCGATTTTTTCGATAGGCTCGGTTGTTAGTGACGCAGTAACGTCAAATCCTTCATCCTCTAATACTTGATCCATTATATCTAGGATATCCTTATTATCCTGAACAAGTACGACCTTTTTCTTCATAAAATATTTCGAAATAAGTTTTAAATATAATAAAAAGAACAATTTTAATATCTAAGCTTGATTTATTTTACACAACGCTTAAAAAGTTTCATCTGTTTGTCTTGGTCTTTCCGCTGTTTGTCGAGTAAGATATCAAGATGGTATAAAAGCGGGTAACTCGCTGCAACGTTTTCTGCATGCCGTCGTCTTACTTAAAAAACAAAATCAATTAAACTGATTGTCAATTAGTTTGATAATTAAAACCGAAAACATTATGAAAACCTCAATCAAAACCCTAATCGCAACATCTCTTACTGCAATTGTATTGGCCACCTCATCGCTGTGTTCTTCTGCTTCTACGCTGCAACCTGAACCGGTTAAAACATCTGCGGTGAACAACTTTAGAAGAATCACCATCAAAGGAAATATAGAAGTAACTCTGATTCAGCGATCGACACCGGGGGTTACCTACGCGGAAGACAATTTTGGAACAGCGAGAATTATGCAAGATGGCGATTTACTCAAAATTACCTCATTAGATAATGAAATAACTAAGGTTGTGATTTACGTGAATGATATCTACAGAATTGAAGCATCAGATAATGCTGTGGTTAATACAGCGGGAAGATTGAACGCTAAATACCTACAGCTATTTTTAAAAGGTAATGCACACGCTGCTATAAATTGCAGTACTGAAGGCCTGTATACTGTAATTAAAGATCACGCCGATCTGAAACTTAGCGGTTCTACAGATAGCCATACCTTAATTATGAGCTCGACACCCAAGTTAACTATTGAGCGGTTTGCTGCGTTAAAGACTAACATCAGTTCCATAGAAACTTTAGCGCTCGAGGAGGAAATCGCAGCCAGAAAATAGGAAAAGCTTGCGCATACAAATGAAACTAAGCTTCTCAAATTCATGAGGAGCTTTTTTTATTGGTTTTATTTTTACGCGGTAGCGCACAAGTTCAGCATTTCTTCAGATTTGAATCATACATTTGCTACAATAAATCTAATCAAATGCGCAATGTTTTTTATAGCAGGTATGCTATTCTTTTCAGCTTTATTGTCTATTTCTTAATCGCTTCTTTTTTAGTAAGGTCGGCACTTTTTGCTTTGTCATTGCAACATGCCAGTTTTAGCATGATAGAGATCTTCAGATTTTATGGCATTGGATTTTTGTTTGATCTCGGTACAGCTTTGCTGTTAACTTCTATATATGCCGTATATTTATTATTGTTACCTGCAAAAGCAAATCGAAGTAAATGGAATAACGGAATAACCAAAGCACTGTTTTTTTTCTTCGTTTTAATTACCCTGTTTTCATTTTTTGCTGAAATTACATTTTGGCAGGAATTTGAGAGTAGATTCAATTTTATCGCTGTTGATTATTTAATCTATACTTATGAGGTAATCCACAATATCAATGAATCTTATCCGCTGCCAATTTTAATTGCAGTAATGCTATTAATTGCATTTGGCGTTAGTTTCGTGTTCATCAAATTACAATATTTTCGAAACAGTTTTCATGCTAATACAAGTTTTAAAAATCGGCTAACAACTTCACTATCGATCGTCGTTATTGCTTTATGTTTTGTGGCATTTATCAAAAATAATTTAGCAGAACAAGGAAATAACCGTTATGCAAATGAGCTTGGCAAGGCTGGCATTTATTCCTTTTTTGCTGCTTTTAAAAATAATGAGCTTAATTACCATGAGTTTTACAAACTTATTGATAATGATGATGCCTTTACAATTGTAAAAAGACAGCTAAATGAACCTGGAACAATGTTTAAAACTGGTTCTACCATTTTGCGAGATATTAAAAGTACAGAAATCCCTTACAAGCCCAACGTAATTATGGTTACGGTAGAAAGTTTAAGTGCCGACTTTTTAGCTCACTATGGAAACAAACAACAAATTACCCCACAATTAGATTCGCTTGCAGAGGAAGGTATTTTTTTTAGTAATATGTATGCCACGGGAACGAGAACCGTACGCGGCATGGAGGCACTTACACTTGCCGTTCCGCCTACGCCAGGCAGCAGCATTGTGCGCCGAATGGATAATGAAGGGCTATTTACTGTTGGCCATGTATTCTTAGACAAAGGATATACCAATACCTTTTTTTATGGTGGGGATGGGTATTTTGATAACATGAATCATTTTTTCGGGAACAACAGCTATAACATTGTAGATCGAGGGAGGAAACTGTTAAACGAAACGTATACCGGCACAAGAACATTGATAGCCGACCAAAATGTGACTTTCGAAAACGCCTGGGGCATTTGCGATGAAGATATTTTCAACGTAGTTATCAAAGATGCCGATGAGAAGTATAAAAACAAGCAATTGTTTAACGATTTCATCATGACTACCTCAAATCACAGGCCTTATACTTTCCCTGGAAATAAAATAGATTTACCACCCGGGTCTAGGGAAGCTGCTGTAAAATATACTGACTACGCCATTGGTAAGTTCATCGAGAAGATAAAAAACAAGCCCTGGTTTGAAAACACGGTTGTAATAATTGTTGCAGATCATTGCGCCAGCAGTGCGGGCAAAAATGAAATCGACATAGCGAAATACCAAATTCCATGCATGATTTTGAATTTGAGAGATAAGCCTGTAATGGAAATTTCGAAGATGACATCGCAGGTAGATTTGTTTCCAACGCTCTGGCACCTATTGGGATGGAATTACGAAAGTGAATTCTACGGTAAAAATGTTTTAGATAATAGCTATCAACCTCGTGTATTCTTAGGAACGTATCAGAAGTTAGGCTATTTGAAAGGTGATAGTTTGGTAATGCTTAGTCCGCAGCGGAAAGTAGAAACTTACCTATACAATAAGGCCAAAAATGAGCAGAAGCCTGCAAAATTCCCAAAATCTACTACAGATGAGGCAATCGCAAACTATCAAACTGCATTTGATTTGTTTAAGGATGGTAAGTTGAAAATAAAATAGGTGTTTTCGCTGAATCAAGCTATTTGTGCGCCGATATGGAATAGGAAAATCTTTTTAATGGAAGAAAAAAAAGCGATGGAGCCTATACCCCATCGCCTTAGTTAATTTTGTAGCATTTTAGCAATTTCTTTCTCGATTGACTGCAGTTCACCAGGTTTTAGTTTTTTATCAGCATCAATTTTATTTTCGAGATAACGAACGCCTACTCGAAGCGCTTTCAATCCTGAAACACCTTGCAATTCATCCAGTTCAAGTTGCTCCAGGTCATCATTCAACAAGCCTTGTACTTGCAAGTATTTGATGTACTCCATGTACTCTTTCGCCTCTTCGGGATTGAAGTACACCATCGAAATTTTATTTGGCTGCGTCAAACGCTCCTCAGTTCCTTTAATTAAAACCTTATCTATACGTTTCTTAACAACTTCATAGCGGATGTTATAGGCACCTTCTACGTCGAAACGGCGTTCATCATTTCTAAAACTAATGTCTATGGCATTAGAATGGATAAATATTAGCTGTGTGGTTTCCAGTGGCCTTGGCATCTCGCCAATTAAACTTTGCGATAAGCGGGCAATTTCGACCATTGATGTAAGCTGCCATAACCTGATGTTCTTGAGGTACAGCAAATCAAATGGCTTGTCTGGTGCTATCTCTTGTCCGATGTAGATATCATACTCTACTCCATCTGTTCTAAATTTCGCAAAATAGCATGGATACGAAGCCTGTAAGTTAAGCTGTGCTTTTTCCAAATACTGGCTCACTTCTGTGTTAATTAACTGCATGGACACTTCCAGCTGGCGACGATTGGCATAAGCCGCACCCGTTTCTGGAACAACTACCTCGAAATACTGATCTACAATAGGTGCAGTTTCTGGATAGTTACCTTTAATAATCGATAAAAATGGGTATACCTCGACCTCTAAAAATTCTTTTAACTGGTTTTCTTCGTTTGATGAAGCAAAGCTGCCAATTCTCTTAATCCAATCTTTGCAATTGAACAATAATTTACTTGTCAATTCTAAATTAACCGATTTTCGAATTGCTTTCAAAGCATCAATCAGACTTTTCAACATCACATTCAAATCGTCTTTAAGAGCCCTATTCCGTTCTGTTGTAGAATTACGAATATCAATGGCCCCGAACAACGGGTACATGTGTTTGAAGGTGACTGTTTCAATGTCTTTGAGCTTATTTTTGCTGGTGCTTTTTTGCAGAAAACGCCAAACAGCTTCATTAAATTTCCATTGAACCGATGGCTGCAGCGCTGTAAATTTGTCCATCAGCACTTCATCCATTTTCGCATCAAATTCTTCTATGCTGTATTGGAAAAGCTGTCCTATTAAAGGCATTGCGGGGCGCAACCTCGATAATACCTTATCATCAACAACTACTTCCTTGCTGGAATAAACCTCTAAAACACCAGCCAATTGCATGTTGTAGTAAATAGGCAAAACCGAATAAGAACAAACGCCTGCGGCTTTCAAAACCCGCAAAAAGGGATCTTTACTTATTTGATCATCATTGATCGAACTCACAAAAATTGCCCTGGGATTCTCTTTATACTTATCGACCAAAGAATAAAAGACCTCTTCTTCGAGGTTAGATTCCTTTGCCGAGTTGATGAGCATGCTCTGTGAAAACTCCTTATTATCGAAAACCAACTTGTTATTAACGGTAAGAAAAGGCATTAAACCAAATTCTAAGTTTCCATTTCCACTTAAGCTTTTTAGTGCCTGAATGACGTGGGCATAAGCCTCTGTTTGGTAATTATGGTTAACGAGTGCATCCCTTATACCATCAATAGCATGGTGTAAAGTTACATCAGTAATGGAGATGATGCTGAAACCTTCGAACTGGAAATTGTTTAAAGGCAAATTTTCAATGAGGTATTCCAGTTCATTATCGTCCTGAAAGTACTGACCAAGCTCTTCAAAATTAAGTTCAGGCAAATCTCCCTTATGCTTAATCTCGACAAATTTAGTATCGGTTTGGATGTTGTAATATTGAATGAGTTTAGTTTGCTCATCAACATGTCCATATATAATTTCATTTCTTAAAACAGACTTAAAATTATAAAACCGATCGAGAATGATGTTATAAATAAATTTAAGCTGTTTTTTCTCTACAGGCTCTGCATCTTTCGTTACTTTATTTTTAGGATCGTGATCTTTAAAAAATTTATAGAAGGCATTGGTACTAAAAAAGATCTGATCTGGGATAGGCGTACTTAAAGCCCAATAAAGATCATCCTCATCACCCATTAAAGGCGTTAAGATGGTAAAAATAAGCTCTAATGTATCTTTATACTTCGATAGCTCTTCAGCACTGATGCTATTCAAAAGAGCATCGTCTTTTTCGATTTTCTGCAATAAAAACCTGTAAAATTCAGACTTGACAGATTTTTCGGTTTTTAACCTATCTTTTAAATAGGCAACAAGTGGACTAAAAGATAAGAAAGATTCTACCTGGCAACCTATACATTCGTTTTTATGTATTTGTATTACGTTGGTATTCATTTGTATACGTTTTCTATAGGATAAAATTTAATGGTTAATATTTTAACACTTAATGATCAGGCAAAGATACTAACTCATTAAACCAACAATGGTCTGCTTAAGGTAAATCTTAAGCAGCCATCTTATATACTGTACAAATTTAGTACCTAAAATTTAGTGAGAGGTACGGATACCAGCCATCTGATGAATGTCCCATTACAAATCGAACAACTGTAAGTGATGCCGGCGCAAAATACACACCTCCACCAACGCCATGGTGCCAGGTTTGTGAAGCTTCGTCTCTTTTCCAAACCCGCCCAACATCGTAAAATCCAAGTAAACCCACTTGCCCCGGCAGTACATAGCTTACCAGGTCGCCAAGCCTTGCCCTAAGTTCTAGGTTATTGTAAAACATATGCTCGCCTGCAAATCTAAACTGGCGATAGCCCTGCAAATTCCCTTGTCCGCCAAGGTATAACGCCTGGTAAAATGCCGGTTTACCAATGGTTACACCACCTCCAAAACGATCGGCAAGGACAAAGTTTTTGCGTCCATCTAAATTTTTATAAAGCGATACGCTTCCGGTAAACTGGGCAATATCATTAGCATATTTATTTAAACCTTTGTATGCAAGCACTTTAAAATCGACGTAGCTACCTAACGTTGGTAATAAATCATTATCACGTGTATTGTTGGTAAAATTGATAATTCCACCGGCAAACATCTTTTCGTTATCTATTGTCAAACTATCAGATGAATGCAACAGGTCTGTTCTTCTAATAAATCTTCCATCATTATCATCGGCATCTAACTTATAGTATTGAAAAGACGGACCAAATGAGAAAGTCGATTTTGGTTTACGCCACCTGATGGCAGCATCTACCTGGTAAATGTTAAAGCGGGTTCTGTAATAGCGAATTTCATCACCACGTTCACTAAAACGGGTATCGTTTCCTAAACCGAAGAAATTTTGGGTATTGTTGGGTGCATAGGCATCGGCCTTTACCAAAATGTCTCCTTTACCCAACGCTTTTAACCACTCGCCCCTGTAGGCAAACCTAAATGCGCTTGTAGAAAATGAGTGTAGAAAAGAAACCGTTTGCGAATTGCCCCATGGCTGCTTCCGAAAACCAGGATTGG
Organism: Pedobacter sandarakinus; assembly: GCF_026240095.1. Lineage (GTDB taxonomy): Bacteria > Bacteroidota > Bacteroidia > Sphingobacteriales > Sphingobacteriaceae > Pedobacter > Pedobacter sandarakinus. The sequence goes on along the minus strand of NZ_JAPIVG010000003.1, from coordinate 461,400 downwards.
TCTGCTTATAAACCAAGCCCAATAAAATCCCATCATCTCGGTTATACCCCGCATTTAGATTATACGAACGCCTAACATACATATCTTTAGGGATGTAGCTAAAATTTGCAGTATCGTTAGAGATTACCTTATTAATTTTCGACTGATCTTCACCCTCGTAAGTAGCTTTATTGGTTCTGCCATACAGTTTTACCCAACCATTACTATTTGCAAAATCGTAGACTTTATCGCCTTTGCCACCAATAATGCGGATTTTTATTTTCGAGTTTTTATTATCGAGCATCAAACTATCATCGCCATTATGCATGTAAACGCGAAGTTCTTTCGTAGTATTTGGGTCGAATTTGCGGTCGAACAACTCCTGTTTGATGTTTCCTTCCTTCGATATTTTATTAATTTTAACCCGCAAGCCATCATTTTCGCTGTCTGATATCTTTATAAGCTCATTTTTGTTGGTGAGTTCGATATCTACAATCCGGTTAAAGAAGTGGTAGTAATCGTTCATCATTTTTGGTAAACTGGCGATACGCTCTTTAAGTGTTGCCATAAATGCATCGTGATGCAATGAATAGCTAGGTTCTGGCAGCTTTCTTAAAGCTTTCTCAAAAACCATTTCGTTATAGTTGGCGCAAAAATCTTTAACAATTTTATCAAACTCTTCCTCGGTGATATTGGCTGTCCAGCGGCTACTGATCTCCCTTCCCTCCCATAAGAACCAATTGATGTTTTGAATGGGTCTTTCGTACCCCTGCATCATAGGCAATAAACTTGAGGATTGTGAAAAGCGCTGTAAATAACCATCGGATCTGAAAAATACCTGATCCCGGTCTCGTGGAACTGGCGCATAATTAGAACCATCTTTAGTTTTGGTTTCTTTCCAACGCCACTGGTCTTCATGCCTATCCCAATCGCCCAGCAACACGTCTAAAGCCCGTGCTCGTACCCAAGCCGGGCCATCCAACTTATTGTCGTTATCATCTGTTAATTTCTTATCCATTTTCGGCGAACTGTCCGATTCGCCGACAGGCTCTCGTTCTTCAAACAAACACAAGGTATTTGCAAATGCAGATTCATACTCTCCTAATCCATCATCTGGAGATACCCAGCCAATGATGGGATTGGTATGTGGAATTTTGGCAGCCTTTGCCAGTTCGGGTACAACCAAAGCCGAAAAAGGATGTTGGGCCGACATGTTATCTTTGATGATATCTTTAGCAAAGGTATTGCGCAAACCTTCGGGCAGCAAAACCTCTGGAAATTTCTCCACGCTACGCAAAACATATTCTTTCCCGTCTTTGTCTTCGAGCCTTAACGAACGTGATTGATTGCCGCCACCGCGTTGAGTAGCTTTTAAGCCGCCCATCATCTGAGAAATTCTGAGTACAGGAACTTTGGTTTTCGCTGCATATTCTTTCCGGTAATTTTCGCCAAATACAAACCGATGGAACCGTCCAACGCTATCGTATTCTGGTTTTACTTGTACATAGATACTGTCAGCAGCAATTGGCTTATCGCGGTTCCTAATCTTGGCAGGCAATACTTCAAATTTCTTGGTATAGCTATAAACGCGTTTCACAGAGGTATCAGAATAGATGTAAAACTCGTAGCGCATATCATTATTTTTCAACTGGTCTGCTACTACATAACCCTGTTGCATTTCGTGGAAAAGTGAATTTCTACCTTCTTTATTTGGCGATACCTTCGACCCAGAACCGCTCACAATCTGGAGTTGCTTACTCTTAATAAGTTGCAATCCATGCTCGTGCCCCGCCACATAAGTTACATTCGGATAATCTCCGAATACACCATTTACCGATCTGATTAAATCTTTATAAGCAGGATGGTTAATATCTTCAGGGCTTAGTAAAGTTGACCTTAACAAGGGATAAATAGAGCCTAAAACTGGGAGTGGAATAAAAAGATTTTTATTGAGTGAAGTAAGTGGGAACAGGTGGTTTCGCAAATTAAAATATCCACCGTGGGGCCCATAACTTTGGAATGGGTGATGCGAAGCCAAAAGAATTACCTTGTCTTTATTTTGTTCCAGAAGTTGTTCCATTCGTACCAGTACCTCATCTTTGGTTCTGCACTCACACTCACCTGCCGGGTTACTTTTATTATACGGAAACAACCACCATTCGCTATCATAAGCAATGATTGTTAACTTATCGGTTAATTTAATCGCGACTGGATCTGGGCAGCCGTTATCAGGGATTAATTTAAGAAGTGGATCGCCTTGCGCTTTTAAATAATCGTCTTGTGCTTTAATTTTCGCCAAGCCGTTAGGACCAGATTTATCCCAGTCGTGGTTACCCGGGATGAAATAAACTGCAGCCCCCATTTGTCTCATCGGTTCGAACTGCGATTTCAGAATCTTACGGGTATCCTCTTCCTCTAAACTTCCGGGTAATCCCATCCCGGTAGGATAAATGTTATCTCCCAAATAAATAACCGTAGTCTTTTTCGGAATTACCTGTTTAGCGGCATTTTTTAGATCCTGCATCTGTGCCGGATTCATTTCTCCAGCATCGCCAAAGAGAATTACACGATACTTAACATCATCCTGCCCAAAGGCAGCAACTTTTATCAATATCAAGAATACCAGAAGCGTAAATCTTTGGATCATATATGAATTGTTATTACGTAAACTTTCAATTATTTCTTTAAACTAAATTTAAGCACATTGCCAGCAGCCAGGGTTCCACCTTCATTAGAGATGTATAAATTACCGGCCTTATCAAAAGCAATTCCTTCTGGCTGGTTAAAGTTATCGCCTTTAAGTGGTGCAGTGGCTTTAATTTTAAAATCTGCATCTGTAACTACCAATAATTTATTTATAGATGAGATGATATACCACTCACCCGTTAAAGGATTTTTTGTTAATGCCGAAGGACGAAATTTCATTTTCGATTCGCCAGCAAGTTTGCCAATTTCTTTGAAAGAAAGTGTTGTTGTTGCACCGGGTGTAAATTTACCACCGTCAAATTTAAAGGCATAAATTGTATTTCCGTCGGCTTTGCCCTTTTTAACTTCCTTATCTAAAATGTAAACCATTCCTGCTTCCTCATCGGTTGCCAAGCCTTCATATTCTGCCTTTGGAACCAAATCTTTTGTTTTAACTACGTTGCTTGCTTCAGGCTGATCAATGCCTTTCATTGGGAAAGTATGCAGTTCACCATTGCTTTTCAACACGATAAAATGATCATCGATGATTGCCAAATCCTCGTAATCTCCGCTACCACCAAATTTGGTAAACTTCGAAGACTTATCCCCCAATGCCAGGTTAAATAAATCGCCATCTTCATCCTGGATAGCGTAAATTGTTTTAGAATCGCCCTTGTAGAAAGTAATTCCAGAAATTTCAAACAAATTTTGCGGCATGTTAAATTTTTCTGGTCTCGATAAATCGTAAGGGATACTAGTTTCTGAATTTGCACTTTGCTCGGTCTGCTCTGCAGCTGCAGGATCATTTCCGTGCTTTTCGTTTACACATGAGCTACCTACAAAGGCACTTACTAAAAATCCTAATATAGCGGCAGATTTTGTTTTTTTAGTCATCATTGATTGAATTATGCTTATTTTTTAAATAATTATAGATGCCGAGCTGTGAAGCCAACGGCGTTTTGGTTACGCTTACCGGAACATTGTTCATGTGCGCATCTATAGTAACAGCCTGGGCGCTGTCGTGTTTTTGAATATTAATGATCTCTAAAATTTCTTCTTTAATTTCCTCGCTGTAAATTGGAAAACAAACCTCTATTCTCCGGTAAATATTCCGGTTCATCCAGTCTGCAGAACCTAAATAAAGCTCGGTTTGGCCCAGGTTATGGAAAACAAAAATTCTGCCATGCTCCAGGTAACGGTCAACAATTCTGGTAATGGTTATATTTTCGCTTTGGCCCTTTAATCCCGGTACTAATCGGCAAATGCTTCTTACAATTAAATCGATTTTTACACCTGCGGTGGATGCCTCGTAAAGTTTATCAATTAAAACTTTCTCTTCGAGGTTATTCATTTTGATGGTAATAGATGCAGGTTTTCCCGCTCTGGCAGAAGCAATTTCCCGATCAATTAGCGATAAGAATCTCTCCTGCAAATTAAACTGTGCTACCAAAAGCACTTTAAAATCGATAAATGTATCGGCTGTTGGTTTAATGCGCTTAGACAAAAACATAAACAATAACTCTACTTCGCGGAGCATCTCCTTATTGGCCGTCATTAAAATATGATCGGTATAAAATGCTGCCGTACTTTCGTTAAAATTCCCTGTAGCAAAAAGGCCCACATAACGCATCCTACCATCTACCAATCTTTTTACCAAAGCCACTTTGGCATGGACTTTTAAGGCGGTAACGCTGTAAATAATGTCTACGCCAACGGCTTTCATTTTCTTTGCCCATTTGATGTTGTTGGCCTCATCAAAACGGGCTTTAAGCTCTACCAAAACCTTAACCTTCTTGCCGTTTTTTGCAGCGCTAATTAAAGCATTTACAATCTTCGAATCGCTGGCCACCCGATAGAGCGTTACGTAAATTTCTTTTACAGTTTCATCAACCGCAGCCTCATTGAAGAAGCGGAGCACACTATCGTAACTTTGGTAAGGCGTGTGCACCATAATGTCTTTCTTTTCTATGGCAGCGGTTAGCGTGCCATCTATAACATTGGTGTTGCAAAGTTTAGGCCAGGCGGCATTTGAAAGTGGTGCAGATTTTACCGGAAAGGACATCAGGTCTTTAAGGTTGTGGTATTGTCCGCCTTCGATATTATTGGCTTTTTTAAGGTTAAATGTCTTGCGGACTAATTTAAGCACATGCTTTGGGATCCCCGGTGCATACAAAAACCGCGTGGCGAAGCCTAAATCGCGTTTTGATAGCTGTTTCTCCAGCTGGTCTGACAAGCTTCCAGAGTATTCGTCTTTTAAATCAATTTCCGCATCACGGGTAATTTTGAAACTAAAGCATCCGGTTACTTTATCGCCTGGAAAAATACGATCTAAATGGTAACGGATAATATCATCTAAAAACACCACAACGGTTTCATCATTGGTTACCACCTGGTAAAATCGGGGCAATTCGGTTGATGGAATGTTTAACACCACAACCTGTTCTGCTTCATTTCGCTTTAAGGTAATTAAGAAATAGAGCTCGTTATTCGATGGAAAAAAATCGGTATTGTCATCAATATATACCGGCTGTAAAAAGGCCAAGACCTGACTTAGAAAATAGGAAGTGACATCTTGCTGAACGGATGTAGGGTAAGAGTGGCCATATACCAGGTTTATCCCATTAGATGAAAGTGATGGGATAATGGAATTTTTTAGCGCTGTACCATAACGCTGTTGCTGCTCGGAAATAAGGCTATTGGCGCTAAGCAATAAATGTTCATCTATCTTAATATCATTATCTTCCCGGTTACTTAGTTTTTCCAAAGCCAATAAGACCGGCATTCTCACGCGATAAAATTCATCCAGATTGGAAGAAAAGATCGATAGAAATTTAATGCGCTCCAGTACGGGTACCGATGTACGCTCGGCTTCCATCAAAATGCGCTCATTAAATTTAAGCCAGCTTAAATCTCTGTTAAAAAAGGAAGTGGAACCCATATTCGCCATTACAATTTACCATAGGCAGCGTACGCAATTACAAAGGCAAAAACGGCAGCAATTAATCCCCACATAAAAATATTGTAGGCCAAACGAATGAGCTTGTATTTACGGCCAAGCACCACGCCTTGTGAATATACGTCTTTAATGAGCGTACCATATAAAAAATCCTTATCATTCATCACCTTTATCATCCCCTCGGTATAGCTGGGCAAACTCATCTTATAGAAATTGCCAAAAAACAATAAGTTTACCTTTTTATCTGCCAGGTCTTGCTGGGAAAATTCTCCTTCCGGGATGGATGGACGAGTAGACAAAATGGACACAACCACGCAGGTTAAACTAACAATAAGTAAAATAAATGTGGGGATGATGAGGTTCCCATGATCTTCTAGCCTGCGCAGGAGCAAACTTACAATTAACGAAAGCATGATGGAATTAACTGTAATGAGGATATGCGCTTTATTATCGGCCATATCACTCAATCTTTGGTTGTTGGTCGATGTAATCCGGAACATGGTTTCGATGCCTTTATCTGGCCGATCGCCTTTGCCCTTCTTTTTATCCTGGATCACGGGAATAACAGGAGTCGTTTCTGCCAGTTCAGTTTCGATCTCTTCCTGCGCCGTAAGCTTGCTTTTTAGCTTCTTGATGTTTTCCAGCTTTTGATCTTGGAGCAACAAAACTGCATAATCAGTATGGTAATGGTGTACCTCCATAAACTGGATGTCGTTCTTTCGCCATTCTGTTTTGCTGATGTCTTTCTTGTGTAGCAATGCCACCTCTTTGTGCATCAACTTACCTTTTTTGCGGAAGTCTGGCAATCCAAGGTGGAATAAATCGGCATCACAAAGAATTTTCTCGATCTGCGTTTTTGGCGCTTGCGGAATTTTAGTCGACAGGATTGCCGCCTTAACATTTTTGATTACGTGGGCATCTACCTGTTTTCCGCTTAGGAATCGATCAGCCAGTTCAGCACCTTTTTTTTCGTGGTGCGCTACATCTTCAAAATATCCGGTATCATGGAAATAGGCCGCAGCGGTTACCGCAAAATAATCTTCCTCATTTAACTGATAATGATTGGCGATTTGTTGGGCGGCTTCTACAACCTCTTTGGTATGTGCTAAATTATGGTAAACCAATCGCGGATCTTGGTGGGTATGGAAGTAATCGCTAACATGCTTTTCTACTTCTTCCTGCAATTGTTTATAGTTCATGGGTGTGCGTTAGTTTGTAAGTTGATATCCTGATGGTGGAAATTCATTTTCTATAAATATTAAAATCACAAAATTGTTTGCGATAATCGCAGATAAAAATACGCTTAATTTGATAAAAAGCGATTTGCGACCGCTAACAATAATTTTAGCCGCAGCTAATTTTACTTCGCTGGTATATATCCGTTCATGCTGTTGCCAAAATAAGAGAATAAAACCACTGAAATGAGGAGCAATAATTGACTGAAAATGAGTTTTATAAAAAAATATTGAAAATTTTAAAAGAAACTTTTTCGATAATTGAATGCAAATTTGTAACATTGCACTCGCAAAAAAGCACAGCTTTTTTCGGGGCCTATAGCTCAGTTGGTTAGAGTAGAAGACTCATAATCTTTTGGTCGCTGGTTCGAGCCCAGCTGGGCCCACAAACCCTTCAGTTCTACTGAAGGGTTTTTTTGTAACCAAAAACTGCACTTTAGGCTATCTGATGGCTAATTTCAATGATTGTAGCGACTGCTAAGCATGTGAATTTAAGTAAATCTTAGATCAAGTCGCTAACAAGAAATCGGCAATTTGTTTGGTTTCACCTGGCGAAAATATTGGCTTGAAGTAGTTGACATAGCTAAGTAACTCTTTTAAAGTTAGAACCTTTACATACTGAAATTCTTCTTTCGGTTTTGTGTTTATTAAAACAATTAGGTTTTTAATAGGGAGTTTTTTTGTACCCCAATGATGGTTGTCTAAATTAAGATTAAAGTTGCTGAGTTCATTGTTAAGCATTTTAAACAAGATGTAACTACTTCTTCTGATTTGCTCAACCGGCGAACGCAAATCTAAATTCTGCAATGATTTCTCACTCCAGTTTTTTGTTTCAATTAGAAATATGCCTGAAGGTGCGACAAGTAAATGGTCGACTTGGATAGATTTTATGTAATGCTGATCTCGTTTATTGTAAATTGCTGGTTCGAAAGAAAGCTTAAAATCATTTATTAAATAGTAATCATCAGAAAGGGCCTCCAATGTTTTTACAACTTTCTGCTCCCCTATTGCGCCATAAATATAATTGCTTGATTCCTCAATAACTGATTTCTTTCTATCAACTTCAGACAATGCAGTTTGTGCACTCTCTAAAACAGCCTTACTAAACTGTGCAATTATATAGTTGAACCGATTTCTTTTAATTTGTTGTATCTCCAATAAATGCCTGATCGATTTTATTACTTCTTCGTTAAAATTTTTTTCTTTGTTTCGGAGTCTTCTATTATTGTTCCAATTTATGATTTTTCTTCTAAGGCCGATAATCCTGCTTGTCCATTTATTGCTAATCGATTCTTCTAACTGTTGCTTAAGGTCATCAATCTCCATCATCAATCTTTCCTTTGCCTGTTTTGTTTCTATTTTAATCGTTGTACCTAACCGATTTAAATCTACATCCAGCGAATTTTTCTCATCCTCAATAAGCTGCTCATGGGTTGCAATTAATTGGTTTCTAATGGTTAAATAGGAAGTTTTGAAGGTCAGCACTTCTTTCAGAGAGTTGAAGTCATGAATATTATTCTCCTTCAAATGAATTTTCAAGGTCGAAAGCGAACCAATCATGTTATACGTTTTGCACATGCTATGAGGAGGAATAATTTAGGGAACTAGCTTTTGGTAATTCGTATTATTAAAATACAAAGCAATGATCGGATTTTTAGCGCAATGGTTAAATAGAATTACTACAGGTGAACGTTGTATAAATCTTTTATAAAAGCGCTTCAGCCTTAATGTTGTTAAATTCTCGTCTTAGGGAAAAGTTCTTCTCATTGTTCGTTTGCCGGAATATGTTTTTCTTTGCAATAACTTTCAACTTCTGTGTCGTTTGCAAAGTAGCCGTCACAAAATTCGTCTAGTTCTTTTTCTGCTCCGGATACATATTTTTCACTTGCAGTCATTAGTTTTTCAGTCTGTTCGATGAATTTTTCAAACTCCTTATTCATCTTACAAAGTTTGTCAATAGTCTTAAAATCTAAATCTCTATAAACTGCTGGAAATAGTACTTTGCTTTGATAAGGATTTGCGTTTAGTTCGATAATTCCAATTCCGAAAGATTGATTAAGCCTTGCCATTTCTTCATTTAAACTATCGCTAAACTCAAATGCAACTAAATACCCGTAATTAGCCCAACTTGAATTTGAAACCGCTTGAAAAAATGCTTTTTTGAGTTCACTGTCGCTGTTGATCTCTCTTTTCAGTTCGTAAGAACTCAATTTAAAAGTATCAACACGATTTATTGATTTTAAAAAGTTTTGGCTTGCTTTTGTCTGTAGATGCAAGAACTTAATTCCAACCATATCTGGGTGTGTCCAAATTTGATTACTGTCTTTGCCATTTGATTGTTCGTGAAAAATAGTTTTTGAGTAAGTATCGGTATTTTTTAAGTAACTACTCAACAATTTATGTAAATCACGCTCCTCGTAAATTTTAGATTTACTTACCTTTAATGGCTTTATAGCCAAGATTTCGTTGTCTCCACTTAAAATGTCGACGCCAATGTTCTGCTCGTTTTTTGTTAGGTAATAAGAATAGCTCCCTCCATCCTGTTTTATCCTTTTTACTCTTGTGTCTCCATTGCGAATAAAGTCGCCAAGTAAAGCCGAAATTGTTGAGTCAGGCGTTTTTGCTGGTCCAAAATCATAGTAATTGTTTTTAATTATATGATGATGTATCTCCAAATAATTTGTCAAATTGTTAATCTCATCTAGGCTTCTTAAAATAGCTTCTTTTATTGTCATTTCTAGTTCATTTTGTTATCGTGTATTAGGTATGCTACTATTGTAATATAGCTTCTAATGCTTGGAGCAGTGGCATAAATCAAAGCGCAAAAATTCGTATCAATTGCTAAAATTTAGTTGAAATTAAAGTTGAGTTACCCACATTTACCCAAAGAGTGCGATAACATGTCAGCTGCAGTTAATTTATTGTGTTATAATTTTCATTTCAAGCACGATGTAGTGTCGCACTTTATATTTCTCCCACCATTGTTCAGGAGGCACACCGTTTGCCGTCAAAGCGCAATAAAATAGATAGCCTGGTTGCTTAGGGTCTTCGTATGGCAAGGAATAAACAAACAACGGAATTATTTTATCTGTAGGGATTTTCTTGAACTTTTCGTTTGTTACTAATCCGTCCCTCAAGCTATATTGATCACTTTTTGCTCGCCTATATTTTCTTGATAAACTCATTCCTAAAAATCTATAATTGAAAAGAACACTGTCGCCTAAAGGCTTAGTGATAAGAGACAAAGTTGAGCTCGTATCATTTTCCTTAAGTTTGAAATTTTCTTTTGCGTATTCTGCGGTCAATAACGTGTCGCATTTTGTTACTTTTCCATTCCAATATTCTTTTGTAACTAAATGCAGATAACGACTTTTAGAGGAGTTCTTAAATTGAACTTTGTAATAATCTATATTTTCTAACTCCATTAGAAGTTGTACGTCACTTATTTTAGAACCATAATTTGCTTTGGCTTCAATACTGTCAATTGTCTGTGCTTTACTTATTATGAATATTGCTGTCATAATAATTGTCAAGGTAAGTCTTAGTTTCATCTGTGATTGTTTTCGAATGTGTGTTTAGTTCCAGCTAAGGTTTGCCGCTTTGCGAAGGACGGAATTCGAAATACAAAGGTTGAGGCTGGGCACTGAGCATTCACTTTGCCCAAACGCCTGCTATGCCCTCGCCCTTCATTTTCGGTCGGTTTATAAATTCGAATCATTACCTATATATTGATTTAGTAAGTCACCTCTTTCCAAATCTTGATTTAAAGCATTTAATAACCCAATTGCTTCATTGTAAGTTTCAACTATAAAAGGTCTTCTGATTCGGTTGGATAAGGCTAATGCAAACTGGTTGAGAAGTTCAAAAATACGAGGGTTTGTTAATAATCCAGAAATGAGCATATCTAATAATTTAGCAACCTAAGATATTAATTATACTCGAAAATGAGCATCTAAAATATAAGTATTTCCCTGATTAACTGTAAATACTTTTTCGAGTACCAATAATTTAATCGTGAGTTAATGAACATAAATCCAGCTCGTTTCACCATGCATAGCTCAAAACCGCCTGGCAACTAAGCCCTGGCGTGGCACATCCCGCGGAGCGGTTACAAATCATCATCTGTATTTAAAGGAAGTAATAAATCGGAGTCGTTATTTGGTTTCTTCAATGTAGATACCGCGTTAACTCTTTTGCTTACCATTTCTCTTTTCATTAGGCCTTCTGGAAAGGTGTCTAGCACCAACATTTTTGAGGCAATGGGTAATATTTTACTAAGCCAAATTGCTTCTTCCTGTTTAGTTAAAATAACTGGCATGCGTTTCTTAGCATGAATTTCGCCCACCAGAGTATTCGCTTCTGTAGTGAGGATGCCATAGGTGCGGAATTTCTCATTCGTTTCCGGGTCAACCCACTGCGACCATAATCCGGCAAAGCAAAACAGCTTTCTGTCTTTCACGGTAAAACGATAAGGCTGTTTCTCCCCTTTGCCAAATTCTTTCCATTCGTAAAAGCTATCGGCCAGTACCAGGCAGGTTTTATGGTTAACCAACAAAGGTCGCCACAACTTACTTTCCATTGCAGTTTCGCTTTTAATGTTCCAGGTGTCGCGGGTAAGTTTTAAACTTTCGGCAAAATAAGGCACAATACCAAAAGCCATTTGCTGGATAATATCAGGTTCATCTGCAGTGATGACCAATCCTTTCTGTGTAATAGCCAGGTTGTAGTTTGGTGTCCACTCTCCTTGTATTTGATGTGGATGGTTTTTTAAAATTTCCTTTTCCTCGGCGGTAAGTGTATATCTGGCGCACATGATAGCTGTTTAAAGCACATAACAAGTAGCGCCTCGTAATGGTTTTTTACTTCTTCGCCGATCTTGGTTTTGGTTCTTCGTTAATCTGGTTCAGCCTGCTGGCTTCCTTAAGCAAATATCGTTTAATTAAATCGAGTAATTCTTTCATCTTATTTTACTTTGATAATATCGTTCCAATTGGTGGTATAATGCGGCTTTAGAAAGCCCCGTTTCATGGTCCATTTCTGGTTGTGGCCCTCTCCTGCCATGCGTAAAGTGCCGGCTCCGTAATGGGTATTCAACTGATCTAGTACTTGAGAAACCTTATTGTATTTTGCGCCTTTAAATGCTGCAAACATATTTAGCTGCACTTCACTTTCAGGAATTAATCCTGTGGCGTTTACTTCAACCTTCTGGTACATGTAGCCCCGCAAAAAGATTTTTTTCAGTCCCCATAGCGCCGCCTGAATCATTTCAGTGGTATTGTTGATGGGGTGCGCAAGTGGTATGGTGATAGACGGATAGGCTTGTAATTCCTGATCTATAAATTTGTTCGTAAGTAACCTGACCGACAACACGGTAGTACATAATTGTTCCCTGCGCAACTTCCCGGCTAAACGGGCGGCATAATTCGCCGTGGCTTCTTTCAGCTGACTGTAGTCGCCGGTTAATTTGCCGAACGCCCTGCTGGTGCACATGCCTTTCTTTGGGTCGAGCATGGTTTTTAGGGGAATGCAACTTTCGCCCCAGAGTTCTCGCCACAGCCGCACGCCTACCACCGTCATGTGGGTTTGCACCCAATCTACCGGTAATGCCCTAAATTGTGCTGCCGTTTCTATGCCTCCTCTAATTAATTTATGTGCGAATTGCTTGCCAACGCCCCATAAATCTTCTACCGGGTAATCTGCCAGGGCGCTCTCAATTTCATCTTCAGTTTGCAATACCATTACACCATGGTGTTTCTTTGAAGTTTTGTTGGCAACTTTAGCCAGCACTTTGGTAGGTGCTACCCCTACACTAATGGGGATTCCGGTATTATTGATCACTGTATTTCTGATTTCATTCGCGTAAACGTTCAGGTTATCGAACCCGTTTAATCCGAGAAAACATTCATCAATACTATAAACTTCAACATTTGGCGTAAACCGGGCAAGGTTAGTCATTACCCGGGCGCTGATGTCGCCATATAAAGTATAATGACTGCTAAACACGGCAATGTTGTATTGCTCAATTTCGGCCCTGATTTTGAAAAATGGCGCACCCATAGCAATGCCGCAGGCTTTCGCCTCATTACTTCGGGCAATTACGCAGCCATCGTTATTGCTTAACACCACCACCGGAACGCCATTGCATTGCGGTTGAAACAAGCGGTGGCAGCTGACATAAAAATTATTACAATCTGCCAGTGCGAACATGATTTTGCTTGGCGTGAGGTAAACAAGTCCAGGTTACGGCACCAAATACCGTTATGGTTTTGCCTGTAATGTTCATACAGGCATCCATGCCATCATTAACACACAAATAGGTATTTGCGCCATTAATTAGGAGTTTACGGGTGAGCCATTCATCATCAATACAACAAACGATTAACATGCCCGAAGTTACTTTAACCGATTTATCAACGATGAGAATGCTTCCTTTCATGATACCAAAATATCGCATCTGGTCGTCATCAGCTTCAAAGTAAAAGGTATTGGTGGGATCGCTCACTATCCGCTCTGCAATATGTAATCTCCGCTGTTTATAGTCTTCTGCAGGAGAGATGAAGCCCGATACGCGACCGGGGTTTTCAAGGGTATCGAGCAAATTGTTAGTTGGTATCTCTAGTTCTCTAATCATAACATGGAATGCTTTGTTGATCAAAATTACTAAAAATATTAGCAAAACAATGTATTGTTGATAGTTAACTTACAACCAAAGCTAACCTACTGTTAAACATGAAATTAGCTATAATGAATTTTGTTTATAACTTATATGGGAATAGATATGATAGGAAAAAATTGTTTCTATGGCGATATACGATTGTTATAATTTAAACCAACCGATATTTCCCAGCTTATGTAACTGGCTATGCTAACAGATACAGATTACAGCCTATTGCAGACTTGCAAAAGCGCAAGCAGAAGATTGCCAGCTGAACCTGGCTATCTCACGTTTTCTAGATTGTGTGTGCTTTAGTAGCAGATGATAAAACAATTTATAAAAACAAAAGAGGTTGAATCCTTTTAAGATCACAACCTCTTCTGGGTTAAGTGTAGTGGTTTAAGTAAAGCTTTTCGGCAGACTAGCCGTTACCCGATGCGTTGCCAGCTAAATCGCCGCCCACATCTTCTTCATCATCCGTTTCGCCGGTGAGCCCACGCTGTACATCGTTATCTTCTAAATCTTCCTGCTCATTTGGGCTTTTCCTCGTCTGCCCACTTTCTTCTTCGTCGTTGTGATCCTTTGGATCGGTTGAATCTGTATGTATCATAGTCTTTGTTTTTTATTGATAACCTCGAGATGCGATTAATGGTTTTAAAAAAAAGGATTAACATTTTGGGGATGATAAATAAAGTATCGGGGAAGGAAAGCAAAGTCTTGCTGTGGTTGCTGCCGGGCTTGGCTCAGACCGCAACCCCGAACATAACCTTGAGCCTTTTACAAATTGAACCCGGGATCGAATTCTGGTTACGAAAAAAAGCCTCCAACTTTCGTTAGAGGCTCTGGTGATCCCGCTGGGATTCGAACCCAGGACCACTACATTAAAAGTGTAATGCTCTACCAGCTGAGCTACGGAATCGTTATTGACGGTGCGAAGATAGAATTTAAACACTTATTTTCAAATAATTCATCCATTACAGAAAATAGTATTTACAAACATTTGACGATCTCACGCTAAGACATAAGTATGGTACGAAGTGCTTTCATGTGCGATTCACGCCTGGGTAAAATCAATAAAAAAGGCCCTTCAATTAAGAAAGGCCTAATGTTTTAATCTAAATCGTCCCGTTGATTTAATTCTAACAATGTAAATATATACATTAAACATCCAAATAAATTAAAATTTCTAAAAAAAGGGTAATTCCACCCCCTTTATCTGTATTATTAAATATACAAATCGAATATAAATTTATTGTTCGAGTTCTAGAAATCTACGTAATTTGTGTGATTTAAAGCAAGCAGAGCAATAAAAATTCAAAAATACTTAGGCCAGGCAAGGCAAAATATTTATGTTTGCATTAAACGCTTAAAACTATACGTTTGCTTCCCTCCCGTTGCACAGCGGTAGTTCTGTTCAATCAATTTTTTCCGCTTAATATAACGTAACCCTAACACTTAAGTAAATTAATCATGCCCCAGTTTCTGTACGGAATAGATTTTGGAACAACCAACTCTGCACTTTCCATTTACGACGAACAAAAGAAAGAAATCATCGAGACCATTTCCATCCCGTCGTTGATTTATTTCACCGAGGCAAAATCTTTCGATAATGGTAGAAGCTATGTTATTGGCGATAAGGCTATTGATGCCTACATTAACGATGGCATGAATGGTCGCTTTATTAAATCGGTGAAACAAATTCTATCCCGCTCAACATTTACAGAAACAAGGATCCACAATCAGCGCTACAATGCATCAGACCTGGTTGCCTTGATCTTAAAAGGGCTAAAAGAGCAAGCCGATATGCTGATTGGTGAAAATTGCACCAAGGCTGTTATTGGCAGACCGGTTTTTTTCGATGATGATAACACCTCCAAAGATACATTAGCGCAAAGCAGATTAAAGAAAGCGGCAGAAATGGCTGGCTTCACAGATATTCGCTTCCAGTTCGAACCAATTGGCGCCGCCTTTGCTTATGAAAAAACCATCACCAAAAAAGAAAGAGTGTTGGTGGCAGATTTAGGTGGCGGTACTACCGACTTCACGTACCTAATCCTGGATCCGACTAAGGTGGGCAGCAAAGATAGGAAGAACGATATGATTGCATCTGGTGGCATTTATATTGGCGGAGATAGTTTGGATTCGGCTTTCATGTGGGAAGTAGGCACGCCTTATTTTGGTAAAAACACCACCTACGAAGCTACACCAGGAAAAGTACTCCATGTGCCTAAATCGCTTTTTGCCAATATTTGTACCTGGGATAAAATGAATTTCTTTAACGGCCTGAAAATCAAAAAAGAAATGGAAGATTATTACTACTATTCGAAATTCGATCCGCAATTTAAAAACCTGATTACCTTGGTAGACAATAATTTAGGTTATTCAGTTTTCAGGTCGATCGAAAAAACCAAGATTCTCCTATCAGCCGAAAAAGAGACACATTTTACCTATAGCCAAATGGGGATTAAGATCGCGGAAACTGTCGATATTCACCGGTATAACCAGATCATCGATAGGGATATTCAAAAAATTGAAAGTTATTTAGCACAGTTTATGACCGCCAATAATATCCGTTTTGATGATGTCGATTGCTTATTCTTAACTGGCGGTACGTCTATGGTTGCTTCGGTACAGCAGCTTTTTAAGAATAAATTTCCACATATCCCCCTTAATTCTGGCGACAATTTTAAGAGCGTAGCCAAAGGCCTGGCTTACAGTGGGTATCTCTTCGAGGATTAAGCGCTTTAAATATTCTCGTCCTCTAAATCAGTAGAAAGTTAACTCAAGATCACACACCGAAACCTTATTAGCGACGAGCTTATAACATTTCGATGAACCGTTTCCAAGGTATAATTTGGGCAATACAGATCAGGAAACAGGTATAATTGGCTTGGCGCAAAGTTGATCGTTAAGTAATTTAATTGACATTTATCACTTTATTTTTGTCGATTATCTGCCCAATTGTGTTAATTGCAAACAAGTTTTTATAATTTAGCAACTTGAAATTGATGCGGCTGAAATGTAGATAACCGTTAGCAAAACCTTACGCGTTAGGCGCAATTGCAAGCAATGCTCGAGGTCGGGAAAACCTTTTATCGAGAAGAGAATAATATCGATGATGTATTTTCTTTAACAACCGCATCAATTTTCAATTTATCCGAGGTTGCTAAACTGAAGGACAGATATGCCCTTATATCGTCTGAAAGTACTGTTAAAGCTGGTTGTTTGTTCAAAACCTAACATGTTCGAAATTTCTTCAACCGTGTAATCGCTGTTAAGCAGCAGTTCTTCTGCTTCCCGCATAATTCTGTCTTTTACCAGCACCGTTAGGCTTTTCCCCAACACCCGGTCTAGAAATGAATTTAACCGACGTGGACTCATGCCCATACCTTCTGCATAAAATTGTATGGAACGCTCTTTTCTGAAATAATGTTCTAAAATGGCTTTAAAACGCAGCACATTCTGGAGTTCATCAAGCGTAAGCGCAGCAAGGTAACCATCAAAATTAGATGTGAAGCCTAAAAACAATGAGAGGTACTGAGCAAGAAACTGGGCATCTTTCTCAGCTTCGATTTCCTTCTTAAGTTGCGCAATTAAACTATAGGTCTTTTTAAGCTTTTGCCCTTCTAAATCTCTGTATGATAACTTAAGGAAAAGGTTTTTCGCCTGAGGATCCAAGTGTTGCATCAAAAATTCCGCATATAAAAAGCTGCTGAATGTTAACCAATAGCCAGACTCAATTTCTCCCTCAATCCTTACTAATCCCTCCTCGGGAATAAAAAAAATGCGACCCTCTTTTAGTGGATAGTCGCCAGAATTCATGCATAAAAAACCGTCTGCTTTGGTAATGACTAAAATACGCATTGCATGTTTGGCTCGCAATGCTCTTTCTCTTTTAAAGGTTCCCTTAATAACTTCGAGTTCTATCATTTTGGTAACTGGGCTTCTGCAACATATTGCTAATTGTTAGATGCTTCGCTGGCTGCAAGGTTACAATATTAGCAAAACGATTTAGGTTTCCCGATGCTTTTTGAACGGTTGTTTACCAAACCTGTGCTTCCTCAAAGATTTACCCCTACATTTACAGCTATTGTAAATACCCTGTGCAATGCAAAGCACACATTAACCTCACTTTTTTAGCCGCTTTGTTGATACCTTGCCAGTAAACAGCGTTTCTTTGCAGTATTAGTTGGTAATGTGCCTGAAATCTTCTTCATAGAAATATAACCTCAATGAGCGCTTAAAGATTCCCCCGAGCTCTGCGTTAACTAAATCGGAATCAAACTTACATAAATGAATTTACTAATCTTCTGCTTCGATTGAAATTGCCACAAACATCAGGATTGCTCATTATAAATTCAATTTATCCTGCTGCAGTTTATGTTTCCAAACCTAACACACACTAATAATCCTTGATAATTTTGCAACCTAAAATTAAACCCATGCTAAACACGATAGCCATCACAACTCATCCTGTAAAAATATCTAACAAAGAAAAATTTTAACTCGCTAAAACCTTCACATCGATGGCTTCAACACGTTTTTCTACAAAGTGAATATCAAAAAGTACAATGTTATTTGGCTCTATCGGATCTAGTAATCCGGAAGATGAGAAACGAAAATCGGTGCCACCGTTTGATGGTGTGATAAGACCAAGGCCTTTTTCCTTGTCGTAAAATTTTACAGTACCTAAACGCATATTTAAAACAAAGGGCATTTTAAGCAGATGCCCGAGCATTTAACATCTATTTTGTTAAATGGTTTGCAGTTTTAAGCTTTTATCACAAAAAAGAGTAATTATAGATTTATTCTAGACTTGAAGATGAATTATATTTTCTTTCCGGCAAAGATTATCCAGAATACGATAATACCACTTACTATAAAAAATATCCCTAATATCAGATTTACCTTATCATCCATTTCGGTAAGCTACACAAAATATTATAGCACAATGTAGAAACGGGGCATTTACAACCTGCAGTTGTAGTATTGATGGTTATAGCTCTGACAGCTTTTCGGCTATTGGCTTTCTGCGTAATCTCAGCCGTGGCATTCCGGTTATGTTCTTTGCTACCACACCTCTTTTCGTCGTCGCAATTTCAAATTCTACCTCACTGCCAACATATAAACCCCTGGCCTTACAATCGGCAATATCGAAGTATATACCATTAACTACCATTTCCTGAGAGATTAAGCCAAAACCTCGTTGTTTATTGTAAGCTGTAATTACGCCTGTCATAACATATGTGGTTAGAGATGTGATATCATAAAAATAGTAATCAAACAACCAAAGATTAACACAAGTAGATTAGGTAATCCTTTCAATAGATAAACTTCGCTAATTAGTTGATAAATAAGAAAGAAAGGTAGGTTTATTTTAAGCAGATAGTAATCTACACCAAATCTATCAAGGCTGCCAAAGCCAGTTCTTGAGATTACTATTTCGGAACACACCAGACAATTAGTTTACACCAGCTATTTGATTAGCTTACTAAACACCTATTTTTATTATCAAATTTTTAAAGATATTTGCGGAAAATTAAACCCGATGCAGCACATTAAAAACATTATATTTGATTATGGGAACGTAATTTTCGACATTGATTTCGAAATTGCACAAGAGTCGTTCAGGAAACTCGGTATTAGTGATATTGCCAACTTCTTTGCACACAAAAGCCATAACCGTTTATTTGATGATTTCGAAACCGGGGCCATCTCTCCAGCAGCGTTTCGCAATGGCATTAGGGAAGCCGCAAAAAATCCAGATTTAAGCGATAGTGAGATCGACGCCGCCTGGAATAGCTTGTTAATTGGCACTATCCAGGAAAATCACGATTTACTGCTTGCGGTTAAGCAGAAATACCGCACCTTCTTATTAAGCAACAACAATGAAATTCATTATAATTGGATCATCAATTATTTGAAGCAGACATTTACGCTTAATAACTACGATGATTTTTTCGAGAAAGCTTATTTCTCTCAACAGATGAAATTGAGAAAGCCGAATACCAACATTTTCGAGCAAGTTCTAAAAGAAAACAATTTAAATCCTGCAGAAACCCTTTTTATTGATGATAGTCCGCAACACATTGAAGGCGCAAAAAAGGTGGGGTTACAGACCCTATTAATGACAGATAAGCCGGCTCAACTGGAAAATTTCCTAAAAGCGAACGGCATCATTTAGTAGAAGCCATGTTGCGAAGCATCTTTCTAAGTTGAATAATGCTTCGCAAATTTATCTTATTTAAGCGACCTACGTTTTAGTTCTCTTTCAATTAAACCCAACTCCCGACCAGTTTGCCCTGCTACCGAAGTGTTTTCTTGTGCTCTTCTAAACAGATATGGCATTACCGCTTTAATTGGTCCGTAAGGTACATATTTAGTTACGTTGTAGTTGGCATCGGCCAGGTTGAAACTTAAATTATCGCTCATGCCCAACAACTGCGCAAAATACACATGCGGGTGGTTGTGCGGTACCTTTTTTTCATCCATCAGGTAAGTTAACAGACGACTACTATCTTCATTGTGCGTACCACAAACAATCGCAATTTCATCAATATGATCTACGCAATAACGCAAAGATTCGTTGTAATCGCGATCTGAGGAATCCTTATCTGGCTGTATTGGCGATGGATAACCCATTTCTTCAGCACGTTTGCGCTCTTTCTCCATATACGCTCCTCGCACCATTTTCACGCCAAGTACAAAACCTGCTGCCTTAGCAATCAGGTGGTCGGCTTTCATGTCTGCCAACTTATCGTGGCGATACATTTGGTAGGTATTGTAAACGATAATCCTTTCCTGGTTAAATTTGCGCATCATATCAAGCGCCAGTTCATCTATTGTATCTTGAATCCAGGTTTCTTCTGCATCAATCATCACTGGCACCTGCTTCTCAAATGCCGTTCGGCAAATCATTTCGCATCGCATTTTAACCTTTTCAAATGCAGCAGTTTCATCTGCAGTAAGCGTTTGCTTCGCATCTAACTTCTCTAAAAGGGAAAAGCGCCCAATACCGGTAACCTTAAAAACGGTGATGGGAATATGCAGATCGCCTTCGGCACGCAAGATGGTGCGGATAATCTCCTGACAGGTTTCATCGAACACCGTTTCTTCTTCTTCTCCTTCAACCGAATAATCTAATATGGTTCCAACACCACCCTTGGCTAATTGAGCAATGGCCTTGTCGCATTCGGCAATGGTTTCTCCACCGCAAAACTGCTGAAAAATGGTTGCCTTGATAGCGCCTTGAATAGGCAAACCAATACTCAGAAAAAAGTTGGTTATTGGCGGACCAACTTTTGTTAAAAAATTACTCCCAATCATCTTGAAAAGCCAATAAGCCTTTTTTAATTCGGCATTGGTTTTTTGACGAAAAGCGATTTCCGTATTATCGAAATTTGGTTGCTTGTTGGGAGATAATTGCATTACAAAATGTTTAATAAGTCAGTTGGATGCAAAATTATAAAAAGCATTGATTGTAAAAATTAAAAACAGGTAAATAATCGTATTTTTGCAGCAAAATGATACAATTCAAACTAGAAGGCGAGTTTATTCCATTAATCCAGCTGCTAAAAGCAATGGGTTTAGTTGGCACTGGCGGCGATGCACAGGCGGCAGTGATGGATGGTTTGGTGAAATGCAATGGAGAAGTAGAATTTCGCAAACGCTATAAAGTTAGGGTGGGCGATATCATCACTTTTGGACAAGATAAAATCGAAGTAATTTAATGGAAACTTTAACCAGTGCAGGCCACTCGCTTTATTTCGAAAGCAATTTAACCGCATTAAAAGCACTTTTAGAGCGCAATACCTATAGTAAGGTTTTTATTCTCGCAGATGAACATACCAGCGAAATCTGCTTGCCTGTTTTTCAATCACTAATGGACGATTTTGCCGATTTCGATCTGATTGAAACATCTGCAGGGGAAGAAAATAAAAACATCGATTTCTGTATTGGCATCTGGAAAACCCTTTTAGATTTTGGAGCCGACCGAAAAAGTCTGTTGATTAATTTAGGCGGAGGTGTAATAACCGACATGGGCGGGTTTATCGCATCTACATACAAACGCGGTATCGATTTTATCAATATTCCCACTACCCTGCTCTCACAAGTTGATGCTTCTGTGGGCGGAAAAACAGGGATCGATATTGATCATGTTAAAAACATGGTAGGAACATTCTCTTTACCAAAAATGGTTTTTATTGAAACCCAATTTTTGACCACCCTGCCGCAAAGAGAACTTTTATCCGGCTTTGCCGAAATGATAAAACATGGATTAATATACGATAAAGCCTACTACGAAGAACTAAAAACCAGTAACTACCAAACCCCATCCGCAGCACACATTTACAGATCTGTAGAAATTAAGAATGAGGTAGTTACCATTGATCCACAAGAGAAAAACCTCCGTAAAATTTTAAACTTTGGCCACACCATCGGCCATGCGCTGGAGAGCTACTCTTTAGACCACGATGAGAACCCGCTTACCCATGGCGAGGCCATCGCAATCGGCTTTGTTTGTGAAGCAGCATTATCTATAAAAAACAGTACGCTAACAAAAAGCGAACTTAAAGACATTAGCGAATATATCTTATCGCTTTACCCTAAATACGACATTAAGGAAGAAAGTTTCGATAGCCTCCTGGCCTTAATGCAAAGCGATAAAAAGAATGAAGACGGCAATATTTTGTTTTCGCTTTTAGAAACAACCGGCAAATGTACGTTCAATTGCCGCGTTGCCGATTCAGATATTTTAAGTAGCCTGGCCTATTATAATAGTTTATAAAATGAATTTTTCAAGTAGCGATATTTCTGTTGGTGCACTCTTTGGCTTTGTAATTCTGCTCACAATCGTAGAAATGTACATCAGCTACAGGCACGATAAAAAACTTTATACAAAACGCGATACCTGGACCAACATTTACCTAATGACGGTGGCAGTCGTAATTAATCTTGGAATGAAAACAGCAACATTCTTTTTGCTGGATTACTGCTATAAGTTTCGGCTCTTTCAGATTGGAAATGTGTGGTTATATTGGTTGGTGCTTATTTTAGCGCAAGATTTCCTCTATTGGTTTTTACATACCGTAGGCCACTATGTTCGTTTTTTTTGGGCCATGCATGTCACCCATCATTCTTCAGAACACTTTAACCTTACCACTGGCTTCCGCTCAACAGTTTTCGAACCGCTTTACCGCGTATTTTTTTACCTGCCGCTAGCCTTTATGGGTTTTACTGCGTTAGACATCCTTTTTGCTTATTTAGTAACGCAAATTTATGGCAACTTGGTGCACACGCAATATCAAATTAAGTTTCCAAAGTGGTACGAATACATCTTTGTAACGCCTTCGCACCACAGGGTACACCACGCCAGCAATGTGCGCTACCTAGATAAAAACATGGGTATGGTTTTAATCTTGTGGGATCGGTGGTTTGGTACTTTCCAGGCAGAGCTGCCCGAAGATGAAGTGAAATATGGCTTAACCACGCAACCTAAAGATACCGGGGCGGTTAATATCATTTTTCATGAATTTATTGCCTTATCTGCCGATGTAAAAAAAGCGCCAAATTTTAGCGATAAGATAAGATATATTTTCAACCCGCCGGGCTGGAGCCACGATGGCAGCACTAAAATTGCTAAAATTATGCAGCAGGAATTGCATGAGGCTGAAAGCAAAAACAAAGCAAAGTTATAATTGCATAGCAATAAAAATTAATGATACAGTATTATGGTAGCATGCTTTACCGCTATAGCCATTCCTTTTTTTTGTTTGAAAATGAACGTTGAATTTTTTTGGCTCAACCTGCCCTGCTATCCATTACAATCTTTTTGTTAGTATCAATGCAGTTATGTTAAATTGCCACAACAAAAAGTATTTTCATTCCTATCAGGTTTATTGCACCAAGGGCTGTAATGCTTGGCACCGTTATTTTCCGATAGCTATATTAGAATGCGATTGAGCAAGGATAGATTATTGATGTTGGAACTAGAAATTTGCTGTAGTAAAAATTTATTCAGATCGTTGATGAATGCTCAAAACAACATTCAACAGCACTTTTATACCCATGTTAGAAACAGTCTGTATTGTAAAAAATTAAATTTTATTTAAATTATTTTGAATTTCCTATTGACAAATTAAATTTTGTTGCTACATTTGGCTCATTCAAAAAGAACAATGAAAAATTTTAACACATATTACTTTGGTTACTTTTACTTTTTTAGTAAGAGCCGGGGCTAATATGCAAAAAGATAGATAAAAATATTAAAATGTATAAAAAGTCCCGGCCAACAGCCGGGACTTTTTTGTTTACGCGGAAATGGACACGACAAAAAAAGTAGCAATTCAAGGTATCAAAGCATCTTTCCACGAAGAAGCGGCATACAAGTTTTTCGGTAAAAACATCGAAACGGTAGAATGCAATTCCTTCAAAGAAACTTGCGATAAGCTGGAAAAAAATGAGGCAGATTTCGTGGTCATGGCCATAGAAAATTCTATTGCAGGTAGTTTGCTACCCAATTATACGCTCATTCGCGATTATGGTTTTTCGGTAGTTGGAGAAGTTTATCTACCTATTCAATTACATTTAATGGCATTGCCAGGCGTTAAATTTGAAGATGTTAAAACTGTTACTTCCCATCCTATCGCCATTCGCCAGTGTATCGATTTCTTTTACGACTATCCGCACATTAAAATTGTAGAGAGTAATGATACTGCCGCATGCGCAAAACGCATTCAAGAGGAAAAACTTACAGATACCATGGCCATTGCCAACAATCTGGCTGCAGAACTTTATGGTTTAAACATCTTGGAGCGCAGGGTAGAATCAAACAAAAAGAACTACACCCGCTTCCTCATCCTTAAAAAAGATAAAACGGATGAAGGCAAAAAAATCAATAAAGCATCAATCTGCTTTCAAGTTGGGCATAAAGCTGGCTCGCTGGCAACGGTACTAAACATCTTTGCAGAACAAGAGGTAAGCCTAACTAAAATACAATCTATGCCTGTATTGGGCAAGCGGAACGAGTACTATTTCTACGTAGATTTAGAATGGCCAAGTACCGACAAATACGACAAAGCCGTTCGAAAAGCACTTAAATACACTTCCAATTTTAATATTCTTGGTGAATACCAAAAAAATGATAAAGTGTAAGCGACAAAGAATCAAAGCATCTGAATATAAAAAAATAAACTAAAGCATTTTAAAAAAATACAACCTCATCATCATGAAACTTAATTTAAACATCCAACCATTAAACACTTGGTTAAACACAAACAACGAACCATTATTAATTTCTGGCCCGTGTAGCGCAGAAACGGAAGAACAGTTACTTACTACGGCACATTTGCTGGCTGCAACTGGAAAAGTATCTGTATTAAGAGCAGGTATCTGGAAACCACGCACCCGTCCGGGAGAGTTTGAAGGTATTGGAAGTATTGGTTTAGAGTGGTTGAAACGTGCTAAAGCAGAAACAGGTTTACCAACAGCTGTGGAAGTTGCAAATGCGAAACACGTAGAGGAAGCCTTGGCTGCTGGTGTAGACATTCTTTGGATTGGTGCCCGCTCTACTGTTAACCCTTTTACTGTGCAAGAAATTGCAGATGCTTTAAAAGGTCATGATATTCCTGTATTAATTAAAAACCCGGTAAATCCTGATTTGCAATTGTGGATTGGTGCCATTGAGCGTATCAATGGAGCAGGAATAACCAAAATTGGTGCAATCCACCGTGGTTTTTCTTCTTTCGAAAAAAGTTCTTTTCGCAACGAACCAATGTGGGAACTGGCTATACAACTGAAAACTCTATGCCCAGATTTACCAATTATTAATGATCCAAGCCATATTTGTGGTAACCGTGAGTTAATTCCATACATCTCGCAAAAAGCGTTGGATTTAGATATGCAAGGTTTGATGATTGAATCGCATGTTGATCCATCAGTAGCCTGGACAGATGCTAAACAACAAGTTACGCCAGCTGCGCTTTCAGAATTGGTAGATCGTTTAACGGTTCGCGAACCTGAAGCGCCAAATGCAGCATCAGCTGATAAATTGGCCGATTTACGTAAGTCGATAGATAAAATCGACGATATCTTGCTTCAAAAATTAGGTGAAAGAATGTCGATCGTTGAGAAAATTGGCGAGTTTAAACGCGATAACCAAGTAACTATTTTACAGGTTAATCGCTGGGATGCCATCATCAAAAAAGGTCATGCTTTTGCTAAAGCTCTTAAATTAGATTTGAACTTCACCGAGAAATTCTTAGAATTGGTACATGGTGAATCTATCCGTAAGCAAACTGAAATTATGAATGCTGGCAAAGTAGAAAAAGGCATTGCAGCAGAACAACATAACGAAGTTACAAAGTAAAGTATTTGGGCAACAGTCTGAAAAAGATTCGAAACCGAAAACCCACTTCATAGCGAAATCAATTCATTGGTTTCGCTATGATTTGATAAAAACAAAATAATAAGCGCTGGGTAAAGTCCACTCCTTACCAGGAGGATTTGACAACGGCAAAACACGAATAATAATGGCTAAAAATGCCTTGGTTTCTTTCAAAGGAACAAAGAATATACAAACTGAAATCCAGCTGACAGGCTCTAAAAGTGAATGCAACAGGGCATTGATTATCAGTGCGATAAGCAAGAAAACGGTTCAGGTAGAAAATTTATCAAACGCAGCCGATACGGTTACACTCAATGGAATCCTCAACACCTTGGAAGATGAGCTCGAAGTAGAAATACAAGAATCAAAAACAGTTGATGTTGGCCCGGCAGGTACTGCTATGCGTTTTCTATCAGCTTATTTATCTGCAAAGAACGGCAACTTTTTATTAACGGGAACCGAGCGGATGAAACAACGCCCAATTGGAATCCTTGCAGAAGCGTTGAAATCTTTGGGTGCCGATATTTCCTATGCCGGGAACGATGGTTTCCCACCCCTAAATATCATTGGTCCATTACACCAGACAACTGCTTCGGTTAAGATTAAAGGCGATGTAAGCAGCCAATATATATCAGCATTGCTGATGATTGCGCCCATTTTACCCCAAGGTTTGGTGCTCGAAATAGAAGGCGAACTTACTTCAAAGCCTTATGTAGATATGACTTTAGATATGCTGGCGGAAGTTGGTATCTCACATAGTTGGGTAAATAACGTGATCACAATTAAACCACAGCCTTTTAAGCCAGCAACATTAGTTGTTGAGCCAGATTGGAGCGCTGCATCTTATTGGTATAGTATTGCCGCACTGGCAGATGAAGCCGAAATTAGCCTCCCAGCCTTAAAGGATAAGAGCTTACAGGGCGATAGCCAAATCCAGAAAATAATGAAGATTTTTGGCATCGCAACAACTAAAAATGAGACTGGCATTGAAATAAGCAATTTAGGTCTGCATTTCGAATCCAACCAAGTCTTAGATTTGAAAACATGCCCTGATTTGGCACAAACCATTATCGTTATCGCAGCTGCCTTAGGTAAAAACATGGCATTTACAGGTTTGGAAACACTTAAAATAAAGGAAACCGATCGCATTGCGGCTTTGCAAAATGAACTTGCTAAAATCGGCGTTACCCTAACAGAAGACAACCAGGTTTATACCCTAAACACAGATGAACTTCATTTTCCTGAACGTGTGAAGATTGCCACTTACGAAGACCATCGCATGGCAATGGCCTTTGCGCCGCTCGCTCTACTCATAGATGAGGTAGAAATCGAAGACATGCAGGTAGTTGAAAAATCTTATCCTTACTTTTGGGAAGATCTGAAAAAAGCGGGCTTCACAGTAGAAGAACATCAGTAGAAAAACATAGCGCCAAAAAATAGTAACACTAAACTTAAATCCTCAACTCAATAAAATGGCAGGCAATTCATTTGGTCAATTATTTCGCATTACTACGTTTGGAGAATCTCACGGCATTGCCATTGGTGTAATTATAGACGGCTGTCCGGCACAATTGGATATTGATCTGGATTTTATCCAGTCGGAGCTGGATAAACGAAAACCCGGCCAATCGAAAATTACTACCCAACGGAAAGAAAGTGATACCGTGCAGATTTTATCTGGTGTTTTTGAAGGAAAAAGTACCGGTACACCAATAGCTTTGTTAATTCCAAATGAAGACCAACGTTCTAAAGACTATGGCCATAATGTGGATGTTTACCGTCCAAGTCATGCCGATTATGTTTACGACGCTAAGTATGGCATTCGGGATCATCGTGGCGGCGGACGATCATCGGCTAGGGAAACCGCAGCCCGGGTTGCCGCTGGTGCAATTGCAAAATTGTTACTTAAGCACCAAGGCATCGAAATTTTTGCCCACGTTACATCAGTTGGAGATATCGAAGCACCACACTTAGTAAGCAACGATTTATCAGCTTTGCTAAATACCAGGGAAGAAAACATTGTCAGGTGTGCAGATCCTGCAACTGCGAATGAGATGATTGAGCTAATAGATGCGATTAGGAAGGATGGTGATACCATTGGCGGAAAAATTGGGTGCATTGTAAAAGGCTGTCCGGCGGGTCTGGGCGAACCTGTGTTTGATAAGTTACACGCAGACTTAGGCAAGGCAATGCTCAGCATTAATGCGGTACATGGTTTCGAATATGGATCTGGCTTTGCAGGGAGTACGCTAAGGGGTTCGCAGCACAATGACATTCCGCAACCAAAGGATACCAAGGCGAAAGTTTTTGAAACCGTCACCAATTTTGCGGGCGGTATTCTGGGTGGCATTTCAAATGGCATGGATATTACTTTTAAAGTAGCCTTTAAGCCTGTAGCCACCATTATGCATAACCAACAAACCATAAATGCTGCAGGTGAAGCCGCCGAGATTAAAGGAAAAGGCAGGCATGATCCTTGCGTGGTGCCCAGGGCAGTGGTTATTGTAGAAGCAATGGCTGCATTGGTTCTTGCCGATCATTTGTTAAGAAATCAAGTCAGCATTCTTCCCTCTGTTACGCTTGCTTAACAAGCATTTATTTGCAGCAATAATTTTTATTAATCGTTAGCATGGCTTTGTTGAGTATTTTTAAGTTTGCATCAACATACTCAGTATGATGGCTCTTTAAGCTTGGTTCTGGCAATCCCACACAATAATTGCTGCTATGCCCTTCCTTTTTTCGCCTTTTTGTGGCAATTCTTAAGGTGTTTAGTTAACTTACAGCTTTTGATTTAACAGTAGCTGATGAAAGAGATAAAATGGGGAATTATTGGCTGTGGAGATGTGACTGAGGTTAAAAGCGGACCAGCATTTAATAAGGTATCAAATTCCAGTTTGGTCGCTGTGATGCGAAGAGACGGCCTTAAAGCAGCGGATTATGCCAAAAGGCATCAGGTACCAAAATGGTATACCGATGCTAAGGAATTAATTCATGATTCGGAAGTAAATGCTATTTACATTGCCACCCCTCCCCTTCAACACGAAGAATATACCATTAAAGCTTTGGCTGCTGGGAAACCTGTTTATGTTGAAAAACCCATGGCGCTAAATAGTGCTGCTGCTGAAAGAATGGTACAAGCATCGCAGCAATATAATACCCCGCTGGTTGTTGCGCACTACAGAAGGGCGCAGCCACTTTTTTTAAAAATTAAATCACTTCTTCATGTCAAGGCCATTGGTGATGTGCTTTTTGTTGATTTAAAGATGCTCCAATCTTCAAAAAATAAGTTAATAGCTGCTAGCGATGAAAACTGGCGAATAAATCCGGCGATTTCAGGTGGTGGCTTTTTTCATGATTTGGCACCTCACCAGATAGATTTGATGTTTTATTACTTTGGTGATCTGAATGATTACCACGGCTATGCATTAAATCAGGGCAAAAATAGCCAAGCCGACGACTTAGTGAGCGGACATATGCATTTCAAAAATGGCGTGTTATTTAACGGTTTATGGAGCTTTAATGTTTCCCCCCACCAGGAAATAGATCGTTGCGATATATATGGAAGTAAAGGAAAAATCAGTTTCCCCATGTTTGGCCATCACATCGA
The DNA here is from genome assembly GCF_026240095.1 of Pedobacter sandarakinus. Classification (GTDB taxonomy): domain Bacteria; phylum Bacteroidota; class Bacteroidia; order Sphingobacteriales; family Sphingobacteriaceae; genus Pedobacter; species Pedobacter sandarakinus. The sequence continues at coordinate 431,898 of NZ_JAPIVG010000003.1, read as the reverse complement.
GTTACAGGTTGGAGAAAGGGCAGAAATTTTCGACTTAATTCCATTGCCTCATGTGGAACAGCCTATGATTGAACAAGTAGTCAATTTTTTCCGGGGGGCTGGAAAAAATCCATGCAGTGGCAACGAAGCTTTAAAAACCATGAAAATACTGGACGGATTTACTGGCCCAAAAATAATTTAATTTATTTTAAAAACCTGCAAACAATTTACCTGGTCGTTTGTCTATTATTTAGTTTGTTTGGTTTAGCTTTAAATGATGGATGTCTTTAAAGCAAAAATAATTCGGCCTCATAGAAATATGAGGCTTTCTTATTTTCTACCATTTCCAAAGATAAAAAAACGAAAGAAACCGAAACTTACCGAATTACGTTCATATATTTACAGCTAATATTTAGCAAGAAGAACACTTGATGAACTCGGAGTATCGCCCCTGGACATGGGGTAGATAAGACGAGCACATGAAAACAAAAACTAAATTCCCTACGCCACAAGGTGCAAATTTCTATGCTGAACTTAGGAGGAGAGTAAACGATGATTTTGCTGAACGCAAAATTAGCGTCAATGCGACTGGCTTAATGTGGTTAAAAACAATTATTTTCCTTAGCCTGTTTACCACTATCTATCTACTAATCCTATTATCATCATTTAATTTGCTTACGCTCATCATGCTTACCTTATTACTGGGTATTGTGAGCGCATTTATTGGTTTTAACGTTTGTCACGATGCCATCCATGGATCGTTTTCATCAAGCAAAGCCACAAACAAAGTACTCAGTATGTTTTTTCACCTGGTTGGGGCCAGCCCATATGTGTGGAACATTACGCATAACGTAGTTCATCATACTTACACCAACATACCGGGGCATGACGAAGATATTGAAATTGCGCCAGGCTTAATTCGGATCTCCCCTGAAGACGAACTGCGCCCACACCAACGGTTTCAACATTGGTATGCTTTTCCTATGTATGGCTTGGCTTCATTATCTTGGGTATTAAGAAAAGATTTTAAAAAGTTTTTTCAGAAAAGAATCGGTGCGAGAGAAAATAGCCACCCGAAAATCGAATATTTTAATTTGTTCTTTTACAAGAGCATTTACTATTGCTTGTTTATTGTGTTCCCAATTGTTTTTATGGAAATTGCGTGGTGGCAGGCTTTAACTGGCTTTATACTTTTGCATTTGGCACAAGGTATTACAATGGGACTGGTTTTTCAACTCGCACATGTTGTAGAAGGCACTTCTTTCCCAACACCAAATGAGCATGGAAATATGGAAGAGGCTTGGGCAGAGCACCAGATGCGCACAACAGCAAATTTTGCAACGCAATGTCCTATAGCAGCTTTTTTTCTAGGCGGCTTAAACAGACAAATTGAACATCATCTATTTCCCAAGGTTTGCCATATTCACTACGGAAGAATTTCGGTTATCGTAAAAGAAACAGCGCTGGAATTTGGGATTCCTTACCATGAGAACAAAACTTTCTCTTCGGCATTAGCCTCTCACTACCGGATGTTGAAAAAAATGGGAAGGCCGGCTGTGTTATAGCGGAGAGATAATGGTTTAGACATCCCTTATCGCAGCATGCAATAAGAGATGTCACCGTGATGGATTAATAACGCCTATCGGCCTTTTTTGCTCTAAAAATGTCGTAGAAAACACCGATTGAGCTAAGAATTAAAAATATACCGATAATAAGATTTGTTCTGTCGTCCATGGTTCTATAAGTTTAGGGACTACAATCTAAAACTTATTTATGACATTTCAGAGACATAAACAAAATAAGAATACGAATATTATTTTAGCAACTCTTTCAAAAACATCTCGGTATGTTTCCATGCCCTTTCTGCCATTATTTTATTGTAATCTGGCGACTTAGGGTCGGTGAAGGTATGCTTACTGTTTGCATAGGTTATAATCTGCCAATCTGCTTTGCCTTCATTCATCTCTACAATAAGTTTGCTCATATCTTCAGGTGTAACACTTTGATCATCTGCCGGATTTTCAATAAGCATCTTCGCTGTTAAAGGTGCATTCTTTCTGTCGGCAGCTTTGCCTAAACTCCCGTGGATAGACACTATGCCAAGCACCGGTAAACCAGCTCTTGCTGTTTCAAGTGCACCTGCACCTCCAAAACAATAACCAATTACTGCAATCTTATCAGGCTGTGCTCCTGCTTTTTTCAACTCTGCCAATGCTAAAGCAATACGTTTTTGATATGCGGCGAAGTCGTTTTTATACTTACCAGATTGTTGAGCTGCCGAAGCGTTATCTTTTGGAACATTGCCTTCTCCATAAATGTCTGCAACAAAAGCAATATAGCCTTGTTTTTGCAAATTCATCGCAGCAGATTTCGCCTCATCATCAATGCCCTTCCACGCTGGTAAAATCAAAACCCCAGGTAGCCCCTTAGTTGCGTTAGAAGTTACTAAACCATTTAATTTCTGTGTTCCGTCTGCATAAGCAACAGGCTTTAATTCTTGTGCCTTGGCAAAAAAGCTCGTTAGCATCACTGCAACCAATAGTGTTGTTTTCATTTTCTTAATTTAATTAACATGAATTTTTGTTAGGATTAATCATTCTTAAACACCCAACTTGTTATTAAGTTTGAATTCCAAAGTACGATTAGATTGCTCCCTCCCAATATTTACAAAATGAGGATCATGTATTTTTCAAAAGCAGTTGTTTTTTGTTTTCTTCATTATACCTTTGCATTGCAAAGTAAACAAAAGCCATGTTGGCTCAGTTCGAAGCAATCCCTATGAAAAAGTTATTGATTTTAGTTTTCGCCGTATTTTCATCTTATTTGCTCAAAGCACAAACATTAGTTTTGTCTAAAGATGCTAAGGCATCTGTTGGCAAAACCGTTACCATTTGCGATTCGGTTTATAGTACAAAGGGTCTTGAAAACCTTACGCTCATTAACCTCGGTGGTGCTTTCCCAAAAGAACTGATTACCGTGGTTATCAATAAACCTGATATTGGTAAATTTGCCTCAGAACCTGCTAGCATGTTTTTGGGGAATAACATCTGCGTTACGGGCGTAGTAACGGAGTATAAAGGTAAATTTCAAATTGTTGTAACAGAGCCAAAACAAATTGTAGTGAAGTAATTGAAGGCTCAAGAACTTTAAGATGCATTCTGGAGGTAACATTTAGATTTTTTTCAATCTAACATTAGAACACCCAAAATATTTTTGTGAAATAGCTATCAACCTTATTGTCTCCTTTAATATAAAAGGAGAACAACTCGGTTGGAGCGTTATATGGGCATGTTTTCGGTAAAAGTAAAGGGATGCCTTTCAAGTTGGCAGGATTTAATCTGCCAACTATCCAAGCTTAGATATCCTTATTATCCAGATCAAATATAAGGGTTATCATCCAAAAAATATAATTACTTATACAGACCTGTATGTTTTCTTGATAGAAAGCTTGATTTACAGTATGAACATGCTTTTGGTGATGTGATACTAACCCTGGTATACCAGAAGCGATTTATAATGAATAAATTAACATTTTGCAAAAATTTGCTGCTTGTTTACGGCTAAATTGATAGTTTTGGCAGAAAAATTTTATAGCGTAGAATGAACTTAAAATTCCGAACGATCGTATTTGCAAGTGTATTGATATTGTTTTTTTTTATAATACTAAGCATATATGTTGCTCACCACCCTATTATCCCGCTAGATGTGGCGATATCACTCCTGGTTCAGAAAAGCCAAAGCAGTTGGTTGGATTATATTATGCTGGCGATTAGTTTTTTTGGAGAATTACCGTTCTCACTTTTATCTGTCGTATTAATTGCTGGCATCTTTTATTGGAAAAAGTTTACCCTGGAAGCTTATTACATCTCTACCGTTTTATTGTCGGGCTTACTCATCCTTGGTATCAAAAATATGATCAACAGGCCCCGCCCAACCGCCTTTTACGTTAGGTTAGTTGAGGTAAATAGGTTTCAAAGCTACCCAAGTGGACATGTTTTATCTTATGTGCTTTTCTTTGGGTTCCTGATATTCTTGATGTTAACACTGAAAAATATCTCAAAAAGAATTAAAAATATAGTGATCACGATCTCAGCTTTTTTAATTTTCGCTATTGCGCCATCTCGAATATATTTGGGTGCACATTGGTTTACAGATACCTTGGGCGGGTTTCTACTTGGCCTGCTCTGTTTGCTTCCACTTTGCTACTTTTACTGGAAAAGCAAATCGGCCGTTAGACCTCTGAACTAGCTTTTTGAGATTTATTTTTCATCCTGATTCTACTTAGCGTTTCGATTCGCATACCCAGGTAACTTGCCAAAAACTTAACAGGAACTCTAGACCTAACGGAAGGGTTAGCCTCATTAAATTGCCTGTACCTGGCTTCAGCAGAAGGTATCCGCGATAGAATTGATCGCTCCTGCGAAAAATTATATTGTATGGCCAATAGTTTTCTCGCCAGAACATTCAATTCTGGAAATTTTGCGTAAAGCCCATCTAAAATTTGATAAGGTAAAACAACCAATTCTGAATCTTCAAGTGCCTGAAATTTTTCCTGATATTTTAATTTACCTGGCAAGTGATTTCTTATGCTCCCCAGCATCTGATTTTCACTGGCAATAAGCGTGGTAATATCCTTATCCTCATCAATTACAAAGCCTCTAACTAAACCCTTGATAATAAAGAACAAGCATTCCTGATGCTGATCAGTTGGCAAACTGATCAGCTCATTCTTCTTTAAGAATAGTTTAAAAGTATTTTTCCTTGCCAAATTGATCAAGGATGGCTTAAGTGGCTGTAAATAATTTAAAAAATTGAGAAGAATATCGTCTTTGAGGGCTTTAGATGGCATGATGTTTAACAACAGATTTCTTGGCAATGTATTACAAGAACACGAATTTAACAAGTACAAAATAGGCTTCAACTTTACAATTCGCTCACCACTTTTAAACGTAAGGAATAATTAAAGCTAAGCATGGCATTGTTTTACGAAATAGTTCAGAAAATCTGATAATTTTGCGGTATGATGAATAAGAAACCAAAGGCATTTCTCTTCGACTTAAATGGCACCATGATTGACGATATGAAGTTTCATAACCAGGCATGGCATACAATCTTAACAAAAGATCTTGGGGCAAATATTAGTTTTGAGGCAGTAAAAAAGGAGATGTATGGTAAAAATCAAGACCTGTTAGAGCGAGTATTTGGCGTTGGGCATTTCACCGAAGAGCAGATAGATCAAATTTCGCTAGAAAAGGAACACCGCTATCAAGCTGCCTACAAAAAACACCTGCAGCTTATCCCTGGACTAAAGGCATTTTTAGATCAGGCAAAACATCAAGGTGTTTTAATGGCCATTGGTTCTGCTGCAATTCCTTTCAATATTAATTTTGTGCTTGACAATCTAAATCTCCGCCCGTTCTTTAGTGCAATTGTAAGCGCAGAAGACGTTCAAAAGAGTAAGCCAGATCCGGAGACATTTCTAAAAGGTGCTCAGATTTTAGGGGTTTTGCCAGATGAATGTGTGGTGTTTGAAGATGCGCCGAAGGGCGTAGAAGCTGCTGCAAATGCGGGTATGAAATGTGTTGTGCTTACAACAATGCATACCGAACAGGATTTTGCGAAGTACGATAATGTTATTGCTTTTATCGAAGATTATACCGATCCGGCACTAAAACAACTGCTATAAAAAAACCAGGCCATATCGTTTAGGTTATGGTTACCTGCCCCATCAGAATTGCGAACAATGCTACTCTGAAACTGAAAGGCATGATGCGCTTACCTCCTTGATATCGCCTGGTTAATTTATCTATTTAGAGAATTTATAAATCGAACTCGTTTTGTATGTCTGACCAGGTTTTAATACGGTTGATGGAAAACTTGGTTGATTTGGAGAATCTGGAAAATGCTGTGTTTCCATGCAAAATGCTGTTCTAAAATCGTCTTTAGAACCGGTTTTGAAAGTGTTTTTGCTCTGCATAAAATTACCACTATAAAATTGTAAACCAGGCTCTTGCGTATAAACATCCATCAAGATTCCCGATTGGTTGCCTTTAACCTCTGCCGCATGATACATGCCCATTCCCTTAGTTTGGTTTAGCACGTAATTATGGTCGTAACCTTTACCAAAAGTTAGCTGTTCATTTTTATCGCCAATTCTAGCACCAATGGTTGTTGCTTTAGTAAAATCAAAAGGCGTACCGGCAACTTTTTCTATTTTTCCTGTCGGGATAAGTGTCGAATCTACCGGGGTATACGTATCTGCAAAAATTTGTACTTCATGATTTAAGATATCGCCGCTACCCTCACCATTTAAGTTAAAGAAAGCATGATTGGTTAAATTCAATACTGTATTCTTGTCTGTTGTAGCTTGATAATCCATTTTCAGTTCATTATCATCTGTTAAGGTATAGGTTACCATTACGTTCAAGTTACCAGGAAATCCTTCCTCACCATCTTTAGAGAGGTAACTAAATTGAACCGTTTGTGGATTAATTTGTTTCGCATCCCAAACTACATCCTGGTAGCCTTTTTTACCTCCATGCAGGGTATTTTGACCATTGTTGGTAAATAAAGTGTATTGTTTTCCATCAAGTGTGAACTTTCCTTTCGCAATCCGGTTACCATACCTGCCGATAGTGGCACCAAAATATGGTTCTGCAGACTTTTCATAATCTGTTACGCTTTTAAAACCGACAACAACATCTACCATTTTACCATCTTTATTCGGCATTAATAAACTTACAAGCCTACCTCCATAATTGGTGAAAATAGCTTCTGCATTGTTCTTGTTTTTCAAGGTATACAAATCGGTTTGCTTATTATCAATTTGCTTTCTGAATGAGTCTGGCGATAATGTTACAACCGCAGCAGAATCTGATTGGATGCTGTCGCCAGAAGATTTTTGCTTAGTTTCTGATTGGCAAGAGGCAAAAGCTATGCCCGCAACAGCCAATACGCATAAAGATTTAAATTTCATATGTTAATATTTGGATTAGTTTAATTGTCAAATTTACATTTATTAATCTATCATCAAAGCAATTTAACACTTTACAGCCATCAAAAAGATTAATGTAATACATCTATTACGTATTAAAATAAATATAAATTAATCTTACTAATTTGCCGAAAAACTAGACAAATATGAATTTAGACATTGATAAAAATCGATATAAGACCATGACCTATAATCGTTGTGGCAATAGTGGATTAAAGTTACCTGCGGTTTCGCTTGGTCTTTGGCATAATTTCGGATTTGTAAATGTATTTGAAAACGCTAAAAAGTTGATTGAAACAGCATTTAACAACGGCATTACACACTTTGATCTTGCTAATAACTACGGACCGCCTCCAGGATCTGCGGAAGAAGTTTTCGGTAAAATTCTGAAACAAAACTTTCGTGGCTACCGCGATGAGATGATTATTTCCAGTAAAGCTGGCTACACCATGTGGGATGGTCCGTACGGAGACTGGGGCTCAAAAAAATATCTGGTTTCTAGTTTGGATCAAAGTTTAAAACGAATGAAACTAGACTATGTGGATATTTTTTATCACCACCGTCCTGATCCGGAAACACCACTTGAAGAAACGATGGGTGCCCTGAGTTTGATGGTGCAACAAGGAAAGGCTTTATACGTAGGAATTTCGAACTATGGTGCAGAAGAAGCACTAAAAGCAGTAACAATTCTGAAGGATAATGGCACACCATGTTTAATTCATCAACCAAAATATTCGATGTTTGAGCGGTGGGTAGAAGACGGGTTATTAGAGGTTTTAGAAGCAAATGGCGTTGGCTGTATCCCTTTTTCTCCATTGGCGCAAGGGTTACTAACCGACAAATATTTGCACGGCATCCCTGCCGATTCGAGGGTAGCAACAAGCGGCGTATTTTTAAAAGAAAGCAACATTACACCCGAAAAAGTGGCGACTATCTCTAAGTTAAATGAAATGGCGAAGTCTCGGGAGCAAAAATTATCTCAGATGGCCTTGTCCTGGATTTTAAAAGATAAACGCATTACTTCAGTTTTAATTGGTGCCAGTAAACCTGAACAAATTACCGATGCCATCGCAGCCTTAAACAACACTGAATTTTCAGCAGAAGAACTCATACAAATTGATAATATTCTGGCCTAAATCTAAAAGTGGCAAATTAGCGCTAAGCTTGCAGCTGTATGTAAGCTTAGCGTATTTATGGATTGATCTTTATTTCGGCTTATCCTGCCAAGTGTCTAAGTTTTTGCTTTGAGTTTTTGCTTTAAAACAGCTGCAGCTTTAGTATACCCACCATCTCCACCGTCTACAAAGTGGATATGATCATCCGAAAGATCGCGAACATAGCACGACATGACCGACTCTCCACTAACATACAATCCATAATGGATAATATTATCCTGCTCTAAAGCATCTAATACCCCTTGTAATGCCAGGCGTTGCTTCTCTGTACCAATAATAACAGTATTTATCCTTCCATCTATTACCAGCGTATCAGACATTTCTACCAACTGCTGCAAGTATTTTTTACCACTTTCTGTTCTAAAATAAACAAAGCCATAGAGGTTAATCATCCAGGTTTTTACCAATTCAAAGAATTTGATTTTCCCTAACCGATTGGTCATCTCTCTCCCTAAGTTGTTAAAGCTGGTTTTAAAGATAAGCTTAGGAATAGAAATCGGCCTGCGTTTTTCAGGCGCACCGTAGATTTGATCTAGGTGCCTGATGATGTTACTAAAAACTTCAGCTTGCTTGGTGTAGTCTTGCGCAATCACAATCAGCGTTACTACTTCTTCACTGTTTTCTGGCGGCTGAATTTTATCCCACCTACATTGCATGCCTGTTAAATCGATATCTTCAACAGAGGTGGTTTCATCTGCAAGCAAATAGTCATCCCCTTTAATAATCCGTTCAGCATAATCAAGTCCATCACCTAGAAAGATTGGTATCGAAAATTGATCAGTTATGGTAAACCTGCTAATTTTCAGGCTATGCTTTTCTTTATAAATCTCGCTTACGGGTACGATGCCAGCCCTCAGCGTGAGGTTAAAATTTTCTTGCGAGTTGCTCTTATACTTCATCAAAGCATCCATTGCCGGCTTAACAATGCTTGGAGGAACAATAAATGTTGCACCATCGCCACCGAAGAAAAACGGTATAAGAATGTTCGCTTTAAAAGCAATGTTTAGGACTGCTACAATACTGCCGGTTGCGATGAGGTTAACATCTTCGTGAAAGCCACCGGCCACCGCCACCGTGGAATTTTTTATGTCCGTAATAATTACCGACCAATCATCAGGTACGGAATAAAACAAATTTTTATTACGCAAAAGCTGGCCAAGCGGCATCTTGCTTACACGTAAGTTTGAATAAAAATGATCTTGGTTTCGAGACATATTTTTTCTTTACTACAAGATACGCAAAGCACTTATGTTTTTGTTGAAAAAACCAATCCATCAAAGAATGAATTGGTTTGTATTAAATTGCGAATGATTCAGGATTATTTCCATTAGAACATAACCTACTTAAATACAACAAGTATTGATGCTAAATACTGAATCAGCTAGGCACTCCAGTTTCGCTATTGCGCATCGTAGATTACTACCCGTTCAAAGTACACTTTAAACTCATCCAGAAAGGCTTTATGAAGTGGATGAACCTGATATTCATCGTGTCCAGCCATATCGTCAAAAATTAATAACAGGCTAAAAGTATAGGTGGTATCTACCACTGCCCGCGATATATCTGCCGGAGTTCCCAGATGGAAAGTTTTTACCACATCTATATTTTGAAGGGTTTCTAGACTTTTCCGAAATGCTGTTTTTTGTGCTGATGTGGTATCGGCTTTAAGCCAGAATAATACGTGGTGTGCGATCATAAATAATTTTTTTGGGCAAATATAAGCAAACAAGCAACATTGCAACGGTTAACCAAAAATGCTTTTAGCTTTACTAATTGCTTTCTTTAGGTCGATGCCTTTTCCAAGCACACCTTTGAACAAATCCCCCTCTGTTTTCAGTCGTTCGATTGCATTAAAAATATGAAAATCAGTCATTTTGAGTCCCTTCTTAACTTCATCCCAATGCAGTGGCATAGATACCGTAGCACCAACCTTAGGCCTCAAAGAATATGGACCGGCAATTGTTGCACCTGGTCGATTTTGTAAAAAATCTAGATACATTTTTCCTTTTCTTGCAGATACCATCCGCTCGAGCGATGTGTAATCCGGAATTTGTTCGTGAACAATATTTACGATGATTTTGGCGAACATTTGGCTTTGATCGTAAGTGTACTTAGCGTTCAACGGAATATAAATATGCATTCCTGTAGAGCCAGATGTTTTGCAAAATGAAGGAACATCAATTGCATCTAGCACTTTCTTGGTCTCTTGAGCCGCGGCAACAACTTGGTCGAAAGTATGCTTATCAGGATCCAAATCTATAACGCAATAATCTGGATGATCCGGACTTTGTACCCGACTAAACCAAGGGTTCATCTCGATGCAACCCAAGCTAGCCATCCAAAGTAAGGATGCCTCATTCGTGCCCACTAAATATTCTTTCTTTTCGCCCTCTCCGTTTTCATAAGGAAAAGTTTTTGCCCAATCAGGCGCTTTGCCTTTCACATCTTTTTGGTAGAAACTCTTACCGTGTATGCCGCCGGGAAAACGGTTTAGAGATTGCGGACGATCTTTTAAATAAGGTAAAATATAATCGGCCACCTGGTAATAATAGTTAAACATATCTCGCTTACTCACCTTGTCTTCTGGCCAATAGATTTTACTTAAATTAGTAAATTTGAGTTCATGCCCTTTAACCTTACGCACTTGCGTTTCCTCTTTTGGGTTGAGCAAGCTTTTGCGATCTTTATTTTTTGGTGCACTAACCGCAGTTTGATGATCTTCGACCTTTTTCTCACTGCCTTCTGCCAGGTCGCCTGTTTCCACTGCCGTTTCGCGAACCACTTCTTTCGCTTTTTTGTCTTCACGCATCCCCTGGAAAGAAGGGTGTCTGAAAACACCGTCTTCTGTAACCTCTGTAAAAGCAACTTCGCACACCAGCTGGGGTTTTAACCATGTTGCCTTTGCCTTCGTCGGATTTGGCCTAAAACGAGACGGTTTATTTACATCAGGCAAGCTATCAAAAGGGCTATCTTTTACGATTAGTGGCTTAAACAGTTCAATCATCTCTTTCTGGGCTCGATCTGAAAAACCAGTTCCCACCTTACCAACATATTGGAGGTTTCCATTTTCGAATACGCCAAGTAGCAAAGAACTAAATGCTTTGGAAGTATCTTCATTCTTGGTATATCCGGCAATAACCACTTCCTGGCGTTTACTAACCTTAATTTTGAGCCATTCCCTTGATCGCCGATCTACAGCGTAAGTACTGTTAATTTTTTTCGCGATAATTCCCTCCAAGCCCATCTTCTCTGCAGCGGCGAAAAAATCTATACCGCTGGCTTTAAATACTTTTCCTAACCTCACACGGTCGTCGTTTTGTGGCAGAACATCGTTCAAAATTGCCTGCCGCTGAAATAATGGTAAATCCACCAGGTTTTTACCATTGTACCAAAGGATATCGAACACATAATAAACTAATGCCCCATCGGCTTCGCTACGCCAGTTTTGAAGGGATCCAAATTTGGAAATTCCCTTTTCGTTAAGCACCAGGATTTCGCCATCTATTACTGCATTTATCTTCCAATCGCTTAGTAAATCATAAATCGGATAAAATTTATCATTGAAGGATTTATTATTGCGTGAAAGCAAATCAACCTTGCCTTTATTTACCATGGCCACAGCACGGTAACCATCCCATTTCACTTCATACTGCCATTCTTCATCATCGAACGGCTTATCAACTAAAGTGGCTAACATGGGTTTTATTCCTTTTAGGATTGCCGCTTTGGGCGCCTTTTTTAGAATTGCTGCAACATCAACATCATCATTATGATCGCCAATGGTCGTCTCCGTTTCTTTAGCAGCCGTCGATTTCTTTTTCGTTTTCGCTATACGCTGTGCTTTCCCATCCTTCCAAACCTTTTCTCCGTTCTTTTCTACTGCAGCAATTGTTTTCCCAGACAGCACAGATTTTTCCTCTTTTGTGATGTCTTTGGTAGAAGCGTAATCATCTTTATGTTTAATTAGTAACCAGCCATTTTCGCCCATGCCCTTAGTTTTAACCAAAGCAAACTCACCCATTAGCTTTTTACCACTAAGCTTAATCTTAACCGATCCATCTTTAAGTTGCTGTAGCAGATGTTTTTCTTGGGCTTTCTTGGTTTTAATTTCCGCTATCGGCTCATACGTTCCTCGGTCCCAAACAATTACGGTGCCACCACCATATTCGCCCTCAGGGATAATTCCTTCGAAATCTTTATAGTCAAATGGGTGATCTTCTACCATCATGGCCAGGCGCTTAGTTTTCGGATCGGTAGATGGTCCCTTCGGCACAGCCCAGCTCTTAAGTACGCCATCCATTTCAAGCCTAAAATCGTAGTGTAAACGAGAAGCATCATGCTTTTGAATAACAAATTGTAATTTATTATTCTGCTTGCCTTTGCCGGCTTTCGGCTCGGCTGTTTTAGAGAAATCTCTCTTTTCTTCGTACTTCTTCAGGCTCATTTGCTTGCTTATATTAAGGAATTCATCCACCAATTTTTAGTTATATTATAGCTGCTATTCTGCATTAAGTTAGCCTTACCAACGTAGAATAAATTAAGCCGGTAATGCAATAAACACCTCTAATATTACTTCTTCTACGATCAGCAAAGAATGCTCTTGCTCATCTTTTAAAAACATTCATCAGTTAAACCTTAAACATTATAAAAACACAAAAGGTTTGTAGCAAGCATTGGTATAAAATGCTCCGGAACTTATGATAAAAGTGTTTATGTCAACGAACAGAAAATAAGTGAATGTAGCTATAGGAATTGGCTAAAAACCGATAAGATGTTCACCAACATAAAAATTTATCTTTTTTGGAAAAAATTACAAAACCAAAACCTCAACACTTGTGTTTCTAAATAGATTAACCAAATGTAATAGCCATGGAATTTCAAAGCACTACTGCCAGCACCCGAAAAGAACTTATCGACATTGCTGATGAACAAGATCGCAACTATTGGGCAACCCGCCTCGGTGTAACTGGAGAAAAATTAAAATCGACCATTAGGGCCGTACAAAGCATGGAGTTTTCGAAACTTAAAGATTATTTGCGAATGGAAAAAGTTAAATCCAGCGATACATATCAACGCTTTGTTAATTCTTAATTGAAATGAAAAATCTCGCTGATTTAGGTGAAATGATCAATCCGGCTAACAATACCGTTATTGTAGACTGTACACATTTAATTGATTTGCCATCAACTAAGCAGATTTTCGATCAAAAAGTACAGGGTAACAGTATCAATAATCCGAAGGCTAAAATTAGCGTTCTTACCATTCTTTATCCAAAAAATGGCTTGGCTAACCTCTTGTAAGAACTAAAATCACTACCAGCCTTATTTGATAAAATTGTTGTACAAACAATTCAATGCATCACGGCTAAAATCTGGATAGCCTCCGCTGTATGTGGCGTTAATACCGTTGGTGATAATTACAAATCCATATTTCTTTTCTGGGTTGAAAAACATGGTACTATGAAGGCCATATGCAGATCCGGTATGTCCAATCAGTTTTACGCCTTTAATTAATTCGTTATTTTCTAGAAGTGCCAGGCCATATCCTTCATCTTCGGTAATTTTAACTTGCATTAATTTTGAGTATTTTTTTGGAATAATGCGCACCCCATTACCCTTACCGTAGTTCATGTGCATCATCATATATTTGGCTAAGTCTGTTGCGGAAATTTTCATCCCGCCAGTTGGCGAGAAGATGGGTGTAGTATAACCCATAATGTAGTTGCTAATCTCCGTTCTACGCGGAGCATATGCCATGGGCGATGGCGTAAATATCTGTTTTTCGGCATTATATTCGTATAAGGTTACAAACTTATTTGCATCCAAAGAATCTACGCAGTAACCTCCATAAAGACCTAATGGCTTTAACACGTGAGTTTTCACATACTGATCAAACCGTTCACCGGATTTCTTTTCGATAATGGTTCCAATGAGATTGAAATTCAGATTGCAATATTGGTATTTGCTTCCTGGCTGATAATCGTTATAGCATTTGGCCCAATCAGTGTTTTTATCTGGGTTAATCACATCTAAACTAAGGTATCCCTGGCTATCATTCAAACTAGATGTATGAGAAAGAGCCATCTTAAGCGTTATTTTCCTATCGGGATATTTTGGATTTCGGATCTTAAAACCAACCAAATCACCAAAATCATCATCCAATGACAATTTTCCTGCTGCCACCAATTGCATAATAGATGTAGCAGAAAAAGATTTTGAAATGGAAGCGATCCTAAAGATATCATCATTTTTTAATGGTGTTTTACTTTCGAGATCTTTGTATCCAAAACTATGTGTGTATACAATTTTTCCGGCTTTTACAACCGCAACTGCCGCTCCAACCGCCTTATATTTGGCCATGACGGCTTCAAAATCTGCAGCTACCTGGCCTCTCGAGGTAAAGATTTGGGCAAACATGAATAAGAACAGCATCAAAGATTTAATGGAAAGGACTTTCATAAAAATGGATCTTAAAAATAAATTAACTGGAATAATGGCACTATTGTTTCGCATCGTTGACCTCAAGCCAATGCCCATCGGGATCTTTGAAGTAGATTTGTTTCACACCATCTACCCTTTGCGTAATAGCACCAGCTTTACCTGGCCAATCCTCGTAGCTAACATTTTTCGATGCGAGTTTTTTAACGAAGTCATCTACCGACACAACACTAAAGCAGAGGTGATCATTCTTATCAAAAACCTGCTTAACAACTACGCCCTGAATGAGGTGTAGTGCAGCACCGTTTCCAAGACTAAACCAAGTATGCTTACCATCTTTAAATGGTTCTGGTATTTGTTCGAGACTGAATACATCGCGGTAAAAGTTAGTCGATTGATCTAACGCTGATACATAAACCGCGATATGGTTTAAAGCAGCAGGTTTATCTTGAGCCATAAGTTTAGTGCAGTAAAGCATTGAAATTAATAGTACGAATTTCAAAGACATCTTTTTCATACCTAAAGATCACATTAAAATTTAATATTGATCAGCATTTTACATATTTCGTAAACTAAATTCACACATTTCAGTATTCTTATTTGCTATGTTTATATGAATTTTGCAATCAAACTACTGATTTACAATTATTTGAATATTAACGCTCCCAAACCAATGCGAACGGAACAATTATAGCTTAACCTAAACCCTCTACTTGCGCATACCAAAATCTTACCGATCTAAAAGCTATGGATATTATTACCGATTTAAGCGCTCATGCCGTATCTTTTTTGTGTGTATATCAAGATGTGTGCACGCTTATTGGATTAAATACCGACATCAACTATCACGAAGTAAATGCCAACATTAATAAAATTGGCTTAGAACCCTACCAGGGAAAATCTACCAGTGTAGCTGTTACCAAGCGGATTAATGTACTAATGTGGAACTGCCCCAATCAGGAAGAAGGATTAGCCAAATTTTTCTTTGAGAAGATAAGTATCCTGGTAAACATTTACGAATTGGAAAATGAACAAGCCGCGGCGATCAAAGACAGCCCCTACGAGTGGCGTAAACACTATCGAAAAGTACTCTATCGCAATCCAAAACGCAGAACAGAAATTGCACAAGCAATGGAATATATGCCACTTCTAGTGATATTTGGCCTGAACGCTGAAAAAGCTAATGCATATAATTTACGCCTATACCAGGTTTGGGGCGATGGGGCAAATCGATTTCATGTACGCAAAGAAGAAAAATATATTCGCAATAAAATAAATTACAACAAGTGGTGGCATAACCCGAATAAAGACAGGCAGACAAAGGCCATTAACTTATTGGAAGACGATAAAGCATTGATGGCCGCACTTCATGCAGAAGAAATTGCATTGCCTTTCGAAAGTTTATTTAATGAGGAACTCGATGAAATAAATAAATCGAGAATTTTAAGGAATTATGTTCCAGAAAATATTTCATCAGCAGAATTAGATATAATTAATACCATCCCCGACCCATTAGTTAGGGCAAGTGCTCTAAAACTTAGGGGGCTGGCTTTTTCTGGCGGAGGAATCAGGTCGGCAACATTTAACTTAGGCATACTCCAAAAACTATCCGAACTAAACCAGTTGAACAGTTATGATTTTATTTCAACCGTATCTGGCGGAGGATATATCGGATCGTGGTTTATTGCCTGGTTAAAACGTGTGGGTTCTATCAATCAGCTTAGTTTATTATTGAACTCAAAGGAATCCGCAGACCCACAGGCAGAAGAAGTACGCCCTATCCGCTGGCTTAGGATGTACAGCAATTATCTCTCACCAAATACGGGCATCATGTCTGCCGATTCATGGACCATGGGCTTAACCTGGCTTAGAAACACACTTATTAACCAGGTAATTTTGATTTTGCTGCTATGCACCATGCTTTCTGGCGTGGCATTAACTTTCGAACTTTGGAATCAATTAGGCTTTCAAAGCGACTTCGGGTTTCAAAGACTCTTTTGGTGGACTTTTCTTATTTTGTGTATTGGTGCCGCCATCACCTCATCGGGTATGCGCCTCTACGACCGCGAATATGCACCACCAAGTAAATATAAATTTGGATCGAGTAAGTATATGCCTGTGGCGCTTCTTTTCTGGGCAGCCGCATCTAGCTTTCTAATTAGCGCCTGGATAAAAAACCAGTTGCAGTATTTAGTTGCCAATACTTTCGATAAAGATCAAATCATTCTTCCAACGGCCCTGGCGGCTTTATTAGCCATGCTTATTCTAACCTTCTTCGGAAGGTACTATTTAAGAAGCCGTTTCGCTAACAGGCAACTATGGTTTTGGTTATGGGTGTTGATCTCATCGGTAACTGCTAGTTTTTTTGGGGCTTACCTCCTTGCCATTTGTTGGGAAATCATGAGGAGTATCAAAGAAATTAATACAGCTATTCCATATTTAGCACAAAAACTCTTATTCATTTTGGGCGTACCGATTATTTTAGAAACTTATACGTTAAGTGTAATCATTAGAATGCTGATCATGGGAAACCTCTTTCCAGATGAGCGCCGGGAGTGGTGGGGTAGATTGGGAGCGATTATTCATCGTTTTATCCTAATCTGGGTGGTTACGGCAGGTGGCGCATTGGTATTACCTAATGTTTTAAGTTATTACTATGCAAAATATTCTGTTCTAATCCCTACGCTGTTTGGTGGTTGGGGTGCTATCGTTGGTTTGGCGGTAAAAATGGCATTTCAATCTAACTCAAGCCCCGGCCAACCCAAAAAATCGGCTAACGTTGCTGAGTTATTTATCCGCTTTGCGCCCTACCTATTTATGGTTGGATTTCTAATTATAGGGTCTTCTGCCTTGAACACGTTTAGAAAAATGATTGGAATGCACGACCATAGCGATGCGAGCCAATTGCTGCCATATCTACTATTAACAGCGGGGCTTTTTTTAGTTACGCTGTTCTTCAGCTATCGTTTGGGTGTAAACGAGTTCTCACTACATCATTTCTATCGAAACAGGTTGATGCGAGCCTACCTCGGTGCCACCCGCAGACGCACTGACAGGGAGAGTACGGCAAATAATTTTACAGGTTTTGATAACCAGGACGATTTAAAAATGACGTCACTTACAACCGGGAATGGCTACGAAGGGCCCTATCCTATCGTAAACACGGCACTCAATGCTTCAACGGTTTCAGAGTTAGACCGGCAAGACCGAAAGGCAGAATCTTTTACCTTTTCGCCACTCTATTGCGGTTACGATTTTAGCTCTACTCGTTCTGCTGCTGATTCGAGGAACGGAATTTTTCAATATGGCTACAGGCCCACCAAAGATTTCTCTGAACCTGACGGCCCATCTCTCGGTACGGCAATGGCGGTTTCCGGTGCTGCTGTTAATCCCAACATGGGTTACCATTCTTCTGCCCCTACAGCTTTTCTACTTACAATATTTAATGTTCGCCTGGGGCGGTGGATTGGCAATACCCGCCTGGGAAGATGGAAGAGATCTGATCCCCTTTCTGGTCTAGCCTACCTCATTTACGATATGTTTGGCAAATCAGATATTAATAAAGATTATGTGTGTTTATCAGATGGCGGACATTTTGACAACATGGGTATTTACGAACTGGTGAGAAGGAAATGCAGTTATATTTTGCTTTGCGATGCCGAAGAAGACGTAAATGCTACATGCGAAGGCCTGGCAAATGCCATAAGGCGATGCAGGATTGATTTCGGCGTGGAAATTAAGATCAACCTCAACAAAATAATCGAAAAGGATAAAGATGGTTTTGTGGAAAGCCAAACCGTAGAAGGTGAAATCCGTTATCCGGAAGATGATGCGCCATCGGGCAAAATTGTTTACGTTAAAACCGCCTTAACAGGCAGAGAAAGTGTAGACATCCGCCAGTATTACCTGGCGAACGATAAATTTCCGCAAGAATCTACCGGCGACCAGTTCTTTGATGAAGCACAGTTTGAAAGCTACCGAAAGTTAGGCTACCAATCAATTAAAGACATTCATCAACTAATTTAAAGTGTAATTTTATTGGTATTTTTGGATGAAATCCTTTTTTCTGAACATTTGCAGATATGGGTAGTTAGTAGAAATCTGGTATCTCACCCGTAAACGGTAAATGAAATGACCGCCAAAATCTATAAAAACTGGGCAGGTAGCACTTAGCCAAGCCTGATGTGGATATTTCCAGCTGAAAGAATAAAAATCTGTAGTTAAAGGAATTTCTTTTAATAAAAGATGATAAAAATTTAAAATTTGCGGCCTCGGATGTTGTGCTAAGGCCTCTTCTGTAGTAATAACAGAAAGATGGTCTGACTTGCGGAATTCGAAACCTGATAAACGGGCATCATTTACATTTGGTAAAGCCTTTAAAACTTTGAAACCTTTAAATTTAAGACCATTTACAACCCAAATTAATTTCGGATAAAATCTTTCCCTGGCGATAAGTTCTTCATGGTTTAGATGGGAATTCTGAAATTCGATAGTTACCCCTGCTGCATTAAAAATATCTGCCCGATGGTATTCCCGCATCGTTTCGTCGAAGAAATTAATTTCCCTGTATTCTGCAGGAAAAAATCCCTTCCATTCGCGGTGCCAGGTAGTTTCATTTTCCCACCATGAATCGCAGGTAGCAGATTTTACATGTGCCCAATGATGAATTTTAACATTTCCGCATTTGGCAATTACGGGTTGCCCACAACCAATACAAGTCGCTCGCTGCCCCTTGGCAGCTTCTGATTTTGTTCCTTGTAAAAATGCGTATTGCATGCTAAGGCATGTTATTCATTACCTTTAAAGATGTTCATTACAGATGTTTTCCACTGTATGTAGCCTAAATCGCCACAAACGCGACCAACATAACCTTCCACTTCTTCGGGTACATCGTTTACTATTCGCCACCTAATTTTATACTTCGGATTATAGCTGATGTAAACCACAACATCATCATTTCGCTGTCCAACAGTTTGTAGACCTTGTAAATGTATATCCCTTAAATCATCTGCAGCTATCTTCAGCCTTTCGTTCATAATTTTACCCAACGAAAGGTCTGGTCGAAAATCTGTCTCTAATATTGCTAGTACTGTAACAGTCATTTTATATCCAATTCTTCAAAAACAGCGTACTATTTTTGATTCAATTAATCTTAATTTCTCTCAACGAGATAAACAAATTTATACTAAAATATTTAGCAAACAAAAATATCCCCTCCTATTTTTGTTTGCTAAATGTTAATTAAAAACATCTTATTGATCATCAGGTACATATAAGATTATAAAAAAAATCAAACACGGTTTTAAGATGATTAATTCGCTTCCAAACTATATTTTGTGCATAACATACTAAAAAATAGCTCGGCGGTAAGGTCAATTCTGTGCATATTTGCAGTTCAAGTTATTCCATATTTTAAGAAGGATGAAGTAATAAAATGAATGCCAATACCGATTTACAAAATTCGAACCAAGATAACCAGCTCATTCTCGATTTTTTAGCCACTACTAGCCAGCCAATTTTTTTAACCGGTAAAGCAGGTACGGGTAAAACAACGTTATTGCGTAAAATAAAGGAGACTACAAGTAAGAATTTTGCTGTGGTAGCGCCAACGGCAGTGGCAGCCATCAACGCAGGTGGCGTAACCATTCATTCTTTCTTTCAAATGCCTTTCGGACCGATCATTCCAAATCATCAGAAAGAGCGGAAAATTCAGAAATACGCGGAAGACAAACTTAAACTTCTGAAATGCCTTGAGCTGCTCATCATCGATGAAATTAGTATGGTCCGGGCAGATATGCTCGATTTCATTGATAGTACTTTGCAACAGGCTAAGGCTTCCAAACAACCTTTTGGGGGTGTGCAGCTATTAATGATCGGCGATTTATACCAACTTTCGCCAATAGCCCATGATGCATGGCACATTCTTAGAAATTACTATCTGAGTCCGTACTTCTTCGATAGTCTGGTCTTCAAGCAAATTTCGCTGGTTACTTTCGAATTGCAGAAGGTATATCGTCAATCTGACCCATTGTTTCTGGAGATTTTAAACCGGATAAGAGAAAATAATTTAAGCCAGCCGCAGCTTGATCAATTGAATGAGCATTATGATCCAACTTTAGCAGAAAGCTGGAAGGATGATTATATTACCCTTACAACACACAATAACCTGGTTGGCCAAATAAATAGCGATTGCTTGGATAAATTGTCTGGCAGCCTGAGCACCTTTCAGGCAAAAATAACCGGCGATTTCCCGAAAGATGCCTACCCTGTAGATGAAATTTTAAGCCTCAAAGTTGGCGCACAGGTGATGTTTATTAAAAATGATTCATCTGGAAAAAAGCAATATTATAATGGCAAGGCGGCTAAAATAGTTGGCCTGGAAGAAGACCGTATTCGCGTTCAATTTCTGGATGAAAGCAACGATTTCGAGGTAGAACGAGAAGAGTGGCAAAACGTAAAGTATGCGCTTGAGCAGGACGAGAATAAAATTGCAGAAACCAACACCGGCACCTTCTCCCAATTTCCTTTTAAGCTGGCTTGGGCCATAACCATTCACAAAAGCCAGGGTTTAACCTTCGAGAAAGCAATTGTAGATATCAGCGCTTCGTTTACGCATGGGCAGGCATATGTAGCGCTAAGTAGGTGTAAAAGCCTTAATGGTTTGTTATTAAAAGCGCCTGTTAGAATGGAGAACATCATGACGGACAAGCGGATTATCGAATTTACCGCAAAGGCAGTAAGTATGCGCCCAACCGCAGATGATCTTAATCGTTTCAGGCAGCAACAAGCATGGCAACTGGTTGCAGATCTGTTCGATTTTGAACCCATTCATCAATATTGGAACATGCTCAAGGTCGCCAAGTTCAGTGTAAGTCATGACAATAAGCTACTTGAGCATTTTTTAGAACACAGCAATTTCCTCGAAAAAGAAGTAATTGAAGTAGCCAGAAAGTTTTTCATTAGGGAGCTAAGTGAACGATCAAAAAACCTGGCTTTAATTGCCGACACCGCTTTTTTAGGTCGTTTGGATAAAGCTGCATCTTATTTCATCCCCAAAATTGAATCAATGATTGAGGAAATTAAAATGTTTTCAGCATTAAACTACTACATCGACGAGCGGGCAGAAATTATCTTGGCAAACCTAAGTGACATTGCCAATGCCTTGAACGTTAAGCTGGCTTTATTTGGATTTAAATGGCAGTCTTTTTCATTTAGAGCTTACCAAAAAACCTATATCGCTGCAGTAAATGTATTCGATCAGCTGCCAAAAAAAACCGCTACCAAAAAGACGGAAGTAACACCACCGGTTACCAACCCTGTTTTATACGAAAATTTGGTAACGTGGCGCAGGGGTTTGAGTGAACAGAGAGGCATTGCTCCACACAGTATTTTATCTGATTTTGCACTATTAAATATTGCCGCAAAGCCACCTAAAAACACCGATCAACTTGCTGCCATCAAAGGTGTAGGTGTTGGTAATGCAAAAGATTTAGGCTGCTATGTGCTCAGGATTGTTAATGATTTTATGGGTTCGAGTACATTGTTCTAACGACCTGCTACGAATTTAAAGTAAAAATAACAGACAAAAAAACCGAGGATAAAAAAGAGCATCCGCCATAACCAATTTTTTAAAATCCCCTTTCCTTGTTGCGTAATACTCTGTTCTAAACCTTTAAGCAAATGTGCTTGTTCGGCAACTTTCTCTTGCAGGGTTAAATTTTCTTTTTTTAAATCGAGGATATTCTTTCCCGTATCTTCCTCTAATTTATTAAGTGCATAGCGGCGCTTAAATCCGCCCTCATTGATGAACATATCTGCACCGGCCTGTTTGCCTACCATAGCTGGCAAAGGCACTCCATCAACCTGTCCAACCAGAATCACCAGATTCATCTGAACTAATAAGTCCAAGTAATCGGAAGCCAGGTTGCCATTACCCCTAAAAATTTTTAGCACACGTTCCGATTTGATATAAATTTCCTGATCAAACTCGTTAAGGATGTTATCCAAAAGCTCGCACTTAGCGGGGGTTAAACTGATGGAGAGATTATTCATTTAGGGAACGTTGATATTTTAAGGTAATAAAGTAAATATATAGACAATGTAAAAGTATTATCTGTAATAAGTTGTGGTTAGCGTTAAATAAACTCTTTTTTAGGAATTTGGCTGCTAATATCCTTCATTTTTCTCAAAAGAAAAACTTAAAGTAACATCAAAATGTTGTTAAAAAAACGAGATACCATGAAAAATCAAGATGAACAACCCCAAGAGGAACAGAATTTACCTAATGCTGATCAGTTTAAAATGCACCGTGCTGGTGGTAATGTAGCTGATGGCCATTTGCCTGCCGAAGAAAAAGACGACAGTGAATATACACCCGATGAAATCCCCTTTGCAGATGGTGAAGGCACTAAATTGGATGAATGGATTGATGACAAACCGGATGAAGATTAAAAAAAAAAGCGCTCATTTTTATGAGCGCTTTTTCATTCTACGTTAATCTAAATCGTCCCGTTGATTTAATTCTAACATATCAAACTTCATTAATTATTATCAGATAAGCAATACGCACCGAGGTGTATTTTTTAACCATACTAATTTGTAAATGAAATTAGTAATCGCAAAAATATATTTAACTGAAAATCAATTATTTGAAAAAAAAACATAGTGAGGGCAAAACAGAAATTAGCTGTCATTTGGCGTAAAATGGCATAAATTGAAGATCTGATTCTATGACAAAATTGTCAATCCGAGCCTAAATTTTCATTTTTTCTGAAAATTTAAATTTTTAAAGCATCTAATTTGGTGTCGCATCAGGTGCACCTTATTTTTTCTTCAAAGCTGTTAATGCTTTCAAATTTGCTTTAAACGACCCGATATGTTTAGATGCGAAGCTTTTTACATCTTTATCGTTGTTACTCGCAGCCATTTGGAACAGGCTTATTAATTGTTTCTGTTCTTCCATCATCAAGGCTATGTAGGCCTGATTTAATTCATCACCTTTCAACTTTTTTAAACGTTCAACGTTTTCTAGACCATTTTTTTGCATCGTTCCACTTTCGTTGGCACCGGCAGCCTCCGCTTGGTTCTGGTTCCTGGTGGTATCTTGCAAATTTTCTGGCGCAGAATCAATCCTCCCATCGGGGCGAAGACCTCCTTGAGGTTTATCCATTGGTAGATTTACTTTTTTCAGAGTTGCCAATGCTTTAAGCTCTTCATTTAGCTCGGCCCGTTGAACAATAATCTGATCTGCAAAAGTTTTAAGCTTCGGAAGATTGGATTGCTCGCTGGCCACACCACTGATTTGAATTTCGTTCATGGCGATAATTGTTGCCTTTTTCAGAAAAGCCGCAGCCGGAACATCATCTAGCATATTTACAACAGGTTTTTCACTGTACACTAACTGTTTCGAGGCAAAAGATCCAGGCAGGTTTAAACTGCAAACCAATAGTATAAGTGATGTCTTTTTGATGGGTAATAGCAGAAGATTTTTCATAATTGATTTTCCTAGGTATTTAAACAACCGCCAGATAGCTGAAAAGTTTAAAAAATTTATGAGTCTCCAGAAGGAGCTTACGCTGTTGCTAAAGTTAATAACTATCTCGTTGTGAATAAATTGATTAAACAAGCACGGATTGCACACGTTTATAATACAATTAAAACACATGCCGATGAAAAAGCGCATATATGTTGTCGAAGATAATCCAAGTATCAGAGAGATTATCGAATTTTTGCTCACCGAAGAGCTCTACGAGGTAAAGGCTTTTCCAAATTCAGCGACGTTCTGGCAGAACATGCAGCAGGGCTATCCAGACTTTATCATTTTAGACATAATGCTGCCTGATGAAAATGGCATAGACATTTGCAACAAGCTTAAAAGAAATATAAAAACACACAGTATTCCAGTAATGATGATGTCTGCAAATAACCATTTAAATGCGGTTAAATCTAAATGCACTGCAGAAGATTTCATTAATAAGCCTTTTGATCTGAATGATTTTGCTAGCAGGATAGAGCGTTACATACCCAACTAGTTATCGGTATAAAGATGAACCGCAGAATTTGCAGAAGAGTGCGTTGCTATCGTGCCCTTCTCTACCACAACTTGGGCAAGATTCTGTTAACTCTTTTTTCTGACGAGAGGCAACGGCAATATCGTGCGTAATAATTCCTGTGGGTACAGCAATGATAGCATAGCCAATGAGCATAACAACAGATGCCACGAATTTACCCATGGGCGTAATGGGCGATATGTCGCCGTAGCCAACAGTGGTAATGGTAACAATAGCCCAATAAATGCTTTCAGGAATATTCGAAAATCCATTTTCCCGCTGCTCAACTAGGTACATAATAGATCCAAGAATTACAGTTATGGTAAGTACAGTAAGTAAGAAAATGCTGATTTTTCTTACGCTTCCCTTTAATGCCTGGGTTAAAAAGTTGATCTCGGTTAAAAACTGTCCGAGTTTAAAAATTCTAAATACCCGCAGTAGCCTGAAAGCCCGAAAGACGAGAAGCGATTGGGCGCCGATAAAAAAGATCCCAAGGTAAGAAGGTAAAAGGGCAATCAGGTCTATAATTCCGAGCGGACTAACTACATAACGCATTGGCTTCTTAATGCAGACGAGCCGTAAAATATATTCTATGGTAAATAAAACGGCAAAAATCCATTCCAAGGTGTTAAATAAGTGTCCATAATTGGCATGGATACTAATTACGCTATCTAGCATAACGACAATGATGCTGGTAAAAATGGCGATGAGCAAGCCTATATCAAAAGCTTTTCCAGCAGGAGTATTAGATTCGTAAATAATTTCATGGAGGTTGAAGCGCCAGTCGGCCTCCCCGCCTTCGATATTTTGTTTCTTATTCACTTCTGCTATTTTCTGTCAAGTTAGTAGAATATCCCAACATATAATTTACTATTAGCCATTTACCACCTCACCCCCATTTACATGCATCACCTGTCCGGTAATAAACGAAGCATCTTCGCTGGCTAAAAAGACATACGCTGGCCCAAGCTCTGATGGCTGCCCTGCCCTTTCCATTGCCGTTTCAGAACCAAAAGACTTAATTTTTTCCTCATCAAAAGTAGATACAATAAGTGGTGTCCAAACCGGACCGGGCGCTACCGCATTTACACGAATACCCGATTTAGCTAAATTAGTTGCCAGCGAGCGTGTAAAGGAAGTGATTGCACCTTTAGTTGAAGAATAGTCGATCAGGTTCGGCGACGAGCGATAGGCAGTTACAGAAGTGGTATTGATTATACAGTCTCCGAGGTTCATGTGTGGCAATGCCTCGTGTGCGAAATAGAAATAGCCAAATATATTCGTTTTGAAGGTATCTTCTAATTGCTTGTTATCGATATTTTTGGGATCTTTTTGTGGCACCTGCATCCCGGCATTATTTACAAGGATATTGATTTTTCCAAATTCTTTCAGCACGGTTTGAACTGCCTTTTTACAGAAGGTCGGTTTTTTTACATCTCCTTTAATCAGAACGCACTTTCTACCTTCTGCTACTATCATTCTTTGTGTTTCCTTGGCATCTACATCTTCATCGAGGTAAACAATTGCTACATCGGCACCTTCGCGTGCAAAATGCACTGCTACGGAGCGTCCAATACCACTATCTCCGCCGGTAATCAAACTTACCTTATTTTTTAACTTCTCTGCTCCCTTGTAAGTGGTCTTTATTATTTCGGGCGCCGGATTCATTTTTGCTTCTATGCCGGGTTGGCTGTTTTGTTTTGCTGGAGTCTTTTGCGATTTCATATGCATGCAGTTGGTGTTTGATGAACTAACAACAGGTAAAATGATGGCATGGTTTTACGAAATGATAGCGTAGCCTCGCAATCTCTAAAAAAGCTAAACATAGCTTGTGTATCTTTTGTTGATTTACGATGCGGATAACCTTACTACTCTTCACAATGCTTTTGTCGAATCATTTGAGCGCACAATTCACAGACTCAACACAATATCACCTGGTAGTTAATTCCACAGGATCAATTAACCGAACTAACGACGAGCGAGCATACCTACTTAATAATGCTATCAATATAGGTTTAAAGAAAAAAGATTTCGTATTGAATTCTACTACCAGCTGGCTTTATGGGAAACAGAACAATAATTTGAGTAATAACGACTTTTCTACCACCATTAACTTTAATCTGTATAAAACCATTCCGCATTTTTATTATTGGGGTCTGGTTAACTACAACACCAGTTTCTCGTTACAATTGAAAAACCAGATTCTTGCAGGCGGCGGAATTGCCTATAGTTTTTTAGATCAGCCAAATGCGTATATCAACCTAAGTGATGGAATTTTATTTGATCAAAGTAGCCTGATTGTGGGCGAGCGCTACAACACGTACCGAAATTCTCTTCGGTTACAATATCACTTTGCGATAAAAGAAATCGTTACCATAGATGGAGGCCATTTCCTTCAGCATTCATTTGATAGAAAGGGCGATTATATTATTAGATCGGCTACAACTGTTGGCCTTAAGCTTAGAAAGTGGATTAGCCTAACCACTGCCCTAAATTACAACAAATTAAACGTTACCAGTCGCGAAAACGTAAATCTAACATATGGCTTAAGCATCGACAAGTATTTCTGATTTGTTTAACGGAAGTTATAATGGAGGAATTGATCAATTCAGCATCATATTTAGTTGGATATGAAAACCTTAGACATACTTCCTTTTATTATGACAAAAACATTTATTGATTTCACGTTCAAATCATAATTTTGCACCATGGCAAACTTAAATGTAAAAAAATCAATCCAAACGAAAATAGAATCGCTAACGAAAGAGATTGAAAACCTGCAGGCAGATCTTAAAAAATGGGAGAAAATTGCTGCTGAATATGATGCTAACTCTGAAAGTATCGATCTCATTTTATCTATTCAATTACCAGAAAAAGCAGATGGCAGCAGGGCGAAAAAGGTGAAACAAGCCTGATGTTAAACCATTGGTTAGATGTTTGGGCTAAATTTTAGGTTGTAGCATTGAAAAGCAAGCTTGCTACAAACAATTGTTGCCGGGGTTTGTTTAACAACCACTATCCTGTAATCACAACCAAAAACAAAAAACAATGACTATAACATTAGAACAGGCAGAAAAAATCTCTGCCGCAGCAAAAAGTAAGGCGCAAGAAATTGGCGTAGCCATGAACATTGCAATTGTAGATGAAGGCGCCAACCTAAAAGCATTCCATCGTATGGATAACGCTTGGCTAGGATCCGTAGATATCGCTGTTAAAAAAGCAAAAACTGCTCGTTTTTTCGATATGAATTCAGGAGAAATTGGTAAACTTTCGCAACCAGGACAGCCCCTTTATAACATAGAACACTCAAATGGCGGATTAATTTCCTTTCCAGGCGGTGTATTGTTAAAAGCTGCAAGTGGCGAAATTGTTGGTGCCATCGGCGTTTCTGGTGGTTCAGTAGAACAAGACCATGAGGTAGCTAGCGCCGGTGCAGCAGCATTAAACTAAATTACTTCTTTGCAAATAACCCGAAAAAATCTCGGGTTATTTGCAGGTTTTCGCTTCGCCAAATCTTCCTATTGGCGCTGGTGAAACATAAGGGATGCCAAGATTGGCCGAGCGTAAAATGAGTAGCAAGCCTAACATCAATGATGCCCATGGGATTAAAATTCGAGTTCGAAACGCAAAATATCTTTTGAGCATTATTCCGCCCATTGAAACCATTATCATTAATGGCGTTGTTCCTAAGCCGAATAGAAACATAAATTTTGCACCACTGGCAGTTGAACCAGTATTTATGGCGGTTGCTAGTGCAAGGTAAACCATTCCACAAGGAATGATGCCATTTAGCGATCCGACAAAAAAAGCAGCAAAAGGCCAGTTTAATACTTTCCCCATTAAACTACTGATGGGATTTAAAAGTATATTTTGGATAAAGTAAAAGCGTTTTAGATATCGAGGAACAAATTGGAGCATTGTAAAACACACCAGCAAAATCCCTAAAAATAAAGTCAAAGCTTGTTGATTAGTAAATAGTTTAATGGTTCCGCCAATGCTACCCACCACTAAACCTAAGCACGTGTAGGTGGTTATTCTACCGAACTGGTACAATAAATATCGGAAGGAGGCTGGCAAAATCCCCGCTTTTTGAAATGGCAGGCTAAGCATCATCGGTCCGCACATGACAGCACAATGCACACTTCCAAAGAAGCCCATCAAAAACGCCAATGGAAAGTCTTCCATCACAGCTTAATATTGGTTTGAAAACTATATGCCTTATTGTTGGCCTTCCAACTCAGTTGCACAAACCAAATGCCTTTAGCTAACCTTGCTCGGTCTATCAAAATGAGGTAATTCTTTCCTTTTGTAACACCATCAAAAGATAAATCATCAGCTTTGTTGGCTGCGTGCATCATTTTTAGTTGATAAGTAGCTGGTGTTTTTAGAGCGATGACAACCTGAGTGTTGTTTAAAGACATTTTAGGCGCTACCTGATCAATAACGGCATTCTGCGCCGCATTATATGTTGCATTATATGCAATTCCTTTCTCATAGTAATCTTCTTCAATCAACGCATCTTTGCTCTGTTGCAAAAACATGAAGCCAACCATCGAAAGAATGAAAACCATAAATACCGCCATCCCTAATAAAATCTTCGTTCCCCAGTTCATCTATTTCTATTTTAATTGTCATCGCCCTGCGGCGCAAAAAAACTTGTTGTAGCATGGCTTAAGACTTTCCCCTGTACCACTACTTCAAAATTGGCATCAGTTTTATTTTGTATTTGATGCTTATTTCTAATGAGAAAAAATGTGATATGAACGCTTCCCTCCCGAGGCAACACTGGTGTGTTTTGAATAAATTCAATGCGATCAGCTTTATCTCTCGACCTAAAGATGAACTTCAAAGGCCTATTGGTTTTGTTAATTAATTCTGCGTTGTAAAGATTTGTAATTGCTGCTTGCCCTCTTACCTGGTAAGTGGTACCACTTGCCCTTAAAACAGTTGTTTCTATCTGATCTCTTTTGTATATAAGACCTACAAAGACGGTAAACAAAATGCAAAGTACGGCTGCATAGCCCAAAGCTCTACTACTCAGTTTAAAAGCCCTATTATTTTTGATGAATTCTTGTGTATAAAATCCGATAAGCCTTTTTGGCTTTCCAATCTTTAGCATTACTTCGTCGCAAGCATCGATGCAGGCCGTACAATTTACACATTCTAGTTGTGTTCCGTTTCGAATATCGATGCCTGTTGGGCATACCTGCACACACCAACCACAGTCTACGCAATCACCTTTGACAAGTAAATCTATTTCTTTATTTAACTTACCTCTTGGTTCTCCACGGTTTACGTTGTATGCCACAATTAAGCTCTGATTATCAAGCAAAACGCCTTGCAACCTACCATATGGACATATAACTGTACAAACTACTTCTCTTGCATAAGCAAAAACAAAGTAGAACACTAATGTAAACAAGCAAATTGATAGCAATCCCGAAAGATGGAGCTTAATAGGTTCTGTTACAATTTTCGACAATACATCAGTACCAATAACATAGGCTAAAAAGGTGTTGGCTATTACAAAAGAAACAACTAAAAACAACAAATGCTTGCTGGCTTTTTTGGCTACTTTTTCGGCACTCCATGGCTGCGTATCTAATTTTCTTTGTTTCTGTGCATCGCCCTCTATCCAATATTCTATTTGGCGAAAAACCATTTCCATGAAAATGGTTTGTGGGCAGGCCCATCCACACCAAAGCCGACCTAGAACTATTGTAAAGCACACGATAAAAATAATGAAGATGAGCATCGCCAGTGCAAAAAGATAAAAATCTTGAGGAGTAAAAATCAAGCCAAAGAAAACAAATTTTCGCTCTAAGAGATTAAGTAGAACCAGCTGCTCGCCATTGAGGCTAATAAACGGACAAGAGAAAAAAAACAAAAGCAACAGGTAACTAAACCACTTGCGGTAGCTATAAAGCTTGCCCGATGGTTTTTTCGGGTAGATGAAATTTCGTCCTTTGTTTTGTGGTTCCAAGATAATATCTATTTATTGGCGATTGTTGCTTGTTCAACTGGCTTCATGGATTGATCTTCGGGAATTTTTTCCTCGTACTTTTCTCCTTGTGGAGCTTTTGCTCCTGCCGGATGAGTGCCAGATAGTGAAATGATGTAATTGGCCACCGCTGCTATCTGTTTCGGCGTGAGGTTCTTCTCCCAACTAATCATTCCCTTGGCCGGAACGCCATATTTAATTGTTTTGAAAACATTATGAATACCGCCGCCGTGCAACCAAAACTCATCTGTTAAATTAGGACCAATAATTCCCTGGCCCTTATCGCCATGACAAACCTTACAATTGCCTTCAAAAATTGAGTTCCCTTCTTGCAAAGTTGGTGGCGTACGATCAACTTTAACATTATTCTCATCTATCGTATTGGCAGATTTTTCTAAGTAAGCGGCTTTTTCCATTTGTGCCTTTGCCAGTTCATTCTGGTATTCCTTGTCCTGCAAATCACCATATCCACCTATGTGGTAATAAATCAGATAACTTGCCGCAAAAATCATTGTGCCAAAAAACAAGAAATTAAACCAGGCTGGCACTGGGTTGTTAAGTTCCTTAATGCCATCGTAGGCATGGTCAATTTCCAAATCTTTTTCTTCTGATATTGGTTTTAACCCGAGCAATTTCGCCCACAAAGATTTACCTGTTTTTTTATGCCTTAACCAATCTTCGTATTTTAACGGCGCTGTTTTAACCGGTGCAACATAAGGTGTGGGCTTCATTTGTTCCTGGTACATTACTTTAAAAGCACGAAGCAAAGTGAGCGAGACAAACACCAGTACCAGTGCAAAAAGCAGCGATATAACGATTAACAATTCAGACTGCGATAGACCAAGTGATGGACCAGAATGAACGGTTTGAACCATTGCACCTTCGGTTTCTGAAGCTAATGCCAGTAGCTGTACAAAAAGCAGCACAATAAGTAGTTTAATTTTCTTCATATCCATTTAATTGACTTTCTTTAATGGGCAACTCGCTCATCATTTCAGTATGTTTTCTATTTAATTTAAAAAGATAAATGCCTACTATAATGAAGAACAACATGAACATTACTAGCGAGCTAATGAGGTAAATTTCGCCTCCGGCCAGGTTTTTTATTTGATTGAACATAGTTAGTTGTTTGAAATAGTTTCCTTATTAGCTTTGATATCGGTTCCTAAACGTTGCAGGTAAGCAATGATGGCAATGATTTCCCTGTTGCTTTTTACTTTAATATTGTTTTGTTGTAGGTCTGCAGCAATAGCATTGGCTTGCATTTGCAAGTCGTGGTTAGCTGCCTGTGCATAACCAGGTTGATATGGAACGCCGAGCTTTTGCATGGCTTTAATTTTAGCTGGTGTAGTCGAAATATCCAACTCTTGTTTTACTAGCCAGGGGTACGATGGCATAATGCTTCCGGGCGACATCGAGGCTGGATCTAGCAAATGGTTGTAGTGCCAAGCGTGGGAATACTTACCGCCAATGCGGTGCAGATCTGGCCCGGTGCGCTTACTTCCCCATAAAAAAGGATGGTCGTAAACAAATTCGCCAGCTTTACTATATTCGCCATAACGCTCTGTTTCCGAACGGAAAGGGCGAACGGTTTGCGAGTGGCAATTTACACAACCTTCCCTAATATAAAGATCGCGACCTTGCAGTTCTAAAGCCGTATACGGTTTAACACTGGCGATAGTAGGCACATTTGATTGGATAGTAAACGTTGGCATCATCTCTACCATTCCACCAATAAGAATAATGATGAGCGACATTACCATAAATTTAATGGGTTTGCGTTCTAATACCCGATGCCAGGTTTTATCCGCTGCACTTTCGTGCGAAATTATCAATGCGAGGGGCATGGCCTCTGCAGGCTCATTCGCAACAAGCCTTGCGCTACGCATGGTTTTGGCTAAGTTATAAGTCATAACCATTACACCACCAAGGTACAAGGCACCACCAATGGAACGCAAAACATGCATGGGGATTATTTGCAGCGTTGTGCTTAAAAAGTTGGGGTATTTCAGCATTCCTTCGGCTGTAAACTCCTTCCACATCAATCCTTGTGTAAAACCAGCCCAATACATGGGAATGGCATAGAAAAGAATTCCTAAAGTGCCAATCCAAAAATGAAAAGCCGCCAATTTTTTAGAGTGTAGGTTAGTTTTATAAATACGCGGGATAAGCCAATACAAGATACCAAAGGTTAAAAAACCGTTCCATCCTAGGGCGCCTACATGCACATGAGCCACAATCCAGTCGGTAAAGTGAGCAACGCCGTTAATCTGTTTTAAGGATAGCATTGGCCCTTCGAAGGTGGCCATGCCATAGGCTGTTAAAGCCACAACCATAAATTTAAGCGTTACGTCTTCCCGCACTTTATCCCACGCACCGCGAAGGGTAAGCAGGCCATTGATCATTCCACCCCAGCTCGGTGCGATTAGCATAATAGAAAATGCTACACCCAGAGACTGCGCCCAACCTGGCAAAGAAGTATATAATAAGTGATGTGGCCCAGCCCAGATGTAAATGAAAATAAGCGACCAAAAGTGAAGGATGCTGAGTTTATAGGAATACACAGGTCGCCCGGCCATTTTAGGCAGGAAGTAATACATCATTCCTAAATAGGGCGTTGTTAAGAAAAAGGCGACCGCGTTGTGCCCGTACCACCATTGTACCAAAGCATCTTGCACACCGGCATAAATATAGTAGCTTTTAAAGAACGAGATTGGTAACTCAAATGAGTTCACAATATGCAACACGGCAATGGTAACAAAGGTTGCAATGTAAAACCAGATGGCCACATACAGGTGGCGCTCTCTCCTTTTAATAATGGTACCAAACATATTAATTCCAAAAACTACCCAGATGATAGTTATGACAATATCTATCGGCCATTCTAATTCTGCATATTCATGCGAGGTAGTAAAGCCCAATGGCAGGGTAATGGCTGCTGCAACAATAATAAGTTGCCATCCCCAAAAATGAATTTTACTCAATGCATCGCTAAACATTCTGGCCTTAAGCAAACGCTGAAGAGAATAATAAACCCCCATAAAAATGGCATTTCCTACAAATGCAAAGATAACTGCATTGGTGTGTAAGGGTCTTATTCTACCGAAGGTGGTATACTGGTTACCTAAATTCATTGCAGGTTTGAATAGTTGCATAGCGACTAAAAGTCCTACCGACATACCTATAATGCCCCATACCAGTGTGGCAATTCCGAAGTTTCTTACAATTTTGTTATCGTACGTAAATTTGTCTATTTGCATAAATTTTGGTTGTATCTATAATTCAAAGGTATTGGGTGTACCAGTAGCCGATGATGATTTGGCTTAGTTAGAAAAGTGATCTTCTTCACTATTTTCCACTAGCTCATCATCAAACAATATGCGTACACCTGGCGTGTATACGTCATCATGCTGACCGGTTTTTGTTGCCCACAAGAAAGCGCCAAGAAATATGATGGCCATCAGCACACTACATCCCACTAAAAAATAAAGGATATTCATCTTAACTGGTATTTACGAGCCAAAATCCGCGTAGCGATGGTGGTGAAACAGATAATGGTGATGGTGCTAATGGGCATAAGTACAGCTGCAACTAAAGGAAATAACCTCCCCTGAACGGCGAAGTAAATCCCTATACTATTATAAGCAATGGCAATGGCGAAACTCCACTTGATGATTCTCAAACCGCCTTTGCTGAGCTGAATGAACTGCTGCAACAGGAACAATGCATCACCTTTCATAATTGCATCGCAGCCAGGTGTAAAATTGTTAATGTTATCTGTTAATGCAATACCAAAGTTACTTTGCTTCAAAGCGCCAGCATCGTTTAATCCATCGCCCAGCATCATCACTTTCTTTTGTGCTTGTTGTAAGAGCAAAATGGCTTCTAGCTTTTGATGTGGGGTTTGGCCAAATTTTATGGTGGTACTACCAGTAAAAACGCTGTGCAGGTACTCCTGATCTTTGTTGCTATCGCCAGAAAGAATATTAAGCGAATAGTGGGGAATAAGTTTCTCTACCAATGACTTTATGCCTGGTCGCCATTGCTGCCGAAGAGTAAATGTACCTTTATACTTTCTGTTGATGATAATGTGCACTCCATTGTTTTCCACCTGCTGTGCTAACTGAAATGGCAGCAGTGCTAGCTGACCTGCATATATTTTAGAACCATTTACACTACCAGATAAACCTTTACCAGGGGTTTCTATATACTCATACACCGGGTAGAAATCTGCTATATTCAAACTGGTTAAAATGTGCCTACTTAGCGGATGGGAAGAATTCCGAAACAAAGAGGCTACCATTACTTTTTCCGTGTTGCTCAGCGCCCCTTCAAATATCACCTCGGCACGCTCGGTGCAGGTAAGCGTACCTGTTTTATCAAACACGATGGTATCACAGTTGGCCAAGTCTTCTACCGCATCGGTATTTTTCACGTAAAAGCCTTTCTTATCGAAGATAGATAAGATGGAAGATAATGTAAACGGAGTGCTTAATGCCAAAACACATGGGCAGGCCACAATAATTACAGCAGTAAAGGCCGACCAAGCCCGGTTGATGTCGTGTTGGGTTAGCCAATAGCCAGTAGCCATACAGGCAATAATAAAAACGCCTAAAGTGAAATACTTCGCAATTCGATCGTTAAAAGTGCGTTTTTGGGTATTGCTTTTATAATTATCTTTGTTCCATAATCCAGTTAAATAGCTTTGAGATACTGGCTTAACCACTTCCACTTCAATGGCTTGAGCCGTTTGCTTAGCACCAGCATATAGAATCTCTCCCAACACCTTATGCACAGGAGCTGATTCGCCCGTTACAAAACTCATATCCAGCCATGCATCGCCTTTCATCAAAATGGCATCAGCAGGAATTAATTCACTATTTCTAATCCAAAGGCGATCACCAATCTTGAGTTCGCTAATAGCCACTGGTTTTTCTATACCTTCCATTAATTTGGTTACCGCAAGCGGGAAGTAAGAACGATAATCCCTATCAAAAGAAATGTGACTATAGGTACGCTGTTTTAGCCATTTACCCATTAATAGCAAAAACACCAAACCGGTAAGTGTATCTGCGAAACCTGGGCCGGCATGGAATAAAATTTCAAAAGCTGTTCGGAGAAACAATACCGCCATAATTAAGGCTAAAGGCGTATCGAGATTAATGTGCCTATGCTTAATACTGGTAATTGCAGAGCGAAAATAATCCTTTCCACAATAAAACGTGGCGGGTATAGCAAAAGCAAAATTAAGCCAGCCGAAAAGTTGCTGAAATTGTTTCTCTAAGCTTGATAGCCCAAAATAAGCTGGGAAGCTAAACAGCATCACATTGCCCATTAAAAATCCGGCGGTTGCTATTTTAATAACTAATTGCTTATCGGCAGTGCTATGTTTTTCCTTTACCACATCCTGAAGACTAATCAGTGGTTCGTAGCCAATTTCGTTAAGTATCTGAACCAATTGCCGCAAGGAAATTTTTGTGTGATTAAAGGTGATGGTTACCTCTTTCCGCATAAAATCTATTCGCGAACTAAAAATGGATGAATCAATTTTATACAAATGCTCGAGCAGCCAGATACAAGAACTGCAATGAATAGCAGGGATATAAAAAGACACGATTGTAGATTTCTCGTCACGATAATCAATAAGCTGATTAATAATACTTTGCTCATCCAGATAGGCTAAATGAGTACCAGATTGGCCCCGCTGACCAGGATGTGCATGGTATTGGTAGTAACTGCAGAGCTGATTTTCGGAAAGAATTTTGTAAACGCCCATGCACCCCGCACAGCAAAAATCCTTCTCATGCAACTGATATTTAGCCGCAGGTAAATCTTCGCCACAATGGTAGCACGCGGACTGGATTACAACGGATTCAATTCCTTTCATAATATTAAATTGCGGTGCTAAAGAGCTGAGATTGTGGTTGCTTGAGCCAAAGTTTTTCGTCGAAAGCCATGCAAATATTGCGCAAGAACGATTTTCCTAACAAAGAAACCTTAATCTCGTTATCATTAACAAAAATTAATTGGTCATCAATAAGCGGCGCTAGACGATGAAAAACTCTTTTAGGAATATCATCATTATACTTAGTAGTATCTTTACACATGATGTTTAAAATATGCTGGCGAATACTGAGATCTTGCTCGGTAAGTAAATGCCCTTTTTCTACCGCCAGTTGCCCTAGATTAATTTTTTCCAGATAGCTGGCTAAGGTTTTCGGATTTTGGGCAAAGGCACCCCAGCAATCGCTAATTGATGACACGCCTAATCCAATAAGTAAATGGGTATGTTGATTAGTGTATCCCATAAAATTGCGATGGAGTTGCCGCGTTAAACTGGCTTTAAAAAGCGGATCTGTTTTTAAGGCGAAGTGATCCATCCCTACATCAGCATAACCTGCATGCAGAAAGAAAGATTTTCCTAGTTGGTAAAGTGCAAATTTTTCATCGCCGGTAGGCAAATCTAGTTCGGTATAATGCCTTTGAACCGGTTTTAACCAAGGTACGTGAGCATAACTGTAAAAGGCAATTCTATCTGGCCGCATGGCGATCACTTCATTTAATGTTTCGCTTAAGCCCACCAGATTTTGACAAGGCAAGCCATATATGAGATCGAAATTGATGGAGGTATACCCAATTTTACGAGCCATTTTGGTAACAGCAGCTACTTCTGCAGGAGTTTGAAACCGATTAATCATCAGCTGTACTTTCGGATCGAAATCCTGAATCCCTAAACTTAACCGTTTAAAACCCAATTGAAACAAGGTTTTGAGATGATCTTCTGTTGTGTTCGCTGGATGCGCCTCAAAAGAAAATTCGGCCTTATTGCTTTGCTTAGCTGAAGCCAAAATGCCTTGAACTAGAACACGAAGGTTTTGTGCACTAAAAAATGTTGGTGTACCTCCGCCAAGATGAAGCTCGCTGATGAGCGGTGCTTCACCTAAAAGTGCTACATACATCTCCCACTCTGCTAATACAGCTTTGATGTAAGGAAGTTCTACTGCATGATTTTTGGTAATTCTGGTATTACAACCACAATATGTACACAAACTTTCGCAAAAAGGCAGGTGAATGTATAAGCTTATGCCCTCATCAGCATGTTTGTTGTATGTAAATTGTACGGCTTGTGCCCATGCTTCTGCATTAAATTGGTCATTATCCCAATAAGGCACTGTAGGATAACTGGTATAACGCGGCGCTGCTACATTATACTTTTTCAAAAGCTTTGCGCTATCCATCACTTTAAGGCTTTACTTGCACCACAATTATTTTGGCAGCAGCAAGCCTTACCTAAACATTTGCCCGCAGCCCACTGGTCGAGGTTACGAATCACTTGCTCCATGCGAGATTTTGGGTCGGCCTTACCCGATAATAATGGCACATTTGCCACTTTCATACCTGCCTTGCCGGCTGCTATCAAATCTAAATGTTTTGTTTCTGAAGATGAGGTGGCAATGTAACGGATGCCGAGCGATTTTAATCCGGCGATGAGCAAATCGCTTAAATCGTCATTATTAAAAACCAATAAAACTTCTTTGCCTTCGGCAAACGGCAAAGTATCTGCTGTTAAGCTGTTGGCAATGATGGTAATGTCGTGTTTTTTGTAATTGGCCAAAACTAACCATTCCTTTTCATCGGGTCTTATGTTGTAGGCTATTGCTTTCATGTACATGTTTTCTAGTAACACAAAGCTATGTGAGAGGCCAATAATAGATGGTGAGGATGCTTAGTCTAAAAAGTGATGTTCATCACCTTATTGCTTTACTTGTTTCAGCTTCTTTATCGATAAGATATTGATGGCATTGCCAGTCTTATCAATCAATTTTTCATCCTTAAAATCGGCTAACATTCTACTAACAGTTTCGCTTGCGGTACCCACCAAAGCGGCCAAATCATCTCTAGCTATTTTAATGGTACAGGTGTCGTTATCACCAGTCCCAAACTTTACAGCAACTTGCAATAGCGCTTCTGCAACCCGTTTTCTAACTGAGGAGTAAGCCAGCTGTAGCATTTGCTGGCCTTTATCCTGCACATTTTCTGAAAGAAGACTGATAAACTTTTTGGAAATGGCCTGGTGTGTAAGCAAATATTCCAGAAAATCTAACTTGGGAATCTGAATAATTTTAGCTGCCGATAAGGTTGCCGCATTCTCGGTGTACGCTACGCCATTGCAAAGGCTTTCGTAACCAAAAAAGTCGCCGTGGTGGTATAGCCCTGATGAAAGCTCTCGCCCATCTTTAAAACGTTTATAAGTTTTAACCTGCCCCTCTACTAAATAATACAAATGGGTTGGTTCATCATCTTCTATATAAATAACTTGTTTAGCCGAAACCGTTCTGTGTTTGCCTCTGCTTTTCAAGTCATCTAAGGCTTCCTCAAAATTGCTGGTAGAAATGCCCATATTGGCAAATTGTTGTTTTTTCTTGAACCTGCTCTCTATCGCCTTAAACAATTCCAAATCATCAAAAGGTTTGGTTAGGTAATCATCTGCGCCCATTTCCATGCCTTTGCGCATGTCAGATCGTTCGGTTTTAGCGGTAATGAATATGAAGGGAATGTTAGCGGTTTTTTGATTTTTATTGAGCAGATAAAGCACACCATAACCGTCAAGCTCGGGCATCATAATATCACAAAGGATAACATCTGGTAAGTGTTTTAGCGCTAAATCCACGCCCAATTTGCCATGTTTGGCTGTATAGGTTTCATAACCTGCCAAATCTAAAACTTCTGCAGTGCCTTCTCTAATGTCGTCGTTATCTTCGATAATTAAAACTTTCTTTTTCATGGGATTAAATCAGTTATGATGATGCAGATAAAGGGAACGTTAATGTAAATATTGTACCTAAATTTTGTTCGCTTTTGCAAAACACTTGGCCATTCATCAGCGTAGCGTAGCGCCTAACAATATTTAAACCCAAGCCAGTACCAGGAATATCTCCAGTATTATGTGCCCTAAAAAATGGTTCGAATAAATTATGTTGGTCTGCTGCCGGAATTCCAATTCCATTGTCTCGTACTTCAATTACCAGTTCATCAACTTTAAGGATACTGTTAAACTGAATCAAAGTATCCTCGCCAGAATATTTTATGGCATTGGAAATTAAATTGATGATACAATTTTTAAGTAAGTTGGCATCGAGCAGCACCTTGGCTGTTATACCCTGGTGCTCGTAAATGATGTGTTGATTTTGTTTGGTCATCAGTTGCATCTCTTCCGCAATTTCTTCAGCAAAGCTGATGATATTAAAAGTTTGCGCAGCTACTTCTACCTTACCTGCTTCAAGCTTTTCTAACGATAAAAAATCGTTAAGAATAGTTGTAAGATTATTAATTGAGTTCTTAATTTTGGCGGTGTGTTTTTCTACGTTAGCTACATCGCTTTTACTAGTATACTTATCTATTAACGAGGCAGATAATTGCATGGAGCTTAATGGCGTTCTAAACTCGTGCGAAGCCATCGAAACAAAGCGTGTTTTTAGCTGATTTAGTTCCTTCTCTTTCTGAAACAGCGCCCGCATGTTTTCTTTTGCCATCTCTAACTCTGATACCAGCTTGACCAAATCTTGAGTTCGCTCTTTGATTTTAACCTCTAATTTTTCGGTATAGGATTTAATCTGCTCTTCGTTAGCTTTTTCTTTAGTTAAATCGTGAATAAAACCAGTATAAATTTTGCGGTCGCTAAACTTCACTTCGCTTACACCCAACCTAAAAGGAAAAGTTGTACCATCTTTTTTTTGTCCATGCACTTCCCTACCAATGCCAATGATGTGTTTTTTACCCGTTTCATTGTAATTTTGGATGTAGCCATCATGCCGAGCTTTATCAGGTGCGGGCATCAATACGGAAACATTTTTACCCACCAATTCTGCTTTCTCGTAGCCAAATAATTGCAATGCCGATGGATTGAGATGCTCAATTGTTCCCCTATCATCGATTGTAATAATGCCATCAATGGCGTTTTCAATTATGGCATCCAAGAACTTCGATCTATCCATATTAAACGTGTTGTATATCTGTTAAATATAACGCTTTTGGCCAATGTATTTCGTCTTTTAAACGATTTAAAGCGTGGCTAGTGTAGCCGAAAAGTGATGTAATTCCTGCTGAATTTCATTTATTGGCCAACTGGTATTTAACGCAATCTGAATAAAAAGCAATCTGTAATAAGCAATACCTTGCTGCAATTGATCTCTAAATTGTTCGGTATACTGTTTTTTCTTAGCGCTAAAGTTATCGTAAAGTTGCCTAAATTCGCCTTGCAGATAAGCCATATATAAACTTATCTCTTTAATGAAAACATGAGGACGGTTTACGTTTTCCAATAAATCTAACCTCCCATAAATATGAGCTACCATTTCTTCGAGCAGGTAGTTGCTGGAGAAATAGGCCAGGTTTGGCCCCGGGCAAATGGCTACCGCTGTTGATGTTTTTGGTTTAGTAATTTTATACTTAAGATAGGTAGATGTACATAAGCCTTCGCAAAGGCATATTTTCTCAGTGATAAAATCAAATTCCTTCTGATACGCAGCTTCGCTAAGATCTAAACTTTGCAACTGCTTTATTTTTTGATGTTGATATTTCCTGGAAGCCGTACAAATGGGT
Source organism: Pedobacter sandarakinus (assembly GCF_026240095.1). Lineage (GTDB taxonomy): Bacteria > Bacteroidota > Bacteroidia > Sphingobacteriales > Sphingobacteriaceae > Pedobacter > Pedobacter sandarakinus. The sequence goes on along the minus strand of NZ_JAPIVG010000003.1, from coordinate 390,661 downwards.
TCATCGGTAAATTCGGTATTTGTGCACAGTAATTTCTTTGTGCAAGGGCTGCCTGGTTTTCTCTCCTTTATCCTTACTAAGCGCTGTTTTTCGCTACTGCTATTTTTAAAGTTATTAAATTGAATACCTAAAGGTGAAGCATTGCTTAAATAAAAGTCGTCTGCCTTGGCTTGCTGCAATGCTACAAGGGTTTCATGATCTACATTGGTAACTTCTGGTACCAATAAAAACGGACTTCCCCAGCCTATTGCATCTAAACCATAATGCCGCAGCAAGAACTGGTGTTCTTCAGCAGTTCCTATCCCACCTTGTGCGGTTATGCGCTGGGCTGGAGCTGCAGCAAAATAGGTACTGGGCCCTAGCGTGTTTGTGTATATATTAAATAGCTCTTCGAGCATTACTTTCCTTTTCTGTTTAAACTCTTCTAAAATAGGACCAAGTAAATAACCCGCCGTAGCAAAGGCATGGCCGCCACAATTTAAACCAGATTCGATTCTAAATTCGCTTACCCATAGGCCCTTTTTCGCCAGAAACTTCGCCTGAATTATGGCTGAGCGGAAGTCGCTAACTTTTAATATTATTTTCTTTCTGAAGACACCTTTCGTATCAGGAAAAAAATCTGGAAAAGTACTGATATACTGATACAAGCGAGGGTTCATGCCTGCCGAGAGAACTAGCGAAGATTGGAGCTTGCTTTCGGCGAAGCCACGCAGCGCAGCAAGTGCGTCAGAATTCACTTCATCTGGAATTGTTGGTACTGCCTGAGCCATTCGATCTACCTTAGCCATAATATTTACATCAATGGCACCCATTTTCATCTGTTGCTTAAGGATGCGTTTAAATCTCTCTTTGGCAATTCCATCGGCTTCATCCATCATTAGCTCGTAGCCATTTCGAAGCGAAGAACCAGAAGGCAGAAACTCGAAATATCGACATAGATCGTTTCCTTTCTCAAAATCTAGTTGCTTTAAATCTTCAAACTGTTTGTTGATGGCGTCAGCCAAAAAATTTAAATAACTTTTAATACGTTTCGCCCTGGAGTCGGTTTCCGTTTTTAGAATCGGTGTATATGGCAAATTATTTGTTCGGCAATGGTAGCCGTGCACCCTTTCAATTAAATCATCATCAACAATGGATAGAACTGATGAAATACCGTATCGAGAAACTTTTAGTGGTGTATCAATAGAATAACCTAAGCCTAAAACCGGAATATGAAAGGTGTGTAACATGCTCAAAATGATTTAGGCGCAAACCTATAAATTAGGCCACGCCTGCATTAAAATTTAGCTTACAAAAAAAAGTGATTGATCTCATTTTTTTTAACCTTCAGGATACATAAATGTTAACTCGCTCAAACCTTTGCCATACAAAACTGTTAATATTAAAAAAGAAAAAATAATATGGGACTTTTAAAAACAGCATTAATTGGCGCTGCAGTTTATGCAGGCTTCAAATACGTAACAAAGAAAGATCAAATTACCGGTAAATCTGTAATCGACGATTTAAAAGATAAAGCTCCGGAATGGAAAGAAAAAACTAAAGGTTTCCAAAGAGATTTAGAAGGAAGAATGAGCGCAGCTGAAAGCGACTTAACCAGATGAATATCGGGTTTTCGCAGGCCCAAAAAAGTTGCAGAACCAATTCTCTTTCTGTAAATATTTCCGGAATTAATATGCACACTGGCAAGGATTTGAAGATGTAGAAAATCTTCAAATCCTTGCTTTTTTTATACAATTGAATAAATGATGTTAGTTGATATTGATTGGAAACAATTTTTAATTGGTGAGGAAAACTTCGAATTCTTGATGGAAATTGCATTGCGCACCCTTGTAATGTATTTTATCATTTTATTCGGATTGAGGTTACTCGGCAAGCGTGGGGTAAGGCAGTTATCAGTTTTTGAGCTGGTGGTTATTATCAGCCTCGGTTCTGCCGCTGGCGACCCTATGTTTTATAAAGAAATCGGCTTACTTATACCGATTATTATCTTTATCATCATTGTAGGCGCTTACCGATTTACAACCTATTTAACGGCGAAAAGCGAAAAGTTTGATGATTTAATTGAAGGTAAATGTGTCTACCTCATTAGAGGAGGAAAATTTAACATTGAAGATTTTAAAAAGGAAACCTTGGCAAAGGATGAATTTTTTGCAGAGTTGCGCCAGCAGGGCATTTCGCATCTTGGGCAAATAGAAACAGCAATATTGGAAACTTCTGGAACGATGAGTATATATTTTTATAGCGATGAAGATGTAAAATACGGACTACCTGTATTGCCAGATCTCTTCGAGAAAAAGGTTGAGCATATCCACAAAATTGGGATTTATGCCTGCACTTTTTGCGGATCTGTAGTCCATGTTGCCACCGAAGGCAAACATATCTGTAAGGTTTGCGGGCGTAAGGAATGGGTTATGGCAATCAAGAATTACCGGGTAACATAACTATTATGCTCTTGTAGAAGCACATGCAAATTTTAACCCGTCTATAAAGGCAGAACGCATTTCTGATTTGTAGCTTTGCAACATGACTTTACAGGATATACAGCAATTAGAAGATTTCTTTGCACAAGCCGGGAAACAGGAAGTTCCTATTTTTTTAAATGAGGCTACCGTTATTACCGATTACGATTATTTTTTGGAAAGCCATTTTACACCACTAAAACAAAACCCCGATGCTAAGGTTAGTCAGCCCATAATTTACCGCTTGAAATTGCTAAAATTGCTTATTGAAGCAAACGCTTAATTAACCTGCAACAATACATTTTGCGTTCTGTTTTGGTTGGTTAAGATGATTGGAAAAGATGCATCAAAGGTTACAAGGTTGTGAATTTCATCCTCGAAAAAAGTTTTGAAGACCTCAAAATCGGCGTGGTCTGCTACTACAACTTTCAATTGCCCCGTATCAAGCCATCTTGCTGCAACCACTTCTGGGTAATTACCTTTAACAATGGCAGGAAATTCTTTTCTGGTAAAGATATGGGAAAGGTGATGCAAAATTTCTTTCATATGGGGTTTAAGTGCCTCGTTCGGCGTATTCCACTCTGGATTTTTATTTAAATCTCGCCATAAGAAACCTTTCTTTTCGCCATTTATCTTAACAGAGAATGATTCACCCAAGTTCTCAATTTCGACTGATTTAACACCAGTTTCGGTTTTAATATCAAAAACATACTTTTCTCGGTACAACCTGTTTGCCAACAACGGTGTTCTCCTTGATTTAAACCATCTCGAAGAGCCAAGGGCTACTGTCGCAAGCGTGGCACTGAAAAATAACCCTTCGATCAACAACGCAGCGTTATTCCGTTTTATTCCTTTATACAGCGAATAACCAGCAATAACACCCAGTCCGCTAAGCTCTATCAAACGCTTATTTTTCGCCGAACCGGATAATCTTGGACCAAAAGCTACTTGCATGAGTTGATCTACAAAATGAAATTTTTTGGCAACTCTTGTTTTTATTGCCGGACGTGTAGTATGAATTCCTAGGCCATGACCTACTGCTTGAAGCGCATCAAATGCAATTCCCGTTTTAAATTTTTCTTTGGTATTTTCGCTCATCATCTAATCCTTTTAAAAATCAACAATGCGAAAATGGATATGGTTTTAGCTAATTATTATTTTTTAGCTACGGTAAACATGCATTTTTTCGTCTATCCAACAAAAATTTCAGCTAAAAGCTTATTCGAATGGAGCTTCGCATCCAGATCATAAATATGAGATGTACTCATGATTTCATTTACACCATACTTATCTACAAAGGCTGTTAAATTTTGCCTAATACTTTCTTTTCCACCTATAAAAGAATAGTAAAGCATTTGTTCTACTGCCTCTTTTTCCATTCTATCCCAATAATTGTTAATGTTGTCAAAAGGCGGCTTTAGTTTTTCGCGTTTTCCAGTAATGACGCCAAGAAACATACGTTTTACAGAGCTCGAGAGAAAATCTGCTTGCTCATCAGTATCGGCTGCAACCACATTTACGCATGCCATTACATATGGCGCACTCAATGTTGCCGAGGGTTTAAAGTTATCTTTGTAAATGGCAATGGCCTGTTCGAAATATGTAGGTGCAAAGTGACTGGCAAAGGCGTATGGTAAACCTTTAGCCGCGGCGAGCCTGGCACTGTCGGTACTCGAACCAAGTATCCAGATTGGAATCTCTAATCCTTCTCCAGGGATTGCTCTTACCGAAGCATTAAGATTATCAGCAGAAAACAACTGTTGTAGTTTTTCTACGTCTTTAGGAAAGTAATGAGCGGCATTAAAATTTTCTCCACGAATGGCCATAGCCGTTACCTGATCGGTACCAGGGGCCCTCCCTAAACCCAAATCAATCCTATTGGGATACAGTGAAGCCAACGTACCAAATTGTTCTGCAACAATAAGTGGTGCATGGTTAGGAAGCATAATACCGCCAGAACCGACACGAATGCTTTTAGTACCACCTGCAACATGGCCAATAAGAATGGAAGTGGCAGAACTGGCTACCCCGGCCATGTTGTGGTGCTCGGCAAACCAATAACGTTTGTAGCCCAATGCCTCAGACTGTTGGGCAACCTGCAAACTGGCTTTAAAGGTATCGGCAGCGGTAGAGCCGTCGATTACAGTAGCTAAATCTAGAACGGAATATGGGATATGTTGTAGGCGATTGTTGTTCATTTCTGTTGAATTGGTAATGTATTGCAAAAATATCGGTAATTAAACAAACAAATAGTTTCACTCAATACAAATGACCCCTAACCAACAGTTAAATGACTTTATTTTGGCGAGCGGGATCTTTCCAAAGAATCTTAGATGTTAGCTTTATTTCTATCGATTTTAGATTTTTCGACTTATATTGCCAACGTTTCGTATTTATCACTTCCTTTTTTTATGCTATGACAAAAAACATCTTTATTGCATCTGCAGAACCTTATACCGGAAAATCGGTTATCGCCTTTGGTATGATAAACATGCTTTTGGCTAAAACGAAAAAAGTAGGTTATTTTAAGCCAATCATTGCACAAGAAGATCCAGATAAGAAAGATAAACATGTAGAAGCAATGCTTGATTATTTCTCGCTTCCTGTTAGATATGAAGATGCATTTGCATTTACCAGGCAAGATATGCTTCATCAATCAGATGATAGCGGAGCGATTATCAATACCATCATCAGCAAGTATAAAATGTTAGAAGACAATTACGATTTTACCGTAATTGAAGGAAGCGACTTTTTGGGAGAAGGAAGTGCTTTCGAGTTTGAGTCGAACGCATTGATGGCAAAAAACCTTGGTGCTCCGGTACTCATTGTCGTTTCTGGCAAAGGAAAATCCGCCAGTCAGCTTTTCAAATCCGCTATTAACATTTACCGCAATTTTTTGCTTCGAGATGTGCAGGTTTTAGGAGTAGTTGCCAATATGGTAAATCCTGATGAGGCCGAGCGGATAAAACAGGCTTTAACAAACCAATTACCTGCAGAACTGCTTATTGCGGTTATTCCGGTAGAAAATAGCTTGCAAAGCCCTACCATGAAAGAAATTACGGCTGCCTTAAATGCAGAGGTCTTATTTGGTGCCGATTTAATGGATAACCAGGTAGATAATTTTGTGACCGGCGCTATGATGTTGCCAAATTTTTTAAGACACATCAAAGATAACTTGTTGATTGTAACTCCTGGAGATCGGGGTGACATCATTATTGGTTCTTTGCAGGCAAACTTGTCGGCTAACTATCCGAAGATAGCGGGAATAGTTTTAACCGCAGGGAGTTTACCAGACGAGCCTATGATTAAGCTGATTGAAGGCTTACAAACCATCATCCCAATTATATCCGTTCCAAATGGCACTTTTGAAACAACAACCACTATTGGCGCCATCCATTCTAAAATTACCATCGATAATAAAAAGAAAATCGAGATGGCTATTGATATTTTTGAACGACATGTGGATCTGGAAGCACTAGACGACAAAATCATCACGTTTAGTTACCAGGGCATAACCCCGCATATGTTTCAATACCAACTGGTTAAATGGGCAAAACGAGAGAAAAAACATATTGTACTTCCCGAGGGGAATGATGAGCGAATTTTAAAGGCCACAGAGAAATTAGTAGCCCAGGATATTGTAGAAATTACCCTGCTTGGCGATCCACTTGAAATTGGTACATCTATAAAAAGATTGGGATTAAATTTAGACATTAACGCCATCCATATTCACAACCCTGCACATTCACCACAGTACGATAATTATGTAGAAAGTTTGCACGAGTTACGCAAAGCGAAAAATGTGAACCTGGAAATGGCAAGAGATATGATGACTGATGTATCTTATTTTGGCACCATGATGGTTTATAAAGGCGATGCCGACGGAATGGTTTCGGGTGCGGTACATACTACACAACATACCATTAGGCCGGCTTTGCAGTTCGTTAAAACCCGCCCCGGGGTTTCTGTTGTTTCGAGTATCTTTTTTATGTGCCTGCCAGAGCGTGTTGCTATTTTTGGCGACTGTGCAGTTAACCCCAATCCTACTGCCCAACAGTTGGCAGAAATCGCCATTTCTTCTGCAGAAAGCAGTGCGAAATTTGGCATCGAACCCCGAATCGCGATGCTCTCCTATTCGTCGGGCACTTCTGGTGAAGGGGAAGATGTGGAACGTGTTCGCGAGGCAACCGCTATTGTTAGAGCACGGCATCCTGAACTAAAAATAGAAGGCCCAATCCAGTATGATGCTGCCGTTGATCCGAAAATAGGAAAACAAAAAATGCCCAATTCGGAAGTTGCCGGAAGAGCCAGTGTATTAATTTTTCCGGATTTGAATACGGGAAATAACACTTACAAGGCTGTACAACGAGAAACAGGCGCATTAGCTATTGGCCCCATGTTACAAGGTTTAAATAAACCGATAAACGATTTAAGCCGCGGCTGTACCGTAGACGATATTTTTAACACAGTAGTAATTACGGCCATTCAATGCCAAGATATTAAATAAAGCATGAACATTTTAGTTATTAACGCTGGCAGCAGTTCCTTAAAATACCAGTTGTTTAGAATGCCTAACCAGGCACCCATTTCGAGCGGTTTGGTAGAACGCATCGGTATAGAGGGATCGTACATTAAACACACGGTTTATTTAGTTACGGAGAAAGTGGTAATTGAAAAATCGGCATTCATCCCCGATCATGGTAATGGTTTGAAACAAGTATTAGCATTACTAAGCGAGGGTGAACAAGCGGTAATTTCTAGTCCCGATGAAATTGCTGCAGTAGGGCATCGGGTGGTGCATGGAGGAGAAAATTTCTCGGGTCCTACGCTCATTACAGCAGAAGTAAAAGACCTGATCAGAAAGCTTTTTTCTTTGGCACCTTTGCACAACCCTGTAAATTTAAAGTGCATTGAGGTTGCAGAGCAAACATTCCCTAAAGCAAAACAAGTGGCTGTTTTCGATACGGCATTTCACCAAACCATTCCGCAAAAGGCTTTTAGATATGCCATTCCAGAACGTTTTTATAAAGAGGATGGCATTCGCGTATATGGTTTTCACGGTACTAGCCACCGGTATGTAAGCGAGCAGGCTTTGCGTTGGCTAAATAAAAAAGACGCAAAAATTATCAGTATTCACCTGGGCAATGGATGTAGCATAACTGCTATTAAAGATGGCCAATCTGTAGATACAAGTATGGGTTTTGGGCCTTTAAGCGGGTTAATGATGGGTACACGCTCTGGCGATATCGATCCATCGGTAGTGTTCCATCTCATTGAACATGCAGGCTATAGCCTAAGCCAATTAAGCACCTTGTTTAATAAAGAATCTGGATTGTTAGGTGTTGGAGGTTCCAGCGACATGCGTGACATCAGAAAAATGGCCAACGAAGGAAATGAGGATGCAATTTTGGCCCTACATCTTTACGCTTATCGTATTAAGAAGTTCATTGGCGCTTATGCTGCCGTATTAAATGGTATTGATGCCATGATTTTTACCGCAGGCGTTGGAGAAAATGACAAGGACATGAGGGCTGCCGTTTGCACAGCACTTTCTTATCTTGGCATAGAAATAGACCTTGACAGAAATAGCGAATATGCTGGCGGAATAATGGAAATTAATACCAATGAATCCAAAGTAAAGATTCTGGTAATCCCAACAAACGAAGAGTATGAAATTGCGCACCAGAGCTACGGCTTGCTTGCAAAATCTATTGAACCCGAGTAAAGGAAAGGGCAAATCCTAAAAATCTTAAATAATCACTAAAAGTTAAAATAGTATTATATTTCAATGATGAACTTAGCTGAATCTTTTCCAATACTGAAAGATTATACCTATCTGAATACGGCGAATTCCGGTATTCTTTCTACCGATTTAGCGCAATGGCGAAGAACACACGATGAAGCCTTTATCAAAGGCGGAAGTGTCTTCAGAATGGAAAATGCTCCCATCATTGATGAATTAAGAACTAATATTGCAGATTTTTTTCAAGGAGAAATCTCACGTACTTTTTTAACACCAAACTTCTCCTTCGGATTTAATACCTTGATTGATGGATTGGCTAGAACACACCGTTTTTTATTGCTTAACGAGGAATATCCATCAGTAGCTTATCCGGTGATCAGCAGGGGATTCGAGCATCATTTTATCGATATCGATGAAAATTTAGAAGCTAACGTATTGGCGGCCATTGAAAAATTTAAGCCCACTGTATTTGCATTTAGTGTGGTACAATATATCAGTGGTTATCGCATGCGCCCGAAGTTTATCCGGGAATTGAAAGAAAATTATCCAGATTTGTTGCTTATTGGCGATGGTACACAATTTTGTGGTACAGTACCTATTCACTTTAACAATTCTGGCCTCGATGCGCTGTTGACCAGTGGCTATAAATGGCTGCTGTCTGGTTATGGTAATGGCTTCGTTTTAATATCTGAACAACTTGCAAATAATATTTATAACGAAAAAAAACAGTTCCCACTTCCTGCGCTTCCATTTTTAAAGGGCAAAGCATTGTTAGCCTATTGTTTTGAACCAGGCCACCTCGATACCTTAAATTTTGGATCGTTGAATGAAGGTATTAAATTGATTAAAAAGATTGGCATTGAGGCAATTGAGGCGCACACGCAAGCACTTGCGAGTAAAGCCAGGATTGCTTTGTTTGACAGAGGTTTAATTCCTGAGTTCCTAGTTAGACAGCAAGATGCATCAACTATCATGAGTATGCAACTGGATAACAACTTGGTTCAACAGCTGCAGCATGAGCGAGTTGTTTGCTCTCCACGAGGTACCGGTACCAGAATTTCATTCCATTTCTACAACACCGAAGAAGATTTACAAAAGTTATTAAGTGTACTAGATGGCAAAAGAACGTAAATATTTGCCACTGGCGATGAATTATCCAGCTTTCCAAATGGCATCTACAAAATATCGGCGTTGATCGAATAAGTGGGCAACCGGTATGAAACCAGTTTTACCTGCCAATTGATCGGTTTCTGGTAACGCGTATTTTTGTGAGATCTCCATGTAAATATGTTCATTTTCCAAAAAATGAATCTCTTCGCTACCAACATTTACAAGCTGATCTGTGAGGCTAATCAAATAGCTTTTACACGCACCAGTTTCAGGATCGTATGTAGCATAATGATCAAAATTCTCGACCACGAAATTGGCTTGCAGTTCTTTATTAATTCGATGTAATAGATTGATGTTAAACGAGCGGGTAATTCCTGCGGCATCATTATAAGCGGCCAAAATCTGTTGTGGATTTTTCTTCAGGTCGAAACCAATAATTAACAAATCATCTGTTGATAATTCACTTCTCAGCGCACGACAAAAATCCTCCGCCTCGGTTGTATTCATGTTGCCGATATTTGCGCCCATAAATAACAAAACTTTTCTCCTCGAAGATAAGGCATTGGCTTTTTTCACCATCGCAAAGTAATCGCCATTTAAACCTTCCATTTTTAAATTGGGAAGTTTGGTGGGAAGTGTTTCTTCCAAATCGCTAATTACGTGGGCAGAAATATCTATCGGCAGGTAAGTAAAATCTACTTCACGACTCAGCAACGACTTCAATAAGTGAATAGACTTTGTGGCATCCCCGGCGCCCAACTCAATCAAATCGAATGCACTACCTTCAGCTACAATTAAATCGCTTAGCGTTTCTGATTGATCTTTTAATATTTCCATTTCAGCATTGGTAAGATAATATTCTTCCATATCCATAATTTGCTGAAAGATATAATCGCCAGTTTCGTCATAAAAATATTTAGAACTCAGCGATTTTTTATGAGCTTTTAAGCCTGTAAGTACATCGTTTAAAAATGCAGTATTAATAGCGGTGGGTGGTGTAATCATTGTACTCATAATGTTTATTTTGCTAATCTGATACCGGTAAACTGCCACCTTAAATTCGGGTGGAAAAAATTTCTATAAGTTACTCTACCGTGATTTTCCGGGGTGGCAACAGATGCCCCACGAAGTACTTTTTGGCTTACCATAAATTTCCCGTTATACTCGCCAATCGCACCGGGCGCTTTACTAAATCCCGGATAAGGCAGGTATGCACTCTCTGTCCACTCCCAACGCCTACCCCATTGAAAGGTTTTTGCCGCAGCTTCCCACTCAAATTCTGTTGGTAACCGCATGCCTTTCCAACTGGCGAACGCATAAGCCTCGAAGTAACTGATGTGGCTAACATATTCCTTAGGATTTAGTGGCGATAATCCTTTGAGTGTATAATTGAACCATTTGCCGTCAATTTGATGCCAATACATGGGCGATGATACATTGTTACTCCAAACCCAATCCCAACCTTCGGCATGCCAAAAGCTAAAATTCTGGTATCCGCCATCGGCAATAAAGCTCATGTATTCTTCATTGCTCACCAATTCGCTACTAATAGAAAACTGGTTAAGGTAAACTTTATGCCTGTTTAACTCGTTATCGAAACAAAATCCATCTCCTTCGTATCCAATTTCATAAATCCCTTCTTCAAGCTGAATCATTTCCGGCGCTTTTTGCTGTTCGAAATGCTCTGTTGTTTTAGTTGAATAAACCGGGAAAAGCGGGTTGTTACCTAATACAAATTTAATATCGCACAGTAGAAGCTCCTGGTGTTGTTGCTCATGATTAAAGCCAAGATGCAGCAATTCTTCTACCGATGAATCGACTTCTGTGGCTAAAAAATTAATCATCGCATCATCAACATATTGCCGATACTGGTATACTTCGTTAACACTCGGGCGACTTAAATTACCACGATCTGTTCTGATAACACGGGCGCCCACAGTTTCATAGTAACTGTTAAAAACATAGTTATATTCTGGATGAAAAACCTGGTAAGCTTTTGCGTGTGGAATTAATATAAAGGTTTCGAAAAACCAAGTGGTATGCCCTAAATGCCATTTAGGCGGACTAACATCAACCACTGGCTGCACTACATAATCTTCAGTTTGTAAGGGCTCACAAATAAATTCAGAATGTTTACGAACGGCCTTGTATTGCTCAATTAAGCTCATTAATTTTTATCTAGATAATTCTTAAGGTCAGTTATGGTATTAACATTTAATGCTTTTGATTGTTTTCGACGCATCATTAAAGCATACGAATTATTAAAACCAATAGGCTTTAACCACTTAATGTTAAACTTTCTATCAAAGCTCTTACTTACAAACTGGTAAGTGCTGTCCTTGTTGTGGGCAATTTTTTTGGCCAATCTGGCATCGGGCTTAAGTAAAACCAACAAACCCGTGCCTGTATATTCTGGATAAAAATCTATCTGATTATTCATCAAAGCATCAAAACAAATTTTTGTACCACCAAGCCCGGTTTTGGTGGCCACATCGTAATTGGTATAGCCCTTAATAAGCATGCTGTACATTTCTGCTAAAATATATTGCTCGCCAAAGATTTTAGAACCTATGCGTACCGTACCATTTTTACCACCGCTGGATGCTTTGTATAAACCGATGCTCACTAAGAAATCTTTGGCAACCCGCTCGGGCGTTTGGTGCAGATAATCGGTTTTGTAATTCAAGTCCGTCATTACATCATCGGTAATTTTTCCTGCCAATAAATTCAAAGTGCTTTCCAGTTCGGGAAAGTTGGCCAAAGCAGTTTTGGAGGCAATCGGTGCTGCATAATATGGTGGGAAAATGCCCTTGTTATCTTCCAATATTTTTAGGTCGAAAGCTTTTAATCTTCCATCGGTAGAATAACCGCTAATTACATCAAGTTCTTTCTCGTATGCCGCTTTGTACATCACTGCATCACTAATTACAATGGTATGGATTTTTAAACCATAGGCAGATTTGAGTCCTAAATCGCCATCTTGCCTGCCCATAAATTCTGGTGTAAAACCGGCGGTAAGTGCACCGGCATAAGCTTTGGGCAACAGGTAAAACCCACTTAAAACCAAGCAGACCACGGGAAGCGCAACAATTAATTTTTTTGCTTTTCGGAAATCTAATTTTTGAAGGGATGCGAGTGCCAAATCTAATATCACCGCCAGCAAAGCAGCCGGAATTGCTCCGGCTAAAATCATATTGCTGTTATTGAGTGAGATGCCCCCGAAAATAAATTCACCCAAACCGCCAGCTGCGATGTAGGAAGCCAGTGTAGCCACACCAACATTAATTACTGTTGCTGTTCGTATTCCGGCAAGAATAACAGGCATGGCCAATGGAAGTTCTACTTTGAACAGTACTTGCATCTTACTCATACCCATAGCCTTAGCGGCTTCTTTTACATCGGCATCAACACCAACAATGCCCGTATACGTGTTTCTGATAATTGGCAATAGCGCATAGATAAGCAAAGCCACAATGGCCGGCTTGGCGCCAATGCCCAGCAAAGGAATCATAAATCCGAGTAAAGCAATACTTGGGATGGTTTGCAGGATGCCAGCGAAACCCAAAACCGATGCAGAAAGTTTTCGTTTTCTGGCAATCAGGATCCCAATGGGCAGTCCGACTGCTACGGCTAAAAAAAGCGAAATAAATGTTAAACCCAGATGTTGTAATGTTTGGTTTAGAAGCTTATCAGACTGTTCTGCAATGAATTGCCAAAGCGTTTGCGAGTTTTCATTCATGGTGCTGCATTTGATAATGATTAAAAGCCTGCGTAAGTGTTTGGTAAGTGAAAGTTTTAAGAGCGCCATCGCTTGTTTTGAAACCAAGCCGCTCGTTACCAGGTTGGAAAGTTGACAGGGCGTCCCAGACACTTAAATCTGCACCTAACAGTGTAGCCTCAACGTTTCCATCATTTGCAAATTGGCTTGCAAGATCATCCAAAGTGGTCAGTCGGAAGCCTAGCGTCAACCGATCTCCATTAAAAAAATTCCTGGCGAATTCATTTATTGGGTGGTACAACAGCTCTTTTGGCGTCCCAATTTGAACTACCTCTCCTTTATCCATCAGGCAAATGCGATCGCCCATTTCAAAGGCTTCCTGAATATCGTGGGTAACCATCACAATAGTTTTTGTTTTTAGTTCATCCAGGTCTTTAAACTCCTTACGGATTTTTGTGCGGGTAACATTGTCTAAGGCGCCGAAAGGCTCATCCATTAACAGTACTGGTGGATTGGCAATTAGCGCTCTAGCTAGACCTACACGTTGCTTTTGGCCACCACTCAATTGATGGGGAAACTTTTGCAAGCAATCTGTCGGAAGATGTAATTTAGCCAGCAGATCTTGTACCCGGCTATCAATTTTTGGTTTATCCCATCCGAGTAGTTTCGGTACTACCGCCACGTTTTCGTAAATGGTATAGTGTGGAAATAATCCAATATTCTGCATAACGAAACCCATTTTTCTGCGCAAAGCTTCAGGATCTTCCTTTATGATATCCACTTCATTAAAAAACATTCTTCCTTCACTTGGCTCAATCAGGCGATTAATCATCTTTAAAGTGGTCGTTTTACCGCATCCGCTAGTACCCAGAAGAATTAAGTTTTCTCCTGCTTTAACTTCGAATGATACCGAACGCACGCCACGAACCTGACCAAAACTTTTACTAACGTTTTCTAGCCTGATCATCTTAAGGAAGAATTTTCATAAATAGATTGTTTAGCGACTCAGCGTATGTTGGATGTGCAAATACACCATATCGAATCTTATCGTAAGTAATGCCACCTTCCATTGCCAACTGTAACACCGACATGATTTCTCCACCCTCTGGCGCAAGAATGGCTGCGCCGAGAATTTCTTTCGTCTGCTTGTCTACAACCGCCTTCATCATGCCACGGGTTTCGCCTGTTTCTATACCGCGTGCAACATTTTTCATCGGCAACACGGCAACTTCATAGTTCAACTGCTGCTTTTTGGCTTCCTCTTCAGAAATACCAATTCTCCCCAATTGTGGGTCGGTAAACATGCAATATGGCACCGGGCGGTTTTCAGTTGTGAAGTTTTTTTGTTCGACTAGGTTACGGTAAACAATTGTATAATCATTATAGGCAATGTGGGTGAAAGCCGGTCCGCCTTTTACATCTCCAAGTGCATAAATTCCTTTTACGTTGGTTTCCAACTGGCTATTAACAGTGATATGGCCATGATCATCAGTAGCAACACCACAAAATTCAAGTCCTAGCGATTTAGTCTGTGGGGTTCTGCCCACCGCAATAAGCAAATGGCTACCCTTTATTTTACGCTGTTTTTTACCGTTGTTTAGTATTACTTCAATCTGATCACCATTCCATCCAACCTTCTCCACGTTCACGTTAGTTACAATTTCTATCCCTTCCTCTATCAAAATATCGGTCAGATTCTCTGAAATATCTTTATCTTCTTTTGAGATGATATGTGCTGCCTTCTCTAAAATAGTTACTCTACTACCAAACCGCTTGAACATTTGACCAAATTCTAAACCAATATAATTTCCACCAAGCACGATTAAATGCTCAGGAACTTCATCTAAATCTAAAATGCTGGTTGAAGTTAGGTAATCTACATCCTGCAAACCTTCAATATCCGGAATTCGGGTCTGAGCACCAGTGTTGATAAAAATTAAATCTGCACTTAAATGCGTTTCCTTACCCGACTTAGATTTGACTACAATTTCTTTTTCTGCAGTAAAAACTGCTTCACCCATATACAATTTAAGGTTCTTTGTTTCTTCTATTCCTTTTTCTGCTCCTCCTTTAAAGCTTGCTACGATATCGTCCTTGCGCTTCTTTACCTGTTTAAAATCAACCCTTACATCACCAGTAATTACACCCAGTTCAGCCGATTTTTTTGCTTGATAAACTGCACGGGCAGATGCAACCATTGCTTTAGTTGGTGTACAACCATCGTTGATGCATGTACCTCCAACCATACGTTTTTCGATAAGCGCCGTCTTCTTTCCAGCTTCGGCCATTTTTTTAGCTAAGGGAACACCTGCCTGGCCTGCACCGATAATGATTGCATCATAATGTTTCATAATCATAATTTTACTTCAGATACTAATTTAACCTTTTAAGAATTGGTTTGTAGATTTAATAACTTTATAACATCGCCTTTGTTTGAAGTGAACCTGATTTATAAATCCACAATAACCAATAACGTTTGGCTAACGATCTGTATGACCCAGGCTCATCTGCGGATCGATGTAATCCCGCACTAATTTTTTTAACTCCTTTATTTCTGGAAAACGTCCCGCCGCTTCCCTATCAAAGATTGTTGTTTCATTGGTTTTAATAACAAATTCGCCCCCTTTTTCGCTTGGACACAACATTACGCCTTGTAATTTTTCACTAAAAGTTGTCAATAACTCTTGTACCATATAAGCAGAACGGAGCATCCATCCACAACGTGGACAATAACTAATGGTAATTGTCGGTTTCATTTAAGCAAATTAAGTTTTTTTTTGGACGAAATATTTGGTGTTGCAACGATTTTATCGCACATGAGCGTCTATTGTTAGCGTAAAAAACAGATCATTGCAGATAAACCAGGTACAAATACGCGAATTAGCTTTCTGCTAAACCTTTATTAAAACCCTGAGTTGTTTATATAAACTAACCATAAAAACATGGCAACACAGAAAACTACGGCTGCAAAAGGTGCCGCAAAAAAACCTGCGAAAAAATCAGGTAAAATGGAAAATTCAGAGTTTCATGAATTTTTTGTAGATGAATTAAAAGATATTTATTGGGCAGAGAAGCATCTTTCTAAGGCACTCCCGAAAATGAAAAAAGCTGCGACAAGTGAATCGCTTATTGCCGCATTTGATAAGCACACCGGCGAAACTGAAGCACATATTGCAACTTTAGAAGAAATTTTCTCTTTACTGGATGAAAAGGCAGTTGCAAAAAAATGCGATGCTATGGCAGGACTACTCGAGGAAGCGAACGGCATCATTGAGGAAACCGAAAAAGGCACCATGATTAGGGATGCCGGATTGATTTTAGCAGCCCAAAAAGTAGAACATTACGAGATTGCTACCTACGGAACCCTACGTGTTTTTGCAAACAATATGGGCCACACCGAAATTGCCGAATTGTTGAATAAAACCCTTGAAAATGAAAAAGCGACAGATGTAGCGCTCACAGAAATTGCCGAGGGCACCATTAACGACCAGGCTGCAGCAGAATAATAATTAAAGCCCCATTTGGATTAAACCAAGTGGGGCTTTTTGCTACTTGTTATTTTGTTTGAAATACCGACTGAAAAATAGCATTTGATAGTTTATCGCATTGCTCCAGTAATCCCAGTTATGCACCCCAGGACGGATGATAAAATCATGCGGGATGTTGCGCTCCATTAGTTTATCATGCAGATTCACATTCACTTTGTAGAAAAAATCGTTGGTGCCGCAATCTATTATGATTGACAATTTATTAGGTATAAGTAAATGTGTTAAATTTATTACGCTATTTTCCTCCCAGCGATCTGGGTGCTCGCTATATTTCCCTAATCGTTTACTTAAGTCCCAATTTTCCGGAAAAGGCCGAAGATCTACCCCACCACTCATACTCCCACAGGCGCCGAAAATATCTTGATGCCTAAATGCAAGATAGAGCGCTCCATGCCCACCCATACTCAAACCTGTAATTGCCCGGCCTGTTCTGTTTGTAATAGTGGAATAATTTTTATCGATATAGTTGACCAACTCATCGGCAACATACGTTTCGTAAAGATAGCTCTTCATTTCCGGACTATCGAAATACCAACTTGTGACCCCTCCATCAGGGCATACTACAATCGTTTCGAATTGGTCTGAGAGATTTTTAACAACGTTTTTATCTGGGGTTGCGGTAACCCAATCGGCGTACTTACCACCGGCACCATGCAGCAGGTATAGCGTTGGATATTTTTTGGAAGCATTGTAAGTTGAAGGGCGAACCACAACCGCTTTTATTTCCTTTTGCATGCTCTTACTAAAGGTGGTAACAGTATCTACCGTTGCTCCGGAAACCGACGCCGACAGTAAAACTGATAAAACTAAGAGTTTGATAAAATTTCCCATATTGATCATCTAGCTATTAGAAACAAATATGTGAAAAGTAAATTTATAATCGGGACTTGTTTAGGATTTCATTCTTTTCTGTTGTGTGCTTTTAAGCGCCCAATAAATTAATACTGGTTGAAAAAACAATCTGGCAAATCTTTTTTGATCGGTGTCTAAACCAAAACCATCTCTATGGTTAAGATATTGAGCAACATTTCCAGGAAATACGGCAACAAACATTGCAGCTGTTAACAGGCCAACCTGTGCACGATACTTAACCGGTGCTGCAACCAAAGTTACGCCCAGTGCAATTTCTGCAATACCAGAATAAACTACAGTATCATCTTTCTTTAATGGCACCCAGTCTGGCACCTGCGCCTGAAATTCCTTGCGTGCGAAAGTAACGTGACCAATGCCTGCTACTATTAATCCTGCGCCCAATAATATCCGGGCAGCATCTTTATATCTTAACGAACTCATAACGGTTTTTATGATTTCGAAGCAAATACTAAGCCACCCAATACATCATCGATAGATTAATTAAAATAGCTACTTAAGCGCTGAGTTAAGCGATTAAGTAAGGCTCTTGGTGCTTGGTGGGAAAATTCGGCAACGCTGAAGTGATTAAGATTTATCATTTCAGCATTTATAACCGCCCGGTCTAAATCTTCCAAAGCAAGCTCAAAATCAGTGGCTAAACCAACATTTTCATCAATCTCATTAAGCGAGAGCGAAGCAATAACTCCATTTATTTGGTAAGATAACCATTGGATATCTTCTAAGGCAGCTAAATCCAGCGACCTTGCTGCAGGCTCCTTTTTTACTGACTGGAGCGCCTCACTTAATAAGGAAAAACTAACGTAAGCCTCTTTTCTGGCAAGCTTAGTTCGGTAATAATAATTTAAAAACCCTTTTTTTTCTGTCGCTACGCAGAAAAGGTAATGATGAATGGCGACAAGCATATTGTTTATCAGGGCGCTGATTCGAGCACTTTCCCATATCGGGAAAATAAAAATCGAAACGTAAGATAATCCGCAGCCAATAAGGGTAAATAATAACCTATCTGCAATGATCTGAGAAACATGTCCATGGTACACATTCAAACCCAAAATTACCATTACGGTAACGCATGCTACCCCCCAAAGATAGTGCGTGCGGTTAAAAATGAAAAAGCCAAGCAAACCTGCAACCGCCAAGCCAAGTTGAAAAGATGTATTCGTTAACGCCAGAATGAGGCCAATACAAAGACCAATTAATGTGCCCCATAGGCGTTCCGTATTTCTTTTCCTGGTTAAACCAAAACTAGGCCTGTTAACAATTACAACTGTAAGCAATAGCCAGTAGCTATACCTTTGTTCTGGAAAAATTAATGTGGGCAAAACCGCAATCAGGCAAAGCAAGCTTAGGCGCAGTGCGAAGCGAAAAGTTGGGGATCTGAGCGAAAAATGCTGACCAAAATTCTGCCAACTGAAACCTGAATCGGGGATGAAATCTTTATAAATATTATTTTCTATCCAATCGGCATCGGGAAGATGATGTTGATGCCCCTGATACAGTCTATTGATAATAGCCGTTACTTCGATCAGATTTCTAATCACGGGCGCTAGCAAATGACGTTCATCATCGCTTAGCTGAGTAGATAGCTGTGTGATCTCATTCAGATCGATGGAAATATCATCTTCATATTGTTGCGCTTGATTGGCTCCTTTTTGTTTGGCAAAGCAAAAAGCACTTTTCTCCAGTTTATCCGCCAACGCATCAATCACGCCAGTAATTTTCGTAAGCGAGCCAGAGTCGCTAAGAACCTTTCGAATGTCGGCATAATCATAATGAATAGCAGTAACTTGCTCGTACAAATCAATTATGTCTAAAGCAGCGCCGAGTAATTTATGCCCTTCGTAATTTCCAGGCGACATTGCTATGCGATCTCGGAGCAACAGGCTTCTGATGAGTTCTTGACGGGCGTTCAGTTTTAAATGAAGTGTAATATTTTGTGTATTAAAATCGCGACTAGAGACGGTATCTCTGTAGGCATTGGCACGTAAGCGCATCAACGCAGCGGTTTCATTAAGCGCCTGGAAAATAGCGTGGTGAAGCGATCTGTAAGGTTTTAAGAATACCTGAATTAGGCTTATTATCGCATACCAGATTGCACCTATTGTAATGTAGATGCTAAACATGATTGGATTTTGGGGATGCAGGCC
Source organism: Pedobacter sandarakinus (assembly GCF_026240095.1). Classification (GTDB taxonomy): domain Bacteria; phylum Bacteroidota; class Bacteroidia; order Sphingobacteriales; family Sphingobacteriaceae; genus Pedobacter; species Pedobacter sandarakinus. The sequence goes on along the minus strand of NZ_JAPIVG010000003.1, from coordinate 371,066 downwards.
CAATGTAAAGGCAATCATCGCTGTGCCCATTAAACCAATAACTGATAGTCGATTTCCAAAGACGGAAAACATGGCAAAAATGAACGTAAGTACTACTACAAATAAACCCACCAGGTAAGAATGGTTAAAGCTTATTGCAATAAGAAATGATGTCAATCCAAAAGCAACAATGGAAATGAGCGATCCTATTATTTTATCCCTCCGATTGCCGGCAATGTCGCATAAGCTAATAAAAAGTGCGCCTATGGAAATGCTTATGCCCGTAGCAACGCTTCCAAAGTAAATGAAAATGACAAGTGGAACAATAATCGCCAGCGTATTTCTTACGGCATCGCTAACATATTCGCCATGAAAAATCTCATTAAAGATGGATTTACATTTGTCAAGGAACAATGGGATGAAGTTTTCTTCTTTGGGCTTACTCATTAATGCGGCCAAATTTAACCACAATTTTCTATTAATCCGGGCATTGGTTAATAACAAATCGAAAGATGAGAATAAACTTTCGGTTATACCGATGTAAGTATTAGCAGATGGAAACTGCTATGCATAAAATAGTAATCCTAGCTAATGTATTTGAGCTGAAATTCGATTTACAAAATCAGTTATTTCAAATGGTTTATGAATGTAGTCCTGGGCTTTACATCTTTTATACATGTCATCCTTAGAGAAATTTGCCGACATCATAATAACCGGCATTGCAGCGGTAATTGGAGATGCTTTTAATTCAGTGCAGTAATCCATCCCATTTCCATCTGGAACCATCACATCTAACAGGAATAAATCTGCTGGCGAATCTAAAGCTACTCCAGAACGAATTTCTGCGATGCTTGAATAAGCACAAACTTCATAATTTTCTTCTTCGAGAAGAATCGATACAATCTCTCTAATATCATCATTGTCTTCCAACACAAATATTCTCTTGCCCATAATTTAATTGTTATTCCTAGTCCTGTTCATATGCTGAACCAATAAATAGCATATAAAGTTTTATTTTAAATACAAAAAATACAAGTTCACCACAACCTAAAGGAATAATTGCCAATAAGCTAAAACTTTAACTGTTAGTCAATTGATGTTGATCACCGTTTAATCCTTAGTTATACGCTTTAGTTGATGTATTTATTAAAAATTAACATTCGTGGAAAACTTTCTATCTCAGATTCGTGTTATATACCAGAATTTAGCCTTTCATCCACACACACAATGAACCAGATCAATAATCACGACGAATATAAAGCAGCAATTGCGCTTATAAATGAGTTGACTTCCCAACAAGAAAACGCACACATAACAAAAGAAATCTTTCAGCTACAACGATTGGCGATTGCCTACGAATTGAGAAAATACGACTTTACAATTGGAATGCCTGATCAATGGCAACTTTCCATAGCAGGTTAAAGATTCCGATTAAAACCCTGTTTCGGGCGATTTGTAACAACACAAACTGATGTGTTCACTCTAGGTTATAAATCTGTTTGTAACCAGCACCATATTTTGAAACAGGAAAGTAGTAGGATACAACTTTCCTATTCATTTATATAGCTTAAAAGAGGTTAATGATTTTTTAAAAATTTTCAGATCTCTTAGTGAGCGTAATTCACTTCAAAACCTCCATACATCGCCATTTCGGCAGAATGATGAACAGTGAGACTTAGTTTCATTTTCGCTATAAGCTCTTTTGCCATAGTGATGCTTTTGTAGACATCATGGATTCCACGGATCTCAATTCCCCGGGAAAGTACTTTGTATTTATTGGGTTCAAATTTTTCGATAAATAGTTGTAAGTGTTTTTGCGTATTTGTTTCTTGTTTCATATTGTTTCTTTTACGTTCAAATAACCCAGATAATTGCTATTGGTTTGGTTACGTTTTCCACATTTTCGGCTTTTTATCAAAAAAATAAATAAATTTGCGGCGCACGCTCTTACCAACTCAACCAAACGTGCAAATGAAACTTACTCCGTTAATAAATTTTTGTAAATCGTTAGATCATGTATCTGATGGTTTTATAGCCGACTTAGAGAAGCATGCTATCCCGGTAGATCTTCCTAAAAATACACAGCTATATCCAAACGGCCTTGCTGAGGGAAATGCTATTTTCGTGGTGAGCGGATTGCTTCGCAAATTAGCCGCCGTAGATGGAAAACACATCACGCTCTCTATCTACCGTGAAAATGAGATGATAGGATACTCCGAAACATCTTGCTATTTAGACAGCGAGATCTTGGAGTCGGTAAGTGATGCAGCGATCATTTTGCTGCCAAAAGCATTCGTAGAGCAACTTTATCTAGATTATCCAGAGATAGAACGCATCGCAAGAAAAATTTTAGCCATCAAATATCAGAAAATTGTAGAAGAATCTAAGCTCTCTCGATTACCTTCGGCAGACCACCGCTACAACTTGTTTAACAATTCTGATCATAAATTCCGACTGCCTGCAAAAATCTTGGCTAGCTATCTGGTAATGAGAGAAGAGACATTGAGCCGATTAAAAAGCCGATACAAGAAGTTAAATCTCAAAGATAAAAAAGATAGGTTAATGGTGCTTTAGTGGCATCATAAACCTCCAAATCAACTGCCGGGTTTCCCGAAGATAGGGAATTAGAATATCTATCAACATTTGGATAATAATACCACACGCTAAAACTTTATTTAATGATTTAGGTTGTGATTTTATGGATTTAAATCAGATACTTATACTCGCTGCCAGAAAGGGAGAAACAGCTGTAATACAAGAATTAATTGAAAAAGGTGTCAATCTTAATTATCAGGATGAGAAAGGATATACGCCACTCATCATTGCCTGTTACAATAACCAGCCCGACACCGCCAAATTTTTGATAGCGGCCGGGGCGGATGTAAATGCTGCAGATTTAGGTGGAAACACTGCTTTGATGGGTGCAGCATTTAAAGGATACCTCGAAATTGCTAAATTACTTATAGCAAGCAATGCCAACTTGGATCTTCAGCATGGAAATGGCGGCACAGCCTTGATGTTCGCTGCTATGTTTGGCAGAAATGATGTGCTTGCATTATTATTGGAACATGGTGCAAATAAAAATATCACTGATGCGAAAGGCCAGCGGGCTATAGACTTTGCAGCATTACAAGGAAATGAAACTGGAATCGAATTGTTGAGATCAGCGTTGGTCTAATCTTCGAGAAAAGCCTTCACCAGGCGTTGCCACTGTGGGTAAGACAGACCAAGCTTCGATGCGAAGCCCACTATCAAATTCCTTCCTTTATCGAGTAAATTCCCTTGATTAGTGTTTGGCTGTTCATTCCGGGCATGTTCTTCAGCAAAAACTGTGTTATCCTTAATTCTTACAATAAATGTTGAGGTAGCTTTTTCCGTAAGGAAATGAGCGATCTCATCATTTCCCTCTATAGGATGTTTTGAGGGCCTTACCGTCATTGATACAAACCGTTCCAGTTGGGTGTCATCGGCATTAATAGCTTCTATTCTTACCCAATCGTACCCCATTCCTGCTGCAGTTCCCGGCCCTGGGATATCAATCCTGATAAAATCGCCAACTTCCGCCCTTCTTTCAACCCTTACTCCTTTCGTATTAAGCAATTGGAATGATGAAATATTAGCTAAATCTCCCCACCTATTCACATTTAATAACCGATCAGCCGCCTGTGTAAAAACCATTTCAGCGGCTGCTAAAGTGTCGCAAACACGTTTTTCTACAACGTCTAATTTTCCACCATCAAATTGCTCGGGAATAATTTTAGAATGATTCGCTGAATCCATAAATAATTATTAAAGGTTGTATCATCCATCCATATTAAACGGCTAATGATACAACCTGATATTTTGATTATGCCGGCACTTTTCTTGGTTTCTCCCGATTCCAGAATCTGTGCATAGCAATCATTTTTGTAAATGTTTCTGAAGTTGATTTGGCATCGCCGCTAACCAGCAATCCAGCTGCCAAAGCGGCTTTAGTATCCTTGTCTTTAGGAAGTTGCTTTGCAAAATAAGTTGCTTCTAATACTGGCATAGCCTCCTGGTGGGCTGCAATGGCCTTACAGTGCTTAAAGGCTTCATTAATAAAATGAATGGCATTCGGTTCATCAAGTAAGACGTTGATGGCATCGCTACCACCTGGAATGTAAACGGCATCATATAGTACTGAAGCAGCAGTAAGAAAACTCTCATCAACAGCCATTGTCTTTTTTCCTGTTGATTTAATTTCACCAAGCATAGGTGCAATAATGTGTACAACCGCACCTTCGGCAACTAAACTATCTTTAACTGCGCTTAGCGAAACCTCATCAACACCGTTAGCCGCTAAAATCGCAATTTTCCTGGTTTTGATGGAGTCTTTAATTGTATCTGCCATGCTTAAAGCTGCAGATTTTTCCAATGTTGATTTTGGATTGGTCGAAGCATAAGCTTCCCTGTCACCATCGGCTGGAATGCTGTTGTTAAGCGCTTCTAAAGGAATTTCTGGAATAGATAACCCGAGTGCTGCAGCAACCTTATTGGCTAAGTCTGTATCGATTTGCACCAGTACGGCTAACATTCTCTCCCTTATATCAACCATCTTCACCTTTCCTAATTCAAAACTAAGCGCATCTACAATATGGTTTTTTTCTGGTTCACTCTGTGAATTGAAAAATAAACTAGCCTGCGAAAAGTGGTCGAAGAAGCTTCTGCTTCTCGCTCTGATTTTCTTTGCATCAATACGTTCGTTATAACTTACAAATCCGCCTTCTGCCTCCGAAACCTGCTGTGGATCATTTGCAGCAATGGCGTTTGGACCATAACTTGTTTTACCGCGGTTAATGGTCTGGCGCATGTAACCATCTCGCTGGTTGTTATGTACAGGAGCCACAGAACGATTGATCGGAATTTCGTGGAAATTTGGACCGCCCAAACGGATTAGTTGCGTATCTGTATAAGAAAACAATCTACCCTGTAGTAGCGGGTCGTTAGTAAAGTCGATACCTGGAACCACATGTCCAACATGGAAAGCAACTTGCTCGGTCTCTGCAAAAAAGTTATCTGGATTTCTATTGAGGGTCATTTTCCCAATCCGTTGAACAGGCACGAGCTCTTCTGGGATTAGCTTGGTCGGATCTAAGATATCGAAATCGAATTTAAATTCATCTTCTTCCGATACGATTTGTACACCCAATTCCCATTCTGGAAATGCACCCGCCTCAATGGCATCCCAGAGGTCTCTTCTATGAAAATCAGGATCTTTACCGGAGATATTCTGTGCCTCATCCCATGCTACAGCATGAACACCTAATAGGGGCTTCCAGTGAAATTTCACAAAATTTGCTACGCCTTTTGCATTCACAAATCTAAAAGTGTGTACACCGAAACCTTCCATCATGCGGTAGCTCCTTGGAAGTGCCCTATCACTCATAGCCCACATCACCATGTGTGCAGATTCTGGCATTTGAGAGATAAAATCCCAAAAGGTATCGTGTGCCGAAGCAGCTTGAGGCATCTCATTATCAGGTTCTGGCTTAACAGCATGTATCAAATCAGGAAACTTTACTGCATCCTGAATAAAGAATACAGGCATGTTATTACCAACAAGGTCAAAATTTCCTTCTTGGGTGTAAAATTTAACAGCAAAGCCGCGTACATCTCTTGCCAAATCGGTAGAACCCCTGGAACCAGCTACTGTAGAAAAGCGCACAAACACTGGGGTTTCCGCTCCAGGATCGCAAAGAAATGCAGCCCTGGTAAGGTCAGACATGTCTTCATAAACTTTAAATACTCCATGTGCCGCAGAACCCCTTGCATGTACAATACGCTCAGGAATTCTTTCGTGGTCAAAATGTGTGATTTTTTCCCGCAGGATGAAATCTTCCAACAGCGTGGCTCCTCTTTCTCCCGCTTTTAGTGAATTTTGATCATCATTGATCTTTACACCATGATTGGTGGTCATACTTGCTCCAGAAGCATCAGAAAACGAAGACGATAGTTGCCTTGTTTTTTCATTTTCCTGCTGTTGAGGTTTTGTTTTTACTGCTTTTTTATTATCCATTTTGATTATTTGTAATGAGACGGTTCAGTTTAAGAATGCAAACCAAGCATCGTTAGTTGGCTTGTAATATTTACAACCCTAGATTTTAAGATTAAGTTTTGCCTAATTTTTATTTTAATCGAATGATGGCTAGCAGATTTTTCGCCTAGCCAAAAAAAGCGTTGGTGATTGCAACTTCAATAATATTATGATGGATTGTGTAAGCGCTTTAAATCGTAAAGCTTCAAAACCATAGGTTGTAAGTGCCGCCGATTGAAACTAAAGATTAATCAACTCTTATAATTTTAAACCATCTCGAGCTTAGTAGATTACTTAATTATGACCTGCGGACCTAAAAAAACGACTTATAATACATATTTTTATGCCCTCTTAATGCCACAATGGCAATGATTAAAAACAACCTGCTTGGTTGCTCAGCTGGCCCCTACCGACCATGAATTAATTAAGCAACAAATAAGAATGAATGCCTGAAATGAAAAATTACGATGCGCAGTTCTGTGGAAATCTTGCCATCCATCAAACCAATTCCATACAAGATTACGGTTACTTGCTTGTAGCAGATAAACAGACCTTCGAAATTATCCAGGGTAGCGAAAATATTGATCAGCTTACCACTAAAACGGTGCAAGAGACCGTCGGGACCAAATTACAAGATTGGTTCAGTAGCAGCGATATTGAAATGCTTGGCGCTGAAGTAGCCAAAGGCGAGCGGAATAGAATACCTTTCTTGCTACCAATACTCGTTAATGGTAAGGCCATTCCCGTTAATGTGCTTTTACACGTAAAGAAAGATATGCTCATTCTGGAAATTGAACAGGAAGATTCGAATCCGCCTAGAAGCTTTACAGAAGTTTTTAAAGAAGTGCGGTCTTTTATATCCACTATAGAGCATACGAATAGTTTAGAAGAAATTTGCGAGGCAAGCATTAAAGAAATAAGGCGAATCTCTGGGTTTGATGGCATACGGATGTACCGTTTTGATAAAAACTGGAATGGAAGCGTAGTTGCGGAAGAAATTACCGGTGAACTTGAGCCTTATTTAGGGCAAACATTCCCGGCATCTGATGTACCTAAACAAGCAAGAGCACTATATACAAATAATCCATACAGGTTAATTCCTAACAGAAGTTATATCGCTTACAAATTATATCCTGTAATAAATCCTGTAAGCAATGGTTTTCTCGACCTATCTGATTGCAATCTCCGTAGCGTAGCAGGCGTGCACCTGGAATATATGGCCAATATGCACGTAATGGCCTCAATGTCTATAAGGGTTATGGTTGATGGAAAACTTTGGGGTTTAATATCTTGTCATCACAATACCCCTAAATATTTAAGTAACGAGCATCGTTCAATTTTCGAATGGTTAAGTATGGAGATCTCATCGCGTATTGCCGGTGTAACCATGCAAGAAACGCTAACAGAATCTACTACCTTATTGAAAATACAGGCAGCAATTACCGAAAATGTTTTTAATAAAGGCAGTATTGTGAACGGATTGATCGATGACGAAAACCAAAACCTGCTTTCTTTGTTTAAGGCATCAGGATTTGTGGTGAGCATTAACGGAAAAATCACTTCTGAGGGCGCTGTTCCCGATGAAGAAGCACTAGAAAATTTGCTTTTATGGGCAGCTGGAAAGACTTCGGGAGCCGTGTTTGCAAGCCACGAACTTGGAGAAGTTTATGATGAAGCAAGGGCTTACACTGATATTGCAAGTGGTGTGCTTGTTATACCAACAAGTAATAACGGAAGTGACTTCATTATGTGTTTTAGACCAGAGTCGATAAAAGATATTAAATGGGGAGGTGATCCAAATCAGGCAATTAATTTCGCTAAAGATGGTTTGAAATATCATCCACGTAATTCGTTCAAGATTTGGCTTCAAACGGTATACGGACAAGCTGAAGAATGGTCTAGATTAGAAGTTGAAGCAGCTGAATCATTAAAAAATTTCATGTTCGATTTTCAATCATCACAGCAGTACAATTAAAAAAGGGAATATTGCAGCGCAGAATTATGGAATCTATAAAACGTTATGATAAGTACATTGTCGCCATCGGTGCATCAGCTGGTGGCCTCGAAGCTATTCATGAATTTTTTGATCACATGCCCGCCAATACAAGCTTCTCCTTTGTTGTTATACAACATTTATCTTCAGATTATAAAAGCCTACTGGTAGAGCTTGTTGCCAAGCACACACACATGAAAGTTTTCGAGGCCGTTAACGAAATGGCCATACAGCAAGATTGTGTATATATTATCCCAAATAACAAATTAATGACGGTTAGCCATGGTAGGCTAAAACTGGCAGAAAAATCGCTAATTAAAGCTCCAAATACAGCAATAGACCATTTCTTATACACATTGGCCAAAGACAAGAAAGAGAAAGCTATTGCCATTATCCTTTCTGGTACAGGTACTGATGGCACTAAGGGTATTCAAGCAATCAAAGAAGCAGGCGGGATGGTGATTGTTCAGGAACCTGGCTCAGCAAAGTTTGACGGTATGCCAAACAGCGCAATTTCATCAGGAAATGCAGATTTCATTTTGCAACCTGCTGATATGCACCGTGAGCTTTTCAACTATGTTAACGAAGAACCCATTAAAATACTCGAAAACGGAAAAATAAATGAACTCTTGCTCGATGATATTTTCAAGATTGTCCATCAACAGAGCGGAAACGATTTTAATCTCTACAAAACGCCAACAATAATTAGAAGAATTGGCCGTAGGATGAATGAGAATGGGATCAAATCACTTGAACGTTATGTAAGTCTGTTAAAAAAAGACGAGCAGGAAACGGCTCGTTTGGCGCAAGATTTTTTAATTGGCGTAACCAAATTTTTTAGAGATACACAAGCATTTGAAGCTTTTAGCGATCACCTGAATAAAATTATCCAGAAAAAGGAAAACGGCGATACGTTAAAAGTGTGGGTATGTGCCTGTAGTACAGGGCAGGAAGCTTACACCGTTGCTATTCTGGCAAAAGAACGTGTAGAAAAATCAGGAAAAAAGATAGACATTAAAATTTTCGCAACAGATATCGATGAAAAGAGTATCGAGATTGCGGCCAAGAACCAGTATCCTGAAAGCATCGGTAATGAGGTGCCATCTAAATTATTTAAAAAGTATTTCGTACAGGATGGAGCATTCTATGGCGTGCTCCCAGAAATCAGGAAGATGGTGGTTTTTGCAAAGCATGATGTAATTAAATCGCCACCATTTATTAAAAACGACATGGTGACGTGTAGGAACATGCTCATCTATGTGAATAATATTCTTCAGGAAAAAATACTCTCTGTATTTCATTTCTCACTGGTACATGGAGGTTATCTTTTTTTAGGTTCTAGTGAGACTGCATCATCATTAAAAGATGGTTTTACAGAAGTATCAAGCAAATGGAAAATTTATCAAAAAACGGGTATCATTAATTACGCAAGCTATAACACGTACAACACCGGTACCAGATCCATCATCGAAAAAGGAAATAAGAAGCCGAGCAATGTTGATTTCGTGATGAGCCCAATTGAGAAGAGCCTCACACAGTTCTTAACCAAAGATTTAGGATACATTGCTGTATATGTAGACAAGTCTTACATCATGCAGGATGCTTTGGGCGATTATCGGCAGTATCTTTCTTTACCTGAAGATAAGATTGAACTTAATATCCTGAAAATGGTACCTAAAGAGGTATCAATTACATTAAATACAGCACTTCGCAAAGCTTGGAAAGAAAATGAAACGACACACCTCAAAAGGATCCGTTTTGTTAAAGATAACCAGGAAATTTATTTAAATATTTCCGTACAACCGCCTGTCACTCAAAATGGCAATCCTTATACCATGATCGTTTTTGGAGAGAGTACGCTCGAGACTATTCCAGAGAAAAACGAAATGGGTGTTTTAGATGCCCACAGTGGCACCCAGAACGAATATATCTTCGAATTAGAGGCCGAACTCAACGAAACCAAAAGCAACCTGCAGCTGGCTGTTGAGGAAATGGAAACCACCAATGAAGAACTGCAGTCTACTAACGAAGAGCTTCTTTCGGCCAATGAGGAACTGCAATCGAGCAATGAAGAACTGCAGTCGTTAAATGAAGAACTGCATACACTCAACACCGAACATCAGCTAAAGATTAAAGAACTTCTGGAATTAAATGATGATTTAGATAACTATTTTAGAAGTACTGAAATTGGGCAAATATTTGTGGATAGCAACATGTATATCCGCAAGTTTAATGCCGCTGCAATTGCGATGGTTAACCTTATTGAGGCAGATATTGGTCGCTCTATTCTACAAATTTCGAATAACATAAAGGTAGATAACCTGAACAGTGATATTCAGCAGGTATTAAAAACCGGAAAGGTTGTTGAAAAAGAGATCCAAATTAGAAATGGAGACAGCAGCCTAATGCGCATTATGCCTTATACCCGCAAGGATAAGAAGAATGACGGAGTTGTAATTACTTTTGTAGATATTTCTAAACTTACCGAACTTAACAATATTATAAACGGTGTATTTAACGCAAGTTTGAATGGTGTACTTGCGTTTAAAGCTGTTAGAAATAAACAGCACTTTATTACAGACTTTGAGTGCATATCTTTTAATGATGCTGCGCTGAAAATTCTTAGCAAATCTAAGGACGACCTTACTAAAGCCCGGCTGATGGAAGGTTTACCCGAACTTACCGAAGCTGCCTTATTAGAAAGATACGTGGGCGTAGTAGAAAAAGGAAATCCGCTGCAATTCGAATTTAAGTTAAATGATAAAGTCTGGCTCGAGCTGGTAGCGGTGAAGATGTCTGATGGGTTTGCAGCCACGTTAACAGATATTAGCAAGCAAAAAATATCTGAAGATAAATTAAAGAAAAACTATAACGAGCTTCTTGGTACCCGGGAGAATCTTAAGCGATTAAACCAAGATCTTGAAGATAAAGTAAAAGAAAGGACCGAACGCTTATCAGAAAGCGAAACCAGGTTCAATTTAGTTGCGCAAGCTACCAATGATACCATTTGGGATTGGAACCTTGCCGATAATACCATGTGGCGAAGTGATAATTTTACCACCATGTTTGGCTATAAAAATGGGGCTGGAAACAATAATATTTCTTTTTATTTTGATATCATCCACCCAGACGACAGGCAGCGTGTAAAAGAAAGTGTTTACAATGCCATCAACAACAGCCAGGAACAGTGGACAGCACAATACAGACTAAACAAGGCCGATGGAAGTTACGCCACAATTCTTGATCGGGGTAGTATTTTATTCGATGAGAACCAGGTGCCATATCGAATGGTGGGATCTATCCTGGATATTTCCGTTTTAGCAGATACCGAAATTAAACTAAGCAATACTGAAAGGAAATTTAGGAAAATATTCGATTCTAATGTAATTGGAATGCTCTTCTCGAATATTGATACGGGTATGATTGAAATGGCGAACAAAATCTTCCTTGATATGCTTGGCTACACCGAAGAGGAATTTAACCAGGGTAAAATTCATTGGCAAAATATAACGCCGGATGAGTTTTTACCAATCAGCAAAATTTCGGCAGAGCTGGTAAAGAATGAAGGTTTTTGCCCCCCATTCGAAAAGCAATACATTAGGAAAGATGGTAAAACGATAGATGTGCTACTGGGATCGGCAGTGTTAGATGAGGAACTTAAGGATGCGGTTACTTACGTTATAGATATCACCAAGCAGAAACATAACGAAAAACGAAGAAACGAATTACAGCGCCTAATTAAAAAGCAGCAAGATGAATTTTATAGCATCTTTAAAAAAGCGCCGGCGTTAATTAGCATTCGTAGAGGAAAGCAATTGTTATATGAGTTCGTGAACGAGGCTTTTTCCAACTTCGACGATCAAAGGAGTTATATTGGCGAACCGATGCACCCAGAATCGCAATTTGCAACAAAGGAACTTAGCGCAATTGAAGAACAGGTAATTCGTTCAGGGAAAACCTACATTGCTAATTCATACAAACTTCGCCAGAAAGATCTTGAAACCGGAGAATTTGTAGACACCTGGTTTGATTTGATTATAAATCCAGTGTTTGCTGCCGATGGTAAGATAGACGGAATTTCTTTTTTCGGCTTTGAAGTAACAGACCTGATGATTGCCCAACGTACTACCAAAGAACTTATGAACAAGAAAGACGAGTTCATGAGTATTGCAAGTCACGAATTGAAAACGCCGATTACCTCTATAAAAGGATATTTACAATTTGCGATGAAGATGGCGAGGGAAGAAAAGTTTGGTAATATTTTTGGGTTTATTGATAAGGCGAACAGGCAAATTGGCAAGCTAACCCGCTTGGTAGATGATTTACTTGATGTAACAAAAATTCAGGCGGGCAAAATGGCATTTAGCATTTCCTCTTTCCAGATTAAAGAGATTGTCGGCGAATCAATAGATGGCATACAAGGCAATTTGGGCAACCAAATCATCAAGAAAGAAATCGACGAAGTTTTAATTACAGCAGACCGCAATCGAATTGAACAAGTGATATCTAACTTTTTATCAAATGCACTTAAATACTCTCCTCATGGGAAAGAGATATTGATAAAAGCAAAATCAGATGGAAAGAAACTTCGGTTATCGGTAAAAGATCAGGGTATTGGTATTCCGAAAGATAAAGCGAAATTTATATTCGATCGTTTCTTTAGAGTAGAAGAATCTTCAAGTCATTTTTCTGGTCTGGGATTGGGGTTATATATTTCTGCACAAATCATACACCGCCACAATGGAGAAATTGGCGTTACAAGTGAAGTTAACGAAGGGTCAGAATTTTGGTTTGAAATACCGCTTGAAGGAAATATTGCAATGGGAAGTGCGCAGGAACTCCCGCTAATATAGCCATTGTGGTGCTGGTCAAATTCAATCGACTATTTCGGCCTGTCCTCGCAAAAAAATACGCGGCAAAAAAGCTTTAAAACAAAAAACCCGTAGAAGTAAATTCTACGGGTTTTTCAATTTTAGCTTATTTACAATGCAGCGTGTGCATCTCTAAGTGCTTTAATGGCATCGTGGCTAGCATTAATTCCATCTTGTTGTTTCAACAAAACTGTTCTTACTTGCTCACCCAATTCATTTTCCTGAAGGGCATCGCGGTAAGCTTTTTTAATTGCATCCTCACCTCTTTCGCATTCTGCTAGAATACTATGACGATCATCACCACCGAAGCTTGCTTTGATATCAATCCAGGCACGGTGTAAAGTCCCTAAAACGGTATTGCCATTATCAGGATTTTCACCATTTCTGCCTACTAAACCAGCAAGTTCAGTTACATTTTCCCTGCTATCTGATGAAAGTTTATCAAACGTAGCTTTAAGGTCAATGTTTTTATCATCTAAATCTTTCGCAGCTTTATCAAAGCCATCTGCTCTGTCGTTGTTAATTTGAATAAGGTCATTTAATACCTCAACTGTTTTTTCTTGATTTTCCATATTGAATATTAATCTTGTGTAATGGTAGATGAATTAATAACAAGCGCAGGTTATTAATGTTTTACCCTAAAAGAAAAAAGCGATTAATAATTTGCTTTGAATTTATCCTGCCGCAAAATGTGCTATCAAAAACATGCAAGGTATCGCATTGTAGCATATTTTGGAGCTATTTATGTCATTGGCCGTTTAAAAAAGTAAGAGCCGTAGATTAGAATAAGCTATACATGCTAATCTTTTGGGGATGAATGAAGAAAACCTATCGGGATTGTAATTTTGGTATAAAACAACTGATCTTCTTGCCCAAAGTTGAAGGTTATTTCATCACCGTAAGCAAAAAGCAAACGTTCTTTGATGTTATTCATCCCAGCATTGGTACCTCCTATTTTAGGCTTAAGGTTTATCGCGTTACGGGTTTCAATGCATAGTTTCTTCTCTGCCAATACTACACTAATTAATATTGGTAAATCTGGATGGTTCACATTGCCGTGCTTAAAAATATTCTCTACCAATGTTAACACCACCAATGGAATAATACGCAAAGCCATTACTTCATCGCTAAAGTAGGTCATAATTTTTAACTCCATATTTTTCCGCAGTTGATAGATGTAAATTAATTTGTTTACCTGTTCCAGCTCGTCGCCTAATAAAACGGCATCATCTACATCTGTAGAATCCACGGCATAGCGCATCATCTCAGATAGGGTCATTACCGCATCGGCACCATCATGTGATACTTCGCTGATGGTATGAAATATATAGTCTAATGTATTAAATAGAAAATGTGGATTAATCTGGGCTTTCAAAAAGTCATTCTGGGCTTTAGCTAAAGATCGTTTCATCTTTTCTTCCTCAATTAACCTTTCTAAATGCTCGTTATGCATGCGCTCGGTTAGCTGTCTTTCTCGTAAATAGTTGATCAGGAAAAAATATGCTACAGAGAAGCCTAAAATGTAAACACTTCGATAAAGAATTTTGAGAATATAGTTCGTATCTAATACTATTGGGGTTGCGGTCTCTACAAGATGATTTTTTGTAAGTAAAATATCCAGCTCGTAGTTAGCCAGAATATAAATCGAGATACTAATTGCCAGGGAAAGTGGCAACAACCAAAATGTGTTAATTTCTTTCGTTAATGCCCACGGTAATAGTTTATGGGCATTAAAATAGAAGAAACTAATGATAATGATGTAGTGGCTGGCATAGTTAATAGGATTACTGAAGGTTCCAAGAACGAGGCCCACCACGCCAATCTCATAAGCAATAAAGATCGACCAAACTAATACATGTATCCAATTTCGCTTAAACCAAGAAGAAATGTGCTCGCCCATCTAATTTTATTCACCTTAACCCCATTCGCTATGTACAATTCATTTTATAACCGCTGTGCTCGGTTGCAGTTTCACCTATCATTTACAAATCTCAAATATAGTGTTGCATTGAAGATGCCGACTCACCGTACCGCTCTCGGCTGGCGTACACCAGCATTTTAAGTTCTTCGTTTAGCTTTAAATAGCTTACTACTGATAAACTCATTGAAATACTTTTTGTAGTATTCGCCAACACTAATTTTGATTCCATTGATCATGATGATCGAACTCCCCTCTATGTAATCAATGTAATCCTGCGAAATGATGAAACTGCGTTGAAATTGCAAAAACCTATCGTATATTTTTAACTTTTTAGAAATTTCTGCTAATGAAGTATAGGTGAGAATGCTTTTGTTAAGAGTATGTACCTGCACATAATTCAACTTGCTTTCTATAGCTATAATATCGGCATACTTAACTTTAATAAGTCTAAAATTTTCTTCTTTGCTTTTTATAAACATGAAATCATCTACTGTTTCATTTGTGTGCGGGAAAAGTTTGTTAATGGTTACAGCAAATTTGCCTTGGGTGTAAGGCTTTAATAAAAAAGCATCTGCCTGAACTTCAAAAGCCTCGAATGCATATTTTTTATGGGCAGTTGTAAAAACCAGCTTGTTTGTTTTAGACCTGATTTCTGGTGCCAGTGTCGTTCCATTTAAACCAGGCATATCTACATCTAGCAAAATCAAATCTACGTTTGCTCCTGCAGTTATTTCCATCAGTGCCTTAACAGGATCTGTAAAACTATTAACAAGCTCTAGGTTGGGTATTGTGGCAATATAACGCTTTAAACCCTCTACCGCATGCGGTTCATCATCAACAATAATACACTTATACATGCAACAGGATAATTAAATTATAAAGATAGGGCTTTATCATTTTCGATTTATAATCTTATCTATCTTTTTGATGAAGTTAACTTGATTGATACACTTGTATTGATAAGAAAATCCATTACTGAAGCAATACTCATTTGTAATGATTGTGATGAAGATCTGATTTAACTGGATGAAAAAAAAGGGGTTACAAGAAAGAAACAATATCTTTAAAAAAGAAAAGCAGGTGAAATCACCTGCTATCTTTAACACGCCCTCTAAAAAAAAACGTGTTGGTTAACAAAATTGTAGATCAATGGGACGTTGCTTGTTAACCAAAATCGCTTCGATAAATGCGAAAATATTTCAGTATATTATTTCTATTGCACAAGGCAATTGTTTCAATATTGATATGGCATCAAAGCAAACAATATTTACGGAAGATTTAAAATTTCATCAACGATTTGTATTGATTAAAGTCATAAACAAATTGTCCCCAGAATTGTATAGGTAGAGCTATGTCACTTATATTTACACTGTTAGAATTAAATCATCGGGACGATTTAGATTTTAAGGAGAAGCCTTTCTGAAATGGAAGGCTTTTTTTTTGAATTACATATAAGGCTCGCAACCTAAATGCCCTGTGATGTTTACATTGACAGCACTGTTCTTTTTGGATGTTAAGGTACTTGCATCAACGCAACCTCATACCCGGAGCGTGAGCTAGTTGCATGTATCTTAATTTGTTAAAGATCAGCCAACACTTAGGTTTACAAATTCACCCTAAAAGGCTATAGCACAATTAACGGTGATGAGGTAGGTTTGCAGCGATGTCATCAATCTCTATTATCACCGTAAACTATAACCAACCTGCCGTAACGGTCGATCTGTTAAACTCAATAAAAAACACCTGTTCAGCATTGGATGTTGAAGTTATACTTGTAGATAATGCTAGCAAAACAGACAACGAGGTATTATTTAGATCCTGCTATCAAGATTTAAAATATATTCGTTCTGCCGAAAATCTCGGGTTTGCAGGCGGCAATAACCTGGGCATTAAAGCAGCCAAAGGTGAATATATTTTAATGGTTAATAATGATACAGAACTGATTCCAGGTTTTGTAGAGCAAATGGTAGCAGAAATGGTTGCACAACCCGAAATCGGCATGCTTTCACCATTAATTCTTTATTACGATGATCCCAATTTAATTCAGTATGCGGGATATACTAAAATGAATTATATGACTGGGCGGAATGATACCATCGGATTAAAGACGAGAAATCGCAATCAATATGCAACGGTAAGCGAGGAAACGGCCTTTTGCCATGGTGCCGCCATGATGTGCAGGAGATCCGATATCTTGAATATTGGCCTCATGCCCGAGCAATATTTCTTATACTACGAAGAGCTTGATTGGTGTGAAATGTTTAAAAGAGCAGGCAAAAAGATCTGGTTCACCGGAAAAACACACATCTTCCACAAAGAATCTATAAGTGTTGGAAAGGAAAGTGCCTTAAAAACTTATTTCGTTACCCGCAACCGCCTGCTTTTTATGAGGAGAAACGCAAGCCGCAGAAATGTGCTGATTTTCTGTGCCCACTACCTGCTGTTCGCCATACCAAAACAGTTAATAAAGTACGCAGTAAATGGGAGGTTTGATTTAATTCCATACCTCGGGAAAGCAATTTCATGGAACATTGTGCACTCCAAAAATCATATCGCCCAAAATCCAGCTGTTATAGCATAGCCTAATACACTTGCATACGAATTGGTAGTAAAGTACTATTGAGTGATTATCGACTTATATCTACTTTCGTGCTTCATTCATAACCGTTAACAATCTTATAAATGGTTAATTACCATTAATTTATATCCCTTATAAACATGATCATTTTCTTTTGGGTTTGTCTCATCATTGTATTTTACACTTTCGCGGGTTATGGATTAATCTTATTTATATTGATAAAGATTAAACGTCTTTTTGTAAAGCCCATTAAACTTATCCAAACAGAACCTTTGCCAACAGTTACACTTCTTGTTGCCGCCTGGAATGAAGAAGAAATGATAAGCGAAAAAATCCAGAATACGCTGCAAATAGACTATCCTAAAGAATTACTCCAAATAATTTTTATCACAGATGGATCTACCGATAACACACCGGGGCTTATTCTTCCACATAGCGAAATTACTTTATTACATAACGACGATAGAAGCGGCAAAATGGCTGCTATAAAAAGGGCTATACCCTATGTAACCGGAGAAATTCTCGTTTTTTCCGATGCCAATACATTCCTCAATCCCGCGGCATTAAAGGAGCTGGTTAAACATTATCAAAATAAAAAAGTAGGCGCTGTAGCTGGTGAAAAACGAATTCTGGTACCAGAACAAGCCGATGCAAGTGCTGCCGGTGAGGGCTTCTACTGGAAGTATGAGTCGGCATTGAAAAAATGGGATTATGAACTCTACTCAAATGTAGGCGCAGCCGGAGAGCTTTTTAGTATTAGAACGGCTTTGTACCAACCAGTAGAAACCGATACCATTATTGATGACCATATGATTGCGATGCGCATTGCCGAAAAAGGCTACGTAATTGCCTACGAACCACAGGCATATGCGAGTGAAACGGCGTCTGCCAATACCGCAGAAGAGCTAAAACGTAAAATAAGAATTGCCGCAGGTGGAATGCAATCGATATTGAGGTTGAAGAAGGCCGCCAACCCATTTCATTACCCGGTATTAACTTTCCAGTACCTCTCTCACCGCGTGTTAAGGTGGACAGTTACCCCCTTCCTCCTCATCTTCGCACTCATCTTTAATATCATTATTGTAAGTAATGAAGCGCCACCAATGTATTCAGCAATACTTGTTGCCCAAATTATATTTTACCTTTTTGCGCTGTTAGGTTTAATGATGGAAAGCCGAAACATCAGAATTAAATCGTTCTTTATCCCCTATTATTTTTGCATGATGAATTATGCTGTAATAGCGGGGATATGGCGTTACATCAACAAAAATCAAAGCGCCGCCTGGGAAAGGTCGAAACGTAAGTAGCATAAAAACGTAACCCATTTAAGCACCTGGCAGATAGTCACTTGCCGAGCAGATAAAGCCATAAAAGAAGGCCTTTAACAACATGGTATTAAAGGGCTATTGATAGAAAATCGCGATAGAACTACTTTCGCATAGTTAAAAAAACCCATTCAGTTTAATAAAAAATTCATCCACTAACGTTTAAAAAATTTATGAAAATCGCAGTAATAGGAACTGGTTATGTAGGCTTGGTAACAGGCACTTGTTTAGCAGAAACAGGAAATGATGTGATCTGTGTAGACATCGATGCCCGCAAGGTAGAAAAAATGAGAGGTGGTCAACTACCAATCTACGAACCCGGCTTAGAGCTGCTTTTTCATCGCAATATTCAGCAGAATCGAATCCAGTTTACTACCGATTTGGCTGTAGCCGTAGCGCATGCAGAAATTATTTTTATGGCATTACCAACTCCTCCGGGAGAAGATGGTGCTGCTGATCTTTCATACATTCTTGGCGCGGCCAAAGATGTTTCTGCACTTATAACTGACTATAAAGTAATTATAAATAAATCTACCGTTCCTGTAGGCACTGCCGACAAAGTAAGTGCGGTATTTAAAAAATATACCGATATCGCAGTAGATGTTGTATCGAACCCTGAATTTTTACGTGAAGGTGTTGCCGTGGATGATTTTATGAAACCAGATCGTGTGGTAATTGGTACCACCAGCGAGCGTGCAAAGAAATTAATGTCTGAACTTTATGCACCTTACGTTCGCCAAGGCAATCCAATCATATTTATGGATGAACATTCTGCCGAACTAACCAAATATGCAGCAAATGCCTTTCTAGCTACAAAAATTACCTTTATGAATGAGGTAGCAAACCTATGCGAACTTGTAGGCGCAGATGTTGATGCGGTACGAAGAGGCATTGGAACCGACGAAAGAATTGGCAAGCGTTTCTTGTTTCCGGGTATTGGTTACGGCGGTTCTTGTTTCCCTAAAGATGTTCAGGCATTGGTAAAATCTGCAGATGAGAATGAATACCATTTCGAGATTTTGAAATCTGTTATTACGGTTAACGAAAAGCAAAAAGTTATTCTTGCAGATAAATTGCTTAAATATTATCACAATGATATTGAAGGCAAACACTTTGCACTTTGGGGGCTTTCTTTTAAACCAGAAACAGATGATATAAGAGAGGCGCCAGCACTATACCTAATTAAAACTTTATTGGCAAATGGTGCTACGGTAAGTGTGTTTGATCCCGAAGGACAAGAAAATGTTAAGGCCTTATTTGGTGATAAAATTAATTACGCTACAGACCAATACGATGTTCTTGAAGGAGCTGATGCCCTTCTTATTGCCACAGAATGGTCGCTGTTTAGAAATCCGGATTTCGACAAGATATCCCAATTGCTGAAAGAACAAGTAATTTTTGATGGCAGAAATCTTTTTGAACTAGAAAAGATGGTTGAACTGAATTATTACTATAACAGCATCGGCAGACAATTGATCTCTCCCGTACAAACCACAGAGCAGGCAACATCATCCATTAACCTACACAGTTTAGCGCAGCATGCATAATTCAAATACAGGAGCTGCAGAACAATTGAACGGGTCAGCAAAAAAAAGAATCCTTATTACGGGGGCAGCAGGTTTTTTAGGATCTCACCTTTGCGACCGCTTTATTAAAGAGGATTATGAAGTAATTGGAATGGATAGCCTCATTACCGGCGACCTTTCCAATATACAACACCTCTTCGAACTGAGCAATTTTAGTTTCTATCATCACGATGTTTCAAAATATGTACACATTCCAGGTGAGATCGACTATATCTTGCACTTTGCGTCGCCCGCAAGCCCGATCGATTACCTAAAAATACCTATCCAAACCCTAAAAGTAGGGTCTTTAGGCACGCACAATTTATTGGGTCTTGCAAGAGCAAAAAATGCCCGCATGCTAATTGCCTCTACTTCTGAAGTTTATGGCGATCCAAATATAAACCCACAGCCCGAAGAGTATTGGGGAAATGTAAATCCCGTTGGGCCAAGAGGTGTTTACGATGAAGCAAAACGTTTCCAGGAAGCCATTACAATGGCCTACCATACTTTCCATGGTGTAGAAACGCGAATCGTTAGAATTTTTAATACATACGGGCCACGGATGCGGCTGAACGATGGCCGTGTTCTACCAGCATTTATTGGTCAGGCGTTACGTGGCGAAGACCTTACCATTTTTGGCGATGGCACACAGACACGATCTTTTTGCTACGTTGACGATCTAATTGAAGGAATTTACAGGTTGTTACATAGCGATTATACCCAACCAATGAACATTGGAAACCCGGATGAGATTACCATTAACCAGTTCTGCGAAGAGATCATTAAGTTAACAGGTACCGATCAAAAGATTGTTCACCATCCATTGCCTACAGACGATCCGAAACAGCGCAGACCTAATATTGAAAAAGCAAAATCAATTTTGGGCTGGGAACCGAAAGTTGATCGTGCAGAAGGACTGAAACGTACCTATGCATATTTCAAATCTTTACCAGCTGATGCTTTGGCGAAAGTAGAACATAAAGATTTTGCAAACTACAACCGCTAACAAATACCAATATAGGCTGGCCATCTCGGCCAACTGATTAACAGGAATGGAAAAAGTAAAAAAACCCACAAAACCAGAACCCTACCTATGGCTCGACCTCATTAGGGGAGTTTCGGCACTGGCCGTTTTTACAGGGCACCTTAGGGTACTTTGTATTGCAGATACCCCGGTGAGTGAACTGGATTTATTGGGCAAATTCGTCTTTTTCATTACCGGATTCGGACACATTGCCGTAATGATTTTCTTCGTCTTAAGTGGTTTCCTCATTATTAAAAGCATTGTAGAATCTTCAAATAAGGGAAAATTTACCACTAAAGGATATGCAATTAATAGATTGGCCAGGTTATTAACTGTACTAATACCATGTTTAGTTATTGGCTTTGCATTAGATAAAACGGGCTTACACTTTTTTGGCGATGCCCCTGTTTATTTAGGAAATTTCCCAAACTTCCCCTTACCAGAAATGGCCTATAAGCTTTCAGCAAGTGTATTTTTGGGGAACCTGTTTTTTATGCAAACTATCCTGGTACCTACATTCGGCACAAACGGACCATTGTGGAGTTTGTGCAACGAATTTTGGTACTATGTTGTCTTTCCCCTGCTCTATTTCGGTATTACGATCAAGAAAAACATCAACACCAAGATCGTGCTCATCCTGGTAGCGGCAGCATTGTTGTTTTTTATAGGGGCTAAAATTTCCCTATATTTTATCATTTGGTTAATGGGCGGAATCAGCTATTTCATCGCCGAAAGGATAGATAAAAAAATATTGAAAAATGGCTTGTTTCGGTTTAGCCTATCGGCGATATTTATTGCGGTAGTGGTACTTACGCGATCGAAGTACATGCCACAGCTATTTAATAATTATAGTGTTGGATTGCTTTTCGCTTTATTGATTCCATTTCTTGTGCATATTAACATTAAGAATGCAGTTGGGAAATGGATCTCTACGTATCTGTCTAACATTTCTTTTACGCTCTACCTGGCACACCTACCCTTTTTATTTTTCATTACTTCGATAACCAAATTTCAGGGGCAGGTTTGGAACCATAAAAACCTACTTTACTTCATTACCTATACCATTATCACGCTGATTTATGCTACAGTACTCTGGTTTATTTTCGAACGGAATACAGGAAGCATTAAGAAGTTCATTTTTGATCGCTAATATCAATTCAATAAAAACTATCCGATGAAAGCTGAAACGCCATATCATTTTCCAAACGTTACCTTGCTAATTACGCATTTTAATCGTTCCGAATCTTTGGAACGGTTACTTATGGAGCTAAACAAGCTTAATGCTAGTTTCCAGGAGATTATCGTTTCTGATGATTGCAGCGCTGACAACCATTTGCAGAAGCTAAGGCAGCTAAGCAGGAAATTTCCATTCACCCTGGCCGATACCAAAATAAATAAAGGCTTGGGGAATAACATTAATAAAGGGCAGGATTTGGTGAAATCTAAATACACACTTTACATCCAGGAAGATTTTGTGCCTAAACCAGCATTCCCGCAGAAACTGCAGGAGGCAATTTCGATAATGGAAGAAGACCAGAAATGGGATCTAATATCATTTTACGCATACTTTCCCTACCCCTACCTCAAGCCCTTCAAAAACGGTTTTTCAGAAAAATATTTCCCTGCCTCTTTACTTAAGGGCAATAACCTAAAGTTTTATTTCTATAGCGATCATCCGCATCTGCGAAGAACATCGTTCCTCGAAAAATTCGGAAGGTATAATGAAACGGTAAACAGTGATAGAACTGAGCTGGAGATGAGTCTTTCGGTTATTCAGAATAAGGGCAACGCCTTATTTTATAATGACCACTACAGCCTGCTCGAGCAAATAAACTCGCAAGATGAACCGAGCACGGCCAGCTTTAGGAAATCATGGTCGCAAAGGAAAAACCCTATAATGAGTTTATTAAAAAGCGGATATATGCTTTATAAATTCTTTAAGCTCAACATTTTGCTGAGAAATAAAAAGAGATTTTCAGAAACACACCCTAGCGGGATTATTTCAGGTACATGAACAAGTCACGTCTGCATTTAAACAATACTTCATTAATTATTACCCATTACAATCGAAGCGAATCATTGCGTGGCTTATTGCAACGCTTGGCAACGCTCGAAATTACTTTTGCCGAAATTCTGGTATCTGATGACTGTAGCGACGCTCACCACCTGAAGCAGTTGAAGCAGTTATCGCAGCAATTTGGCTTTAGATTATTTACTACGCCGGTAAACAAAGGCTTAGGCGCCAGCTTGAATGTGCTACATACAAATGCCAGATCTGATTACTTTTTTTACGTGCAGGAAGATTTTGTACCTGGTATTGCGCTTGCAGATGCTTTAAAAAAAGGAAGCACTTTATTGGAAAAAGAACATTGGGACATTATCCGGTTTTATGCTTTTCCCTGGGCGCAGTTCCCTTATCAAAGGAAATACCGGGATGGCTTTAATAAATTGCTTTTCAGCATATCGCCGTATTATGCCTCGCACCTTAAGTTTTTTGTCTACAGTGATCATCCACACCTAAAGCGAAAAACTTTTACCGATAAATTTGGCCCATATAAAGAAAATGTGAAAGGCGATGAAACGGAGAACGCCATGTGCCGCAGCTTTTTAAAACACGATGGCAAAGCACTTCTCTTTGCTGAGAACCAAAGCTTATTTGACCATGAAAATACCGAAGAAGAGCCTGCTCAAGCCAGATCAACCGGACAAGGGATTGCCAGATTAAGAAATACCAAACCCATTTATTGGCTTTATCTCAGATTTAGGGTATTTCGAGAAACTTTTAGCTACCTAACAAATACATAATCTCCTGTTTTAGAAATGAGTAATAAAAACAAAGCGATAAACGGAGCAAAGTGGACCAGCATATCTACCGTATTTAGTGCTGTGCTGCAATTTGTACAGGTAGCCATCCTGGCAAGACTACTTCATCCATCTGAATTTGGATTGGTAAGTATAAGCACATTAGTGATTAATTTTCTGAGCATTTTTGCGCATTTCGGTTTCGCAAATTCCATCATACATAAACAAGAAAGTGATGTTAGAAACCTTTCTACCATGTATTTTTTCAATATCATTACCGGCTGTATACTGCTTTTGGTAATTTACTTTGGTGCTCCATTGCTAATGCTCTATTACAAAGAACCACAGTTGGTAGGCATCTTACGCATTTCGGCATTCTATTTTCCTATTGTATTTTTCGGGCAGATTTATAATATCCTGCTCGAGAAAGAACTCAAATTCAAGTGGATTGCGGTTACAGACATTATCTGCTCAACTGTTGGTACAACAGTAGCCATTGTGCTTGCTTATCAAAATTACCAGGCCAAGGCCTTGGTTATTGGACTCCTGTCTACCCAATTTTTGAAAATGACCATTCTTAATATTCTAGGTCGCCGGCTGTTTTCGCCAATATTCTATTTCAAGCTTAAAGAGATTAAAGACCATTTAATATTTGGCATTTACAATATTGGCGACAGCCTGCTTAGCTTTGCGAATAGCAACCTCGATACAATTATTATTGGAGGATTATTGGGTGTTAAGCAACTCGGCTATTACACCATTGCTGCACAAATTGCCATTTACCCGGTAGCAAGGATTTGCCCAATTATCGTGCAAATTGCTTATCCAATTATGGCTAAGTTTAAAGAAAATATCCCACAGCTAAAAGCCGCCTATTTCAAAGTATTGGATTTAATGATGTATTGCATTTCACCGTTGCTTTTTGGTTTATTCATGTTGGCAGGAAATGTAATTCCCTATATTTATGGAAGTGGATGGGAACCCACAGTTCCACTAGTACATATTTTTGTATTCATGGGCCTTTTTACCAGCATGGTATATCCGCTTTCTACCTTGGTATATTCTACCGGGCAACCAAAACTATTGTTTTACCTGAATTTGTTTACATTGTTAATTAAGTTTCCATTGGTATACTTTCTCGGTAGATTTTACGGTGTCACCGGCATCGCTTATGGCATCTTGGCAACCAGTTTCTTTGCCATGTTGGGCAACTTTTACATCATTAAAATTATTGCCGGTAATTTCATGGAGACACTTTTTTACAATACCGCAAAGCCTATATTCTTTAGTGTGGTAATGGCCGCTGGTATTTTAGCCTACAAGTTGCTGGTTGGCAATACCGGGGTAGTGCACATGATATTGCAGATTTTACTGGGTGGATTAATTTACTTAGCCTTTACCCTACAATACAAATTTTCACTTAAGGATTTAAAGAATCTGAGAACAGCTATTAGCTAATACTGATCAGCTTAAAATTTAATAATATGTACATAACAAATACGCCAAACTGGATAGCCAATTACAAATTTGACTACGAACGCATCCAAGATGTGCCGCAACAGGTTTTTGATGACATTAATTCTAAACTTAGTAAGCTAACTAAAGGCGAACCTGAAGTAAGTATTGTAATTGGTGCTTGGAATGAAGAAATAAACATCCTTAAAAATGTAGCCAGTCTAGCCGATCTGCAATCTAAATATTCCATCGAAATCATTGTAATTAATAACAACTCTACAGATGGCACGCAAACTACACTTGATAAGTTAAATATCGTTAACCATTTTCAGCCTATCCAGGGTTGGGGCCCTGCCAGGCAGATGGGGCTGGAACGGGCAAAAGGCAAATATATTTTTCTTGCTGATGCAGATTGCATCTACCCGAGCTGCTGGATAGACGAAATGATGAAGGAATTGGCAAAGCCTGATGTTTCATGTGTTTATGGCAGATATTCATTTATACCGGAGAAAGGATATCCCAGATGGAAATTGTTTCTTTTAGAACGTCTTAAAGATATCATCTCGGAAATCAGACACATCAAACGCCCTTACCTAAATGCCTATGGCATTAGCATGGGGTACGTGAGAGAGTACGGCTTAAAAATCGGTCATATCATGACTATGTTTAGGGGTGATGATGGAAAAATGTGTTTCGACTTGATGAAATACGGAAAAGTGAAGCAGGTTAAGGCAGATAAAGCAAGAGCCTGGACAGGTCCACGTACACTGCAAAGAGACGGAAGTTTTTCTAAGGCATTATGGTCTAGAATTGTAATTGAATCACGCAAAATGACCTCGTTCTTTTCGGCCCACAAACCTCACGATACCAAAAATGTAGCTGGAGAATAAGCCACTACAAAAATATTTAAACATGTATACATTCCCTACAGTTAGCCTGCTGATTACCCATTACAACAGAAGTGAATCGCTGGCAAATTTGCTGCTTTCTTTTAGAAATTTGAATTGCCAATTCGGCGAAATTGTGGTATCAGATGACGGGAGCAAAACCGAACATCTCGAAAAAATAAAAGTCCTCCAAAAAGAATACGACTTCAATTTGGTTACTACACCGGCAAACCGTGGTTTGGGGCACAATATTAATAAGGGACAGGATGCGGTAACAAAGAATTATACGCTTTACATCCAGGAAGATTTCGAGCCTGCAACTGTGTTTGCAGAGAAATTTACGGAAGCATTGCGGCTGATGGATGAAAAGCAGGATTTAGATATTGTAAAGTTCTATGCTTACTATGCTTATCCCTATCTAAAGCCTTTCAATGCTGATTATGATGAAATGTATCTCCCTCCATTCGGCACGGATTATACCAAAATCTATTTCTACACTGATCACCCTCATCTCCGGAGAACCACTTTCTTTCAAAAATTTGGCCGGTATCCTGAAGGCTTAAAAGGCGATTTAACAGAATACAAAATGTGCATCTCTTTTCTCCAGCAAAAAGGAAAGGGCTTGTTCTACAAAGATTTTGCAAATTTATTTTTACAGAAAAATTCTGAAGATGAGCCAAGTACAATGACTAGGCAAAGCTGGAAGGCCAAGAATTCAAGCGTAATTAAGGTAGTCCGCTATGTATATCGCCAAGTTAAATACAATTACGACATCTTATATCAAAAGTCACTCAAGCGGGTTTAGCCAAAACTAAACCCAATCTCACATTCTACTTTCAAGAAAAATAATGAGCAATTTTTCCGCTAGCTCATCATCATCAAAGCCAGCGTTGTTTTAACCAATGTAGTCAAATTGTTAATATCATCCAAGATGATACTGTCGACATTTACATCGAACTTCCTGGCGAAAAACTTTTCGGAGTTACTAATGAGCTCAAGGTCCTTTTGGGTAAAAATTATCGGATTAGATGCACCCTCTTCCCAATTGATGAGCCTTAAGTTATCATTTACAATATTGTGCCTGTGCGGCGAATTCATCAAGATTGTGGCGTAAAAGAATTCATCGGCACCCCAGGTAAAGCGCATAAAACGGCCGAGTTTCTTTTCACTCTGAGCAAACTGAACCAGGTAACGTGCACATGGAGCATGCAATGTCCACCAGCTAGAGATGGAACTTCCATAGAGTTGAATAGGTAGTGGAAATTTGCGTTTAGGCATAACTGCATTCACAATACGCTGCAACAAGTACCGTCCTTTAAACCTGAAATCGGTAAAATGAAATTTTTCATACCTCGATACCGCATGGCTCCACCAGTCGGTTTTATCGGGTGTATCAAAAGAAACATAACTCTTGCCTTCATTTTTCTTCAAGAATGCCAAAATCTGATTAACAGGCTTAATGGGATAGTCTTGTCCACTCATCAGATTATAGTAGTCGAAAACCTGGTGGCCATCTAAAACTTCACTAAGTGAATTTATAACAGCCTTTACAAATGAGAAGCCTCCCCAGTTGCACACGGAGCGATTTCTGATGAAACTAACGTTTTTAATGGTCTGGAGATATCGGAAAGGCGCTATTGAAATCTTTTTGTCTAAATGGATAAAGAAATGAAAATCTGGGTGGTCCATAGCCCTAATCATTCGCTCAATTTGTTGTGGCGATTTGTATGCCATTATGATGTGTGCAACCTTCATTTCTTAACTGTATTTTCGAGTGCGTTATAAATTTCGTTTACCGATGTTGCCCAACTGTGGGTTCGGGCATATGCTTTGCGTTGCTGCTGCATCGTTTCGTTATCAGTGTCTATCAGTTCTTTTATCCCCTGAACATACGCAGATGCATTGCTGGCAAGTAAAACGTATGGCTTAAACAACTGCATAGTTGGTGTATCTGTTGCAATAGTTGGCTTGCCTAAAACCAGGTATTCATCAATTTTACGTGGATAATTGCCAATCGTAAGCTCGTTTACAACCTGAGGGTTAAAGCAAACATCGAAACCATCAATATATTTCGGAAGATCTTCGGTGTCTTGAGGCCCAAGGAACTTAACATTATCAAGGCCATGTAGCTCACTCTTTCTGAAATCATCATCTTCTGGCCCAACCAATTCAATTATCCATCCCGGCATCTGCCTGGCGATATCGGCTATTAATGCTATATCTAATCTAGCCGATGTAAGCACGCCAACATATCCAATCACCGGACGTTGGTTCTTTCGTCTAGGAGATTTTTTTGCAAGATATGCGTCGAAAAGCGCAAAATCACACCCCTGCCCTACATAATGGGAGTTACTATTATATTTTCCGCAATAATCGCTAAGATAAGATGAATTGGCCACACACAGATCGTTTTTTGCAATTAGTAAAGGTTCAAAGACAGTGCCATGCTTTTTATAATATTCGGTAGCGAGCATATTATCTCTCGAATAATAAATTGAGGCAATTGGTTGCAGCAGCTCGATAAGGTAAAAACTTCTAAAAATATCGCTATCGTTAAACAGAACGGCATCGGTAAATCCTAAATCTGATATCGTAGCCTTTATGGCATTAAAAAATCTTTTGTTGTTGATCTTGTTCACCGCATTAAACAGGAAACTGCCGGGCAACCAATTGATCGACTCGATAAGACAATCAGGATATAAAGTAAATAGATTGGGTGTAATTTCTTCGAGCCCGGAATTTTTACCCGATATGATGTCCAGTCGCTTTAATACTTTAGGATCGTTTCGCCCACGCATTTTAGAAATACGATCTAAAGGTGGATTGATGTAAAGAACCCTATTTTGCTTGGAAAATTCAAGCGCAATGTTTTTACAGTTGCTACCGATTTCAGTATCCCAGGCTTGCTGGCCAACAATAATGATATTACGATTTTTCAAGATATTTTGTTTTTAAAATGATTTCCGCGATCAACATTGCTTACCACGTGCCTGGTAGCAACAGACCTTTTATTTGCATTGCGAATTTTCATTAATGAACATACCTGCAGATACATGAAAGATGGAATGTTTTTTAAAGCACTATAAATTCTTTCATCGGCTTTTCCATGTTTCAAAGCCAAAAAGAAACTAACAACAAAAGCCAGTAAAGCCAATAGCCAGATAGCAGCGGCTAAGCCACTAACAAATACATTTACGAGAAGGCAAAACAATGATAAAAGGATAAACAGAAAAAGCGGTGGACGAAGTAATATGACTCCAAATAGCAATTGGTTCTTGCTCATATTCTTTACACCACTGGCTAAAATAGAGAAGCCAAAACCCACATATTTAAACCAGGTATTAATCCAACGCGAACGCTGATGAACGAGCTGG
Organism: Pedobacter sandarakinus; assembly: GCF_026240095.1. Classification (GTDB taxonomy): domain Bacteria; phylum Bacteroidota; class Bacteroidia; order Sphingobacteriales; family Sphingobacteriaceae; genus Pedobacter; species Pedobacter sandarakinus. The sequence continues at coordinate 341,237 of NZ_JAPIVG010000003.1, read as the reverse complement.
GTAGAGTTGGCAGTTTTTTCATCAAAAACAACAGCGTGTTTTGCAAAGGCAATCCGTTTATCCCGCATTAAAATCTTCGCCTGTAATACTTTATCGAAACCTGCCCCATCCATATCATGAGTTCTGAAACATTCATTATATAAGGCAGTTGTAAAAGCCATACCAGAACCCGCTAAAGTGGCAGATGAACCCAATTCGAATAACACTTCGCCATCAAAAAAGTGGTAATATAGATCTCTCGCAGCATCCATTGAGGCAATGTTAGTGGCATAGGCTTTAGCCTTGCGTACACCTTGCACCGCTTCGAAACCATTGTCGAAATATATATTCAGCACGTTTAGGTACTCAGGATCCACTAAATTATCGCTATCGATAATGGTGAGAAGTTCGTGTGGACGTGTAAAATTATCTATGGCATACAAGTGAGATCTGGTGTTGCTTGCTAGAGTTTCAGGCGGTCTCAAAAGCACTACGCGGTCATCATCAAAATTTAACGAAGAGATATCACATTTATCAGCTACGATATAAATCAGATAATTGGTGTAGTTCAATTTCAATAACGAATTTACCACGGCTGGTAATAATTCCGTCTGCTCGTAAGCGGTTACAATAATGCCATAATCTCGTTCCTCAACCGAGTTATCGAAGTATTTCTTCGGGCTGGATATTTTATGTAGACCATAAAGTATCAGCGGCAAAACCAGGTTATAGCCAACCAGGATTTGAAAAATAATCCATAATATTTGAACAATCATTCTTGTTCCTCCCGCATCCGATTAGTCATATATGCCTTATAAAAAGCATAACCAAAACATAAAACACCTGGAAGGATAAAAATTTCAAACGGCATATTTCCTAGTTTAAGAGTGAGTTGGCAGTTGTAAAGTGACGGCTTTTATATATGAATACCCACGAGAGGTAAACTACTATCGATGTTGGCATTAAATTAATTACTTCATTACCATAGCTGCAGAAAAGAATGCCCGCGGCTCCAGCAGTTAGCGCAATCATTTTAGTTTTTACCACCTTATCTTGGATGTTCCAAACCATGCCACAACAACTGCCGATAATGTACATCATAATGCAGAACCAGATGGTTAGGCCTACCACGCCATACATCATCCAAATCTTAACGAAATAGCTATCTGGCGGAACAGTTGAGAGATATTTGTCGGCATTATAAACACCACCGTAGTAACCTGTAACCCCAGGGCCGCCCCCAAAAGGTAAATCGGCCATGTAAATTTTTAGATTCTGTTGGTTGATGAAGCGGGCATTTAAAGAAGCATCTGCAGGGTTTAATGCCGATCTCAATCGATAAATCTGGTAGTTGCTATCGCCGATATGTGTAAACTTTAAAACACTTAAAATCATTATAGCCATTAAGCCGCCTACAAAAAGTGCTTTGAAGTTTTTACTTAAAATAATCGCAACTAAACCGCCAATCACAATGGCGAACAAGGCACCTCTGGTACCAGAAATGAGCATGCCATAAATATTAATTGCGCCGCAGAGGCCAAGTAAGATACGCTTCCATTTTTTGATGGGTGCAAGCGCCATAATTAAAGCCATTAACCCAATATGCGCTTGCGAGGCGCCAAACTGACCTGCATCACTATAAAAAGAGAAAACCCTTAGCCTGCCCCATAGCAAATGGGTATTTGCGTTATCTCTTAGAAAAGCCTGTTCTCCGGGGGTTAAGCCGATGTAAAGTTGTTTAAAACCATTAATCGACGCAAGCGTAGAAAGCCCTACCACGATGATGATAAAAAGATCTAAATCGCGGTTTTGCTTAAAAACTAAAAGGCCTAGCATTACTGCGAAAAAGGGATAAATAGCGGTACTGCGTATTTCGTTTATCCATCCCTCTGTGCTCGACCCAGGATTAAATCCCTCTAGCAAGCTTACCACAAGCCAAATCAGAAGTAGGTAAAAAATATCAACATTTAGCGATCTCCAGTCTGCCTTGGTTGATGTAAACAATGCCGCAACCAGTAGGATTAAGAAAAGGCTATCTATAAATAATCCAACAGGCAAGCCCCCAATCTCTCTCGCAATTAGAAAAAATAGGAAGCAGTAAGCAATTAAAAAATAATATAAAAATCGCGACATTAATGAGATATAAGTAAGCTGTATCGCTAATTTTTGTAGGTTACCTTATTCAAAATCCAACCCATAAAGCCTGGTTGCGTTTTGATATATCTAATTAAACTATGCTCATTCTCTTTGATGGAGTGCCCATATTCGAAAACAGCGATATTTTTCTCAGTAAATAGTAACCACTCTTTAGATATGTTTACATCAGCTAAACTGTTTACATCAATAATAATGTAATCAAATTCTTTACGCAATACATCAAATCCATTCCTTAAACTCGTTACATTCTGAATTTCGAGCAAAGAATTTCTTTCGCTGCTCTTATTCATAACGGTGATTAAATCTTCGGTATGAAACTCTTTTTTCATTAAAAATGATTGGAAACTCTGGCTGGTGGTTAAAGTTTTTTCCTCACTGGCCTGATAAGGCAAATCATCTGCAATAAGCAAAACTTTTTTCCCTGTAAGCGCAAATGCATAAGCCAGGCTGTAGCAAATAAACGTTTTGCCGGCACCTAAGCCTAAACTGGTTATTCCGAGAATCTTATATTTATCGGCATCCATCTGATTAAAAATTTCGAACCTGATAGACCGGATTTGCTCTTTATAAACTGCGTACTTTTTGTTGTCGCTTTTATCATGCCAAATGTTGCGGATGTTTCTTTCTTTGCCGCCCAAAAGATTTAGGCTACCAATTGCAAAAGATTTGGTGGCATGCTCGAGTTCTTTAACATCTTTAATCGAATAGTCAACAATTACCATCAGGAAAATAAAGCCTAAACAAAGGGCCATACTTCCTAGCCCCGAACCGGCAAGATAAAGCACCTTTTTGGATGGTTTTGGATTTCCAGGCAAACCAAGTTGTTCTATTTCCAGGTTGAGGCCAAACTTTTGGTTGGTTTTGCTCTGGTTAAAACGATCTAAGGCTGCCATATAATCTTTAGTAGCCAATTCGGCATCACGTTCATAATTGGCAATATCTGCATCGTAAGGAACCATTCCACCGTATCTTGCTCTTAATACCTGCAATTGCGAATCGATGGAACGAATGCTGCTACGTGCTTGCTGCAAGGCAATCTCTAATCCAAGTTTCTGCTGTACCAATTCTTGTTTCGAAGCTCTTGGATCGATAATGTTCTCATCAATATTTGTTGCACTTTTAGATGCTAAAAGACGATTTAGTGAATCAATTTTTCTTTGATCGGAGGCTTTAAATCCACCATCTATAAAAGCATTATTAGCCAACTGCAATTGCCTTTTTAAATCAATAAGTGCCCTGTTATCAACCTGGCTACTTCCGTTGATAAATTTATCGCTCCCCCGAAGTTTACTTACGATGGTTGCAATTGCCCCGGTATTAGATTGGATTACCCGTAATGCTTCAGCACGCTGTGCCTCGTACACCGAAATTTGGTTATAAACTGTAGCCGATTGTTCATTTAAATTAAGTACACCTTTGGTTTTTTTAAATGTAGAAAGCTGGGCATTTTTAAGGTCCATAACATTGCGTTTACCAAGCAGCAGTGAATCTAAAATTTTGGCAGATGAATTTTGGTTCAAAGAGACATCATTACTATAGTTACTTATAAATTCGGTAGAAAGTGTATTAACAACATAAGCCGAAAGGTCTGGATTTTCTGAAACATAGCTTACCGTAATTAAATCACTTGTACCTGCGTGGTTTACTTCGAGATTCTTGGTAAGTGTTTCTTCATCATAGCCCATTTTATTTGCAATGGTATAAAGTTTATATTTCCCTTCATCATCATCCAAAGTGAGAAGCGACTTATTTAACAATTTCTTCCTGAATGCATCTGCTATTGCTTTCTTGTCTGTGCTGCTCCAAGATTCTGAAACCTCTGGCAAGCGTTTAAAAGCATTCTGAGGATTATCCAGGTCGTGAAGAACCAGATTGTATGATAGAATGTTCACCATTTTTTTCATGGTGAGTTTCTCAACAAGGTTAGCAAACTGCTGGTTTACGGCGAAAAAATCTACCGTTTCATTACTAATTACCTTTTTCGAGGGATCTAGCAAACCTGTTGAAATTCTAGCTTCGGAGATATACTGCTTCGGAAGTCTCCTTACCAAAAGAAAGGTTACAATCAAAGCGATTATGGGAAGCAAAATAAGCAGCCACTTGTATTTAAGCACCTGGCCTAAAAATAATTTAAAATTCATTACTTTGTTTTTATTTCCCTTGAGGGAGTTTCTGCCCGATTATTTCCTGTAACAAATCACGCACCTTCAGGTAATTTGTTTCTGCATTAATTTTGAGCGTTAATGCATTGGCTTGGGTAATTCGCGATTGGTTGTAAACATCGAGTGTAACTGCCCCTTTTTCGAATTTGCTTCGCAAACTTTCTGCTACGCCTTTGCTATCAACCGCACTTTGGGTTAAAATTTTTAACTGTGCTTTCTGTTCGATGTAATCGTAATATCTTTTCTTAACTTCAACAACAAGTTGATTATCAAAATCCAAAGCCTCTAATTGCGCCACTTTGTAATCGGCTTTAGCTTTTTTTACCTGATATGGTTTTTGAAATAGAGCGCCAATATTCACATTAACCCCTAATTGAAAACCATTTACGTTATATGGATTAACTGGATCTACAACAGTTTTGCCCTCAGGCCTGTAAATGTAAGATGCATTGAATATATCGAGATATGATGCCTTTGAAATGGCTACACCAGTTTTTACACTTTCTGTCATGGCCAGCTGCACTTTGCGTTTGGCATAATTTTGTTTCGCTAATGCGATATAAGACTCAATATCGGCAGCATTCACATCGCCAAGTATCGATTCTTGTGAGAATGCATTGCTGCAGGCTATCATTACCAGGATCAAAACTACATTAAGGGACTTTTTCATATACTATTTAACTATTTTATACTTGTGTTATACCTCTTCTTTTTGGATAAGTGCAGGTATGGTTTTTAAAATTATTTTGAAATCGAGGAATATGGAATAATGGTTGGCGTAGTAGTTATCAAGCTCCTTGCGTTCGCTTTCAGACATATCCTTCTTGCCACGCCTGCTAATTTGCCATAGGCCAGTTAAACCTGCCGGACCATTGAAACGCGACGACCATTTATTGGTAGTAAGCTGTTCTGCTTCATATAAAGGAAGCGGCCTGTTGCCTACCAGAGACATATCGCCGATAAAAACATTTATCAATTGTGGTAGCTCATCTACGCTTGTTTTACGCAAAATTTTGCCCAGGCGGGTAATTCTCGGATCGTTGGCGAATTTCACAAATGCCGACTTGCCATTCTTATTACCTTCGTTTGCATACTGATTGAGTGATGAAAGTTCACCAATCATTTTGTCGGCATCGCTTCGCATTGAACGAAACTTATAAAAATCGAATATCTGGTATCCAGCGCCAACACGTTTACTTTTATAAACGATTGGGCCTTTAGATTCTAATTTGATCAGGATCCCGATCAGGATAAAAATTGGAGAAAGAAAAAACAATGCTGTCCCTGAAGCGATAATATCGAAGAGACGCTTACTCAAGGGCATTTTGTACCGCTCTTCCAACTCCATAGATAAATCCATGATGTTTGGATGGATGGCTTTGAATTTAATCAGAAAACCAATCCGCGAAATAAAATCTGTTTTCGGAAAAGGATGAACGTAGTAATCGTTTACACGCAGTTGCAAGGCTCTCTCCCGCCATTTTGCATTCTCGGTAGTGCCAATTAACACAATTACCAAATGTTTAAGAATTGGATGGTGTCTGATAAACGCTACCTGTTCTGCCCAATCTGGATTTTCATCCACGGCTATCAATACTAAATCAGGCAGACTAAGAAAGGTTTGCTGTTGTATGTAAGAATGAAAGTCGTCGATAAAAATAACTTCTTTGGTAGTAGTTGCCAGACTTTCGTGTATAAAGTCTCTTAAAATTCTACCAATATAAACAGATCGAATATTAGCGATTGTATTTTCAATGCTCGAGCCGTTCATTATGCAATCAACATGTTAATTTTAACCTTTAAAGCAATTGGATTGAAAGGTTTTTCCATGTAGCTATCAATCTTAAACGCCATTTGTTGCACCTTTTCAGCTAAATTTTCTTCCCCAGAAAGAATCATCACGGGTGTGTTGCGGTAAAACCCACTACAACGCAAATTTTGAATAAACGTTCCGCCATCAAAATAAGGCATTCTCAAACTAGAGATGATCAAATCAGGGTCGTTTCCTTCCTCTAACCAACTTAACGCATTTATACCATTTGTCTTAATTGTTAATTTATAATCTGGAGATAGGATAAAGTGTAGCAGCTTGCCGATATTTAAGCCACCGTCTACCAATAGGATGTGCTTTTTCTTGACCTTGCTCATGCTGTTTCTTAGGATAGGACTTTTCATGTTGGGGATAATTTTATTTTAGCTTAAGTTGTATGACCTTCTCTCGGGATAGATCAGGTTTCTTAAATCGTTGTAAAGGTCTATTAATTGGTGAATTTCGGCAATAGCCCGATAGGGCTAAATCCATTTTGTACCAAGATAAAACTGCGTTTAAAACACAGGAAATCAATTATTAATCAAAATATTAAATGAAACAGAAACGATTTCGGGAATGCTTGTGCGGGTAGTAAAAACAAAGGAGGAAGCTATGCACCTTCTACGGCAATTATGTACTTTTTCTTAAGTAACACGGCTGCACCTCCAACCATTACGCAGTTGTCTTCTACGTCTTTGGTTATAACAGATCCGGCACCAATTGTTACATTGTTTCCAATGCGTACGGCACCGAGTATAACTACATTTATACCAATATCTACATTGTTGCCAATAACCGGTGCTTCGGTGCAACTACCATTTTCTTTAATTTTTGAACTAATACTGGTGAGTTGCCGGATGCAGCAATTGTCGCCGATGATGGTGTTGTGGCCGATTACGGTACCAAATCCATATTGAATTTTAAGACCTTTACCAATGCTGGCGCTGCTGTTGATACCAACATTCATTAACCAGCCAATGGCGAATTTGTAGATTAACAGGTACCAAAAAAATAGATATCTCAAAACCTTATACCGGTAAACAACGGAGGAGATTCTGTAGAAGACCATAATGAGCCTGGCCTTGAAGTTTCCTCTGTTGTTGTTCCAATCTTGAAAGATAGAGAGCGAGGGCTTCTGCTGATCAGCGAACATTATTATGTGTTTTTATTTTCATTGTATAAAGGATACTTGCGTTAGAAGCCTACAGGTAAAGCTTGGCCTCGAGAATTTTGCATTCACAAAGCTATTGCTTACTTGTGCTATGCTCAATAGCCCTTAAGTATCAATACATAAAAACATGAAATGTTTTGAGCCAAAATCCCCCTCCAGGTAGTTTCTAGTGGGTGTGTTGTTAGGCCTGCTACTTCGGACGAACAAAAATTGGCGTTTCTGTAACGGCTATTTCTAATAAGCCATTTTTTGTAGTCAACGTTTTGCTTTCCATCTCATTTTTGCCAAAAGCAGGACTAAAAATCTCAGCTTCTTTATGCGTTCCAAGATTAAGCGTGTGCAGTTTCGATCGGCCGACCTGATCGGGTATAGTTAGCACATAAATTTTCTCTCCGTTTAAATCATAAACATCTACTAGCGGATCAGAATTTATGGTAGACTGAAAGTGATAAGCACCCAATAGGTTATTTACCTGACTAACATAATCGGCCGATGGTCTTTTTGAAAAATCTGGGTTAATAAACCCCGAAGAGGTATATTGTGTCCAGCTGTTTACATCAACATTGTCTAGCATATAAAAAATACATTTCGAAAGTCCCGATCGGGAATAGAGCAAGGCAGTTCTTAAATTCCAGTCGGCCTGAGTTTGCTGCGCACTCTTATTGCCGATGCTTATGGCTCTTTGCGAGGTATGTTCGCCTACATCAAATCCGGTTTCCGTAATCCATACGGGTAAGCCACCATTAACCGTTTTTGCATATTTAACAAAAGCGGCAGCAACTTCTGCAAGATTAGATTGTTCAGGAGCCACACCAACGGTTGCATTTCCATTGTTGCGGTATGCGTCATTTGAGTAATGGTGATAGTTAATGATGTCGAAACAAAGGTCTATTTGCCCGTTTGCTTTCATTCCCCTATTCTTGGCACACCACTCTACCATTTTACGTACAAAGTCGGGCTTTGCCTCTGCTATTCCGCCCATCACTACGAGCATATTCGGATCAGCAGTTTTTACCCCAATACCTTTACCAAGCTTGCCTTTGTGTCCATCGTAAAATGCTGAAAGGTTCGCTGCATATTCTTCTGGAGATTGCTGCGCTAACGGACCCTTCCACCACTTATCACGCTCGTTGTCGCACTCAATATAAGTAATCAAATTTAAGCCTGTCTTCGCAATGTTTTGAGGATCATCTCTCCATCGCGTGCTTCCATCAATAAGTAAAAGCGCCTTATCTATGTCTTTATTGCTGCCATAACGTGCCGCAAGCTGAAAACCTGCCCGGGCTTGCTTTATATAGCTTGCCGGATCGCTCCTATCTAAACCATAAGGAGCAGGAACGTTTTCAGCATCCCTTTTATCAGCAGGATAACTCGCCAGTAGCCAGTTAGGACAACCTTTTAAATCAAGAAGCACAAATTTGCCAGCAGCTTTCATTTGCTGATAAATCTTATCGTAATCCCAATCGCCATGGTGTGATGGGCTAAAAGTGAAAGCACCATCTGAATGCTCTACACGCTCCCAATCCAGGTAATGACGAACGCCTGAGAACGACTTAATAACCTGAAATTTTCGCTCATCTATTACGCCGCGATAAGGATCGCTGGTAAAATCCCATTCAAATACGTTTACACCTAAGAAATCTCTAAATGGTATTTCGTTAGCGACCAAAGTTGCAGAAACCTTTTCTTCATGAGCTACAGCTGCCTTGTTACAGGAGTTAAAAGGGATAGCTAAGAAAACAAAAAAGATGGGTATTAATTTTTTGTAATAGCGCTTCATCATCAATAGGGAATTTGATTGCAAAATAGCAATTAATATTCCGCGAACGAATACTATACAATAAAAAAAATATTTTTAATAAGAAAACTCCATGAAGCAGCTAAAAACCTAAGATCTAAGCAGATGCGCTTATAATAAAAACGGTTTGGCGGCTATCCAAAACGAAGATAAACTCTGTAAAATCAGTTTTTAATTTCTTTGTGATTTTGACTACTCTTCCTTTCGAATCGTATTCATCAACAATGTTGTCTCCGATTTTAATTTTGTGGAGTTTTGAGAGAGGGGTACTATACGCTAATTTAATCATACTGAATGAGGCTATACATGTAACAAATTGATTCTAATAAAAAACAATTAACACTAATAAAATTGATGTTTGTTTTTAGACGAAACACATCAACTGATATAAAGTTTTACTTTTCTTAATTTAGTTTTAAACATTCAAAAATTTAACTGAGAGCGAAAATTGAACATTAAAATTGGCATTATTAAACTTGTTTAGATTGCCAAAATTTAGGTTTGGGAAATCTATAACTAGTTGTAACTATAATCTTTAAACTTATTTAGTGCTTCAATTTTATTCTGCACATGCAATCGTTTGTAAATATTTTTGCAATGATTCTTCACCGTATTTGGACTAATAAAAAGCATTTCAGAAATCTCTTTGTATAATAAGCCCTTACTCAAGAGCGATAAAACTTCAAGTTCACGCTCACTTAATCCCAAATCTACTTTTTCTTTAACCGGCGTACGTCCCTGGATTAAACTTATTACCTTTCTAGCAATGTAAGGACTCATTGGCGAACCACCATTGTAGAGTTCTAATAAGGCTTCATGTATTTCTGTGGATGTAGATCCTTTAATAATGTAACCGGATGCACCCGCTTGTAGGGCGCTAAAAATCTTTTCGTCGTTTTGATAGCCCGTACACATAAGAAAAAGTGTTTTATCCATTTTCGTCTTGCTTTCTACAATAAGATCTATTCCAGATTTATTAGCCAACTGAATATCAACGATTGCAATATCAGGACATTCCTTAGGCAAATTCTGTAAAGCTTCCTCAGCAGATGCATGTACGCCTTTAATTTCAAACGATTTACTTTCCAGGATTGACCCTACCAAACTGTTTCGGTAGTGAAAATGGTCTTCTACAATAGATATTGAGATCATAATTATGGCTTTTTTATGTATTATTGCTAAATATTTTGTCCCAATCCATAAAGATCTGCCTTATTTTACAAGGTATTAAATGCGAAGTTAAGCGAGTATAGACTTAAGAAGCATTATCTGTTCAGAAAGGGCATTATGTACAAGCTAAAATTGACATTACAAACCTAAGCAAACATAAAGTTTTAATCATGCCCTTTAATATCTTATAGTTAACAATAGAAATCCGACTTTTTTTCTTAAATCGATACTACACTAAATCGCCAAATCAGTAATACGAACACAGACTAGAAATAATACTTTAGGTATTATTAAAACTACGAAATATGAGATAAATGTGCTTTTCTGATCCAAAATCTGCCCCCTAATATGACACTCCTAAATTTAAACCTGCCCAACTTATCATCAAATTTTTTATTGATTTTGATGTTATTTATTTTTATTTTTCTCACAATAAGATTTTATCGCCTGGCAAATCGGTATAAGAAAAGGTTCATAAATCAAAATAAATTAATAAAAGCTGAACGTGATCGAATTAGCAGTGAAATACACGATGAAATTGGCTCTGGTTTGACTGGATTAAAGCTTTATTCGGAAATTTCTGCCAGATTACGACCAGAAATAGGAGAATTGAAAACAATTGATACCATGATCAGGGAAATTTCTTTAAAAATTAAAGAAATTATTTGGAGTTCCAACGCAAATAGTGACTATTTGGAAAGCTTGATTTATTTCATTGAAGAACAGGTGAGGAAATTATTTGAACATACACCTATAAAATTCAGGGCTGAACTTCCCGAAATTATTCCACACCTGGAGTTAGAAAGTCAAAGTAGAAGAGACTGCTACCTTATTGCTAAGGAAATTGCGCACAATGTAGTGAAGCATGCGCAGGCCACGGAAGTCTTATTACTTATCGAAATTGAAAAAGAACAATTAATTCTTTCTATAAAAGATAATGGAATAGGCTTCGATCCGGCGAACGTTAAATCATCTGGAATGGGAATTAATAACATCAAAACGCGTACAGAGCGATTAAAAGCAGGTTTAATTATCGAAAATTATAAGGGAACAAGGATGAGAATTAATATCCCAATGAAACACAATTTACCTTATTAATAACAAGATACGGTTAGCTCAAAAATAGAAACATCATTCTCCATCCAAAGAATGATGTTCTAAAAATTGTCCCATGATTGATCATGACTACAAAAGTAACTGAAAGCTTTTCAGCATCATATAGCCTTTTTGAGCCATTTTCTAATCAAAAAAAATTTATAAATGTCTTTGCGGAATGTGCTATTCAGCATGCAAAATTACTGATTAGAGAGAAAAAAGATGTTAATGATTTCTATTTAATCCTTGAAAACAGGAAATTAGATGGTAGAAATTCCCTGTGAAGGAATAACACTCCGGTTTACCACTCGCACAAGGTCCCAAGACCATTTTCCTTTGCCATCGCGAACGCCCATAACACGAACTTCGTAAGATTTTCCCAAATAGCTGGTGGATATTTCGACAAAATCGACCGTAATATCCATGATTTTTAAAATTGGTTTAAGCCGCTTAAGTGTAATTTTTTTAAAATTATCAAATTCGGTATTATTAAACATTAGAGACATCTGTTAGTTTTATAGAAGGTTGCATACTTAACAGCACTTTAACAAAATTTGTTTGGTGTTAGTGATTACCCATCGCTAAGCATTTAATGATGGACTGTTTTTAGCGTTAAACTTATACATACAATACGAACGAATATTTTGTTTATTACACTCTAAAATTTAATTGACAAAACTGCCCTAATGTTAAAAGGCGTACCTGGTGTAAAATGGATTTCATCAACAGGATTGGCCTCATTAAGTAGCCTGGATTCGGTTGCAAATTGGGTCTCATTCCATTCCCTATCGAAAATATTCTCTGTAATTAAACCTATCGAAAACCTTTTCCAACTGTAGTTAACGTTTGCATCAGTAATAAAATAACCTTTTGCTACAATCGAATTATCTTCATTCGCTGGTCTCGATGCCAGGTAACGAGACTTTAGGCTTCCAGAAAAACCTTTAAAGTCTTTAACATTTAAACCGCCTGTAAATGTAAATGGTGGCGCTAAAGGGATGTAGTTCTCAGCTATTGGTTCATCTAAAGCCCTGCCGTGATTATATGTAATGTCGCCATTTAAAAACAGCCAGTTATTCAGTTGATACCTAAGGCCAAAATCAATTCCCTTTCTGGCAGTCCTTCCGCTCGGCTCAACAACTCCTTCATCTCCCACATACACAAATTCTTGCTGCAGGTAAAGGTACCATGCAGCAGCATTTAATATTAAACGAGGTGCCGGTTTCCAACTTAGACCAAGATCTGCACCATAGGCCGCCGGTAGAATTGTGTTTGTGCGTTGTGCTAGAACTACTCTCGAATCGTTACTATGAAAACCCTTTCCCAACTTTAAAAAAAACTGCAGATTTGGATTCTCATTGTACAGAAAATTTAGTTTTGGGCTTACCGCAGCTTTCCTGGTTGATGAAAATAGATTGTTATTAAGATGATCAGTATAACCAAAACGAAAATAATCTACCCTAAGGGCGGGATTAATCAATAGTTTGCCAAAATCGATATCAGCATTTATAAAGGCGTAACCGTTCCACTCATTTACATCGCCAAACTGGATTTGCTCCAGCACTGTGGTTCTATCCAGCGTGTGCGAAAGCTCAATATCATTTATGAGGTCTCCACGAACGCCGGCACCAGCCTTAATGCTGAAATCTATGTCTTTAGCAAAGTATCTTTTCTCAAGTACAGATTCCAGACCTACGATATTCCTCCCTTCTTTTTGCCTGATCTGGTCGCCGTTAACCGGATCGTTTAAAAAGAATGTGAAGTTGCTGTACAGTTCAAAGTTGTATCTGCTATAAAAAGCACTTGTTTTTAGGCTGGTTGCTTCGTTTATAAATGCATCGTATTTAAGGTTAACATTTGTACGACTTGTTTTGCCACCTTCATTTGGATCAATGGCACCGAAGCGGCTAATTAATCCATTATCTACAGCTCGCTGAGGAATTTGCCCCGAAGCCAGCCAAGAGCTACTAAAATGCATAGCGCTAATTGATAAGCGGTCAGCATCGTTAAAATTGCGGGTGTATTTCCCCATCAGATTAAGTCTCTTAAAATCCTGACTAGCTTCGAATGGACCATCTGTTTCAATATAACTTCCGGCAATGTAAGCAGATTGCCTATCGTTATTGAGCAGGCTAAATTGACCAAGACCTTTGAAGGTGTTGAACTTCCCGCCCTCAAACGTTAAAGAATTATGTTCTAGGCGTTCTTTCGTTTCGAAAGCAACATACCCGGCAGTAGCCAAATTACCTTTATCTGCATGGTATGGACCTTTATCGAAGTCTATACTTGAAACCAATTCTGGAATAAGAAAATGGAGGTCGGCATAACCCTGTCCGTGTGCATGGCTAACCATGTTTACTGGCATACCATCTACACTGATATTAATGTCTGTACCATGATCGAGATCGAAGCCACGAAGAAAAAGCTGTTCTGCTTTACCCCCGCCTGCATGTTGGCCAATAAACAAGCCTGGCACTTTCCGTAATAGTTCCTGCGCAGAATTTACGGGGTTTGTAGCAATATCAACAGCAGCAACAGATGAAAGGTGATTTACCCCTTCAGATACCACCACCTCATCTAGCTGGAAGTTAGATTGTGAAAGTTGGATATCTTGTTCGTTTGAGGAGACGGTTATTAATTTAGGCTGATAGCCGACCAAAGTAACTCTTATCGAATCGCCTATTTTAACATCCCTTAATTTGAAAAGACCTAGCCTATCGGTGTGTGCATGGCGTTTATTGCTTAAGTTTTGTAAATAAACATCTTCCAACGGTAAGCGGTCTGATGAAGTGACCTTTCCTTGAAATTGCTGAGCGAAAACGGAAGATAAAGAAAGACTTAGTGCGATAGTATACAGTAGTTTCATTGACCGCGAAAATACGCAAATCGTCATGTTCAGATTTAGTAGAACAAACTTTTTACACATTTAATCAAGCGATCAGAACTTGCCCGAAATCAGTTAGCATACATCTTTAAAGTGGATGGTAATCAAAAGCGTATCGATCAATGCTTTCTTAAAACCTTACTTATAATATCAATTGCCATAAAACATGGTATTATTTGGTTGTTCGGATTAGACCTTTTTCTTATTTTGCACAGATATGTATGCTAATCCCGATGCGCAAGCTTTATCTAAACCTCATTATCCAATTCTAGATGGCCTTCGGGGAATTGCTGCAATCATTGTTGTCACATTTCATTTAGCCGAACCATTCTCTACAAGTAACATAGATAAATTTGTAAATCATGGCTATTTAGCGGTAGACTTTTTCTTTTTACTCTCTGGTTTCGTAATTGGCTATGCTTATGATGATCGTTGGAAACAGATAAATGTAGGTACATTTTTTAAACGCCGCATTGCAAGACTTCAACCAATGGTTATTTTAGGAATGACACTTGGAGCGATAGGTTTTTATTTCACAGACTCTACAATATGGCCACTAATCCATACCATACCCTTATGGAAAATGCTTCTGGTGATGTTGATTGGTTACACCATTCTTCCGGTTCCATTATCACTTGATATCAGGGGTTGGCAAGAGATGCATCCACTTAACAGTGTGGGATGGTCTCTTTTTTTTGAATATATTGCCAACATTCTTTATGCGGTTTGGATTAGAAAATTTTCGAAAATTGCACTTGGGGTATTGGTGGCAATAGCTGCTGTAGCCCTTGCCCACCTGGCCATTAGCAATGGCGATGTTAGCGGAGGGTGGACTTTAAATGTAGAACAGGTACGCATAGGTTTTACTAGAACCGTGTATCCTTTTTTTGCAGGTCTTCTCCTCTCTAGGATTGCCAAACCTACAAAAATTAAAAATGCTTTTTTGTGGTGTAGTGTTGCCATTGCCGTTATTCTTTACATGCCTCGTATTGGTGGGGATGCAGATAAATGGATGAATGGAATTTACGATTCGCTTAGTATCATTATCATTTTCCCACTAATTGTTTATGTTGGTGCAAGCGGAACAATCAAGAGTGAAACAGAAAAGAAAATCTGTAAATTTCTGGGGGATATATCTTACCCATTGTACATGGTTCACTATCCCATCGTTTATTTTTATGTGGCCTGGATTAGCAACCACAAAGAAATTACCCCGTTAATGGCCTTGCCTTATGCACTGGGAATCTTATTCGGCGCAATCATTCTGGCGTACATGGCTTTAAAATATTATGATGAGCCACTAAGGAAATGGTTACGACACAGAGCAGTTAAAGATGATGCCCATGTACTTGAAGCTAAATAACGGATGGATCATCAAGATTAAATTTTCCTGATTTTTCAGATAACATCTTTTCTTGATCTTTCTATTCCTTATAATTTCCACAAGGGTGATGAATAACTTCACGGTTTATGGCTATTCGTAGCTCAATTCTAACCTTTTTTCCTTCATCTGTTTATTGCTAAAACTTTTAGTAATTTTTGATGTTTATATGATTAAATAATAATCTTCTAATCATGAATAAACAACAAGAAAACAATAATCCTTTATCAGGTAACGATAATGCATTAAAGGGTGATAATACCGTCAAAAATCCCGATGATTGGACAACCGGCAATGAACCCATGACTGGAGCACAACATTCTTACCTTAAAACATTATCTGATGAAGCTGGCGAGGAAATGGATGAGACATTGTCCAAATCCGAAGCATCGAAGAAAATAGATGATCTTCAGCAGAAAACCGGACGTGGATTAGATTCTAATCCGTAGCCTGTAAGATTTACTTGCCTAACGCTGCAACATTCTGAACCTCGAAAACAGGATAATGATAACCGTCTGGTAGCGTTTAAAAGCATTTTTTGTAGGTAAGCACTTACAGGGAATGCTTTTTTTAATTTAAGCAAATTAGCCTAATTAGAAATCGTGATATCGCCGCAAGAGTACTTTTGTTTTTTTAATCTGTCGGTTAATGGCAGCGAGATAAGGCTGCAATAATTGGTAAAGGAATTAAGCTGATGGTTGTTAGCTAGCGCTCAAAATATTCAATCATTACTAACCAAAACGCAATAGTCTTTTAACTCGTCCAAAACGCTTCTCCAGTCTGGCAGCTCTATCTTCACTAGTTGGAGCAACGGTTAATTTTCCACCTCTGATAGTGGCACCGATAACAATCCCTCCGGAGATTAGGACAAAATTCTTGATGATATACTGTCCTAGCAGTGTTGGAACCAACAATGAATGGTTAAATGTCTCATGTGGAAAAAAGATTAACGGCAGGAATGTGCCTGCCATCTGCAGATATAATAGAATAAGGGTTAACCTAAGCCAGGCTTTAGAGATTAAACCAATTCCGATGATGCATTCCCAAACTGCAAGCATTGGCATTGAGAAGGCAGGCTTTACCCAACCGAATGTTAACTTTAGTATTGTTCTGCCGGCAATTTCCTCAGCAGAACTCAAACCAGGAAAGAACTTTAACATGCCAAACCATATAAAGATAATTCCTAAGCATACCCTAAGGATGTTCATGCCGTTCCTGGCCTTCCAAGCCACGATTCTCGTTTCTGTCAAACTTTTGATTCCAAGCATAACTATTGGGTTTAAACTACTAGATATACGAGACAAAATACATGACAGTTTAGTCCTCAAAGGGGTAATGCGTTAATTCTCTGATTTGTGTAGTAAATACACCTAAGTGTACGGACTGCAAAGTAGCACCTCCATAAAAATAAGGTTTCCGTCCATTAAGGTTCTGGGTTATTTTATTTTGACAATGGTTCGCAGGATTTTATTTTTTGGATAAACATTTTGTATTTTAAATGCAGAGGATGCAAAGAATGATGATGCGTTCGGCATATTGGTGCATATACTAACTTACAGCAAAACTTATGAATTTGATTTACGAAGGCAAGTTACTATAACGGAAGATTATAGGCTTTATAATGGGGTAGAATGGAGAAATATACCTAAATCTAATGAACGAGGAGCAACTACCAACTGGATTACTAAGGAGGAACTAGACTTAAAAAGAGAGTATTTTTACACCGTAGTTAAATCTCCAGCACTTGTAGATCTATTATTCACTAAGATTATGACTATT
Organism: Pedobacter sandarakinus; assembly: GCF_026240095.1. GTDB lineage: Bacteria > Bacteroidota > Bacteroidia > Sphingobacteriales > Sphingobacteriaceae > Pedobacter > Pedobacter sandarakinus. The sequence goes on along the minus strand of NZ_JAPIVG010000003.1, from coordinate 323,851 downwards.
CAGCAAACAAGTGAAGACTTCTGGTATACTCGTCTTAGGCGTATAAAACAGTAGCCTGCTATTTGCTTAAAAAGCTATTTTTAAATTTAACATACGGTTTAACGTGCTATTAACTACCACCTAAACCTATTATTTTCTATAAGCTTTATATTTGCCTCGGTTTGTTCTTTTGGTAGCATTATGTTTTCATTCGTAAGATATTTTTTTGCTATCTCACTTACCGCATAACTCATGCATGCTTCATAATTCACCATAGTTCCAACGGTACCAATTTGCACTAAAATTCTTTTTGAAATGAGGCCTAAAACCGTTGGGTTGTATATTGGTAGTGGTAATGTATCTCGTCCATTAATATAAAACTCTCTCAACAGTGCTTTTTCATCGTTGGCAAGGCTATTAACAAAGTCATTAACATACTTATCTATCTTTTTATTTCTTGTTGAGCTTGAAATGCCTTTTGAAACGCTTAAAACGATATCTGTTAGTATAAGAACAACCGAAAGAAGAAATGCGATGCCAAAATATTTGGAATAATCTTCAGAAACTTTGTCAATCGAAAGTTTTGCTTTCCAATCATCCGGCAAAAAAAGAAAACAAGCAGAAACTACTGCAATTGGAAAAAGAAATCTTAACGATACTTTTCCATTTTCAACAAAAGAAGCCCATGTCATAATGAGATATTAATTTAGTACCCAAGATAGTACCGATATACAACAATGTCAAATAATTGATTTATAAATTTAATAACTATTTAGACCTTAGCATAGGCACTAAATTTGGATCGTTTACATGCAATTTGATTGCATATCTATATTTAAACTTGGATGGATCAGCTTTCTCCTTTCGTTTAAGAAGCGTGATTATACCTTTGCTATTTATATGTGCATTTACTCCGAAGAAATATGAACTCACATCTTCGATTAAATCAAGTGTTGAATAATAATAATTAATTATCTGCTCGAATATATTTTCTTCATAGTATATCGGTTCTATGATCTTAATCTCCTTTAAATCATTTACATAAATTTTAAAATCAGGAATATTCTTCCCATAATCATGCTCTATTCTATTTCTCCTAAACATAAAATTTGCCAAAAACTTTTTTTGAGCCTCAAATGCAATATTTGCAATTTTGGTGTAACCAGATTTATATTTGAATTTTGATGATTGTTTTCTGATATATTTTTCAATGACTTCTGGTTTAGAAAGCAAAAAATCTTTTGCTTCAAATTCACCGTCAGAGATTAAATTTGACAAACAAAAATTATTTAAGAGCTGTTTACCTGAAATAAAAAAATCTACAATCTTTCTCCTTATTACTATTTCAGGACTGATATCAGAAGTAATTTCGTTTTCTCCAGAAACGCTAAAGTATTTTCCCGTTAAGATGCCATCAATATACTCGTTCCGCAAATTAATAACTTCATTAAAAACGTCATAGAAGTTTGTGAAGTGATCCTGTGTTTGGTCTACAAAACTTTCAACCAAATTTTTTCTTTCTTTATTGAATGGAAATGCAAATTCCGACATTTCCATGAAATGCAATTGAAATCTAGGTATTATACCTTGAGCAGTTCCATGAGTGGAAACATATTTAACCCATTAAAAAGCTTCATTAATTTAAGAGTGTTAGGTGTACCACCAATATACAACTTATTTGTATTCTCTCGTAACCTCGCCAACTTCCCCACCCCACCACTTACAGGTATTTTTGAGCATCAATAAAAAAACAAGAAGAAAGCATTTTATGCCATTTCAAAAAGGAGTAGCAGGATGCCCGACGGGAAGACCAAAGGGCAAAAAGAAAAAGCCTGTAAAACCACTTTTAGAAAGGCTACTCGAGAGAGCTTTGCTATCAATTGAAGCGAAACTTAATTCAGGTAGCCCGGAAATAAAAAGGGAGTTCTTTACGGATATTATAAAATTAATACCAGCAACAAATATTAATAGAAGCAGAAAAATGGAAGTTATTGAACCAGGTATTTGAATCGCCTGAAAAGCACGAAAAGGCTTTAAAAGTATTTAAGGAAACTTATGAGGGCTTACAACATTTGAACCAATTAAACAACTATTTCCTAATAGTTGGAATGCATAGAAAAGTTATGGCTAAGCACTTCTTGTGCAAAGAATAAAGGTGAAGCAGTTGGAATGTATCAAAAATCTATTGTGTTAAATCCACAAAATTAAGGAGGCAAAAAAAATTGCGAAGTTGATAATAAACCAACTGGCAAAATAAAAGCCACTTATGTCTAAGTGGCTTTTATTTTATTCGTCAATCACCAAAGAGATGTTCAACAATATTGTACTCAAGAGGAGATTCGAACTCCCACACCCGTACGGGCGCCAGCCCCTCAAGCTGGTGCGTCTACCAATTTCGCCACCTGAGTATGTGTTGCAAATATAATTTAATTTTAGATTTTGCGGCAACAATTATAATTCAATTTTTAAGTTGTCGTAGGCCAGCTTAATATTTGGTGGCAATAAGGATTCAACTTCGGCATGTAAACCCAAATTATGGCTAATGTGTGTTAAATAGGTGGTACCAGCACCAACCAACTGCGCAAATGCAATGGCTTCATCTAACGTAAAATGAGAAATGTGCGGCTCTCTTTGTAGTGCATTAATAACCAGTATTTTAGAGCCAGAGATCTTTCTAATACTCTCATCAGAAATGGTTTTTGCATCAGTAATGTAAGTAAAGTCGCCAATTCGGTAACCCAGTATTGGCAGTTTATAATGCATTACTTCGATAGGCGAAATGGTACTGTTGCCAATCGTGAAATCATCGCCACCTACCAATGTATGGAGTTTTATTTGAGGTAAGCCGTGGTATCTGGTATCTGCAAAGATATAATGAAACTCCCTTTTAAGGGCTTCCTGAACGCGAGAGGTGGCATAAACATCGATTACTTTATGCAGCAGGTAATTAAATGGACGGATATCATCCAAGCCAGCGATATGATCTTTATGCTCATGTGTAAATAATACTGCATCAAGATCTTTAACATGTGCCCTAAGGAGCTGAGAACGAAAATCAGGACCACTGTCTATCACAATAGTTTTATCCTCAGTTTCAATTAAAATTGAAGTTCTCAAGCGATTATCACGGTGATCTTCCGATAAGCAAACTTCGCAATTACAAGCAATTACCGGCACTCCCTGCGATGTACCAGTACCTAAAAAAGTAATTTTCATTCTAAACAACTTTCCTTTCTATTCAGGTAATTAAAGATCTGTATCGGCATTAAAATAATTCAGTTTGTTGTAATGAGTGAAAAAAGTGGCGTTGTTTTTCATCTAACATGTTTTCATCAGGATTGCTTTCCTTAACGAGCTTTACCAATCCTACAATCTTTCCCTCTAAATTAGAAAATTTATTTACCACAATGATCTTGTTATGCGCCAGTAAGCAAGAACCAGTTTTAAAGTTTCCCTTTTCATATCGAACTTTGAAACCCATTGCAAGAAGTAACTGTTCTAATTTCTCTAAAGTATGATTTGTAAATGGTAACGACATTAAAACAAACTTAGAGAAATCTAATCAGCATTCCATAAATACAGCGAGGAAAAAAGTTACCCAATCCATTTTTGCCTATTGGTAAAAATGCTAATCAACAAAAAAGGTCCAGTTGTTTCCAACTGAACCGCTCAATAAATCTTTAAAAAGTGATGGTTGTTAACGCAAGTCTACAACTTCAACACCTGGATATTTTTTTGCGTCAAACGCAAAAGTTGTTTCCGGAACATTAACATTTGGTGAAAAGGTTTTCACGTTGTAAGTGTATTTGTTTCCGTTTTTATCAAACAACACCACATTTGCAATTTGTTTAGCCGCTTTATCAATACTTAAACGAACTTTAAAAATCGATTTTTTTGCATCAACCGGCGTTAAGTCAATCATTTGGTAAGTTTTACCTCCAACTTTCTGTTCGCCTGTATACATGTATTTAAACCCTTTTTCGTAAACCGTGAAAATTTTAGCAGGATTAATCGCATCGCTACTGTTATCAACGTTACTCACCTGCACTTCTTTGTCTTTCTTAAGGTAAGTCCATTGGCTTTTCCCATCGCTAAACAATTCCTGGTTAGTCATAGCCACTTTATATTTATTAGAGTTGGCTTTAACGTAAAGCGTTCCTTGCTGCGTTTCTTTAACCTTTGCTTTAGGATTATCTAAAGTAAAACTGAAATCTGTTTTAACAATATTGTACGATTTGTATTTTTTACTCACCTCAGCTAAAATTGCTTTAGCTTTTGCATCTGTTTGTGCATAAGTAGCAGTTGTAAAAGCAACTACAACCATTACTACCGAAAATAATCTCTTCATCTTGTGTTTTAAATTTTATAGTCTAAACGAACTTTAGAGCCGTAATAACCAAAAAGGTTTAAAATTAGCCCTTGTCATCCATGTTATTCAAGAATTGTTCCAAAGAGTACTCATCCGGATACAAAACTTCTCTTGCTTTGCTACCTTCGAATGGGCCAACAATCCCTGCAGCCTCTAACTGGTCGATGATTCTTCCTGCACGGTTATATCCCAATTTTAATTTACGCTGGATAAGCGATGTAGAACCCTGTTGATGCATTACAATAAGCCTGGCTGCATCTTCGAAAAACTTGTCGCGTTCATTCGGATCAAAATCTGCTTTACTTCCTTCCCCTGCTTCATCAATATATTCTGGTAACTGATAGGCATCCGCATAGCCGCGTTGGTTGCCAATAAATTCTGAAATGCGATCGACTTCAGGTGTATCAACAAAAGCACACTGTAGCCTGATTAAGTCGCTACCTGTTGATAACAACATGTCTCCCCTACCAATTAATTGGTCTGCCCCGCCACTATCCAGAATCGTTCTCGAATCAATTTTAGACAACACCCTAAATGCTAGCCTGGCTGGAAAATTTGCTTTGATTGTACCGGTAATAATATTTACTGATGGACGCTGCGTAGCCAACACCAGGTGAATACCAATGGCACGTGCCAATTGAGCTAAACGGGCAATTGGTGCTTCCACTTCCTTTCCTGCTGTCATCATCAAATCGGCAAACTCATCTACCACTAATACAATAAAGGGCAGGAACCGATGTCCGTTATTTGGATTTAGCTTGCGCTTTATAAATTTATCGTTGTATTCTTTTAAATTCCTTACCTGAGCATCTTTTAATAAATCATAGCGTTGATCCATTTCAATACATAAAGAATTTAAAGTGTTCACCACTTTTTTGGTATCGGTTATAATGGCATCGGCCTCTCCAGGCAATTTCGCCAGGAAGTGGCGTTCTATTCGATTGAATAGGGTTAATTCTACTTTTTTTGGATCTACCAACACAAATTTTAATTGTGCGGGATGTTTTTTGAAAAGTAGCGATACTAATATCGCATTGATACCCACCGATTTTCCTTGCCCTGTAGCCCCAGCTACCAGTAAGTGAGGCATTTTGGCTAAATCGGCAATGAAAACCTCGTTGCTTATGGTTTTCCCCAAGGCAATAGGCAAATCCATTGCATTTTGGGTCCATTTTTCCGTGTTTAAAATGCTCCGCATGGGCACCATTTCCGGATGTTGGTTAGGTACTTCGATACCAATAGTTCCTTTTCCAGGCATAGGTGCAATAATCCGGATTCCCAGGGCCGCTAGTGAAAGTGCGATGTCATCTTCGAGGTTTTTAATTTTTGAAATGCGCACGCCTGGTGCCGGGATAATTTCGTAAAGTGTAACCGTGGGACCAATAGTCGCTTTAATTTTATCAATCTCGATATTGTAGTGATTGAGGGTTTCAACAATTTTATTTTTGTTGGCCTCCAATTCCTCTGCATTAACCGAGATTTTATTGGTACCGTAATTCTCAAGTAGATCAACCGTTGGGTATCGGTAGCCAGACAAATCTAACTTCTCATCATAATTACCAAATTGCTCAACTAAATCTTCAGATTTCTTTTCTTCTTCTGTTTTTTCTATAGTGAATGTTGGTTCTTTTTCTTCTGGCACCGCTGGTTCAACAGTTAATGGCAAAGCCGTTGCAGCAGCAGTGGCTAATGGCAAGTTCGTTGCCAAAGGCGAAAGTATAACCGAGGCCGTATCTTCTTCCTGCTCCTTGGTGGCTTCAAATCGATTTGGCTGAAGTACTACGTTTTGCTGTTTGCGTTCGGTTACTGGTTTTTCGCGTACCGGAAATTCGATCGCTTCTGACGGCTCATCCACTTCATCTTTATGAGCAAACTGTGCACGCACTTCATTTACATAATCAGTTGTTTCATTGTCAAGATAAACTTCTTTAGCCTTGCGTTCGGGCAATTTGAAGTCGATATTATACGCAATAATTAGGATGGTTAGGCCAGCAAAGGCAATTAAACCGGCAACACCTGCAGCCCCAATCTGTGCCGCTAAAAGCTTGTTGCTCCAATAGCCAAATTCCCCCTCTACGTAATGGGGAGATTCCGCCCAAAAACTATGAGCGAAACCCAATGTGAGCGAAATAAATAGTAAAAAGAAGAAGCTGTAACCGAGTGTCTTTGAAATGGATAAAATTTTAACCTTAAATAAAAGGCGGTAACCAATAATAAAAAATGCTAAAACGAATAAAAAAGATGCTATACCAAACCACTCATAAATGAATTGATGAGATAATAATGCCCCAAATTTACCTAACCAGTTTTGTACCACCGGGATAGTTACACCCGAATCTTTGAGTTCATCGGCAGTTTTAAATAAATTAGACCACCCACCATTTGCATCTATCACATAGCTCTGATCATCTTGCCAAGTAAATAAATAAGATGTAAATGCAATTAAGAAGTAAAGGGAAAGGATTACAAAAAATAAACCTACAATTTTTATAGCACGACCATCCTGCAAGTCGAATTGTGGCAAATACTCTTTTTTTTCTTTAGGCTGGCGACTAGATGACGCCCTTCCCGATGTATTCTCGGTACCCTTATCTCTAAATGTATTGGTTTTAAACTGGTTTCCCCTTACCGCCATTTCTATTCTTATAAATATTTAACAACAAACTTAGATAAAATTGTTGCTTTTGCGAACAATTTTATCGTTCTCTTCTCGCTAACTCACAAATTAGGTATACCACCACGGTAACGTCCTGTTTATGCGCATCGTAATTTGAAAGCTCCATTTCTGCCGATAAAATAATCGCTTCTGATTAAACCTTTAGAAAAAATTCTTGTCTATTATTTTACAACACACACGTTGAGCGTTTTATCAAATGAAACGGATTTTGTTTTAGGTTTTTCCCGTCTAGCCTGGAGAGGTTAGACGGGATTTTTTTATGAAGATATGAATTTTCTTCAGGCAAAAATGAGCTTACCATCCTTTTCAACCACTCAAATTTTAGTTATTATTTCTCACTATATTTATTTTTTGTTAATTTAAAACGATTATTAAATAGACTAACAAACGAATATGAGTATAACGCAACTCGAAGAACACATCGAGGCAAATGATGCTGATGCAGTAAAAAGCCTTTTGGTTAAACAACCTAATTTGGCAAACACCAATACATCGCACCGCATTTCGCCATTATTGCTTGCTTGCTACTATAAGAAACCAGAAATAGCAGAAATTATTGCTGAGTTTACTGATGACCTAACCATTTTCGAAGCTTGTGCAGTTGGTAAATTTGATAGCGCTACCTTAATCATTTTTCAGCAGCCAGAAATCGTTAACGAATTTTCTGACGATGGCTTTACGCCGCTCGGTCTAGCATGTTATTTTGGGCATGAAGACCTGGCTCGCTTCCTGGTACTGAAAGGTGCTGATGTAAATCTCGCTTCCAAAAATGGTTTCAACGTTTTCCCCATTCATTCTGCGGTTGCAGCGAACAACTTAAATATTACGAAAATGCTTTTAGAAGCCGGGGCATATCCAAATGTTTGTCAGAAGGCAGGCTTGGCGCCGCTACATACGGCAGCACAACTCGGAAATATTGAATTAATTATTTTATTGTTAGAACACGGAGCAGAGGTTTCTTTACGCATGGAGGGCGGAAAGCGTCCGGCAGACTTGGCAGCAGAAAAAGGCTTTAATGAGATTGCAGAAATCTTAAGGGATGATGATTAGCTAAATTGAAGATACTAAGAATGGGTGTACCTATTCCCAAATCCGCAACCGCATTTTTTTCATGTATGTTCTAATATCTAACACAAAAGCAGCCAAAAAATAAAACAGTATTGGGAAACCCACAGCCAGAAAAGATGAATAGATGAAAAACAGACGCACCTTGGCGGTACTCATATTTAAGCGGTTGGCTAAGTAAGTCGACACTCCAAAACTTTGTTGTTCGAAATAGGTGATGATTCTTTGAAACATGTTAAGCTTATTTTAAATTTTTGCCCAGATAAAAATAAAGAAGCGTAATAACCAATCGTTCCTCACCCTAATTTACAGATAAATTTCGAGTAACAACAATAGAAATGAAAATTACATGAATTAAGACAAGGTCAGCTTCTCAAAATCCTGCATGTGCTCATGTTTAATAAATAATGTTTGTTGCTCTTCTAATCCAACGTATTTGGCCTTTAAATCAGCGATAAAGTTTCCAATATCTACGCCTGATTTTAGTATAACGGTTAAAGCATCGGCATTACCCCTAACTTCAACAATTTTATCAGCGTACAATTCTTTTAATTCATGAGGAAATTCCATAATAGCTATTAACCAATAATATAAGTAAAAGTTTTACAGCATTTTAAGCCTGTTTTAGAATTTTGATGCCAATACTACAGGATAGGCACTTTCTCTTATCGCAATACTGTGTTTTCAACTGTAGTACACCTTGCGATTTAAACGCATTATCAAATTTCAACCCTGCGTGTACAAATTTCGTGGTGATGGCATTTTCTTCTGCAGGTAATCCTTCTAATAACTTCAGTGCCCTGTTTATGTAGAATGGGCTTGCTGAGTGTTTACCATAGGCAAATAGAAAAAGTGCTACCGTATTTAGCAAAAGATTATCGATAGATTTTTTGCCTATTTGTGTTGCTACTGAAGTGGTGTTATTCTTAAAATGATAATGATTTTTCCAGTAGTCGTTTACAGGCAATTCCTCAAATAAACTTCGCAAATGGGTTACATCTCTAATATCCATTACTTTAGAAAATAGGTGGTTAGCCTTTATAATTAATGCTGCAAATTGAGCTAAACGGATGGTTGGGAAATTTTGCGGCCGCATTCTCATAAATTTCCAAAGCTGGGGCTGTATAGGTTTAATGCCATATTTTTTCTGTAAAAACTCGAACTCTGCTTTGAGTTTTTTCGGATATGGAGATGTAACAGAACCGCTCAGTAATCCAGATGCTCCAAAAACTAATGCTTCTATTTGAAAGGCGTTATCTTTATGTTTAGCAAATATTTGCTGTGGGATCGCTTCTGCCAGCATTTCAAAAGGAAGCGCATTAACCTTAAAGCCAAAGTTCTTTGCTATAAAACGATAGAAGGTTTCATCCCAATTGCCGTTTAAAGCATTTAACGTTTCTAAAACAGTATTGGTTTTTTGCTCAAAACGCTCAACCAAAACCCTTGAGATAAATGTATCGACAACAAATTGATCTACGGTTTTAATTTGCTCCATACAAGGAAAATCTGTAAGCGTAAGAAACAAATTGGCATATTTATCAATGAGTTCGGATGCTATTCTTTGCTTTAGTACCAAAGTGGGCATCGAAGATCCATCTATCCGTGTAATTTTGGCATCGTCTTCAAAAACCACATGCAAAATAACATTTTCGTAATTCAGATCATTCTGGTGCTGATGCTTTAACCAATCAGATGATCTGATGTGGATTTCTACATTCCCAGCCCATAAAGTTTCGCCAATTTGCATCTTTGCATTGGCAAAATCTGGCCCTGCGTTCTTATTTAGCATCCCTTGATGAATAATTCTCAGGTCCTCTCCATCTGATGTTTTCAGATTTGTATGGGAGAAAGAACGGAACTGCCAAACATAATGAAGAAAATCTTCCGGAAAATTCATTCTTGAAGATAGGAAATTATTCCTTTAGGTTTTAATGTTCACCAACCTATTTTATGTTCTGGCTTCAAATGGCTTTTACAGGCGTTTTCTTTTTGTAATTGGTGATGAAGACACCTGCAATAATTAAACAGGTTGCTATGATGAGATCAGAATTTACGGTTTCGTTTAAAATCAGCCAGCCTAAAAATATAGCTATTATAGTGTTGAAGTATGTTAAAATAGAAACCTCAGAGGCCGACACTTTTTTTAGTGCATAATGATAGCAGAAATAGCCCAGAACGGATCCGAAAACTGCCAGATAGACGGCAGCAAACAAACTTTCTGTTTCCCAAGCGCTTACATCTGCCCGGCCAGAGAAAATTAGTGCCAAACCCAACTGTACTACAGCAGAAAATATAAATTGATAAAACAGATTTAGGAAAATGTATTGCGGCTTGCCGCTATGTTTTTTAGAATATATGGTACCAATCGTCCATCCAGATACGGCGATAACTAATGATAATATTCCATTCCGGTAATCGGGATCAAGTAAATCACCGATCCCATCCCTAAAAATAAAAACAATCCCTAAAAACCCAATAAATACCCCAATAAAGCCTTTTAAACTTGCCTTTTGAATACCAAGAAAAACGCAACCTATAAACACCAATAGTGGAGAGGTAGCATTTATTAGCGAAGTAAGCCCGCTTGGGATGGTTTTCTCCGCCACAGTGGTCATGCCATTAGCGATTACCACCATCAAAATAGAAAGCAAGAGCTGTCTTCTTAAGTTCAACCAGCCAATCCATTTTAATTCATTTTGTTTGATGAGGATGAGCAAGATGATAAGAGATGCGATGCTTTGGCGTATTGCCGTTACATACCAAGCCGGAATGCTTTTCACCGCAACCCGAATACCCAAATACGTTGTACCCCAAATTAACGCTACGCCAATTAATGCGAATATAAGTTTTAAATCGATTTTGGATTTCATTGCGCTGCCGGGCATTAGCTTTAATTACAAAAAATGGAAATAACCTTAATAATTTGCTTCATACTATAAAAGCGATGCATTTTTTAAAATTTGCTCCATCTGCTGTTGCAGTTTTAATGCTTCTTCCCTAGCCTTTTCTGCAAAATCTTCCCCATTACTCGCATATATTATTCCTCTCGAAGAGTTAATTAACAAGCCACATTGAGCGTTCAAGCCATATTTACAAACCTCTTGTAAATCGCCACCCTGTGCACCCACTCCTGGCACTAACAGAAAATGGTTTGGCGCCAGCTTTCTTACATCGGCAAATGCTGCCCCCCTGGTTGCACCAACCACATACATCATCTGCTCTGCGGTTGCCCATTGTTGACTAATGCGCAAAACTTTTTCAAAGAGTTGCTCATCTCCCGCCGGTTGTAATTGAAAATCGGCATGGCCAAGGTTTGAGGTTAAAGCCAGCAGAATAACCCATTTATTTTTATAATTTAAAAATGGTGTTACCGAATCGCTGCCCATATAAGGCGCTACCGTTACAGCGTCGAAACTCATGCCTGAAGATTCTGTATTGAAAAAAGTTTCTGCGTACATGGTAGAGGTATTGCCAATATCACCACGCTTGGCATCTGCAATGGAGAAAATATCCGAGGGGATGTAGTTGCAGGTTTCAACCAGGGTTTCCCAACCTTTTGCGCCATAACATTCATAAAAAGCAGTATTCGGCTTATATGCCACACAAAGATCCTTCGTGGCATCAATGATCTGTTTATTGAATTCCAGAATCGGATTTTTGTATTTTAGTAGATGTGGCGGGATTTTATCTAGCGAGGAATCCAATCCTACGCACAAAAATGAACGTTTTCTTTGGATATGCTCGAAAAGTTGCTGCTTAGTCATAAATAGCCTTATTTGCTGCAAATATGAAGATTTTAAATGTTTTAGCACGATTAAAATATCCCCATTAAAAATATTTTTATAAACATTTTAAACTTTTTCTTGCGGATTACGTTTCAAATACATACAATTGCAACATAATTTCTCAACCGTTTATCTGAATATCCCAGAAAAATTAATCAAGACTTGTTTTTTTTACTTTTTTTGAAAGCGATTTATCGTTCTTGTTCGGCATGTAAACAATTATGAAATATTTTGAGCGTATCTAGTTATTAACTCATTTGGTTTTATAGCCCAAAGAATTTATACACAAAAAATAAAGCAAGGCTTGTGCTTACACAAATAAATAGGCCGATGCAGATTTATAACAGGAAACTTCCGTTATAAACAATGAAAAATTTCTTGAAACATATATATTTAGAATGTTTAGCAAAACAGAATTAAATGATAAGCTTACTCCAGAATTACGTGAGCTTGCAAAATCCTATGGCATTGAAGGTGCCGAATCCCTGAGAAAAATAGACCTTGTTGAAGTATTACTGCACCAGCAAGAAATTATAAGTGCTGCTAAAAGCGTAGCAGACCCATATGCTGAAGCTGAACCTGTTGCAACAGCTCCGGCAGCAAAGAGTAAAGCATCAAAAGCCGAAAAAGCACCAAAAGCAACCGCAGCTGCAACAGCTACAAGTGTTGCCGAAAAGCCGGTAAAGAAACGAGCCCGATTAAGCAAAGATGATTCGAAAGCACCGATAGAGCGAAAAAAAGATTCTGTTACCCTTTTCGATGAACCGCAGCATCAACAGCAGTCTGAAAAACAACCCGATCGAATTTTCGACGGCGAAGAGAGCGTAAAACCTATTTCAGCGTTGATCGAAGAATCTGCAGAGGTTTTGCCCCCGGCACCAAAACAACGCCCGGAGCCTAAAGAAAAACAAGAGAAAACGCAACGCGATGAAAATCGCCAGCAGAAACAACCAGGCGGTGGCAACCACCACAAAAACGAAAACAGTTATTCCAATTTAGATTTCGATAATGTAATCACTAATGAAGGTGTGTTAGAAATTATGCCTGATGGCTATGGTTTCTTGCGCTCTGCAGATTATAATTACCTTACCTCACCCGATGATATTTACGTATCGCAATCGCAGATTAAGCTTTTTGGCTTAAAAACCGGCGATACAGTAAAAGGAAGTATCCGCCCGCCGAAAGAAGGCGAGAAGTATTTTCCTCTTGTTAGGGTAGAAACCATTAACGGCAGAATTCCTGCCGAAGTTCGTGACCGCGTTCCTTTTGATTATTTGACACCGCTTTTTCCGACTGAAAGACTAAATTTATTTACCGATACGAATAACTATTCTACTCGGATAATGGATTTGTTTACACCAATTGGTAAAGGACAACGTGGTTTAATTGTTGCACAACCAAAAACCGGTAAAACCAATCTTCTAAAAGAAGTAGCAAATGCTATTGCTAAAAATCATCCGGAGGTATACCTAATTATCCTGTTAATTGATGAACGTCCGGAGGAGGTTACTGATATGGCTAGAAGTGTACGAGCAGAGGTTATTGCTTCTACTTTCGATGAACCTGCCGAACGCCATGTAAAAATTGCCAATATTGTTCTAGAAAAATCTAAACGATTGGTAGAAAGTGGACATGATGTAGTTATTCTTTTAGATTCTATCACCCGTTTAGCAAGAGCCTACAATACTACCGCACCTGCTTCTGGTAAAATTTTATCTGGTGGTGTTGATGCCAACGCCCTACACAAACCAAAACGTTTCTTTGGTGCTGCCCGTAACATTGAAAACGGGGGGTCACTTACCATTTTGGCCACGGCATTAACAGATACAGGCTCTAAAATGGATGAGGTAATTTTTGAAGAATTTAAAGGAACAGGTAACATGGAGTTACAACTGGATCGTAAATTATCAAACAAACGCATTTTCCCTGCCATTGATATTACCGCATCAAGCACTCGTAGGGATGATTTGTTACATGACAGAGATACGTTGCAACGTGTATGGATTTTACGTAACCACCTTGCCGATATGAACAGTCAGGAAGCAATGGAATTTGTACAAGCACAAATTAAAGGCACAAAAAGTAACGAGGAATTTTTAATTTCTATGAATAGCTAAATAGCGTTTCAAAGTTTAAGGTTTAAAGTTTAGTGCTTTTTTAGAAGAAGATCACAGCTTTAAACCTTAATTTTTATCCTTTCAACTTAATACCGATGAAAAGGCATATTCCTAACGCAATTACTTGTGCGAACCTATTTTCTGGTTGCATTGGCATTGTCTTCGCGTTTAAAGGCGAATTACAAATTGCAGCGTACTTCGTAATTCTATCCGGAATCTTCGATTTTTTTGATGGCATGGCCGCACGCATTCTACATGTTAAATCTGCCATTGGTAAAGATTTGGATTCTTTGGCAGACATGGTAAGTTTTGGTTTTATGCCAGGGGTTATCATGTTCCAATTGTTGAAAAGCAGCGATTACGCTTCGGCTTATTTGCCATACATCGGCTTTTTTATTACAATTTTCTCGGCTTTGCGATTAGCTAAATTTAATAACGATGAGCGCCAAACTGAAGATTTTATTGGATTGAATACGCCAATGAATACCATTTTCATTTGCTCGCTGCCTTTCATTGCTGAAGATTATCCGAAGTTGATTGGCTCTACCATTTTATTAATTGCCATAACTGCAATAACCAGCTACTTGTTGGTTAGCGAAATAAAAATTTTTTCGATGAAGTTGAACAACTTAAGTTGGGCACAAAATAAAATAAAATTTATATTCTTAATTTTATCGGCGGTGCTGATTGGGGTGCTGAAATTCGCTGCAATTCCTTTTGTGTTGGTTCTCTATATTGCACTTTCTGTACTCCATTTTAGAGGACAGGGCGCAGGAAGTAAACCCTAATAGCAACACAACATTTGCAATATAAACCTGATTGCAATGAAAATACTTTTTGTGTTACTGCACGTTCGGCTTAGATCTCCCTTCTGCAAAAAGATTGTAATGAAAAGCAGGCCTGCTGCAGCCCACAAGTCGCCCTGCCCTGCTTTACTAAAAATTAATCTTTTGCTATTAACTCTTTTTTTGCTGCCTCTATCTGCCTGTATATTGCCACGACAGTAATTTTTAGCCGCTCGATATCAGCTGGAAGTTGATCTATGTCGGCTAAATTTCTAGCATTATGCTCTATTTTCTGAACAAAATCTTTAATATCTGCACGACCAACATAGCTAAAGGTTGGTTTAATTTTATGTGCACAGTTACCAACTTTTTCCCAGCTTTTATGCAGCATCGCATCTTCCAACTCGGCCATATAAAAGGGAGTCTGCGCTAAAAAAGTGTCAAAAACTTCGATCATAAATTCTGGATTATGACCAACCATTTGTATGAGATATGATAAATCTAAGGGATGATTATCATTTTTATTCTCCATATCGCAAAGCTAGCTATTTACAACCTCTTAACCTCTAAAATATCGTTTATATTTTCTGCTATCGATAAAATTGTTTTTTGCAGTATAGGGTGGATGACATCGGGAGCGATTTCTGCCAGCGGGATCATTACGAATTTTCGATGCTGCATTTCTGGATGTGGGATTGTGAGTCTATTTTCTATGTTGATGATTTCATTTTCGTAGAGTAAAATATCGATATCGATAAGCCGTTCGCCCCATTTTTCTTTGCGGATGCGCCCTAACACTTTTTCGGCGTTTAAAGCCTGATCTAATACTTCTAGCGGAGACAATGTGGTTCGTACCGCAATTGCCTGATTGAGGAAGGCGGGTTGATCCATTTTGCCCCAGGCGGCAGTTTCGTAGCAGGCGGAGATCTTCTCGATTTCACCGATGCTTTGCCGGATAAGTGAAATGGCTTTCGCCAAATTATCGGCCCGGTTGCCTAAATTTCCACCCAGTAACAAATAAACTGTTCGGTACTCTAAAGCGATATTATGCATTCGTGTATTTTCATATCTTTACACCACAAAATTAGCATTTAAATGAAAGATTTTTTCAAGTATCTATTTGCCTCAATGTTGGGATTTTTCCTTTCAATGGTAATTATTTTCATCATCATCGGCGTTATTATTGTAGGCGCAATTGCGTCTGTAGATAGTGATAAGAGTGTAACTGTTGCCAATAATTCTGTATTGTTTTTAAATTTAGATCAGGCTGTGACCGAACGTACCCCAAAAAATCCGTTTGGAAATTTACCCATTGTTGGTGGAGACGAAAAAGATGGTATTGGATTAAACGACCTTTTAAAATCTTTGAAGCGAGCGAAAACTGACGACAATATTAAATGCTTGTATTTGAGCGTAAGTAGTCCGAATGCGGGTTTTGCAACAATGCGTGAGGTAAGAAATGCGTTGATAGATTTTAAAAAGTCGCACAAGAAAATTATCGCCTACAGCGAGGTATACACTCAGGGCGCCTACTACCTGGCATCAGTTGCCGATAAAATTTACCTCAACCCAGAAGGCGCATTGGAATTTAAAGGTTTTAGTTCGGAGCTTACTTTTTTTAAGGGCACACTTGAAAAAGTTGGCGTGGAGATGCAAGTGATACGTGTAGGTAACTACAAAAGTGCGGTAGAGCCTTTCATTTTAGATAAAATGAGCGATTACAACCGCAAACAAGTTACTGCTTACGTTGGTGGTTTATACAATACTTTTTTAGCAGACATTGCACAAAGTAGAGCGATCCAGAAAGATAGCCTTTATAAAATTGCTGATGATTTTAAAATTCAGCAACCTAAAGATGCATTAAACTACAAAATGGTTGATGGACTAAAATATAAGGATCAGATTTTGGAGGAATTGAAAGGATTATCTGGCAGAACCAGAGGCGAAAATGTACGCACCGTATCGATAAATGATTACGCGATAAACAACACCGAAAGCGGTAGTGGCAGCGATAAAGTGGCCGTAATTTATGCCAATGGCGAAATTAATGGTGGTGAAGGAAACGATAACCAGATTGGATCTGAACGGATTTCGAGAGCCATAAGGAAGGCCCGCTTAGACGATAACATCAAAGCCATCGTAATTCGGGTTAACTCTCCAGGTGGAAGTGCCCTTGCATCTGACGTGATTTGGAGAGAAGTTGTGCTGGCTAAAAAAGAGAAGCCAGTGATAGCTTCTTTTGGAGATGTTGCGGCGTCTGGTGGTTATTACATTGGTTGTGCAGCTGATAGCATTTTCGTACAGCCGAATACCATTACCGGCTCCATCGGTGTTTTCGGAATCATTCCAAACTTTCAAAATTTAATGACCAACAAACTCGGTATTACTTTCGATGGTGTAAAAACAGGAAAGTATGCAGATATTATGGCTACCAATAGACCAATGACACCGGGAGAAAGGTTCATTATCCAGAATGAGCTGAATAGAATTTATGATGGATTTATTACCCGAGTTGCAGATGGAAGAAAGAAAAGCAAAGCATACATTGATAGTGTTGGGGGCGGACATGTATGGATCGGAACTGATGCCGTACAAATTGGTTTGGCAGATAGAATTGGCAGTTTTAATGATGCAATAAGAGCAGCAGCAAAAAAGGCTAAACTGAAAGACTATAAAGTTGTAGAATATCCAGATGTTGTTAATCCATTGAAATCTTTTATGGCTGAAAGCACTGATAAAATTAAAACGTATTATACCAAGCAAGAGTTAGGTGATCAATATTTTCTTTATCAGCAGATGAAAAAAGTTATCTCTAGCTCAGGCATTCAGGCAAGGATGCCGTTCGAGGCAGTAATTAAATAGTGTGAACATTTGACCCCGTTAGGTTGGGAACTACCAGACTAACGAGGTCATTTTTCCTGTACATCGATTTATTATTCAAGAATTTTCCAATCTGGGTGCAAAGTTAAGTAAGTATTATTCACCGATTGGTTGGGCGGATGTATAGTTAAAGCCACGCCTTTTCCACGTAAGAATTCGAATGCTATTCCCTCTTGTTTGGCATCGTAAATTTGTACTGTATCTTTGGTGGCAGTTAAGTAACTGCTGGCAAGCGCCATTCCAGGAAACTTGTTTTTAGTTTCTGAAGTTGTCCGTCCGACAGTAAACCCATCTTGTGTTTTATATTTAGGAGAAGTAATTCTTATCTGCTTAACATCTTTTACATGCATAGTGGTATCCTTGTAAGAGGAGTAGATGGCAATTTCATCTGTATCACCATTTTCCATTTTGCTACCATACCAAATTCCCCATGCTTTTCCCATGGCAGCATCGCCACCATCTGCCTTTCCTAATACCTTGGCAACCTTTTCAATGCTGTCTCCCAGGGAAATTTCACCGATAGACCTTCCAGGAACTATTAAAAATGTTGGATCTACGATTTTACCAGGCCCAGATTCTATGCTTGCAATAGAATCGGCTTTGTGTTGACCGTTTTTTGAGGATTGACAGGCGAACACCATGGTTGTGGCTGCGAATAAAAAAATACTCGATAATTTCATTATGATAGAACACCATATTGCTAAATTCTGTTTGAAATAAATCGTGGCAATGATGATTTAAGCCAATATTTCATAATTTTACACCTTATGGAAAATAAAACCATTGCCCGCACTTTCCGGTTATTATCGCAGCTCATGGAACTACATGAGGTAAACCCTTTCAAAATTAAATCGGTAGCAAATGCATATTTTAAAGTTGATAAACTTCCGTTTGCATTGAAAGACAAGCCTTTTGATGAGTTAGAACAGATTGATGGCATTGGCAAAAGCTTAGCGGCTAAGATAGTTGAGCTCTTGCAAACGGGACAACTTAGCGAGCTGAATGATCTGATTGCTGTAACGCCAGAAGGTGTAGTGGAAATGCTAGGCATTAAAGGAATTGGCCCCAAAAAGATATTTATCATTTGGCGCACGTTAGGTATCGAAAATATTGGCGAATTATATTATGCCTGCAACGAAAACAGGTTGGTAGAAGCCAAAGGATTTGGCCTAAAAACACAGGAAGAAATTAAAAAAGCCATTGAATTTAAACTTGCGGCCAACGGTAGATTTTTATTCGCACAGGTAGAAGAATTCGCCAACACCTTAAGAACGCAACTTGCTGAATGGCTAATTGGCGTAGATAATGATTCAGCCCTAAGCTTCGCAGGAGAATACCGCCGTTGTTGCGAAATTATTGATGAGTTAACACTTGTAATTGGTGCTACCCATGCCGAGAAAGTAATAGACAGTCTGGCGCTTTTTGAACCATTGCCCTTAATTCTAGGCGAAGATGCCTTTATAACTACTACTGAAGCAGGTTTGCGGATCAAGATATATGTTGCAGAGCGAAACGATTTCCACTTAACTTGTTTCAAGCTTACCGGAACGGATGAACATGTGAATAAGGTTTTAGCTTTAGCAGGAGATGGACCATTTAAGACTGAGGAAGAAATATATACCAGCGCTGGGCTTGAATTTGTTGTTCCAGAACTACGGGAAAACTTTGATGAAATTGAATTGGCCAGTGCCCGCAAACTCCCTGTACTGGTTACATATGAAGACTTGAAAGGCAGTTTACATAATCACTCTACCTGGAGCGATGGAGTAAATTCTCTTGAAGAAATGGCATTATATTGTAAAGACACTCTAAACCTACAGTACCTGGGCATTTGTGATCATTCTAAATCTGCAGTTTATGCAAAAGGATTAAATGAACAGCGAATTTTTGGGCAGCACCAGGAAATTGATGTTCTAAACCGAAAATTAGCGCCATTTAAGATTTTTAAAGGAATTGAAAGCGACATTTTAGGCGATGGATCTTTAGATTATGGAGATGATATTCTAAAGACATTCGATTTTGTAGTCGCCTCGGTACATAGTAACTTGAGAATGGAAGAAGAAAAGGCGACTAATCGTCTTATAAAAGCCATCGAGAACCCATACACTACCATTTTGGGTCACCCTACCGGACGTTTGCTTTTGAGCAGAGCAGGCTATCCGATAGATTACAAAAAAGTTATTGATGCCTGCGCTGCAAATCAGGTAGTGATAGAAATTAATTCAAACCCATTACGTTTAGATCTAGACTGGCGATGGCACCGTTACGCCCTAGAAAGAGGCGTATTATTATCAATCAATCCTGATGCTCACCGTACAGAAGGATTTCATGATATGCGTTATGGTGTTTTGGTAGCTAGGAAAGGTGGTTTAAGCGCCCCAAAATGTTTAAACGCTTTTTCTTTGGAGGAAATAACCGATTATTTCGGCAAGAGAGCTTCGGCGTCTAAGTAACTATTTTTAATGGTAAATTTTGGTTTATGGTTAAATCTTCGGAATCTATAGGCCAGTTGAGATTGATGATTGGCTATCACAAATCGATGAGCGAGAAATCTAAAAGCCTAACTCATAAATCTAAAACCAATGTAATATCTTTGCGTCATGATCAGTGAAATTGCCAACCGCATATTTAACCAAGTAATTGTAGATTATCATCAATTCGATGAAATTGACCATCCGGTGAAAAACCCCTATGATGTAGACACATTATCGCATCTATTATACATAAAAAACTGGATTGATACTGCACAGTGGCATATGGAAGATGTTGTACGTAACCCCCAGATCGATCCTGTGGAGGGCTTGAGCTGGAAACGCAGAATAGATGCGCAAAACCAAGTACGTACTGACATGGTTGAGTTTATCGATGGCTATTTTTTAAAGCTTTACAGTAACGTTTCTGCATTGCCTGATGCGAAAATTAATACCGAAAGCCCGGCCTGGGCAATAGATAGGCTATCTATTCTGGCCTTAAAAATTTATCATATGCAAGAAGAGGCCGCCCGGGAAAGTGCCACTGCCGAACACCGCGAGCAATGCCAAACTAAATTGAATGTATTGTTATCGCAACGCGATGACTTATCTACCAGTATTGATGAACTGATAACAGATATTGAGGCGGGTAAAAAATACATGAAAGTATACAAGCAAATGAAGATGTATAACGATCCGAGCTTAAACCCGGTTTTGTACAATAAAGTGTAGATCGAAGTAAATTGAGTCGAAGCCTAAAACCATGTCGTTAGAAAAAATTATTGCTTTGCGTTTTTCTGCAATGGGCGATGTAGCTATGGTGGCATCGGTATTAAAGGAATTTTCTGCACAAAACCCTTCCGTGGAAATTGTAATGGTGAGTCGCAAGGCATTTAAACCATTTTTTGATGGAATAAAAAATGTAACCTTCCACGCTATTGAACCGAAGGGCAAACACAAAGGGCTTGTTGGTTTGTACCGACTTTATCGAGAGCTTCGGCAACATCAACCTATTGCTGTTGCAGATTTGCACGATAATTTACGCAGCAGAATGGTTGCTACATTCTTTAGGTTAAGTGGAATGCGGATAGCCCGAATAGACAAGGGAAGAGCGGAAAAAAAAGCGCTGACAAGATCCAAAAACAAAGTTTTTAAGCCTTTAAAACCAACAGTAGAGCGCTACGCTGAAGTATTTAAGAAACTAGGATTCGATTTAAAGCTTGTGTATCAGCTGATAAAAGACCGCCTGACATTACCTCTTGAATTTGAAAGACTACATGCTAAAACTGATGTAAAGAAAATAGGCATCTCCCCTTTTGCGCAACACATTTATAAAGTTTACCCGCTCGATAAAATGGAAAAGGTAATTGCTTCACTAAGTCATTTAGGCTATGAGATGTATATCTTTGGCGGAGGAGCAAATGAACAAGCTGTTGCCGAAGGTTGGGCGCAAGCCTATAAAAACACCTTTAGCTTAATCGGGAAATTTAACCTTTCAGAAGAACTTGCAATCATATCAAACCTTGAAGTTATGCTTAGTATGGATTCTGCCGGTATGCACATGGCTTCTCTAATGGGGGTTCCGGTAGTTTCAGTGTGGGGGCCAACACATCCCTATGCCGGCTTTCTGGGTTATGGCCAGTTGGAAAGTGATTGTATTCAGGTTGACCATCCCATACGGCCAAATTCTATTTATGGAAACAAACCTTGCTTATGCGGTGTTGAAAGTTGTATGGATTTGATTGATCCAAAAACAATTGTAAATAAAATTAAGGAAAAACTAAATGGCTAAGCAGTTACTATTGGTGCGACATGGAAAATCTGATTGGGGAAATGTTAATTTAAAGGATTTCGACAGGCCATTGAACAAACGTGGGAAAGAAAATGCCCCCGAAATGGCAGAGCGGTTGTTAAATAAAGGCTTTAAGTTTGATTTAATAGTTAGCAGTCCTGCAAAACGAGCAAAATCTACTGCAAAGTATTTCGCCGAGACTTATAAAACTGAGGAAATAAACTACGAAGAATTAATTTATGAAGCCGGCAGCAATACGCTTTTGAAAGTTGTGAATGATTTTGATGATGCCGCCGATACTGTTATCATGTTTGGCCACAACCCCGGATTCACCGATCTTGCTAACCTGCTTGGCGATGGAGATATCTACAATATTCCTACAGCCGGAATGGTATTGCTCTCGTTCCCTTTCGAATCATGGAAAATGGTAAGTGCCGGAACTGGTGAGCAGGTTTTTTTCGATTACCCGAAAAACAGCGATGAGATTTAGGTTGGTATTACCTTTTTAGATCGCATGGAATGTGGTAATTGTATGCAGGGAGTTATCGACAATTCTGACGCGGGCATTTTTGCAGAATTGGGATAATGCCAAAAGCGCTGCACTCTTTACATTAAACCTGATAGAACGTAAAGCCCACAGTGCGAGGAACGAGCCACGAGGACTTGAAGTGATAGCAGGGCTGGAGACAGCCAAGAAAAACTACCGTTGTTTTCCAAAAAAAAAATTAAACGGTAATGCCGAAACAGTAAATTTCATTATCTTTGGTCACATCATAAACGAAAGTCCGGCAATAGACATTTCGGTGAATTCATAACCTTTTCTCTTTTGGTTATTTCATAATTCGTATCGCCGGAAGATTTATCCATTAAATTATCTGTACATGAATTTTGATTATAACACTACACGCAGCCATTTGATATTATCAGAATATGGCCGTAATGTGCAAAATATGGTAAAGTATATTTGCGAATTGCCAACCATAGAAGAGCGCAATAAATATGCCCAGGCGGTGATAGACCTGATGGGTTTTTTACAACCTCACCTGCGGGATGTTGCTGATTTTAAGCACAAACTTTGGGATCATTTACACATTATCTCGAATTACCAGATCGATGTTGAAAGCCCGTATCCGAAGCCTTTGCCAGAAAATGCATTTAAAAAGCCAGACCCACTGCCCTATCCGCAACAGCGAATTACCTACAAGCATTATGGCAAAACGGTTGAGAATTTGATTGAAAAAGCGATGCTTGAAGAAAATCCAGAGCATAAGAAGGCAATGGTGCAGGGAATTGCAAATTTTATGAAAATGTCTTACGTTACATGGAATAAAGACAATGTTAGCGACGATACTATTATTAAAGATCTGAAATATCTGTCTGGAGGATTATTGTCTCTGGATGAGGGCGTAAATTTGGCCAAAGTAGAATTTAGGGCACCCAATCCCCGGCAAAATAACAACAACAATAATAACCGCGGAAGAAATAACAACAACAATGGCAAAAACCGCCAGAATAACAACAATAATAATCGCGGAAGAAATAATAATAATAAACCAAAATACTAAAGGAACAGTAAAACTCGGGGGTTTATGCGGCAACAAACGATTAATTGAATCGGCTGCTTAATACTGGATACTAAATAAGAAGATATGAACGCATTTGAAATAACAGGCGGAATTAAATTAAAAGGCGACATTACACCACAGGGCGCTAAAAACGAAGCTTTACAAATTTTATCGGCGGTATTGCTTACTGAAGAAAAAATTACAATTAGTAATATTCCAGATATAAAAGATGTGAATAAGCTGATTGAGTTATTAGGTGATTTAGGTGTTACGGTGGAGCGGATTAATAAAGATACCTACACTTTTGAAGCAAGAAACATTGATTTAAACTTTTTTGAATCTGATACTTTTAAGGCAAAAGGTGGTGGTTTACGCGGCTCTATCATGATTGTTGGGCCGTTGTTGGCTCGTTTTGGAAAAGCGGCAATTCCTAAACCAGGTGGCGATAAAATTGGACGCAGAAGGTTAGATACACACTTTATTGGTTTCGAAAAATTAGGTGCAAAGTTTGTTTACGACAGTAAGAAGGCATTTTTTAATGTTGATGCTACTAATTTACAAGGCTCTTATATCTTGTTGGATGAAGCATCGGTAACGGGAACTGCAAACATTGTAATGGCAGCGGTTTTAGCAAAAGGAACTACTACAATTTATAATGCCGCCTGCGAACCGTATTTGCAGCAGCTTTGTAAAATGCTTAACCGCATGGGGGCGAAAATTTCTGGCATTGGATCTAACTTACTAACCATTGAAGGTGTTAGGGTATTAGGAGGAACTGAACACCGCATGTTGCCAGATATGATTGAGATTGGTTCGTTTATTGGGATGGCAGCAATGACCGAGTCTGAAATAACCATTAAAAATGTATGTTACGATGAGCTTGGAGTAATTCCTGAAGTTTTTAAAAAATTAGGAATTAAGCTAGAACGGAGGGGCGATGATATTTTTGTGCCATCACAAAAACATTATGAAATTGATACTTTTATTGATGGTTCGATCTTAACCATTGCCGATTCGCCATGGCCAGGCTTTACGCCAGATTTATTGAGCATTGTATTGGTTGTAGCTACACAGGCCAAAGGGAATGTTTTGATACACCAAAAAATGTTTGAAAGTAGGTTGTTTTTCGTTGATAAATTGATTGACATGGGCGCCCAGATCATCCTTTGCGATCCGCACCGTGCTACGGTAAATGGAATTGATAAGAAATATAAACTTCGTGGTATTAGCATGACTTCGCCAGACATTAGAGCCGGCGTGTCACTGCTTATTGCCGCCCTTTCCGCTGAAGGAAAATCTACGATATACAACATTGAGCAGATTGAACGTGGCTACCAGGATATTGATACGCGTTTACGTGCTTTAGGTGCACAAATTAAACGGGTTAATGCCGATGCGCCAAGTCATTAAAGCGGGAGTTTCCACAAAAAAATTCCTGTTTAGTGCTGCAGCTCTAAGATGATAATATCATACAAAAACGCCCGAGTAAAATTTACTCGGGCGTTTTTTTTCTTCTTCGTCATTACGAGGTGCAAAGCAATATCTGTAAGCGTAAGCGCTCAGTTTTTGATTTTTTTGCTGATAAGCCTGAACGCAGTGCTGGCCAAAGCGCCAAATCTTCATCCTATATTAAATTGATATAAGTATGTAGTGAACCCCGGCTTGGCTAGCCAGAAATTGCGTTTATAATATCATATTGGGTAATGATTTCAATTTTTCCAGATTCATCTTCAACCAGAACTGCAGAATTTTCCCTGTTAATTAATGATGAAATTTTATCGATAGAAGTGTTTAAATCTACAAATGGAAACGTGGCAGTCATGATATCCGAGATTGCTGCAGACTTCAAACCGGGGTTTTCCAGCAGTGCAGATAAGATATCACTTTCAGCAACTTTACCAACAATCATACCTTGCTGCGTTACCGGAATCTGTGAAATATTCATCGATTTGATTGTATTAATTGCTTCCAATACAGTTTTCTGAGCATCGAGTGTAACTATTTCAGTGGCTTCTTTTTTAGCAAGGATAGATTTCGCAGTTAATTTTTCATCTTGTAAAAATCCGCGTTCGCGTAACCAATCTTCATTGTACATTTTGCCCATATAACGGCTACCATGGTCGTGAAAAATAACCACAACAACGTCTTCTGGTTTGAGTTTATCTTTTAATTGAATTAGCCCACCTATAGCCGCACCAGCCGAGTTCCCTACAAATATTCCTTCCTTACGGGCAATATCCCGGGTCATTAAAGCTGCATCTTTATCCGTAACTTTTTCGAAAAGATCAATCACATCAAAATTCACGTTGGCAGGAAGAAAGTCTTCGCCAATACCTTCTGTAATGTACGGATAGATCTCATCTTTATCGAAAATTCCGGTTTCCTTGTATTTTTTAAATACTGATCCGTAAGTATCTATCCCCCAGATTTGAATGTTGGGGTTTTTCTCTTTGAGGTATTTGCCTGTTCCAGAAATAGTTCCACCAGTACCTACACCCACTACGAGATGTGTAATTTTCCCTTCAGTCTGCTCCCAAATTTCCGGACCGGTTTGCTCATAGTGAGCCTGAGAATTGGCTAGATTATCGTATTGATTCGGCTTCCAAGAGTTGGGCACTTCACGCTCTAGCCTCGAAGAAACAGAATAGTAAGACCTTGGATCTTCGGGATCGACATTTGTTGGGCACACAATAACCTCTGCACCAAATGCACGTAAGGCATCTACCTTTTCTTTAGATTGCTTATCTGTTGTTGTGAAGATACATTTGTAACCTTTAATAATGGCAGCCATGGCCAATCCCATGCCTGTATTACCAGAAGTTCCTTCAATTATAGTGCCGCCTGGTTTTAATTTTCCGCTCTTCTCAGCATCTTCGATCATTTTTACCGCCATACGGTCTTTAATAGAGTTACCAGGGTTAGTTGTCTCTATTTTTGCCAGAATGGTTCCGGGAACGCTTTTAGTAATTGTATTCAATTTTACCAGGGGCGTATTGCCAATGGTTTCTAAGATATTATTATACCACATGGCACAAAATTAAGCAAAGGCATTTACTATTTTACAATCAATATTTTATTTGAAACATAATTTTGATTATCAGGCATTTATAAAATTTAATTCTATAAACTACAATAATGATAGGCATTATAGATTGATTATTGTGCGAAATGCACTTACCCGTGCTTATGGGAAATTATCCTTTAGGCTCTGGCGATGAGGCTATCTGTTACTACCAAATGACTAAGCAAGTTTATAAACTTTACCAGGCAAAGAAATCAAAATCCCCTGCATCTCTAATGTAAGAATTACGATGGCAAGCTTACTTTGTGGCAGGTTAAGTGAAATACATAGTTCATCGATAGCCATTGAACCATCTTTTAAAGCTGCTACAACTTTTTGCTCATTTGGTGTAAGATTTAACTGTAATGTTGTTTGCGCAGATCTTCTTTGCTCCTTTACCTCATCGTCCCAACCCAGGTAGTAAATTAAATCGTTCGCATTATTAATTAAGCCTGCTCTATTTGTTTTAATAAGGAAGTTACATCCCTCAGAAAAAACATCATTTGTTCGCCCTGGAAACGCATACACATCTTTGTTATAAGAATTTGCAATTTCTGCGGTAATCAGCGCTCCACCTTTAATCGAAGCCTCTACCACAATGGTGGCATCAGCAATGCCTGCAATAATGCGGTTTCTTTTAGGGAAATTTTGCCTATCCGGATTAGTCTGTGTAGGATATTCTGAAAGTAAGCCACCATTTAGAGCCATTTTCTGCGATACAGTTTTGTGCATTGACGGATATAAACGATCTAAGCCATGACCTAATACACCGACAGTGGCAATATTATTGGCAATGCACTCCTTGTGGGCAGATACATCTATTCCATAGGCTAAGCCACTTACAATTAAAACATTATAGGGTGCTAAAAGTTCGCAGAGTTGCTTACATAGCTGCCTGCCATAATCTGTAGCATTCCTGGTACCTACAATACTGATGATTCTAGAATGGTTTAAATCGGCAATTCCTTTAAAATACAATAGAATTGGAGCGTCTACGCAATTTTTCAAGCGTTTAGGGTAGTTTTCATCAGAGAAGAAAAGCACATCTATACCATGTTTTTGTACAAATGCCAGTTCATCGGCCGCACGATCTAAGGCATCTGTTTTAAGAATAGACTCAACTGTTTTTTCGCCAATCCCCGGGATTTGTAGAAGCTGCGATTTTGAGGCCGAAAAAATTTTTTCTGCACTGCCGCAATAGGCCAGTAAATTCTTTGCATTTACCGGGCCAATTGATTTGATGAATGTTAAGGCGATGTTGTGGAGCGTACTCATTGATTTTAGTTGCAAGGTTAAATAAATGCGGGATGATTTATTTCCTTTTAGAATGCACCTAAAAATCGATATCGATTAAACTCTTAAGTGGAATGTGGATATTATTTTTTAATTGTATATATCTTTCGGTAACAGCCCAGACAGTGGTATCTACTCTCTTAGGACCTATGGTAGTGTTGAAGGTGATAACCGCTTTAGACTTGAATTCGTTTCCCAAACGTTGGGCTTCTTCCAACTTTTTTTGAAGATCAGATGTATGATCTTCTTTTGCACTGATGATGTTTAAATATTCAATATGTTCTTTTTCTACAGTTTCAATTGGCATGGCGTCTTTTAACGATTAATGTTAAACAAGCTTATTAAATTTTAACAAGAAAAACAAGCTGGGAGCTGCTTTTGCTTTAAATAAAGCAAAAAAAAATCGGCAATTTGAATTGCCGATTTTAATGCCTTTTATCTATTATTTGAGTTTTAACTTTCGGGTTTCTATCATCCCTTTAAATTCATGATCTAATTGTTCATTGGCCTGATCTATCAATGCCCTAGCGGCACCACTTGTACCGCTGATGGAATTGTCTTTAAGATATGAAGTAAAACTTCCGGAAACAGAATAATTCAATGCCTGTGCAAGTAAGCTTTCTGAAGTATCTCCAAAGTCCTTAGTCAAATCATCAGCTACGTCTTTATCAACAGCCATGCCATCAAAATAGTCACCAAATTCTGCAGAGTTTTTAGTTTGGAACTGTGGAATGTATAAGTCGTTTTTATCAATTCTGATCGCAAAAAAGCCAACGGGTTTACCGTAAGTTCGTTTCCCGATCAATTTAACATCCATTACTGGCTTTAAGTTATTAATTAAAAGTTCACTGGCAGAAGCCGTACCACCTGTAACTAAAAAGTATACCCTTGTAAGCCCATTAAGTGTTCCTCTTTTCTTGAATACCTCTTGATTGCCCGCTGCAGCGATTGGTTTAAACGAATAATCAAACATGCTAATTAATTCCCTGGTTCCATTTGAAAATGTGTACCAAAATTTCTGGTTTTGCAAAATTGTAGCCTGATTATCCTGCATGGTTTTAGTCCAATAGGTGGTGTACATGATTTTACCATTCTGCGATGGAGGAGCAATTAAATTGGTAAAGGCTTCTGAGGTAGCAACTGATCCACCCCCGTTATATCTTAAATCTACCACTAATTCGGTAACCCCATCAGTCGCAAATTGCGCAAATGCGTTTTCTAACAATGGAACAGAATTCGTTGTGAAGCTATTGAAAACAATATAGCCAACTTTCTTAGCCCCAAGCGTATAGGTTTTTGTAAACAAAATTGGATTAATGTTATACGACGCTCTGTTGATAACAAAATCCTGAGCGGCACTGCCTGTTCTATTTATCGATAAAGAAATGCTGGGATTATTTCCAAAAATACCATCGTTTAGGTTATCTATATCTGCCTGACTTGTTCGGTTAGTAGTCCTGCCATTTACCTTGAAAATCTGATCGCCTCGCTTCAAACCGGCCAATGCAGCAGGAGAAGTTGGATAAACATATTTAACACGCAATAGGTTATTCCCATCGTAATTTGCAGAAAAACCATAGTCGCCACTAACACCACTAAGCTGCGTAGCTACAGAACCATCATCAATAAACGAGTACTTATCTCTACCCCCCGTACTTGGCAAGGCTTTTATAGCACTTAACACCTGTTCGTTTGTGCTATACTTACGTGGGTTAAAATTATCGTAAGATGGCATGCCCACATTCCAGAAGTAGGTTTGTTTTGCATACAAGAATATCGAATCTCTTGTTAAAAAAGCCCTGTTACTCGTTGGCGTTTGCAGCGCATTACTTTCTACCTGGTTTGGTGCTGCAGCATCTTCAACAGGATTTTTTTTCTTACAAGATGTGATTAACCCTACCGACACCATTAATAACGACACAAAAGCCGCTTTTGAATTAAACTTTCTAATCATAAATTATCTGTAAATTTCTAGTGACACAATATACGGCAAATTAATTAATGTAGATTGCGCTTTATCAAAATTATTTACACCAACTACCAGCGCTTCTTGCGGTGCTAAATTATTGTCGCTTAGTATCTTCAGGAAGATCTCAGATTTCTGCAGATTAAGTTCATCGGCAAAATAAACAGTTAAATATTCGCCCAATCCATTCCACTCTATTTGCCTAATTTTGTTGAGTTGTTGTTCGGGGTCTCCAGCAGTAACCAGGTAGATTTTGATGCGATCTACAACCAAACTTTGCAAAAATTCCAACATACCCTGGAAAAGCAATAACTTTAAAGGTAAACGAGCGGTTTGATGCAATAAATCGAAGTTATGCTTATACTTTACATCTATACTAAACTTCTCCGCTGTCTTTTCAAACAACTGTGATGTAGCGCCACTTTCAAATTCTACACGCATAAAGTCTAGGATCTCTTGGGCATTTATCTGTTCGGTGTATTCTATAAACTGGGCGAAAAGGTAATATACCTGTAACAGGTAATCTTTTTCTGGATACAATACGTTATCAAGCTCAAATATAACCAGCTTTTTATCTTGAAGTAGTTGAGGTAGATTCATATCAAATTGTAAAAAGTCTTAAATCATCATCTGGATCATTATAACCAAAAACACCGTTTACATCATCAGCTTGTTTGACAAAAATTTCTCCTCCACTACAAAATATGCATTCGCCACCAACAAAAACTGCAAAATGCTTCGTTGAAAATACATCTGAAGTTAAGTATTTGCTCACTGATGCGCCATTGGGTGCCAGCACCTGGATACCATATTCTTCGAATAACACAACAGATTTCGCAAGGGCTTCTGCTTCGTAAGGGTATAATGGAATAATAGAATCGATTGATTCAGTGATGCAAAAATTAAGCAAAATATGGGCGATGCTATCTTTATTGAGTACGCCTAGAGAAGCGAATGCGTATTGCTGTGTTGCAAAACCAGGCACATCTCCATAGTCTGCCAGTAAAACAAAATGGTTTGGAAACGCTTTCATCAACTTCAGCGCCTTGGCATTGTTTCCTCCAGTAATTAATATTTTCAAAGTAATGTTATTTTGATAAATGATATGACCAATTAGCGAAGTTTAAAACGGAAGATAAAACCGATAGTTAAACCACAATCAATCCGTCTTTCATCGTAACAACGCGATCGCTCGTTTTAGCAAGATGTTCGTTGTGCGTTACGATCACAAATGTTTGATTAAAATTATCTCTAAGGCTTACAAAGAGTTGGTGCAATGCCGATGCATTTTCGGAATCGAGATTACCAGAAGGCTCATCAGCAAGAATGATTGATGGATTGTTGATTAATGCCCGGGCAATGGCTACGCGTTGCTGTTCACCACCAGATAGTTGATTGGGTTTGTGCTGAGCCCTATCTTTTAATCCAAATAAATCTAGTAGCTCTAAAGCCCGGACTTCGGCCTGCTTCTTTGGCGTCTTTGCAATAAATGCTGGGATGCAAATGTTTTCGATCGCACTAAATTCAGGTAATAAATGGTGAAACTGGAATACGAAGCCTATGTTTTGATTGCGGAAGGTACTTAGCAATTCTCCACTAAGTTTATTGATGATGGTGCCTTTTAGCTCAACTTCGCCAGCATCTGGTTTGTCTAAGGTACCTAAAATATGTAAAAGCGTACTTTTTCCAGCACCAGATGGCCCAATAATACTCACAATCTCCCCTTTTTGTACCTCAAAATTTACTCCTTTTAAAATTTGTAAATTTCCGTACGCTTTTCTTATTCCAGTGGCTTTTAGCATGCTTCAAATTTAGCAAAAAAGCGGGAAGCACAAAGGGTAAACCTGAAGGCAGGTATGCAAACATTTAAATTTGTCGGTTCCAAATAAAGCCAGAAAGACAGAATAAAAAAAATTAAATAAAAAAATTGGAAATGTCATTAACATAAGTAACTTTGAAAAACAAAGCACTTTCAAAAATGAATACTTCTGAAGAACAACTAAATGCATTGAAAGACATTAGGCAGATGATGGATAGATCATCGCGGTTTATTTCATTAAGTGGCTTATCTGGCGTATTTGCCGGCGGGATAGCATTGATAGGTGCTTTTTTTGCAAACCAGGAAATTGAAAAGTTTTTTGCAAAAAGAGGCTATAGTTATGGAGTTGAGGGAGAAATGGACTTGGAATTTAACTTAATAAAGCTTGGCTTGATTATTTTGGTTGTAGCGCTTGCTGGGGGTGTACTCTTTACCTACCGTAAAAGCCAAAGAAACAACTTGCCCATTTGGGATAAAACTTCTAAATCGTTGCTGATTAATTTAATGACGCCCCTATTCGCCGGGGGATTATTCATTATCGCTTTATTGCTAAATCATCCAAATACCGTAAGCATTATTGCGCCAAGTTGTTTAATTTTTTATGGTTTGGCCCTCATTAATGCCAGCAAATATACCTTTAGCGATATTAAATACTTAGGCTACCTGGAAGTAATACTCGGCTTAGCGTGTATGTTTTTTATCGGCTATGGCCTTATGTTTTGGGCTTTCGGTTTTGGCGTGCTACACATTATATACGGATTACTCATGTATTTTAAATACGAAAGAGGCCAATAGAAATGAAAAACCCGATAGCAGATTTAAATAAGATTTTCGATAGTCGCATTAGGCTTGGGGTAATGTCTGTGCTTGTTGTAAATAATGAGATAGGCTTTAACGACTTAAAACAAATGCTAGAGCTAACAGATGGAAACCTGGCATCGCACTTAAATACTTTAGAACAAGCTTCATTTATTAAGGTTCATAAAGGGTTCATCGGACGCAAAACCAATACCACCTATGCCATCACAGAAATCGGCAAGCAAGCTTTTAAAGCTCATTTAGATGCGCTTGAAAAAATGATCAAGAAATTATAATTTTTTTTTAACCAAACACTTTGAAATACAAAGTACTTTTTAAAAAATAAAAATGAAAACAAAATCTAATTTTTTATTGCTCTCAACCATTGTTGGAGGCATCCTTTTTAACCTTTTATTCTGGTCTGAAAAGTTAGGACTTAACTTATTTATTTACAGTGTATTCGTGCTTATAATTACCTCGGTAAATCGTGACATTGCGAAACATAGAAAATTTATAGTTTATGCAACATTGCACCTGCTGGCTGCACTGCTGGTTATCATTAACAATTCCAATCTATCGCTAGCTGGCTATTACATAAGTTTTGGCCTTTTTATTGGTTTTTCTCATTACCAGCAAATTAGAACAGTGTGGATGGCATTTTTAGCTACGCTATTGCAGATTGTTGGTGTGCCAGTGAGTTTAGTAATCTGCTTATCTGCATTTCGTATTGGCAACTTTAGTCTGCGACCGATATTCAGAATTATTAGATATATTGCTATACCTATAATTATTTTGTTTGTTTTCACAGCAATTTACAGCGGTGCAAATGCCATTTTTGGTAGTTACCTAGATGCAATACTGTCCGGTATGCAGACTGCATTAACAAGTCTCTTTAATTTTATCTTTCAGGATTTAAGCTTTGAACGCTTTATACACATCTGTTTTGGCACTGCGCTATCAGGTGGCTTAATTATTACTTTTTACAACCACATTGTAGAAAAAATTGAATTGACACAGCAAGACGAACTGGAAAGGAAAAAAGCTAAAAGTAAAATTATGGCGCTTTGGGGCGAATTGGTAAGGATTTTTGCCGGCCAGATTACGAGCAAAAAATTAGCACTAAAAACGGAATATATTATTGGATTGATTTCGTTTTCAAGCCTGAACCTATTGATTTTCGTTTTGAATGGAATAGACATTTTGTCGCTTTGGTTTGGCGACGACATTTATACAACAGCTAACTACGCTGCAGAACTCCATGATGGAACAAATGCTTTGATATTTAGCATCGTTTTAGCCATGGCTATCATCATTTATTTCTTCCGTGGTAATTTAAACTTTTATACCAAAAGCCAGCCGATGAAAATATTGGCAATCGTGTGGATGATCCAAAATTTAATTTTGATTATTTCGGTATTGATTAGAGATGCTCACTATGTAACCGTTTATGGGTTGACTTATAAACGCATTGGTGTGGGCATATTCGCATTGCTTTGCATAGTTGGTTTGGTTACCGTTTATGTTAAAGTTGCTCAACGTAAAACAGTCTTTTATTTATTAAGAATTAACGGGAACATCTGGTTTGGGTTATTGATTTTCTTCAGCATATTTAATTGGGACATTTTTATAACCAGATATAACCTAAACCACAGCGAAACGACGCCTGTAGATATGGATTATTTGCTTTCCTTATCTGATAAAACCTTACCCATATTAGATGAAAACAAAAATAGGCTTTGGCCTATCGACTCGAATGAAGCAGTCGAAATACAAGCAAAAAAGAGTTCTGCTAACCCTTATCAAGCACGATTAGATAAACGCATCCAATTTTTCAAGGAAAGATATGCAACAGTAAGCTGGTTGTCTTGGAATTTGCCTGACGCTCGTACCGCTAACTATTTTGGAATTAAAAGATAGTGAGATGAGCGCTAGTTTAAAATTAAGTTATGCAATTGGAATCATTATTTTTCTTGCTGCAAAGTTGGGATATACCTTTCTAACTACAAAAATGTTACTTTTTATACTTGCACCTAGTGATTGTTTGATATCAATTTTTCTCAATTCAGATGGAACATATATTGATAACGTAGGCTATTATCACCAAGACCTAAACATTACTATAGAAAAAGCTTGCTCTGGGTTTAACTTTCTGCTGTTGTGTTTCTTGTGTATATACTTTCTAGGTATCACTCATTTTCAAAGAAAAAAATCATGGCCAATTATATTTTCAACGGCAATTCTTAGCAGTTGGTTCATAACTATTAGTGTGAATACATCTAGAATTATATCTGCTATCTCTTTAAAGAAATTATTTGTGGGGAGTCCAATTCCTCAATCTTTAATACATCAAATAGAAGGAACTTTTTTTTACTTATTCGCCCTGATCGTGATATATACGACTTTAAACCATCTTTTAAACAAGTCCGCGTAATATGAAAACCTTGCTAAACCCGAAATGGATATTATTTATAAATATCTTACCATCGGTCATACTCATTGTTCTTTTTTTTAATCAATATTTATTGATAAAGAACTTATTGCCTTCCGAAAATACTACTTATTGGATACATTTTTTTTGTTATTTGCTGTCTTTGATTTGTTTACAAACAATCTACGTAATACACAATTTATATAGGTATAAGAAGATAGGTGCTATCCATGCCGGATGCACTCTACTTATTTATGCTGCATTTTTATATTACTATGGCTATTTTGCCGAGGCATTAATTCCGCCTTCAATACCCGCATGGATGATCACCGTTGATACCTTCATGTATCCAGGAACTTTCTTGATGCCTACCCTATTTCATTCGTTAATGATTTTAGTAATCTACTCTGTAGAAAAAAGCAAATCAAAAAGAGCATGGCTTAGCTTTTTTTATGCGATGGCTGTTCCTTTATTAAGCTATGTCTTTGTGCTGATAATTTTACCGCTTTGGAAAAAAACGGACAGCAATTTCAGTTTTCATACTATCATTATTGCAGCTATCATTTTATCAATTTTATTTATTTTCTTTTTGTGTAGATGGATCTATATGTTAAGTTGGAGCAATTCCAATCGTATAACTAAATATTCAATTTATTTTAGAATCCTATTATGCATTATTCTCCCAATTATCGCGTTAGGGCTAAACAATGGTTATTTCGGGTTCAGCAATAAAATAGGCTCGGCAGTATTCGGCGATTTTAGTAGTATTTGGTTCTATATTATTGTCATTTTAAATGGTGTGACCATTTGTACCCCAGAATTTAAAAATGCACAATTAAGGTTAACTAAATATCTTATACTTTGGGCAGGCTTACCTTATAGCTTATATTTCTTTTTAGTTTTTGCTCCATTTATTCCTATTTCCGTCGTTGCCATTATCGCCTTTGGTTTTGGATTTCTTTTGCTAGCTCCACTTGGTGTATTTATTATACATATAAACCTCTTGTACAAATTATTTAATCATTTAAAAGAGACCTATCATATCGGAAAGTTGATTGCCACAAGTATCTTATGTTTCGCAATCATTCCCACATCCATCACACTTACCTATTTTAGGGATAAAATCACGCTTAACAACGCACTAGAATATGTGTATAGTCCTGACTATAGTAAAGTTTATGATTTTAATAATGAGGCACTTTCGAATACGCTAAAGATGATAGAAAAGGCTAAACAACGAGGCGACGGTTCCAACAGTTACAACCAGCCCTTTTTAACGCCCTATTATAATTGGTTGGTTCTAGATAATATGGTATTATCGACGAACAAGATCGAAAAGCTATCTTCAATTTTCTTTGGAAATAGGATAACCCAGGCCCATCAAAGTGCAGTTTCACGTAAAGTTAAAATATCTCGGATTATTACCTCAAGCACTTACTCACACCAACATGGACACTGGAAAACATTAGTTAATCTAGAACTACAAAATCGAAGCAACAACGCTTTAGAAGCCTATGAAGCCAAATTCACCCTTCCAACGGGTTGTTGGATAAGCAACTATTACTTAAATATCGGTAATAGAAGAGAATATGGAATTCTTTCAGAAAAAAAAGCTGCAATGTGGGTATTTAATAACATTAAAAACCAAAACAAGGATCCTGGGATACTATATTACTTGAGTGGAAACACCGTAGCCCTAAAGGTTTTCCCATTTGCTGCAAATGAAAACAGGAAAACTGGCCTAGAGGTTATTCACAAAGGGGCTATTATTTTAAACATTGATGGATATAAATTCCAGGTGGGCGCAAAAAGTACTGGAAATCGGCCTGAAAAGAAACTACTAAATGGGATTTACTATATACCGGTTCAAGATAAAAAGAAATTAAAGCTCGTTAAGAGACTGCCCCAATACCACTTTATTATTGACTTGTCGAACCGCCAAACCACATATAAAGAAAATTATTATACCCGGGTACAAACCTTTATAAAAAACAGACAAATAAAACCAGAAGATGTTAAATTACATTTTGTGAATAGCATTTCAGAAGAAATGGATTACCACCCAAACTGGAAGAATGCTTTGCAAACGAAAAAATGTCAGGGGGGATTTTACTTGGAAGGAGCAATTAAAAAAATACTGATAAAACATTATCGTAGACATGAGCGTACATTTCCAGTAATAATCACGGTGACTAATGATTTTGAAAGCAGCATTTTACCAGATGATTATGCAGCGTATAAACTATCTTATCCAGATTGTAGTAATTTCTACGAATTGGATTCAACATTTAAAATATGGAAACACTCGCTCATGGCACAGCCACAAAACAAGCTAGAAGTTGTAAGCAGTTTTCAAAACAATGGCGTACGCCTTTATGAGCCAAAACCAGGTAAAGTTTTCTACTTAAAAAATGACAATGAACCATCTATATGTTTGGACAAGGCAATGTATAATCTGAACAGTACAATGAAGCATGTTTCTGAATGGGACAAGGCTCTTTTAATAGAGGGCATGTGGATAGACCACTCGCTAAATCGATCCCCCACTCAAAAGGACCATCTCCAGATGGTAAAACAAAGTATTGCCAGTATTGTGCTAAGCCCAAACACAGCCTACCTAGTTGTAGAAAATGAGGCTCAGAAGATAGCTTTGAAAAGAAAGCAGCAAGAAATATTGTCGGGAAACAAAGACCTAGATCCTGACGAGGATACCCAAAGAATGGATGAACCGAATTTCTATCTACTACTAGTGTTGGTAGTATCACTTTTCTGTATCTACATATACAAAAAAAGAAATAAGATAACCGATGCTAAAGCTGATTTTCAATCATAATAAGGCTATTTCATAGTCCCTCGGCGAGATTACCAGGACGCCCTATAGCCTTTTTACTAAATGAATATTTAACCTTAAAAACGATGAAAAATCAAACCAAAAATCTCCCAAGGAATAGCATAAAAATTATGCTTGCCATCATCACACTTATTTTATTAGTTCCGTTAGTTGCCATGCAGTTTACCGCAGAGGTAAAATGGACTTTAAGCGATTTTTTTATTGCGGCCTTGTTGCTACTTTCTAGTGGCTTTGCAATTGTGTTTGTGCTAAATAAAGTTAAAACCGGTAAAATGAGAACGATTCTATTAATGATAATTCTATTGGCGCTGTTTTTAATTTGGGCAGAGCTAGCCGTTGGCGTATTTGATTCTCCCCTGGCAGGTAACTAAACCTTAAGTACCCAGACGGTATTTGCTATAAACCACCGACTGCAGTACTTAAACCCGATATAAGCGAAAATACTTTTAAGCCCAAATTCATTGTTGGTAATGGCTGTGCGTAAAACAATAAACAGCTTGCTAACTTTTTGGCTTAAAAGATTGTAGCGTTAGCGGGACTGCTTTTACCGATAAACATTAAACGTTCATTTTCTAGAAAAAATCGGCAATTACTATTTGTTTAAAGCCTTTAGAATTGTAGCTTTGGGCAAATTTTGTAGCAAATGAATATTCACGAATACCAGGGTAAACAAATATTAAAAAGTTTTGGTGTTGCAGTTCAAGAAGGAATTGTTGCCGAAACGCCAGAGCAAGCTGTTGAGGCTGCAAAGAAAATGAAAACCGATTACAACTCTGATTGGGTGGTAATTAAAGCGCAAATCCACGCGGGTGGCCGCGGTAAAGGTGGTGGTGTAAAATTGGCCAAAAACCTTGATGAAGTTAAACAACGTGCTACCGATATTATTGGTATGCAATTGGTTACACCTCAAACCGGACCAGAAGGTAAATTAGTGAGCAAGGTTTTAGTTGCACAGGATGTTTATTACCCTGGCGCATCAGAAACTAAAGAATTTTATATTTCAGTTTTGCTAGATCGTGCTAAAGGCCGCAACATTATTATGTACAGTACCGAAGGTGGTATGGATATCGAAGAAGTTGCAGAACACACACCACACTTAATTTTCAAAGAAGAAATTGATCCAAAGGTAGGTTTACAGGGTTTTCAGGCTCGTAAAATCGCTTTTAACTTAGGTGTTAGTGGTAATGCTTTTAAAGAGATGGTTAAATTTGTGAGCGCATTATACAAAGCTTATGATGCTACAGACTCTTCGATGTTTGAAATTAACCCAGTGCTAAAAACTTCTGATGATAAAGTAATTGCTGTTGATGCTAAGGTGAATTTAGATGAAAACGGCTTATTC
The DNA here is from genome assembly GCF_026240095.1 of Pedobacter sandarakinus. Taxonomy (GTDB): domain Bacteria; phylum Bacteroidota; class Bacteroidia; order Sphingobacteriales; family Sphingobacteriaceae; genus Pedobacter; species Pedobacter sandarakinus. The sequence continues at coordinate 284,808 of NZ_JAPIVG010000003.1, read as the reverse complement.
CGCCATGCAGAATACGCAGCCATGCGTGATGTTACGGAAGAAGACCCAATGGAAGTTGAAGCAAGCGCAAGCAACCTAAACTTTGTTAACCTTGACGGTAACGTAGGCTGTATGGTAAACGGCGCTGGTTTGGCGATGGCCACTATGGACATCATCAAGTTAGCTGGTGGCGAGCCTGCAAACTTCTTAGATGTGGGTGGAACTGCTAATGCACAAACTGTAAAAGCGGCTTTCAACATCATTTTAAAAGACCCAAATGTTAAAGCTATTTTAATTAATATTTTTGGTGGTATTGTGCGTTGCGACCGCGTTGCGCAAGGTGTTATCGATGCATACCAGGAAATCGGAAACATTCCTGTGCCAATTATATGTCGTTTACAAGGCACAAACGCCGTTGAAGCTAAAAAATTAATTGATGAGTCTGGACTTAAAGTATACTCGGCGATAGCGCTTAAAGAAGCTGCTGATTTAGTAACTAAAGTTTTGGCTGAACAAGCGTAATTGGCATAAAGCAGAAAGTTTAAAGCGGAAAGCCCAGAACTTAAAGCTTAATCTCATAAAAAAGAAAAACCTTTCAGTGCGTACTGGAAGGTTTTTGTTTTTTCGACTATTGGTATAGCGAAGCGCTGCCTATTCATACTTTAGGGAAAGTAATCTTACTCATGATATTGCAAGCGATTTAGGATTGCTTCACCTCGGAACGACGGTTGTTACTATTACTAAACTGATGCACTAGTTTAAGATGTCTAAGGTGATGAAATGTTTGAAAATCAAAGTTCGGTAATTCTTAGGTTGTGAAAGTCCCGCTATCTGTTTCAATCTTTTTGATGAAGCAGTTCTGCTACAATTTTCGCAGCTGATTGGGAAAAAGCTGCGCTGCTATTATTCTAAGCAGCATCCAAAAAGGATTTCCACTGCTATCGGGTTTAATGATTCAGGTTAGTTGCGCTTCTGTTAAATTTCTTGCCGGAACTCTAAGATATCGCCAGGCTGACAATCCAGAACCCTACAGATGGATTCTAAGGTTTCTAATCTAACGGCTTTTGCTTTCCCCGTTTTTAAGATAGACAAGTTTGACATGGTAATGCCTACACGTTCGCTTAGTTCGGTGAGCGACATTTTGCGCCGGGCAAGCATTACATCTAAATTTATAATGATGGGCATAATTTATTATATCGTTAAATCTTGCTCTGCCTTCAATGCTATTCCCATTTTAAAAACACAAGCTATTGTAAATAGTGTTAAACCAAATATTAAGAGCCAAATCTGGAAATCAACATTTTCGATTATGCTAAGTAATAACCCACTTTCTCCCTTAAAATTTTGCATATAAACTGTTGTGTTAAAAGAGAACAGCAAGAACGGTATAACCGTACAATATAACCCCATTCTTTTAAGGAGCTTCAAATTAGCCTCGCTAAATACTTCATCTTTTTCAACCGAATCTATAAAACGATATAATTTAGAAACCACACCCATTCCTAAAATAGTAATCAATAGTACCAAAGATCCTTGTAAAAAGCCCAAAGAACTCTGATTGCTATTGCTACTCCAACCATCGTTAAACCCACGGATAGCATCCTTGAGCGACAACAAACATACGCCTGATAACGTAATAATGTAGCCTGATTTAATCAATTTGATTTGGTTTTTAACTTTCATAATATTATATCGTTAAATCATTTTCCTGTTTGAGTTTCTTAGCGTATTCGATTATACCATAAACAACATTAAAAATGATAATTGCAAGGTAAAAACCGTCATCGAAAAAGGTAGCGTTATCATAATAATCAAACTTATTATGCGTGAGTTGAGCTACATATTGGTCAAGAAGAAAATTAAATAAAAGTTTGGGTAGAATAAACAAAGCCAACCCAATATAAAAGAGTTTCGCTACCTTTTTCTTTGTAATACCTTCCAATTTAATCTCCTTTCCTTTCATCGACCAAATGATGGCTAAACTAGAAAGTAAATAAAACACCATTGTTGCACCGCCATCTTTATTTATATGACCGCTGAGTATAAATGATTGTAGAAATGTAGGTTTCAACTGAATCTCTCCACTTCCGATTGTTTTAAAATGCATTCCATCAATAACTTCTTCAGTTGGCCCACTCGTTTTCTTAACTGTGACATTTATTGAACCCTTATTATAATCAATAACTGAGAAAATTAGTCGCAGGGATAATGAGATTACAATAACAATAATTAATGAGTAAGCTGAATTCCTTATCATTTGAGATACTGTATTCATTTTGGATCGGTAAATTTTATTGTTTCTGATTAATGTCTTTGGATCTTTTCCAGATCATACATGGGGTTTGCTGCCGTTCAATAATGTGATATAAGAAACAATTGCTCTTAAGCCATAAAACAAAATGCTCGGGCAATTCCTTCCAATTTTTTATTGTTCAGCATCAAAAAGTCAAATCATGTTCTTGTTTTAATACTAGACCGTAGGCAAATACTCCAGCAAAAATTAAATATTCCAGTCCATGAATTAGTGTATATAAAAATTCCTGAGTATTAAATACGAAGCTAATGTTTTGGGCAAAAGTATGGCTCATAATAGCCGGCATGATGAAGTGATAAGCCACAGCAATTGGCAAACTGAACAATTCCATCACTCCTATCCTCTTCAACCGATTGATATTTTGCCGGGTAAAAATCTCCCCGTTAATCACATCGCCAATCAGATTTCTAAGCTGCTTCAGTTCGTAGAAAGAAAATATCAAGCTTAATGCAATGAATAAAAAGTAAGTAATCACAAAGGGGCTTAATGCCAGATTCAAATCAAAGTTAGACAATGTTATACTAGCAAAGGCCTTATCATCGTATTGAAATTCAAATGCCTTCTGAACCGAATTAAAGGTTAGATGTGTGGCATCTACTTTAACATTCAAAGGCAATAAGCCTGTTCCTGAAAGTCTTCCAGCCGATATGGCAAGGAATACACTATGAACGGCCCATATAAGGCAAACTAATATCCCAAGGTACCAAGCCGAGTCTACCATAAATTTATTAAATGTTAGAGAACGTATGCTTTTCATATATTTTTAGTTTAATTTTTTCCTAATGTGAGCAGAATATGATGATCTATCCCCTATTTTCTCTATCAATCATCAGCAATGTTAAAAACCTAATCGTCATATTTATTTAAATATTTATCATACAAACATAAATTTATATTTATTAAAAAACAAAATAAATATATTGTTTTACAATAAATATTTTATGATAAACACCTATAACAGGGAAATCTGTAGTTATAGTGCCAAAAACTTTATTGGAATGATTTTTGTTGTAAGTAAAACTGTAAAAAACTTGTGCAAACACCAACATTTTCAGCATTTTATCCTTTCGGATTGCTTTACATTTTCGTAACTTTGCACACTTCAAATAATTAAAGAGCACACAAAACGTATAAATGAGACAACTCAAGATAACGCAATCCATTACTAACCGTGAAAGTCAGTCGTTAGACAAATACCTACACGAAATTGGTAAAGTAGATTTAATAACAGCAGAAGAAGAAGTAATTTTAGCAAGAAAGATTCGGGAAGGCGACCAAGCTGCGTTAGAGCGATTAACTAAAACTAACTTGCGTTTCGTTGTGTCTGTTGCAAAACAATATCAAAATCAAGGTTTAACATTAGGCGACTTAATTAATGAAGGCAACCTGGGCCTGATTAAAGCTGCAAAGCGTTTTGATGAAACGAAAGGCTTTAAGTTTATTTCTTATGCGGTTTGGTGGATTCGTCAATCGATTTTGCAGGCAATTGCAGAACAGAGTCGTATTGTACGTTTACCTTTAAACCAGGTTGGTTCATTAAGTAAAATCAGCAAAGCCTTCTCTAAACTAGAGCAGGAATATGAGCGTGAACCGTCTCCGGAAGAACTGGCAGACATTTTAGAAACTACCGTTGATAAAATTTCTGACACATTAAGCAACTCTGGTCGTCACGTCTCAATGGATGCGCCGTTTGTACAAGGTGAAGAAAATACATTATTAGATGTATTGGAAAACCATGAGCCAAACACGGATAGTTCTTTGATCAATGAGTCTTTATCAGAAGAAATTAAACGTTCTTTATCTACCTTAACCGAAAGAGAAAGAGAAATTATTGTTTTATTTTTTGGCTTAGGCTCTAACCACCCACTTTCATTGGAAGAAATCGGCGAGAAGTTTAACTTAACACGTGAGCGTGTTCGTCAGATTAAAGATAAAGCTTTACAACGTTTACGTCACACTTCGAGAAGTAAGATTTTAAAATCGTATTTAGGCTAGCATAATATTCACACAAATAAAAAAAGACTGGCATTAGCCGGTCTTTTTTGTTTCAAGATTACCTTCTTGTAATCATCGAGCCGAATTGATTTCGGCATCTTCAGAAATCCAGTTTAGATGTTGAACGATTTAAGATGGCACCCTATTATAATTGCGCTGATATAGGCCTAAAACAACAGGTGTTTAACGGTTAATCCATTATTGATCAGTTGCTTTAATGAATCGATACCGATGCGCAAATGCGTTTCTACATATTTTTCAGTAACACTACTATCACTTTCAGCTGTTTTAACGCCTTCTGGAATCATAGGTTGATCTGAAACCAATAGTAATGCCCCAGCAGGAATTTTGTTAGCAAAAGCAGTAGTGAAAATCGTTGCTGTTTCCATATCAACCGCCATCGCTCGCAATGTTTTCAAATACTTTTTGAATTCTTTATCGTGTTCCCAAACCCTTCTGTTGGTCGTATAGCAGGTTCCGGTCCAATAATCTCTGCCATGATCGCGAATGGTAGTAGAAATAGCCTTTTGCAAGGCAAATGCTGGCAACGCCGGAACTTCCGCAGGCAAGTAGTCGTTCGATGTTCCCTCGCCTCTAATGGCAGCAATAGGCAGGATAAGATCGCCCAATTGATTCTTCTTTTTTAAACCGCCGCATTTCCCAAGAAACAATACTGCTTTTGGTTTAATCGCTGTAAGCAAGTCCATCATTGTGGCTGCTAACGGACTTCCCATTCCAAAGTTAATAATGGTGATCCCGTTTGCGGTGACGCTCTGCATCGGCTTATCTAAACCCATAATTGGGGCATTATCATTCCACTCCGAAAACATGCTTACATATTTGCTAAAGTTGGTAAGTAGAATATAATCTCCAAATTGATCTAACGGCCGGCCGGTATAACGCGGAAGCCAGTTTTTCACAATTTCATCTTTAGACTTTAATCCAGATTTAACCGGACTTTCAACTTCTTTAACTTTCTTAGCATTAATTAGATTAGTTTCATCTTTTTTTACATCTTTTTCTTCATTCATAGTCTTTAGTTTATTGTGGATTAATTCCACTGTTAACAAATGCGGTATTAAAAAAAATCCCTCCCGATACTCGGGAGGGATTTGAATTTTATGCAGCTTGCAACTTTTTAAAGTCGGCTTTTTCAAATTTCTCAATCGCGTAATCGAGTGTGATGTGCAACTCCTTTACATCTGTCTGTGTGGGCGTATCAAACATGGCATCGAGCATGATGGCCTCACAAATGGATCGCAAACCACGGGCTCCAAGCTTGTATTCCATCGCCTTATCAACAACAAAATCCAAAACTTCATCTTCGAAAACCAAATTCACATCTTCATAAGCAAAGAGCTTAACATATTGCTTTATCAACGAATTCTTTGGCGCTGTTAAAATGTTTCTTAACGATTCTTTATCTAAAGGATTTAAGTGCGAAAGAACCGGTATACGGCCAATTAATTCTGGAATTAAACCAAATGATTTCAAATCTTGTGGGGTGATGTACTTGTAAAGATTTTTTAGATCTAAAATAGTTTCGTCTTTCTTTACCTTATACCCTACCGCTTGTGTACGTAACCTGTTGGCAATTTTTCGTTCAATACCATCAAAAGCACCACCACAAATAAATAAAATATTATTGGTATTTACCGGAATCATTTTTTGATCTGGATGTTTACGCCCTCCCTGAGGTGGAACATTAACTACGGTACCTTCTAAAATTTTCAAAAGCGCCTGTTGTACCCCTTCACCAGATACATCACGGGTGATAGACGGGTTATCACTTTTGCGGGCAACCTTATCCACCTCATCGATATATACTATACCACGTTCGGCAGCGGCAACATCATAGTCTGCAGCCTGCAACAATCTTGTAAGGATACTTTCTACGTCTTCGCCTACATAACCGGCCTCGGTAAGTACTGTGGCATCGCAAATACAAAAAGGTACATGCAAAATTTTTGCAATGGTTTTAGCCAAAAGCGTTTTCCCTGTACCAGTTTCTCCAACCAACATGATGTTTGATTTTTCAATCTCGATCTCGTCTTTATCAATTTTCTGATTAAGACGTTTGTAGTGATTGTAAACAGCCACCGAAAGCACTTTCTTTGCATCATCTTGTCCAATAACATATTGATCTAAATGCTGCTTAATTTCCAGTGGCTTAAGCAATGAAATTGCAGCCTGGATATTCTTGGTGTTCTTAGTACCTAATTCCTGGGCAAGCAACTGATTGGCCTGGGTTACACACTTATCGCAGATAAATGCATCCATGCCCTCAATTAGCATTAAAGTTTCATGCTTGCCAGAATGGCAGAATGAACAACGGGATTCTTTATTTTGTTTCGCCATCTTTTTTCGCGTTTCTCGACAAAACTTCATCAACCATACCAAATCCTTTTGCCTCGTCGGCAGTCATCCAGTAATCGCGATCTGAAGCTTTCTCTACCCAATCGTATGCCTGGCCAGAGTGCTCTGAAATTATATCGTATAATTCTTTTTTCAATTTCAACATTTCTCTCAAGTTGATCTCCATATCTGAAGCTACACCTTGTGCGCCACCAGATGGTTGGTGAATCATTACCCTTGAGTGTGGTAACGCAGCACGCTTACCTTTAGCGCCTGCAACTAATAATACTGCGCCCATAGAAGCAGCCATACCTGTACATATAGTTGCTACATCTGGCTGTATATATTGCATGGTATCGTAAATGCCTAAACCAGCATATACCGAACCGCCTGGCGAATTGATGTAAATTTGAATATCACGATCGGCATCAGTAGATTGTAAAAACAGCAACTGTGCCTGGATGATATTTGCATTCTGATCGTAAATGGCATCTCCTAAAAAGATAATACGATCCATCATTAACCTAGAGAAAACATCCATTTGAGCAACATTTAACTGGCGTTCCTCAATAATATATGGTGTCATGCTCTGCGGGCTTAAATTAGCTTGAGCAATAAATTTATCTACATGTAAACCACCAATACCTTGATGTTTAACGGCGAATTTTCTAAATTCTTGTGAATCTATATTCATAATCTTTTTTTGCGTTTGAAGTTTGACTTTATTTGCTGGAAGAAGAACAGCCAAACCGGATTATAATTTTAATAAATATTTCTGAAGTAGGTTAATTTCCGTGCCAATTTATCTAATTCTTTTTGATAAAGAAGCACTGCTGTGTCAGAAATATATTTTCCCGTTTTCAATACTACCAAAATATTTGCATTTTTTAAAACGAATTTGAATGCAATATCAAGATAATGAGCATATTGACGAGGTGAATGCGCAAAAGTTTCAATAAAAGTATAGAATATGCTAAGAGCAGCCCATTGAGCTGCTCTGCATAAATTCTGTTCATGATAGACTGACAATCGGTCAGCCAATGTTCGATTTAGCCACTAACGAAACGTTAACTGCCAATACACTATTTTTGTGCTAAAGCGGTAAACTTATCGTAAGCAATGTCTTTTTGATCTAACGTTACGATGGACTTAATTTGCTCGAACGTTTTTAATGCTTTTACTTCTTCGAAAACCCTGTTAGCATTCTCTTTATCTTGAAGAAACTGCACGGCATATTGTGCCAACTGATCTTCTGGAAGCGGACTTGGGCTATACATTCTAAATTGTGCATCTAACTTTGCTTTCGCCGCTTGAACCACATCTTCGTATTTGATTTCGATTTGATTGTCTTTAATGATTTTATTCTCGATTAAAGTCCATTTTAAGTTCTTGGCGAAATCATCATAACCTTCAGCCAATTCTTCATCAGTCAATTTTTCGTTTGTTGCTTTTAACCAGCGACGTAAAAATTCATCAGGTAATTCGAAGGTGTGTTTCTTTAAAAGATCTTCGTAAATATCATTAGATAACTGACGCTCAGCATCTTGTTTAAACATGCCTTCAACCTCTTCAGTTATTTTTGCCCTGAAGCCGGCCTCATCTGTAACTGTTCCTTCACCAAATAACTTATCAAAAAACTCTTGGTTAAGGTCAGACTCCTCTAACCGGTTAACGTTTTTAACTGTTAATTGAAAATCAGATTTTAATTCGGCGGCATCTTCTTCAGAAATATTAAGCGCTTTCGCAACAGCTGCAACATCATCAAAGGCTTTAACGATATCGACAGTTACCACGTCGTCCTTTTTCAAGCCAACTAAAGATTTCAGAATTTTTTTATCCTTTACCAGATCTAAACGCAGCGTTGCGCTATTGGTAATGCCTCCTTCGAATACCGTACCATCTGCAGCAAGTTGTACCAAATCTGCATAAAGTACGTCGCCTTCTTCAGCAACTTCAGGATTGGTCATTTTACCGTAGCTACGACGAATATTTTTGATACGCGTTTCTAGCGTTTCTTCATCAGCCTTAACCACATATTCTGTGTATTTGTCTTTGGAAGAAATATTTACATCAAAGGCTGGCGCTAATCCCAATTCATAATCAAACTCAAACTCGTCGGTGTAATCCCATTTGAATTCGCGTTCGTTATCCATTTGAGGCAATGGTTGACCTAAAATTTCTAATTTCTGCTCTGCAATGTAGTTAGACAAGGTATCGTTTAACAAGTTATTTACTTCCTCAACTAAAATACTTTTGCCGTACATTTTTTTAATGTGTGCAGCAGGAACCATTCCTTTACGGAAACCAGGTAATTGTGCTTTCTTAGCTTGGTCTTTGATAGCCTTTTCTACTTTTGCACTATAATCTGCAGGTGCGATCTTGATTTTTACAACAGCATTTAAGTTGCCGGTTTTTTCCTGTGTAATATTCATTTTTTTGAGATATGAGTATCAAGATGTGTGATTGGAGACAGGTTTTGCGTCTGGATCAACACAGCTCTTTTTATTAATCACTGTTTTTAAAAACAAAACCGTCCCGATTTGCATCAGGACGGCCTTATCTTTTGTGCGGAAGAAGGGACTCGAACCCCCACGCCGTGAAGCGCCAGATCCTAAGTCTGGTGCGGCTACCAATTACGCCACTTCCGCAGTTAGGATGTATTAAGGACTGCAAAGATAGAAACTAGATTGAATAATCAAAAGGTATCTGCTAGTTTTTATCTATTATTTTTCACCTTAAAAGCTAAGTATCTAATTTTGAACGAGAAATATTTTCACTTTATTTCAACTTGTAAATATCTCCTTTCTTCTTATCAGCAAAACAGCGCTTCATTTATACTCCTGAATAACAAACTTAAGGTAGAGTACTTATTTCATAATTACTTCTGTTACCTCAATTAAATCGGGTCCTCCTGATAAAGGATAGCCAGGAACCTTGATGCCCGTTATTGTTACCTGTTTATCAATATAAGTATCTAACAAAACTGCGGCGCTTTTTAGTGCAAATGGTTTTCCATTGGCATTAATCACATGCGTACCATATTGATAGGTGGTAATGCCTAGTTTATTAATTTTACCTGTTAAGCTTATGGTCTCTCCGGTTGAAGAATTGCGCATTATGCCGCATCCAAATGTAACAATCGTAAACATTAGTAATGGTAGTATTTTTTTCATTGTATATAACTTATTAAAGTGGTTGTAAACTGCTTAACATTAAAACCTTAAGAAAGTTCTTTCTGGAATTCGAAAAAATACTGAACAGCTTTCACCAACCGACTGCCGTACCAGCTGAACATCTCACCATCTACCAACATTATTTTGGCATTTGGCAAAGCTGCTTGCATTTCGTCGATATGCTTTTGTTTGAAAGGATAAGGTTCTGAAGATAGAAAAATGAGATTAGGGTTTAGATTTTGTAGTTCAGTGAGCTCGATTTCGGGGTATCTGCTTTGCTGAATAATATTGTTTAAGCCAATTTTCCTTAAAATATCATTAATAAAATTTTGTTTGCCAGCAACCATGTAAGGGTCTTTCCAAATTAAATAAGCAACAGTTTGATTGATATTTTTTTCTACTGCTAAATTTTGTAAATCTTTAAAGCCAGCACTAATCAAATGATTTAAATAGGCTGCTTCTGGAGATCTATCAACCAACTCCCCTATTTGCGTTATGGTTAAAATCGCTTCTTCTAAATTGCTGATATCGCTCATCCACACCGGAAATTCTTGCATCAACAACTCTACTTCGCTTTGCGTATTTTCTTCTTTGTTGCCAATAATTAAATCGGGTTTTAAATCTCTAATTTTTTCGATGAGCAGTTTTTTAGTGCCACCAATTTTGGTTTTTGAGGCAAACTTTTCAATCGGATGGATGCAAAATTTAGTAATGCCAACTACCTCATCGTTTAGACCCAAATCAAACAGCAATTCAGTTTGAGAAGGTACAATAGAGACTATCTTTTTAGGTGGATAATTAATTGTAATTTCATTACCAAGCTGATCTATAAAGGTTTTTTGCATGCACAAAGATAAGGTTTAAGGTTGATGGTGGAAAGGTTGAAGGATGAAGGTCTGGACGATTAAACCTTTCACCTTATTACTCTTTGCATAACCCTCCTATTAAAACATAGAAGGTCGAAACGTGAAGGATTGGCCGCTTGAACCTTCCACCCTATTAGCTTTTGCCTTCCACCCTTATTCGTACTTTAAAGCATCTACAGGATTATTTACCGCAGCTTTTCTCGCTTGTAAACTCACTGTGAAAATAGCAATTGCTACAGATGAAATTGTTGCAATGGCAAATGGCCAAAATGGCATATCAATTCTGTAAGCAAAACCTTCGAGCCACTTTTTGGTAAGGATAAATGCAATTGGCCAACTGATTAAATTTGCAGCGATAACCAATACTAAAAACGATCGGTTTAACATGTTAATAATTTGAAAATCTGATGCTCCTAAAATTTTGCGAATAGCAATTTCTTTAGTCCTTCGCTTTGCCATAAAAGTTGATAAGGCGAATAAGCCCAATAAAGAGAGTACAACCGAAATAATGCTGAATAACACAATAATCTGCATCTGTTTACGAGTAGCTTCCATCGTTTTTTGGAATGCATCCTCAACAGAAGCGTAGATCATTGGAAAATTTGCATAAGTCTTTTTCCATTCGGCTTCAATAGCATTTAATGCCGCCTGATAGTTATCGCTATCAAACTTGATTAATAAATTATTGGTACTAGACATACCACCCAAATGTGTAACTCGATAGACCGTGGGCAAAACGGATTTATCAAAACCTTCATTATTATAATCCTTTATCACTCCAATAACCTGAAATGTATTGTCACGCTCTTTAATCCGTTTGCCAACCATATTCTTTCCGAATAAATTGGCAGCAGACTGATTTAGAACCACAGTATTCACGGTATCTTGCTTGTATGCTGAAGAAAAAATTCTTCCACTTAAGACCTGTACGCCCAGAGCAGATAAAGCATCGATTGTTACCGTAACCGTATTTACATTATGCTTTTCATTTTTGAAAATAAATTCACTTCCCACATTAAAGGTATTACCCATTATCTGTGTTGTGGTAGCAACATATTTTACACCGGTAATTTTTCGTAGTCGGTCGGCAAAGGGATCACCAGTGTTTAGATTGGTAGAAATATTGATCAGTTTATCCCTGGTAAAACCTAAATCTTTATTGGCTATAAAATTGGTTTGTTGATACATTACCCCTATCCCAATGATAAATGTTACAGCAATTATAAACTGTGCAACTACCAAACCATTTCGTAAAGCAATGCCTTTAAAACCACTCTCGTAATTGCCTTTAAGAACCTTTACAGGATTGTATTTAGATAAAATCCAGGCAGGGTAAAAGCCTGCGAGAAGCGTAATGAGTATAAATAAACTTAACAATTGCAAAATAATGCCAAGCAATTGATCACTCCGCCAGAAACTCAGTTTAACATTAAAATGAGTGCTAAATGCGGGCAATAGCACTTCTACCAAAACTACTGCGATAAAGAGTGCCAGCAGGGCTTGTAAGGCGGCTTCTAATAAGAACTGAATAATCAACTGCTTTTTGTAAGCTCCCAAAACTTTTTTAACACCTACCTCTTTTGCTCTCTGTACTGATTGTGCTGTTGCCAGATTAACGAAGTTGATGATAGACACCAATAAGAGAAAAATGGAAAGTGCCACAATGGGTTTTATTTTATCTATCCAGTTTTGATCAATTGAAGGTGTTGCATAAACATCTTGCAAGGGTATAATTTTTAATCCAGGTGTTTTGCCATTTTTATAATAATCTGCATAAGTAATTTTTCTTTTGATGAATGATGCTTTTTTATAATCGACATAAACCTTTTTTAAGGTTTTATTTATTTGGGCAGTATCTAACTGTGCATTTGCCAAAGCATATATTTCGCAATGGTTTGTACTGCTAATTTGCACAGGATCTTTTTCTCGCTCACCAGTATGCATGATGGCATTAAAATGTACGCTTTGAGGTGTTTTTGGATCTGCAACTACACCAGTTACTGTCATTAAAGTTCCGGGATCATCTCGCCACATTAAAATTTTTAAGGATTTACCTAATGCCTTTTCTGTACCAAAAATCTTGGTTGCCAAACTTTGCTTTAAAACAATGGTGTTGGGTTTATTAATGGCTGTTAATCGATCTCCTTGCAGAAATTGGTAAGGAAAAACTTTAAAGAACAGCGAATCTGCATTTCTAACATCATCTACAATTATCGGGTTTCCATTGGCCGGTTTAACGGAAAATCCATCTCCCCAATTTTCATCGATTTTAGTAACATATTTAAATTGCGGTATTTTCTCAGTCACCAATGCCCCAATTCTGGATTCATTAATCTGCATCCAATGTTGCTGATTGTCTGAAGTATAAAAATCATGATATTCTCTTAGTTGATAAACACTTTTTAAATCTGGGCTCCACTTATCGTAATTGGTTTCATGGTTTACAAATAAAAGTAATAATACAAATGCAGTTAAGCCAAGTGCCAATCCGCCAATATTAATTGCAGCGTAAACTTTGTTTTTAAATAAGTTACGCAGAGCGATTTTTAAGTTGAGTTTGAACATTTTGTGAGATGTAAGAAGTGAGATATGAGATGTGAGACCTGGTTGCAGACTGAAAATTATTAACGGCCAACTGCCAAGTCTTCTTTAATCACTCCGTCTTCAATGGTTAGAATTCGATTTCCATATTGCGCATTTTTTTCGGAGTGAGTTACTTGTACAATCGTAATCCCTTCTTCTTCATTGAGCTTTTTAAACAACTCCATAATCTGCTCTGCTTGTGCAGATTGTAAGTTTCCTGTCGGTTCGTCGGCCAAAATAATTGAGGGTTGAGCCACTAAAGCCCTGGCAATGCCCACTAATTGTTGCTGACCTCCAGAAAGCTGATTGGGAAACAAATCTTTTTTAGCTACCATATTAAAGCGATCCAACACATCCGCTATGCGACTTTTACGCTCTGAGCCTGGTATTTTTTTATACAGCAAAGGCGCTTCTATATTTTCGGCAACTGTCATTTCATCAATTAAATGATATGCTTGAAAGACAAAACCGATGTGATTTCGGTACAACTCTATTCTTTGGCGTTCTTTCATGGCGGTTACATCTTCATCCATAAAATGATACTCGCCATAAGTTGGTTCTTCTAGCATGCCCAAAATATTTAACAAAGTTGATTTACCGGCACCGGATGGGCCCATAATAGAGACAAATTCGCCTTGTTTAATTGTTGTGCTTACGTGACGAAGAATGTAACTTTTTACGCCTTTATTAGCGTAGTATTTTTCTATATTTTTTAGTTCGATCATTTTGAGATATGTGTAGTGAGATATGAGATTTAAGACCTTGCTAATGCTTTAGTCTTTGGTCTTTAAACTTTGAGCTTAATTATTCGTATTTCAAGGCATCAACTGTGTTCGCCTTGGCAGCCCTATAGCTTCTGATGGTAACGGTAAAAATGGTGATGGCCAATGATATTATTGCAGCCAATACAAAGGGCCAAATACTCAATTCTATTCGGTACTGAAAACCTGCCAACCATTGTTGAACGAAAATGTAGGCAATTGGCCAAGCTATTAAGTTTGCAATCAATATCATCCACAAAAATGAGCTGTTCAACATTTTGATAAGCTCGATATTTGTAGCACCCAAAACCTTGCGTATGGCAATCTCTTTTGTTCTTTGCGTTGCAACAAAAGAAATTAATCCGAATAGACCAATAAATGAAATAAACACAACCACTCCCGCAAATACTTTAAACAAAGTACCCATTACCCGTTCTGTTTCGTAATAGTTATCTAAACTATCATCGAAAAAATTGTTTCGAAAAACATAATTTGGATACGTAGAATTAAAGGCTTGCGTTATTTTTTTTAGCGCCTCGAACATCTCTTTCTTCTCGAGCTTAACTGCAACTGTTTCATACTGTGTTTTCCGAGAGAAAATAGCAATTGGAGAAATGGCTTCGTGTAAGGAATAGTTATTAAAATCTTTCACAACGCCTACTATTGGGCCTGAAGATCCCCAAAGTTTAATTGTTTTGCCTAGCGCTTCATCGGGCTGTTTTACGTTTAATTTTTTTAATAATGTTTCGTTGACTACAAACTCTTTAATGGTATCGCTTTTACTTAAGCCTCGTCCTGCTACCAGAGATAGTCCGAATGTAGTGAAATATTCGCCATCAGCAGGCTTTACATTTACCTGGAAGTCAGCATCTTTGGAACTATTGTAAGAGAAGTTCGTCTCGTTATTATTGCTAGAAGATGGTGCACTTGTATTAAAACTCACATTCACTACCCCCGGTATTGCAAGTAGCTTTTCTTTGAAGGTGTTTTGTTTGATTAAGCTTACACTATCAATGGGCATGTTAATCAGTGCAATTGCATTCGTATCAAAACCCAAAGATTTACTACGTATGTACTGCATTTGCTTGATGACCACAAGCGTACTTACAATTAAAATTGCTGTAATGGCAAATTGCACCACCACTAGTGTTTTACGCAGACCAACTCCTCCTCCATTCGGCGAGACTTTGTTTTTTATGGCTAAAGCCGGACTAAAACCCGACATGATTAAAGCTGGATAAAGCCCAGCCAGAAAGCTCACCAGAATCAATAAAATAAGTAAGAATAAGAAAATTAACGGATCTCCAAACAGGGTGTAAACTACTTCTCCACCAAATAAACTCTCTACATTTGGCAACGTTAATTCTGCAAATACGCATGCCAGCAGAATTGAAATGGCGGTGATAAGTGCCGTTTCACATAAGAATTGCCAGATTAACTGGTTTCGCCTGCTACCCATTACTTTACGTACACCGACTTCTTTACCTCGACTAAGCGCCTGGGCGGTAGCCAGATTTACAAAATTAATACAAGCGGTTATTAGTAAGAATAAACCAATTACCGCCAAACCAATAATTTGTTTGTATGGTGTAATGTGATTAGAAAAATTGCCATAGTCTTCATTGTGATGGATGTCGCTAAGTGATTGAAAATGATGATTCTCTTTCCCAGGCCCCTTTTCTACGTAATATTTGGCAATAAACTGTTGCAGTGGATTTTGAAGCACAGCTGTACTGATACCTGGTTTAAGCAATACAAAACATTGAGAACTGGAAGACACCGACCCCCATTGCTTCAGGTTTCTATTCGTAAAGCTTGCATAACTAAAGATGATACCTAAGGGAAAGCTGCTATTTTGTGGATTATCCTTAATAACACCTGAAACTTTAAAATCTTTATCAGCATTAAAGTTAAGGGTGTTGCCAATGGCCTTATTCCAATTTCCAAAATATTTATTTGCAAGTTTCTCTGTCAAGACAACGGTATTGGGACTGGTAAGTGCACTTTTTAGATCGCCTGCAAGCCATGAGTAATTAAAAATTTTGAAGAACGATGGTTCAGCATAGTAAACGGTTTCGGAATCCTTGATTTCTGATTTTCCTGATGTGGCATTAACCTTTATAATACCTTCGCTTTGCTGAATGGCTGCAACTTGTTCCAATTCAGAAAAATCATTACGCATTGCAGGAGCCAAGGGTAAAGGCACACCTGAAGATTTGAATTCGTTTCCATCTGCATATTTCCAAGAGGAAACCACTCGGTAAATTCGATCCTCATTGGCATAATCCTGATCGAAACTTAGCTGGTATTTTATAAAAATAAAGATGAGGATACAACTTGCCAAACCGATGGACAGTCCGAAAACATTTATAGCAGTATAGCCTTTGTATTTCCACAGGTTACGCAGGGCGATTTTGAGATTGAGTTTAAACATCTTGTGAGATTTGAGATGTGAGGTTTGAGATATGAGACATAGTTTTTTAGCTTTAGGGTTGAAAGGTAAAAGGCAGGAAGGTTTGGGTGCATAGACCTTCTACCTCACTACATTTTGCCTTCCCGCCATTTGTGATTAATGCCAAATTTGTACCACTCACCAAAAAAATAATAAATCATTAATAAACAGACACTTATCATTAGGTTTAATTAAAAACATGTTCGATAACGGACAAACAAATGTTCGCAATCGAACTATAGTTTAAGGTGGAGGGAAGAAAGGTAGAAGCTGGAAAGTGTATAAACCTTCTACTTTCATACCCTCGGACTTGCTCCTTAATTCATTTATATTTTAAGGTGAAGGGATTGAGCAAATAGAAATTCTGACTTCATAACCCCAAATCTCCACCTTAATTTATTCGTATTTCAACGCATCAACCGGATTTGCTTTCACAGCATTTCTGGCTTGTACAGTAACGGTTATAATGGTTAATAAAATGGTGATCATCGCACTTAATAAGAATGGTAAAACCGGAATATCTATTCTATAAGCAAAGGTTTCTAACCATCTTCTAGTTAAAATATAAGCCAATGGCCAAGAAACTAAATTGGCGATTACTACCATCACTAAGAATGATGTATTAAGCAATTTAAAAATTTGCAGATCATTTGCACCTAATATTTTTCTGACTGCAATTTCTTTTATTCTACTATTGGTGATGTATTTTGCAAAAGCGAATAAGCCTAAAACAGCAATGAAGATGGTAAGAGATGCGGCAGCAAAAAATACAGATTGTAATTGTTCTTGTTTTCTAAAGAGTCTACCATAGAGTTCATCTAAGAACTCATATCTAAAATCCTCACCATCCTTGGGATTGATTTCAGGCCATTTAGATTTCAGTGTTGCCAACACCTCAGCCATTCTGCTTTCTTCAATTTTAACCATAATTTGCGTTTTATAATCTCCACTAGGATCATAAATGGTATAAATGGTTGGTTGAATAGCACTTTCAAAACCTTGCGATTTAAAGTCTTTAATTACACCGACTATTTTATATTCAACCCCGCTTCCCGTAATTGTTTTTCCGATAGGTTCTTTGATCCCGTATTTTGCTACTGTACTTTCATTTATGACAGCAGAATTTATCGTGTCTGTCTTAAATTTTTGAGAGAAAAAACGACCTTCCTTTAGTTTGATATCAAGTGTTTCAAAATAATCAAACTCAACGTTTACAAAATCGATATTAGCCGTAATACCATTTACCGAATAACTGTTAATCCCATTGGTACCACCTGGTATGTAGGTTGCCACCGTTGCCGATTTGATGCCTGGAATGTTTAGCATTTTTTTCCTTAGTGGTTCGAAACTACCTGATCCAAACTTCGAAGGATTATTAAATAGCGTTACGTTTTTTATATAAACTACCTGATTTGGTTTAAAACCTAAATCCTGGTTTCGCATATATTTTAGTTGCGAATTGATAGTTAGCAAGCTAATAATGAAAACAATAGCGATACAAAACTGGAAAACCAAAAGGCTATTCCGCAGCAAATAACTTTGCTTTCTATTAGCATAATTACCTTTTAAAACCAATGCTGGTTTAAAACCCGAGAGCACCATGGCTGGATAAATGCCAGCCACAAACGTAATTACAGATAAAATTAAAGGTAACTGCCAAAATAAGCCATTTTCAAAATGCCAAATAGATAATTGCACTTGAAATAAGTTATTAAAACTAGGCAAAATCAGCTCTGCCAATATTAAAGCTAGTATTACAGCAACCAGACATTGCATAAAAATTTCGACCAGAAACTGAGTTGTAAGCTGATAGCGAAAAGCGCCCATTACTTTTTTAACTCCTACCTCCTTTCCTCTTTTGGCCGCTTGGGCAATGCTTAAATTGGTGAAATTAATACAGGCAATTATCAATATCAAAACACCCAAAGTAGAAAGTGCAATTAATACTTTATAAGGGGCATCGTTACCTGCTTTAGGTCTTAAATGTAAATTAGCTAAAGGATCTAAGAATATGGAAGTACTTTCTACATTGGAAACCTTTTTACTTTTTAGCAATTCTGCCCGGTATAGATTGCTAATTTTTTGTTCTAGAAGTTCAACATTAGTTTCGGGTTTTAACTGTAAATAAATGGCATAATCATTCATTTCATAATTATCATTCTTCCCTAAATGGGCGGCAATAGATACACCGTCATAATTGAAATTAGAATGAATATTATTATTTATAGAACCAGCTATTGTCCCTGTAATACCAGAGTTGCTCGCTCCGAAGCCGACTATTTCAGGCTTATTGTCCTTTTTTTGAGGAAATAGTACTTTCATGCTTTCGGCACTCAAGTAGGTCAATCTTTCATCGCCTTGTGGTTTTACTAAACCGCCAATTGGTTCAATATGGAGTATTTTTGCAGCATCATAGTCAACACCAAGAATTCTTTTAGTAAAAAGAGTATTGTTTCCCTTTTTAATTGTCAGCTCGAAGGAACTTTCTTTTACCAAACCAGCCAATTCAACCTCCGGAAAGCTTTCTTTAATCTGTACGGCAAGCGGAGCAGCAACATAGTTAGTTTTAAACTCCGGATAATTTACTCCAACAACGTAAACATTGCGGTAATTTGGGTTCTTTTTATCATAGCTTGTTTCGTAGTTTGCATACATCACTACCAAAATAAAGGCAGCCAATGCTATAGTCAGGCCACCAACATTGATAAATGTATAGCCCTTGTTTTTCCAAAGGTTACGCAGGGCTATTTTTAGGTTGAGTTTGAACATGGTTTAAGGTTGAAGGATGGAAGGTAAAAGGCATGAAGGTTTGGGTGCCTAGACCTTCTGCCTTCATACCTTCAACCTTCCCCCCTTAATTTATTCGTATTTAAGTGCTTCTACAGGGTTTGAACTTGCTGCTTTTAGCGATTGTAAACTCACAATAAAAATAGTAAGAATAAGCGTTATTGCGCCTGATAGGACATAAGGCATAATTGGCATATCAATCCGGAAAGCAAATTCCTTAAGCCATTGATCTAAAATTAAATACGCAATTGGCCAGGCAATTAAATTCGCAATTAAAACTAAAACAGCAAACCCTTTGTTCAGCAATTTCAAGATATCAAATATTGATGCCCCAAGCACTTTTCTGATGTTAATTTCTTTATTTCTTCTTTGGGTTGTAAAAGCGGCGATTGCAAATAAACCAGTTAAAGCCAATGAAATTGTAACCACAGACAGCATGCCAATTAATTTTCTTAATTGTGACTGATTGGTTAACATGTTTTTAAATGATTTATCTAATAAGGTGTATTTAATTGGGAATTCTGGTTCTAACTTAGTCCACTCTTGCTCTATCTTGTTCAATGCTGTTTCAGCTTGTTTAGGATCTAATTTAACGATTAGATAACGCAATGGATTTCCTTTAATATACTGAAAAACAATAGATTGATAACTTTTTTCTGGACTATAATGATTAAAGTCTTTAACCAATCCTACAATATTTACATCTGTTCCACGAAATCTTAAAGTTTTACCTACCGGATTATCAATTCCAAACGTTTTTGCTGCAGTTTCAGTAAGAATGATCGATTTTGTAGTATCTAATGGATTTGCGGCATTATAATCTCTTCCATCAAGTATTTTCATTCCCATAGCTTCAAAATAACCGACATCTACAGATATAAAATTGCTCGGAAAAGATTTCCCATTAGCTCCGTAACTATTTCCTCCCATATCTTCACCCGGAATATGATCGGCTCTAGAAATAGAATGAACACCAGAAATATCTTTTAAAGCATTTTTAATTTTATGAAAATGCTGCTCGCCCATGTTTTGCATCATATTAATAGCCACAACCTGCTGTGGTTGGTAGCCTAAATCTTTTTGCTGCATGTAATTTAGCTGACTATTGATAATCCAAATGCCCGAAATGAATACCACGGCTATGGTAAACTGCATAACAATTAATGCATTTCTTACCCAATAACCTCTATTGCTGGTGTTAAAGTTTCCTTTAAGCACAACTGCAGGCACAATATTGCTAATCAATAAAGCCGGGTATGCGCCCACTATTAGCGTAATTGAAACCAAAGCAATTGAAATTTGAACAAGAATTTGCCCATAATCACTAAATCTTTCTAATACTATTGAGGTTCCAAGTAAAGTGTTAAATGAGGGTAGTGATAGCTCCACTAAAATTAAGGCCAGAACGAAACTAAACAAACATTGAAGCGCAGTTTCGAGTATAAATTGGATGGCCAATTGCAATTTATGGGCACCAAGCACTTTTCTAACACTGGTTTCTTTCGCTCTTTTTGTTACCATTGTGACCGAAAGATTAGTGAAATTTATGGCAGCAATTATTAGCACAAGAAAAGCAACCACAAGCGTTATGTACATATACTTTCCCACTCCATTATTTGCAAACTCATATTCTACATTGGTGGTAGTTAAATGTATGTCTTTTACTGGTTGGATATAAAGCTGATTATTACTAATAAACTCTCGAAAGCCATTTTGTTCTTCAGCAGTTTGTTTACTTAACTCTACCATGAGCGTTTCTTTTCTTACTGCATTTAAGTTTTTAGCCGCTTGAGCCAAATCGGTGTTTTTTATAAATTTAACATAGGTGTAATAATTATTGCTATAATATTCTGTTGATGCACTTTTGTTAAATCTCCTAATTACGTTAAATTTAAAATGAGATGGATATCGAGCTACATCTACTACAGCTTCTATTAAAAAACCATCTCTATTATCCATCGAAATAATTTCGCCAACGGGATTTATGTTTTCCCCGAACAAAAGCTCGCTATATTCCTTACTAAGAATAATAGATTGAGGTTTATTTAATGATTGCTTAACATCTCCATAAACCGCAGGGTATTGAAAAACCTTAAAAAAATTGCTGTCGACGAATAAAACATCCTTTACATATAAATTTTTGGATTTGGTTTTCACCAGCATATCTCCATTCCAGTAGTCGATAATGCGAGTAGCCGCTTCTACTGTTGGTATGTTTTGCTTACTTATTGTAGCTAAATTACCTGGACTTAATGCCACATCCTCTGCGTCATTTGAAGTATAGTTTACCCTATAAATTTGCTCATAATCCTTATTCCACGCATCATAACTACGCTGGTAATTAGCGTAAAGCATTGCTAAAATAAATATTGTTAAAGCCAAGGCCAAGCCAGCAATGCTGATAAAGGCATAGCTCTTATTTTTCCAAAGGTTACGCAGGGCGATTTTTAAGTTAAGTTTAAACATATTCTTAAAGTTGAGGTTTTAAAGACGGAAGGTTTTGGGTTTAGGCGATTAAACCTTCTACTTTACTACCTTCTACTTTCCACCTTTATTTATTCGTATTTAAGTGCATCTATAGGGTTAGCTTTGGCTACTTTTAACGATTGTGCGCTTACAGTTAGAATTGCAATGATTAAGGAAATCGCGATAGCTAATGCAAATGGTAAAAAGGATATCGCAACGCGGTACTCAAATGCTGAAAGCCATTTATTGATAATGATGTACGCTAATGGAAAGGCAATAATATTGGCAATAGCCACCAATTTTATAAAATCTTTGTTCAATAAGGTGAGAATATCAGCCATGCTCGCCCCCAAAACTTTCCGTATACTGATTTCTTTTTTGCGTTGCTCTGCCATAAATAAGGCTAAGCCTAACAAGCCCAAACAAGAGATGAAGATAGCGAAACCTCCAAACCAGTTAGAAAGTGTACCTAACAGTTTTTCATCATGAAATTTTACTTCGAACGATTCACTTACAAATTTGCGGTTAACAGGATAATTTGGTTCCATCTCTTTAACCAATTCATCAATTTTTGCTAGCGATGAAGTTATATTTTGATCAGGGTTTAAACGAGCAATTATTACACTTACACTTTCATTATTAAGATAAAAAAACATTGGGGCTACTTTCTGATAAGCACTTTCTATTACGAAATCTTTAACAACCCCAACATTAGTAATTTTGGTGTCTCCCCAATAAATTTCTGCACCAATAGGATTTTTTAATCCCATCATTTTTACAGCAGATTCATTTAGCATTATATTGTTGCTATCGCTCAAATTCTTCGATGAAAGTTCTCTTCCACTTACTATTTCTGTACCAATGGTTCTAATAAAATCATCTCCTATTGGTCTTTGATTAAATAAAATTGATTCACCCCGTGTTTTGCCTTGCCATGAAATATTAGTAGTATTATTTCCGTTTTCGGTAATGTCTTTACCAAAAAGAGTAACATTGGTAGTTGCACCAGATTTTAAAAGTTTAGTTCTCAGCAATTCAAGTTTGCTTCCGTCTCTCATTTCGCCATTAATTGCAATCTGAATTAAGTTATCCTTATTATAACCGATAGGCTTGTTTTTAACATAGCTAAGCTGTTGATAAATAACTGATGTACAAATAATTAAACATGCTGCGAAAACAAATTGTCCAACTACTAAAAATTTTCTCACAGAAACTGATGAATCTGATTTTAGTTTAAGACCTTTCAGAACTTTAATAGGCTCAAAAGAAGATAGATACAACGCTGGATAACTACCTGCAATTAAACCTGTAAAAATCATTAAAACAAAAAGAACTAACCAAAATGTACCATTTTTGTAGTCGATCGTTAACTCAATATCTAACAAATTATTAAAATAGGGCAAACTAACTTCAACCAATATAAAGGCTAAAACAGTTGCTATGAAGGTAATCAGCATCGATTCTAAAAAAAACTGATTGATTAAAGATTTACGCGATGAACCAATCGCTTTGCGAACGCCAACCTCTTTTGCTCTATGCTCAGATCTTGCAGTAGATAAGTTCATAAAGTTTACACAAGCAATCAATAAAATACAAAGGGCAAGTAGTAGAAATATTCTTAATTGGTCTATTTTACCTCCAACAGATTTACCATTTTCAAAATCAGCATATAAATGCCATTTAGTCAAAGGATGCAATAAAGCTTCTGCTGTATTATCTTTCTGGTTGCGCTTATAAATGCCTTTCATTTCGGCATTTGCCTGATCAAAAAATTTATTGTCATTCAACTGAACAACCGTTAAGCACATATTATTTCCCCAACTCGGTTCCTTTGCCCAATTTTCTCTTTTCTCAAACAAAGCCCAAGGTATCAAGCACTCAAAAACAATACTGTTATTTGCAGGTACATCTTCAATTACAGCTTCTACTTTTAAAATATCTTGATTTTCTAATTTTACAGTTTTATTGATGGGATCTTCGTCACCAAAAAGTTTTTTAGCAAAAGATTGGGTAAGAATAATTGTATTTACACCTTTTAAAACTTCATTTGGATTACCCTTAATAAATTTATAATCAAATATTTTAACAAATGATGGATCTACAAAATTCGCCTTTGTATTAATTTTGTTTTCACCCACCGAAATTAATTTCAAAGATGGATAGGTAGAATGTGATGCATACTTAACACCAGAAACTTTTGTTTCAACTTCCTTAGCCATTACATTTGGTGTCCATGCCCAGCTAAAAATTTTACCATTTGCTGGAGCATTTTGATAAATTATATAAGTTTTATCGTTATTGGTAAATTGCTTATCATAGCTCCACTCATAAGCCACATAAATTAACAAAACCATACAACTAGCCAATCCAATTGCTAAGCCTCCAATATTTATTAAAGAGAAACCCTTATTTTTCCATAGGTTACGCAGGGCGATTTTTAAGTTGAGTTTAAACATATTCTTAAAGTTGAGGGTTTAAAGATGGAAGGTTTTGGGTTTAGGCGTTTAAACCTTCTACTTTATTACCTTCTACCTTCCATCTTTATTTATTCGTATTTAAGTGCATTTACTGGATTAGCTTTTGCTGATTTATAGGCTTGAATACTAATGGTAAGCAAAGCGATCAACAATGTGCCAGCTCCGGCAACTGGTATAATCCACCATGAAATATCGGTGCGAAATTCGAATTTATTAAGCCAAGTGTTCATTAAATAGTAGCTTAAAGGAATAGCGATAATTAACGATACAATAATCATTTTTACAAAGGAGAGCGACAACAATTGCATTAAATTGAAAAGTGTTGCACCCAAAACTTTGCGCACACCAAACTCTTTGGTTCTTTGCTCTGCACTGTAGGCAACTAACCCAAATAAACCTAAGCACGAAACAAAAATTGCCAATCCGCCAAAAAGGTTAGAGAGCATACCTAGTGTTTTTTCAGCATTATATTTTTCCTGATAGATTGAATTTAAGAAACTAATTTCTGTTGGGTAAGTTGGATTTACCTGTTTTATAAGTTGAGTAATTGTGGCAATATTTTGGGCTATAGGATTGGCCTCATTCAATCGCATGGTAACTGTTCCAGTCCTATTCTTATCAAAAAACACCACCATAGGATTGTTTGATTTATAAGGAGAATCCCAAACATAATCATCAAAAACACCTACAATAGTATATTTATCATCAAAAATAGTAACTGATTTTCCTATCGGATTTTTATAACCAAATGCTTTAATTGCTGATACACTTACCATTAATGCAGAAGTATCTGAAGCGAAATTTTCAGAGAAATCTCTTCCTTCAACTAATTTAACTCCATTGGTTTTGATAAAATCATAAGTTGTACTTACTTGGTTAAACAACTGAACGTTCGTTTCCTTTGTCATTCCTTCCCATTTTATATCGGCAAAATTTTGTCCGCGATGAGACATGCCTACCGAAGATTGCGCCACTGAAGTTACTGCACCAGATTTTAATAATTGAGATTTGATTACTTCAAATTTTTCTTTCAACACTCCATCTTGCGGAATTTCAATAAGTGCATTTACATCAAACCCTAGCGGCTTATTTTTTATGAACTGTATTTGGCGATAAATCACCATGGTAGAAATAATTAATATAATAGCAAAGCAGAACTGACCAACAACCAAAACTTGTCTTAAATTGATGGTGAAAAAACGGCTAGATTTTACTTTCTTTTTTAAGGTTTGAATGAGATTAAATGCAGATAGATAAAACGCTGGATAACTTCCTGAAATCAACCCCGTTAAAAAAACTATTGTTAAAATCCCAATCCAGCTTGATGTGCTGAAATAGCCGATGCCTAACTTTATATTAAGTAGGTTATTGAATGTTGGCAAAAAGACTTCTATTAAAGCAATCGCAACAACTACAGCAATCAAAGTTAATACCATTGATTCTGTTAAAAATTGCATAATTAATGAATATCTATTTGCACCAATGGTTTTTTTAATACCAACTTCTTTGGCACGTTTTTCTGACTTAGCCGTAGCCATATTCATAAAATTGATGCAAGCAATTAATAAGATACCAAATGCTAGGCCTACAAAAAGGTAAATTTGCTCAATATCCCCACCAATACTTTTACCGTTTAAAAACTTACCATACAGATGAAGTTTAGTGAAGGGATAAATCATGTAAGGTTGATTGGCTTGCGCTAAATGTGTTTTTACAATTTTATCTATTTTTGCATTTAAGCTCGCTACATCTGCTTTTGGATCTAGAGAAAGCATGGTTACAAAACTGAAATTCCCCCAGTTCAAATCTTTTGCGCTAGCATCAACAATTTCATAAAAAGCCCAGGGCATCAAGAAATCAAACTCCAATAATGCAGAAGTATTTTCTGGCATATCTTTAATAACCGCAGAAACGGTTAAGTCTTCCTTATCCTGATATTTAACTGTTCGGTTTAGAACCTGAGTAGAGCCGAACAATATTTTTGCTGTGCTTTCTGTTAAAATAACTGATCTTGGGTTTCGCATTGCGGTTGCAGCGTTCCCAATTATAAATTGATAATCAAATAAATTCAGTATTTCTGGTTCAGCAAATTTTCCTAATTTTTTAAAGCCATTTTCACCTACCGAAATTAAAGCTTTCTTAAGGTAATTCATTCTAGCTAAATGCTTTATTTCTGGCAGTTCTGCTTTTAAAAGCGGACCAAGAGCAGTTGTAGATCCTTCAAAAGTATTGGCAATACCTCCATCATCACCAGGAATATTGGTCATTACCGTATAAATGTTTTCCGAGTTTTTCGAATGTTTATCGAAGTTTAACTCGTAGGTAACATACAAAAGCAGCATTAAACATGCAGCAAGCCCAATTGATAAACCTATCACATTTATAAAAGAAGAAGTTTTATTCTTCCAAAGATTTCGCAAAGCGATTTTTAGATTTAATTTGAACATTTTTTCCAAGGTTGAGGGATGGAAAATAGAAAGCTTGAAGGTTTAGGTGCTAAACCCTCATCTTTAAAAAACATCTACCTTCCCTCCTTAAATTTAAGTTGAGATTAGAACGACTGATAGAATACTTGGGAGCTAATCGTTTAAAACTTCCACCTTAATACCCCCGGCCTTTCTGCCTATATTAATTCTTCCGTTCTTCCTTTATTAATTTTTTCAGAAATTACATGACCATCTTTTAGGTTGATGATGCGATTACTGAAACTTGCATCATGGCTCGAGTGTGTTACCATTACGATGGTGGTTCCGGTTTCATTTAATTCACAAAGCAACTCCATAACCTCATTACCATGGGTACTATCTAAGTTACCAGTTGGCTCATCAGCTAAAACTAATTTTGGCTTGGTTACTAAAGCTCTTGCAACTGCAACACGCTGCTGCTGTCCGCCAGACAATTGTTGCGGAAAGTGACCAGATCGATTTACAATGTTCATTCTGCCGATGATTTCATTTACCAATTTTTTGCGTTCTGCAGCTGGCACTTTATTGTAAATTAGCGGCAGTTCGATGTTTTCGAATACAGTTAACTCATCAATAAGGTTGAAATTTTGAAAAACAAACCCCATATTTCGCTTTCTGAAGTTTGAACGTTCCCTATCGTTTAAAGTCAATAACTCGGTATCTATGAATTTATAACTCCCACTTTCTGGCTTATCCAAAAGTCCCATCACGTTTAACAATGTTGATTTACCACAACCTGATGGGCCCATTATCGACACAAATTCACCTGCTTTAACGTGTAAGTTTATTCCGTTTAAAGCTGTAGTCTCAATCTCTTCAGTTTTGTAAATTTTTTCCAGGTTTTCTATTTTAATCATAATTTTAGGTATCAATTATTTAATATCAAGCCTGTCTGCCGACAGGTAGGCATCAAGACTTGAAATATTTCGTTTTTAACTCCTCCCTTTCAGGGAAAGTTGTGTTGTGTTATCTTAAAGTTGGTTGCTCCAGTCAACGCACCTGACATGGAGCTTTACCAACCTATTCTTAGTAATTTTCTATCGTCAGCCGCTATGAAATCAAGTCTCAAATCTCAATACTCATATCTACTTGTTAATTTCTATGATATCATATTGGTTAAATTGGTCATAAGATGAGGTTATTACTTGTTCATCTTTTTCCAAACCTTCTAAAACTTCATAATACAAATAGTTTTTACGGCCAATTTTCACATTTCTTTTTGTTGCTTTTCCGTTAGCAACTACAAATACCCAACTTCCGCCAGTGCTTTGAAAAAACTGACCTTGAGGAAGTAGCAATGATTTACTATTGTCAGAGAGGGTTAATTTCGTTTGCAGCGATACCCCTCTTCTCAACCCATCCGGAGCTTTGCCAACAAAAACCATTTCCACTTGAAACTGACCTGCACTTACTTCCGGTATAACCTTGCTTACTGTAAGCTGATAGTTGTTGCCATTGAATTCGCAAGATGCTGTTTGTCCTTCTTTTACCCGATTGATATAATATTCATCAACCCCTGCTTGTAACTTGTAACCTTGCAAAACGTCGATTTTACCAATCATTTCATTGGCATTGTAAGATTTTCCAATTACCGGATCGTAACTCGAAAGTTTCCCAGAAACTGGAGCGGTAATGGTCATGTTTTCGATGTTTTTTCTAATCATATCCAAGCTTTCGTTCATTTGTTCCATCGATTGATCAATCTGAGCCAGTTGCATTTTACGACTTTGGTTTTCTTGCTTCACAGCCTGACGCACAATCTTGAGTTTGCCTTGGTAATATTCATAATCCTGGCTTGATTTGTTAAACTCTTGCAGGGTAATTACTTTTTTGGCAAACAATCCGCTATCTAAACGATATTGGCGGGCAGCAGTACGCAATCCGTTCTCAACCTCCAGAACATCTTGATTTAAAATTCGTTGATTTTGCTCTAAATCCAATCTTGATTTCCTCAGCTGGTTAATTTGCTCGGTAGCGGCCGTTTGTTGAGAGGTATATCCCATCATGGCGTTCGCATTTGCAATTCTCAATAATGGCTTCCCCTTAACTACCGATGAACCGTTCTCGGTGAAAATCTCCGCCACTGTACCCCCTTCGGCAGAACTTACAATAACTGAAGTTAAGGGCACCACGCTTGCATTTAGCAAAACTACGTCTTCAAAATCTGCATATATTACTTTGCTTAATGTTATTTTATCAGCATCGGCTTTATAGACTTTGTTTAACGATAAATTGTAACCATAGCCAAGCAAAGCAACAAATACAAACGCCGCAACTATAATGATAATTGTTTTTTTATTAAATCTCTTTTTCTCTACTATCCTATCCATTTGTTTTTATGGTATTATCGTTATGGCCTTTTGCCAAGTTTGTGCCAATAGGATTCTAAATTTTAAATAATTGATTATCAGACATATAAATTTATTATCAAAAAATATATGTTCAATATCGAACAGTAGCTGTACAGTGTTGAACAGTTTGGTATAATTTTACCTCACCCCTTAATCCCCTCTCCTTGAAGAGAGGGGGCGTGGAGCAAAAGATAATGGGTACAAAAATTATACACAATGCAAATTGACTTAAACCACCATTACTTAAATCCCTCTCTTCAAGGAGAGGGACAGCACTAAAAAAACATAAACTAATGCCTTTAATAGGGTGAGGTAAAAAATAAGTACGATGGAAAATTACGGTGATGAATTATTTAAAGGTGCGAATGCAAAGCTTTTTGAATTTTCCAAAGTCTTGAGAAAAACGCAAACTGATGCGGAAAATCTGATTTGGCAAAGTTTAAGAAACAGAAAAGTTTTGGGTTTTAAATTTAGAAGGCAACATCCCTTAGACAAATATATTGCAGATTTCTATTGTTATGAAGCTAAGCTTGTAATAGAAATTGATGGAGGAATACATGACCAAAATGAGAATGCCGAGCATGATAAAAATAGAACTTACGAACTTGAAGAGCTAGGAATTACAATAATCAGGTTCACAAATGAAATGGTAAATAGTAATTTGGATAAAGTTTTGAGTACGATTAAAAGTTATTTGCAAAGTAAAAACCTCACCCCTTAATCCCCTCTCCTTGAAGAGAGGGGGCGTAAAGCAGAGAATATGGAGTAAAAAAAATAATTTGCAATTTGGCTTAAACTACTAGCCTTTAATCCCTCTCTTCAAGGAGAGGGACAGCACAAAAAAACATAGACCAATGCCTTTAATAGGGTGAGGTAAAAAATAAGTACGATGGAAAATTACGGTGATGAATTATTTAAAGGTGCGAATGCAAAGCTTTTTGAATTTTCCAAAGTCTTGAGAAAAACGCAAACTGATGCAGAAAATCTGATTTGGCAAAGTTTAAGAAACAGAAAAGTTTTGGGTTTTAAATTTAGAAGGCAACATCCCTTAGACAAATATATTGCAGATTTCTATTGTTATGAAGCTAAGCTTGTAATAGAAATTGATGGAGGAATACATGACCAACATGAGAATGCCGAGCATGATAAAAATAGAACTTACGAACTTGAAGAGCTAGGAATTACAATAATCAGGTTCACAAATGAAATGGTAAATAGTAATTTGGAGATAGTTTTGAGTAAGATTAAAAGTTATTTGCTAAGTAAAAACCTCACCCCTTAATCCCCTCTCCTTGAAGAGAGGGGGTGTTGAGCAGAAGATATGGAGTAAAAAACAATCTGCAATTTAGGTTTAAACCGCTAGGCTTTTAATCCCTCTCTTTAAGGAGAGGGGCAGCACTAAAAAACATAAACCAATGCCTTTAACAGGGTGCGGTAAAAAATAAGTACGATGGAAAATTACGGTGATGAATTATTTAAAGGTGCGAATGCAAAGCTTTTTGAATTTTCCAAAGTCCTGAGAAAAACACAAACTGATGCTGAAAATCTGATTTGGCAAAGTTTAAGAAACAGAAAAGTTTTGGGTTTTAAATTTAGAAGGCAACATCCCTTAAACAAATACATTGCAGATTTCTATTGTTATGACGCTAAGCTTGTAATAGAAATTGATGGAGGAATACATGACCAACATGAGAATGCCGAGCATGATAAAAATAGAACTTACGAACTTGAAGAGCTAGGAATTACAATAATCAGGTTCACAAATGAAATGGTAAATAGTAATTTGGAGATAGTTTTGAGTACAATTAAAAGTTATTTGCAAAGTAAAAACCTCACCCCTTAATCCCCTCTCCTTGAAGAGAGGGGGCGTGGAGCAGAAAATATGGAGTAAAAAAAAAATCTGCAATTTAGGTTTAAACCGCTAGGCTTTTAATCCCTCTCTTCAAGGAGAGGGACAGCACAAAAAAATATAGACCAATACCTTTAATAGGGTGAGGTAAAAAGATAAAAATTTAAAATAGTGCCCCTACTATTCAAACTCCCTCTCCTTGTGGAGACGGATTTAGGGTGAGGCTAAAAAATGACAGAAGCAAATATATTAGTAATAGATGATGATGATGATATCTTATTAAGTGCTCGTTTATTTTTAAAACAACATTTTAATCAAGTAATCACTTGTAAATCGCCTAAAGAAATTAATGTTTTATTAAGTAAATATGATGTAGATATTATTTTGCTCGATATGAACTATCAAAAGGGCGCCAGTGATGGACGGGAAGGGCTCTATTGGTTAGAACATATTTTATCTATAGAAAAAGATTATGTTATCATTTTGATGACTGCATTTGGCAGTGTCGAACTTGCGGTTAAAGCCATTAAAAATGGTGCAACAGACTTTATCTTAAAACCCTGGGAAAATGAGAAACTCTTTGCCACACTTTCTGCGGCCGCAAAGCTGAGGGCATCAACAAAAAAGGTAAAGAAATTAGAAAAAATTCATAATTCTTTACAAAAAGATATGACCCGAGGTTTTGAGCATATCGTTGGTGACTCGGCAATAATTCAACAACTACAATCTACGCTATTAAAGGTAGCGCCAACCGATGCGAATGTGTTGATATTAGGTGAAAATGGTACAGGAAAACAGGTTTTTGCCTACGAACTTCATGCGAAATCCATGCGCAGAAACCAGGTATTTATGCATGTCGACTTAGGCTCTTTAAATGAGAATTTGTTCGAAAGCGAGCTTTTTGGCTATGCCAAGGGTGCATTCACTGATGCCAAAGAGGATAAACCTGGCCGATTTGAGCTGGCGGATGGTGGCACAATTTTTCTTGATGAAATTGGCAACTTAACATTACCACTACAAGCAAAGCTTTTAAGTGTTTTGCAGAACCGCACCGTTATAAGGTTGGGCGAAAGTAAGGAGCGAAAAGTAAATGTGAGACTTATTACCGCAACCAACATGCCTTTAGATGAGATGGTAACAAAAAATACCTTTAGGCAAGATTTACTGTACAGAATTAATACCGTTGAACTAATTTTACCTCCACTTAGAAAGCGAGGCGAAGACATTCTGCGGCTGGCAAATTATTTCATGAGAGGCTTTAACGCGAAGTACCACAAAAATATTCGATCTTTAACTGCAAAGGCAAATGATATTTTATTAAGCTACAGATGGCCAGGAAACGTTCGTGAATTGCAACACGTAATTGAACGGGCCGTAATTATGGGCGATGCCGATGAAATAACCGAACAGGATTTACAACTTAGCCCCCAACGTTTTAGTCAGCAAAACACCATTCCCGATGAAATGCCTCTTGAAGATATGGAGAAAATGATGGTGCAAAAGGCAATAGATAAACATAAAGGAAACATCTCTAAAGCTGCCAACGATTTAGGGCTTACAAGGGCTGCACTTTACAGGCGGATAGAAAAGTTCGGAATCTAAGTTCAAAAAACATGTTTTATAAACGCTTTACTTTCCGTCTTTTAACTAAGCTGATTTTTATTAATTTGCTAGGTTACTTACTTTACTACCTTATTAGCAGCACACAACTTTGGTTTTCGATCTTCGGGGCAAGTTTGCTCTTCTTGGCATCTATTATTTCACTCTATTACTATATCAACGAGATCCGATCAGATATTAACCGATTTATCCTGGCGGTTAAGACACGGGATCATACTTTGAATTTCAAGAACAAAGTCACTAAAGGCAGCTTTCCCGAATTATACCAATCATTTGGAGACATACTGCAAGTACATAAACAAATTAAGTTGGAACAGGAGGCGATGTTCGAGTTAATTAAAACCATTTTAGAGCAGGTTCCAGTTGGCGTTATTGTAATTAACAAAAAAGTGCTTGATCAGCAGAATGAGGAAATTGCATTTTTTAATCAAGCCGCTTCTAACCTGTTGGGTGTGCCAGCATTTAAGTACTGGCATAGGCTACAACAGCACTTACCCGACTTTGCCAAAGAGATAGATCTTATTGCCTCAGGTGGAAAGCGCTTTCTTGAGTTCAAGATCCATGATAAACCAATACAACTTTCTATAGAGGTAATTCCATTAAACCTTTTTGAAAAAAATTACAGCATCATCAGTTTCCAGAATATAAAAGATGAGATCGAGCAAAAGGAAACTGAAGCTTGGAACCGCCTTATTGGAGTAATTTCGCATGAAATTTTAAATTCTATTACACCTATCAGCTCCTTATCTGATACCATTAACAGTATGGTAAATGAGAAAACAAATTTAGCAGGCGATGAAATGGACGATCTTAAAACCGCCATGCAAACTATTAAGAGACGTTCGGCTGGCTTATTAGATTTTGTTAAAGATTACCGATTAATTGCAGAATTACCAACACCAAACCTTCAATCCCATACCATTGGCGAAATTTTGAAGCATATTAAGGTGTTAATGCAACCATTTGCTAAAGTAAACCAGGTTGTGTTGGATGTAGAACAAACATCATCCAAAATATCCGTTCAGCTAGATTTAAAATTAATTGAGCAAACCCTTATCAACTTAATCACCAATAGCATCCATGCAGTTTCAAACGTAGAAATGCCGCACATAAGTGTTCAATATCGTTTGGAGAATACTAAAATTTACATCGACGTAATTGACAATGGAAGCGGAATTGCAACAGCAGATCTTGAAAAAATTTTCGTCCCATTTTATACTACCCGAAAAAATGGATCAGGAATAGGTTTAACCATCAGCAGAAATATTATGAAAATGCATAAGGGAAGCATAGAAGTTTCTTCCATGCCGAACGAGCTGACCATATTTTCACTCGTTTTTAACTATAGCTAAGCCCTCTTAAACCATTATTTCTCACTTGATTTCTCTGTAGAAAAAGACTTTTTACGGCACCTTTTTGCTATCATCTTAATGTTGTTTTAGAGAAAAAAATCAAACAAAAAGGGAATAACATGCTTTTATTAATGTGGATACAACAAATACAAGCATGAAAACTGTTATAATATCGAATAGATTACCTGTTAAAATTATCGAAAAAGATAACGAGTATACTTTTATTCCGAGTGAGGGTGGCCTCGCAACTGGACTAGGAGATGTGTACAAAAGCGGCAATTCTATCTGGATTGGATGGCCAGGGATTGACGTCCCCGAAAATCGTCAGGAAGAGGTAATTCAAAAACTTGGCGAACTCAACCTCTACCCCGTGTTTCTTACCCAAGAGGAAATAAACCTATATTATGAAGGTTTTTCGAATGAAATTTTATGGCCAGTGTTTCATTATTTGGTAACCTATGCGCATTATGAGCAAAATTACTGGGATTTTTACCAATCGGTAAATCAGAAATTTGCAAAATGCGCTATGCAGGTGCTTGGTAGAACCGATAAGATTTGGATCCAGGACTACCAACTTTTACTCCTGCCGGGGATCTTACGCGAAAAAATGCCGTCAGCAACAATCGGATTTTTCCAGCATATTCCTTTCCCATCTTACGAAATATTTAGGCTTATTCCTTGGCGGGAAGAACTTTTAAATGGTTTGATTGGGGCAGATTTAATTGGCTTCCATACCTACGATGATGTACGGCACTTCATCAGTACCGCAACAAGGCTACTACCTGTAAATTCGTCATCTAACGTACTTCATAGTCACGAAAGACAGATAGTAATTGAGGCTTTTCCAATGGGAATTGACTACGAGAAGTTCTCATCTCTGGTGTCAACCGAAGAGGTTAAAAGAGAGATTGGATATTTTAAAGAAGGCAAGGAAAATGTGAAAATTATTCTTTCAATCGATCGCTTAGATTATAGCAAAGGCATTTTAGAACGATTAAAAGCACTGGAATTATTATTACAGATGCATCCCGAATTTATCGGAAAAATCGAGCTTTTTATGATTGTGGTTCCTTCCAGAGATACTGTTCCGCAATACAGCGACCTTCGAGAGCAGATAGACCAGTTTGTTGGCAATTTAAACGCCAGGTATCGTTCGATGGATTGGATTCCCGTTAACTATTTTTATCGTTCTTTTCCTATCGAAGTTTTATCTGCACTTTACTCTTCTGCAGATATTTGCCTGGTAACACCCATGCGTGACGGAATGAATCTGGTAAGCAAAGAATACATCGCCAGCAGGAATAACGATGACGGGGTACTGATATTAAGCGAAATGGCAGGCGCATCAAAAGAATTAACAGATGCTCTCGTCGTCAATCCAAACAACTTGGGAGATATTATGGAAGCTATTGTAAGTGCCCTGAAAATGCCCTTGGAAGAACAGCAATTGCGCATGAAAGCCATGCGTGCTGTTGTAGAAAAATACAATGTAAAACATTGGGTAAATAATTTTATTTTAAGATTAAACGAAGTGAAAGATTCTCAAAAATCATTATTGACAAAGCATGCAGTTAACAACATTAATGAAGTTATTGCAGCAAAATATGCAAACACAAAAAGTCGGGTGCTATTTCTAGACTACGATGGAACGTTAGTCGATTTTACAGGTAATATAGATGATGCATCTCCTGATGATGAATTATACGACCTGATTGAAAACCTTGTTTTGGATAAAGCAAATACTGTGGTAATTATAAGTGGCCGACAACATGAAACCCTCGAAAGGTGGTTTGGCCATCTGCAAGTAGATCTGATAGCCGAGCATGGGGCGTGGCAAAAATCGCATGGCGATAAATGGCACTCTTTGCCCCTACTCACCGATCAGTGGAAAAGTGAGATTAAGGCGCTTTTAGATACTTATACAGATCGGACACCGGGATCTTTCATCGAGGAAAAAAGCTATTCGCTGGTTTGGCATTACCGCAAAGCAGAAGAAGGATTAGGCGATTTAAGAGCTAACGAGATTGTAAGTCACATGAAAATTTTAGCCGCAGATAAAGGCTTACAGTTGATGCCCGGAAATAAGATTATCGAATTCAAAAATATGGAAGTAAATAAAGGTAAAGCCGCCCTTAATTGGCTGTACGGTAAACATCCTGATTTTATTATCGCCCTAGGTGATGACCATACCGACGAGGATATTTTTAGAGCGCTCCCCAGTGATGCTTTTACCGTAAAGGTGGGTAACAATTTATCTGAAGCGAAATATTATTTAAATGATTTTAAAGAGGTTAGAAAGCTGCTCTGGAGTTTAGTTAAGGAAGAATTTATAGATAGAAGTTAAGAACTGTGCAAAGGTTTTGCGGTTAATTTAAAGCCGAGTACGTGGTAAGTTAAACCAAACTTAACCGGCATACTCGGTTTTTTGCGTTCCAAGCTTTTCATATCTCAACGGATATTATTTAGAAATCGGTGTATAAAAAACCCTTCGCTGTTGATTTTTGAAACTATAGTGAAGGGTCTTTGCTATTTATATGCAACTGGCAAGCTTATAGCTATAGTTACAGAAAAATAGGCCTATCTAGTTTAATAGCAATTTTATATGCAGCATTCATAAGCCCTACATGGCTATATGCCTGTGGAAAATTACCCCACTGACTACCTGTTTTTGCATCAACATCTTCACTAAAGAGCAATAGGTGATTGCAATATTTGATAATGTGTTCAAACTCCGTAATCGCTTCATCTACCCTGCCTACACAAGCCAATGCTTCTACATACCAGAATGCGCAAATCAAGAAAGTGGTCTTCGGCTTTCCGAAATCATCGGCATGCAAATACCTGTAAAATAAACCATCTTCCGTTTTTAATTCGTTCTCTAGTGCAATAAGATGATCTTTAGCCCGGTCTGATGCAGGGTCGAGATAATTCATCATTATAAGCTGCAAGGTACTTGCATCGAGATGATCGCTACCCACAGCATTGGTATAAACTTTACGTTTTGGATCGTAGCATGCCTCGATGTGTGCCGCAGCCTTATCAATTAAAATTTGCGCACGCGTTTCAAAATCCTCATTACCAATGGTTTTTGCCATCTTTAATGCTGCCTGTGCACCAGCCCACTGAAATAAATTACTGTAGCAATGTACGTTAGCGATGTTTCTGAACTCCCATATTCCAGCATCTTTTTCATCAATAGTTCTTTCCATTTTAGACAGTACGCTTTCTATCCATTTCACAGAATCGCCACGCTCAGAGAATACAAAACGATGATCAGTATATAATGGTAGCATCGAAATTAAAACCTGTCCGTAAATATCATTCTGAATATGTTCGTACGCCTGATTTCCGATCCGAATGGGTTGCTCTCCGAGATAGCCATCTAAATGTTCGAGAGTTCGTTCAGTAATTTCTCGTTCGCCAGCTATGCCGTATAGGGGTTGGTACCGGGTATCCTCAGCGTAAGAAATATCAGAAAGGTAATTAAAATACTTTTCCATCTCCTCAAAGTGGCCAATATGGTTGAGCGATGTAAGTACATAATGCGAATCCCTTAACCAACAATAACGGTAATCCCAATTTCGGGTGCTGCCGGGAGATTCTGGTAAGCTTGTTGTGCTTGCTGCGATTATTGCGCCAGTGTCTTCGTATTGATGAATTTTCAATACCAGAGCAGACCTTATTACAAACGGCTGGTAAAACCCCGCAATAGTTGAATGTTTAATCCATAAGCGCCAGTAAGACATAGTTTCGCGAAGGAAATTTTCAGCAGTACTAATAATGGGCGCTTCTAGGTTTTCCCCATATGTCATAATTAAATATTTCTCATCATTCAGCACGAATGCTTTCTCATCAACAATGTATGTTAAAGAAATATTGGTACTTAAGCGAAGATTCTCATCACAGCCAATGTAATCGATATGGTTACTGCCTCTAACGGCACGCATCTTGTTCTTGCCATAATCACAAACAGGTTCACATTTTATCGTTATCCGCGGATTGCCCTCTAAAGGCTCAATTTTGCGAATTAACATTAGCGGTTTAAAATATCGCTCATACAAGCGAAAACGTGGTGCAAAATCGGTGATCCTGTATTTTCCGTCCTCAGCGGTTATTTCCGTCCTTAAAACGTTTGTATTTTCGACATAGTACTGTTCCGATTCATATTCACCCTGTGGAAGAATAGAAAACTCGCCACCCTTCTTTTTATCTAGCATACTTCCAAAAACGAAAGGGCTATCGAAACGTGGCCAGCACAACCATGATATATCTGTATTCTTATTTACATGTGCCAAAAAAGCACAATTTCCAATTATTCCCGTTTGGTAAAGATGTTGTTCAGCCATAAGCTTTTTTAAGTTTATTTACTAACAAGCTGTCGACGAAAATGTTGCAAAAAAAGACATTTTAAGCAAATATAAAATTGACTAATTGCGTTTAGCTAACCACTGTTAAAATCTAACGAACCCTTTAAATGAGTTTGCAGAAAATTATTTATTAGAAACAAAAAAACCAATGCCGACTTGCAGCACTGGTTTTAATATGGTTAATATTTTATGGATTATATTACTGTTCCACTTGGTAAAACTGCACCTTTCTTAATCACTACAATACCATCCTTTACCGCGTAAAGTTCAAAGTCGCCATCTTCCAAATGCGCACCACCGTTAATTTTCACATCATTACCAATGCGGCAGTTTTTATCGATAATGGCATTATTAATATAGCATCGGTCTCCAATACCAATCAATGAGTTTCCTTTATTGGTTTCAACTTGAATTTCTTCGAGGGTTTGGTACCTATCGCTCCCCATTACGTAGGTATTGGTAACTACTGTATCCTTGCCAATTCTTGCACGAATCCCCAGCACAGCATGTTCTATTCTGCTTGCCTGAATAATACAGCCCTCTGCAATAACTGTTTTTTCTAGTGTTGTTCCAGAAATTTTCGATGGAGGAAGCATTCGAGCCCTTGTAAAGATCGTGTGGTCACTATCAAACATATTAAACTTCGGAATCTCATCTGTGAGCCCTAAATTAGCTTCGAAGAAAGATGATATATTTCCGATGTCAGTCCAGTAACCCTCATATTGGTAACTTAGCACTCTACTTTGTGTAATCGCCCTTGGCAATATTTCCTTACCGAAGTCTTTTTCGTCTTCGTTTTCATTTAATATGTTGATAAGGTATTCACGATTGAACACGTAAATCCCCATCGAAGCAAGAAAATCACGTCCCTCGCCTTGCATCTCTGAACCCGTATCAGAAACCCAAGCTTCCAGACCAGTTTTAGGTTTTTCGATAAAAGATGTAATCATGTTCGCCTCATCAGCCTTCAAAATTCCAAAATCTGTGGCATCTTTAGCGGTTACCGGAATGGTAGCAATGGTAATTTCGGCATTAGCCTCAATGTGTTTTTCAATCATATCTTTAAAATCCATCTGGTAGAGTTGATCTCCAGAAAGAATTAAAATATAATCGAACTCATGCGAAACGATGTGGTGCATGCACTGTCTAACGGCATCTGCAGTGCCCTGAAACCAGCCTGCATTTTGCACAGTTTGCTCTGCCGCAAGAATATCAACAAAAGCCTTACTAAAATGGCTAAAGTGATAAGTATTCTTAATATGTTTATTTAGGGATGCTGAATTAAACTGTGTTAACACAAACATGCGGTGTATGCCAGAATTTAGGCAATTAGAGATTGGGATGTCTACCAGCCGATACTTACCCGCAATTGGTACTGCAGGTTTAGAACGTGTTTGTGTTAATGGCGATAATCTAGAGCCTTGGCCACCGCCAAGGATAACGCCTAAAACTTTGTCAGTCATGTTTAAGCTTATTTTAATATTTGGTACAATTCAATATAATTCTTTGCAGCACGATCCCAAGAGTGGTCAATCTTCATCATTGTTTTGCGCACTGCTTTAAAGGCTTTTTTATCAGCATAAAGGTTAATGGCACGTGCTATAGCTTGCGTAACATCCCATATGCTGGTTTGATCATGGCAGATGCCAAATCCTCCATCTCCAATGTCTACTACAGTATCTTTTAACCCTCCAATTCTCCTAACAATAGGAACCGTTCCATACCTTAAAGCATACAACTGGTTGAGTCCGCATGGTTCCACTCTTGATGGCATAAGCAGAAAATCTGCGCCAGCATACATTTCGTGAGACACTTGCTCGTTATAACCTATATAAACATTGTACTTCCCGAAGAAGTTATCTTTCAATTGGTTTAGCCTACCCTCAACCCACGTATCTCCAGAACCTAAAATAAGTACATTGATCTCATCTCCATGTTGTTGCAAAGCAGTATAAATGATATCGGGTAATAAATCTGCTCCTTTTTCATCAACCAGCCTACCTATAAAAGTGAATAATGGTTTTGATGAATCTAGTTGAAAAACATCGCAAAGCGCCTTTTTGTTTGCAGCCTTTCCTGATTCGACAGTTTTTAGATTGTAACTTTTACCTAACATCGGATCAGTTGCGGGATCCCAAACTTCGTTATCTATGCCGTTCAAAATTCCAACCGATTTCCAGCGCTCTTGCCTTAACAGACTTTCTAAACCTCGGGCGTTATTCATCATCTCCTCTAAATAACTTGGAGAAACGGTAGTTACCCTCCAGGCGCATTTAATCGCCGCTGCCAATGGATTTATGGCATCTTCCCAGCCCAGCAAACCACCCTTCCATAAATCAAAGGCAGGTAGATAATAAAGCTTATCCCAGCCAAACTGCCCTTGGTATTGGGCATTGTGAATAGTTAAAATAGTAGGTACTTTACTTATGTTTTGGTATTTTAAACAGTTTGAAACCATAAACGGAATTAAACCCGTATGGTGATCGTGACAGTGGATAACATCCGGGCGATGCTCCCATTGTGTAATCCAATCTAATGTGGCAATCTGAAATGCAATAAATCGCTCTGTATCATCATCGTAACCATAAACATTAGGTCGGTCTGTTAGTCCTTGTATATGAACAATATACAAATCAAAACCCAATTTATTTGTTTTTTCCTTTAAAACACGGTAAGAGAAATGATGATTACCGTAGTTGCTCCAGGCATCATAGGCTATATCATACTCATTCTCTCTAACAAATTTAGTTTCGTAAGCAGGTACTACCACTTTGGCAATGTGGCCAATTTTATTCTGATATTTGGGCAAAGCGCCTACTACATCGGCCAAACCGCCAACTTTTGCAACAGGATAACACTCGGCGCTAATATG
The DNA here is from genome assembly GCF_026240095.1 of Pedobacter sandarakinus. Taxonomy (GTDB): domain Bacteria; phylum Bacteroidota; class Bacteroidia; order Sphingobacteriales; family Sphingobacteriaceae; genus Pedobacter; species Pedobacter sandarakinus. Next base: position 243,724 of record NZ_JAPIVG010000003.1, on the reverse strand, counting down.
TATAATTTCCATTAAATATTTGGTGTAGATAACTTTGTTAAGATAGTAATTGTTTTCTAATTTGAAAATAATTCGAAATTAATTTTCGATGACTTTGACCCTACCATCCCTTAAATAAGGATCAATTTTATTCGCGTTTGATACACCCCATAAATCACAAAAAGCTAAACCAGAAGTTAAATTTTTCCAAGCCCTAGTTTTTTCATATTTTCGGCAGTTAAAAGGTATTGATAAAATCGATGGAAAAGCAAAGGTTATTAACCTCCAAAGTAAATGGTAGCGAAGGTTTATCAAATAAGTGGGTAATAATTACAACTGGAAAGATTTTCTGCCAAATGCAATCTCTTTCTCTTAGAATCGAAAACCTAGTAATTTACCGTACAAATATGCCGAATAAGGCTCTTTATCCTTCGCTTAACTGAACTTGCCGTTAATGAATAGTACGAAATTTTTCGACCATGAGTTGGCTAAACTAAGTTATTGCGTTTTTGGAAAAGGACCAGAAATTATGCTCTGCTTCCACGGTTATGGCATGCATTGCAGGCAGTTCGAAATTTTGGAAGAAAAGTTTAAAGACAAATATACTTTCTATGGCTTTGATTTATTTTTCCATAGAGAAACCGAACTGAAAGACAATAGCCTTAAAAATATCAAAAAAGGAATAACCAAAACAGAATTGGTAAAACTGTTTATTGATTTTTGTGCTGCGCAAAATATTCATAATTTTAGTGTGATTGGCTATTCTATGGGCACTCACTATGCTACGGCTATCGTAGAGATGATTCCTGAACGCATCACAAATTGTATACTGATAGCCCCATCTGTACTAAAACCGGGGGTGGTAACAGAATTTATTTCGAAAAATCGGATTGGTAATAAATTGTTAGAAAAGTTTACCCGCTCAGAAAAAGCTTTGATCAATCTTTTAAAAGGGATTAAGCGATTAAATTTACTTGATGATGCAAGTTATAACATTCTCTTGAATGAAATAAACACGGCTGAATTGAGGTTTAGTTTCTATGCTTGCTTTACTTATCTCCGTCGTTTAGAAATTGATAGACCTAAATTTAAGCATATCTTACAAGCTTATCCAATCAAATCAATCTTTATATTTGGGAAGAGAGACAAGATGTATCCACCAAGTATTTTAAAAGATTTATGTTTTGCTATCGAAGATTCACATACCATAATTTTAGACGATAACCATGAAATGATTAAGCAGCCATTCGTTAATGAGCTTGCGAAACTAATGATATGATTAAAGATAAGCTGTTACCCTCACCTATTCTACGTCTGCTAGCTAAAGTGTTATCGTGGTTTGTAAAGCGAAAATTCAACAAGATTATTTTTAATCAGATAGAAATTAAGCCTAACCATTCTTTTGTCTTTATGTGTAACCACTTTAGCTTCTGGGATGGTATTTTAGCGATATTCCTTGTGATTAATGCAGTTGATAAAGTACATAGGTTAAAAACTATACGTATCATGACGCTTAGACAGCAAATGGAGAAAAATAAATGGCTGAAATACATAGGTTCGTTCTCTGTGTCTCCTGGAAACCTTAGATCAAGAGAAAGTATTGAATACGCAATAGAGGTTTTAAATGAGCCTGGCAATTTGCTGATTATCTTTCCGCAGGGCAATTTAGAAACCATGTTCATCAGGTATATAAAATTTAAAGAAGGAATCGGATCAATCGTACCAAAAGTTAAATCGAATTGCCAGTTAATGTGGAGTTCGAATTTTATAGAGTATTTCGAGAGCTTAAAACCCAATTTATATATGAATTTATTAGACTGCGGCACCAATAAAGATTTCAACTTTCATCGCTTGGAAGCAGAGGTAAATGAGCATCACCTGGCGTCAATGAAGAAAAACATCCGTTTTACTAAAGAACCAGAATAGTGTTTAACGTAAAAAACCGCCCACTTGCGTAAACGGTTTAAAACAACAAAACAAAATATTTAAAGTAACCAACAGCTTTCTAGGCCTCAGCTATAATTTCATAGAAATCTTTAATGGATTGAAATTGGGGATGCAATGAAACAACCTCTCCAAATACCAATAAGGCAGGTGCAGTTATTTTTTTATCTTCTACCAATTCGGCAATGGTATCTACAATTCCAACCACTACTTTTTCTTGTTTGGATGAACCATTTTCAATTACCGCCACAGGCAAGAGATTTTTATTTTCAGCCTGAAAAATAGCGGCAATTTCGCTAATTTTTTCTATTCCATTTAATACCACAATGGTTGCTTTGGTTTTAGCGGCAATATATAGGTCTTCGGAAACTTCTCCTTTACCATTTGTACCTGTGACTGCCCAAAAACTCTGACTTAAATCCTTATGTATCATCGGAATTTTCTGCAAACTAGGCGCCCCAGTTGCACTTGATATACCAGGGATAATTTCAGTATGGATACTATAAGACTCAGCAGCATCTACCTCCTCATATCCTCTAGCAAAGAAAAACGGGTCGCCGCTCTTCAACCGAACTACATGACCATAATTTAAAGCATAATCTATCATAAGTTTATTTACAGCATCTTGCGAGAAATCTTCATCGTCTGAGCGCTTGCCTACGTATACCTTCGGAATGTCATTGGGTGCATGACACAATAAAGCCTCATTCACATTTGCATCATATAAAACCACGTCTGCCGTTTTTAGCGCCTTAACACCTTTTAAACTGAACAAATCAGGATCGCCAGGACCTGCGCCTATTAGCGTAATCTTTGGTTCAATGTTCGTTTTATCAACTTTACTTAAAATCATAACAAGAAATATAGCTTTGTTCTACTGATATTTATTGTTCAAATATACAAAGTCTATAGAAATTGTAGTAATTTATTTTATTTTTTTTACCTTCATTCATTGATGTCTTGAAAAAGAAACTTGGATTTTGTTCCTACACCAATTTACAGTTACTACGTCATGCTTATTTGCAAGGAACCTCAGCAAAGGTAAATTTGCCCACTTCGTAATTAATCGGTTTGCCTTTAACGAAATAAGATCGGCCAAGTGTTGTTTCAATTTGGCCCACACCCATAATTAGTTTTCCATCTTTTTTCAAAAAAGCAAGTGGATTTGTAAAAACCCTGCTTGTATCACCGCCGGTATTAAACCGATAGTCAACCATAAGGGTATCACCCTTAAATTTTCCTTCAATCTTTCCGTTATTTTCGGGCTTATCAGCATACTTCACTAACAGCGATCCTAAAATTTTCCCAGATGCCATCGTTTTGATAATCATGGCAGCACTGTCCTTTTCGAAAGCGGATGCGTAGCAGGTTTGATTAATAAGAGAATCTACTGGAACTACTTCAGCTTTTTTATCAGCAGAATTACAAGCATATGTAAACGGAAGCACGCCAAAAAGCAAGTGAATAATCTTTGTTTTCATCTAGTTTTATTTTTAAGCTTAATATATTTTAAATATACCAATACGATGAAAGGTTTTAAAAATTTCCATAAGAACCATTTAAACGATCCATTTTCAAATAGAGTTGATCAATTATAGTTTAATAATACGCCTTAAAATTCCGGCAGTCTTTCCACTAACTTTGTAGCAGCCTAATAGGTAATAACCTACTAAACAGAAAACGGAGCGATCGCGAACGATGCTCCGTTGAAACTGCTTTCATCCTAAACTTAGGATTTTCATTATGATATTTGGTTGTGGTTCTCTTTAATACAGGTTAATGCGATTTATTGGACTACGGTTCTAAACATCAATGCGCCAACCGTTAGGTTGGTACGGCTATCGATTAAGATTGCAGAACCATTAGCTCTGTTGTCATCGTATAAATCAAAGGCCAGGGCATCTGCCGTTTTTAGAATTACACGGCCGATATCATTTAACTTAAACTCGTCGGCGCTATGCTTCTCCAAGGTGTTGATATCCACTTTGTGCAAAATTTCGCTCACCTTACATTTGGTAACCTTGCTGTTATGTTGTATTAGGTACATAATGGAAGGATCTAAAGCACGACCATCCATCCAACATAAATCTGCTTCAATTAATTTCGATTCTTGAGGCAAAGCTGACGCATTTACAATGGTATCTCCCCTACTAATATCCACATCATCTTTTAAGTGAATGGTGACCGACTGACCTGCATGTGCACTTTCTTGTGACGTTTCGAAAAATTCGATTTTCTCGATTGTTGAGCTCGCTCCCGATGGCAAAATCGCAACCTTATCGTTCACGTTGAATGTTCCACTTAGCACCCGACCGGCATAGCCACGATAGTCATGCAATGCATCGGTTTGAGGACGAATCACCCACTGAACCGGCATCCTGGCCAGCTGCGATCGATCTAGATGGTCAGTATCAACTTTTTCTAAAAAGTGCAGTAGACTCTCTCCAGCATACCAATCCATACGTTCAGAATTTTGAACAATATTGTCGCCCTTTAATGCGCTAACCGGAATATAGGTAACATCATTAAGCTTCAGCTGCTGCGCCAGAGTTTTATATTTTTCGATGATAGAATTGTATACCGTCTCGCTGTAATCTACCATATCCATCTTGTTGATGCAAACCACCACGTGCTTTATGCCAAGTAGTGAAACCAGGTAAGAATGGCGAATGGTCTGTTCTACTACGCCGTTGCGGGCATCAATTAAGATAATGGCTAAATTCGCAGTAGACGCACCAGTTACCATGTTTCTGGTATACTGTATATGGCCAGGGGTATCGGCAATGATAAATTTGCGCTTTGCGGTTTGAAAGTATTTATAAGCTACGTCGATGGTGATCCCTTGCTCCCGTTCGGCTCTTAAACCATCAGTTAAAATCGCCAGATCAATGGTACCATCGTCATTCTTTCGGTTTGATGTTTGCAAGGCCTCTAATTGATCCGCCAGGATAGAATCTGTATCATAAAGCAAGCGGCCAATCAAGGTACTTTTACCATCATCTACACTGCCTGCGGTAAAGAATTTTAGTATGTTCATTTTATTTAGAATGTGAAGTTAGACTTGAGACATGAGATTGCATCATTCGATAACTTCAATAATAATTACTTTATTTGATTTGGATGATGCAAGGTTCTAAAATCTCACATCTAAATACTCAAATCTTTTTTAAAAATATCCCCCTTTTTTCCTATCTTCCATAGCCGCTTCAGAAACCTTATCGTCCATACGTGCACCACGTTCAGAAATTTTTGATGAACTGATCTCTGAAATGATGTCATCGATCAGCGTTGCTTCAGATTCTACCGCAGCCGTGCAAGACATATCGCCGACAGTGCGGAAACGAACTTGTTTGCGAAACACTACATCTTCATCATCCATATTTAAAAAAGGAGATGCAGCCATCAATTGCCCATTTCTGGTAATCACATCCCTTTCATGAGAAAAATAAATACTTGGTAGTTCGATATTTTCCCTACGAATATAATTCCACACATCAAGCTCTGTCCAATTGCTAATAGGGAAAATCCTTACATTTTCACCCTTATGGATTTTGCCATTATAGATATTCCAAAGTTCTGGGCGCTGGCGTTTTGGATCCCACTGTCCAAACTCATCCCGAACGGAAAAAATACGCTCCTTTGCACGTGCTTTTTCTTCATCTCTTCTAGCACCACCAATACAGGCATCAAACTCATACTGGGCAATGGTATCTAGAAGCGTAACGGTTTGTAATGCATTTCTACTAGCATTTTTACCGGTCTGCTCTACTACCTTGCCTAGGTCAATAGATTCTTGAACAGAGCCAATTATAAGCCTTTCGCCAATTCTTTCTACCATTTTATCACGGTAATCAATCGTTTCCTGAAAATTGTGGCCTGTATCTATATGCACTAGTGGAAATGGGAATTTACCCGGACGAAACGCCTTTTCGGCCAAGCGAACTAGAGTAATGGAATCTTTTCCACCAGAAAAAAGCAGGGCGGGCTTTTCAAATTGTCCTGCAACCTCACGTAAAATGTGAATAGCCTCGGCCTCTAGTTCATCTAAATAATCAAAATTGTATTCACTCATTTGTAAATGTTGTAATGTTTTAAAATGGAAATGTGTTAAGGTTAAAAGCCACGCTTCCTATTCTTATTTGAAAAGCACTGACATCAGCTTTTCCGTTACTTCTGTCCCGCTATCCGTTACAAGTTTTGGTCTTCGACAAGCTCAGCCTTCAAAACTTTCCACTGCTATCGGGTTTATTTTACTTATTGTAGTGGTAAACTATTCCTTGCTTGCCACAATCTTTTCTTCTGTATGATGCAAGCCACATTCCTTTTTGCTTTGGTCTTCCCACCACCATCTTCCAGCTCTAAAATCTTCGCCAGGTTGAACGGCTCGGGTACACGGTGCGCAACCTATACTCGGGAAACCTTTATCGTGTAAAGTATTATAAACAATATTATTGTCTCTAATAAAATCTTTCACCTGATCCAATGACCAATCAAAAATAGGATGAAATTTAATGAGCTGGTTACCTTCATCCCATTCTAAGTCATGCATGTCTTCTCTATTTGCACTTTGCTCGGCCCTAATTCCAGTTATCCAAATTTGATTACCCTGAAGCGCCCGTTTTAATGGCTCAATCTTGCGGATATAACAACATTCCTTTCTATTCTCAACAGATTCGTAAAAGCTGTTTGGACCTTTTTTATCTACCATTTCCTCTAAAAGCTCATGTTTGGGATAGTAAGCAGCAATTGGCTTATCATATACCTCCAACGTCCGATTCCAAACATAGTATGTTTCAGGAAATAATCGACCAGTTTCGAGGGTAAATACTTTTATTGGAATATTATTAGAAAAAATAAGATGCGTTATTGCCTGATCTTCCCAACCAAAACTGGTAGAGAAGATAGTCTTTCCAGCATAAGCAGCTGCCAAATACTTTAGTTTTGCAATTGTATCTAAGCCCCGCAACCGGTTGTTCAACTCCGTTAAATCCATTGTTAAAATTTTAAAATAAACATTACTACACTCCGCAAACTTACAGCCATTACAATAACGCCTACTGCAACCATAATCGTTTTTGCAGAAATTTTGTTTGACACTTTAGCGGCAATAGGTGCAGCAATAGCACTGCCAATAATTAAACCCAAAACGGCTTCCCAGTGTTTACCACCTAACATGGTAAAAAAAGTTAAAGAACTGAGCGTTGCAATAAAAAACCTGCTGATTTTTACAGTGCCTAACGAAAATAATGGATGCCTGCCTCCAGCAATTAAGCTAGAAAGCACTATTGAACCCCAACCGCCACCAAATGCAGCATCGATAAAACCACCAACAAATCCTAATGCGCCAATTCTCTTAATTTTTTCGCTGGCCTTTTTTCGTTTCACATTAAAGGCTTTAGTTAAAATTACACCACCTAAAAATAAAGTATATAAGGCAACTATTGGTTTTACATATGCACTGTAGTGCTCCAACGAAGATAGAATATAAGCACCTAAAACAGCGCCGATAATGGCCGGAATAATTAATATTTTAAACAACTTCCAATTTACATTACCCATTCTATAATGCATCCACCCAGCAATTCCGTTACTCATCACTTCAGAAATGTGGATAGCCATACTGGCTGATGCAGGCGGTAAACCCATAGCCAGTGAAAATGAGGCAGTTGTAACACCATAAGACATCCCAATTGCACCATCAATTAATGCGAAGGCAAAACCAGCACCCAAAAACCAGTAAAAAAATGGATCTATGTTTATTAAAAAAGCCTTAAATTCTGGCTCTCTGTTCCACAAAGAAAATCCAATTGCACCAATAAGTAGTACCGCAGCAAGCCAAATTAACCACTTAATGTGCCGTTCGGCGAAACTTTTCTTTGGGTTAATTAAGCTTTGCGTTACTTTGTTTAGCTTTTTAACTTTCGAAGAAAAATCGCCATTCAAAGTGAGCCTTAGCGCACTCATGTTCTGCAACGTTTCGTCTAACTCTTTCGGGATCCCTTCATTTAAAATCTCTTTTAAACGCTTGGCTATTGTTGGCGATTTACCATTGGTAGAAATCGCAATTTTTAAATCACCCTTTTTAACAATGGAGCCCAGGTAAAAATCACATAAATCAGGTTTATCTGCCACGTTAATGAGCAAACCTTTTTCATGAGTAACCTTTCTAATTTCTTCGTTTAAAATGTTATTGTTTGTAGCTGCAAAAACAATGTCTACCCCTTCCAGATCCGCAATATCGAAGCTCTTCTGAACGATTTTGATACGCGGATACCCTGCAACCAGATCAATAATTGCTGGCGAAACAGTTTCTGCTACAATTTTAATTTCAGCCTCGTGGCTATTATTAATGATAGCAGTAAGTTTCTCCAAACCAATATTTCCCGCACCGATTAATAGTGTACGCAGCTCATTCAGCTTTATAAAAACTGGAAAAAGCTGATTCCCATTCTCGCTTTCTACGAGAGGCTGAACACCATCAATTTGATTAGGCAATGGTTGCATATTGTTTAACAAGGTTTTTAAAGGATGGATGCAAAGAAACCACCTCGCCGAAAATGAGTAGTGCAGGAGCTTTAATTTGTTCTTGCGCTACTAACCTTTCAATAGTAGCAACTTTACCAACGACTAATTTTTCATCTGCCGAAGAACCATTCTGGATCACTGCTGCCGGCAACTGATGTCTTCCGGCTGCTTTAAAAATTTCGACTATTTTATCTAGCTTCTTCAAACCCATTAAAATTAAAACTGTGGCATTCGAAGTGGCAGCCTGATAAATATCTTCAGAAACAGCACCTGAAGTTGTTGTTCCGGTAATTACCCAAAAACTCTCGCTTAAGCCGCGATGAGTAACAGGAATTTGCTGCAAACCCGGTACACCGATAGCACTAGATATCCCTGGAATAACCTCTACAGGGATGCTATAATTGGCAGCGTAATCCAATTCTTCATATCCTCGGCCAAAGACAAAAGGATCTCCACCTTTTAAACGAACAACATGCCCATAGTTTAAGGCGTAATCAATCATAAGTTTGTTAATGGTTTCCTGCGGATAAGAATGTTCGCCCGATCGCTTGCCTACGTACACTTTAATGGCATCTGCAGGCGCATGCGAAAGCAAAGCTTCGTTTGTAAGTGCGTCATAGAGAACTACATCGGCAACCTGCAAAGCCTTAACACCTTTCAAGGTTAATAAATCCGGATCGCCAGGACCAGCACCAAGGAGTGTTATTCTAGATTCTTTATGTTGATTAATCATTGTCTTCTTTATATTGATTTCGGATGAGGAAATACAACACAACTAATTGTGTGCATTCAGTATCTCAACCCCTCGTTATCTCTCAATTTAATTCCGTTCCCTTTTCAATTTAACCTGCTTTAAAAAAGCCTCCGCCTCGCTAAAATAAGCGTTCGCAAATGCTGCAGTAGGCTCATTTTTATTGATTTGCAAAACCAGATCAGAAAAATTTGTAGATAAATTAAATTCACCGGTTTCTACGTAGTGGTTGTCAAACTCCCTGATCACGCCAACTTGTGTACTGCTATTCACCCCCTTATCAAGCAACAATGATTTCGCTGCACTCACAAAGGTGCTATAGGTATGGTAAATTGCATCAGCAAAAGCACCTTTCTCTAAATTTTGCTTTGCCCAACCAAATTTCTCATCCGCCTCTAGTAGTAATGTAGCAACCAAGTCAATTACCACACCAGCACATTCGCCTACACCAATTGCGGTAGCAAACTGCTCTACATGGCCCCAGTCTACAAATTCTTCATCCTTTAGATTTGTTAAATCAGCAAGAGGCTTTAAGAGTTGATAAAAGTGATCTTTACCTTTCCTGTCGTAATATTGATGGAAGGTCTCGTTTTCGGCGCTATCTCCTTGAAAGTCGTTTAAGATAACATGCAAAACACCGGTGGCTCGTTTAGATGGAACTTTAATTACACGCTCTGCAACCCTTCCAACACCATTTCCAACGGTACCACCCCCAAGCATCACTTGCACTGCAGGTACCACCTTACCATCTGCTTTTACCGAACTGCCGTGAAAACCAATCTCTGCTAAACCATGCTGTCCGCAGGAATTCATGCATCCACTAATTTTGATATTGATGTTCTTCTCGTATATAAACTCCGGAAAATCATTGTAAATCACATCTTCAAGCACTTCGGCTAGGGTCATTGAATTTGATATTCCCAAATTGCATGTATCTGTACCTGGGCAGGTAGTAATATCTGCCAAGCTATCAAAACCAGCAGTAGTAAAGCCAATTTTATTGAGGCTATTGTAAAGCGACGGTAAGGCTTCCTGCCTTACAAATTTCAACAGCAATCCCTGATTTTGGGTAACCCTGATTTCGTCTGCTACGTAAGGTCTTATCGCATCAACAAACGCTCTTGCCTTATCCGTCTTAATATCTCCAACCTGTACCTTCACATATACGGCAAAAAATCCTTCCTGTTTTTGAGCGACTACATTCGTGGCCATCCAATGCTTATAGTGTGTTTCATTCAACACTTCTACAGGGCCATATTCTTTTTGCTCAGGAGCAACAGGCTGCGAAACTGCTGTTCTGTCGATGTTAAAAGTTTTTACCTTATTTGCAATCCGCTCCTCGGCAACCAAGCGTAAAACTTCTTCTAGGCCTAGTTTTTGAACGAGATATTTTAACCTTGCCTTATTCCTGTTGTTTCTCTCTCCATAACGATCAAAAACGCGTAAAACCGATTCGGTAAATGGAATGAGTTGATCTTCTGGCAAAAACTCCTGTATAGCATTGGCTAGGAAAGGCTGCGCACCCAATCCCCCAGCAAACATAACCTTGAAACCTCGGTCGCCATTTTCATTTATCTTGGGAATAAAACCTAAATCGTGAATATAGCTAAACGCGGTATCCTGATCACTCGAAGAAAAAGAAATTTTAATTTTTCTTCCCATCTCCTGGCAGATAGGGTTTCGTAGAAAATATTTGAAAACCGCATGTGCATATGGAGATACATCAAAGGGTTCATCTTTATCTATACCCGAATTTGGCGAAGCGGTGACATTACGTACTGTATTTCCACAAGCTTCGCGAAGTGTGATATCATCTTGCTCCAATTTGGCCCAGAGTTCTGGAGTTTTATCCAAACTCACGTAATGAAGCTGAATATCCTGACGTGTAGTTAAATGAAGGTTACCACTTCCATATTCATCTGCAATATCAGCAATCCGAAGAAGCTGCTTAAAGGTTACTTTTCCAAAAGGCAATTTAATCCTAATCATCTGCACACCGGGCTGCCTTTGGCCGTAAACGCCACGGGCCAAACGCAAGCTCCTAAACTTTTCATCATGGATAGTTCCATCGCGAAAAGCTTTAATCTTATTCTCCAGGTCGATTATATCTTGTTCTACTATTGGATTTTCTAGTTCTGTTCTAAAACTTTGCATATGCTTTTAGCTTATTTTACAAATGAGCTCTAAGGAGGAACATCTGCTTAACAAAAATTAATACCCTCATTTACATATACTTAAAAATAATGAAGCAATATGAGGATGGTCTGATTAGTTTTAAAAAAACTAATAAATCGCCCAAATATATAAAGTATATAGGAATAGTAGTAATTTTTAACAAAAAATTTTGTCTTGAGTGACAGTTGATATCAAATAAAATGAAGAAAGGAAAAACCTCGAAAAGATATCAACAAATATGCACCAGCGATGCGCGAAACAGTTTAGCTAAAGCGCTTTAGTACGAATAAGAATTTTGAGCCGGATGAATTGCTGTAAGAAACTATAAAAGCTTGTCAATGCCCACTTTAAGGGTGTCTTCTCTGGCGATGACATCTGCAATGCTTGTTTCGCTCAAGACTTTGAGCGTCGCATCCCTTACATCAATAAAAGCGCTTCTGATCCCACAGGTTTTTTCATCGACACATTCATCACACTTATGATAGAAATTTAGACTGGCACAAGGCACCATTGCAATTGGCCCATCAGTTACACGCATTACCTGAACGAGTAAAATTTCTTCTGGTTTTTTATTAAGACTATAACCTCCACCCGCACCTTTTTTACTGTATAAAAAGCCTGCATTTCTTAAATCTAAAAGAATCTGCTCTAAGAATTTCTTGGGTATATGCTCTTCCTCTGCAATCTTAGAGATTTGGATTGGCGGTTTCTCTACGTTTTTACCAAGCGCAACCAGTGCTTTGATGGCATATTTAGTTTTCTTAGATAGCATATTTCTACAAAGCTACTAAAAGAATGTAATATAAAAAATACGGTAAAAACCCATACCCTACCCGCAAAACATCTGTTTATATTTGCTAATTTTATCGTTAAAGCTCTGTCAAATGGTAAAAAAAATTCCTTTTTTAAGAATCAGTACAAGGAAGATAAGTGTGGAATCTAAGCTCTTTGCTGTTTTATGCATGTGCTTAATTATCATCTCACTCATCAGTATTATCTGTAATATATTTATCGGTCTTACCTGGGTAAACAATTTATCAATAATTTTTTTTATGGCGGTGCATGCCACATTTTATTGTCTAGCATTGCAAGATAAAGTTAGAGAAAGCGGAAGATTCGGCTATTTCGTATTTAATTGTGTAACGATGATTCCGGCGTGGTTTTTAAATGGCGGCTCGGAAGGTTCAACGCCAATTTTTCTAATCTTTTATATCAGTGTTGCCATTCTTTCGCTCTCCAAACGCTATAGGATTGTTTTTATCGTGCTTTTTCTAACCACGGTAACGGGCTGCATTACCGTAGAAAATTTTTTTCCAAATGCTGTCGTAGATTATCCATCACAATCTGCCCGCCACTTCGATCTCATACTGGCGTTTTTAAATGTTGCATTCATGATGATTTTGCTATTAATTGTTTCAAGAAGGATTTCTGACTATGAGCAATTTTTACTTTTAAAAAGTAAGGAGAGGCTAGAAACATCTCAACAAGGATTAATCATCGCAAAAGAAGCAGCTGAAGCAGCAACCATTGCAAAATCTACCTTTTTAACTAATGTAAGTCATGAAATCAGAACGCCATTGAACGGAATTACGGGAGCTTCTGAATTACTTAAGCTGACCCGTTTAGATACCGAGCAAACCGAGCTATTGAATACCCTACAAGCAAGTAACAGTATCATGATTGATATTGTGAATGATTTGCTTGATCTATCTCGAATCGAAGCTAATAAAATGGAAATCCACAATCATCCTTTTAATATTAGGGATTCTATTACCGCTGCGGAAAATATAGTTAAGCCTATTTTTACTACCAAAAATATTCAGTTAAACATCGAGGTAAGTGAAGATGTTCCGGAAATCATTATCACTGATGAAATTAGATATAAGCAAATCATCATAAACATTTTGAGTAATGCCATTAAATTTACCGATCGCGGCTGTGTAACGCTCTCGGTAAAATACTTGATAATTGACGGCAAAACCAATCTTGTGAGTGCCATTAAAGATACTGGGATCGGAATTGCCAATGATGATATGGAAAAACTTTTCCAGCCTTTTTCGCAGATAAACCCTTCTGCTACGCGAAAAGTGGGCGGTGTAGGTTTAGGTTTGGTTATCTGCAGAAAACTTGCTGAAATGATGAATGGGAACATCTCTGCGGTAAGCGAATACCATAGTGGCACCGAATTTACTTTTAATGTTCCGGTAGAGCCATACTTTTCGAATGTGATAGATAAAGAAAAAAGTTTTGTCCATCCGCAGACAGCCTTACCTGTGGCTGGAATGAATATTTTAGTTGCTGAAGATAATGTGTTCAATCAAATCATCACCTCCAAGATGTTGCAAAAATCCGGATATAAGAATACGATAGCAAATGATGGTATTGAAGCTTTCCAGAAAGCCAAGGAACAACATTTCAATATTATTCTAATGGATATGCAAATGCCTCAAATGGATGGCGTAACTGCTACAAAAGAAATTTTGTCTCTGTATACCGAAACGGATGTCATGCCCCCCATTATTATTGGTTGCAGCGCAAATGCGATGCAGAATGACAAAGATGAATGTCTGAAAGCTGGGATGAAAGATTTCCTGGCAAAACCCTTTACGCTTGATGATTTGCGTACCGTAATGATCAAATGGACAAAAAGTGCATCTTTCTCTTAATCAACTTTTGGTAAAAATTTAGGCATTTGTAAGCAAAGCTAACATACTGTTCTTTTATAGGTTACTTTTGCTGCTAACGGGTTAGTGATTTCAAATGAAAAGAAAACTAAATTTATTGCCATTCCTCTTTGTAACTTTAATATTTTTTGCTTTAAATGCTTACGTAATTTCTGGGCTCCAACTGGTTGCACCTGTTCATGGTTTCGTTAAGGCATTTTGGCTCGGTATTAACTTGCTCACCGGCGCTTTAATTTATGCCATATTCGGCACAAAATCAAGAACCAATCTTTTTTTTGTAATTGTAGCTCACGCTTTCTTAATTGTATTGGTTGGCGAAATTGTTTTTGCTTCTTTCTTACTCATAGGCGATGTGTACCGAATGCTCATCTCACTTATTACAATTTTTGGCGCTACAGGATATGAACTACCGGCACGGAGTTTCTATTGGGTAAATTTCGCATTTATAATGTTTTGCCTCACTTTAGCCGTATTTATTTTCGGAATCATCAAAGGTAAATATGCATACCGTACAATAAAACATACCTTGTACTTTGATGATCTACCAACCAATTTTGATGGTTTCACGCTAACCCAGATCTCTGATGTGCATGCAGGTAGTTTTACTAAACCTAAGTTAGTACAAAAAGGTATTGACCTGATTAATGAGCAAAAAAGCGATTTGTTTGTTTTTACCGGTGACCTCGTTAACAACGAAGCGAAGGAGATTGTTCCGTATATCAATCACTTCTCGCAGATTAATGCCAGGTTTGGTAAGTATTCAATACTGGGAAATCATGATTATGGCGACTATATCAAATGGCCGAGTGATGGGGCAAAAATTGAAAATTTGAACAAACTCAAAGCATATCATCATCAGCTAGGATTTAGGTTGCTACTAGATGAACATGTAGAAATAGAGAAAGATGGACAAAAAATTATTCTAGCCGGAATTGAAAATTGGGGCCTCGGTTTTGGTGAACGTGGCGATCTCGCGAAAGCTTTGAGTGGGACTGCTATAGACGATTTTAAAATTTTATTGTCGCATGATCCATCTCATTGGGAAGCACAAGTAAAAAATCACCCAAATAAGGTACATCTCTCATTGGCAGGTCATACCCATGGCATGCAGTTTGGAATTGAAGCTTTTGGTATTAAATGGAGTCCGGTAAAGTATAGATACAAGCACTGGGCGGGTATAAAAATGGAAAATGGCAGATACCTTAACGTAAACAGGGGATTTGGATTCATAGGTTTTTCTGGGAGGATTGGGATTTGGCCAGAGATTACTGTGATCGAACTAAAAAAAAGCATTAAACCTTAGTTTTTCAAATACTCGTCGGTTGATATTGAAAAATTAACTGTGATCAAACATAAAAAATGCTAAACAGATTTAAATTTATTGCATTGGTGGTGCATTCGTCTTGCCTTACAACTATTCGCAGCAAAATGCACACATTTTCTACGATAAGAGTGCTATTTAATCTCAAATATTTAGTTTAAATTCTTTGGAAATTTTGAGTTTTGGAAAGCAATGATGATAGTGATATATTCGTTTAAGGAGCGTTAATTTAGAATCGGGGAAAAGCCGCAAGGTTATTCCCCGTTCTTCAATTAAAGAGGCAACAAACCAATCTCCACTAACCCTACCCTGCATCCGCAGAAATTGAACAACCTTAATAACTATCGCAGGCGCTCTATATAACAATTGCAAAATTCACAACAACCAAATGTCGTAATTCTAAGCAAGTACGCTTTATACTGATGAATTTTCTTCGATGCAGTTTCCGCATCTGGAATGGCTTTACCGCATGTAGTTCACAAAAAATAGAATCTAGATCTGCTTATTATACAGCTGTTCATAATTGTGCGCATTATACAGGTAAAGCACCTCAATTTATACACTTATCAAATTAGAAAACTATTTCTTAATTAAAGAAATGATTTTCTTTACGCCCATAATAAGTCCTACCATGATTAAACCAGCAACTAAACCCAATCCGAATTCCTTAATTGTTGACGGTACGCTCGGAAAGAGATGATGAACGTATTCAATATTATGCGAGAATATGCCGCCAGAAACCAATATTAAAGCTACAGTACCTGCTATACTAAGAATCTTGATAATTACAGGAAGCGATTTAATTAACAGGTGGCCTATCTTAGCAAAAAAACCTTTATCTTTTGTACCTTTTATCAGTTTATATCCAGCATCATCCATCCTAACAATTAGTGCTACAATTCCATAGACGCCTATGGTGGCTAGAATGGCAACTATCGAAACTGTGAAAATTTGTAATGCTAATGTTTCGTCCAATACCGTTCCCAAAGCGATTATTACAATTTCTACAGAAAGAATAAAATCTGTAGTGATTGCTGATTTTATCTTTGCTTTTTCCGCATCTTCATCGCTTTGCACAACTGCCTGACCAGTGGTTTCGTGTGCCGGATGGGGGAAAAAATATTCTACAATCTTCTCTACTCCTTCATAGGCCAAATAGAGCCCGCCCAAAATTAGCACGAATTTTATAGCAACGGGAAAGAAAGCATTCAATAGAAGGGCAATCGGAACTATAATAATCTTATTGATTAAAGAGCCTTTTGTAATGGCCCACAATACCGGTAGCTCTCTCGAAGAAAGGAAGCCAGTCGCTTTTTCTGCATTAACAGCTAAATCATCACCTAAAATACCAGCAGTTTTCTTTGTGGCCAACTTAGCGGTAACAGCCACATCATCCATTAAGGCACCTATATCATCTAAAATCGCAAAAAAACCTGAAGCCATATATTCTTATTAAAAGGAATGCAAAATATAAATTCAAATTCAAAGATCAGCTAAAAATTTAAACAACTGCATATGTGAATTTAGTGGATTCAGACAGGTTTTATCTAGTTCACACAACATCAGGCTTTAAAATATTCTATAAAAGAGTGTTATAAATCGATTTAGGAAAACCCGAACCTTTAGTTTTTGCGTTTATTATCTAAACGAAGGGTAAAACCTCAACAGAAGAAGCTGAAAATCTATAACAGAGTAGGCAACATTTAAAACTTGAAATTATGAAAATGCAAGAATTGAATTTAAACGAAATGAAAGAAATTAACGGTGGTGGAATTTTTGGTAACAATGATTCTGCAAGCTCTGGTGGTTTGGGCGGTGCGCTGAATATTGGCAATCTGTTATCATTCTCTAATTCTTCACAGGATGGAGATGAGTCCAGCAGTACCTCGTTCTCATTAGGAAATAACATTGGTGGCAGCTTAGCTGGTATCTTTGATAGCCTAAGATCATAATTGCCTAGCAATTAAGTTCAAAAAAAATAGCACCCCAACCAGGGTGCTATTTTTTTTTGTATTCCTTTCAAGTTAGGCTTTATAGCTGGGTGAGGATGTTACTAATCGATGCTCTTTTCTTATAATTAGGATCAAAGTAAACAAATTTAATTTTTCCCGATCTATCAATAATATAGGTAGCAGGCACTGGAAGTGTATGTCTGGTGTTCCCATTATTCATTTCCAGATCTACGCCGAAGCCTTTATATTTAGCAAATGTAGCGTCATCCATCATAAAATTTACGCCATAGGCCTTCATAATCTCATCATCCTTATCTTGGATGATGGAAAAACCTGCTTTTGTTTTTTTAATAGTCTTAGCAATATTATCGGCAGTTTCTGGTGTAACACCAATTACATAGGCATTTTTAGCTGTTAGTAATTGTAACGAATCTTGCAACTCCTTTATCTGCTTATTACAATAAGGACACCATTGTCCACGGTAAAAAAATAACACAACAGATTGGTGCTTTTTAAGGATGTTTTGTAAGTCGATCTTGTTACCATTTTGATCTACGCCCATGAATGTTGGTGCCTTTGCTCCGGCAGCAAGGCCTTTCTGAGCGCTAACATTTAATCCTAAGATGCTTGTTAATACCAGGATAATTAAAATTTGCTTCATTGCTTTTTAAATTTTTAAAGTTAATTTGTTGTACTAAGGTGATTTAAGACGCCAGAACTGGCACGTTTTTCATTTAGTCGGGCAAAGTATAAAATCCTTACATCTTTTTTTAAATTAATATTCAAGCGCTATATAAAGTAGCGTATTTTTCTATTGTGCGCTATTCAGTTCATTAGGTGGCTGTTTTATCACACATCATATAATCTAATTTCGAAGTTTAGCTATGAAATGGCCTTATCAGTTATATTGGCTTCAAGAAATAGACTTTGGTATTCATTTTGATAAGAAATTAGAAATACTAAAACAAACTTCTATGACTCAATCTGAATTTAGCCAGCAAGCATCAGCTCTTACTCCATTACTTCGCCAATTTGCTATGCGATATACCAATGACAACGAGGATGCTAATGATTTGATTCAGGATACGATGATGAAGGCAATCAAGTATTACGCACAATTCGAACCTGGCAGTAATCTTAAAGCATGGCTTTTCACTATTCTCAAAAACACTTTCATTAATAATTATAGAAAGAAAACTAAAGCAAATGCGCTCATTACCCAGAATGATGAAATAAGTTCTGTAGATTTAAGTTACAGTGCTAGCCGCAATGAGGCTGAAGGAACGTTCATCATGAAGGATATCAGGAAAGCGATAGACACTTTGCCAGAAAGTTACGCTAAACCCTTTATCAGTTTTTTCGAAGGATATAAATACCACGAGATTGCGGAAGAACTTAATATCCCCATCGGCACTGTAAAAACGCGTATTCACGTTGCTAGAACCCTGCTTAAAGACTATCTTAAAAGCTACGCTAAATATAATTACAAAACCGGCGTAGCATAAAATCATATTTTAAGAACCTACACGCCTAACTTATTTACACATGCAACAGGTTCTTTTTTATCTGGGTATTTTCCTTATTGCTACTACTCTAATTCCGTTTATCAGGCACGATTTCTGGATTTTCAGGGTATTCGAATATCCACGGTTACAAAAGCTTTTCTTAAACCTAACTCTCGGTATTGCAATAGCTTTTTTTTATTTTCCGGCTACCCTTCCAGATCAGATTTTATTTGCAGCGTTGTTAATTAATTTGATCTACCTATCCTATTTAATATTTCCATATACCATCTTTAGCAGGAAACAAATTGTAACCAGTAATAATTTACAGGGAGACAATAACCTGAAATTGTTAATCGCCAATGTTTATCAGGAGAATAGGCGCTACAAAGATTACCTAAAAGTTATAGCAGAATGTAAACCTGATGTTATTTTACTTGTAGAGACCGACAATTGGTGGCAAAAAAAAATCGACATTATTGGCACTGATTATCCTCATCAATTAAAGGCACCGCTAGACAATACCTATGGCATGTTGCTCTATAGCAGGCTAAAGCTCGATGGCGAAATAAAGTTTTTAGTCGAAAAGGATATTCCATCTATTGAAGCAGAAGTAACATTACCATCTGGCACGCTAGTAAAAATTTTCTGCCTCCACCCACAACCACCTGTACCTCAAGAAAACCCCAGATCTACTGAAAGAGACAAAGAGATTTTAATGATTGGAGAGAAGGCCAAAGAGAGTAAAATACCGGTTATTGTAATGGGCGACTTAAATGATGTGGCCTGGAGTTACACCACCGATTTGTTTGGAAAAATAAGCGGATTGCTGGACCCACGCCGTGGAAGAGGGTTTTTTAACAGCTTTAATGCCAAATATTTTTTCCTACGCTTTCCGCTTGATCATATTTTTTGTTCCAGAGATTTTGCACTTAGTTCCATCAAAAGGTTAAATAGCTGTGGTTCAGATCACTTTCCTATGTGTGTAGATTTGGTTTATGCTCCGCAAATAAAAAATCAAAACGAGGTATTACAACCTACCGAAGCGGAAAAAGAACTGGCTGAAGAAAAGATAAATGCTTAAGAGATTGTTGTCCTACAATAGGTTGTTCTGTCTGTATTATTTGTTCATAATACATAACGCAAGGAGTTAATGGCTCTAGCGTTAGCGGATTGATGGCGTGCCGAATGGGGAAACAGCAAAACTTCTCACACTTGCTCCATTAGAAAAATAAATTATCAGTATTTTCGCCTACCAAACACAATATGCTAAAACTTATTTTCAACACCTATAAAGCCGCTTTTAGCGGTTTAAGCAAAGAAACCTGGCTCTTAAGTTTGGTAATGATGTTTAATAGGTTTGGAAGTATGGCGGTCCCCTTTATGGGATTATACGTTACCCAAAGCCTGCATAGGTCAGACATCGAAGCAGGATTCATCATAGCCCTGTTCGGCGTCGGATCTATTTTCGGATCGGCGACAGGTGGCCAATTGACGGATATTATCGGGTTCAGACCTGTTCAAATCCTATCTTCAATAATCGGCGGCTTATTTTTTATTTTATTTTCCACCATCACGCATTTTCCAACGCTGTGTATATTGGCCGTAGTAATCAGTTTCTTCTCAGAGGCATTTCGCCCAGCAAATTTTACTGCGGTAGCACATTATGCCAAAGAAGGTACACTAACCCGTTCCTATTCATTAAATAGATTAGCGGTTAACATCGGGTGGTCTGCCGGCATTAGCGTAGCAGGTATAATTGCCTCGATTAATTACCCGCTGCTATTTATCGTAGAAGGCTCTGTAAGTATTTTGGTAGGCATGGCTATTCTATTGCTCCTTCCGCAAGTGAAAAATTTCGGTAGAAATGACATTCAACTCAAACGCACCATGGTGGTCTCAAAACCCTGGCAAGATGCTTTCTACATGAAATTTATTCTTTTAACCACCCTTTTCATCACTTGTGCGTTTTTAATGTTTAGAGTAGTACCTGTATTTTTCAAAAAAGAGTGGCATATAAATGAATATGCCATAGGGTTAATTATTGGTATTAATGGCGCCATTATCGCACTGTTTGAAATGATTTTGGTAAATAAGTTAGAACACCGGAAATCGCCAATGTTTTACATCATTGTTGGCTCAGCCTTTTTCGCTGTTTCTTACCTATTGCTAAGTGCTCCATTTTCATTTCACATCATTATGGCGGTTTTCACAATCGTTATCTTCACCATTGGGGAAATGTTTGTGCTTCCCTTCATCAATACAATCGTAATAAGTAGAAGTAACGAGCACAATAGAGGTTTGTATGCGGCAGGCTATACCATAAGCTGGAGCTGCGCACAATTAATTGGGCCATTAGCTGGTTTTTTTATTGCCGAACAGGTTGGTTACAATTGGCTTTGGTTTGGTTTAGCCTGTATGTTGCTCCTTTGTGCGTATGGTTTCAGCGTTCTTAACAAAGAAGAGCTAAGTCCCTAAAGCTAAATATTTCAGTTTTTGGCCACTTGCCAAAAACTGAAACAAAAATTTATTTTACTTTCTGGGCTTTAACACCTTCATTGGTAATTTTAACTGGCAGAATCATGCCATCAGCATCGAACTTCATCTCATCAATACAGGTAACACGGTGATTACCATCTGTTTCTGTTAAAGGCCTGCGGTGGTATACAATATAGTAAGCACCTTTCTTTTCATTAATAATAACCGAGTGATGACCAGCGCCAGTAGCAATCTTCGGATCTTGTTTCAAGATTTTCCCAACCCTTTTGAACGGACCAAAAGGCGAATCGCCAACAGCATAAGCTACCGAATAATCAGGTCCGGTCCAGCCACCTTCGCTCCACATAAAATAGTATTTACCGTCTCTAATAAACATATAAGGCCCTTCCACATAATTATCAGGGGTAATCTCTTTAAAAATCGTTCCGTCTTCAAATGGTACAAAGCCGCTAAAATCTTGGTTTAGTTTTGCAATATTACAATGCTTCCAGCCACCATAAATAAGGTAATACTGCCCGTCTTTATCTTTAAAAACAAATTGATCTATGGGTTGTGCACCATTATGAAATTTATCAACCAGTGGCTTCCCTAAATAATCTTTATATGGGCCTTCGGGTTTATCGGCTACTGCAACCCCAATGCCGCCAACTTCTTTGTCGCTTTGAATGTCATTAGCACCGAAAAACAAGTAATACTTCTTATCTTTTTGTACAATTGCCGGTGCCCACATGGCCTTATTTGCCCATTTTACTGCTGCAGTATCCAAAATATGGTCATGTTTCTTCCATTTCACCAAATCATCAGAAGAAAATGCATCTAAAAAAACCTGTTCGCGATACTTAGCAGAATAAGTTGGATAAACCCAATATTTATTGTTAAAAATAGCAGCATCAGGATCTGCATACCAACCCTGAAAGATCGGATTTCCAGATTCCTTAATCGTTTTAGTAGTTTGGCCAAAAGAACTAATTCCGGCCAAAAGCATAAGAGAAGATAATACATATTTCATGCCCCCAATTTATAAAAAATTATGATGCATTAGCCAGGCTGGGCGATTTTATTTTTTGGAAAGCACTACCCATGCAGCATCGCTTGCTGTGGCCCCGCCCCCGTTTCTGCTCCCGGCATGCAGTGCGGTATCGCAGTAACTGCTAAAGACGAAATAGCCACGAAAATGCCGGGGAGCATTTCACTAAGGTCGGGTTTAGTTGGCCAGGATATAGCATATAGCAACGGACCCCAGCGCCAAAAGCTTCGGTGTAAACTAAACACATCGCCGCTGTTTCAAACAAAAAAAGTCTCGATTTGGTTGAGCCAAATCGAGACAATGCATTTTTATCGTATTGGGTTGTTGCTTACTTGCTCAACTCTGCGAAATACTTATGAAACAAAGGCAGTGTTTCAATTCCTTTGTAATAGTTATATATGTCGTACTTTTCGTTTGGCGAGTGCAATGCATCGCTATCTAAACCGAAACCAAATAGCACGGATTTAATTCCCAATACATCTTCAAATAAGGCCACAATCGGAATGCTGCCTCCTCCACGTGTAGGAATCGCTTTTTTACCGAAACTGTCTTCAATTGCTTTTTCTGCCGCACGGTAAGCAATGCTATCAGTTGGGGTAACAACGGGCTCGCCACCATGGTGCGGGGTAACTTTCACCTTAACATTTTTAGGTGCTATACTTTCAAAGTGTTTGGTAAATATCTCTGCAATTTCTTCAGAGCTTTGATTTGGAACCAAGCGCATCGAAATTTTTGCATTTGCTTTGCTTGGCAACACAGTTTTAGCACCTTCTCCAATATAACCACTCCAAATACCATTTACTTCTAATGTTGGGCGGGTACCGGTGCGCTCTAGTGTAGAGTATCCTTTTTCTCCCCACACCTCATCAATTGCCAAATCATCTTTATAGGCTGCTTCATCGTAAGGAGCAGAATTAAGCGCTTTCTTCTCTTCATCAGAAAGCTCAATTACTTTATCGTAAAAAGCAGGAATAGTGATGTGATTATTCTCATCGTGTAATGATGCAATCATTTTACACAATATTGTGGCGGGGTTAGCCACCGCACCACCGTATACGCCAGAGTGCAGGTCTCTATTTGGGCCAACAACTTCAACTTCCATGTAAGCCAAACCACGCAAACCAGTTTCTATAGATGGATCTTCCATACTAATCATAGAAGTATCAGAAATGAGCACTACGTCGGCTTTCAATCGGGCTGCATTTTCTTTAACGAAAATGCCAAGGTTGGCAGAACCTACCTCCTCTTCACCTTCAATCATAAACTTAACGTTGCACGCTAAGGTATTGGTTTGCATCATCAATTCGAAAGCCTTAACGTGCATGTAAAACTGGCCTTTATCATCGCAAGCACCGCGGGCATAAATTTTTCCATCACGCACAGTTGGTTCAAATGGAGGTGTGTGCCATAACTCGAGCGGATCTGCAGGTTGCACATCATAATGACCATATATTAGCACAGTTGGTAAGGCACTATCTATAATTTTTTCACCGTATACTATAGGGTATCCTGCGGTTTCGCATATTTCTACCGCATCTGCACCAGCATCTCTCAATTTCTGAGCTACATAATCAGCAGTTTTTAAAACATCCTCTTTATATTTAGGGTCGGCACTAACCGAAGGAAACCGCAAAAGCGCAAATAACTCGTCTAAAAAGCGTTGTTTGTGCGTTTCTACATAATTTTTAATCTCTTGCATATCGAAATGAATTTAGGCAAATATAGGGTTTTACAGCTAACCAAATCAACTCAAAACAAGTGCGATGTTAATTATAACTAAACAAACGCGTAGTTAAAATCTCTAATTACTAGGTCACGGAACTGGTGCATAAACGCATTAAAATCTTTACAAACAAACCAATTTAGGCACCTGATATTAATTACTTTTTTTTGTAAATTGCGGAATTAAACTTATCGTACAGCTCAGACAGAATGATTATTAGCAATGAAATGTAGTGCTCTCTTAACGTATTTATTGCTAGTGCTTGGGTTTTCACTTTATTTTAGTCAGGCTGAAGCGCAAAACACACCAAGAATAAGTTGCCCTGAGGCTGCCCAATTTTATGCGAAGGATAGCATAAACATTGTTACCTTCGGCGCCAGTACTGTTGAGGGTGTAAACGGCCTTGGTTTCCAAACATTCTTAAAAAATAATTTTACCAATTGCTACATTAACAAATCTATTAACATCACCAACGAGGGTATAGGTGGGCAAACTACGTTGCAAGGCTTATTGAGAATAGAAAAAGCCATTAAAGATCGTACTGGTTTCATTGTAATTTCGATGGGGATAAATGACGCACTAGCCATAAATAATGGTAGAGGCAGTGTGGCAGAAACGGAAGCTAACATGCGCCGTTTAATTACTTTAAGTATTAGCCAGAAGCTTGTTCCGATTCTCTGTACGCTCCAAAATGCCGACGACAGGAATAATGCTAATTTTGTAGCGGTAAATGCGACGATTAGGATGATTAACGGTGTTTACCGACGATTAGCGAGCGAATATAAAATTTATCTTGCTGATGTAAATGCGGCAATGCGTAGAGATTTTTCACTATACCAAGATCCATTTCATCCTAATCAGCGAGGCTATAGGCTTATTAGTTATGTAATATTCGACGCTGTTAACAAAGCCATTTTCGACAAGTTTTTGATGTTCGTGGTGTCGCAAAACTACCCAAACCCTGCAGGTACGCAAACCTACCTCGATATTGTGTTACCAGAAACAGATCGAATTAATATTCAAATTTTTGATATGATGGGCAGGCTGGTAAAAACTGTTGTTAACGAATATTTGAATACCGGCAAACACACACTAGAGATCAATACTTCCACTTTCGTTCCCGGAATATACTTTTACAAGTTAACTTCAGATTCGGGCCAGTTTAACGCAGCAAAAAAGTTTATTGTAGCACGTTAGAATAAGTTAATGGTTTAGATTTTACAACACCATTATCCCCTTAATATTTCCGGCCTTTTTATAAATATCAATAACTTCATCGGCGTTTTGCATTTCTTTTTTTACGGTAATAGAAACGTATTTTCCGGTTTTTGATGCTTGCTCTAAAAATTCGTCGTTAGGCAAAACCTTTCTTAATTCATCAACTTTATCGAGGCCGCCTGTAATGATAAACTTAAAATGATAGATACCTGGAAACTGTTGTACGCTTTCTAGCTTATCCTTTAAATTTGCGTATATATCGGTACTTTCACCTTCTGGAATACTGGTAAATTCAATGTCCTTATTCAATTTTTTATCGTCCATAACAAAATGATATCAAATTCTATTCCTAAACCAATATGATGTTAATTTGGCAGAAACGATACCTAGAATGCGACTGAATGGTTTTTTTACCTAACCACTTTTTTAAAATGAAACCTGCTTTTGCTACACGTTTGGGATCTTGAACGTTAATAGTTGCACTGGCAAAATGTACTAAACCTTGGCGTAGCGGATACCGGCCTTAGCGCTTAAGGCCTGCAGGCGTATGAGCAAAGCAAAGGACTAAATAACCTATACGTTACAGGTTTTGCTTTTCAAATAATAGCAGGCTATTTCTCCACAAATTCAAAAAGAAACTTTGGAATTGTTATTTTTGAACCTCAAAAAAACAGGAATAGATTTGGATTATTTAGCAGGATTAAACCCACAACAAAGAGCAGCAGTAGAGAATACAAAAGGACCGGTGATGATTGTTGCGGGTGCTGGTTCGGGTAAAACACGTGTAATCACTTTTCGGGTGGCGCACCTTATTCAAACCGGTACTGATCCATTTAACATCCTGGTATTAACCTTTACCAATAAAGCGAGTAAAGATATGCGTGAGCGTATTTCGAAAGTGGTTGGCGCTGAGGCTAAAAACATTTGGATGGGTACTTTCCACTCGGTTTTTGCGAAAATTTTACGTGTAGAAGCCGAGAAAATTGGCTACCCTAACAACTTTACCATTTACGATACCGACGATAGTAAAAGTGTAATTCGTGCGATTTTAAAGGAAATGCAGCTGGATGATAAATTGTATGCAGCAAATTTTGTGTACGGTAGAATCTCATCGGCAAAAAACAATTTAATTTCTTGGGGAGAGTACCAAGCCAACGATCAAATACAGGCGGAAGACATTCAAAATAAACGCCCATTGTTGGGTCAGATTTATGAGCAATATGCCAAACGTTGCTTTAGAGCCGGGGCAATGGACTTTGACGATTTACTATTCAAGACCAATATTTTACTGAAAGAACATCCAGATGTATTGAATAAATACCAGCAAAAGTTTCGGTATTTAATGGTGGATGAGTATCAGGATACCAACTTTTCGCAATATACTATTGTACGGAAGCTTGCAGCTGCATACCAGAATATTTGCGTTGTGGGCGATGATGCACAAAGTATTTATGCTTTCCGTGGGGCCAACATTCAGAATATCTTAAATTTCGAACGCGATTACCCCGATTTAAAGGTATACAAGCTGGAACAAAATTATCGTTCTACACAGAACATAGTGGATGCTGCCAGCAGCATTATTGCGAACAATAAAAATCAACTGGAAAAAAATGTTTTTTCTGAAAATGTTGAGGGCGATAGAATAAAGGTTGCCAGGGCCTTTACAGATAATGAAGAAGGCAAATTAGTTGCCGAATCGATTATCCAGGAACGCAGTTTGAAAGGCTACCAATACCATGATTTTGCGATTTTATACCGAACCAATGCCCAAAGCAGGGCAATGGAAGAGGGTTTGCGCAAACTAAATGTGCCTTACAAAATTTATGGTGGTACTTCTTTTTATCAGCGAAAAGAGATTAAGGATTTAATTGCTTATTTCCGCCTAACCTTTAATCCGAAAGATGAAGAGGCTATAAAAAGGGTTATTAATTATCCAAAACGTGGTATCGGAGACACCTCTATTGATAAGATTATTGTTGCTGCCGACCAAAATGGCGTAACGATGTGGGAGGTGATTTCGCATGCACACCAATATGTCGACGGCCGTTTGGCTAATCAGTTAAACGACTTTGCAACGATGGTGCAGAGTTTCCAGGCAGAAGCAAAAAAGCTAGACGCCTATGACGCGGCTTTATTTATAGCTCAGCATGCAGGTATCTTAAAAGAATTGTATACAGATGATAGTGTTGAAGGTAGGGCGAGGTATGAAAACATTCAGGAGCTATTAAATGGTATTAAAGAGTTTGCGGAGCGTGAAGATATTGAGGAAAAAGGTCTTGATATTTTTATGCAGGATGTAGCGCTGCTAACGAATGATGATAAAGATGGCGATAAAAACAAGGATACGGTTTCTCTGATGACCATCCACTCGGCGAAAGGCCTAGAGTTTAAAAATGTTTTTATAGTAGGATTGGAAGAAAATCTCTTCCCATCTCAATTATCGGTAAATTCGAGATCTGATTTAGAGGAAGAACGTAGATTGTTTTACGTAGCCATTACCAGGGCTGAAGTGAAACTAACCATAACTTATGCTACTTCCCGTTACCGCTGGGGAACATTAACTAACTGCGAGCCCAGCCGATTTATTAATGAGATAAACCCAAAATATTTAGAACTGGATGTTCGGCCGGCCAAAAGCAATGTTTTTGAAGGTAATTTTGATGATGAGCGTAAAACATGGACCTCCCAACCACGTGACTTTTTTAGCAAACCCAAACCAGCAAGCAGCCCTTCTACCCCACCTGCTCGTCCAAAAACAACCACATTGTTGGCTAAGGCCCATGTTCCTAGTCCAGGATTTACGCCTTCGCTACCCCACGAGTTTCAGGTTGGAATGGAATTAGAGCACGAAAAATTTGGTTTCGGTAAGCTGATTAGTTTAGAAGGAACACTACCAGATGTGAAGGCAACCGTATTTTTCCAGGGGTTAGGAAACAAGCAATTATTGCTGAAATTTGCCAAGCTAATGATTGTGAGATAACAACGCCTTTAATGTGGCAACACACCCATTATTAGATGATCGATTACAAATTTACCAGGCTTACAATTGCTTGAAAGTTAACTCACTTTAACACCCATTGCATTCGATATTTCTATTGAGGTTGTATAATACTTTAAGGTTGAGCTAGAAGTGCTGTCCTTCACTTTCGATCTTGCTTAGTGTTTGAAATTTAAGCAAAATCCGCAGCTTGAAAAACATCAAAATATTCCTTAATATTGAGGCTAGTTCGCCAGAACCTTAACCATGCAACTTACTCGATTAGAAATTAAAGGATTTAAAAGCTTTGGAGACAAAGTAACCATCAACTTTAATGAAGGTGTTACGGCTATTGTAGGACCGAACGGTTGCGGAAAATCAAATGTAATTGATGCCATGCGTTGGGTGTTGGGCGAGCAAAGCACCAAGGCTCTACGCTCGGAAAAGATGGAAAACATCATCTTTAATGGTACAAAGAACCGCAAACAGGCACAGCTGGCAGAGGTATCGCTTAGCTTCGATAACACTAAAAACATATTGCCTACTGCGTACTCGCAAGTAACCGTTACACGCAAATTATACCGAAATGGCGACAGCGAATACCGCCTAAATGACGTACAATGCCGTTTAAAGGACATCACTGATTTATTTCTCGATACCGGAATTGGCTCAGACAGTTATTCTATTATTGAGCTTAAAATGGTTGATGAGATTATTACCAACAAGGAACACAGTCGCAGGTCTTTATTTGAAGAAGCATCGGGCATTTCTAAATACAAGCTGCGCAAGAAGCAAACGTTTAATAAGCTAAAAGATACCGAAGCAGACTTAGAACGCGTTGAAGATTTACTTTTCGAAATTGAAAAAAACCTTAAAACTTTAGAAAGCCAGGCACGAAAGGCAGAACGCTATTACAAGTTAAAGGAGCAATACCGCGAATGGAGCGTACAATTGGCAACACATAGAATTGCCTTTTTCCGTACCGATTTAGATGCCTTGGAAAAACAAGAGCAGCAACAGCAAGTCTTTCGTACCGGGTTAAGCACGGCAATAGACACCCAGGAAGCGGATCTTCAAAAATTGAAACTCGGCAGCATCAACCAGGAGAAAAATCTATCTGTACAACAAAAAGCCACCAACGAGCTGGTTTCGAAAATCAGGGCCTACGAAAGCGAGAAGAAAGTTAAGAATGAGCAGATGCGTTTCTTGCAGGAAAAAGAAGGACGTTTATCTGCGGAGCTGGAAAAAGACAAAAATCAGCTTAACCACATCAAATACAACATCAAGCGTTTAAATGAAGAGGTGCATACTGAAACGGAGGTCTTTAACCGTTTGGATAGTGATTTGAAAGAACTGAAAAAGACTTTAGATACCCTTAGAGAGCAACAGCAGATAGAGAAAAATCGGGTCGATAATTTAGTGAAATCGGTTAACGAAATCCAAAATCAGGTTTATCAATCGCAAAAGGAAATTGATATTTTAAATATACAAAAAGACGCTTTGATGCAGGAAAGCAACAGGAATGTTGACGATACCGAGACCAAAACCCTTGAGCTAAAAGCGTTCGACCATGCCTTGGCGGAACTAGACATTCAGATTTCAGAGAAACAAAACCAAATTAAACAACTTAAAGAGGCTGAGGAAATTTTAAAGCAAAAGCTCGCAGAAACTGAGCAAGATTTGGGAACAAACAAGGAAAAACTTACTGCTGAAAATCGTAAAAAAGACGCGAAACAAAACGAATATAACCTCACAAAATCGCTTGTAGATAGTCTGGAGGGTTTCCCGGAATCAATCCGTTTCCTAAAAAAGAACAATGCTTTTGCTAAAACGGCATTGCTTCTTTCTGATGTTCTCTTTTGTAATGAGGATTATCGCATTGCGATAGAGAACTACCTTGAACCTGTTATGAACCATTATGTGGTCGATCAATATGCAGACGCGGTGCAAGCCGTTAATTTATTAACTGATGCCAGCAGAGGCCGGGCAAATTTTTTTATTCTTGAAAATATCCCCGATAAAACTGTTGCAGTTTTAGAGCGGGCAGACCTAATACCTGCCCTATCAGTAGTAGAAGTTGATAAAAAATACCAACGCCTGTGCAATTTACTTCTTCAAAATGTGTATATCTCCGTTGGAGATCAAGAACATCTTTTCAAAGAAACACCATCCGAAAGTTTAACTATCCTGGCTAAAAACGGCAAATATGCACAAACCAGGTTTACCCTTGCCGGCGGATCTGTGGGATTATTTGAAGGTAAACGAATTGGTAGGGCGAAGAATTTAGAAAATCTTGCGAAAGAAATTAAAGCTGCAGATGCGTTGATAAACCAATATAATACAGCAATTAAGCATGCGGGGGATGAAATTTTTAGACTTAAAGACGCTTCTAGAGCCAACCATATTGCCGCAGTACAGCAGGAATTAAACCGTTTAAGTAACGAGCAGATTTCCGTTCAAACGCGTAGAGATCAATACCAGGAATTTATTACCACCAGCGAAAACCGCAAAACCGATATTGCTCAGAGGATTGTATCGATAGAAAAATCGTTATCCGAAAAGTTGCCCGCTTTGGTGGCACTGCAGCAACAACAACAGCAAGACCACATCAACCTTCAAGAACAACAACTAAATTACCAAGAGCTTGCAGATCAGGTTAATGATTTGGCAGGGAAATATAATCAAGATAATCTCCGTTACCACCAGCAGCAAAACAAACGTTCTGGTTTAGAAAAGGATTTAGATTATCGCTTTGTACAAGAAGAAGCGCTAAACAAACGCATTGCCGAAAACGACAAAGAACTCCAGGAAACCCTAGCACAGATTACCGCAACCCTGCAACATACCGATTTAAGTGATGATACACTTTTAGAAATGTATCGGCAGCGAGAGGAAATGGAAAATGGCTTAGCCGAAGCCGAAAAAGATTATTTTGAAAGCAAAGGGAATATCAACGAGGTAGAGAACAAGCTTACCAGCACCCGCAAAACCAGGGAAGAAACAGACTATCTGCTTACAGAAATAAAAGACAAAAAGAATACGCTCAAAATAGATTTAAATTCGCTAAAGGAAAGATTGGCCGTAGAGTTTAATATAGATATTAATGACTTGCTTGAAACGGAAACGGAGGTCGATGGTCTGGAAAGTGAATTTGAAATTAGGCAGAAGGTAGAGAAAATGAAACGGCAGTTAGATGAGTTTGGCGCCATCAACTCTATGGCTATGGAGGCTTTTAAGGAAATGGAAGAGCGCTATGTCTTCATCCAAAACCAGAAAAAAGACTTAAACGCTGCCAAAACCGATCTTTTACAAACCATTAAAGAAATAGACGATACGGCAAAAGATAAATTTATGCAGGCATTTACACAGGCCCGCGAACATTTTATTGTCGTTTTTCGCTCCTTATTTAATGATGAAGACAGTTGTGATTTAATCCTATCTGATATAAATAACCCCTTAGAGGCAGATATCGACATCATTGCCCGACCAAAGGGTAAGCGCCCACTCTCAATTAATCAACTTTCAGGCGGGGAGAAAACACTAACTGCTACAGCCCTATTATTTTCACTTTACCTTTTAAAACCGGCACCATTCTGTATTTTCGACGAGGTAGATGCACCACTCGATGATACCAACATCGATAAATTTAATAACATTATAAGAAAATTTTCAGATCAATCTCAATTCATTATCGTATCGCACAACAAGCGCACCATAGCCAGCACCGATATTATTTACGGCGTAACCATGGTTGAGCAGGGCGTATCGAGGGTTGTAGCAGTCGATTTAAGAGAAGTAGCTGCATAAACATTGTATAAGCGTAACTCAAACACTGAAGTGCAAATAAATAGCCATTCTCGGTAGATGCCCTACCAAGTTGAAATGAAGCAGGAAGTTAATGCCTTAACATTTGGCTGTCTTCAGCCCTGCTATACATTCCAATCTTTTTATGTTATTGTGCTCCTTCGGAGGTTTTGGGAAATAAAAAGTATTTTCATTTCTATCAGGCTTACAAACGCAATACTGTAACCATTTACAACGTTTTCCTTGCGATATCCCAATAATTAATATCTTTAAGCAATTTATAAAACTTCGCCCTAAAATTGCTTAGCGCCTTGCAATAATTAAATAAATAAAAAATGAAAATTTCATATATCATCCCCTTAGCCATGATGCTAAGCTGCTGTTCTTCAGTTAAAAATCAATCTTCAACCGGTTCTGGCATAGTAGATACGCAGCTTTTAAAAGATGTAGAAGTGCTTTCGTCAGATGCGTATGAAGGCCGAAGAACCGGAACCAAAGGAGCTGAAATGGCAAGGGCTTATATTATTGATCGTTTCGAGAAGCTCGGCTTAAAATCCTATCCACAATACGTTAACTATGCGCAGGAATTTACCTTTAATTTACGGGCTGGGGCGAAAGCAAATGGTACAAACGTTATTGGTTACATTCCTGGCAAAAGCGCCAATGTAATTGTTGTTTCTGCCCATTACGATCACCTGGGTATTATAAAGGACCAAGTTTACAATGGAGCAGATGATAATGCTTCCGGTTCGGCGGGGTTGCTTAAAATTGCCGCCTATTTTGCTAAAAACAAACCAAATAATACCATCATATTTGCAGCATTTGATGCTGAAGAAATGGGTTTACAAGGCGCAAAGGCATTTGTTGCTAATCCTCCTGTTAGTATTAACACTATTGCCGTTAACTTAAATATGGATATGATTGGCCACAGCGAAAAAAATGAATTATATGTTTGCGGCACTTTTAAATATCCCAATTTGAAAAAATACATCGACACCACCAGGACAGACTTGAAAGTTAGGTTAGGACACGATGATCCAAAACTGGGTCACGACGATTGGACAAACCAAAGCGACCAAGGTGCATTTAATGCGAAAAACATTCCCTTTTTATACTTCGGTGTAGAAGATCACAAGGATTACCACCAGGAAAGTGATGAGTATGCTACACTTACCAAGCAATTTTTTAGCGATGCAGCCAATGCGGTACTCGACGTGGTAAAGCGCATTGATAAACAAAGTGGACTACAGCAATCGCTGAAAGATAAAATGATTATGAAAAACTAGTAAACTCGCGAGAAAGCTACCTTACTGTGGTACATAAACCACATATTTAGTTTCAAAAAAATCTTCATCAAAATAAGCTGAGAGCGGGTATAGTTCTGCTTTCAGCTTAGATTCTTTAATTTCCTCGGCCAAATCACCTCCCTTTAAATATAATATTCCATTAGGGATGGCATTTATAGAATCTTTTTTAAACTTACCTTGAATCCAAGGATAGAATTCGCCCAATCGGGTTACTGCTCTGGATATTATAAAATTAAATTTCTCTTTAATCTGCTCCGCACGAAGATGATCTGCTTTCAAATTTTCCAGGCCAAGGGCCGCTGCAACTTCTTTTACTACCTTAATTTTCTTACCGATAGAATCTACCAGGTAGAACTGCGTTTCGGGAAATAATATAGCAAGTGGAATACCCGGAAAGCCGCCGCCAGTTCCTACATCTAGTACGGTTTCCCCAGCCCTGAATGTACAAACCTTGGCTATGCCTAAAGAATGTAAAACATGGCGTTCGTATAATTCTTCAATGTCTTTCCTAGAAATTACATTAATCTGAGCATTCCAGTGGCTATATAAATCAAATAGTTGCGAGAACTGTGCAAGCTGCTTCGCTGACAATTCCGGAAAATATTTCAAAACGATATCGGGTTTTACTTCACTCATAAGTACTGCTATAAACTATAATCTATTTCCACGCCACCTTTTTCTTACCGAACATGGCTAAGAAACCATTTAAAGATAGAAACAGAAACAAAAGTATATCTAATATTGGGAACCACCAAAGCAAATCGGGATAGTTCAAACGTTTTAATAATTTAGGATAAACAAAACAGCGGATAATAATGCTCAAAAGTAATATTGCAGCAGCAGCATATTGCAGGTTTCTACTGAAAAAAAAGCATGCTATTAAGAAACCGTAAAAGAAAAACTGGGCCATGATTTGCAAGCTTAAAATAAACTTATGCTTCGCTTTATAGAGCCTTCCTGCACCAAAATGGCGTTTCTTTTGTCTAAGATATCCCGCCCAGGTTCGGTTAGGCTCACTCCAAACATGCCCGTCTTGATTTACCCTAACCTGGGTGTTAACTCGGTTTGCATGGGCATTTACGAAAAGATCATCATCACCCGAAGGAATATGCATGTGCGCTGCAAATCCTTTATGCTTAAAAAATAACGACTTTTTGTAAGCCATGTTGCGCCCAACGCCCATATACGGCATCCCTTTCAATGCAAAGCCTAAATAATTAACTGCTGTAAAAAAGGTTTCGAAACGAATAAGGGCGTTAAGCAAACCTCTCCGTTTTAAGTAAGGCGAATATCCTAAAAGAATTTCGATAGCTTCATCATCTGGTTGCTGCATTTCAAGTAACCACTTATCAGTAGCTGGATAGCAATCTGCATCTGTAAAAACCAACCAATCGTACTTTGCGGCTTTAATGCCCATGGTTGCGGCGAACTTCTTACCAGCTAAAAATTTTTCATTATCTAAAATTTTTACCACTCTTAAATTACTGTACCGTTTAGCCATATCATCCAGAAGCTCCTCAGTACCATCCCAAGAGCGGTCGTTCACCACTACCACTTCATACTCTGGATAGTTTTGAGTCATTAATAAGGGAAGGAAGGTACTTAAGTTGTCAGCTTCGTTACGTGCACATACCACAACACTCAAAGGCCTTGTAGCTTGGGCATAGCTATGGATTACAGCTACATTCCGCAAACGTAAATGCACAAAAAGTACATAGTAGAGCTGAATAAGCATACACAAAATCAATATTGAAAGCAGTATAATTTCGATGGTTGATAAAATCACGGTTATGAAATAAATAGGCGCAAATTTCTGATTTTTAATCTGTAATATGCTTTTATGTTGATAAAAAATTAAACAAAAATATGCCCCCGATTTTTGCTATTTTTGGCTGATTTTTGACGAGAATAAGCACTTATGAAATTTAGTTTACAGGCGAAGGATTCACAATCTAAAGCCAGAGCCGGAACAGTTACCACTGCACATGGTGAAATACAAACCCCTATTTTTATGCCGGTGGGCACTGCAGGAACGGTAAAGGCAGTTCATCAGCGGGAGCTTAAAGAAGATATAGATGCCCAAATTATTCTCGGAAATACCTATCACCTCTACCTCCGACCCGGCCTCGAGATCTTAGAAACTGCAGGTGGGCTGCATAAATTCATTGGCTGGGACAGGCCTATACTTACTGATAGTGGTGGCTACCAGGTTTATTCACTTAGTAAAGTACGTAAAATTAAGGAAGAAGGGGTAACTTTCCATTCGCACATTGATGGATCGAAACATTTGTTTACGCCAGAGTATGCAATGGATATTCAGCGTACCATCGGTGCAGATATCATCATGGCTTTCGATGAATGTACACCCTACCCATGCGATTATACTTATGCGGCAGAATCGGTTAAAATGACTCACCGATGGTTAAAGCGTTGTTGTACCCATTTCGACAATACGAACCCTAAGTATGGCTTCGAACAAACGCTTTTTCCAATTGTACAAGGTTCTGTCTATAAAGATTTAAGGGTAAAATCGGCCGAATTCATCGCCAGTATGAATCGAGATGGAAATGCAATTGGCGGTTTATCTGTAGGAGAACCTGCTGAAGAAATGTATGCCATGACAGAAGTGGTTTGCGATATCTTGCCATACGACAAACCTCGATATTTAATGGGTGTAGGCACACCGATTAACATTCTAGAGAATATCGCCTTGGGTGTAGACATGTTTGATTGTGTAATGCCTACACGCAACGCCCGCAACGGCATGCTTTTCACGCGAAATGGAATCATTAACATTCGGAACAAAAAGTGGGAGAATGACTTCTCTCCATTAGATGCCGAAAGTGATTTGCATGTAGATTTAGTAACCAGTAAAGCTTATTTGCGACATCTAGTGCACAGTAAAGAAATGCTTGGCGCACAAATTGCTACCTTGCATAACCTGCACTTCTATCTTTGGTTGGTAAACCAAGCACGCGAAAAAATAATTTCGGAAGAGTTTTACGAATGGAAAAACAAGATGGTAAAGGTTTTAGGTAATAAACTATAACATGAATTTGCTAAAGGGAAGAATTAAAATCATCGATCAACACATTATTGGGAAGTACCTGGGAACCTTTGTTTACACCCTTGCTATTTTCGTAATCATTATTGTGGTATTCGACTTATCAGAAAAGATGGATGATTTTATGAAAAGCGGGCTTAGCTTCTGGGGTATTTTAACTAATTATTACGCTGGTTCTATCCCGTTTTACGTGAACATGCTTTCCCCGCTAATTAACTTTATTGCGGTAATCTTTTTTACGGCGAAAATGGCCGACCAGACAGAAATTGTACCCATTTTAAGTGGAGGAGTAAGCTTTAATAGGTTTCTTTTTCCGTATTTTATTTCTGCCACGGTTATCTTCTCTGCGAATTTGGTTTCTAACCTGTACATCCTCCCCTATACCAACACGCTTAAAAATAGTTTCGAAAACACTTTTGTAAAACGTAATGACCCGTCAACAAAGTCTAATATTCACATGAAATTAGACAACAAAACCTACATTTACATAGAAAGTTTCGATAATAAGACCAATTATGGCTATCGGTTCTCGCTTGATAACTTCAATGGCGATGTATTGGTTAAAAAGATTGTTGCCGATAATATTAAATGGGACTCGCTAAAGCGTAAATGGCAGTTAAGCAATTACTCCATCAGAAAGATTGATGGAATGAAAGAATCGATGATTTACGGTAATGGTAAGCTTAAAGATACCATCCTGGACATGCGTCCCGATGATTTCTCTGCTTACGACAACGTAGTGCAAAACCTATCTACAAAGGAACTGGCAGAAAAAATCCGGAAAGAAAAAATCCGGGGAACAGGTATCATGAACGACCTGCAATTTGAGCAGTATAAGCGTTATTTTCATCCACTATCTGCGTTTGTATTAACTCTCATTGGTGTAGCGCTTTCTTCTCGAAAAGTGCGTGGTGGTGTAGGCGTATCACTTGGTATCGGAATCTTTATAAGCTTCGCCTATATTGTGTTCAACCAGTTTACTCAAATGTTCTCTACAAAAGGCAACTTACCTCCATTGTTGGCGGTAATAATGCCTACAATCTTCTTTACATTATTGGGATTGTATTTACTAAAAAAGGCTCCAAAATAACAATGGAAATCAATAAAAAAAACCTGTTAGTACTTCATCTTACAGTATTAATTTGGGGTTTCACAGGTGTACTTGGAAAAGTAATTTCTATTGATGCTGTTCCCATGGTTTGGTATCGGGTGCTCATCGCAACCACTACGCTTTTTGCTTGGTTCCTACTTACAAAAAAGAATATTACAATTTCACGCAAACAATTTTTTCAGTTCTTTTTTACCGGCGCAATCGTTGCCATCCACTGGATATTTTTTTTCCACGCAATCAAGGTTTCCACTGTATCGGTAACTCTTGTTTGCCTCTCATCCTTCACGCTATTTACTGCTATATTAGAACCTGTTATTAAAAAACAACCAATCCATCTCGGCGATGTATTTATTGGCTGCCTAATTATTATAGGGATCTACATGATTTTTAAATTTGAAAGTCAATATACACTTGGAATTATCTTTGGCCTTTTAGCTGCCTTGGCTTCGAGTTTGTTCTCTACAATAAACTCTACATTGGTACAAAAAAGTGAACCCGCCATTATCGGTTTTTACGAACTTATCGGAGGTTTATTTTGGATAACCCTCTATCGTTTTTATGATGGATCGTTGTTAAATATGCACTTTAATTTGAACCTAAACGATTGGTTTTACTTAACCATTTTAGGTACGCTTTGTACTTCGGTTGCTTATGTTGCAGGCGTATCTGTGATGCGTACACTTTCCGCATTTCGAGTAGCTTTAGTTACAAATTTGGAACCGGTTTATGGGATTATTTTGGCCTTTATTTTCTTTAAAGATAAAGAGCAAATGACAGGCGGATTTTACCTTGGAGCGGCCATTGTTTTAGCATCAGTTTTTCTATATCCCATATACAAAAGACGATACAATAAAAGCTAATAAAGTGAAGAGAATTTCTATTCATTATTGTAGGTTTTTATGGTCATTTCACTGAGAAAAATCATCACGTTCAGGGCTAGCAAATCGGCTTCAAAAAGCTGCTATTCTTCCAGAAAATAATCGTACATAATGTGCTGTACTTTTGGGGCAATTGAGCAGGTAAGATTGAGTGATATGCTCAACAAATGAAGAACCAAAATGCATGACGACGAAGCCAAAAATTCATCTTATATAATTCTGGGAAGACCATAAAACGTTAACATTAAATGTTTGACATAGTCGAAATTGGACAATATACGGGTAGTTTCTATTGAGAAACGATGCAATCTACTTTATTAACTCAAATCAAACAGAATCATGAAATACACTTTCAAGGTTCTAATAATCAGCTATTTAAGCACCCATAAATTCTTATAAAGAATTTTTTATCAAATGATCTCTTGGCTGCAAATATCGTCAGGATTTGCCATTATCGACCTTAAAAAACCCTTATTTACATTCAAACTTAAATGAAAAACATACAAAATGGGAGTTATACAGTTTAAATTATAATCGAACATTGAAACGCGTTGATTTAATTTTCTCCGATTTTGTACTCCAAGATGTCTAACGCTCACAACTTATAAGCGCTCAAAAACCCAGCAGTTTTTAATCCAATAAACATTAATATTCCTTGGCCAGATGCACATACCTGCTAGCAAGAAACTAAAATAGGTGACAATTAGTCAGCACCTGTAACAAACACAATTTGCTGCTTCAAAGTTTTTTACCACCCCATTCGCCATTTACATTGGGGTTATAGGGTAATTGTTTCCAGTATAAAAATCGATTCGACAAGAGATACCAAGTTTGAATAAGAACTGTTATTGAAATTAAAGATTAATTATTAACTGTTATACCAATATCGGTTAGTTAATCTTTTTGATAAGGAGACTTTTTAAAAAACTAAATAGCCCAAATTCTCCGTATACAATATTAGCATAGCATCAAAAAAATGCCTTTAAAATCGATTAATAAGTGTAATTTAAGAGAAAATTGTTTGAAGGACAGTGTGATCTAATATTTTTCACAATCCTTCAGATATAAAGGCATTATTTTACCTAAAATCGGAAAATGTAGAAATTATACAAATATCATATTATACAATATATCAACTACTTAACTTTGTCTATATCTATAAATAATTAAAATATCTATTCATTATAAAAAACTGAAAAACTAATTATTTTAGCAAATTGAATTATCTATGAAATTAATTATACATAAACGCTTGATAATCAAGTCAATTATAATATTTACATTAAGTATTTTTTCATGTAGTGCTTCAGGGCAGATATTTAGTACTGCCCAAAACCCACTTAGTGTAAAATGGAGTTATATTTACTCAGGAGGGTTTAAAATAATATTTCCAAGTGAACTGGAATTGGAAGCGCAAAGAATGGCCAATACACTGCCATCTATTTATCCAGAGGTTGGGTCTGGGTTAAAGCAAATGAAAACGGGCATTCCCCTCCTATTGCAAAACCGTGGCACTGTCGCAAATGGATTTGTACAGCTAGGCCCGAGGAAATCGGAATTCTATACTACACCTCCTCAATATTTCGATAGCCAAGACTGGCTTAACAACCTTGCTGTACATGAGCTCAGGCACATTGCACAATTTGACAAGTTGACAGGAAAGCAAAAACACCCATTCCCAGAGCTTGTATACTTTGCTTATTTCGGGGCAGCTATACCCATCTGGTTCTTCGAGGGTGATGCGGTAGTAAACGAAACAGCACTTACCGAGTCTGGACGTGGCAGGCAACCCAATTGGATTATGCCTTACAGAGCTTCCATTTTGTCGGGTAAAAAGTTTTCATACAGCAAGGCTTATTTCGGATCCAATAAAGATGTTACTCCTGGCTATTACCAATTGGGATATTTGATGGCCACAGCCATGAGGGAAAAATATGGAAGGTTTGTGAGTGATAGTTTATTATCTGATATTAAAAAAAGACCATTACGATTATATCCATTTTCTCAAAGCTTAAAGAAAATTAGCCAGCAAAATACCAATCAATATTTCAAAAATACCCAGCTCAAACTAACAGAAAAATGGAGCGATCAGGACAAAATTATTGCATCTAAAAATTACAATATTATAAATCACGAAACGCGATTGGCAACCAATTATTTTCTACCTGTAAAACTGAATCAAAATCAGGTTTTGGTCCTCAAAGAAAGTAAGCAGAAAACAAGCGAATTCGTCATCATCAACGACGATAAAACAGAACAGGTTTTATTTGGAATTGGTTACCAGGAGCAACCGTGGTTTAGCCTTAAAAATAACATATTGGTGTGGGATGAAATCCGTACTGACCCTCGCTATAAGCAAAGGAGTTATAGCGTAATTTGCAGTTACAACCTTAACACTAAAAGGTTCAAAAAAATCAGCAGCAAAAGCAGACTCTTCTCCCCTAGCCTATCATCCGATGGGAAGCAAGTCATCGCTGTGAAAGTTAATCTCGACAACCAATTTAATTTAGTCGTATTGGATGTAAACACTGGTCAGTTAATTAAAACAATTCCCAACCTGGAGAAGCATATTTTGCAAACACCAAGTTTCGATTACACGGGAAATAAAATTGCATATATCAGCGTAAGCGAGCGAGGCAAAAATTTATGGCTTATTGATGGCGATAAAAAAACAAACCTAATTTCCGACAGTAGACAGCAACTGAGTAGGCCAATTTTCATTAACGGAAAAATCGCATTTAATGCGCATTTTAATGGCATCGATAACATTTACAATATCGATATCGAAAGCAAGAAAATAAATGCGCTAACCCAGTCGAGATTTGGCGCTTTTAACCCGAGTCAAATCGATAGCACTCAAATCATCTTTAACGATTACAAACTTAATGGGTACGAAATTGCCAGTGCGGGATTTTCCGAGACAACAGTTGGTGAAAACACTTTCGTAGATTTTTCTGCCGCAGCCACAAAACAGGAAAATACCGGCAATGTTTTTAGCAACATTCCAGACAGCACCTTTCAAGTTCGGCGTTTTCGCCAGGGGCTAAACCTCTTCAATTTCCACAGTGTTATTCCCGTAATTGATAACCAGTATTTATTTGGACTGGAGCTGCAATCCAATAATTTATTGAACACCCTAGATGTTTATACCGGGGTAAAATACCATCGAGATCTAAAACGCTTTGAGTATACCGCAGATATTAGTTATAAAGCCCTCTATCCAATTTTTAGTGTACTGTATCGAGATCGACCGAAAAGAACTTTCTATCGCACTAAAAACACCACTCAGCAGGGCGATTGGCGTGAGCACTATGTGAAGTTGAACGCATCCGTACCCATATCATTTAACGCCAGGAACCAAAACTATGCAATTACGCTAAATGCCGCTACCAGTTATACCCAACGGTACATGGCCGAAAACCTGCCTAGTAACTTTATAAAGGAGCTTAAATTCCCATTAGAGTATAGCGCAACTTTTAACCATAGCGTACGCACAACAGAAAGAGACATTGCCCCAAGGTGGGCTCAAATTTTCCGGGCAACATACAACCATCAGCCCTTCGATAAAAACTTAGGTGGAGAAATATTAGCACTCGAAAGTTTTTTCTATTTCCCCGGAATGGCAAAGAATCACTCTTTTCTGGCTAGTTTCAACTACCAGAAAGCAACTGGCGTAAATCAATATGCTACAGAAATATCAACTGTTTATGGATACAATAATATTTTGGCCAAGAGTAAACTCCAAAACTCCATGCTCTTTAATTATAGATTTCCGTTCGCATTTCCCGATTGGGAGATTGCCTCATTGGCATACATCAGAAACTTCAGGGCTAGCATTTTTAGTCACTACGAGAACATTGGGAAAGAAACTAACATTAGCCAACCGAAAACTTATGGCGTAGAAATTAATAGTAGCTTAAACATTTTAAGGTACCAACCTGTTATAGATGTTGGTGCAAGGTTGGTTTTCGTTAATAAGATTTACAATCAAAATCCGATATTAGAGTTTTCATTTAATTATAGCTTTTAACCCATGAGCGGAAAAACCATCTTCATTATCATCCTAACAGCACTTTTGACTGTATTTCTAATGGTAAATACCGATCCGGTAGACTTCAATTTTCTGGTAACAACCGTAGCTGTTTCAAAATTGCTTGTTATCGGCATTTGTATCATTATTGGCTTCATCATAGGTTTTATAGCTGGCAGACCGCGTAAAACGGTTAGCAGTTACGATGATGAAGTTGCCAAAGGCCAGGCGAATGAGAACAAAAAAGATTTGAGCGACGAGGATCGTGCATACATCAGCTAAATTTTAGCTTTATTTTTTTAGAAAAGCAAAGCCCGGCTAACTATTAATGTAAGTCGGGCTTTCCGCTAAATCTTTCAAAATATACCCTTTTGTGCTTCTCCTGGCGTATCGTTTTCAAATGTTATAATTGTAGTGCAACCAAATTGAGGAAATTTTAAAAGGATACCGCTGCAATCCCGTTTAAAATGCAACGTCTTTGCCGAAATTAAAGCCAGCTTTGCAACTAGCCTAAAGCAACCATAATTTCACCGTATAGCAAGCCACTACCACCGCCATAATGCTGTATAATCTTCAAATCAGGTTTCAGGGCTTTTAGCCGCCCTTTCAGGTCTTCTTCCTCATCTGGCGCAATTCCATTGCCCAGCAATACTAAATCAACCACCTGGGTTTTGCAAACTTCAAGCGCCTGTTCATCGGCACAAACA
The DNA here is from genome assembly GCF_026240095.1 of Pedobacter sandarakinus. GTDB lineage: Bacteria > Bacteroidota > Bacteroidia > Sphingobacteriales > Sphingobacteriaceae > Pedobacter > Pedobacter sandarakinus. The sequence continues at coordinate 200,546 of NZ_JAPIVG010000003.1, read as the reverse complement.
CAAATGCCTTTCCATTCTGGCCTGGCGTTTAGCAGTCGGTTCATTACAACGGTAATTTCTGTATCCCTGCCAACGTACAATATGGTAGTTTGCTTCATTTTCTTTTAAATTAAAGTTAAATCCCTCGGCACTTAGTACAATTACAGCTAAATAGAGAAATCGACCAGTTGCGCAACTGCTACAATTTCCCCATTTACTTAAAGTAAAACAACCAATGCTTTCTTAAAATATTAATTCAGCTCCATCGGAACATCCATTAACAACACTTCTGCGTTGGCAGTGTTTGCCACAAAAGTAAGACTATCGGTATCCCAAACCCCTAGGCCATCCCTCTCACTAAGTTCCTGACCATTGATAGTTACCTCTCCGCTAATCACGAAAGCATAAACACCATTTCCTGCTTTTTTAATTTTGTATTCAGTCTCAAAACCAGCATCAAACTTACCTAACGAAAACCAGGCATCCTGATAAATCCAAACACCATCATCTTCTGCGTTTGGCGACAAAATCTGTTGGAAATTGTTGTGGCGAGCCGATACATCTAAAGCCATTTGATCATACCTTGGCGTAACGTTCTTTTGGTTAGGGAATAACCAAATTTGTAACAAACTTAATTTCTCGTCTTCCAATGCATTAAATTCGCTATGGCTTACGCCTGTGCCAGCACTCATCACTTGTATCTCGCCAGTTTTAATTACGGCCGAATTTCCCATACTATCTTTGTGGGCAATTGCACCAGCTAGTGGGATAGTAATAATTTCCATATTATCATGCGGATGACTACCGAAGCCCATTCCACCGTCAATTAAATCGTCATTCAAAACACGAAGAACCCCAAAATGCATCCTACTCGGATTATAATAGTTGGCAAAACTAAATGAATGGTGTGCATTTAACCAGCCATGGTTAGCATGGCCTCTGGTGTACGATTTGTGCAAAATAAACTGTGACATAAATTTCCTTTCTTGTTTATGAAACAAATTTACGGCAACAGCCCAACCTATGCATTGATGTAGGGTAAGAAACGTTAAGAACAGATTGAAGTTCTACTTCAGCCTTAATCTTCGCAACACGGCATCGCTATTGAGCTCCCGTAAAGCATCCAAAGCTACCCAGTTAGCATTTTTATTTTGCTGCGCTAAAATCCGTTGTGCAGTCTGCAATGCCTCCGCATGCAACAAAGCGTTCCGTTTCCCAATTTGTCTCAACGCCCAATTAACAACCTTCTTAACAAAATTCCGCTGATCTGCTGCCGCCATTTCAATAAGTGGAAAATATTCCAGGAAAGTTTCATTAGGGGCTTTTTTAAGGTGTACCGCTAAGGCAGCCATCAGTACGAAGCCAGCACGCTTTACGAATTCACCATCATCTTTGGCAAATTCAAATACTTTCTTGCTCACAAATGGAGTTTTAACAAATAGCGTGGCACAAGCCTGATCGCAAATATCCCAAGAATTAAAATCTCTGGTCCAGGCACTTATTTGTGCTTCATCAACTAATTTGTAGTCGCCAATAAAACTAGCCAGTAGCCTTGCCTCGTGAAAACCAGTTGCCCACAACCGCAGCGAAAGTGACTGGTTTTTACCAACAACTTTTGCCAAAGCTCTAATTTTAGGAACCCGAATACCGAATGCCCTGGAGACATCGATGCCAAAATGGGCCATTTTTTTAACGTAATTCGGTTCGCTGAGCGCTCTAAGTTCCGAAAGAAGCTGATCAACATCATCGAGATCCATTGAAGTTAACTTGGCGTTATTTTGGTCGCCACGTGCTACAATTGCTTTCATTTCGCTTGCTGTATCCAAATCCTGGTGCATCTCAAAAAAGCTTCATAGTTAATCCGTTTTCTGATAACGGTGTAACAGCCTTAGCATATTATAAAAGGGATAAGGCTTGCTCAATATCCGCTAAAATATCATCAATGTGTTCTAAGCCGATAGACAGCCTGATAGATCCTTGCTCAATTCCTACCTCATTGCGTTGTTCTTCTGTAAGTTTGCTATGTGTACTGGTAGCCGGATGGGTGGCAATAGAGCGAGTATCGGCGAGGTTGGCAGAAATTGAAAACATTTTCAATCCGTCCATAAACTGTCGGGCACCATTTATTCCTCCTTCAACCACAATGGTTACAATTCCGCCACCTTGTTTCATCTGCTTTTTTGCAATCTTATACTGTGGATGCGAAGGCAAGAAAGGATACTTTACTAATTTAACCTTTGGATGTTTCTCCAAATATTCGGCAACTCTCAATGCATTTTCGCAATGCCTATCCATCCTAATGGCTAGAGTTTCTAAACTCTTTGATAACACCCAGGCATTAAAAGGTGATAATGCAGGTCCACTATGGCGGGCAAAAGCTACAACCTCTTCAATCAAAGCTTTGCTTCCAAGCACAATACCACCCAAAACCCTGCCCTGCCCATCTATGTATTTCGTGGCAGAATGGATGGAAATATGTGCACCCAATTTAATCGGTTGTTGTAGGTATGGTGTAGCAAAACAATTATCTACCACAAGCAACTGATTATGTTTCTTTGCCAGATTGCCCAAAAACTCCAAATCGATGATATCGATACCCGGGTTTGATGGCGTCTCTACAAAAATCATTTTAGTATTGGGCTTAATAAGTCCTTCCCAATCCTGAGGCTTATCTAAATCAGCATAATCAAAGGTAACGCCCCATTTAGAAAAAACGTTGGTTAATAATTGGTGCGTAGAACCAAAAACAGAGCGACTAGATACAATGTGATCGCCCGCCTTTAAGAAAGCGCCAAAGGTTGTAAAAATAGCAGCCATACCAGTTGCGGTTGCGAAACCATCTTCTGCACCTTCTAAAAGGCACATTTTTTCGATGAACTCTGAAGTATTTGGGTTCGAATACCTGCTGTATACATTGCCTTCTTTTTCATTGGCAAATAATGCCCGCATTTCTTCCGCATCATCGAATTTATAGCTGGAAGTAAGGTATATTGGTGCAGAATGTTCTTTATGCCCGCTTCGCTCTGTTTGAGTCCGTATAGCGAGGGTTTCAAAATTTTCAGATTTCATCTTGTTATGGTATCAGGATTCAAGTATCAAATATTTGGCAAGATTGGCATCTAGCCAAATACTATTGACTCTAATTTATTTTGTAAGTAAAATTTATTGTTGCAGAACGACCTAAAATGTTCGACACCGAACAGTATTTATCGAAAGTCATGCCTAAAGCACGTTCTACTTTAGTTGGGGTTAAATCGCCAAATAAATCGAAATGAATATTAATCACATCAAAAATTGGAGGCATCTCCTCATCTTTACGTGTAGCATTAATAGATATCTTTATATCTTCAAGAGGCTCTTTTTGTTTAGTAAGAACATTTACCATATCTATTCCGCTGCAACCACCCAAACCCACTAGAAGCATTTCCATTGGTCTAAACCCTTTTCCTTCACCACCTATTGCAGCTTTCGCATCTAGCTCTACCTTAAAACCACTTTCGTTTTCGGCCTCAAAATTAAATTTTCCGCTTTTGCGGATCAGATTTATGTTCATATTGTTAGTATCAAGTATTAATTTGTCGAAATCTGGCAGCAAAAACCTTCAACATTCATATTTCGCTTTAACTTTCAAGCGCTCCTAAATATCGTAATAAACTAAATTGTCTTTTTCCAGTTCGGCGAGTTTAACGGGTTGGTTAAACATTGCAAAAACAGATGAGCCACTACCACTCATTAAAGCGAATGTAGCGCCTGCATCGTATAAACTGGTTTTTATTTGATGAATTTGGGGATACTTAGCGAATACCGATGTTTCGAAATCGTTAACTACCTTACTTTTCCATGTTGTTGGCGACAAATGTATGATTTCTTTTAAGGATTGCAAAGGTCTTTGAGGTTTTACCAACGCATAGGCGTCTGCGGTACTTACATGCACGGGTGGTTTTACCAAAACTTTAAACCAGGCCGACAAATCTACAGCACACTTCTCAAATTCATCTCCTTTATTAAAAGCATAAACTGGTTCATTCTGTATAAAAAAAGCACAATCTGCACCTAGCTTTCGAGCGTAGTCTTCCATATGGTTAATGGACATACCTAAACTAAACTTTTGGTTAATCAGTTTGATAACAAAAGCGCAATCTGCCGAACCGCCACCTAAACCTGCACCAACAGGAATGTTTTTCAACAAACTAATTTGTTGTGGCGGAATATCATAATCGGCGTGAATTAAATGGTAGGCCTTTAAGCAGAGATTATCATTGGAATCGCCAGGGATATCAATGCCGTGTATTTTGCAGGAGGTTTCTTTTGCATCGCTCAGCTCCACCGCGTCATTGATCTTTATTGGATAAAATACGGTCTCGAGATTGTGGTAGCCATCCAAGCGCTTCTCGGTAATATTAAGACCTAAATTTATTTTTGCGTTTGGAAAAGCTAACATAAAAACACCCGATTATTTAATTTATACTTTGTAATTTCTTCTAGCAGTTAAACTGATGGTGATGCAAACATACAAAAGTAAGCCTTGTTTAAAAATGAGTTAATGTAGAAAACTAAAAGATTTGGGAACAGAGATTTTTTACATATTTGTAAACGATTAACTATTTACATTTAAGGGCCTCTGCCGAGGTTAGGTTTATGAAACAATATTTAGATTTAATGCAGCACGTGCTGGATAATGGCGCACAAAAGCATGACCGTACCGGAACTGGTACCATAAGCGTTTTTGGCTATCAAATGCGTTTTAACCTGCAAGAGGGTTTCCCAATGGTAACCACAAAAAAATTGCACTTAAAATCTATTATTCACGAACTAATTTGGTTTTTAACCGGCGATACCAATATTAAATACCTTAAAGATAATGGTGTAAGAATCTGGGATGAATGGGCAGATGAAAATGGAAACCTTGGACCTGTTTATGGTTCGCAATGGAGAAGCTGGCCTACTCCTGATGGCCAACATATTGACCAGATTACCAACATCATCAATACCATTAAAAACAATCCCGATTCTAGAAGAATTATCGTTTCGGCGTGGAACGTAGCAGAAATAGAAAATATGGCCTTACCTCCTTGTCATGCTTTCTTTCAGTTTTATGTAGCGGATGGAAAGCTGAGCTGCCAACTGTATCAACGCAGTGCCGATATATTCTTAGGCGTGCCTTTTAACATCGCCTCTTACGCATTGCTTACCATGATGGTTGCACAAGTTTGTGGTTTAGAAGCCGGAGATTTCATTCATACCCTTGGCGATGCACACCTGTACAACAACCATATCGAACAGGCGCATTTGCAACTCAGCAGAGATCCAAAACCACTGCCAATAATGAAGATTAATCCTGACGTTAAGAGCATCTTTGATTTCAAGTTTGAGGATTTCGCTTTGGAAAATTACGAAGCGCATCCGCATATTAAAGGTATTGTAGCGGTTTAGGTTGGTTGGTTCATTGGTTTGATTTTCTTATTTAGTAAGAAAATTAGAAAAATATACCTGCTTGAAATATAATAGCGAAGCTGTTTGGTAAATCACCAGCATCTCCTAATACAAGCAATAATTGGGAATGAATAGGCGAATTATGCGACAAATGAACCAGTGAGCCATGAACAGTACACGAATAAGCGAATCTCTAATGACTAAAACTATAACTACCCCTTCCCTTTCCATAGCGGTTGCCGTAGGCGAAAATTTTGCAATAGGTAAAAACAATCAATTGTTGTGGCACATGCCAGCCGATTTAAAATTCTTTAAAAAAACAACTACTGGCCATACTGTTGTAATGGGGAGAAAAACATTTGATTCTGTTGGCCGGCCTTTACCAAACCGTAGAAATATCGTGATTACGAGAGCGGCTTCGTTAAAAATAGAAGGCGCCGAAGTAGTTAATAGTTTAGATGAAGCCCTGGAAATTACCAAAAACGAAGAAAAACCAGTCTTTATAGTGGGTGGAGCAGAAATTTACCGCCAAGCATTGCCTTTAGTCAATACTTTATATTTAACAACGATCCATCATACTTTTGATGCCGACACATTTTTCCCCGAAATAGACAGAACTGAGTGGCAAGTGATGAGTGTTGAGCACCACAAGGCAGATGAGAAAAACATATACGACTACACCTTCGAGCTATTAGAACGAATATAAGGTAAGATTACCATAATTCTTAACGCTTTGCTTCCAGCTTGGCCACCCAATCAATCCTGGTAGTTGTTACCGTGCCACCTAAACCCGATATTCGCGAATGCCGGGTTCGGTAAATTCGGGATTTCCGGCAGCAGCATTAGCGGGACCGAACCTATAATATTTATTGCTGACAGTGCTTTCCAAAAAAAATAGAATGGAAGGGCTTGTTGATTTTTACACCCCACTATTCTAACGGGATTATTCTACCTTAAAAATTAATGTTAATAAATTATCAATTAAGGGGTTCTATAATTTAAAAATTTAATTAGATTTGCCGACTTGTTAAAAAACAGCGAAAGACAAATTATTTTAAACAAACAATGCAAGGAAAAGGTTTTATTAAGTTTATAGCGATAGTATTGGCTATCGTTTGTGCGTATGCACTTTCTTTTACTTTGGTAGCAAACAAAGTAGAAAAAGACGCAAAAAACTATGCGAAAGGTGATGTAGCCAAAGAGAAGGCTTATTTAGATTCGATGAGCACCGAGAAAGTATATCCGGTTGTTGGATTTACTTACGGCGAGGTTAAATCTAAAGAGATTAATTTAGGTTTAGACTTAAAGGGCGGTATGAACGTAACGATGGAGATATCGTTAGCAGAATTGGTTAAATCTTTAGCGGGAAACCCTACAGATGCAAACTTTAACAAAGCTGTTCAAAATGCACAAATCCAACTGAATGCTGGTGGTAAAGATTACATCAAAATTTTTGTTGATGAATTTGAGAAGATAAGTCCGAACGTAAAATTGGCAGATTACTTTTCAAACCAAGACAATGCATCGCAATTAAAACCAAGCGCAACCAATAGCCAGGTAGAATCTTATTTAGAAAAAGAAGCTACAAGTGCAATCGATCGTTCTTTTACTGTTCTACGTTCTCGTATTGATGGTTTCGGAGTTGTGAGTCCGAACATGCAAAAACAGGAAGGTAGCAACCGTATCTTAATCGAAATGCCAGGCGTACAAGATAAAGAGCGTATTGCTAAATTGCTTCAGGGTTCTGCCGAATTACAATTTTGGCAAGTGTACCAGGTAAATGAGGTTGTGCCTTTATTAGAAAACATTAATAAAACCTTAGCAGCCACTTTAAAATCTAATGAACCTGCTAAAGATACTACTGCTGCACCTGCTACTGGCGGAAAGCTAGCGGGTTTAGAAAAAGCAAACGCGACAGATAGTGCTGCAAAAGGTGGTAAACTTGCAGGTTTGGGAAAGAAGGATTCTACAGCTGTAAGAGCCGAATTAGCAAAATCTAACCCATTATACGCAGTATTAAACTTACCTATTTACCAGGGCGAAAATGGCCAGCAGCAACTTATTCCAGGTGCCGTTGTGGGTATGTCGTTGCAAAAAGATACTGCGAAAGTTAACGATTACTTTAGAATGCCCGAGGTAGCCGCAGCAATTCCATCTACGATGAAATTTATGTGGAGCGTTAAACCGAGAGAAGGTTCTAAAATTTTCGAATTATATGCCATTAAAGTTGTTAGCGCTGATGGTAAACCAGATTTAGGTGGCGAAGCAATAAGCGATTCCCGTGCAGATTTTGACCAGAAAGGTAAGCCTGAGGTAACCATGTACATGACGAGTGAAGGCGCTGCAAAATGGAAAAAGATAACTGCAGAAGCTGCAGCCGATGCAAACAATAAAAAATCTATTGCCATTGTGCTAGATAACATGGTGTACTCTGCACCTACCGTTCAAAATGAAATTGCTGGCGGTGTATCATCCATCACAGGTAACTTTACCCAAGCAGATACCAAAGATTTATCAAACATTTTAAAAGCTGGTAAATTACCTGCTCCTGCTCGTATTGCAGGTAGCTACGTTGTTGGTCCTACGTTGGGCGCACAAGCCATTCACGATGGTTTAATCTCATTTGTAATTGCTTTTATCGTGATCTTAATCTTCATGGCGTTGTATTATCACCGTGCAGGTTGGGTTGCAAACTTTGCTTTGTTGGTTAACTTATTCTTCATCATTGGCATCTTGGTATCGCTTGGTGCAGTATTAACATTACCAGGTATTGCGGGTATCGTTTTAACCATTGGTTTATCGGTAGATGCTAATATCCTAATCTTCGAGCGTGTGCGTGAGGAGCTGGCACTGGGGAAAAACACGCCAACAGCTATTAAAGAAGGATTTAAACATGCTATGCCATCTATTTTAGATGCCAACATTACCGTATTTATTTTAGGTGCTATCCTTTATGCGTTTGGTAGCGGCCCGGTACAAGGTTTCGCTACAACGTTATGTATAGGTATCCTTTCATCACTATTTGCGGCTGTTGCAATCTCAAGAGTAGTGTTCGAGGGTATGTTAGATCGTAAAATGGAAATCAGTTTCGATAACAACTTTACACGTAATGCCTTTAAAAACCTTGCCTTTAACTTCGTAGGTCGTCGTAAAATCTACTACATTATCTCAACTGTAATTATTCTTGCAGGTATTGGTATGTATTTCAAAAATGGCGGCTTAAACTTAGGTGTAGATTTTAAGGGTGGTAGAACATATTTAGTACACTTCGATAAAGCGGTAAACACCGAAGACATCAAAGCGAAATTAACACCGGTTTTTGGCAACGAAACACCTGAGGTTAAAACAGCTGGCGAAGATAGTAATGTTAAAATTACGACTACTTTCCATATCGAAGATCAAGATATTAAAACCGATAAGGTAGTAGAAGATGCCTTGAAAAAAGGTTTAACTGGCGATACTTACAAAATCGAGAGCTCGCAGAAGGTAACCCCAATCATCGCTAGCGATATTGTAAATGGTGCTTTCTACGCGGTATTAATCTCGTGTATCTTTATGTTCATCTATATCGTAGTACGTTTCAAAAAATGGCAGTATGGCTTAGGAGCCGTTTTAGCCTTGTTCCACGATGTATTGATGGTACTTTCTTTCTACACCATTTTAGATGGCGTTTTACCTTTCTCTTTAGAAATTGGTCAAGATTTTATCGCGGCAATTTTAACAGTAATGGGTTACACCATGACAGAAACCGTAGTTGTGTTCGACCGTATTCGTGAGCGCTTAAAAGAAGCAGGAAAAGAAGATTTACATGGTGAAGAACGTAATCAATTAATTAATTTCGCATTAAACAGTACCTTGAGTCGTACAATTTTAACATCGTTAACCGTATTTTTCGTGTTATTGGTTATCTTCATCTTCGGTGGCGATAGCATCCGCGGATTTATCTTCGCGTTGTTAATTGGTCGTATTATTGGTACCTATTCATCATTGTGCATCTCTACTCCTATTGTAATCGATTTGGGTAGTTCAGCAGAAAAGAAAAAGTAAGGCTTAAGCACCTTTAACCATATTTAAACGCCTCGATAGTATCGGGGCGTTTTTTTTTGTTGTTGGCAGAAAAACAGCATCGGCTTTACATTTAAATGGGCTAGCGCTGAAACTCTATTTTTCTGGAAAGCAAAACCTGTAGCCATGAGGAAAATGTAGGCCCGCTGTACACTTTACTTCGTTGCACTTCGTGTTCGTTGCCATCGGGTTTAAGCACAGCGGCTATTGCAAGAAACTTTCCCTCATTATGCATATCATAAAATCAATCTGATTTTTAAACCATGGAATATGACGCTGCATTCACTTAGCTTTTAAACCATTTGGCTATATTTTTGTTAGTTTAGTTTAAGATAATACACATCGTATGGATTTACAATTACCCAAAAGTAATCACCCAAGAGTAGTAATAGTTGGCGGCGGATTTGGTGGCATCGAATTAGCTAAACGATTAGATAAGAAACCCTTCCAAGTAGTTATGCTCGATAAACATAACTATCATACTTTTCAACCATTGCTTTACCAAGTGGCCACGGGAGGCTTAGAAGCAGATTCCATTGCATTTCCGTTGAGAAAAATCTTCAAGGGTCAAAAGAATCTTACGTTTAGGGTAACCAAAGTTACTGAGGTAAATGCCGCAGAAAACTGTTTGGTTACAGATATTGGAAAAGTTAGTTACGATTATCTGGTATTGGCAACTGGTTCTACAAGTAATTTCTTTGGAAACAAGGAAATAGAGGCGAATTCCATGCCGATGAAATCTATTCCAGAAGCACTAGATTTAAGGAGTTTAATTCTTCAAAACTTTGAGAAATCGCTTATTGAGAAAGAGATCAATCAGAAACGAGCACTATTAAATTTTGTTGTTGTTGGTGGTGGGCCAACTGGTGTAGAAACCGCTGGCGCCATTGCCGAGCTTAAAAAGCACGTTATCCCCAACGATTATCCAGAAATGGATCTTCAAAATGTTAACATTTACCTTATTGAAAATTCGACCGAGCTCTTAGGACCAATGTCTCCCCAAGCGCAGCAAAAATCCAAAGAATTTTTATTGGAAATGGGTGTACAGGTAATGAATGAGACCAGGGTATTGGGCTACGACGGACAAACACTTACGCTTCAAGATAAGGCGCCGATTTTAAGTTCAACCGTAATCTGGAGTGCAGGTGTAAAAGGCGTAGTGTTGCCAGGGCTAGATCGGGCCGAAGTGGTTCGGGGTGGCCGCCTTAAAACAGACACACAGAACCTGATTGTTGGCTATCAAAACATCTACGCAATTGGAGATGTTGCGGCGATAATTGATGAGGAAACACCGAACGGCCATCCTGGTGTTGCTCCGGCAGCCATACAACAGGGTCACCATTTGGCCAAAAATTTTATTAATATCAGCGAGAACAAACCACTTGAGAAGTTTAAATATTTCGATAAAGGTTCTATGGCTACAGTCGGCAGAAATAAGGCCGTTGTGGATATTGGGAAAATTCGTTTCCAGGGTGTCTTTGCCTGGTTCACCTGGATGTTTGTACACCTGATGACTTTGGTGGGTTTTAGAAATAAAATTATTGTATTTGTAAACTGGGTATGGAGTTACTTCAGCTATGATAGAGGAACCAGGTTAATTATAAGAACCTTCGCCAAAGATAGAAGTATTGATTATCGAAAAGAAACACCTGTAGTTAACGAGGAAATTAAAACGGTCTAGTTATCTCCGCTGAACATAGTTGAAACTTTGTTTACGTTTAATCCTCTTTGAATATTTGCGAATAAGAAAATTTATCATTGCACTAACCTTCTAGCTTCTAAATGATTGCAAATAATTATTTGAGCAGTTGCATCTTATATGTTCTTATATGACTTATATGGTTCAAAAATATATAAAAACCCCTAACACTTTCCCTGTAACAACCTAGAACAACTTGCGTTTAGAACTAGTAGCATCCGCAGCTTATATGTTCTTATATGACTTATATGGTTCAAAATATATAAAAACCCCGATTGCTTTCCCTGTAACAACCTAGAACAACTTGCGTTTAGAACTAGTAGCATCCGCAACTTATATGTTCTTATATGACTTATATGGTTCAAAATATATAAAAACCCCGATTGCTTTCCCTGTAACAACCTAGAACAACTTGCGTTTAGAAACTTTTAGCATCCGCAGCTTATATGTTCTTATATGACTTATGTGGGTCAAAAATATATAAAAACCCCGATTGCTTTCCCTGTAACAACCTAGAACAACTTGAGTTTAGAAACTTTTAGCATCCGCAGCTTACATGTTCTTATATGACTTATATGGTTCAAAAATATATAAAAACCCCAATTGCTTTCCCTGTAACAACCTAGAATAACTTTCGTTTAGAAACTATTAGCATCCGCAGCTTATATGTTCTTATATGACTTATATGGTTCAAAATATATAAAAACCCCGGTTGCTTTCCCTGTAACAACCTAGAACAACTTGAGTTTAGAAACTTTTAGCATCCGCAGCTTACATGTTCTTATATGACTTATATGGTTCAAAAAACCACGCAAAACCTTCCTATTCTATTCACTCTAGTAACTCTAAACAATTTGCATTTAAATCAACAAGCACCTGCAGATTTAATGGTCAAAAAAAATCAAGCTTATATAAAAACTTCCTCATGCTTCCCTTTGCCGAAAACTTTGCGCAATTTGCATCTACTAACTACTTCTTATGAATAAAAGCAAAATGAAATTGGTAGAGTGCCCGCGAGATGCCATGCAAGGACTACATGAATTTATCCCAACAGATTTAAAGGCAACCTACCTAAACCTATTGCTGCAGGTTGGTTTCGAAACCCTAGATTTTGGCAGCTTTGTATCACCCAAAGCCATACCCCAAATGGCAGATACCAAAGAAGTACTTGCTAACCTAGACCTTGGTAAATCCAGCACAAAACTACTGGCTATTGTTGCTAATTTAAGGGGTGTAGAGCAAGCCGTACTCGAAACACCGATCCATTACCTCGGCTTTCCATTCTCCATTTCAGAAACTTTTCAACAGCGGAATACCAATGCTAGCATTTCACAATCCCTGGTAACGGTAGATAAAATGCTAAATATGTGCGTACAGCATCACAAAAAAGCAGTGGTATACCTCTCTATGGGCTTTGGAAACCCCTATGGCGACGAGTGGAACTATGACATTGTTGAGGCGTGGAGTGACAAGCTCACGGAAATGGGTGCAGAAATTATTTCACTTGCCGATACAGTAGGAATTTCCACCCCCGAAAAGATCAAAACCATTTTACCTAGACTTATTGCCAAGTATCCCCAAACAGAAATTGGCATACACCTGCATGCCACACCTGCAGATAGACAAGAAAAGATAGCAGCCGCTTACGATGCAGGCGCTAAGCGAATAGATAGTGCATTAAAAGGCTTTGGTGGGTGTCCAATGGCAGCAGACGATCTAACAGGGAATATTGCTACAGAAGACGTAATTGCTTATTTGAGCAACAAAGGCGAGGTTTTAGATTTAGATATGGATAAATGGGAAGAAGCCATAATACTTTCAGAAAAAATTTTCAGATAATTTCACTGGTAGTTATTGAAACATAATGTCGTTACAAATGACACAAAATATAATGCATATTGCAATATTGGTGAACGATTATGATGAAGCAATAGCGTTTTACACAAAAAAGCTACACTTCGATCTAATTGAAGATACCATGGTAAGTCATTCGAAACGTTGGGTTTTAGTTAGACCAAAGGGAGCAACAGAATGTGCGCTGCTACTAGCAAAAGCAACAAACGATAAGCAAATAAGTTCAATAGGCAATCAATCTGGCGGCCGTGTCTTCTTATTTTTAAGGACTAATGATTTCGATCGGGATTACGAAAACCTAATTCGAAATAACATAAAAGTAGTTAGGCCACCTGCTCTAGAAAACTATGGCAAGGTGGCTGTCTTTGCAGATTTATATGGCAATCTTTGGGATTTAATTCAATCACCCGCTCCATAAATTTTTGGACGCAGTAAACCAAGTCAAAGTCAGCATTTAGCCAATTAAACCTTCTTAACCATTTTAAAATGCTGTATGCCGGCTTCTTCAAACTGCTCTCCTTGTGCAACGAAACCAAATTTAGCATATAAACTCATAGCATTTAATTGAGAATTAAGGTAAATATAATGTGCATCTTCGGGCAAATCAGAAAGCGTTTCAGCTATTAAAGCACGACCAACACCCATTCCACGAAAGTCTTTTAATACGGCAAACCGCTCTAATTTGTAGCCTAGATCTGTTTTGCGCCACCTGCAAGCACCACAAGGTTGCCCATTATGACTGGCTAAAAAATGTATGGATTCATCTTCATGTTCCCATTCTAGCTCTGGCGGACAATTTTGTTCGTCTACGAATACAATTTTACGGATAGCAAATACCTTGTCTAAATCTTCAGGATGGATGACTTTTTGAACCAGTAGACTCATATTATTTTTTTTTAAAATGTTTGTTAGTGGTTAATTTCGATTCATTTAATTCTTTCGCAACATCAATAGAATGTGAGCAGTGAATATCGGCCTCTTTTTTCGCAAGAGCGGCAATCGTAACATAAAATTTATGTAACTGATCTAATTCCTGCTCGCTTAGGTCTTCGATGTCTACCATTCTATTGCTCGCCCCCTGTTGTGCAGCTATGAGCTCATTAAGTTTGAGCTGTATTGCCTTGCCATCTTTATTTTGTGCCTTTTGAATTAAGAACACCATTAAGAAAGTGATAATTGTGGTACCTGTGTTAATTACAAGTTGCCAGGTTTCAGAATAATGAAACAAAGGACCTGTAATTCCCCATACCAAAACGATGCCGGCAGCAATAATAAAAGCCAAGGAACTTCCGGTAAACTTAGTCGCTGCGTTAGCAAACTTTTCGAAAAAGTTATTCTTTTTTGGCTCGTTTTTAGATTTTTTCATCACCTATATGTTTGGTTAAATATAATCATAAAACAAACAAAAGCGCCACAAGTTTTCAACCTGGTGGCGCTTAATTATTCACTAATTTTAGCGTTTATCATACCCAGAAAGAATGTTTCAGGCTATGAAAACCAATTTACTTACAACTTATCGTTGGCGTTGATACAGTTTAAATCCTCAAAAGCTAATGTTAAACGTTTAACAAAAGTTTCTTCTGCTTTGCGTAACCAAACGCGAGGGTCGTAATATTTTTTGTTAGGCTTATCATCTCCATCAGGATTACCAATTTGGCCTTGAAGATAGGCTTCGTTCTTTTTATAGTATTCTAAAATACCTTCCCAAAATGCCCATTGCATATCAGTATCAATATTCATTTTGATTGCACCATAAGAGATCGCTTCTCTAATTTCTTCCTGAGAGGACCCAGAACCACCATGAAAAACAAAATTGATCGGCTTTTCCGCGGTTAAACTAAATTTCTCTTTTACAAAATCTTGAGAGTTTTTTAAAATCACAGGCTGTAACTTAACATTTCCTGGCTTGTAAACGCCATGTACATTACCAAAAGCAGCAGCAACGGTAAAACGAGGCGAAACTTTGCTAAGTTCTTCGTAAGCATAAGCAACTTCACTTGGCTGAGTGTATAATTTAGAACTATCTACATCGCTATTATCTACACCATCTTCCTCACCACCTGTAACGCCAAGCTCAATCTCAATGGTCATATTCATTTTTGCCATGCGGGCTAAATACTTTGCAGAAATTTCCATATTTTCTTCGATAGATTCTTCAGATAAATCTAGCATATGCGAAGAGAATAAAGGTTTTCCAGTTTCAGCAAAAAACTTTTCTCCATGGTCTAAAAGGCCATCAATCCAAGGCAATAATTTTTTTGCGGCATGGTCTGTATGTAGAACCACAGCAACACCGTAATGCTCTGCCAATAAATGTACATGCTTAGCTGCCGATACTGCACCTAATATACATGCTTGCAATTTTTCATTATCTAACGATTTGCCAGCATAGAACTGCGCTCCACCATTAGATAATTGAATCATAACAGGCGAATTTACTGCCTTTGCAGTTTCCAATACCGCATTAACGGTATTTGTACCCGTTACATTTACTGCTGGTAAAGCAAACTGATGTTTTTTAGCCTGCTCAAACAATTCTTGAACGGCATCTCCGTAAATTACGCCTTTGTAGCCTTTTAAACTCATTTCTTGTTAATTTTATTAAGTCCGAAGTTATAAAAAAAAATAACATTTCAAGCTTTTATCCAAACAGAATTATTTGCTTAACAATCAAATAAGGCCTATTTAGTGTTAAAAACACATTATCCTTAGTGTAGAAATAACACACCTACAAACATATCTTCAAAAAATACTTATATGCTAAGGCTAAAGAGATTTACCTGCAATTTATCTAAAGTACTTTAAATGCTATGAAAATCGGTTTAGCAAGTAGCGATGGCCTTATCCGTAGTCACATCGTTTACAACTATCTTTATTGGAATTTGCATAACGGGAATTCTTTATCTTAATTATATTTTTCGTTTCTTTGCAATCCAATTCTTTAAAAAATTATATGGCTTGGTTTAAAAGAGAAAATAAAGGTATCATCACCACAACAGAAGAGAAGAAAGAGGCACCAGATGGCGTGTGGAATAAGTGTCCGAACTGTAAAAAACCATTACATCAGGCAGAGCTGCAAGAAAATAAATACGTTTGCCACTATTGCAGCTACCACCTCAGGGTTGGATCAAAAGAATATTTTGAGGTATTGTTTGATGACAACGAATATGAAGAACTTTTTGCCAACCTAACTTCTGGCGATCCACTTAACTTTAACGATAATAAACCTTATACCGAAAGAATTCTGGAGAGCCAGGCTAAAACCGGCTTAAAAGATGCGATCAGGGCTGGAGTTGGTAAAATAGAAGGCCAAAATTTAGTTATCGCCTGTATGGATTTTGCTTTCATTGGCGGATCTATGGGATCTGTTGTTGGCGAGAAAATTGCCCGGTCTATTGATTATAGCATCAAACACAAAATTCCCTTTTTAATGATCTCTAAATCGGGTGGCGCAAGAATGATGGAAGCAGCATTTTCGTTAATGCAAATGGCGAAAACATCTGCGAAGCTAGCACTTCTCAGTCAAGCAAAAATACCTTACATATCTTTACTCACCGACCCAACAACCGGCGGTGTAACAGCATCTTATGCCATGCTTGGCGATATCAATATTGCAGAACCAGGTGCACTTATCGGTTTCGCCGGACCAAGAGTTATCAAAGAAACCATTAAAAAAGATCTACCAAAAGGATTTCAAACTTCAGAGTTTGTTTTAGAACATGGATTTTTGGATTTTATTGTAGATAGAAGAGGTATGAAAGCTAAGTTGGGTGCTTTTATTAAAATGATGAATAACTAAATGGATGTTCTGCTATAGGCGAAAATAACCCCATCAGTAAATAAAAATAATAAGAAAAGCAGGGCTTGAAAAACTTCGGTTAATTCAGTCCTGCTTTTTGCTTGTAGTCCCAATTAGAAAAAATTGGGAGCTACCGCGGCAATCAGGTTTAAAATGGCGAGGCTTGCAACGCTTTTTAAAGTCAGTTCCTGGCAAGAGTTCAAATCATCCCTACAAAGCGGCTCCATCGTAGAAGAATAATAACATTATTTTTATTATTTTTAGTTTAACCAAAACAAAATAAATGAAAACGATCTCGCTATTTATCCTCGTGCTATCTGCCGCCATCATGGTTAGTGCACAGGAGAAAAAAAGTAAAGTACCTTACAATGCTGCTTTAGCTAAAAAACTAGGGGCAGATGATTATGGAATGAAAATGTATGTGCTGGTAATTCTCAAAACCGGACCTAATACCAAAGAAACTAAAGCAAAAACAGATAGTTTATTTGCCGGTCACATGACTAATATAGGTTTAATGGTTAAGATGCAAAGACTCGTTGTTGCTGGTCCGATAGATAAAAACGATAAAAATTACCGTGGCATTTTTATTTTGAATACAAAATCAATCGAAGAGGCAAAACAGTTGTTAGAAAGTGACCCTGCAATTAAAGCTAAACTTTTGGAAACAGAACTGTATAACTGGTACGGCTCTGCAGCCCTTTCAGCCTATTTACCCTTTCACGATAAGATTCAGAAAAATAGTTTTTAGGAAAAAAATGAAGAAGCATGTGAAAGCTGGATGTACAGCCAATTAGCTAGATCAGCTCCTTTATACCATCTATGTATTTTTCTCCAGGAAAAAAAACCATGTTAAATAAGATAGAATGTATTGCATTAAACATGCATAGATGGCCCACCTATCTTACGATTCTTGCAACATTTCCATTAACATCACTCAATCTCAATCCTCATTTCATAAATTAGCACATCAAACAATCAAACCTAACTATTATCATGAATAAAAAACTACTCTTACCTACCCTATTGCTTTTTACATCGTCTTTTGCTTTTGCACAAGACAAAAAGTTAATCGATAATATTGTTAAAGAAGTAAATGAAAATTCTCAGCTTGAGAAGTTGGCGCATGAACTGCTAGATGTAGTTGGACCACGTTTAGTTGGATCACCTCAAATGAAACAAGCCAATGATTGGGCCGTAAAAAAATATGCTGATTGGGGAATTAAAGCTAATAATGAAAAATGGGGCGAATGGCGTGGATGGGAAAGAGGCATTACCCATATAGATTTGCTTAGTCCTCGTTTGAGAACTTTAGAAGGAACACAATTGGCCTGGAGCCCATCAACTAAGGGAAAACCGATTCAGGCAGAAGCTATTGTACTCCCTGCAGTTACAGATTCTGCCTCATTTCAAAAATGGTTACCAAATGTTAAAGGTAAGATTGTTTTAATTTCAATGAACCAGTTGTCTGGCAGGCCAGAGAAAAATTGGGAGGAGTTTGCAACCAAAGAATTGTTCGAAATGTTCAAGAAAGAGAAATTAGATGCCACACGTGCATTTATGGCAAATATGGCTAAAACCGGTTTAAATGCAAAAAATCTAGCTTTAGCTATTGAGAATGCCGGTGCAGCTGCTATCGTAATCAATAATTGGTCGCAGGGTTTCGGTGTAGATAAGATTTTTGGTGCCAACACCACCAAAATTCCAACATTAGACCTATCGGTTGAAGATTATGGCCTGGTTTACCGTTTGGCAACAAGTGGGAACAAACCGATGCTTAAAATTACCTCAGAATCTAAGGAAAATGGCGTTGTACCTACATTCAACACCATCGCAGAAATTAAAGGAAAAGAAAAGCCAAACGAATATGTGATGCTATCTGCACATTTTGACTCGTGGGATGGCGCAAGTGGCGCAACTGATAATGGTTCAGGAACTATAATGATGATGGAAGCAATGAGAATCCTTAAAAAGTTCTATCCTAACCCTAAACGTACCATCTTGGTGGGGCATTGGGGAAGTGAGGAACAGGGTTTAAATGGTTCAAGAGCTTTTGTAGAAGACCATCCTGAGATTGTAAACAATTTACAGGCTTTATTTAATCAAGATAATGGTACCGGTAGGGTGGTTAATATCGGCGGGCAAGGTTTTGCGAATTCCAAAGAATACATTACCCGCTGGTTAGCGCCAGTTCCAGATACGATTAAAAATCAAATCAAAACCAGTTTTCCTGGCACACCAGGCGCTGGCGGTTCCGATTTTGCCTCTTTCGTAGCCGCCGGAGCGCTAGGCTATTCGTTAAGCGCAACTAGCTGGGATTACGGAACGTATACCTGGCATACCAATCGAGACAGTTATGATAAATTAGTTTTTGATGAAATTCGAAGTAATGTAATTCTAGCTGCAATTATGGTTTACATGGCTTGCGAAGACCCTGAAAAAACATCGACCGCTAAGGCGACGAATCTACCTGTAAACGAGCGCACAGGAAAGCCTGCAAGCTGGCCCGAACAGCGTAAAGCAACCAGGAAAGGCGGTTTATAGAAGATAATAACACTTATAAAAAACTGGAGCAGCTATTTTCGGCTGTTCCTTTTTTATGCATTTTAGGTTCAAAATAATCTTAATTTATTGCTTGCCTTCTTCAATCGCTATTGCCGAGCATCGAATTATGTGCTAGCTAGATTTTAGTGAAATAAAAAGCGCTGGCACCTTCCAAAGCAGATAACACCTCAAGAATGAAGAAATTTGAGCATTAAACAATTAGCATTTAAAACTTTATGCGTTGAAACTATTATTGCATACTTAATTATCATTTTTATCTTTGCTAAAATTTATTAAACAATAATGGAAAGAAGAACCTTTAAAACCTTTGGTTTATTTGCATCTGCGGCATTAATTACGGCCTTTTCTGCATGTCAAAACAAAGACGCTAAAACAACTGAAACTAAAAAAACAGATAGCACCACTACAGCAGTAGCGCCAAGTGAGAAAATTGTTTATGTTAACTCTGATTCTTTGCTCACGAAATACGAGTATTTTAAAGATTTGAAAGTAAAATTTGAAGGTAAAACCAAAAGCGCACAAGCAGATATGCAAGCAAAAGGCCAGGCTTTCCAAAGAGAATTGGCTCAATACCAACAATCTGCACAAACTTTATCTGCCGATCAACGCAAATCTACTGAAGAGCGTTTAGGCCGTAAACAACAAGAATTGCAAGCTTACCAACAGAATGCTGGCGCTGCATTGCAAAATGAGCAAGCTACCGAAAACGAAAAATTGTACGATAAGGTTGCAGATTACTTAAAAGGTTATGCTAAAGAAAAAGGTTATAAAATGGTGCTTACTTATTCTAAAGGTAATAGCGCTATTCTATTTGCCGATGAAACTTTAGATGTAACTTCTGAAGTAATTAAAGGATTAAATGCCGAGTATAGCAAAAAATAATTTTGATGTAACATTTTAAGAATGCCCCGACGTTAATCGGGGCATTTTTTTTTGTGCTCGTCATTAACAATAAAAAAAACAAGTAGACATATCAGCTTTTTGCAGAGTGCCATAGAACATGCTATTAACAAATGTTGCCCAAAACATTGGAAGCCTATTTTGGCTGTGATTGTGAAAGACGGGTTTGTGATGGCTGAATCCGCAAATAAAGTTGCCCTCCTCAACGACCATACAGTCATGCACAAGTTTCAGTAATTAGGCTGGCATGCAATAAATTAGCTACCTCCGACTTGTCTGGTTGTGTAATTTATACCAGCTGCTAACCATCCCCTATGCAATTTATTGGGCAAAAATCGAAATGATTTACTATACCAATACAGATGCTTAAGCCATAGGATTTAGAGACAAGTTTATCTATCAGGAGCTAAAGAAAACACAGAACGAGAGGTTACTGACCGCCAAACAGATCAGGGGCAAAAAGGCATTGAAAGCTTTTGAACTTTCTGAAAAATCATCCTTAAGAAATCTATAATAACTTATCCTGAAACAAAGGCACAGGCTTAAGCGTCTAACCTTAAAAATACTGCATGACCTACGAAGAAAAAATTGCTAGTGAGCTGGAGTTTTGGAAGTATAAAATTTTAGAAAAACCTTCGCTATTGAATAAAGTTACTGATGGGGTTCAGAAAAAAATTAATAGTTATATTCCAGATAAAGTGCATGATGGTATTACTGTTGCCATAAAACAAATGGTTAAAGCAGTTTTATTCGGATCTACCTTTACCACTTCGAACCCTGTTGCAGACTTAACCTTCATGCACCGAGAGGCTCTTATTAAACAAAAAATAAATAGTTATAAGAAAACTGGTGCCGCGGAAGGTGGCATTACTGGTGCTGGTGGATTCTTAATGAGCTTGGCAGACTTCCCATTGCTATTAACCATTAAAATGAAAATGTTATTTGATATTGCAGCAATATATGGCTATAACGTAAAAGATTACCGTGAACGCTTATACCTGTTGCATATCTTTCAGTTGGCTTTCTCTGGCAAACAGGAAAGTAAGAATGCTTTTATGAAGCTGAAAGAATGGGATGAGCAGGCGCACAAGCTACCAGCAAATATAGATGGATTCGACTGGTTAACGTTCCAGCAGCAATACCGTGATTATATAGATTTGGCAAAGTTAGCTCAAATGCTACCATTTGTTGGTGCGGCAGTTGGCGCTGTAGCTAATTATAAATTGATAGAGCGATTAGGGAAGACCGCGATGATGAGCTACCGAATGCGGCATTTTAGCATACAAAAGGGTGTAGTGGGTGGAGAGGGGATTATTGGGCTTACCTAATTTTCATCCTCGAACATCCCGCTGATCAAATCATCTGTTTCTCTACGATCTTTCTTGGTTGGCCTACCGGTTCCACGATCTCGTTTTAAGCTTGGTGCATGAAAAGCAGATTTAAACGCATGAGTTTCTTCTACTGGTGTTAAATCCTTGTACTTTGTAAGCGCCGTTGGCGAATCGGTGCGGTTGTAAGAATACTCAACTACTTCAATAACCTTTTTCTCTATCCCCTTAGAAACCTGATAAACATCGCCAATTTTCACAATGGCCGAAGGTTTTATGTTTTGTCCTTTTAATTTAACCCGACCAGCTTTACAGGCATCAGTTGCCAAACTGCGGGTTTTAAATAACCTAATTGCCCAAAGATATTTATCAATTCTTAGTTTCTCATGCTCTGCCATAACATCCAAAATTAAGGTTATTTTGGTTTATTTTAATTGAAACGTCGATAAATTGTATCAGCTGATAGCAATAAATAGCGCAAAAATAGGAATAACAATGGCGTTGGAACGTATTTTAAAAAACTAACTCTTCGGTTATAGATAAATTTGATTTATTTTGCGTAAAATTTAACATCATCATGTATTCAGATTTAAAGAAATTAATTGAAGCCGCTTGGGAAGATAGAACCCTTTTACAATATAGCAACTATTGCGAAGCCATTGAAACTGTAATTCAGGGATTAGACAAAGGTGAAATTCGCGTTGCAGAACCGGTTTTAAATTCCTGGGGAATAAACGAATGGGTAAAAAAAGCTGTAATCCTTTATTTTCCTATCCGCGAGATGAAAGAAATTAAAAGTGGTCCTTTTGTTTATCACGACAAGATGGAACTTAAGACTGATTACAAAGCCACTGGCGTTCGCGTGGTGCCAATGGCAAGTGCCCGCTATGGTTCTTATTTGGCTAAAGGCGTAATCATGATGCCATCTTATGTAAATATCGGCGCATACGTAGACGAAGGCACCATGGTTGATACCTGGGCAACCGTAGGTTCTTGTGCTCAAATTGGCAAGCGTGTACACTTGAGTGGTGGCGTTGGTATTGGGGGGGTGTTAGAACCTGTTCAAGCAGCTCCGGTAATTATAGAAGATGATGCATTTCTTGGTTCAAGAGCAATTGTAGTAGAAGGTGTTAAGGTAGAAAAAGAAGCTGTTCTGGGTGCAAACGTAGTATTAACCGCATCAACTAAAATTATTGATGTCACTGGTCCTACTCCAGTTGAATATAAAGGAGTCGTACCAGCTCGTTCTGTAGTAATTCCCGGTAGTTACACCAAAACCTTCCCCGCAGGCGAATACCAGGTTCCATGTGCACTCATCATCGGTAAACGTAAAGAAAGTACAGATAAGAAAACATCGCTTAACGATGCTTTAAGAGAAAATAATGTAGCTGTTTAAAACCAAAAGTTGGATACAGAAAACAAAAAACTAATTCATGAAGCCGAAAGCACGAAACTTGTTGACCCAAGCTTAAGTCTTTCGGCTTTAAGTTATAACCTCAAATTAGGTTTTGATGGTAAACGTGCTGTGAATAACCTAACAGGCTTAGGGAATTACAGTCGCTTCGTTATTGGGGCACTGGCCAAGCAGTTTCCTAACCATCAATACCTGGTGTATGCTAAAAAAATAAAAACGTCGAAACAAATCGATCAATTTTCAGGAAATGAAAACATTGAGTTGCATTTCCCTAAAAACGGGCCTTTTTTATGGAGAAGTTTAAATATCATTAAAGACTTAGCGACTGATGGAGTTAGCATCTTCCATGGTTTAAGTCAGGAAATTCCATTGGCCATCGAGTATACCAAAATTAAATCGGCAGTTACCATACACGATCTGATTTTTCTGAGATACCCACAGTATTACAAATTTATTGATCGTAAAATCTACGAATGGAAAAGCAGATCTGCATGTAGAAGGGCTGATCAAATCATCGCCATAAGTGAGAAAACGAAAGCTGATATCGTATTTTTCTACGGGATTGATCCAGCTAAAATAAAGGTGATCTATCAAAGTTGCGATGATAGTTTCAAAATACTTCACCCAGAGGCTAGCTTAACCCGCATCAAAGCCACCTACAAGCTACCTGAACACTATATTTTAAGCGTGGGTACCATTGAAGAACGCAAGAACCTTAATCTATTGGTAAAAGCATTAAAAAATGTAGATGAAAAATATAAACTGGTAGTCATTGGAAAGCAAACAAATTATTTTAAAACCATAGAAAGTGAGATGGAAAAACTTGGTTTGGCCAAGCGAATACTTTTTTTAAAAAACATCCCATTCGCTGACTTACCAGGAATTTACCAAATGGCGAAGTTATTTGTATACCCATCTTTTTACGAGGGTTTTGGAATCCCGATTATAGAGGCCTTATATAGCTCGGTACCAGTTATAGCAGCCACTGGTTCCTGTTTGGAAGAAGCCGGCGGACCAAATAGTATTTATGTATCTCCAGTTAATGTTGATGAACTTACTACTGCAATAAATGAAGTACTGTCTGATAATGATTTACAACAAGAGATGAAAACAAAAGGGCTGGAATTTGTTCAAAAATTCGACAGCCCTATTGTTACCGAGCAACTTATGGATTGCTATAGACAGATGTTAAGTTAATGCTATTTGCTTGCAAGCGCATTTGGGGGATATTGAGATAGAATTTCGCGGACACCTGTATACAAACGTTCTTCTCTTTTATTAAAGCTATCCAAATTGAATCCGCTACCCCTTCCATGCCAAAATAGTATTTTTTGATTTGGATCTAGGAAATCTATGATGATGGTACCCTCCATATATTGGTTAACATAACTTCCGCCACCCCAAAACGGCGATCCCCAACCGCCTCTCCAGCCCCAGCCCCATCCACCATAATAGCCTGGGCCATAAATGTCAGTTTTCTCTCTTGCCACAACTACTAAGTTCACTAACATATCCGGATTCTCAGATTTAGTAAATCCCTTGGCATTCATTTCACTTTCTACAGCAGCCATTAGCCTTCTTTTATCAAGGTTGTTAAGCCTGACTCTCTCCATCCCCTTAGCATAAAAATTGTAAGTTTTGTACTTGCCAAAATCAGCGTTTTTGTCGAAATCGGAAGCTGTTCTTAATGTAGAGCAGGCCGATAATGCTACCACTACCGTAAGTAGCATTAATAAGTTTTTAATTGTTTTCATATGCGTTGTTGTATGTTAATAACCTAACATTAAATATAACGAATTTTAATAGCATAATGTGGGGATCGCCCGCTTTTTTTACACTAAAATTGATAATGTAAAAACGTAATGAAAGTGATAAAGTTTTTGGTAGCTGCCTTAATAATAGCATTTTAGAAATCTTTAACATTTCAACTAAAAAACTACCTTTGCATCATGTTAAGAGATGAAATTAATAAGGCACTGGAAGTAATTAAGAGTGGTGGCGTAATTTTATACCCAACGGATACGATTTGGGGCTTAGGATGCGATGCAACTAATCCAGAAGCGGTAGATAAAGTGTTGCGGATTAAAAATCGACCGGCAGAGAAAAGCTTAATTGTACTGTTGGATGTAGATAGCAAACTCCAAAGCTATGTAGCAGAAATTCCTGAAGTTGCCTACGATTTAATTGAGTATGCCGAAAATCCCTTAACTATTATTTTTTCCGGAGCCAAGAATCTTGCACCAAACGTCGTTAATGCTGATGGAAGCGTCGGAATTCGCATTGCCAAGCATGATTTCTGTACACCACTTATCCAACGGTTTCGCAAACCAATAGTATCTACATCCGCTAACTTAAGCGGCAAGCCATCACCAAAATTCTTTGACGATGTAGATCCGGTGATTATTGATGCGGTAGATTATGTGGTGGATTTTGAACAAGAAAACAGGACCGAAAAAAAGCCATCTACAATTATGAAACTAAGTGCAGGCGGGCAGTTTCAGTTTATCAGGAAATAAAACATGATGTTGTAAAAGAGCGATAGGTTGATTACGCTTTAGCAACTAAATGTTTTTCTTATTTTTGCCCCTTTATTACCTGTATATGAAATCTAATTCAAGCGATGGAAGTGAAATGTCCTATGATGAGGACCTGAGAGTTCATTTACAAAACCCTGTATTTAAAACACTATCTACTATTGCAGACCAGGCCGGTACTGAAGCCTATGTTGTTGGTGGATTCGTAAGAGATTTGTTTCTAAACCGTCCATCTAAAGATATTGATGTTGTAGTTGTTGGAAGTGGTATTAAATATGCACAAGCAGTAGGCAGTGCATTGAATACCAAAGTTGCCGTGTTTAAAAATTTTGGAACGGCCAATATCCGTTATCAAGATCTAGAGATTGAATTTGTAGGCGCCAGAAAGGAATCTTATCGGTTAGAATCTCGTAAACCCATTGTGGAAGATGGAACACTTGCAGATGATCAGCTAAGAAGAGATTTCACCATTAATGCTTTAGCCATTAATCTGAATCAAGATAATTTTGGCGTGTTGTTAGATCCATTTGATGGATTGATGGATTTGAGAAGTAAACTTATCCGTACACCGCTCGATCCGGAAGTCACATTTTCCGATGATCCGTTAAGAATGATGCGTGCTATCCGTTTTGCAACAGAACTTGAATTTAAAATTGATCCAGCGGCACTCAATGCTATTAAAATGCAAAAGGATCGAATTGGCATTGTTTCTAAGGAGCGCATAACCGATGAACTTAATAAAATTATTTTATCACCTAAACCTTCCATAGGGTTTAATCATCTTTTTAATACTGGGTTGCTCCAACTGGTTTTTCCTCAAATGGCGCATTTATTTGGTGTTGATGTAATTAAGGGAAAGGGACATAAAGATAATTTCTACCACACATTAGAAGTTTTAGATAACATTTGCGGCACCACTAATGACCTTTGGTTGCGTTGGGCTGCTATCCTTCACGATATCGCCAAACCAGCCACTAAACGCTTTGAAGAAGGACACGGGTGGACTTTCCATGGCCATGAAGATCGTGGAGCGAGAATGGTTCCGAAGATATTTGCGCAGCTAAAACTACCTTTGAATGAAAAGATGAAGTATGTACAGAAATTGGTGCAACTTCATTTACGCCCAATTGTGTTGGCTCAAGAAACAGTAACCGACTCTGCGGTGAGGAGATTACTCTTTGATGCTGGTGAAGAAATTGAAAGTCTGATGCTTTTATGCAATGCAGACATCACTACCAAAAACGAGTATAAAAAGGCAAAATACAGAAACAATTTCGAACTGGTAAAACAGAAGCTAAAAGATGTGGAGGAACGAGATAAGATTAGAAATTGGCAGCCCCCCATTACCGGAAATGATATCATGGAAACCTTTAACCTGGATGCAGGTAAAGAGGTGGGCCTCATAAAAAATGCTATTAGAGAGGCTATACTAGAGGGCGAAATCAAAAACGACTACAAAGAGGCATTTAATTTTATGCTTCAACAAGCGAAACAAATGGGATTAATTCCTGTTGTTAAATAATTTATTAGTTAAAAAAGCACTTTTGCGCAACCTTTTCTTCGCAATTGATGTTTGTTGTTAATACTAATTAACTTTATTTTTACGGTTCCAAAATACAATAATGGCAATTTATAAATTTAGAATTACGTTCGAAGATTTTGATGATGTTGTGAGAGAGATCGACATAAAATCAAATCAAACATTCGAAGATTTACACAAGGCAATACACAAATCAACAGGATATAATCCAGAAAAATCTTCTTCATTCTACGTAAGCACCGACAATTGGTTAAAGGGTGATGAGATAGCCTTTCTACCGAGTGAAAGAAAAAAAGACAGGGTGGTTTTAATGGAGAATTCTAAACTGAGTGGATTCATCGAAGACCCGCACCAGAAGTTTTACTACATATACAACTTCGATCGTCCTTACGATTTTCATGTAGAATTGGTAAAGATTGTATTAGATGCAGATCCAAGTATTGAATATCCATTTTTAGCAAAAAGTACTGGCGAGGCCCCAAAAATTATGGAAAAGAATAGCCCTACTGCAGTAGATCCGCGTGGAGATGTAGGCGCTGGTGAATTTGACTTTTTAAATGAAATGAATTTTGTACCTGAAGATACAGATGAATTGGAGGCTATGGGTGAAATGGGTATCAACCAGGAAGAAAGGGATGAAGATGAAGAGTCTGAAGATGACGACTTTGGAGATGAGTTTTCAGAGAATGACAATTTCGATGATGAAAATCACAAAGAAGACTATTAACAGAAATTGTGAATAAAATAGCGAGTCAGACGGGGAAACGTCTGACTTTTTGTTTTAAATTAAACCATGCTAACACAAAAGAGCACTCAGAGGTCGAAAACTTTAATAGCAATTGTTGGTCCTACCGCTATTGGTAAAACAGCACTTGCAATTCAATTGGCACGACATTTCGAAACCGAAATTGTTTCTGCAGATTCACGCCAATTTTTCAAAGAGATGGAGATTGGAACTGCTAAACCTAATAAAGAAGAACTTCTTGCTGCTAAACATCATTTCATTAATTCGCATTCGGTAACCCAGCTCTTTAGTACTGGTGATTTTGAAGTCGATGCACTGAAGGTATTAGATGAAATCTTTCGCTTGCAAGACGTAGCCATCTTAGTTGGAGGCTCGGGACTGTACATTAATGCAGTGTTAAACGGCCTAGATGAATTGCCTGAGATAGACTTAGCGGTAAGAGAGAAATTGAATCAACAACTCGAAAACGAGGGCATATTGGCAATCCAAAACATGCTAGCAGAGGTAGATCCAGAATATTATGCAAAGGTTGATCAGCATAACCCGCAACGAATGATTAGGGGCCTGGAGGTTTTCTTATCAACAGGCAAGAAACTGTCCTCAATGCTGTCATCAACCAGGAAAAAAAGACCATTTGATGTAATCAAAATTGGTTTAAATACAGATCGTTCGATTTTGTACGGAACCATTAATGAAAGGGTAGATAAGATGATTGCCGCCGGGTTGGTTGATGAGGTGCAATCGCTCCTGTCTTGCAGGAAATTAAATGCGCTAAACACCGTTGGATATAGCGAAATTTTTGATTTTATAGATGGCAAAATTACCTTGCAAAGTGCCATATCTGCGATAAAACAAAACACTCGCCGATTTGCAAAACGTCAGCTCACGTGGTTTAGACGAGATCCGGAAATTACCTGGTTCAGCCCGAATGAAGGAGATAAAATCATTACTCACGTCGAAGGCGAGATCAAAAAAAAGGGATCAGCTAATTGCTAATCCCATTAAGTTATTTTTATCCCTGTTAGCCAGGAAACTTAACACCCCTATATTTTGAAATATCTATTGTTGGGATGTTTGAACCATATTTGTTATTGATTGCATCGATAAATACATTGGCAATAACAGCGTTGCCTCTGGGCGTAAGGTGCACCCCATCGAGCGAGAAAGCACCCCCGCTGATGAACGCCGAACTCAGATTAATACCTTGGATGGCAATCCCGGATTTTACAAGATTTAAGTAGGTATAATTATCTGCTACGGCTAAACCTTTGCTGGCCGCTAATGATTTGATAGTACTATTATAGCTATTTACATAATCTTTAACCTTTACAATCTCGTCTTTATCCAACACCCAATTATTTGCTATAGGGTTTCTTGGATCTAAACCATAAGGAATAGCACCCGTACCAAATAATCCAGCAGATTGAAATGGCAAACGGATCAAGTCATCACTAGTAGCCGCCCGAACAGTACCAGCACCAGTTTGAATAAAGATTGCAGCAGCTGCCGGATTAATGGCCTTTGCCGCGGCTAACAGGGCCTGAACTGTTACAGTATTGAAATAAGGAACTGCTGTAACATCTGGGATGGTGCCAACTACGCCTTTCTGACCAGATGCCGTTAATGAATTAACTAAATTTGAATAAAGCAATGCAAAAGTAGCCTTATCCGTTAATACGTTGGTTGCATCGGTAGTTACACCACCATTTGTTGCATATCCCAAAGCATCGTTATTCCCTAGCCATAAAGAAAAGAATGTATGATTTCTACCTTGTATAAACTGAAAATATGTGGTTGTACCTACTTGAGCATCAGTAAGCAGTCGCTCCATATACATATTTGCAGCTCCATAGGGCCCCGCAAATGCCAGATCGACACGCATGCCTGGTACGCCCAAATTTTGAATTTCACCTGTATATTTAGCCAAGTGAGTTGCATCCCGATAGGCTAAATTAGTGGTAACATTGGTTAGCGTAGGTGTTCCATTTACCAGGGCCGATAGATTTAGATATCCCGAACCATTGGCTTGTGCATCTGCAAAGAAAGGCGAAGTAAAATTTCCGCCGCCTACGGATGCCATTTGTGCTGCAAGCAGATTTGGATAAGCTACCTTCTGCCCTTCTAAATATAAACCACCATCTGCGAAACCAGCCGTTAATGAATTACCCACAGCAATGTATTTTTGGAAATTCGCTGTCCCTGCAGTAGTTGCCGGAGTTTCAATTTCTGGCTTACAAGATGCGGCTAACATTATCGCAGCAGCAACAAAACTATTTATGATATATTTTTTCATTTTAAATTCTCCTACCATTTATAAGTTAATGAAAGCCCTGGAGCATAAACCAGCGTTTTAAATGTTCCATCTAAACCTGTCTCTATATTTTTTTGCTTACGTGCCTTAACATCTTCGAAGAAGAAAGCTGCATTAACCTCAAAATGACGGGTTGGAGCATAACCTATTCCGGCACTTAAAATGTAACGATCGGCATCTGGTGCCTCTGGTGTAACATAGCCATCTTGCACAGGTGAAAATGCATAGCCCACACCAGCTCTCAGTGCGAGTTTCTCTGATGCCTGATGGCTGACACCTAATTTAAATGAAGATCCATCGCGATAATTTCTCGCAGATTTAGTATCTGGCAAGGCACTCGTATTCGTTGCATAATCAAATGCCAATTCTTGATACACCCTCCATTGGACCCAATTGGCATCAAACGCCAACGTGGTACTTGTTGACAATGGAATACCTATACCCAATGTAGTTGTAGATGGAAGTGGTAATTCTGCATTGAAAGTATTACCAGCCGGAAAAGAAGATCGTAAAGATTCAGGAACTTCGAAAGTAGCAGTGCCATCATTCAATTTCGTAATCACCTTAGATTTATGTACAATAGCGAAAGTAATGTTGCTAAGGGTATTAATATACAAGCCTGCGTTCCAACCGTAACCTTTGCCAGTACCAGCTAAGGTGGCATGACCAGAACGCCCGTCAGCATAGTTGACAGGAAGTGCCCGCTGGAGATTAACCTCACCGTAATTATACACAAAACCAGCTCCAATGCCAATTCTATCGGTAATCTTCACACTTAAAGTGGGTTGAAAATAAATTGCTTTGAGATTTAATGAAGTTAAGGCGTAGCGACCAGACCATTCATTACCCCAATCTACCAACCCCCCAAAGGGTGTGTAAACACCCAACCCCAGTTTCCATTTATTAGATTTTGGTCCCCATACAGCATAGGCTTCAAAAGGAGGAGCGATCTTATTCTTAACGTTTTCTGTAATGTTCGTGCCACTTTGTTTGAAAGCAGACTTAAAAAATAATGGATTGACACCCGCAGAAATTGAATTCTGTTTGAGAAACGAAACAGCTCCTGGATTAAAGAAAACAGAGGCTTCATCTAAAGCAAGTGCAGATCCTGCTCCGGCCATACCAACCTGTTTTTGTCCTTGTAAATTAACTTGAAAACCTTGCCCCAATACCCAAAGGGGTGCTGAAAGTAATGCGCACAATAAAATTTTTTTCATTTGATATTTTTTTTGCCATGAGCCGTATCATGGCAACATTATAGATAGGGAATTGTTTTTAAGAAATAATAGGAGATTATGCTTGCGCAGTCGGTCCTCCAAAACCCATCGGAAAAGGTGGCTCTTCCTGCGCTTTAATTCGTCCATTTACCGCTTCGAATTTCTGGATATTATCATCAAGCGCCGTTAGAAGCCTTTTAGCGTGTTCGGGCGTTAATATAATTCTCGACTTCACTTTCGCCTTCGGAATTCCAGGCATAACCCTGATGAAATCTAATACAAATTCAGTATTAGAATGGGTGATAATTGCAAGGTTGGAAAAAATTCCTTCAGCAATCTCTTCAGATAATTCTATGTTTAATTGATTTTCGTTTTGTTGTTCTTCCATTGTAGAATATTATTGGTAAATGCTTAATTCAAGAGCGGGATTAAAGGTATGACTTTATGATAATATTTGGAGCATATTTAAATAAAAAGGGCTGTTCCAACTTAATGAAACAGCCCTTATAAAATATTAAGATGTACTATGCCTCTACTTCTTCTTGTTTAGAAGCCAATAGCTTATCGTACTCTTCTTGCGAACCAACAATGATTCTTTCATAACCACGAACACCTGTACCTGAAGGAATTAAGTGACCAACAATTACGTTTTCTTTCAAACCTAACATGTTATCACGTTTTCCGGCAATTGCTGCTTCATTCAATACTTTCGTAGTTTCCTGGAACGACGCCGCAGAAATGAACGATTTAGTACCTAATGATGCACGTGTAATACCTTGTAAGATAGAACTTGCAGTTGCAGGTCTTGCATCTCTAACCGTAATCTGTTTTAAATCTTTACGTTTCAATTGAGAATTCTCGTCTCTTAATCTACGTAATGATACAATCTGACCTGGTTTAAAATCTGCAGAATCTCCGGCATCTTCAACAACTTTTTTGTCGTACATGGCGTCATTCTCTTCTGCAAAATCCCAACGATCTACAGCATTGTTTTCTAGGAAGATAGTGTCTCCTGGATCTTCGATGTGAACTTTTTGCATCATCTGGTGAACAATTACCTCGAAATGCTTATCGTTGATTTTTACACCTTGCAAACGGTAAACCTCTTGAATACCATTCACCAGGTATTCTTGAACCGCTGCTGGGCCTTTAATTGATAAGATATCTGCAGGCGAAATTGAACCATCTGATAAAGGCATACCCGCTTTCACGAAGTCATTATCCTGAACAAGGATGTGTTTAGACAATGGAACCAGATATTTTTTCACTTCACCATCTTTAGATTCGATCGTAATTTCACGGTTACCACGTTTAACACCACCTAGAGTTACAACACCATCAATCTCAGTTACTACAGCCGGATTAGATGGATTACGTGCTTCAAATAACTCGGTTACACGAGGTAAACCACCGGTAATATCTCGGGTCTTACCAGTTGCACGAGGAATTTTCGCAATAATCTGACCAGTTTGGATTGCTTCACCTTCATCTACAGAAACGTGCGCACCAACCGGAATGTTATATCCTTTAATCATTTCGCCTTTTTTATCAACGATCTGAACTGAAGGGTTTTTAGTTTTATCACGTGTATCGATAATAACCTTTTCACGGTGACCAGTTTGCTCGTCTGATTCTTCACGGAAGGTTACACCCTCAATAATTGCATCAAATTGGGCTTTACCAGCAAATTCTGAAAGAATTACCGCGTTATATGGATCCCACGAACAAATTTTATCACCTTTTGATAGCTTATCTCCTTCTTTAACAAAAAGGAAAGCACCATAAGGAATGTTGTTAGTAACAATTATTCGACCTGTTCCTGGCTCCACAATTTTAAACTCACCTGAACGTCCAAGTACAACTTGTACTGTTCCATCTTCGGTTTGCGTATCAACTGTACGAATATTTTCGAATTCGATTACACCATCAAATTTCGCAACGATGTTAGATTCTGCAGCGATATTTGATGCAGTACCACCCACGTGGAAAGTACGAAGTGTTAACTGGGTACCTGGTTCACCAATTGATTGCGCTGCAATTACACCAACTGCTTCACCTCTTTGAACACGTTTACCCGATGCTAAGTTACGGCCATAACATAGTGCACAAACACCACGCTTTGCTTCGCAAGTTAATACCGAACGAATTTCGATTCCTTCCAACGGAGATTCTTCAATCGCCTTTGCAATGTCTTCGTTAATATCTTCACCTGCTCCTACTAATAACGTATTATCCAACGGATTGTAAACATCATGCAAAGAAGTACGACCTAAAATTCTGTCATACAATGGCTCAACAATATCTTCGTTATCTTTTAATGCTGTGGTATACATACCTCTTAAGGTACCACAATCATCATCATTTACGATCATATCCTGAGCAACATCATGCAAACGACGTGTTAGGTAACCCGCATCTGCCGTTTTTAACGCCGTATCTGCCAAACCTTTACGGGCACCGTGGGTAGAGATGAAATACTCTAATACGGAAAGACCTTCTTTAAAGTTTGATAAAATAGGGTTTTCGATGATATCGCCACCAGAACCAGATTTCTGAGGTTTTGCCATCAAACCACGCATTCCGCAAAGCTGACGAATCTGCTCTTTAGAACCACGTGCACCAGAATCAAGCATCATGTAAACCGAGTTAAAACCTTGATTATCTGAAGATAACTGAGTCATAACAAAAGTGGTCAACCTGTTGTTGATACGAGTCCAGATATCGATAATTTGATTGTAGCGCTCGTTGTTGGTAATGAAACCCATATTATAGTTGTTTCTTACCTCTTCTACCTCTGTAGCTGCTTGTTCAAGTAACGTATGTTTCTCTACAGGGATGTTTACGTCTTGTAAGTTGAACGACAAACCACCTTGGAATGCCATTTTGAAACCTAATTCCTTGATATCATCTAGAAATTGAGAAGCACGAGCCATACCTGTCATTTTAACTACTTCACCGATAATATCTCTTAACGATTTTTTAGTTAATAATTCGTTGATATAGCCTACCTCTTCCGGAACCAACTGATTAAACAATACCCTACCAACTGTAGTTTCTGTTAACTTATTTACGATAGAACCATCGTTTTGCTTAACATTAACCCTTACTTTGATAAATGCATGTAAATCCAATTCTTTCTCATTGTAAGCAATGATTACTTCCTCTGGAGAATAAAATGCTGAATCCTGACCTTTTACAACTCTAGTTTCATCGGTTCTGCGGCCTTTAGTGATATAATAAAGACCTAAAACCATATCCTGTGATGGTACAGTAATTGGAGTACCATTTGCAGGGTTTAAGATATTATGTGCAGCCAACATCAATACTTGGGCTTCCAAAATTGCTGCATTACCTAGCGGTAAGTGGACAGCCATCTGGTCACCATCAAAATCGGCGTTGAATGCAGTACAAACTAATGGGTGTAATTGAATCGCTTTTCCTTCAATTAGCTTTGGCTGGAAAGCCTGAATACCTAATCTGTGTAGTGTTGGTGCACGGTTTAACAATACCGGGTGACCTTTCAATACATTCTCAAGGATATCCCAAACTAACGGGTCTTTACGATCAACTATTTTCTTTGCAGATTTAACGGTTTTTACTACACCACGCTCAATCATCTTGCGAATGATGAATGGTTTGTAAAGCTCTGCAGCCATATCTTTAGGAATCCCGCATTCGTGTAATTTTAGGCTAGGCCCTACAACAATTACAGAACGAGCTGAATAATCAACACGTTTACCTAATAAATTCTGGCGGAAACGTCCCTGTTTTCCTTTCAGAATGTCTGAAAGTGATTTTAAAGCACGGTTTCCTTCAGTTTTAACCGCATTTACCTTACGAGAGTTATCGAATAACGAATCTACAGCTTCCTGCAACATGCGTTTTTCGTTACGTAAAATAACTTCCGGTGCTTTAATCTCGATCAAACGTTTTAAACGGTTGTTACGGATAATTACACGACGGTATAAATCATTTAAATCTGAAGTAGCAAAACGGCCACCTTCTAATGGCACTAGCGGACGCAATTCTGGTGGAATAACCGGAACGATCTTAACAATCATCCATTCGGGACGATTCTCGATACGGGTATTTGCACCACGGAAAGCTTCAACAACCTGAAGACGCTTTAAAGCCTCATTTTTACGTTGTTGAGAAGTTTCGTTAGCAGCCTGGTGACGTAGGTCGTAAGATAAAGTATCTAAGTCGATACGTTTTAATAAATCCTCTAATGCTTCAGCACCCATTTTGGCGATGAATTTACTAGGATCTTTATCATCTAGGTATTGATTTTCTTTTGGTAATTTATCTAAAATATCTAAATACTCTTCCTCTGTTAAGAAATCCATATAGTTGATACCCTCCTCGCCCATAAGGCCAGCCTGGATTACAACATAACGTTCGTAGTAGATAATTAGATCGAGCTTTTTAGTTGGTAACCCTAATAAATAACCGATTTTGTTGGGTAAAGAGCGGAAGTACCAAATGTGTGCTACAGGCACCACTAAAGCAATGTGCCCCATGCGCTCACGACGTACTTTCTTCTCTGTTACTTCAACACCACAACGATCGCAAACAATACCCTTATAACGGATACGTTTGTATTTACCGCAATGACATTCGTAATCTTTTACCGGACCAAAAATACGCTCGCAAAACAAACCATCACGTTCTGGCTTGTAAGTACGGTAATTGATGGTTTCTGGTTTCAACACCTCACCGCTTGAACGCTCCAAAATAATCTCTGGAGAAGATAAGCTAATGGTGATTGATGTGAAATTGCTTTTTAATTTATTATCCTTTTTGTAAGACATACTCTTTTATAAGGTTAAAGGCGGAGGGCGGAAAGGTGGAAGGTTTAGGGCGTTAAACCCTCAACCTTCTACCTTTGTACCTTCTACCTTAGTTAATCTAACGTAATATCTAAACCTAATCCGCGTAATTCATGTACCAATACATTAAATGATTCTGGTACACCTGGAGTTGGTAGGTTTTCACCTTTAACAATAGCTTCGTAAGTTTTTGCTCTTCCGATAACATCATCCGATTTAACGGTTAATATTTCCTGAAGAATATTAGCAGCACCAAATGCCTCTAAAGCCCAAACCTCCATCTCACCAAAACGCTGACCACCAAACTGAGCTTTACCACCCAATGGTTGTTGTGTAATTAATGAGTATGGTCCGATAGAACGTGCGTGCATCTTATCATCAACCATGTGACCTAATTTCAACATGTAGATAATACCTACAGTTGTGGTCTGATCGAAACGCTCACCTGTTAAACCATTGTATAAGTAAGTTTTTCCTGAAGCAGGAACACCCGCTTTAGCAATCCACTCTTCAACCTCATCGTGTGTAGCACCATCAAAAATCGGAGTTGCAAATTTCACACCCAATTCTTTACCGGCCCACGCCAATACGGTTTCGTAAATCTGGCCTAAGTTCATACGCGATGGTACACCTAATGGGTTCAATACGATATCAACAGGGCTACCATCTGCTAAGAAAGGCATATCTTCATCACGTACAATACGTGCAACAATACCTTTATTACCGTGGCGACCAGCCATTTTATCACCTACTTTTAATTTACGTTTCTTAGCAACATAAACTTTTGCCATTTGTACAATGCCCGATGGAAGCTCATCACCTACACTAATCGCAAATTTATCGCGTTTGTAAGCGCCTAGTTCTTCATTCACACGGATACCGTAGTTATGTAGCAACATTTTAATCATCTCATTCTTATCATCATCAGTAGTCCATTTGTTAGGGCTAATGTGATTATAATCAAG
The DNA here is from genome assembly GCF_026240095.1 of Pedobacter sandarakinus. Taxonomy (GTDB): domain Bacteria; phylum Bacteroidota; class Bacteroidia; order Sphingobacteriales; family Sphingobacteriaceae; genus Pedobacter; species Pedobacter sandarakinus. Next base: position 163,372 of record NZ_JAPIVG010000003.1, on the reverse strand, counting down.
ATCTGCCAAAATTTTCTGAGTGAATTTGGCACCCTTAGCAACCAACAATTCTTTATAGATATTGAAAACACCTTGAGATGTTTTACCATTAACGATAGTGAATAGTTTGTCTACTAACTCTGCTTTTAATTTCTCAGTGATATTGTTATATCCTTTGTCTAATTTCTCAATTGCCGATTTTTCCTCAGCTTTTGTCGTTTTCTTAGCACGGCTGAATAATTTAGTGTCAATTACCACACCTTGGATTGATGGAGGAGTTTTTAAAGACGCATCTTTAACATCACCAGCTTTATCACCAAAGATTGCACGTAGTAATTTCTCTTCAGGTGAAGGATCAGACTCACCTTTTGGTGTAATCTTACCTATTAAAATATCACCCTCTTTTACATCGGCACCAATACGAATAATACCATTTTCATCAAGGTCTTTAGTAGCCTCTTCAGAAACATTAGGGATATCAGGTGTTAATTCCTCTTCTCCACGTTTAGTATCACGTACTTCTAATTCAAACTCTTCAATATGTAGCGATGTGAAAACGTCATCACGAACAATTCGTTCGTTTATTACGATCGCATCCTCAAAGTTAAAACCTTGCCAAGGCATGAATGCCACTTTCAGATTTCTACCTAATGCTAACTCACCATTTTCAGTTGCATAACCTTCGCAAAGTACTTGCCCTTTGGTAACTTTCTGACCTTTTTTAACAATCGGCTTTAAGTTGATACAAGTATTTTGATTGGTTTTTTTGAACTTGATTAAACGGTAGGTTCTGCTATCACCTTCAAAAGAAACTAAACGATCATCTTCGTTACGTTCGTATTTAATGGTGATTTCGTTAGCATCAACATATTCCACAACACCGTTACCTTCTGCATTGATCAATGTTCTCGAGTCGCGGGCAACGCGACCTTCTAGACCTGTACCTACAATTGGCGCTTCAGGACGTAACAATGGTACGGCCTGGCGTTGCATGTTCGATCCCATCAAAGCCCTGTTCGCATCATCATGTTCCAAGAAAGGAATTAGAGAAGCTGCAATAGAGGTAATCTGGTTAGGTGCAACATCCATTAAGTCTAATTTCTCAGGCTCAATAATTGGGAAGTCACCCTCATAACGTGCTTTAACACGTGGTGTAATGAAATTACCTTTATCATCATATTCTGCATTAGCCTGGGCGATGGTTTTACCATCTTCGTCTTCTGCCGATAGATAGATAACATCAGAATCAACAACTACTTTACCTTCTTCAACACGTTTGTATGGTGTTTCGATGAAACCTAAGTTGTTAATCTTAGCATGCACACAAAGTGAAGAAATCAAACCAATATTTGGTCCTTCTGGTGTTTCAATAGTACATAAACGGCCATAGTGCGTGTAGTGAACATCACGCACCTCGAAGCCTGCACGCTCACGAGATAGACCACCTGGGCCTAATGCTGATAAACGGCGTTTGTGTGTAATCTCTGCCAGTGGATTGGTTTGATCCATAAACTGAGACAACTGGTTTGTACCAAAGAAAGAGTTAATAACCGATGATAAGGTACGTGCGTTAATTAAATCAGTTGGCGTAAATACCTCATTATCGCGGATGTTCATACGCTCGCGGATTGTTCTAGCCATACGGGCTAAACCAACACCAAACTGTGCGTACAATTGCTCACCTACCGTACGTACACGACGGTTTGATAAGTGGTCAATATCATCTACCTCTTCTTTAGAGTTGATCAATTTGATCAAGTATTTAACAATGGCAATGATATCTGCTTTTGTTAAAACTTTTACATCATCTGGGGTATTCATCTTCAATTTACGGTTGATGCGGTAACGACCAACATCTCCTAAATCGTAACGTTTATCTGAGAAGAATAAACGATCAATAATACCACGAGCAGTTTCCTCATCAGGTGGTTCTGCGTTACGCAAAGCCCTATAGATGTTTTCAACAGCTTCTTTTTCAGAGTTTGATGTATCTTTTTGTAATGTATTATAAATAATGGTATAATCGGCCTGGCTAGCTCCATCTTCCTTAGAAAGGATAATGGTTTTAACTCCAGCTTCGATAACCATATCAATGTGTTCGTCTTCTAAAACGGTCTCTCTTTCAAGAATCACTTCATTACGGTCGATAGAAACTACCTCACCTGTATCTTCATCTACAAAATCTTCAACCCATTTCTTTAAAACTCTGGCTGCAAGTTTACGGCCGATGTATTTCTTTAAACCAGATTTACTAACTTTTACTTCGTCAGCAAGATCGAAAAGTTCTAAGATATCCTTATCAGAATCGTAACCGATAGCACGTAATAAAGTGGTAACAGGGAATTTTTTCTTACGATCGATGTAGGCATACATTACGTTATTAACGTCTGTAGCAAACTCGATCCATGAACCTTTGAAAGGGATAACACGTGCAGAGTACAATTTGGTTCCGTTTGTGTGACGGCTTTGGCCGAAGAACACGCCTGGAGAACGGTGTAGTTGCGAAACGATAACACGTTCTGCACCGTTGATAACAAATGTACCTTTTGGTGTCATATACGGAATGGTACCTAAATACACATCCTGAATAATGGTTTCAAAATCTTCATGTTCAACATCGTTACAAGAAAGCTTTAGCTTTGCTTTTAATGGAACATTGTAGGTTAATCCACGCTCAATACACTCGTGTATATCGTAACGTGGCGGATCAACAAAATAATCAAGAAACTCTAATACAAAGATATTTCTTGAATCTGTTATTGGAAAGTTTTCAGCAAACACTTTAAACAAACCTTCGCTAGAGCGATCGTCTGATGTGGTATCTATCTGGAAAAATTCTCTGAATGATTGCAATTGCACATCCAGAAAATCCGGATAGTCTATAATGTGCTTACTAGTTGCAAAATTTACTCTTTGTTCGACTGTCTTTGCCAATGGACTAAAAGATTTTAGTTTAAGAATAAACTATTTGTTTGGTTCGGGTTTTAAACAGGCTCATTAACCAAACAAAATGAGGTGTTTATAAACAGGTAAAGACACCGACATTTTCAGTCGGTGTCTAATACATTTTTAGCTTAGCTAAATTAAGTGATTACTTAATTTCAACTACTGCTCCAGCTTCTTCTAATTGTTTTTTAAGAGCTTCTGCTTCGTCTTTAGCAACACCAGCTTTTAATTCTTTTGGTGCACCGTCTACTAAGTCTTTAGCTTCTTTCAAACCTAAACCAGTTAAGTCTTTAACGAGTTTTACAACTGCTAATTTCTGACCACCAGCTTCTTTTAAGATTACATCAAAAGATGTTTTTTCTGCAGCAGCAGCAGGTGCATCACCACCAGCAGCAGGACCAGCAACTACAGCAGCAGCTGCAGGCTCAATACCATACTCATCTTTTAAGATTTGAGCTAATTCATTAACTTCTTTTACTGTTAAGTTTACTAATTGCTCAGCAAACGCTTTTAAATCTGCCATTTTATTAAGATTTTAAAAATTTACGTGTGTAATAATTTTGTTTAATTTGCGAACTTAAGGTGTTCGTTAACCTTCTCTTTCTTGTAGAGTTTTAACAATTCCTGCAATTTTGCCTCCGCTTGATTTAAGCGCAGATACAACATTTTTCGCTGGTGATTGTAATAGTCCAATGATATCGCCAATAAGCTCTTCTCTTGATTTTAAGCTTACTAAGTTATTCAATTGGTCATCGCCAACGTATACTGATGAATCTATAAAAGCTGCTTTAAGTACTGGTTTATCAGAAGTTTTTCTCAAAGCTTTAATCAACTTAGCCGGAGCGTTAGCTGTTTTTGAGAATAATAATGATGATGAACCTTTTAAAGCTTCGTATATCTCAGATGCATCGCCATCTAAACCTTCAATCGCTTTGCGAATTAAAGAGTTTTTAGCAACTTTCATTACGATATCGCCTTCAAAACATTTGCGGCGGATGTTATTAATCTGCTCAACAGAAAGGCTAGAAGTATCAGCAATATAGAAATTGCCAAACTCTTGCATTTGTCCTTGTAGTTCTAAAACTACTTCGTTTTTTTCTTCTCTGTTCATGATTAGATCCCCGCTACTGATTTTGTTTCAATTGCAATCCCAGGACTCATTGTAGAAGACACGTGAATGCTTTTAAAATAAGTTCCTTTTGCAGCAGATGGTTTTAATTTAGATATTACAGAGATGATCTCCATAGCATTTTCATAAATTTTCTCTGCTGGGAATGATACCTTTCCTATCGAGGCGTGTATGATACCCGTTTTGTCTACTTTAAAATCAATTTTACCTGCTTTAACCTCTGTTACAGCTTTACCAACTTCGTTAGTTACTGTACCAGATTTTGGGTTAGGCATTAAGTTTCTTGGACCTAAAACACGGCCCAATTTACCTACCTTAGCCATACAAGCTGGTGTAGTGATAATAATGTCTACATCGGTCCAACCACCTTCAATTTTAGCAACATACTCGTCTAAACCAACGAAGTCTGCGCCAGCTGCTTTTGCTTCTTCTTCCTTATCAGGAGTTACTAAAGCTAAAACACGTACAGTTTTACCTGTTCCGTGTGGTAAAGTAGCAATACCACGAACCATTTGATTGGCTTTACGCGGATCTACTCCTAAAGATACATCAATATCAACTGAAGCATCGAATTTAGTAGTAGTGATTTCTTTTACCAAAGCAGCAGCATCCTTCAAAGTATAAGCTTTACCAGCTTCTATTTTAGCATGTGCCTTTTTTTGATTTTTAGTTAATTTCGCCACTGTTGTAAACTGTTTTTTAATTAATTGTTCCAGGGTGCGTCACCAGAAACGGTGATTCCCATACTGCGTGCTGTTCCAGCAACCATGCTCATTGCAGATTCGATTGTAAATGCATTTAAATCAGGCATTTTATCCTCAGCAATAACTTTAATCTGGTCCCAGGTCACCGACCCAACTTTCTTACGGTTAGGCTCAGCAGAACCACTCTGTAATTTAGTAGCATCTTTTAACTGGATAGCTACCGGAGGGGTTTTGATGATGAAATCGAATGACTTATCAGCATAAACAGTAATTACAACTGGCAATACTTTACCTGCTTTATCTTGGGTACGAGCGTTGTACTGTTTGCAAAACTCCATAATGTTCACCCCTTTAGCACCTAACGCAGGTCCTACTGGTGGCGATGGATTTGCCGCTCCGCCTTTGATCTGTAATTTGATCATTGCACTGACTTCTTTTGCCATTTTGTGTTTTTTGTTTATTTAAAACTCAATGTTAAATATTGGAAGCATGTAACATTTCTTTTTCCTTATGGCTCCTATAAAGCTTAAAGGACTGCAAAGATATGGATAATCTTGCAGTACTGCAATAGATCTTGGAAAATATTTTTCTCCAGATCATGTGCTACGCTCTATCAAAATATATTTTAAATAACTGTTCTATTCTCAATATATGTTTCCTACCTAATCTTCCCAAACATTTTTATCACGAAAGGTAGAAGCATGAAGGTATAATCGTCTGATTGTATTTTTTGTAATTAAAAACAGCATAATGCTTCCCTCATCATAAATACCATAATCACCTTGCGCCCCAAGGTTGACGCATCCTTCTCCATCAATAGCATCGTCTACCATTTGACAGGGATGAAAAGCTATGGTTTTCTTCCAGAGTTCTTTTGCCCTTTTTAGGAACGATATATTTCACGTTAAAACAGGCATTTGTATCAATCTTTAGCCGTTTAATTTTTAAATCTCTTTGTTGAAATAAATTTCTAATCTCACGGGGGTATCTCATTTACTCCACTTAGCCATTTGACTCAATTCTACATCACTATTTTTCCAGTGTCCTTTTTGCAACTATAAACTCCCAAAAGTGCTATACTGATTAATACGAGTGAAACCTTGGGTAGGCTTTCGTTAAATAGATTGTCTTTCATCCTTTATTCTTTTTTAAATGGTCACAACAAAACTCGCGATGGTTGTTCGGGAATCTGTGTTAAACAAAAATCATAGAAGAATATATAAATAAATTGAACTACTAACTATACCTAAAGAATTGGCATAAAAAAAGCCCCAAATTAACTTCGAGGCTTTCTAAATATTTTAAGAATTTCTTACTCTTTTTCTACTTGCATGTAGTTGAGCTCCAATGGTGTTTTACGACCGAAAATCTTAACCATTACTTTCAGTTTTTTCTTCTCTTCGTTTACTTCTTCGATAACACCCGAGAAACCATTAAAAGGTCCATCCATAACTTTAATACCTTCACCTACGTAATAAGGAACATTCATGGTTTCGCCTTGTTCGCTCATTTCATCAACCACACCTAAGATACGGTTAACCTCTGCTTGGCGCATTGGAATCGGGTTGCCAGCTTTATCTCCTAAGAAACCAATAACACTGTTGATACCTTTGATGATGTGCTCTAACTCTCCATCTAATGTAGCTTCGATTAAAACATAACCTGGATAAAAGTTACGCTCCTTGGCAATCTTCTTACCATCTTTCATTTGATAATACTTTTCCATCGGGATTAGAACCTGAGGAACCAAATGAGAGAAACCTAACCGACTGATCTCAGCATCTATGTATTGCTTTACCTTCTTTTCTTTACCGCTTACCGCCCTTACAACGTACCACTTTAGATCGCTCATTAGTAAATATTAATTAGAAAGTGATTTATAAAAAGTATCTAACACAAACGTAGAGCCTTTATCCATTGCAAAAATAACCAATGCAATAATTAAAGAAGCTACCAAAACCAGAATAGCAGAGCTTTGCAACTCACCCCAAGTAGGCCATGTTACCTTACTTGTCATTTCATCGTATGATTCTTTTATAAACTCAACTACTTTAGCCATATTATAATGATTAAATGATTGAGTTAGTGACGACTGACAGGGTGCATCATGCATTCGGTCATTGTAACATTCACTAATTCAATCATTGTTTTTGGCACGGGAACAAGGATTCGAACCCTGATCAAAGGTTTTGGAGACCTCTATTCTACCGTTGAACTATTCCCGTGGGTATAAAAAAGAGCTAGCCTAAACTAGCTCTTTCATATTATTATAGCTTAAAATTAAGCTAAGATTTCAGTTACCTGACCAGCACCTACTGTTCTACCACCTTCACGGATAGCGAAACGTAGACCTTTTTCCATTGCAATCGCGTTAATTAATTTTACAGTGATTGTAACGTTATCACCTGGCATTACCATTTCAGTTCCTTCAGCTAGTGAAATCTCACCAGTTACGTCTGTGGTACGGAAATAGAATTGAGGACGATATTTGTTGAAGAATGGAGTGTGACGACCACCTTCTGCTTTTGATAATACATAGATCTCAGCTTTGAAATCTGTGTGAGGAGTTACTGAACCTGGTTTACAGATTACCATACCACGACGGATATCAGTTTTCTCAATACCACGTAACAATAAACCTACGTTATCACCAGCTTCACCGTAATCTAAAATTTTACGGAACATCTCAACACCAGTTACTGTAGATTTTAAGTTCTCAGCACCCATACCTAAGATCTCAACCGGATCTCCAGAGTTGATTACACCACGCTCAATACGACCAGTAGCAACAGTACCACGACCAGTAATTGAGAATACGTCTTCAACAGGCATTAAGAAAGGAAGATCAGTTAAACGTGGAGGGATTGGAATGTAGCTATCTACAGCATCCATTAATTCCATAATTTTACCAACCCATTTAGCATCACCGTTTAATCCACCTAAAGCAGAACCTTGGATTACTGGAATATCATCGCCTGGGAATTCGTAGAAAGATAATAATTCACGAACTTCCATTTCAACTAGTTCTAATAATTCTGGATCATCAACCATATCCACTTTATTCATGAATACAACTAATGAAGGTACACCAACCTGACGAGCCAATAAGATGTGCTCTCTAGTTTGTGGCATTGGACCATCAGTAGCAGCAACAACGATAATTGCACCGTCCATTTGCGCAGCACCAGTAACCATGTTTTTCACATAATCCGCGTGACCTGGACAGTCTACGTGTGCGTAGTGACGGTTAGCTGTTGAATACTCAACGTGAGCTGTATTGATAGTAATACCTCTTTCTTTTTCCTCTGGAGCAGAGTCAATTGAATCGAATGAACGTGCCTCAGTTAAACCAGCATCAGCCAAAACTTTTGTAATAGCTGCTGTTAAAGTTGTTTTACCGTGATCGACGTGACCGATTGTACCGATGTTTAAGTGCGGTTTACTGCGGTCAAATTTTTCTTTTGCCATTTTATTTATAACTAATTAGTAGGTTAACTTTTTATTATTTATTTTTTGTTATTTCAACACAAAAAACCTTGTCTACTCTGTATATTTAACAGATTTAACAAAGCTTTATTATACCTGAGCCAAAGATGGGACTTGAACCCACGACCTCTTCCTTACCAAGGAAGTGCTCTACCGCTGAGCTACTTCGGCTTTCTTTAAAGCTCATCAGTTCAAAGCGTTCATTTGTTCATGAGGATTCAAATGAACCAGTGAACATACTCACCAATGAATTTCCAAAGAGCGGAAGACGAGGTTCGAACTCGCGACCTATAGCTTGGAAGGCTATCGCTCTACCAACTGAGCTACTTCCGCTTACTAATTTACGATTGGTGACTCACGAGTTACGATCTTGAAATCGTCAATCTAAAATCTTTAAATCTAAAATCAGATGGTGGGGAGAGAAGGATTCGAACCTTCGAAATCTTGCGATAACAGAGTTACAGTCTGTCCCATTTGGCCGCTCTGGAATCTCCCCAACTTTACTTTAAAATGTTAACACTTTAAAATAAAAAGAGCCTCCTATCGGAATCGAACCAATGACCTACTGATTACAAGTCAGTTGCTCTACCAGCTGAGCTAAGGAGGCTTTTAATTTTGTGTAATGATACGAAAAATCTTCATTTTTCATACAATTAGCGTGTATTTTTTAAAAATCTATCTATTTAAAGAACTTACCTTTTCTTGGTGGCGTAACGCCCTTTCCGAAAGGGAATGCAAATATACACACTTATACTTCACTTCAAAATAAATTTGAAAAAAAATAGCGAACTTTTTGGTTCGCTATCTCGTTATTAGTGTTTTTAAATAATACCTACTTAATAATCAGATGCTTCGCTTTCGCTTAAAATAGCTTTATGTTCGCTTAATTTTGCCCGCGTCTTATCCTTATGTTTAGTGATCTGTTTTCTGAGCGACTCGATCGCTAAATCTGTAGCCTCTTCAAATGATTTACATTGTTCTTTAGCGAATAAAGTTCCCCCTGGCACAATAAGTTTAATCTCACTTATCTTATTCGCCTCGTCTTCTACATTCTCTAATTTTAAATACACTTCACCGCTTATGATCTGATCAAAGAACTGATCTAGCTTATTCGCCTTCTTCTGTATAAAATCTAACAACTTACTGTCTGCACTGAAGTGGATTGATTGAACTCCGATTTTCATTTTTCCTCCTTTTTTTACGCCTTTGGATGGGCTTGTTTATAAATTGTTTTTAATCTTTCAATTGAATTGTGGGTATATACTTGGGTTGCGGCTAAACTCGCATGGCCCAAAAGCATTTTTATTGCATTTAAATCTGCACCTGCATTTAATAATGTAGTAGCATAGCTGTGCCGTAACACATGTGGGCTCTTTTTGTTTTGGGTTGATACATAGTTTAAATACGATGTAACAATCCGATAAATTAGCTTCGGATAAGCTGGAGAACCGGTATTTGTAACGATTAAGTTAAGGGAATTGTTATCAAACTGCTGTAACTTTTTTTCTTTAACGTAGTTAAAAACCTGTTGTACAAGCGTTTTATTTATTGGTATGATTCGTTCTTTATTACGTTTACCCAAAACCTTTATGGTACCAGCAAAATGATCTACATCATTTTCTTTAAGTTGAACTAATTCCGCTAAACGCATTCCAGTTCCAAAAAGCAATTCTATTACCAAATGATCGCGAAGCGATGGAAAACTATCATCGAAATGCTGTGTCGAATCCAATAAATGATCCATTCGTTCGGCATCTATGAAAACAGGTAATCGTTTTGGGATTTTCGGGGCCTTGATGAGCAAGCTAGGATTTTGATCAATTTTTGCATTTTTGAACAAAAACTTATAAAAACTCCTAAGCGCAGAAACCTTTCTATTAATGCTACTTTCAGATGTTTCTTTCTCCATCAAGTAGACCATATAGCTACGCAGGTGCGTATGCTTAACTTCCAGATAATTTAATTCAAATGTTTCTTTGATGAAAGCTCCGAACTGCACCAAATCGGTTTGATAGGAAGAAACCGTATGCGCAGAATAACGTTTCTCGTGCGTTAGATATGTGATAAAGCTATTCAACAACATTCAAAATCATTTATGGGGTGCTGATATGAAGTTACAAATTGTTTTGATATAAAGAAATCATTAATAAATTGTTTTATGTAAAGTTTTGAATAGCCTTTAAACAAAAAAACCTCCAAGAAAAATCTTGAAGGTTCTAATCATTTATATCTTGAACAACTATGAAGTTGTATCTTGATTCATATTCTGAATGTAAACAGCATGTTTAATTTCAGTACGGCGAGCAACGGATTTTTTCTCGTATGCTTGGCGACTACGTAATTCTCTCAATACACCAGTTTTTTCAAACTTTTTCTTGAAACGTTTAAGGGCTTTATCTAATGATTCGCCGTCTTTAATGTTGATAATGATCATAACGCTGAAATACCTCCTCTCGTGGTTTTTAAATTTTCCGATTTATCGGGGCTGCAAATGTATGCAAAATATCTACAACATAAAACATTTAAAAAAATATTTTGTTCAGTAAACCATTCAGACTGCTATTCTTTTTAAGCACGCTTATTAATTCCTTATTACACATGACTTCAAGAAAAAAAATATTTGGAATCGTTGCCATTTTAATAGTAATCATTTTGGCCATTGTGGTCTATTATAGGTATTTCTTCGTTTTTGGAGAAGGCGTAAAAGCAGGAGAGCTAAATTACGTGGTAAAGAAAGGGTATGTTTTTAAAACATACGAAGGAAAACTGATACAAAGTGGAATTAGATCGAGGCAAACTGGCACCGTTCAAAGTAATGAATTTGAGTTTTCCATTGCCAATAAAGACATTGCCGAAAAAATGATGGCGAACAGCGGAAAACTGTACGAATTGCACTATAAAGAGTATAAGCATTCGCTTCCGTGGAGAGGATTTAGCGTTTACGTTGTAGACAGTATCTTAACGGTTAAATAGTCTTAGGGCCTAGGTTTAATAACCCCTGTACTACCGTATGTTTCACTAATCTTGTTTCTTCAGCATTTTCATTGCTTCTTTTTCAACCCCAGCTAATTTATTGAAATGGCTTGATCATGGATTTAATTGTTAATTAATTTAAAAATTTGAACAAAAAAATCCGAAGAACACTGCCCTTCGGATTACTCATAATATATTTGGTTTGTTGTTTCTGTACTAACCAAGCTTGAAGCTTCGGTGTTTAAGCGCTAGCTTAACAATTCTCTTGCAATTACGATTTTTTGGATTTCTGATGTGCCCTCTCCTATTGTGCATAATTTGCTATCGCGATAAAATTTCTCTACTGGAAAATCTTTGGTGTAACCATAGCCTCCAAAAATTTGCACCGCATCTGTTGCAACCCTCACAGAAACCTCTGAAGCAAAGTATTTCGCCATAGCCGATTCTTTAGTCATGGGTAGATGCCTGTTTTTTAGATCTGCAGCTTGGCGAATCAACAATTCGGCGGCTTCGATTTCCGTTGCCATATCGGCCAATTTGAAACTTATTCCTTGGAAACTAGATATGGGTTGGCCAAATTGCTGACGCTGTTTAGCATAAGTAACTGCCGCATCGAAGGCCCCCTTTGCAATTCCAAGGGCCAGGGCTGCAATGGAAATTCTACCACCATCTAAAACTTTCATAGCCTGTTTAAAGCCCTCGCCTATATTGCCTAACAAATTGGCTTTGGGCACTCTGCAATTATCAAAAATCATTTCTGTAGTTTCTGATGCTCGCATACCCAGTTTATTTTCCTTTTTTCCTGCCGAAAAGCCTGGTGTACCCCGTTCTACTACTATCGCCGATATACCTTTCGAACTTCCTTGTTCGCCTGTTCTTACCATTACTACCGCAATATCGCCGCTCTTGCCGTGGGTGATCCAGTTTTTGGCACCATTGATAATGTAGTCGTCGCCATCTTCCACAGCGGTAGTCATCATTCTTAAGGCATCTGATCCGGTATTTGCTTCTGTTAACCCCCAAGCTCCAATCCATTCTGCAGTGGCAAGTTTTGGTAGCCATTTTTGCTTCTGCTCTTCGTTGGCAAAAGCTAAAATATGGCCAGTACATAGTGAATTGTGTGCCGCCAATGATAGGCCAATGGATCCGCAAACACGTGCAACTTCTACAATTACATCTACATATTCTTGATAACCTAAACCCGACCCACCGTAAGTTTCCGGAACTAACACACCCATTAATCCTAGTTCGCCTAGCTGTTTAAATAACTCGACCGGGAAATGCTGACTTTCATCCCAATCCATGATATGCGGACGTATATTTTTCTCTGCAAAATCGCGGACCATTGCCTTAACATTTTGCTGAGTTTCTGTTTCTGAAAAATTGAAGCTTACGCTCATTTAATTATATTTTAAGTTAGTTTTAGCAATTATAAACATTTATTTAGTAGATCATTACCATTAAATATTTGCAGATTTTAAGAATGAAATGGTATTGGGTTCATTTCTATTATCGATTGAATTTAAAGCATGAATTGTAACCTAAATAGCTTTCTGTATTTTTTTAAAATAATATTGCTTTTTATTTGGTCTGGTAAAGAATGGTGATATCGGGCAATGTAATAAGTAAACTAAGCCTGATTGAAGTGAAAATACCTTTTGCCAATTACTGACGAAAAACTTGCTACAGATTTGATATTAGCGCTGGATAAATTTTAGAACACCCACCTTGAAGCAAAAGGATTGCAACGAAAAGCAGGGCCGCAATAACCGATAGGCAGTTACCTTGCCTTACTAAAAAGAAATATAAGGAATTATTTTATCAATTGTTTGTTGGTTCAAAATAGCAACCTTTAGCAAATCTGCCGGGCCGGAATAATTACCATGCTGCTTTCTAAACTGGATGATGGCATTAATTTGCTTGAAAGACAGGTATGGATTGCTCCGCAGATCGTTAAACTGCGCCGTATTGATATTTATTTTTGCAATTGTTACGGCGCTGATGGAAACCTGATTTTGGATTTCTGCGTATTTTACCGAATCTAAACCATAAACCTCCAATAGCTGTTCTTTTTTATGAAAACCACCCAGGCGTTGCCTATATTTTAGAATGCGGTTTGCAAATGCACCACCGATGCCTCTGATTTGATCTAGCTCGGCTGAATCTGCCGAATTAATATCTATCAATGTTAATGATTTTTTAGCAGTTGGAATTTTGGCTTCAAATTGTTGCTTGTCGAAAGCGCTGGGTTGATCTATAATTTTTACGTAAGGCAACAGTTTCTGGTACATTTCTGGGGAAATGGTGTAGGCTTTCTGCAAATCTTCTGGCTTATAAAATCTGCCTCCCCTGCTGGTATAGTTAACAATGGACTTTGCCTGTTTAGGGGATAAACCAAGCTGTTGCCATCCGGTGGCAGCTAAGGTATTGGGATCGAAATTAAAAAGCAGGCCTTTTTTGTTAATTTTAGGCTGATAGTTTCTGCTGCTGAAATTACTATTTTTAAGATTGGCTATGGTGAGTTTCTGAATTTGATCGGTCAAATCTGGAGGATCGGTATGGGAAGGTTGCAGCTGGTAATACAACAGCGGGAGCAATTTCACCAACAAGATAATGGTGATTAATACAATAAGCCCATTGTACTCGCCTTTGTTGAAACCGAAATATTTGTTAAGCCAAAATCTCATTGATGCGATATGACATGTGTATTATAAATTTAAATCATATTTTTGGGATTGCAAAATGTAACGTCTTTTGCAAAATCAACAACTAAGAATTTTATATGAAGATCATAACTACATCTGAGTTTGCAAAGGCTACTAAGATAGATAAACTAGGTGTGCCGGGATTAGCTGGTTTAATGATGGAGATCATGAAACTAAATGACATTAACGATGTTTTTGCCCAAAACCAACACTTTAAAGGCTTGGAATTTGTTGATAAGATACTGGAAACGATAGGTGTTTCTATTGAATTTGACCAGGATGAATTAGATAGCATTCCGAAAACAGGACCGTTTATTGCCATTGCCAACCATCCTTATGGTGGTGTAGAGGGTTTAGCATTGGTAAAACTTTTATGTACTGTGAGGCCAGACGCCAAGGTAATGGTTAATTTTATTTTGAAGAAGATTCCAAATTTGGATGAATTTTTTGTTGCGGTTAATCCTTTCGAAAACGTGCAACACTCATCGAGCATTAGCGGATTGAAAACTACATTCGACCTCTTGCGCAGTGGTACACCAATAGGAATTTTTCCGGCAGGAGAAGTTTCTACCTTTAAATTAGATGCGCAACAGGTTACCGACAGAATGTGGCACCCAGTTGTTGGAAAATTGATTGCGAAGGCCAAAGTGCCGGTTGTACCCATTTATTTTCATGGTAATAATGGCGTGTTGTTTAACATTTTAAGTTTCATACACCCCACATTACGTACTGCTAAACTTCCTTCAGAATTTTTAAACAAGCAAGGTTTAACCATCAAAGTAAGGATTGGAAAGCCCATTGCGCCGGCGGAAGTATCTAACATGAACAGCAGCAACAAGTTGATGGACTTTTTACGTGCCCGAACTTATGCATTGGGTGTTGGTTTAGATACAGAGAAAAAGCTTTTTAACCCGCTTAATCTGTTTAAGATAAAGAAAAAACCTGCTGAAATTATTGAAGAAACGGCCAGAACATTAATTAAAGCCGAGGTGGCAACACTTGAGGCTTTTAAGGTATGGACGGAAAAAAACTATGAGGTGTATATTGTACCTACCTTAAAAATCCCTAACATTTTGAGGGAGATTGGCAGGCTAAGAGAAATTACCTTTAGAGAAGTTGGAGAAGGCACAAATAAAAAAATAGATTTAGACAACTATGACATCTACTATAACCACTTATTTATATGGGATAAGGATTTAGAAAATATTGTTGGCGCATACAGAATTGGAAAAGGCGACGAGATTTTAGAAAGTATGGGTAGGCGTGGCTTCTACCTCTCGGAACTTTTTAAAATGAAAGACCAATTTTACCCCATGTTGAGACAAGGAATAGAGCTAGGCCGATCGTGGATAAGAAAAGAGTACCAAGGCAAGCCACTCCCACTATTTCTTTTATGGAAAGGGATTTTGAAATATTTGTTGGATAACCCACAATACCGTTACATGTTCGGACCAGTAAGTATTAGCAATAGCTTTTCGAAATTTAGCAAGGCATTAATTGTGAGCTACATTACCAAAAACCATTTCGATTATGAAATGGCTAAATATGTAAAACCGAGGAATAAATTTAAAGCCGATTTATTACCTATTTCTACCGATACATTGGTAGATAGTAGCGAATCTTTCAAAGATCTTGATAGCATAATCGGGGATATTGAAAATTCGCATATTAAAATTCCGGTGCTGTTGAGACAGTATATGAACTTAAATGCGAAAATCATTTCCTTTAATATTGATCCAAAATTTTCTGATTGCCTGGATGGTTTCTTAGTAGTAGATACCCATAACATACCGCCAGAAATGATTGAAAAACTTGGTAAAAACCTATAGATTAAAAACAAAAACCCAGACATCCATCTGGGTTTTTTTTAATCAACTAACCTAAACTTTATAAATACTAACCAAATATTTACATCACAAAAGTATAGTCGAATTGTTAAACCGAGATTAACAATTGATTACGATAAGGTGCTAATAAGACCTCCAAAATTAAATTTACGTTAACCATGCATGCTGTAATTAACATGAAGAAATTGTTGCTTTTATGTTAATTATATATAAATTTAATGTAACCAAATATGAATCGGGTTGAAAAAAGAGCGCTTAAAAACATTATCGAAAGTTTGGCTATTCAGCTGCTTGCTATTGCTTTCTACTTTAGCGAGTGCGCAAAACTACGCTTTCGATTTTTATGGTGATACCTTTAATATCAGCATTGATAGCAGCGTAAATTTACCCGTAGCACAAACTGCAACTGCTGCCGCAGTTAGTAAATTTTACGCTAAAATTTATGAAGGCAATTCTACCAGCTTAATCAACACCCTTAAAACATACCAGAAGCAATATGGATTAAACGATTGGGTATACTATCAGCTGATCCGTAAAATTGCAGAGCAGATTAGCCCGAAGGCCGACAACTATTTCCGTTACACATTATACAAATGGTTTTTACTTAACAAATGTGGTTATGATGCCCAAATAGCGGTGGGTAAAGAACAGGTAATTTTGTACGTTAGAAACGAGGAAGACATTAGTGACGTTCCTTTCTTTGTGGTTGGCGAGCAGAAATACATATGCCTCAACTATCACGATTACGGAAAACTTTTTAAACAATCTACCTATGTACCGGTGCCAATTAAATTTGCGGAGGGCACCAAATCTTTCTCTTACAAGGTTACACGCCTCCCAGAATTTAAGCCAGAGGACTATGAAGAAAAAGATTTACAATTTAGCTACAGGCAAAAAACTTATCACTTTAAGCTCAAAGTAAATGTCGAAATCCAGAATTTGTTTAAAAATTATCCGGTTGTAGATTACGAAAGCTATTTTAATATTCCATTAAGCAGACAGACCTATAGCTCGTTAATTCCAATTTTAAGAGGAAATGTAAAGCACTTGGATCAAAAGAGAGGTGTGGACTATTTAATGCGGTTCACCAGGTATGCATTTTTATACGAAGATGACAGCCAAAATTTTGGGAAAGAAAAAAGGTTATCGCCAGAGCAAACGCTACTAAACAAGTATAGCGATTGTGATGACAGAGCAGCACTTTTCTTCTACCTGGTAAAAGAGATTTACAACCTGCCCATGATTGCCATTTTGTATCCTACCCATTTAACTATGGCCGTAGAATTTGATAAGCCTATTGGTGAACCTATAGATTACAATGGAAAAAAATATTCACTATGTGAACCGACGCCTCAGCTTGAAGACCTCAAGATCGGTCATATAGCTACAAATCTGAAAAACCTACAATATCAAGTGGTATACGCATACGAACCAGCTAACAAACCATAGCCTTTATGGAAATGTTAAGATTGGGTTAATTTGATGTTTATTCGATGTTATCTTATTGTTAACTGTATTGAATGTATACTTTTTAAACTACATTAGATTAAAATCCACAAATTGAGTATATATGTCGGCCATCATTTACACTATATTAAAAGAATTGTATGTAGAAATCCATGGTCACGGAGTTAAGGCAAGAATTATGTCGCCGATTAATAGCGAAAATAGCTTTACCTTCCAGATTAACGCTTACTTTAAAAAGAGTAGTGATGGAGAATCAAACATTCCATCGGCTATGTTTACCTCATACGCAAATGCAGAACGCCATTTGCTGAGCTATTTAGAGGATTTCCAAAACACGCTGGATTTAGGAGGCGAAATAGCGGTGAATACTAAGTTTTAGATATTCTCTTTATCATCTTTTTCTGGCGGCAGCTCAGTATCAATTACGTCCTGCTTAAATTTTTTCTCATCTTTATGGTTCCTTATCAGTAAAAAAATGATCATGGCAACAACCAAGATAATCACGGCCACTATAATCGAATAATTCATAAGGCTAATTTTCTTTATTTTCTCATACAATTTACCCAAAATATTATAGATGTTAAGTATCGGAATGTTGCTTAACATAATCATAATATGAATTTAACATAACACGCTTTTATCTTTGTAAAAACCAATCAGCGTTAAATGAAAAAGCATAAATCCAAGTCGAAAAGCAATTCGGCAAATAAGAAAGTACGCAAAGAATTAGAAACCCAATTAACACTTGCTTTTACTGCCGTAGTCACCCAGTTTGGCAAAGCAAAAAAAACCGAAAAATTGGTAGAGAAATTTGCGAAACAACTTTCTAAAAAAGTATCGTTACCAGCAAAAGCTGATGATTCCATTACGCCTTTCATTAAAAATGATGAACCAACTATTGAGGTTACAGAAAAAATGACCACAAAAAAAACGGCAAAGGGCGTTAAAGACCCTTATTGATATTAAACAAAAAATGCCAGCGTGAATTTACGCTGGCATCTACATTATATTAATTAAGGTAACTTATTTTACTGCCCCAGGAGTAGTGTAAGGCAATGTTTGCGCATCAGCATCAGTCCAGCCGGCAGCCCAATTTACTGTTCCGAATGCACCCCTATAATCTACCTTTTCGAAGAAAGAACCAGAAACTTTGGCGTTTGTAAATGATGCACCAGCTGCAGCTGCAGATGTTGCAGACAAGGTGAAGTTAGCAAAACCAGCAGCACCGCTTGCGGCGAAATCAGATCCATAGGTGTATGGACTTCCAAAAAGTGTACTAGCGAATAGAAGTGGCGCAAAAGTGTTCTCAGCTTTTAACTTTGTTTCTATTGCCGCAGCTACAGCAGCATTGCTTACGCTAACTTCTGTATTTTTTGTGCCGTAGATCAGATTATTTGCTATAACCATATTCCCGGTAGTGAAATTTGCAGAAGTTGCTCCTGCAGTTACCACCCTGGTATCATCGATGTAAATTCCAATAGGGAAACCAGATATAACGGAGTTTAATAAGCTAATAGATGAATTACGACGAATTTGAGCTCCATGATAGTAGTTTGCATTATATGAACCTCCAGATGCCTTTATCGGACCCAAAACGGTTACATTAGAGAAAACCGCAGATGTTTTTGGTGTTTGATCTGTTCCTGTTGCGTTATTGTCTGATTCGAAACCATTTGATTGCGATTGATCTGCAACTGTTGAGACACGTTGCGCCAAGGCAAACTGAACGTTTCCTGAGTAACCAAAATCTGTATCGAAATCGTCATCCCAAGTTCCAATAGCTAATAAGTGTTTCGCATTTACAGTTCCACCAAACCATTCAAATGAATCATCGCCAGAACGATAAACTTGGATATAATCTAGCGTTGTGCCGTTACCTACGCCACCAAGAGTTAAACCATTAATCTCGTTGTCTACAGAATAGGCAATCCCACCGAATTCAATACGAACATATTTCATTACCCCTGAATTATCTGCAGGATCTGAACCACCATAGAAGATATAAGCTTTTTCATCTTTACCAGTTGGCTGAACTAAACCACCCTCAATTTTTACATCGGTACCTTGGTTTACTGGTGCTTTTCCTAAAATAATAATGCCACCCCAGTCGCCCTGAGAACGTGCACCGGCTGCTAAAGCAGAAGTAAATACGATAGGTTTGTCTACCGTACCAGTTGCATTAATCTTAGCGCCACGAGTAATAATTAAAGTACCTTTAGAAGCCTTATCACCTTTAATAATGGTGCCGGGTTCTATAGTTAGTGTAGCATTGTTGCTTACAAATACAAAACCCTTTAACGAATAAATTTTACTGGCAGACCAAGTTGTGTTTGTAGAAATCTCACCAGATACCTCAACAACATTTGAAGTTGTACCTGTTGGCGTTTCGGTTGATGGACCTTCAACAATAACGTTCTTCTTACATGAAGTAGAGAATAAAACTATTGCAAGTGCAAATAGCATGAATTGGTTTTTCATTGTTTTCGTTTTAAATATTTTATTTTTACAAAAGGACATTTTTATTTTTTCCTTAGGATTAACATGCTGTTAAGATATTGTAAAGCCTAAAAAGAATAGTTAAATGATAAAGAAATGTTTGTTCCGGTTTTATAGGCGCTAAAAGTTTCGTCGCCGCCATTACCCACACTCCCATTGTACTTTTTATCTTTATTATAATCGAAATAGATGATACTTCTTTGATTTAAGATATCGCCAACATTTAATTTAATTTCCCCTTTTGCTTTAATTACTTTTAAGCTTGCCTGGAAATCGATTACATCTCTAGGGTTCTCCCATGTGCTCGGGAAATTGATTCCACTGGCCTGGATTATTCTTCTGCCGACCTTGTTATACAAGATGTTGATGTTTAATTTATTGTCTAATGCACTGTGCTGTAAACCTGCATTAATTACGTATGGCGATTGACCCACCATCGGACGGGTTTTATCTATATAATTCTGATCTGTTGGATTATCAACTTTCGATTTGATTAAAGAAAGGTTAAAATACGCTATTGTATTTTTGAAAAATCCCTCATCCTTTATAAAGTTTAAGTTTTTCCGCCCCTCAAACTCTAAACCATAAGTATTGGCTTTTGGTGTATTGAAGAAAGATACATCAGGGGTTGATAGCACATCGTAACGATACGATTCGATAGCATTAGTGAAATTTTTATAAAACGCTGAAACAGAAAATAACTGTCCTGCATCTGGATAAATTTCATACCTTAAATCTACGTTGTCAATAATAGATCTTTTTAAATTCGGGTTACCTGTAATATTTCCTAGCTGCTCATAATCATAGTATGATGACAGCGACAACTCTCTAAATTCTGGTCTTGCCAGAGTGCGATAATACGAGGCTCTTAAATTCGTTTTTTGGTTTAAGCTGTACGTTAGATTTAAAGATGGTAGTACATCAAGTTGCTTATCATCTACATAAGTTTGAAGTGAATTTAAAACCTTAACATTGTAATTTTCAATTCTTACACCATATACTGCTCTAAGGTTTTCACCAAATTTTTGATCTAGCATAACATAGCCGTAATTAGTTAGGGAGTTGGCCATGTAACTATCTAACGGACCACTAACTTCGGCTATCCGGTACACACCAGATTCAAATAGTTGGTGAGAGAAGATTTCGGTAACTGGTAATCTTCTTATGGCAGATTGAAGGTCGGGATTGTTCGTGGTAAGCTCTGCTCCAATAAAACGGGCTGTAAAATTACGATCGCGATATTGTGCGCCAACACCAAATTTGGCAGTTGTAGAGAGATTGAAAAGTTTGAATGGACTGCTGTAATTAACTTCACCAGCATACACATCTTCATTCAAGTCTGAAAATAACCTCGTATTGTCTTTACCTAATGAAGTAATGTTAGCTTCGAAAGGAACCGAAGGATCGTTTTGAGAGGCTAAGGGTTTAGTGTAGTTAATTTTAAGTTGGTTTGGCTGATTATTACCTACATTACTGTAAGAAACTGTCCATTTTAACTTATTGTTGCCTTCACCAATTTGATGATCGCCTTCTAAGGTAGTTTTGAAAAGCGATTTCTGCATGATATCATAGGCATAAAATTGATTTAGGGCATTACCATCTTTAACACCAGTACGAATCGTGTAGTTATCATCGTAGTTCTTGTTATAAATGTTTTTGAAACTGATTTTATTCTTTCCAAAACTATAGGCAAAATTGGCCAATGCACCTAGGTTTGTTGCAAAGCGGTATTGGTTATCATCGTAATTATATACATAGAAATTGCGCTCTACATCTTGATTAATCGTCTGCGCATTTCTGTACGTGGCAGAAATCATTGCACCGAATTTGTTTCCATTATCAAAATTTTTAACCCTACCTAAATTAAATTGATAGTTTTGTGTTGGCAAAGCCGATGTGTTCCTAACGCTATTATCAACAGGTAAAGATTTTAGTGCGGCAATGCTCTTTGAACTTGGCAAAGTACCTGCTGCAATTGCTGCGGCGCTTGGAAAGTTCTCTGCTAGTTGCTTGCCACCATCTTCATAACCCAAATAAGCCATGGCATTTTTCTTAGTTGCAAGAAAATCTTTAAAGGTAGATTGGCTATTATAACCATAACCGATACCAAAAGATAAAAAGTTTTGATCGGGAATATCTTTAGTAACGATCTGTACTGCGCCACCGGCAAAGTCTGCGGGCAAATCTGGGGTGGCTGTTTTACTGATCGTTATTTTATCAACTAAATTAGAAGGCACAATATCGAACGAGAAAGCTTTTTTGTTAGCCTCTGTACTTGGTAGCGTGGAATTGTCAAGAGTTGCAGTATTGTATCGGTCGCTCAAGCCACGCACAATAACAAACTTATTGTCTTGAATTGTAGCACCACTAACTCGCTTTAAAACATCAGATGTATTTCTATCTGGAGACTTTTTAATTTGTTCGCTGGAAATACCATCAGAAATTAAAGCGCTATTTTTTTGTTGAGCGTATAAGGTGTTGATGGATTCTTGTTTGAAGCTTGCTTTTATTACCACCTCCTGAAGATTTTGACCACTAGCTTCGGCCAAAATTACGTTAAGATTAGTTACTGCCGGCGCTTTAACGTCTACCTCAGATATCTCTTTGGTTTGATAACCTACATAAGAGAACTCTAGAAGGTATTTTCCAGAAGCCATTGCCTGTAAAATGTAATGCCCATCAACATCGGTTGACACGCCTTTGGTAGTCCCTTTAACTCTAACTGTTACACCAATTAGGGTTTCACCAGTTTTTTTATCAGTAACTGTTCCAGAAATTTTGCCAGTTTGTGCGTAAGCAACAATGCTTAGAAATGAAATCAGCATTGTTAATGCCGATTTTTTAAAAATTGTGATTAAGTCCAATTTGCCTATGTTTAATTTTAGGCAAAGCTATTACCACAATGTTAGCTACATGTTAGGTGTTAATTAAGATTTGTTTAGCTAAAAGTTAATTTAATGTTACCTGTGTCAAGATTAGTATCTGATACCCGTTTTTTTGCAAATAAAGTGCAATAACCAAATCGGTCCGATTAATAAGAACTTAACATCATTCAAAAATGAAGGCTTTTTACCTTCTATTTTATGACCGATAAATTGTCCAACCCAGGCAGCAACGAAAATTGCAGCATAGATACCATATGCCATTCCACTACCCAAACCCACCGCTTGTTCAATTTTCACAATGAAATAACTCATTAGCCCCACTACCCAAATCATCATGAAAAATAATACCGGCGATAAGGTAAAATAATAATACAATGAAAAAGCAAGTAAAAAAGAAGCCCAATTGAAAAAACCATTGTAGCTTCCCAAAAAGTTTAAGTGTGGAAATGGAATTTGCCATACTAGCCCAAGCAAACTAAATACAATTAATGGAACACAAATCCAATGCACCAACTTATTAGTGGCGTTCTGGTGGCTTTCGGCATATTGATCGAAAAGTAAATCAACCGGGCGCTTTGGTTCTGTTAAATGGGTTTGCTTGCTCATGGTGTAAAAATAAAAAAAGCGATGGAATATCCATCGCTTTTATATTGAGTCCTTAAAGGTTTTAATTATTAGTGATTTCTGTAGTACTATTTTGCAAATGCCACTGAGCGGGTTTCTCTGATTACCGTTACCTTAATCTGACCTGGATAGGTCATTTCAGTTTGAATACGTGTTGAAATATCAGCTGCAAGCAATTCGGCCTGTGCATCAGTAATTCTTTCACTTTCTACAATTACGCGTAGCTCTCTACCCGCTTGTATTGCAAAAGTTTTCTCAACGCCTGGATAAGATAATGCCAATTCTTCAAGATCTTTCAGACGTTTTATATAACTCTCCACTACTTCCCTACGAGCGCCCGGACGTGCACCTGAAATTGCATCACAAGCCTGAACAATTGGAGAAATCATCGACGTCATTTCAATTTCGTCGTGGTGAGCGCCAATGGCATTACAGATTTCCGGATGTTCTTTATATTTTTCTGCGAGTTGCATACCTAAAATTGCGTGTGGCAATTCCGGGTTATCATCAGGCACTTTACCTATATCATGCAGTAAGCCCGCACGTTTAGCCATTTTTGCATTAAGACCCAACTCTGCGGCCATAGTAGCACAAAAGTTAGCCACTTCACGAGAGTGGTGCAACAAATTTTGTCCGTAAGATGAACGGTAACGCATACGCCCTACCATTCTAATTAATTCTGGGTGTAAACCGTGAATTCCTAAATCGATTACCGTCCGTTCGCCAATTTCTACAATTTCGTCTTCAATTTGTTTTTTCGTTTTCGCAACAATTTCCTCAATACGAGCTGGGTGAATTCGACCATCAGTTACCAAACGGTGGAGTGCTAAACGGGCAATTTCTCTACGTACTGGATCGAAGCCTGAAAGTATAATTGCCTCTGGTGTATCATCAACAATAATTTCGATACCTGTAGCAGCTTCTAAGGCACGGATGTTTC
This sequence comes from Pedobacter sandarakinus, assembly GCF_026240095.1. Classification (GTDB taxonomy): domain Bacteria; phylum Bacteroidota; class Bacteroidia; order Sphingobacteriales; family Sphingobacteriaceae; genus Pedobacter; species Pedobacter sandarakinus. The sequence continues at coordinate 139,191 of NZ_JAPIVG010000003.1, read as the reverse complement.
TACCTTCTCTACCAATTACCCGACCTTTAATTTCATCACTTTCGATATGAAAAATAGAAACTGAGTTTTCTATTGCTGCCTCTGTAGCGGTACGTTGAATGGTTTGAATCACTACTTTTTTAGCTTCCTTGCTGGCAGTTAACTTAGCTTCATCAACGATATCTTTTACCTGCATCATGGCCTGGGTACGTGCCTCTTGTTTAAGGTTTTCTACCAACTGTTCCTTAGCTTCCTCGGCAGATAGGCCGGCAATGGTTTCCAACTGCTTAAGGTGTTGATTTTTCAAAACCTCTACCTCTTCTTGCTTTTTAACAGCGAGGTCAGTTTGTTTTTCGAGGTTAACCTTTTGCTTATCTAATTCCTGTTCTTTTTTGTTGAAATTCTCCATGCGCTGATTTACCGATTGCTCTTTCTGCTTCATGGTATTTTCGCGTTGGTTTAAGGTATTATTTTTTGCATTAACCTCTTGTTCGTGCTCTGCTTTAAGTTGCAAAAATTTCTCTTTCGCTTCTAAAAGTTTATTCTTTTTTAAGATATCTGCATTATTTTCTGCATCCTTTAAAATCTTTTTAACCTTGTTTTGCGCTGCAACTTCTTGTGCTTTTAGCAAGTTGCGAAGTAGATATCTACCTACCGCTATACCGATACCTAGGCCTGCTATTAAGGCAAATATGTATCCCAGAATTTCCGTTGTCTCCATTTTGTTTTTTAAGTAAAAAAAAAAACCGCAACTAATTTTTTAAAGTCTCAATCATTTTAAACCTCAACTAAGCATAATTGGGATTTAAGCCATTTTCAGGTGCCGAAGCAGATGAAATACGCCCTCTTAACCCCATAGATATTGAAGTGTTAAGTTTTATAAATTTTGAAACTCAAAAAACTAGCCGCGGCTATGTCTTTATGCTAATCTGGCATTGTTATCTTTAAGTTGTTTCAAAATCATGCAGATGCTGAAACAAATTTAAAATGAGCAATGGCCGAAAGAACGAACCCTTATTTAGTAAAGAAACCGTTGAGTAAAATATCCAATTCTTCAACTTTATCAGCAACGGCAGTATCTTGGCTTTGCACCTTATTTTCCGTTCTCAAAACAGCAGTTGCATAATGCAAAACTGCCATAGAAAGCAAATCTTGTTTATCTCTAACCGCATAATTATCTTGATAATCTTTTATGCGCTCATTGATCATCTTTGCCGCCCGTCTCACAATTTCTTCCTCTTCAGTATTTACCTTTAGTGGATAAATACGATCGGAAATGGTTATTTTAATCGAGATTTCTCCCATTTGTTAGCTTAGTTTCTGATTTCTTCGCATCATTATTTTTTCAATAATGCGATACTCTTATCAATCTCCCGCACAAAATCGTTAATCTTTTGTTTAATGTCAAGCGATTTTTCGCTTGTGCCCTCTATACTTTTAGCCAATTTTGTAACCCTCAATTTTTCTTCGAGTTCTACATTCTTAACCTTAGACGTATCCAGTGCAACTTTTAACGATTGATTTTCAAGCCTTAATAAATCACTTTCTTCCTGCAAAGCATTACATAACTCAATTAATCGAGTTGTTTTTTGTAGTACTTTATCTAATTGGTCTGCAACAGAAGTCATGAATTTATTTCTAAAAATACGAATTTATATTTTATTTCCTAATTTCTGCCCCGGCTTGCTGCGTAAAATTTGCAATTAACTTCTGCATGATGCTTTCAATTTGCTTATCTGTCAAAGTTTGCTCTTCATCTTGCAAAATGAAATTTAAGGCATAAGATTTTTTACCTTCGGGCAGTTTATCGCCCATATAAACATCAAAAACACCAACTTCTTTAATCAGCTTTTTATCGGTTTTAAAGGCAATACCTTTCAAAGTATCGAAGCTTACCGATTGATCGATGAGCAAAGACAAATCTCTACGCACCTGAGGGTATTTCGAAACTTCTTTATTTACAATTTTATTTTTTTTCACCACATCCAGCAGTGTGGCCCAATCAAAATCAGCGTAAAAAACAGTTGCATTTATATCTGCCACCTTTCTATCTGCTTTGCTAACTGCACCAAAGCTAACCAACGTTTTGTCGCCACGAAAATACTTAATGCCATAGGCAAAGCTATCATCACTTAGTGTGTCGGTTTGGTATGTTGTAATTCCCAATCTAGCTAATACTCCATCTACTGCCGCTTTAAGATTGTAAAAGCTTACTGGTTTAGTGTTTTGATTCCACCGTTCACTTTCTTTCGCACCAGAAATTAATAACAACAATCTCGCCCGCTCTACGTATTTCTCGTTAATTAAATGGTAGGTTTTGCCAAATTCATAAAACTTTACATCAGCATTTTTGCGGTTTTGATTATAAGCGACACTTTCCAAAGCAGGCATTAGCAAACTCTGACGCATTACGTTCAAATCACTACTCAATGGATTCAAAATAAAAACCGCCTGATCCAGGTTTTTAGAATAAGTAGATTTGGTTAGTGAATTACACATAATCTCTGCGTAACCATTTGCAGTAAGCAAATCTGCGATAGTATTGTGGGTATTTTCTTTTTCTGGTTTGGTGCTGTAAGATAATGATGCATTTACCTTCGACGGAATCTCAATATTATTATACCCGTAAATCCTCAATACCTCCTCAGTAATATCACACTCACGGGTCACATCCACTTTAAATGAAGGAACTCTTAATGCCAAAGTATCTGTTGACGTGCTGGTTGCAGAGATACCCAATGCCATAATGATGTGCTTAATATCTGCCGATGGGATATTTGCGCCAATTAATTTATTGATGTTAGTATAGCTCACTTCAAACTCGTAAGGACGGATTGGCGTTGGATAGGCATCTGCCACAGGCGATGAAATTTCTCCACCAGCAATTTCCTTAATGAGCAAAGCGGCATATTTTAATGCGGTAACTGTGATTTCCGGATCGGTACCTCGCTCGAAACGGAATGAGGCATCAGTTTTTAATCCATGTCTCTTGGCCGTTTTACGAACCGAAACGGAGTTGAAATAAGCACTCTCTAAAAAAATATTTCGCGTAGCATTATCAACACCAGAAGTTTTGCCACCAAATACACCCGCAATACACATCGGGCCTTCGGTATTACAAATCATGAGGTCTTCACCACTCAATTTACGCTCAACATCATCCAAAGTGGTGAAAGCAGTTTCGTCGGCAACTTTTTTTACGATGACTTTACCACCTGTAATTTTATCTGCATCGAAGGCATGTAAAGGCTGCCCTAATCCATGCAATACATAATTGGTAACATCTACTACATTATTGATAGGACGGAGTCCGATAACTTTCAATTTGTCTTTTAGCCAATCTGGCGATTCTTTAACACTAACACCAGAAATGGTTAAGCTGCTATAACGCGGACAGGCTTGAGGGTCTTCTACCTCAACAGGAATTATTAGCAACTCATTATCTACCTTAAAGTCACTAAGATCAGGCATTTCAAATTCAGATCTAAAATAGGCTGCCAAATCTCTTGCCACACCCAGGTGCGAAGCGGCATCGGCACGGTTAGGTGTTAAGCCAATTTCGAAAACAAAATCATCATCCATTTTGAAATGATCTTTTGCCCTGATCCCGATTTGTGTGTCTTTAGCCAAGATCATGATCCCGTCATGGTCGTTACCCAAGCCGATTTCATCTTCTGCACAAATCATTCCTTGCGAAACTTCTCCCCTAATTTTCGATTCTTTGATTTTAAATGGCTCACCGGCTAACGGATAAACTGTGGTACCAACAGTAGCTACCACCACTTTCTGACCCGCAGCAACATTTGGCGCCCCGCAAACGATTTGCAGATTTTCTGCACCACCTACGGTAACAGTGGTAACCCTTAAACGATCTGCATTTGGGTGTTGTATGCATGTCAAAACCTCGCCAATTACTAAGCCCTCTAATCCGCCCACCACAGGCTGAACCCGATCTACACTCTCTACCTCTAAGCCAATATTGGTTAGAATTAGTGATAGCTCTTGCGGAGTCTTGTCTATTTGTACGAATTCTTTTAACCAGTTATATGATATTTTCATTTATTGAGATTTGAGATTTTGGAACTATATTTTTGCGCTAAAACGCAAAGAACATTAATCCTTGAAATTTGAAAGGCAAAGATAATATTTAATGATGAAAGGTTTTAAAAATTGAAAAACATTGGACATTAAATATGTCTCATTTAGTTTTCTAAATTCTAACCATATTTAAGTAAATACTGAAAAGGTAAGTTTTCACCCAATAGTTTAATGAGAAAGATTGAGGTTGGTTAAGATATAGGCACATACGCCACCACCGATTACTATTAAGATCAAAGCAATGAGCATCAGCTTTAAACCAGGTTTTGCAGGCTTATTGTAGATGCTGCCGATGATTACTTTTAAGAGCCCTACCGCGAATAACACTGCAACTAAGATCCAATATATTAGAAACAGACCCATACACTAACCATTTGCAAGTATAACAGCGCAAGCGCCAGCCCCTATAACAATCAATATTACAGAACCGATAAGCATTTTTATCCCAAGCTTTGTAGATCGATTCTGAGAAGACTGAACAATTATGGTGATTATTCCGCCAATAAATAAGACTATAACTGCAAATGCATACAGCAATAACAAAAAAATCATATCAAGTCATATTAAGTTTTGCCCTTATGGTATCTATTTTCTGATCACGATAAAAGATATTCATTGTTTCGAATGGAACCATTTTATATTTATCGCTAACAATATGTACACAGGATTTCTTGACTGCACGAACATCAAAATCCAGTGGATCCATAAAATTCATAATAATAATCCGAAATAAGTTGTCGTAGTTCAGATGATCTGATTTGACTCTTGGCAAGCAACACATCAATTCCCCAAGTGTATCTTCGGCACAATCTACCGAAACACCGGTGCTAAATAAGTTTAACATGTGCTCTTTCAGCTTTTCATCATGTTCGAAAACGATGGTATTTTTGGAATTATTAAGCAAGTCTTCCGGATTAATCAAGTGCGTCATCGGGAATACTTCATCGCCAATTTTTAGGGCATAAGCCATGCATAACGCATCTGGATTACAAGGTACCGGGATCAAATCTTGAGGCGTGAAGACCGGAGACTGCTCGTAAATCTTTCGACGTACTTCGGTTAAGGTAATCCGGCCTTGCTGATCATTGTAATCATCATTCCTGCCCGCAACTTGTGTAGGTTGGAAGGTTACACCACGAACGCAACGTTGTTTTAACGCATAATCGATAATCTCACCAATCTCGTGGTCGTTCAAACCTTTTTGCAGCGTAACTACCAAGGTTGTAGAAACATTAAATTGATTGAGGTGATTGATAGCCTTCTTACGCACTTCGGTTAAGTCCTCTCCTCTCATTTTGGTAAGTACTTCAGCGCTAAAACTATCAAATTGCAGGTAAATCTCAAAATCTGGCATATATGAGGCCAGTTTTTCAACGAAGTTGATGTCTTTGGCAATCCTGATCCCGTTGGTATTTACCATCAGGTGCTTGATGGGTTTGGTTTTGGCTAAATCTAAGATTTTGAAGAATTCCGGATGAACAGTAGGTTCACCTCCAGAAAGCTGTACCACATCTGGCTCTCCTTCGTTAGCTACAACGATGTCCATCATTCGTTCTATTTCCTGCAATGTTCTATGTCTACCATAATTTGGCGAAGACATTGCGTAACATGTTGGGCAAGCCAAATTGCAGCGATCGGTAACTTCAATAACGGTTAAGCAAGAATGCTGCTCATGGTCGGTACACAAACCACAATCGTACGGACAACCATAATGCACTTTAGTATTAAACTTTAGTGGAATTTCAGATTGCTTATTGTAATTCCTGATTTGCTTGTAATATTCAACGTCATCAGCAATCATTACTCTACTATCGCCATGCGTACGACAATGCTTTAACATGTAAACTTTTGCATCCTGAAACACAATCTTCGCATCGCAAAGCAATAAGCATTCTGGGCAGAGGCTTTTAGTGTAATCGTAATAGACATAATCTCTAGTATTGGCCATATTGATTATTTTTTTGAGCGATTACTGAAAATGTTCTTAAGATAAATTTATAATAATAAACGATTACCACCAAACCAGCCCAGTGAATACTACTTAAATTAAGATATAATGGCTGGTAAGGTTTGATGAATTCGATAAGAAATCTAAACAAGAAATACAGTACCATAAACAGTTTGAAACGATCTCCATTTGGCATTTCACTGGTTTTGATGCGCTTAAAAACTAAAAGAAGTAAAATGAGATAAGCCATTTCGTACAACATAATGGGATGTCGCAGAACACCATCACCTAGGTCAATGCCGGCGAAGAAATCTGTTTCAACGCCAAAAGTAGGCTCATCAATACCCATGGAGAAACAGCCGATGCGACCGATAAATAATGCGATGATAATTGGAACCACATAAATATCACCCGAAGCAATGTTTACTCGAATAATTTTTTTGGTGATCTCTACACCAACGAGCCCTCCCAACAAACCACCAACAATGGTTTTACTTTGATAGAGAATGTTAAAAGTAAGGTGATGTAAAACCCCTGGCGTTTCTAAAACCGCAAGCAACCGAGAGCCAACTAAAGCGCCAACCATGGCACCAAGCATAATCCAAAGTCTATTCTCGTCTGAGATGGGATCTGCAATACCTTTTTTAAGATAATAGTAAACCCTAACACCAACAATAAATGCAAGTGTCTCAAACAGATAGTGGTAATGATACCTTTGCTCAAGGAATTCGAATTGGAATGGAAATGGCGATGAGTTTATCAAATCCTAAACAATTTAAAAATTCAGTCGTACAAAAACAGGTAGATGATCGGAATAATATCTTTTGTCTTTACTATCGCTTAGCACAGCAAATTTTTGTACCGAAAAATATTTATTAACGAAAATGTAGTCGATTCTATTTTTAAGGTCACTATTAAAATCGAAGGCATTAAAAGTTCCATTTGGCCCATAGGGCGGCTCTCTGCTGATGTCTTTAGCATCGATTAAAAAAGATTTTATGGTTGCAATAGCGGCTGTTTCGGGTGTTACGTTTAAATCGCCGGTAAACACGACTGGAAGATTAGGCGCTATCTGCTGAATTTTCATCTTCAATAGCTTTGCAGATTCTATCCTGGCTTGAACGCCAATATGATCGTAATGTGTGTTAAAAACCAAAAACTCCTTTTTATTAAGTTTATCGTACAGCCTAACCCAACTACAAACCCTGTTTAGTGCCGCATCCCATCCTTTAGATGGTACATCTGGAGTTTCTGAAAGCCAAAAGGTCCCACCATCCTTCTTCGTAAAACGATCTTTATCATAGTAGACAGCAGAAAATTCGCCTTTGCGTTTACCATCATCACGACCTACCCCTACAACATTGAAATTGGTATTCTCAAGTAAGGCATCAAACTGTTCTGGTAAGGCTTCTTGTACGCAAAGAATATCAGCATCGTGAAATTTCACCAAAGCCTTCACATTATCTTTTCGGTTTGGCCAAGCATTAATACCATCTGAAGCTACATTTAAACGTATGTTGTATGTAATTATATTAATGGGCGCTCCTTTTTTCTGCGCAAAAGTTGTGTTGAAAGTTATAAAAAATGCGAGTAATAGTTTAAGAATTTTCATATGAGGGATGTTTTATAAATTTTTCCAATAATACAAAAATTGTGTTAACTGCATTTTAAATAGCCAAATTGTTATCGGGGCTAGCAATTCAACTGGAGTTTATACGGAACGTCTAAATCCTATCCTCATCTCTATAACTATAGTAGCTATTATTGCCAAAAATTAAATGATCTACTACGAAAAGGCTGAGCATATTACCAGCATCTACCATTTGGCGGGTAAGTTTATTGTCCGCGTCACTCGGTTTCAAACTACCAGAGGGGTGATTATGTGCCAAAACAATATTTGCAGCATTCTTTTCGAGTGCAACTTTAAAAATAATCTTTGCATCCGCAACAGTGCCTGCTTGTCCGCCTTTACTAATTAAATGTTTCCCGATTATATGATTTGCCCGGTTCAGCAACAAAATCCAAAATTCCTCATGATTTAAATCAGCAAAGGTTTGATGTAAGTATTGGTACACATCATTAGAAGAAGATATTTGTATCTGCTGGTCGGCAGGCGTATCTTTTCTACGGAGCCCCAGCTCAAGTGCAGCCACAATAGCTATAGCCTTTGCTTCCCCTATACCTTTAAACTTCGCCAAATCCTCAACAGAAGCTTTGCCCAAATGCGTTAGGTTATGGCTATAAAATTGAAGAATCCGCTTACTTAAATCTACAGCAGTCTCGTTTCTGTTGCCCGATCCGATCAAAATTGCTATCAATTCAGCATCGGTAAGGTGCCGTCGGCCATGTTGTAAAAGTTTCTCCCGAGGGCGATCTTCTTCTGCCCAAAGCTTTATACCCAATTTATGATCGTAGTGCTCCATAATTTTTTCGACAAAAAAAAACATCCCAACTGTTGGTTGGGATGCCTTCACTAATATCGTAAAAAAATATAGCTTATGCTAAACCGTTCACAAATTTCGTTAATTTCGATTTGTTGTTAGCAGCCTTATTTTTGTGGATGATGTTCTTTTTAGCTAAACGATCTAACATAGAGATTACTTTTGGCAATAAATCTGAAGCAGATTTTTTATCTTCTGCAGCACGCAATCTTTTAATGAAAGTACGCGTAGTTTTTGCCTGATATCTGTTACGTAAACGTTTTGTAGCGTTTGCTCTAATTCTTTTTAATGAAGATTTATGATTTGCCATTTCTATTTAGCCTTTTATTTTTTCTTATTCGTTTCCTATAATTCGGGTTGCAAATATAGAGTTAATGTTTTTAAATTACAAAAGATTTTTATTTTTTCTTTCGATAAAATTGATGCGCTTTTTACAGCCACAAAAATAGGTTAAAATTAATTGTTAATAGCGAATTAATAGGTGCAATAAAAAATACTTTCAATATAAATAAAATGGGTAAAAATACTATTTTTGGAGAAAACGACCTTTAGTGAAAAAACGAATAGCCATCTTTGCATCAGGTTCTGGCTCTAATGCCCAAAAGCTGATGGAGCATTTTAAACGAAGTAACGACATTGAAATTTCTTTGGTGCTTACCAATAATGCAGATGCCTACGTATTACAACGAGCCGATAATTTTGAAATTCCTACACATATATTTGATAAGCACGAATTTTATAAAACTGATGAGGTAACAGACCTGCTGAAGAATTTAGACATCGACTTTATTGTTCTTGCAGGCTTTTTATGGCTCATCCCTCAAAATCTGATTAATGCTTACCCTGGAAGAATTGTAAACATTCACCCTGCAATTCTGCCCAAATTTGGCGGCAAGGGCATGTATGGCGACCGTGTGCACAACGCTGTTCTGGCAGCTGGCGAAAGCGAAGGGGGAATTACTATTCACTACGTTGACGAACATTATGATGAGGGTGAGTACATTTACCAAGCAAGATATAAAATCGAAAAGAGCGATAACCTGGAAATGGTTAAATTTAAAGGTCAGCAGCTTGAACATTTGCACTACCCAAAAGTTGTAGAAACGCTGGTAAAAAAATTAAAGAAATAGGTGTGAGTTAAAAGCTACTTATTTAATGGCTTGAAGGAACCGCTTATAAACAAGAAGCTATAATCTATTTTTTAAACGTAAATATTACCAAAAACAATCCTGTTTTACTACCTTTGCGGCTCAAAATTTACAGTATAATGAGTCAATCGATTAAGATCAAAAACGCTTTAATTTCAGTATATTATAAAGATGGTTTAGAACCATTGGTGAAACTGTTGGCCGCACAAGGAGTGCAATTATTTTCTACTGGCGGCACCGAACAGTTCATAAAAGATTTAAACTTACCTGTTACTGCTGTAGAAGATCTAACTGGATACCCATCTATTTTGGGTGGACGTGTTAAAACCTTGCACCCAAAGGTATTTGGTGGTATTTTAAACAGGAGGAATTTAGCTGGCGATCAGGAACAGATTGCGACATATGATATCCCAGAAATTGATTTAGTGATTGTTGACTTATATCCCTTTGAAGAGACGGTTAAGGGAGGTGGAACGCCAGAAGAAATAATCGAGAAAATTGATATTGGTGGCATTTCGCTTATCCGTGCAGCCGCCAAAAATTTTAATGATGTAGTGATCATCGCATCAAAAAATGACTACCCTACTTTGCAAGCGCAATTAGAGGCACAAAATGGAGAGACTACCCTGGCGCAACGTAAATCTTTTGCAAAAAGCGCTTTCCATACTTCTTCCCATTACGATACAGCCATCTTTAATTATTTTAACCAGGAAGAGCCAATTGAGGTTTTTAAACAAAGTGTTACAGATGCAAAAACGTTAAGGTACGGGGAGAATCCACACCAGGGCGCTGTATTTTATGGCGATTTAGATGCCATGTTTACCAAATTAAATGGTAAAGAACTTTCTTATAACAACCTGGTAGACGTTGATGCTGCTGTGGCTTTAATAGATGAGTTTGAAGAGCCAACATTTGCCATTTTAAAACATACCAACGCATGTGGCATTGCCTCTCGCCCAACTGTTAAACAAGCTTGGATTGACGCCTTAGCCTGCGACCCTGTTTCTGCATTTGGAGGTGTTTTAATTACGAACGTAGAAGTTGATTTGGCAACAGCTGAAGAAATAAACAACTTATTTTTTGAAGTGCTGATTGCGCCTTCATACCAACCGGAAGCCGTGGAATTATTCAGCAAGAAGAAAAACCGCGTTATTTTACAACGCAATGAGGTTGAACTGAATAAAAAACAATTTAAAACCTTATTAAACGGCGTAATTGAGCAAGACAAGGATTTGGTTATAGAAGGGCCTGAGCAAATGACAACAGTTACAGATAAAGCACCAACTGCGCAAGAATTAAAAGACCTGCACTTTGCCAATAAAATTGTAAAACATACCAAATCGAATACTATTGTTTTGGTTAAGGATGATGTGTTGATAGCCAGCGGTGTTGGTCAGACCTCTCGTGTAGATGCCTTAAGACAAGCCATTGAAAAAGCAGCTTCTTTCGGCTTTAGCGTTAAAGGGTGTGCAATGGCTTCGGATGCTTTTTTCCCTTTCCCAGATTGTGTGGAGATTGCAGCGGACGCTGGAATTACCGCAGTTTTACAACCTGGAGGATCTATCAAAGATGCGGATTCTATTGCAAAGGCAAATGAAAAAGGTATTGCAATGGTAACTACCGGCGTAAGACATTTTAAACACTAGTTGGTTTTTAAACTTGATCGTTTGAAAATTTTTGGCTGGAAAGATAAGCACCATGCAATTCCCCCCTCGAGGGGTGGCAGCCTCGGCTGACGGGGTGGTTTATTTGAGCAGTTTGCAACCTTAAATATTTGCAATAACTTTAGTTTTTAAACTTAATAGTTTGAAAATTTTTGACTGAAAGGTTTAGCACCATGCAATTCCCCCCTCGAGGGGTGGCAGCCTCGGCTGACGGGGTGGTTTCGTTGAGCAATTTGCAACCTTAAATCGTTGCAACAACTTGGGTTTTAAACCCGATAGCAGTGGAAATCCTTTTACAAAAATGACTATTTTAGGAATTTTTAGGTAAAAGATTGAAACGAATAGCGGGACTACAGGAACCTATAGAAACGAGGTATTGATTTTCAAATCTTTCGGCGTGATTAATCTTCGACCGAAAAGATTTTTAAATTTTAAATATAATAAAAAGACTATTTTTACATTAGGAATAGTATAGATTTGATAAAATAAAAACAACATAGCTCATACATGGGATTATTTAACTGGTTTACGCAAGAAGTTGCCATCGATTTAGGCACAGCGAATACCCTAATTATACATAACGATAAAGTAGTAGTAGATGAACCCTCTATCGTCGCTTTCGATCGAACAACAAATAAAGTAATTGCGATTGGCAGGCAAGCCATGCAGATGGAGGGTAAAACCCACGATAATATCAAAACAGTTCGCCCTTTAAAAGACGGTGTAATTGCCGATTTCAACGCTGCAGAAGCGATGATTAAAGGTATGATTCGCATGTTAAATGGCGGTAAAGGTTGGATGTTTCCATCTTTACGTATGGTAATTTGTATTCCATCGGGGATAACTGAGGTTGAGAAGCGAGCCGTACGTGATTCTGCAGAAATTGCAGGTGCCAAAGAAGTATATCTTATCCACGAACCGATGGCTGCTGCAGTGGGTATTGGAATTGATGTGGAGGAACCGATGGGTAACATGATTATTGATATCGGTGGTGGTACCACAGAGATAGCGGTAATTGCACTTTCGGGTATTGTTTGCGACCAATCAATTCGCGTGGCGGGAGATAATTTCGATTCAGATATCGTAAATTATATCCGCAGGCAACATAATATTATGATCGGTGATCGTACTGCTGAAAAAATTAAAATAGAGGTAGGTGCTGCTTTACCAGAGCTTCAAGATGCACCTGCAGATTTTGCCGTTCAGGGACGTGATTTAATGACTGGCGTACCTAAGCAGATTACGGTTTCTTACACTGAAATTGCACACTGCTTGGATAAATCGATCTCTAAAATTGAGGAAGCAATTTTAAAAGCGCTAGAGATAACGCCTCCAGAACTTTCTGCAGATATTTACCAAACAGGAATCTATTTAACAGGTGGTGGTGCACTACTCAGGGGATTAGACAAGCGTGTTGCAGCCAAAACCAAATTACCTGTTCACGTAGCCGAAGATCCACTTCGTGCTGTTGTTCGGGGTACTGGTATAGCGCTCAAAAATATTGGTGGATATAAATTTTTAATGCAATAAATAGCTTTGCAAACAAAAGGTATTGGTTGGTAAGATTTACGAATTAACCAAATTATTTTTGCTGGTTCAGATCGAAATATTTCCAGATCAATAGTATCATGTTATTGCTCGAAGATATTGTTGTAGTTGATTCTTGGTATTTACCAAAATTTATCTCAAACCAATGCAACATCTGGATGGACATAATAAAAGAATCTGCGGAGGGCTTTGTTGAACACCTTCAGGGTTGTTTCAAGCTATCAACATGGCTCGTAGACCTCAAAATTTTGAATTAAATGATATTGCTTTGCAGAAAATCTTCATCCGTAAATCGAGCATCTAAAATCGTTAAACAGTATGCGTAACCTTTGGATTTTCGTAAGTAGATACAATGCATTTTTTCTGTTTATTATTTTCTTCGTTATTGGAATTTACCTAACTGTAAAAAATAATGCGTATCAGCGTAGCGTAACCCTGAATTCATCAAACGAAGTGGTAGGTACCGCATACGAACGGTTAAATGTTTTTAAACGCTACCTAAACTTAGGAATGGTTAACGACAGTCTCGCTGCTGAAAATGCTAAGCTTAAAACCAAACTACTGGGCTTAACTACGGTAGATTCTACGAAAGATGTTACGGTAATAGACACCATTACCAACCAAAAATATACTTACCTGGCTGCAAAGGTAATTAAAAACTCCATCACACTGAGAAACAATGTGATGACGGTGAATAAAGGTAGCTTAGATGGTATTAAAAGTGGCATGGCAGTTATTGCACCCCAACGCGGTGTAGTAGGGTTTATTAGAGATGTTTCTGAACACCTCGCCACCATCCAATCGCTTTTGCACAAAGACACTAAAATCAGCGTAACTTTAAAAAAGAATAATGCGCTTGGCTCTCTTGTTTGGGGAGATGGCAATTTTGATATAAAAAAGGCCCTGATAAAAGAAGTGCCTAACCACATTAAGATGTATGTTGGTGATACCGTGGTAACTTCTGGCTTCGGATCTTTCCCGGCTGGGATTTTGGTGGGGAAAATCACCAAGCCAAACGTACCTACCAATGATAATTTTTTGTCGGGCGAATTGAATTTATTTACCGATTTTGGCACCTTGCAATATGTTTACGTAGTGAAAGATAAACAAGCAGAGGAACAAAAAGCCTTAGAAAGCCTAATAAAACCTAATGAATAGTAAGCTCATCATCGTCAATATCATCAGGTGGTTTTTACTCCTCTTTGTCCAGGTATTCCTGCTCAAAAATATGGGCTTTTATGATCTGTCTACTCCTTTTATTTATGTGCTTTTCCTGCTGCTGCTTCCTTTCGGCATGCCTAATATCTTATTGTATCTCCTTGCTTTTGTAACCGGATTAACACTAGATGCATTTTACGATACCATGGGCGTACATGCTACCGCTTGTGTAGTATTGGCTTTTGTAAGAATATCTTTTATCTCTATAAGTTTAAACCGCGATGCAATTGACGACCCCGAACCTTCGTTAAGTTATATGGGTTTTCAGTGGTTTTCGCTTTATGCTTTTCTTTGTATTATAGCCCATCATTTGGTGCTGTTCTTTTTAGAAACATTTAGGCTAACTGAAATAGGTTACACCTTAATGAGATGCGGCTTAAGTTGTATCTTTACACTGCTTATTATTTTTTTAGTAGAGTTTATCTTCTATAAAAGAACATCGCGCTAATGGATCAGTTATTTAATCGAAAATATATCGTTCAAGGATTATTTATTTTAATCGCCATCATCTTATTGGGTAAGCTTTTTTATATCCAGGTGATTAGCGATGCCGCTTTCGTATCTGCAGAAAGTAACGTGCTCCGAAAAATCTACAAATATCCTGCTCGTGGCGCCATATTGGATCGGCACATGAAAGTTATTGTGCAAAACGAGCCGGTGTATGATCTGATGGTGACCCCGAATGAGGTAAAACCTTTTGATACATTGGCCCTGGCCCAAGCATTGGATATTACGATTCAAGACGTACGAAAAAACCTCAAAAAGGCCCGGGGAAAATCATCTTACCAGGCAACACCATTTTTAAAACAGATATCTGTACAGAGTTATGCTCGCCTGCAAGAAACCCTTTATCGTTTTCCGGGTTTTAGAACGCAGGATAGAACCATCAGGCATTATCCAGATAGTGTTGGCGGACAGTTATTTGGATACGTTAAAGAGGTAAGTCCTTCAGATATAGAAAAATCGGAAGGATTTTACAAGCCTGGAGATTATAAAGGGAAGAGTGGTTTAGAGTTTTCTTACGAAGAAACCCTAAGAGGTGAAAAAGGCGTTATTAACACCGTTTATGATGCACACAATACGCCGCAGGGAAGTTACGCTGATGGAAAATACGATGTGAATGCTGTTTCGGGAGAAAGATTAATCTCTGGGATAGATATGCGCATACAAAAATTAGGTGAAGAATTGATGCAAAACAAAGTTGGTGCTATCGTAGCCATAGAGCCAGCAACTGGCGAAATTCTTTCCCTTGTGAGTAGCCCTGGTTACGATCCGAATCTTTTAGTAGGCCGAAACCAAGGCAATAATTATATGGAGTTTATTGTTGGTAATCCCTACCGGCCATCGCTAGTGAGGCCAATTATGGGTTATTACCCACCAGGATCATCGTTTAAGCCTGTTGATGCATTAATTGGATTACAGGAAGGCGTAATTGATCCGAATACGACATTCTTCTGCCCACACTATTATCAAGCTGGAAACCGCCGAATTAAGTGTGAGCACTTTGATGGCCCTATTGCCTTGAGGAAAGGAATAGCCCGATCTTGCAATACTTACTTCTGCTATGTATTCCAAAAATTAATCACTAAAAATGGAATGAAGAACCAGCGTAAAACCTACCAGGAATGGCGAGATAAGGTAGCTAAATTTGGATTTGGCAGCGAATTGGGGATAGATATGCCTTACGAAAGGAAGGGGTATTTTTACACCGCAGATCATTACGATAAAATTTATAACAAAAGGTGGGGTTATACCAATGTTATTTCACAGGCAATTGGGCAAGGTGAAATTACGGCTACACCACTACAAATGGCTAATGCTATGGCCATTATCGCAAATCGTGGCTACTACATTAAGCCGCATTTGATTAAAGGGATTGGCGATAAAAACCTGGTCAAAAAAGAATACATTGTAAAAAATTATGTTGGAGTAGATGCAAAACACTTTGACCCTGTAATCGACGGGATGCAAGATGCTGTAAACACCAGTTGGGGAACGGCCATCTTATCGAGGATACCCGATGTATTGCTTTGTGGTAAAACTGGTACGGTGCAGAATCCGCACGGCAAAAACCACTCGGTATTTATTGGCTTCGCTCCGCGTGATAATCCAAAAATTGCCATTGCTGTAATTGTAGAAAATGCGGGTTATGGCAGTACTTATGCAGCCCCAATTGCCAGCTACATGATCGAAAAGTATTTAAAAGGAGAGGTATCTGGAGCAAGAGCAGCACAAGTAGAATGGATGAAAACACAAAATCTGTTACCTGTACTTAAAGACAAAAATAAACCTGTGAATAAATTAACAAAGGCAGATAGCTTATCCATAAAAAAAGCATATTCAGCGAAACGGGTAAAAGATAGCATCAGGATAAAGGAAGCTACACCAATGTCTCCGGTGCTTAGCAAACCAAGAGAATTAAAACCTATTACCATTACTAAATCTGTGATAAATAAGTAGCATGCAGCAGCAACAAGGTGGTCGTTTCTTTTTTAACGTAGATTGGATTACAGTTTTAATCTATATTGCACTCTGTGCAATTGGCTTCATCAACATCTATGCTTCCATTTATAATCCAGACAAGGCAGGCGTTTTTGATTTTACCAGTAGCTATGGCAAACAATCTATCTACGTAATCACTGGTTTAATTTTAGGCCTATCTATCCTTTTATTCGACGGACGCCTTTTCAATGTATTTGCACCTGTTATTTACGGTGGCACTTTGCTCTTGCTGCTGGCTGTTTTGGTCATTGGAAATAAGGTAGCCGGCAATCAGGCCTGGATTGCGATAGGATCATTCAAACTGCAGCCTGCAGAGTTTGCGAAGTTTGGCACCGCACTGCTCTTGGCTAAATACGTCGGGGCCTTTAATCCTAAATTTCGAGACTTTAAGTCGATTGCAATAGCTGGCGTTATTGTAGCTGCGCCATTGGTTTTAATAATGCTGCAACCCGATACGGGTTCTGCCTTGGTATTTTTATCTTTCATGTTCCCCTTATACCGTGAAGGATTATCGGGCTATTTTTTATTGATTTTTTTGGGGATGATTGTCCTTTTTGTAGCCGATTTTCTAGTGCCAACGTACATCCTGATTATTATCATCATAGCCATAGCGGGCCTATTTATCTACAATAACCGACGGAAGCAAAAAATCATTTTTTCGACCATTTTGGTTACAATTTTTGCCATTGGTTATTTGTTTGTAATTAAGGTTGCTTATGAGAAGGTACTTGCGCCACACCAGCGTAGTCGTATCGAATTAATGCTTGGTTTGAAAACAGATAATAAAGGTGCTGGTTATAATGTTATCCAATCGCAAATTGCAATTGGCTCTGGCCAAACAACGGGGCGTGGCTTTCTACAAGGTACGCAAACCAAATACGGTTATGTGCCCGAGCAAAGTACCGATTTTATTTTTTCCACTATCGGAGAAGAATGGGGCTTTCTGGGATGTAGTGTAGTTATTGGACTCTATATCTTTCTTTTGCTTAGACTAATTAATCTTGCAGAACGACAGCGATCTACCTTCTCAAGGGTGTATGGTTATTGCGTAGCTTGTATCCTCTTCTTCCACGTATTCATTAATATCGGGATGACGATAGGCATTATCCCGGTAATTGGAATTCCATTGCCCTTAATAAGTTATGGTGGGTCGTCTCTTTGGAGTTTCACCATTCTATTATTCATCTTCTTAAAGTTAGATTCGAATAGAATGGGTTTTTTCTAAGATGAACCCTGCCTAATTAAATCTCCTGTTAAGTAATTCGTAAAATTGATCTACAGTAGCCTGTTTATTCGCCCATTCGTACTTAGCAGCATAATTGCTTTGTAAAAAACTATCTGCCGCTTCGAAGCTATTCATCTTGTTTACAATATCAATAGCTTCAGAATAAGCTAAATTATAACCTTTAAACAGGTCTTTAATAAATAAAAGCTTCTCGTTTAAGTTGATAGCCTGTTTGAGGTCGGAAATGGGTGCCTTCACGGGTTCATCAGCTTTAGGGCCACTATTCGTTTTCGCCAATAATTCGTTGAGGCTTGGAGCACTGGATTGATGTACAGGTCGCACAGGAACGGCCTCGGGTGTAAAAATTGGCCGTTCTGCTACCGGCGGAGAGATAATAGGTTCATCTAGTTTTACATCTCTCAAAGGTGCAATTGGTGATGCTTGCTCTGCCTTAGTCTCGGGCAACTGCTCAGCTACCGGTTGGGGCTTTGGTTCAACTATTGGTGTTTCCTCTTGCTTTGCAATCAAAAATGGTTCAGGGCCAATCTCATCTTCATCGTTTGCTACCAATTCATCTTCTACAGCCAATGGTTCCTCTTCAACGGGCATTATAGTTGCCTTCTTCCTTTCAGCTAAAATCTCTTCCTCTGCCCGGCTTAGTGGTCTGTCGAAAATTTCTTCAACAGGCTTTGCTTCGTAATCAAATTGATCATCTTCACTATGCTGACCCAAAACAAACTCGAAAGTATTTTCTTCCTGATCTGGTTTAAAGAAGTCACGTTCCAATAAGGTATCAGCCAAATCTTCCTTTACCTTTTCATCGTCCTGTACTTCCTGTTCAGGTTTGATATCAATGCGTTCTTCATCTTCTTCTGCAGCAGCAATTTCTTCGAGCTCTGGCATGGCAAAGGATTCACTTTCCGGAAGATAACTTGGGGGTGTTTCTGGCAAAATGATGGTATTTTGTTCGGCCAACAACCCTGCACTGGAAGCCTGCTTAACCGGCTCCGCTTTTAAATTCAATTTCTGAACAACCCGGATATGGTCTGCAAGAAAATCGGCGTTAGCTAAAAATAATTCAAGCTCCAAATCATTTAACTCTTGTGGATTTTGAGCAAGGAAGCGATGCTGCTCATTTAATTCGGTTAAAATATGGCCTACTTTCTTAAAGATATCTTGTGCGTTCATCATAAACTTGAAACGTTTTTTTAACTGATTTATGTTGGTAACTATGTGTTCAAAAATAACACATAATTCTCATATTTGTTCGGTTTTAAATTAATAGCGAACATAAAGGGCATAATAAATAGGGCATGTTATTTAGCGAACAAAATTTTAGAAGGAGGGGTGAATTTTCGGGGAGTATTGAAGTCGTTTGTGGCTCTATGTTTTCTGGAAAAACAGAAGAACTAATTCGCCGATTAAAAAGAGCCCAGATTGCAAAGTTAAATGTAGAGATTTTTAAACCCCGTACTGATACCCGTTACCATGAATCTGCGGTAGTTTCGCACGATTTAAACTCGATTAATTCCACGCCTGTAGATAGTGCCTCGGCCATTTTACTTTTAGGTACCAATACCCAAGTGGTTGGTATTGATGAAGCTCAGTTTTTTGATAATGAACTACCGGAAGTCTGCAGTAAACTTGCCATGAGGGGTATTAGGGTAATTGTTGCTGGTTTGGATATGGATTTTGCAGGCAAACCTTTCGGACCAATGCCTGCATTAATGGCGATAGCTGAGCATGTAACAAAGGTGAATGCGGTATGTGTTTGTTGCGGGAACCCGGCGCTGTATAGCTACAGAACAGTAGCTAACGATTCTACGGTACTTCTGGGTGAAAAGGAAAGTTACGAACCCCGGTGTAGGGCTTGTTATAATTTGGGTAAGGCGTAATTGCTGAATCGCTTAAGCGCAAAAGCGTAGGCCATCAGAAGTGAGTAATAACATTCCTTCGTATTTTATTAATTTTTATTATTTATGTCGATTTTGCATCCCTTAAAAACTATTTCTGTTTTAGGTTGTGGCTGGTTCGGTTTTGCCTTTGCAAAGAAGATGGTTGCACTAGGCTATGTGGTGAAAGGCTCTACTACCACTGAAGATAAGCTAATAACCGTTTCGGAAGCGGGGATTGAACCCTACCTGATTAATTTTACAGCAGAGAAGATTTTAGCAGACTCATCATTTTTTGATGCAGACGTATTATTGATCGCTATTCCACCGAAACGCAACTCGGCAGAATTGACCGACTACCCACAAAAGATTAAGGCAATTTTAGCAAGCGCTGATCATCAATCAAAAAACATCATTTTTATTAGTTCTACCAGTGTTTATGGAGATGGAAACGAAGTTGTAAATGAAACCAGTAACACCAATCCCGATACGGAGTCTGGCAATATGGTATTGCAAGCAGAAGAAATTGTAAAACAATCTTCAAATTACACCATCATCCGCTTTGCGGGATTATTTGGCCCTGATAGAAATCCGGGAAGATTTTTTGCAGGAAAAACTGATGTTCCAAATGGCCTGGCACCTGTAAACTTAATTCACCAGGAAGATGCCGTGGGATTGGCAACTAAAATTATCGAAAAGCGGGCCTTTGGCAGAACCTATAACGCGTGTGCCCCTACGCACCCTAGCCGAATGGAATTCTATACCGCAGCGGCAGCAGCTTCGGGACTAGTTGAACCTATATTCATTTCCGAGAAAAAAGATTGGAAAATTATAGAGAGCGAAAATGTTCCAAAATTTTTAGACTACCAGTATCAAGTTGACCTTCAATTTAAGACCTAATCGGGAAGCACCCAGCACTAGCTTAGCAAACTGAGTAATTCATCCTTGGTTAAATTTTTAAACATTCCACCTTCGGTTTGGATAAGATTTTTTACGAGATCTTTTTTTGTTGCCTGCAATTTCATAATTTTTTCTTCGATAGTATCGGGGCAGATTAAACGTGCGGCCATTACATTCTTATGCTGGCCGATGCGGTATGCACGATCTATTGCTTGATTTTCGACAGCCGGGTTCCACCAGGGATCGACCAAAAAAACATAATCTGCCGCCGTGAGGTTTAGTCCGGTGCCACCAGCTTTTAAGCTGATTAAAAAAACGGGCATTTGCGGATCTTCCTGAAAGCTTTTTACCACGGCTTCCCTATTTCGTGTTTTACCTGTTAAATAGGCATAGTTAATTCCCTTCTCTTTTAGACGAACCTGGATTAAATCGAGCATGGTTACAAACTGAGAAAAAACCAGAATTTTATGATTGGGCGCCTTGTGTTCGATTTGCTCCAGCAAAACTTCAATTTTAGATGATGACTGAAGATAGGACTTCCCATCTGCCAGAAGGGCTGCCGAATTACAAATTTGCCTCAAAACGGTGATACTTTTAAGAACATGCATGGCACTTTTCGGCAGTTCATCATCGGTTTTACCTAGTATAAAATCTTGAATTTCCTTTTTATTGGCCTCGTAAACTTCCCGCTGTTCCCTCCCCATTTCGCAATACAGGATAATCTCGGTTTTATCTGGCAGTTCTTTGGCAACTTCTTCCTTGGTTCTCCGTAATATAAACGGCTTAATCTTGCGCTGTAATTCTGCTGCCCGTTTGCTGTCTTTAAATTGATCAATAGGGGTAGCGTATAAATCTGAGAACTGTTGTTTACTACCAAACAAACCCGGACAAGCAAAAGACAACTGTCCATATAAATCGAAGGTATTGTTTTCTATCGGCGTACCAGTCATAACAATCTTATTCCTTGATTTTAGCAATCTCACGGCTTTATACCTTTGTGATTCGGGATTTTTAATGCTTTGCGATTCATCAAGGATAATGTAATTGAAGTAGTAATCTTTAAGAAAACGAATGTCGGCTAGCAAGGTGCCATAAGAAGTGATAACAATCTCAAAATCGTCAAAATCGTGGGTCGTTTTGGTTCGCTCATTTCCATAAACAGTTCGTACCTTGATAGAAGGGGCAAATTTTTCGATCTCTCTTTGCCAGTTGAAAATAAGTGACGCGGGGACCACAATCAGGTTGGTATTATGGGTAACTTTTTCCCGTTGCGATAAGATAAAGGCTATTACCTGTATAGTTTTACCCAAGCCCATATCATCGGCAAGGCAGGCGCCAAAATTGAAATTATCTAAAAAATTGAGCCAGTTAAGGCCGTCTTTTTGATAATCTCGAAGTGTTGCTTCCAGCGAAGCGGGCACTCCTACCGATGTCAGTTCTGTAGCATTCTCGAACTGCTGTTGATATCGTTTAAGTTCATTTTTAACTTCTCCATCAATCAAGGCATCCTCATATAGATCAGTTAAGGTAGAAAATCTGATCTTAGGCGTTAGAATGCTATCTTCAGCTACTTCTCCGGCGGCGAAATACGTTAAAAATTTCTCCATCCATTCTTGGGGTAAAATTCCCTGGGTGCCATCATCAAGCGTAATAAACTTGCTTTTATTCCTGATGGATTTATGCAAATGTTTTAGCGCAACCTGCTGCTTGCCAAACTTCACCTTTACTTTAGTTTCAAACCAGTCTGTCCCACTTAAAACCTCAATGTTAATATTGGCCTTATATGGGCTAAGTTTATTGTTTTTAAGTTGATTAAAACCAAGAATGTGGATACTCTTGTTCCGCCAATTTTCAAATGCATCGAGAAACCAATCTTCCTCCAAAAATCTTTTCCGGTGCAAGTAAAAAGCATCATTACTTTCCTGTTCGTAAAAATAAGGATGTTGTTTTAACACCGACCCAATAAACTGTAACTCCGCTTTCTCATCTCTATGAAGCGTAAAGATGTTACCAAGTTTGTCTTGGGCTTGTATTTGCCGTTTAGAAAGCACCGGGATCTCGAGATTGCCATAGCGCATTACCGGCGTAATTAGTATAAAATCTTCTGATTCTGAAAGATAGATAAGTTGCTCATTTTCCAGGTCGAATCCTTTTTCCTCAATTTGGCCAGGTGTGGCAGGTTTAAGGTAAGCGTAATCTACCCTGATACTACCCTCGAGCTGTATTAAAATGGTTTTTTTAAACTCTGAATATTTCGACTTATGCAAAATTAACCTATTGCTCTGTTTCTTAAAAAAGCCAATAACTTTTAAAAAATCTGATCTGGCAATGAGATAAAGCTGGTCTTTCAGTTTAATAAAATACTGGTGAACCAAAACCAAATTATCCAATTCGTAAGATTTTCCATCGATCATTAGTCTACCGGTAATCTCAAAAAAATCGTTCAATTGATTTACGCTAAGACGTAAATCAACCGCTAATAAATTTAAATGTATAGGGGAAATGGTATTGGCTTGCACCGAACGCTCGGATAGGTTTTGCAAGAAAACAGGGATCTGAAGTGGATTTTTAACGATAGCCTGCAAAGCTTCGAGTTCTGCCTCTACCTGATCGTTGTTATAATTTTGTTGAAAAACACCTACTCCACTATAAAATTTAAGTTCGTCGATATCATCAGCTTTAAATTTAAGCGCATTTACATCAATGTTTTTAAGTGGATTTTTAATCTTTCCTGCCCTGGTTCTCTCTGTTTCATAAAGTTCGATGTTAAGGTTGCTATAATAGCGATGATTACCCAAAACCATGATGGTTTTATGGATGTCTATCTGCTTTAATTTCTGTAGCACATCCTTCTGCTTTGGCAGCAGTAAATCTTTCATTAGGTCTTGTTCACTCTTACCAAAAGACTGCAATTGAGGTATAACCGGTTTAATGCTAAGCGCACCGGCCTCGTAGCTGATGTTGAAATGTAAATCGAGGTTGCTTTCATGCGCTAACCCATAATTAACGGCCAACTTCGTTAGGCGTTGGTTTCTCAGGGGCTGATCGAAAAAAATGGCAAAATCTTCTCGATGAAGTAAGTTATAAAGAACCTGTGCCTGGTGTTCGCAGAGTTTGTTTTTGGGTGTTGCACAACGACAAGATAGCCTTACCAGGTTTTCCTCCTGGCGAATTTGCACTACGGGAAAGAATTTTTCTTGATCGAGGTGTTCAAAGGCAGCGAAGTTCAGCTCAATTTGAATGGGATACAGATCAAAAAAACCTCTTTCTGCCGTATTGATTTGCTGGTTTAAATGTTTGAGGATAAATACGCCATTAAGATTTTCCAGATTAAAATCTTGCAACACATAATCGTACGGATTTGCCAATGCCTGATTTTCTTCCTCAAAGCTTTCACTCATACCTGTTTAAAAATATGTGCTAAAATACGGCTCTCAGCTGTATATTCTTAATCATAGAAGTGAATTTTACTAACAATTAGGATCACTGCGACTAGGCGTGTTGAACAATTTAATAGTGTTTTGGAACCGAATATTTAAAGGGATTTTCGCAGATTTAAGTAGAATGGCACCGCCACTTTTTCGGTTTTCCCATTGAGCACAAAGGCGGCTGCCAGGCTTCCTAAATTCTTAAAATCGGTTGAGATAGTAGTGATTCCGTCGAGAATAATTCTTTTCAATGGCGTTTCATTGTACGAAATAACGCCAACATCTTCTCCAATTTTAAGGTTCTGGACGATTAAGCGTTCTATTAACGCAACAAGATCGTCTTCCATCAAATTAATGTAGACCTCCCCTGCATTAATTTCCTCCTCATTAATATTATGTATTACCTTATGGTTAAAAGCATATTGTTGGCAAAACCTGTAGAAACCAGTTAAAATTTCCCGGGGAAAATAGCTTCCTTTTGGAAAGATCATTTTGATCGTATTATAACATGATAACCGATCTAATGCCTGCTCCAGAGCATCATAAATGTCTTGGGCAAAATTCTCGTACGCCGCAGCAAAATTGCCCGTTACACCAGGCAAGAGCTTATCTAAAATAATAAGTTTCTCTTTTGGAATCGTATTAATAACCTCATGAGCGTTCTCTCCTCCTTCTAAAAAGTGTGGTATAATTACAAAGTGGCTATACTCATCCCGCTTACTAATGACCATCTTTTTAAACAATGCAAAATCATTATTATAGATGTAGAAATCTATTGCAGCATGTTCGCCGATGGCTTCGGTGAAAGAATCGTAAATAATTTTTTTGTGAGTGCTTAACTTATTGAAGAGCAAACATATCTTAAGTTTCCTGGAAAAATCTGTGTTGATGATAAAATAACCTTTCCCTGGAACAGAATCTACTACTCCGAGCTTGCGAAGATTTCGATATCCTTTCTCTGCTGTATCTCTGGAAACTTCCAAACTAAAACTCAGCTCATTAATAGAAGGAAGCAGGCTACCTTTTTCAAATTTCCCCAATTCAATTCCATGCAAAATTGCGTTTGTTAATTGCTTATACTTGGGGGTCGACGAGTACTCATCAATCTGGATATAATCAATAATATCTTCTGGTTTCAAAATGCCCTTTTTATTGGATTGTTAAGATAGTAAATTAAAAAGATTCAAATGATCGTTGTATAGCCGAATAGTATTTAAGCTGAATCATATCTGTAGGCGGCGGATTATTATTCCAGCCTGCATTGATAGCTAAAGCAGTTCCTATTGCTGTTGCCTGCGATACCGATGAGGCATAGACCTCGATATGCGGAATGGCATTGGCCAATAATTGCATGTAAAGTGCATTTTTCCCAAATCCGCCATCTACAAAAATCCTTTTTACATCTGAATTCAAGACTAGCTTCAATGCGTAAATTTGCTGTTTTACCAAATCAAATATCAATTGATAATAAGCTTCTTCTGCGGTTTGAAATAAGCTAAGCTTGCGATCTGCAAATCCGGAAACGGCACAAAAAGAAGCCTGTGGAACTGAGTTTTCGGGCACTTTACCGGCTAACTTTAAAATCAGTGATGGATTAAACTTGAGATGTTTGAACAAATATGCTGCCCTATCAAAATGTTCGGCAATCCTTTTCAATTGAACTTCGTGCTCGTAGCCTGCAAAAATTCGAGATGCCTTAACAGGTTTTCCCCGATAATGCATGTAGCAGAGACAATCTTGTTTTAACTCCTCGGTTGTTAGGATTTCTTGGTTAAAAGGATTTAATGTAATGCACCAAGTGCCCGTGGAAATAAGTATAAATGGCTTATTAAAGTTCGCCAGATACGGAATTAGCGCTGCTGAACTATCATGCAAGCCCACCCCAACATTAACTAGTTTGCCATCAAACTGTGCGCTAATTGTGGCATCTGCAGGTGTAAATGCGCCAAACTTGCCATCAATCTCCTCTTGCAACACCCATTGGTGGTATTGATTGCGGTCGAAATCCCAGAGTTGCGTGTGGCAGCCAATACTGGTAATGTCTGCCGCAGCCCGCCCAGTAATGAGGTAGCTAAGGTATTGCGGGAGATGCAGGGCATACTTAACCTTAGCAAACAAATCGGGCCTTTCATATTTGAGACGATAAACCTGCATACCTGAATTTAAACTGCCCAAAACCGGTGAAGCAGTAGCTAAAGAAATTTGCTCCTGGCCACCATAGGCAGCGTAAAAGGCTCGTTCAAGGTGATCTGGATAGGGTTTTAAATAGTTATAGAGTGGGGTTAATGGCTCACCGTGTTCATCCAGATAGACAAAACTTGCACCATAAGTGGAAAAGTTAATTGCTTTAATATCAAACTCTTCCAGCTGAAAAACCTGGTGCAATGCCTCAAATACAGAAGATTTCAAGCGCTCAAGATTCTCGCATGGCTCACCATCTTCATCAACAGTTTCCACAAAACGTGCCGATCTTTCATAAACGATTTGGTAACTCTCGTCAATTAAAAAGAGCTTCTTATTCGTTTTTCCTACATCGAAGATGGCGATAACAGGTTTTGACATTTTATACTTTGCTATTATAAACCTGTTGCTATGGTATTGCCTCGGGTATTGGTTAAATGCTCTCTTACTTGCAATTGGCGATATATGGCCACTGGCGAAAGTGCTGCACCTACTCTTAATCTTGCTTCAGCAACTAGCGGTCGCAAATCTGTGCGAAAAGCACTTTGCAAAATTTCCTGTGCTCTAGCTACATCATTATTGTTTTGCGCTACATTAAGAGCCGCTCTATCAACCATCAATGCTTGTGCGTAAGCGATCATAATAGCTTCTACGGATTGTAGCAAATCTTCCAATGGATCTTTTATGTTATGGGAGGCATCAATCATCCAGCCCAAATCTGTTGCATGTTTCATCCCTTTAGCGTCCATACCTTCTACAAGTTCACTGAAGATAAGGAACAACTGATACGGCTTGATACTTCCAGCAGTTAGATCATCATCGCCATACTTAGAATCGTTAAAATGGAAACCACCTAATTTTCCTTCCATTAAAAGCAGCGAGACAATTTGCTCGATATTGGCATTAGGTAAATGGTGCCCTAAATCAACCAATGTATATGCCTGCTTGCCCAACTTAGTGGCGTATAATAATGATTGACCCCAATCGCCAACGGTAGTAGCGTAAAAATTTGGTTCAAATGCCTTATACTCTACGAACATTTTCCAATTTTCTGGCAGGGCAGCATAAATTTCTTGCAAACTTTCTAAGGTGTTTTCAAACGCTTTCCTAAAATTTAACTGACCAGGAAAACAAGATCCGTCTGCCAACCATACCGTTAATGCATCAGAACCTAAAGCAATACCCTGATTAATTACCTCAATATTATGATGAATGGCTTGTTTACGAATTTCTTTATTCACATTTTGGAGCGATCCGAACTTATAGCTAAAAGGTGCTCCGGGTTGATCTTGAAAAGTATTAGAATTCACGGCATCAAACTTTAGATCATAACTACCAGCCAGTGCTTTCAATTTTTCTGCATTTTGAGGAATATCCCAGGGGATATGTAAAGAGATGGAGCCACTTGCACGGTTTAAAGCATGGAGCAAGCCCACATCTTCTATTTTTTCTTCGATGTTACGCGGCTCTCCTCCGGTAATCGCAAACCTGCCAAAACGTGTTCCGCCGGTACCTAAAGCCCAACTTGGAATTGCAATTTGAAAATCTACTAATTTCTGAATGACATTCTCAAGCAGATCATGTGGCCATTCTTCTTTCAGAAAGTTTAATTTTCGGTAATGCGAAGCAGATAGCGAGTCGTTATGTTGTGCAATTTGGTGTTGTTCAATATTCATGGCAATATTTGGTTTTCGTGGGTTAATTATCCAGAAAAGAAACCTGGAAACCCTATTATAAAAAACATTTTAGTTTAAGTTGTTTGCCTTTGTTCAGCGCCTTGCAGATTAGTATAACAAATTGAATAAACTAATTTGGAATTTTGGCTTGCTGTAACAGTTACAAGCAGTTTTATCTTGCGAACGCCATGGCTACTCCCCCATCTACGTTTAACATATTCCCGGTAGATTTACTCAATAAACCGCCCACAAAGGCGAAACATGCATTGGCAATATCCTCTGGTAATATAATCTGGTTTAGCAGTGTACGTTTTGCATAGTATGCAGGCAATTCTGCTACCGTAATACCGTATGCCTTGGCCCTACCCTCAGCCCATCCGCCAGCCCAAATATTGCTATCGCTTATTACTGCATCTGGATTTACTACATTCACCCGGATACGATCTGCACCAAGTTCTGCAGCATTGAGTCTACTTAAATGTAACTGTGCTGCTTTTGCACTTCCATAACCAGCATTATTTGGACCACTTACCAGTGCGTTCTTACTTACAATATTAACGATATCACCGCCAATATCCTGTTTTTGCATCATCTTTGTTGCAGCTTGTGTAACAAAAAACTGGCCTTTCACTAAAACATCATAGAGCAAATCCCAATCTTTTTCACCATGGTCTGCAATGGTTTTCGATATCGATAAACCTGCATTATTAATTACAATATCGATTCCTCCAAATGCGAGGGCCGCAACTTTAAAGGCACTGTCAATAGCTTCCTGGTTCGTTACATCTAGAACCGCCGTAGTAAATGAATCTTTCCCAAACTGCTTTTCGAAGGCTGCACCTGTTTCCAGCAAGCGTTCCGCATTCATATCATTTAAGATTACCACCCCGCCCTCTTCGATAAATTTCTTGGCAATTGCCCTACCTATCCCACCTGCACTGCCTGTAATTAGGGCTATTTTTCCAGTTAAAGGTTTTGGTTTCGGCATCCGCTGTAGCTTAGCCTCTTCCAACAACCAGTATTCGATATTAAAAGCTTCCTGGTGTGGTAAGGCCGTGTAAGAGGAAATGGCTTCTGCCCCTTTCATCACATTTATTGCATTAATATAAAATTCTGCCGCAACCCTTGCCGTCTGTTTATCTTTAGAAAAGGTAAACATGCCAATACCTGGATATAAGATTACGACCGGGTTGGTATCTCGTATAGGGGGACTGTTTGGATGTTTGCAACTATCATAATAATCAGTATACATCGCTCTATAAGCCTCAAATGCTGGTTTAAGTTTTTGTTTCACTGAAGCCAAATCAGATAGATCTGCATCAATGGCTAAATCGAGTACCAGAGGACAAATCTTGGTTCTCAAAAAGTGATCTGGGCAACTTGTTCCCATTTGCGCCAAACGAGTCAGATCATTAGCATTAATGAATTCCAATACCCTTGCATCATCGGTAAAATGGCCAATCATGTGTTGATTTGAAGAACATAAACCTCGTAAAATTGGTGCCAAAGTTGCTGCTTGGGCTTTTCGATCTTCAGCTGAAGCGCTTTGCAACTTCTGTCCGTTAAAAACAGGTGATTTTTTACCATAGTTTTCTGCTAAATATGCGGAACACACTTCGATCACATCTAAGGTATTTAAGTAGCTTTGGTAGGCAGTGTCTCCCCAGGTAAATAGTCCATGGGCACCCAGCATAATTCCGCGAATGCCAGGATTTTCATCTAAACACTTCTTAAGTTGTAAGCCCAATTCAAATCCTGGTTTTTTCCATTCTACCCAGCCGATTGTTCCATGAAAGAGCGTTTCTGTTATCTGTTTCCCATCTTTCGAGGCGGCTATTGCAATGGCAGCATCAGGGTGTAAGTGGTCAATATGCGCAAAAGGCAAAAATCCGTGTAAAGGCGTATCGATTGATGGCGCTTTTGAACTTAAATCAAAAATACAATGATTAAAGAGCGGAACCATCTCATCTTCATGGTCTACTCCACGGTAAATCTGCTTAAGGCTACGCAAGCGGTCTACATACAAAGCAGCTAAACCGCTTTTCTTCAAAGTCCCTAAATCGCCACCAGAGCCTTTTACCCACATCACCTCTTTTTCATGTCCGGTAAGAGGGTCTTTTTCCATGAGCTTGCAGGATGTATTTCCACCGCCATAATTGGTAAGACGCAAGTCGGCGCCCAGCAGGTTTGAGCGATAAATTAACAATGCAACTTCATCCCCAGCTAACTTAGCGGCCTCTTCTTCATCCCACAAATAGCTTACGTACTTATATTTTGTTTCTTTAACAGACATTATATTGAAGTTTTACTTGTTACTTTATTGAATTACCATAGCCAACAATGAGTACTGAGGCAATGATGGTTAAAATTCCGGTTAAAACGGTGTATAGCGTTTTCCGCGAAACGCCTTTCCATTCTTTCAGCACCAAACCCCAAATGTTTGCAATTAAGATAATGAAAGCCATGTGCAAAATCCAGGAACTTGCACCATTACCCATTTTACTCTCACCCATTCCGTAGAAAAAAAACTGCAGAAACCAGGTAGTTCCAGCAAGGGCAGAGAAAATATAGTTTTTTAATAAGGGAGTGCTTGCCTTAGAGTAATCGCCAAAGGTTTTGTTTCTGGCGTTTAGCACCATGCACCAAATAAAATTGGTAGTTAAACCGCCCCAAAGCACTACAACATAAGTCACATTATTTTGAAATAGGAAATTTCCCGTTTCCGATGGATTAGCAACCTTCCAAATGGTGTTGGCTGCATCTGCCATAGGCTTTCCAGCTTCTATACCAAAGTTAAAACAAGCACTTAAAACGCCAGATACAATCCCTACAAGCAAACCTAGTCCGAATTTGTATTCTGTTTTTACCTCCAGTCCATGCGTATCGGTTACAGCAGATTTTATTTCTTGCTCCTTCATCATTCCCGCCTTACCGCAGATGGAAATTCCTACTACACAGACTAAGAGACCCAAGAGTACCATTCTTCCCCAATCTGTTTGCAAAAACATAGTAAAGGTATCTTTCGCTGCTTTCGGGAACATGTCAAAATAGATTGATGGTAAGATAGATCCCAATACCATGCAAAGCCCCAATATGATGCTACTGCCCAAAGAAACACCCAAATAGCGGACGCCTAACCCATAAGTAAGTCCGCCGATACCCCACAACACCCCAAAGCAATAGGTAAGCAAGAGCGTGCTTCCAGCGGTATTGGAAATAATATCCGTAAAATGTGGTATGGTTAAAAAGGCAGCCAGGGGCGGAACTATTAACCAAGAAAAAACCCCACCCACAATCCAATAGCTTTCCCAGGCCCAACCCTTAACTTTTTTATATGGAATATAGAAACTCCCAGAAGCGAAGCCACCAAGAAAATGAAAAATGACGCCTAAAACTGCTTGCATGCTTTTTTAAAATATTTGGTTTGTGCAAATTATAAATTACCACAAACTTAACTGTCATGCACTGTTCTGTCGGCAAAAGAAAGGGAGTATTGGTTAAATCATTGATCCGGTATTAACGAAAAGCAAGCCGAAAAAAAACTATTTTAAAAAGGGAAAAAAGCCTTACAAACCAAAAACAGCTGGCATTGCAGCTGTTGATGATTATACATAGTAACGAGTCGTTGAAAATTTTGTCTGCGTTTGACCTATTTTTACAAATGTGATTTCAGATCCGCTGGAGAGTAGTTGATTGATTTTAACGTCTTGTCGTCCGCTTTTCGAAACACCAAAAACAGCCCTTCAACTTCCTTATAATATGCTTCAGTTTGATCTTTATCGTAATAATGTTTAATGGTTAGTTCAGCTTCCTCAATAGTTTTGCAAGCCTTACTCATATTAGAGCGGTGAACCTCGTCAAACAAAGTTTTAAATTTATTTCCCAAGCCAAACTCGTGTATCGCCCCCGCAAGTACATATTGTAAGTCGCATAATGCATCTGCTACTTCAACTAAGTCATCATTTTCTACGGCCTCCTGTAATTCTTTCAATTCCTCTGCCAGTAGTGAAATGCGCAAATTTGCCCTTTGTTTGGATGGGATAACGGGCGTATCTAAAATTGGGTGTTTAAAGGTAGTATGAAATTCGGCAACCTGATTGAGTGAATTTGTTTCTTGCATTTGGATTAGTTGTTAAATTGTTCTGGCAGCAAACTTAAATAAATCGCTTGCAACTTGCTAATCTAGCGCCGGTCTTTTATCACCCTAAAAAACTCTTCTTTGTAGGTTTCGCCAACAGGTAACGATTGATCGTTGATGTACACTGTATTTCCATCCACCATTCTAATTTTATCTAACGAGATAATATAAGATTTATGGATACGATAAAATGGCGGTTTTGGTAGATCAATCTCCAATTCTCTCAAAGCCTGATAGGTAACAATCCGCTGGCTGGCGGTATAAACGGATACGTAATTTTTTAATCCCTCGATATAAAGGATTTCATCATAATTTACCTTGATAAATTTGTTCTTGGTATCGCCTTTAATAAAGACAAAACCGCCCGTAGTTGCAGGCGTTTGGATAGCTGGTAACTCATGCTGTACCGGAGCAATAATTTGCTGCGCCTTACCGGCCGCCTTGTAAAATCTTTCATAAGAAATTGGCTTCAACAGGTAATCAACAACGTCTAGATCGAAACCTTCTAACGCGTACTCTGGGTAAGCCGTGGTTAGAATCACCTTACATTTTCCGCCACATATTTTCATAAATTGAATACCCGTAAGCTCTGGCATTTGTATATCTAAAAAAACAAGATCTACTTTACCGTCTTGCACCATATTCAATGCTTCGAAGGCATTTGTTGTTGTGCCTATCAGTTGTAGAAATGGTGTTTTATTGATAAATGTTGCAATAATATCTGAGGCATAAGATTCATCATCAACGGCTAAACAGCGGATCATATTTTTTATAATTTGAATGAATTTAAATATTTATAACTAAAGTTACCTTGTATGTATTGCCGTTATTTGCAGTTAGCAGTTCATGGCGATCTGGATAAATTAAATCCAACCTCCGATGAATGTTAACCAAGCCAACACCGCTTGAGTGGTCTTTCTGGGCATGACTGATCTTATTGCTCACCTCAAAACTTAGCCTTTGGCCTATAATTTTCAACCTGATCCTTATAGGCTGCTTCTCATCGGTTACTACGCCATGTTTAAATGCATTTTCCACAAAGGGAATCAACATTAAAGCGGCAACCTTTTGTTCGTTAACACCTTCCGCTTTAAAATCTACAAAAAAATTAGGCTCGAAACGCATACTAAATAATGCGATGTAGCTTTCTAAATATTCCACTTCTTTGCGTAAAGTAACCTTTCCATCAGGACTCTCGTTCAGCGTATATCGCATTAAATCTGATAACCGCAGTATCGCATTCGCAAGCTGATCTGAAAGTGGTATAGCCAAAGCATAAACATAATTCAAAGTGTTGTATAAAAAGTGTGGATTAACCTGCGATTTAAGAAATGCCAATTCAGATTTTACAACCTCATCTTTCAATTTGCGGTTGGCAATCTCTGCCTTGTAATTTTGTTGAATACTGTATACTGCAGCTGGAATAATCAAGTACGATGTGCCATAGTAAATATTATCTAACACATAAGTTAGAACTGGTGTATCCTGAGCATAATTATGAAACCCAAACCATTTTAGGTAGAATACCTCTTCTATTAAATAACGCAAAGCGATAAAAACCGCAAGTGTAAATAATACAGCAATTATTAACTGCGGAATCTTGTTTCGATGCAGGAAGTTTGGATATACCCACAGATAGCAAATATAAAACTCTATAATCTGAATAACAGACATTGAGATGCCGAATGCCATGCTAGAGAAGCTTGCCGATTCGATTAAATAGCCACTGTATTGGTATCCGAGCACCAGCAGCCAGCATAACACATGTATCGATACAACCTTAATATTTTTCATATGCTAAAACTAGCCAAATGGTTTCGGCTGATGAATCTTCTTATTCCAAATGGGTTAAAAATTATCCCAACTACCTTTTTGCCGGGATGAAAGCTTAGTGTTCGAAAATTTTAAATAGCATAAATTTAACATGATAAAAGCATCCACACGTTACAGGCGAAATGGCCAGAATTGCCCAGGGGTTGATTTAGTTTCTTAAAACCTGCCTTTTCGTAAATAGAGATGGCCGTTGTAAGCTCGGGAAAAGATTCTAAGTAGATGGTATTGTAACCAATTTCAACCGCAGATGCGATACTTTTATTCATCAACATCTTGCCAACCCCCTTGCCGCGAACGGTTTCTGCATTATAGAGCTTTACCAGCTCAACACAACCCTGCGGCAGGCCTGCTGTGGGGAAAATGCCACATCCACCTACAATCACCCCATTGTCTTCCGCAATCCAGTAAACAGATCCATCGGCTTTAAATACTTCGGCTAAATAATCAGTAGTAGGGTCGGTATAAACAGTGCCAGGTTTATCAATCTTAAATTCTCTCAAAACCGTTCGGATTAGTTCCGCTATTTCTGCATTATCGCTTTGCTGTATTTTCCTGTATGTAATGGCCATATTTTTTTTGTAAAGTTAAGATTCTGTTCATGCTTTATAAAAAGCGCAAACAAAATCTTACATAATATTCTTTATAAAGAAAGAAGAATATTATGGAAAACGAAAAAGAAAAACAAGGTATCGGGATAGATAACATCGAAAATCCTCATCTTAATATAGAAACCGTAGTTCCAACTGCTCATATTAATGAGATTACCGGGAAGGCAAATGAAGTACAGCAAGAGCGCTCCAACGACCAACAATCTGAAAGCCATGAAACAGCGCCCGTGCCAAAATCTTCAGACAGCAAACAGGAGCTAGAAGACAACCAGGAACAAGAGAATCAAAAACCACAACCAGCACCCGAGGATGTGAAACGAGAAAGCATCGATGATAGCACTGACGAACGAGACAGTGTTGAAACCATCACACCGAGCGCTTAATTTAAATATTTGTTAAAGCAATTTGATGCTGAAATAGTTTTGCTAATTTGGCGTTATGATAAGCATGAAAAACAGCATAATAATTTGTCTCTTCACATTTGTAATAACCGGATGTGGAATAAACAGGCAAGCGCAGCAAATTAAAGCCCTGGAAGATTGTACTTATAAAATTTCGGGCGTAAAACAGGTTTCCATAGCAGGCACCGATGTAAAGGAATTGATGGAACAGCAGACATTTAGTTTGGCAAGTTTACCTGGTGTAGCTTTAGGTTTGCTGAGAAAAGACATTCCGTTAAGAGCAAACCTGAACCTCGAAATCACAAATCCATCAAGCAACCTCGCCGCTATTAATCAATTCGAATATAAAATTTTAGTAAACAATACTGATCTAGCTGAGGGAATCATCAACCAAAATGTTAGCATTTCCCAAGGGCAAACGGTTACAGTTCCTGTGCAACTTACAAGCAATATCTACGGTCTTGTGTCTAACGGTAATGTATTTAATGATATAGTGAAGGCAGCACAAAAGGGATCATCATCAAAAGATGAAAAACTGGGCTTGTTGACTATCAAAATTAAACCTACTTTCATGTTAGGTAATACGCCGGTGAAGT
Organism: Pedobacter sandarakinus; assembly: GCF_026240095.1. Classification (GTDB taxonomy): domain Bacteria; phylum Bacteroidota; class Bacteroidia; order Sphingobacteriales; family Sphingobacteriaceae; genus Pedobacter; species Pedobacter sandarakinus. The sequence continues at coordinate 103,767 of NZ_JAPIVG010000003.1, read as the reverse complement.
ATCCGGGCTATATTACCATTAACAAAGATATCAGCAGCAAAATTTTATTATAAAGCAGGTAGAAAAATAGGAATGCCCCCAAGATGTACAACATTTATGGGGGCATTCTTATATACAAGGTGTGCAGATTAGAACTTTTTCTCTGGTCTAAGTACCATGCCCTGAAAACTATTTTGATCTAAACTTAGCGCAACACTTTTCAACTCAGTAGAAGACAACTTTTGTGGCATTGTTGTAGAAGAGGCCTTTAAACTTGCGGTTTTCGTTCCGGATGTAACGAAGCTTCCAGATTTTGCATAAAGCAAAGCATAGCTTAGTAAGCTTTCGGTTTCATCTCCCCAGGCTTTTGTTAAGTCCTCATTAGCCGCCTTATCAACCTTTAGACCAGCATAGTAACCGCCAAAACCTTTTTGGTTTTTGGTTTCGAACTCTGGAATATACAAATCCAGCTTATCTATCCTAATTGGAAAAAACCCGACAGGTTTGCCATAAGTAGTCTCTCCAATTAACTTAACGTCCATTACAGGAGATAAACTATTAATGGTTAATTCACTTGCTGAAGCTGTAGACCCGCTCACAATGAAATAGACACGAGAAAGGTTAAGAGATCCTGATTTAACAAAGCGTTCAATATTATCAGCCGAAGTAGAGTTATAATCCAGATCTGCGTAAGTGGCATATTTTCCGTTTACGCCTGTTGTGAAAGGCTGCAATTTACCATCGCCATCAAGAAGCGGTTGGTGAGTTAGGATCGATGCTTTTCGTTGAGTACTTGTTAAGCCTTGCAAAAACGAATTATAGTAAGTAGTGTACATGATGTTACCATTTTCACTTGCAGGCGCAGCTAAATTGATCATTTCTGTAGCAGTAGATACATAACCCCCTCCATTGTATCTCAAATCGATTACCAATTCGCTCACACCTTGGTTAGCAAAATTGGAAAATACTGTTTTCAATGCAGCAGAAGTATTATTTGTATAACTGTTAAAAACTAAGTATCCAACTTTTTTTGTGCCAGCTGTATAAACATTGGTATAAAGTATAGGATTCACGGTATAAGTTGAAGCGGTAATAGTTACCGTTTTGGTTACATTATTCAAATCTGTAAAAGTAAGTGAGATGGCTGCATTACCGCCAAATAAGGCGCTATTTAAAAAACTTACGGTTGCCGTACTGTAAGCTAAATTGGTGCGGCCATTTATGCTGGTAATTCTACATCCTCTGGTTAACCCTTGCTGGCTAGCAGGCGAGTTTCCGTAAACATATTTTACCCGCAAATCGTTAACATCCTGGTAGTTGATAGAAAATCCATAATCGTCTGCTGTTCCATTAACATCAGCCTTCAAGGCAGCAACTTTTCCAGCAGTTGTAAGGTAGTCTATAAAAGAATATTTTGGCTCAGCAAAGCCATTTACAAATTCATAAGGTTTGCCAGTCGATGGATCAGATGAATATTGCGTTAAAGCATAAAGTTCCGTTTCATTTGAACTAAAGCTTCTAGGATTAAAAGCCTCGTAAGTAGGCAAAGTAGTATTCCAATAATAGAGCTCCTTTGCATAAAGAAAAATTGAGTCTTTCGTTAATTCCGCTCGGGTAGCCGTTACAGCAGGCGTTGGTGTAACAGGCGGCTCTGGTACAGGACTGCTTTTTTTGCAGGCGCTAAAAATGGTAGTGCCTAAAACCAATAAAGCGATTATAGAGCGAAAACGATTATGTTTCATATTGATGATTTATACTTGGAATTTTAAAGATATACGACGATCGTGAAAAATTGGTTGTTCAAACCATAACTTTTTCTGTATCAACTAACTAAATTAACCTTAAAATATTGTATTTTATAATGTAAATGATAATAAATAAGGAATTTGAAAGCTTAATTTACTTTTATGTGAAGAATGACGAAAACAATGATAACTGGATAAATTTAAGTCCCATTTTTGATTTCTTAAGCTATGCCAGCAAATTACCTATTAGACCCTTTATTTGTCGGTTTTGCACCTTAATTGAAAATCTATTTTTACGGAACTTTAATCAAACTTAAAAAAGGATTAATAATATATAGCTATGGAAAAAATGCAATTTGAAATAGAGATTAATGCGGGTTCAGCTACCGTGTGGGAAACACTGTTCAGTAAAGAGACCTACCCAAAATGGACTTCGGCCTTTATGGAAGGCTCTATAGCTGAAACTGATTGGCAAACGGGCAGCAAAGCAACTTTTACAGATGGGAAAGGTAATGGAATGCTGGCTACCATCGCAGCCAATATCCCAAATCAGTTTCTGTCGATCAGGCATATTGGGATGCTAAAAGATAATGAAGAAGACCTTAAACCCGAATGGGGAGAAGTATTAGAAAATTATACACTTGATGAAAATGGAAGTGGTACAACCCTCAAAATTGATATGTCTGTATTAGCAGAATGGAAGAGCTATTTTGAAGAGACATGGCCAAAAGCACTTGGCCTGGTTAAAGAAATTGCCGAAGCAACACACTAGCGAGAAATATTGAAACCAAAAAAGCCTTACATTTCTGCAAGGCTTTTGGAGTGGTGCCACCTGGATTCGAACCAGGGACACAAGGATTTTCAGTCCTTTGCTCTACCGACTGAGCTATGGCACCCCGTTTTGGGTCTGCAAATCTAGCATTCTTTTCCTCAAATGCAATGCGCATTTTGAAATTATTTTGCCAGCCCGCACGTTTAAATCAAAAAGCCTTTCGATGATGAAAGGCTTTTTGGAAGTGGTGCCACCTGGATTCGAACCAGGGACACAAGGATTTTCAGTCCTTTGCTCTACCGACTGAGCTATGGCACCTCCCGTTTGGGATTGCAAATGTAGCGTTCTTTTTTCAAAAGCAAAATTTTTTTTAAATTTAATTGGCGCAATGCTGATTATCAATAAATTAATTTTTAATGGACTTTTTTTATGATCAGAACTAGCTTAAAATGAGTGCAAACAAAAAATTTTAACCAAACTTTTATGCATGCATAGTAAAATATTTAGATTAATATCCTATTTTAGCGTAAACAATCTAATATTGCATGGTGGCTCAGATCCTATTTCTAGTAATAACACTTGCGGCGATTGCGCTGTTTACGGTTAATTTGCGTAAAATTATTCGCAACATCCGCTTAGGTAAATCGGTAGATCGCAGCGATCAACCACAGAAAAGATTAATGACGATGTTGCGGGTTGCGTTCGGTCAATCGAAGATGGTAGTGAGGCCAATACCCGCTTTTTTGCATTTCTTCGTCTACATTGGCTTCGTCATCATCAATATCGAAGTCCTGGAGATCGTTATCGACGGCTTATTTGGCACCCATCGTGTTTTCCATGGTTTGGGGGGATTCTATGATTTTTTGATTGGTTCTTTTGAAATCCTTGCACTAACGGTATGGGTATCTTGCGTAATTTTTTTAATTAGAAGAAACATTCTAAAATTGAAGCGTTTCAGTGGTGCTGAAATGACGAACTGGCCAAAATCAGATGCAAACTATATCTTATTTATTGAGGTGTTACTGATGTCGGCATTTCTATTTATGAATGCGGCAGATTTGAAGTTACAATTGTCGGGGGCTTCACATTATATTACCGCAGGCTCTTTCCCTGTTAGTCAATATCTTGTCAATCTCCTTCCAGCTTCAGAAGGTAGCCTGGTAATTGTAGAGAGAGCATGCTGGTGGTTCCACATTATTGGTATTCTGGCCTTTCTAAACTATCTGCCTTACTCAAAGCATTTTCATATTTTGTTTGCTTTTCCAAATACATACTATTCTAAATTGTTGCCAAAGGGGGCATTTACAAATATGCCAGCGGTAACCAATGAAGTGAAAGCCATGCTCGACCCATCTTTTGTGCCTGCAGAAGGTGAACCTGGTAAATTTGGTGCTAAAGATGCTACAGACCTGAGTTGGGTTAATTTAATGAATGCATATACTTGTACCGAGTGTGGAAGATGCACATCAGTTTGCCCGGCAAATATTACAGGTAAATTGCTATCACCAAGAAAAATAATGATGGATACCCGCGATCGGATTACGGAGATCGGAAAAAATATCGATCAACATGGCACTAATCATCAAGATGGGAAATCGCTTTTAGATGATTACATTACCAGGGAAGAAATTTGGGCTTGTACCAGTTGCAATGCCTGCGTTGAAGCTTGTCCGGTGAATATAGATCCGTTGGAAATTATAATGGAACTGAGAAGGTTTTCTGTAATGGAAGAATCGCAAGCTCCAGGCAGCATTAATGCCATGCTTGGTAATATTGAGAACAACCAGGCACCTTGGAAATACTCTCCGGCAGATCGTTTCAACTGGGCACAAGAAAGCTAAATAATATAAAATAATAGATTGATCATTTTCGGGAAGCAAAACCGACATAAAATATTTGAGCGCTAAAGATGGAATTTAAAGTACCTACAATGGCCGAATTAATGGCCGCAGGAGAAGAACCAGAAATACTATTTTGGGTGGGATGTGCTGGAAGTTATGATGAACGTGCCCAAAAGATTACCCGCGATATCTGCAAAATTTTACATCATGTTGGCATCAAATATGCGGTACTGGGGACTGAAGAAAGCTGTACAGGCGATCCCGCTAAGAGGGCTGGAAATGAATTTCTATTCCAAATGCAGGCCATGACTAATATTGAAGTATTAAATGCCTACAATATCAAAAAAATTGTAACAGGTTGCCCACACTGCTTCAACACCATTAAAAACGAATATCCAGGCTTAGGTGGAACATATGAAGTTATCCACCATACTCAGCTTATTCAGGATTTAATAAATGAAGGTAAATTGAAAGCCGAGGGCGGGGAAAGCTTCAAAGGTAAAAAAATTACTTTTCACGATCCATGCTACTTAGGGAGAGCAAATGGAGTTTATGAAGCCCCGAGGAAAGCACTGGAGGTTTTAGACGCCCAGCTTGTTGAGATGAAGCGCTGCAAAAGCAATGGCCTATGTTGTGGTGCAGGTGGTGCACAAATGTTTAAAGAGCCCGAAAAAGGCAATAAAGATATTAATGTTGAACGTATTGATGAGGCTTTGGAAACTAACCCACAAGTAATAGCTGCAGGTTGCCCATTCTGTATGACCATGCTCAGTGATGGCGTGAAATTGAAAGATAAAGAACAGGAAGTAAAAGTTTTGGACATTGCCGAAATTACGGCACGGGCAAATGGCTTGTAAAGCTGTTAAGGGCTGAAGAAATTTTATATTACTGGGGTTAGCTAAGGGCTACGCCTGATATAAGAAGCGATATTATTGTGCCAATGCAGGCATTCTAACTATTTTTTCTAACCGATCACGTATCAGGTTTAAATCTTCAGCTTCGATGTTTTTAAGAGGAATAATTACCTGGGTTGACATAGAATCGACATCCCCGCCCCTATCCTTGTAGGTTTGTACAATCACATCATCACCTTTGGTGCGCAAGTATAATTTTCCGGAAGATGTATTCCCCATAAAATCCATATCCTTAAATTTTGTTAACTTAAAGGCGAAGTATTCTGTCTTACCATTATTGAAATATCGTTTATACCTGCAGAAACCATTGTTAGTAATATTAAGTTCGTAACGTTTAATGGCATTACTTTCCTGGGCAACATCATAATGAGATGTTAAAGATTTCTGTAGAAAATCTGCATATTCGGCTAGGGACTCTGCAGTTGAAAAAGCAGTTAATGATACATAAAAGGCCGAAATAAGTGTTATTTTCAAGCACAATGTAAACTTTTTCATAGGAGGAGATTTAAAGACCAGCCAAATTAATTAAAATCATAAATTTGTATATGAGTTTTTCTCCACAATCTAGAGTATGGATCTATCAGAGCGATAGAAAGTTTAATCCTAATGAAGAAGTCGAAATCATTAGTAAGCTATCGGCTTTTACCAATCAATGGAAAGCACATGGCAACGATTTGATGGCTAAAGCGGAAATCCGTTACGGATACTTTATCATATTAACTGTTGATGAAAGTCTGGCAGGAGTAACCGGCTGTTCTATAGATAGTTCAGTAAAGATCATTAAGGAGATCGAGCAAACTTACCATGTAGATTTATTCAACCGTTTTAACATGGCATATAAAGTAGATGGTGAAGTCAAAGTTCAATCTAAAGAAGACTTTGAAACTTTATTAGACATTAAACAGATTACAATCGAAACCATTGTTTTCAACAACATGGTACAAACACTAGAAGAACTAAACACCAAGTGGGAAGTGCCATTGAAAGACAGTTGGCATGCATCAGTCTTTTCATACCTGCTTTAGTAAGGTTTTTACTTCACTTCAAATAGATTTTAAAACGATAAAAAATTATTTTTAATCGATCCTCCAAACAATTGGCTGGTTTAAATCATTATATTGTTTATCAAACAATTGTATATGAAACGCTGGCTCAAGATATCCCTTCGAATAGTATCAGTCCTTGTAATCCTAATTATATTAACGTGGCTTGCGGCTGCGTTTTACATCAGCAGAAATAAGAAAGAAGTTTTGTCTTCTATACTTGCACAGCTAAATAAAAACCTAAACGGACAGATTACCGCAGGGAGCATGGAACCTACTTTGCTAAAAAGCTTTCCTGGTGTATCTGTGTCTCTAAACGATGTGTTGCTACGAGACAGCCTTTGGAAAAGACACCAACACAATCTGCTGCAGGCAAAAGACATTGACGTTTCGTTAAATGTGCTATCATTGATTGTTGGTAACGTAAATATTAACCAAATCGCCATTAACGATGCGTCCATTTATATTTATACCGATTCTTCGGGATACAGCAATACGAGTATTTTTAAAAGTAAACCGAAAACCTCGGCAGACAAACCTTCAAAATCATCTGCCTTAGCCGTTAAAAAAATAGATTTTAATCGTGTAAGTCTTATTCTGGATAATCAAAAACGATTTAAACTCTTTAACTTCAATATCGACCAGATACAAGGCAGAATGCAATATCCTGATAGCGGGTGGACTGGCAAAATTAAGCTGCGAACCACCGTTAATAGTTTCGCATTTAATACTAAAAAGGGAAGTTTTCTGAAAGGCAAATCACTTGAAGGCACGTTATCTGCACACTATAGCCGCGACCTCGATGCTGTAATTCTGGATCCGGAAGTCTTAAAAATTGGGGATCACCCTTTTAAAATAGGCGCTAAAATAGAACTAGACAAGGCTGCATTCGCGATAAATATTGCAGTAGATCAAATTTTATTTAAGGACGTAGCGCTATTACTATCTCCCAATATTTCATCTAAGCTGTTGAAGTTTGGTATTGAAAAACCTGTCGATATCCGTGGAAATATTATTGACGACGGATCGGGAAAGTATGGTGACCCATTAATAAACGTGGGCATAAAAGTACGCGATAACATTGTAGCAATACCTGCAGGAAAACTCACCTCTACAAATTTCGATGGCTCATTCACAAACCGAGATACTGTAGGCGGAATTATTGGTGATGAGAATTCAGCGATTAAGTTTTACCGTTTGACAGCCAAATACTTCAATGCACCTATAAAAATAGATACCTTTACCGTTACCAATCTTGCAAAACCAATCGCTACTGGTTTGGTCACTTCACAGTTTCCACTTTCTAATCTTAACAATTCTCTAGGTACCCAAGACTTTGAATTTAAAGCAGGTACCGCAGATTTAAGGTTATATTGTAAAGCAGATATCGACAACTTTTTATTCACCAAACCCGTTGTATCAGGTAAGATTAAAATTGATAATGCAGATATCATGTACGTGCCGAGAAAACTCCATCTCGTAAAAAGTGCATTAAATATCAACTTCGACCAAAATGACCTTTCCATCCAAAACGGGCATTTCCAACTGGGAAAAAGTGAACTAAATGTAAGCTGTAACATTGCAAACTTCGCCAATTTGTATTACACCGATCCTGATAAAATTTTGGTGAACTTAAAAATGAATAGCCCACAGCTTTATTTAAGTGAATTTTTGCCATTCTTGGGTCCGAGGAATACAAGGAGCAAATCTTCATCAACCAAGGGAATGAAAAGTGCTTCAAAGGAATTGAGCAATGTATTGGAAGTTTCCAAAATGAATATTAACCTTACAGTAGGCAAAGCCATTTACGATAATTTTTTGGCCAAGAACTTAGTTGCAGACATATCGTTAAGGGGCGCAGGAATCTATCTTAACAAGATCAGCGTGGCACATGCCGGAGGAACATTAAATCTAACCGGTAATATCATTCAGCAATCGGCATCGAACCTGTTCCAAATTAACTCTAAAATAAGCCACGTGAGTGTTAAAGATTTCTTCTATTCGTTTGATAACTTCGGACAGAAAACAATCACCAATAAAAACCTGAAAGGATATCTTTCATCGTTGGTTAATATTTCAGGAAGAATTTCCCATAGCGGAAAGATACTTCCCCGCTCCATCAACGGAAAAGTAGTTTTCAACTTAAATAATGCCGCATTAGTAAATTTCGAGCCCATGGTTAAGGTAGGAAAGTTTGCATTTGCCAACAGAAATCTCTCTAATGTTGAAATAAAAAACCTCGATGGTACATTAACCATAAGGGGAGATAAGGTGAAAATTAGTCCGATGCAGGTAAACTCTAGTGCTTTAAACTTTAACGTTAAAGGGACCTATGCACTTGGAACGGGAACCGATGTTGCAATGGATATTCCACTTAGAAACCCTAAGGGCGATGAAAATTTAACCAGGCAAGAAAAGCGTGAAGCCCGCATGAAAGGAATCGTATTACACCTTAAGGCTATAGACGACGACAAAGGCGGAATAAAGGTAAAATGGAATAGAGACCACGATTAAAATAACATAAAAAAGTCGCCTCAACTTATATATCAACCTCGCCGCTAGAAATCTAGGGGTCCTAACCTATTCATTGTTCTGAGGATTAGGTACTGGCGATGTCTGATATATGGCGTTGCATTTTTGGGTGTCCACCTTCGAGGGTTTGGAAAGCAAGATGCAATTAATGCGGCCTGTTTTTTGGTTAACTTCTTACATGACTTGCCATAGTATTCCTGCGCAGCAGCTTCGGCACCATATATCCCATCACCCATTTCAATTACGTTCAGGTAAACTTCCAATATTCTTTCTTTGCTCCATAAAAGCTCTATTAAAAGGGTAAAGTATGCTTCAAAGCCTTTACGAACCCATGATCTGCCAGGCCAAAGAAATACATTTTTTGCAGTCTGTTGCGAAATGGTACTGCCACCTTTTACTTTCTTACCTTTGGCATTACTTGCAAAGGCTTTCTCAATTGCCTTCATGTCAAAACCAATATGTTTCAAGAAAAGTTGGTCTTCGGCAGAAACCGCAGCTCTTTTCATGTTATCAGACATGTCTTCAAAATCGACCCATTTTTTATCTGTTTTAAAAGATTTCCCATCAGCCTTGCGTTCTATGTTTCGCAACACCATTAATAAAGTAATGGGCGGATTAATGAACCGATAAGCCAGAACCCAGATGAATGATACCATGAGGAAGTACAAAAATACTTTCGTAATGATGTTGATTGATTTCTTTAGTATGGATTGCTTGCTTTTGGTAGATCTGGTTTTGGCCATGGCGCAAAGATAAGAAACACAATATAAAACAAGTGCTGGTTTTGAAAACGGTTATCCAGTTGATAACCGCAAAGCACAACTGCCTGATAAAAGTAAATAAAGAGTCTTAACCTGTAGATGCCTAAATAACTTGAGATCAGTAATTTTTAAGCCTCATCAATGGTATTTGCACCAAATACACTTTCATTTATTGGGTAAACATTTTTAACCTTTAACTGTTAAAGCTATCATGAAAGTAGCATTAATTACAGGCGGAAGCAAAGGAATAGGATATGGCATTGCCGAATCCCTATTGAAAAATGGATACAAAGTAGCCATTACAAGCAGGACATTGGAAAGCGCTAACCAGGCAGCAGCTCAGCTAGTAGCACATGGAGATATACTTGCAATCGAAGCAAACGTAAAGGATTTCAATTCTCAATACGATGCGGTTAAACTTGTAATAGAAAAGTGGGGCCAGCTGGATGTACTTATCGCTAATGCGGGGCTTGGTCATTTTGCACCCATTGATGAATTATCAATTGCAGACTGGAATGATACCATTGATACCAATTTAACAGGTGTGTTTTATAGTATCAAAGCCAGTATTGAGGAAATTAAAAAAACTAAAGGCCATATCTTTACCATTTCTAGCTTAGCTGGAACCAACTTTTTTGCAGGTGGGGCGGCATATAACGCCAGTAAATTCGGCCTAACAGGTTTTACACAATCGGTGATGCTGGATTTAAGAAAATATGGCATTAAAGTTAGTACGATTATGCCAGGTTCTGTGGCCAGTCATTTCAACGATCACAATCCAGATTCGGAGAAAGATGCATGGAAAATCCAACCAGAAGATATGGGGAAACTAATTGTCGACTTATTGGCGATGCCGGCCAGAACATTACCAAGTAAAATAGAAATTAGACCTACCATACCTAACGGATAAAAATTTCAGAATTAGGCTGGGATAATCCTAAATTGACTCGTTAAATTGGCATAAAAAAAGTCCTTTCAGTGAAACCGAAAGGACTTTACTTCTTGTGAATGATGCTTACTCAGCAACAACTTCGAAAGGAACCTGAACTTTAACTTCCTTGTGTAGGTTTAAGTTAGCAACATACTCGCCAACAAATTTCGGTTCAGTTTCAAAAGTGATACGACGGCGATCTACATCAAAGCCTTGAGCTTTTAATGCTTCAGCAACCTGGATGGTATTAACCGCTCCGAAGATTTTTCCGCTTTCGCCAGCTTTAGCACCGATAGAAAGTTTAACATCAGTTAAACGAGCTGCGATACCTTCTGCATCTTTCTTAATTTTATCTTGTTTAAAAGCAGCTTGCTTTAAGTTTTCTGCCAATACTTTTTTAGCAGAAGAAGTAGCCAAAGCGCCAAATCCTTGAGGGATTAAATAGTTACGACCATAACCTGGCTTTACTGTAACTACATCATCTTTCTCACCAAGGCCTTTAATATCTTGTTTTAAAATAATTTCCATATCTCTGAGCCTCCTATTTTAATTGATCTGCAACGAATGGTAACAAACCGATGTGACGAGCACGCTTAACTGCTTGAGCCACTTTACGTTGAAATTTTAACGAAGTACCGGTTAAACGGCGTGGTAATAATTTACCTTGATCGTTAATAAATTTCAACAAGAAGTTTGCATCCTTGTAATCGATGTATTTAATTCCGTTTTTCTTGAAACGGCAATATTTTTTACGGTTATCCTCTACTTTAGGGGCAGTAACGTATTGAATTTGTTCTCTTGCCATTACGCTGCAACCTCCTTAGTTTTTTTGTTAAACGCACCACTACGTTTTTTCTCATTGTAAGCAACAGCGTGTTTGTCTAAACGGATTGTTAAGAAACGTAACACACGCTCATCGCGTTTTAATTGAAGTTCTAATTTTGCGATCAAATCTCCTGAAGCTTTGTATTCAGTTAAGTTGAAGAATCCGTTTGATTTTTTCTCAATTGGATACGCTAATTTTCTCAAACCCCAATTATCCTCTTGGATAATTTCGGCACCGTTATCAGTTAAGATTGTTTTGAATTTGGCTAAAACCTCTTTCGCAGACTCTTCTGACAACAATGGGGTTAGAACGATAACAGTTTCGTACTGATTCATTGTTATAAATTATGTTTTAATTTGTTAATCCCGAGGTATATTACGGGGTTGCAAAAGTAGCAATATATTTCTTAAAATCAAACCTTTAATTAGAAAAGTATCCCAGCAATAAAATTTTGGGCTCAAGTTAAGGCTCACCTCATTACCATTAGAACCAGAAAATGCCAAGCAATTCAAAATCAAGACACTAATTCAAGCCATTGAGCATACTCAAATCGCTTTAATTCTCATAAAATCGCTTTTCTCTTATCTAACGGTGTTACTCCAAAATCAACATTTGTTTGGTTATAAAAAGTAAATCACGTTTACCACCCAATCACATTCACAAAATAAATCTAAAAGAAGTATTTGATGTGGTTCATTCTAACATCATTACCGGTTATTTAACTTTTCAACAATCCAATATTTCAAACACACCACGTCTAAATTTTTCCTATTTTCGTGCCGATGGAAAATTTTATCGTTTCTGCACGTAAATATCGCCCGGCCACGTTTGAAACAGTAGTTGGGCAACAGCATATTACGGGTACTTTAAAAAACGCCATTAAGAATAACCAATTGGCCCAAGCCTTTTTATTTTGCGGACCTCGCGGTGTGGGTAAAACCACTTGCGCCAGGATTTTGGCAAAAACCATTAACTGTACCAATCCTACAGCTGATATGGAAGCCTGTGGCCAGTGCGAAAATTGTCTATCTTTCCAAAACGGACATTCGTTTAATGTCCACGAATTAGATGCGGCATCGAACAACTCCGTTGATGACATTCGCAGTTTAATAGAACAAGTGCGGATCCCACCGCAGGCAGGGAAATACAAAATCTACATTATCGATGAGGTTCACATGTTATCTCAAAGTGCATTCAATGCCTTTTTAAAAACTTTGGAAGAACCACCATCTTATGCCATTTTTATTCTCGCCACAACAGAAAAGCATAAAATATTGCCAACCATTCTATCGCGTTGTCAGATTTTCGATTTCAACCGCATCCAGGTAGAAGACATTTCTAACCACCTGGCTACCATCGCACAACGTGAAAATATTGCTTTCGAGGCCGATGGACTGCATATCATTGCCCAAAAGGCTGATGGTGGATTGAGAGATGCATTGTCGATGTTTGATCAGATTGCCAGTTACGCAAATAAAAACATTACTTATAAAGCAGTAATCGACAATTTAAATATTTTAGATTACGATTACTTTTTTAAACTTACTGCCCACTTAACCGCAGCAGAAGTGAGCAATACACTGTTGCTTTTTGATGAGATCTTAAATAACGGTTTCGACGGAAATAACTTTATTAATGGCTTGGCCACTCACTTCCGTAACTTATTAGTTGGCAAAGACGCCAGCACCATCAAACTGTTAGAAGTAAGCGAAAACATCAAGCAAAAATATTTAGATCAATGCAGGCAAACAGAACTATCTTTTCTGCTAACGGCACTAAATCTGGCCAATACCTGCGATTTAAATTATAAAAACTCTAAGAACCAGCGGTTGCAGGTAGAACTGGCCTTAATCAAAATGTGCCATATCCGGTCGGTAGTACACCTGGCCCAGCAACCTTCAAAACCCAATAATGCAGCAACTGATCTAGATCAGGATAAAAAAAAAACTGATGTCGTAGCCGAACCAGCGCCACAAATCAATAAAATGCCTGCGGCAGAAACCCCATTAGCAAATGCGCCATCAGTGCCGCCAGCAAAGGCAGCAGCAAGTATTTCGCCAGATGCGCCAAAAGAAAGTGCAAAAACCAGTATTCCGGCTGCTACTTCCATCAGTATCAATCTCCCTAAAAAAACAGTTGGCACGCTAATTCCATCCTTAAACGATTTGGAACGGTTGGCTCATGGTCAGGAAGACGATGGCCCGAAAAAAGCGACTGGCGAGGCAAGAGAGAACTTTACCTCAGATCAATTGCTTGCCGTTTGGAATCAATATATCCAAATGCTTAAGGCTGCAGATAAAATCAACCTGTTTACCATACTTAATAATTTTGCACCTAAGCTGCTAAGCCCAGTCCTAATTGAGATATCGGTCGAAAGCAAAACCCAGGAACAATTTGTAGTGCAAGAATCGGTAGAATTAATGAATTTCCTCCGTAATCAGCTTCAAAATTTCGCGGTAGATATTACGTTTAAACTCGTAGAAAGAAAAGTAGAAAACAGGTTGTATGGCAATAGGGAAAAATACGATTACCTGGTTAACAAAAACCCAAAATTAGACGAGTTGCGCAAAAGGTTCAACCTCGATATTAATCCCTAAAAAAATAGTGATTAATGCAGCCGCCGTGGGGGGCAGCACATCAATCACTACTTCAAATCCGAAGAACGGATTTTATCCAGTCTATAATAATTCAGTCTACCAATCTACTTGGTTTCTTCATCATTAATAGGGTAACCTTCCTCATCTAAATCATCACGGTCATCTTCAGGTGTACGGGCTAAAATCTCATCTTCCGGGTTCAGTTTTACACTTTCACCATTGTCTACGTGCATGCCTAATTCCTCCAAATTATCTTCAGCTACAGCCTCGTCACGGGCATATTCGTCGCCCACGTAAGGGTTAGCCTCATCATAAGTAGAATCATCATCTTTAGCACCCGCAGCTACCGTTTCATAACCCATTGGGTGGTCATAATCCTTTTCCTCACTTTTCACATCAAGTTCGTAACTCCCCTTAACCTCATCGTAGGCTAAATTCTCCTTATTAATTTCAGGGTTTTCAGTTGTGCTGTGCACTTTATCTTTCGATCCTTTATTTTCGTTATTTTCCATGATGATTTTCTAATTATTTATGTCAAGATAACAAGTTACCATTGATAAGGTTTTCTGTTCATCATAAAAATTTGGGCGTGCCCCAAGCTGCGCAAGGGTCGGGCTATCCGTTTTATCTTTTTGTTTTCAGCTACAGGCACAGCACTTTTCCCTGCCCATATTTACGGACTAAGGTGCACTTAAAACAAAAAGGATATCACTCCTATCCCTCACGCAAAACCCAGCGCCATAAAAAAAACGCCCAAACCAAAGTAAGGGCGCTTTACCATTATAATTTGAGCTTATAAACTTGCCAATGCATTGTTTAAAGTTTCGCTAGGGCGCATTGCTTTTCCAGCCAATTCATCATTTGGGTGGTAATATCCACCTATGGATTGCGGCTTACCTTGGGCAGCAATTAACTCCTCTGTTATTTTGGTTTCGTTTGTGGTAAACGCATCAGCCAGTGGCGCAAACTTCGCCTGCAATTCAGCATCTTTAGTTTGTGCAGCTAAAGCTTCTGCCCAATACAATGCCAGGTAAAAGTGCGACCCACGATTATCTATAGTGCCCAGTTTTCTACCCGGAGATTTATCAGTAGCCAGGAATTTCGCATTGGCTTCATCCAAAGCATCAGCTAAAACTTGCGCTTTGCTATTATTTTGTGTTTGCGAAAGATGTTCTAATGAGGCCTGTAGGGCGAGAAACTCACCTAAAGAATCCCAACGTAAATATCCTTCTTCAATAAATTGTTCAATATGTTTAGGTGCAGAACCACCAGCGCCAGTTTCAAATAAGCCTCCACCATTCATTAAAGGAACAATAGATAACATTTTCGCAGAAGTTCCCAGTTCCAAAATTGGAAATAAATCTGTTAAATAATCACGTAGCACATTACCAGTTACAGATATCGTATCTTCACCTTTACGAATCCGCGCTAACGTAAATTTAGTGGCTTCAATTGGCGCTAAAATTCTTATATCAAGCCCTGTAGTATCGTGATCCTTTAAATAGTGATTTACCTTCGCAATAATCTCTCTATCGTGCGCCCGTTTCTCATCTAACCAGAAAACAGCAGGCGTATCAGATAAACGAGCCCTGTTAACAGCAAGCTTTACCCAATCCTGAATAGGTGCATCTTTGGTTTGGCACATGCGGAAAATATCACCTTTCTCAACCTTCTGATCAAAGAAAATGTTGCCATCAGCATCGCTAACATTGATCGTTCCGTTGGCTACAGCCTGAAAAGTTTTATCGTGTGATCCATACTCTTCTGCCTTTTGAGCCATTAAACCAACATTCGGTACCGAACCCATAGTAGTAACATCAAAGGCACCATTAGTTTTGCAATCATCTATAGTCGCGGTGTAAACACCTGCATAACAACGATCTGGTATCAATGCAATTGTATCTTGCGGCTTACCATCCTTATTCCACATTTGGCCCGAAGTACGAATCATAGCAGGCATCGAAGCATCTACAATTACATCACTTGGAACGTGTAAATTGGTAATGCCTTTATCAGAATTTACCATTGCCAAAGCTGGTCCGTTTTCAATGGCCGCAGCAATTGCAGCTTCCACTTCTGCCTGTTGCGGGTTACCTACAATCTTAGCAAAAACATCTCCCAAACCATTTCTTGTATCAATGTTTAGCGATTTGAATAAATCGGCATATTTTGCGAAAACATCGGCAAAGTAAACCTCCACAATGGCGCCGAAAATGATTGGGTCAGAAACCTTCATCATGGTAGCTTTTAAATGTGCAGACAATAGTACACCCGAGCTTTTGGCCGCCTCAATTTCTTCGGCTACAAAAGACTTCAATGCAGATAGGCTTAATGCTGAACAATCAATTACCTCTCCTGCCTTTAATGGCGCTAAACCTTTTAAAGCAGTTGTGGAACCATCTTCAGCTACAAAATCAATCTTAAATTGTGTTGCATCACCAATGGTTAACGATTTTTCTGAACCATAAAAGTCGCCTTCACTCATGCTGGCTACCTTGGTTTTCGAATCAGCAGACCATTTACCCATGCTATGTGGGTTTTGTCTGGCATAATTCTTCACAGCCTTAGGAGCTCTTCGGTCTGAATTACCTTCGCGAAGAACTGGATTAACCGCCGAACCCAACACCTTTGCGTATGCTGCTTTGATGGCTTTTTCTTCATCTGTTTGTGCATTGTCTGGATAGTTTGGCAATGCAAAACCTTGCGATTGAAGTTCCTTAATTGCCCCAACCAATTGAGGAATCGAGGCCGATATATTTGGTAATTTGATGATGTTTGCTTCAGGCGTTGTGGCCAAAGTTCCAAGTTCTGCCAAAGCATCACCAATTTTCTGATCGTCTTTTAAATACCCAGGAAAGTTTGCCAGAATTCTTCCCGCTAAAGAAATATCTCTGGTTTCTACATCAATCCCCGCTGATTTGGTGAAAGCTTGCACGATTGGTAAAAGTGAATATGTTGCCAACATTGGCGCCTCGTCGGTTTTGGTGTAGATAATTTTTGATGTATTTGACATATTTATACTGATTTTGCTTTATAAGGTTAACTATAAGGCTGGTTTATTGCAACAAACCAACCCTTTTTTTAAAATCGCCTAAAGATAAAATAATCGATTGAAATAAGGAACATTGCAGGTGATTTATGGTTTGCGTTATTTTTTTATCCAACCGAAAAAACCTAATTTCGAATGATGCTTGCAAAATCCTCACCATCCCAATTTCACAATATGAAAAAAAGCTACATGTTTATTTTAGCTTGTCTACTTATTTATAGTTGTTCCCCTAAGCTATACACCGATGAAAAGAACCGCTACCAAGCGGGCACGCTTAGCGATTCGCAATTCGATTCGCTTAAAACCTACCTCAGGCAAAATAACCGTGCAATATTGCAAGACACTATTATTATTAAGTACGACTTCAATAAAGATAATTGTTGGATTGAAATCCAAAACCAAAATGCTGCCTTTTTAAACAACGTACGCTGGACCATGCAGCAAAATATAATTGAAAAGGGAAAGAAGCGCCCAATGGTTGCAATTTATCAATACCGGGAAATTGGCGAACGCTTCAGTCCGGTAAGATCTAAGGGACTGGAAATTGAAACAGATTCTGGATTTTTAAAGAAAATTTTGTTCAATGAAATTACCACCTGCGGCACCTCGGCAATCATATTACCAGATGGCAAGTATTTGCTGGTAAAATCCGATCCGCAATTTTACGCCATATCAATGAATAAAGAGGCTATTACTAAGCAACTATTTTCAGCATTAACAAATCCGACTAAGTAGCATGCTGTTTTATTAGTCATGTAGCGAATATTCTCAGGCAAATCAAACATCCACCTTCATTTCGATGTTATATTAATTTGCCTTAGAAAATCTCCAAATATGAAAAATAAAATTATTTACAGCACCCTCTTCTCTACAGCCGTTTTGTTTGGTTGTCAATCTAAATCAACCTCAGAGCAACAGGCGGATTCTTCTTCAATAAGCGCTGCTAACCAGGAAGTGAATTTACCCGCACCAGACACAACCGCCTCAGAAAGTAAATTTAGCAAAGTTATTGGCTGGCCAGCAGATAAAACACCCATTGCGCCCGAAGGCTTTACTGTAACAAGATTTGCCACAAACATTAAAAGTCCAAGAAATACAATTATTGCCCCAAATGGCGATGTGCTCATTGTACTATCTAACTCGGAAAGAAGTACCACCGAGCAGGTGGCCAATGTTGTAACTGGTAAGGCAAAATCTGAAGTTGCCGGACAAAGCGCAAATAGCATTCTGCTGTACCGCGATGCCGACAAAGATGGTAAAGCTGAGTTAACGACAACCTTTTTATCGGGTTTGAACCAACCATACGGTATGCTCATTATCGGAAATTCTTTTTATGTAGCAAACACAGATGGGTTGTGGCAATATCCATATAAAACTGGCGACACTAAAATTACGGCAACAGGAAAGAAAATTTTAAGTTTACCTGCTGGCGGTTATAATAACCATTGGACAAGAAACTTAATTGCAAATAAAGATCAAAGTAAAATATATGTAACAGTAGGCTCTGGAAGTAATGTAGGCGAAAATGGAATGGAAAATGAAGTAAGGAGAGCCTCTATTTTAGAAATTAATCCAGATGGAACTGGTGAAAAAATTTATGCAAGCGGGTTACGGAACCCAGTTGGAATTGATTGGGCTCCTGGAACTAACATGTTGTGGACAGCTGTGAATGAGCGGGATGGACTTGGAGATGATCTTGTGCCAGATTATATCACAAGTGTAAAACAAGGTGGATTTTACGGGTGGCCATATTCGTACTACGGGCAACATGAAGATCCGAGACTAAAAGGTAAAAACCCAACACTGGTTAAACAAGCAATTGTACCAGACGTTGCCGTAGGTGCACACACCGCATCATTAGGATTAGCTTTTTATAAATCGGATAAGTTTCCATCTAAATATCAAGGTGGCGCTTTTGTCGGACAACATGGCTCCTGGAACAGATCAGCGATTGCTGGTTACAAAGTTCTTTTTGTACCGATGAAAGATGGAAAACTTAATGGCAAGCCAGAAGATTTCCTTACTGGTTTTGTGGCCGATAAAGACAAAGCCGAAGTATATGGCAGGCCGGTTGGCGTTACGCTAACACCAGATGGCGCCCTTTTAGTAGCTGATGATGTAAGTGGTGTTGTTTGGCGTGTAGCTGCAAAATAATTAATACAATTACCAATGATGAGCAGAATAAGTTAATTTCGCTGCTCATCATTGGTTGCTAAAAAACTTCTTCACTTGAAATTAACCCTTACCATCCTCGTCGTTTTATTTTTTAAACTTGCTTTTGCGCAAACCATTCAACCAGATTCTGTAAAAAAACTGAACGAGGTTACCATTCGGGGTTATTACAATTCGCAAACTATATTACGATCGGTAGCTGCTGTTAAGTTAATTGATAGCAACATCCTCAAAAATGAACCTAACAGCTCTTTAGTGAGCACTTTTAACGGTAGCGCTGGTGTGCGCATGGAAGAACGTTCTCCAGGCAGTTATCGCTTGTCTCTTAGAGGAAGTTTATTGCGTTCTCCATTTGGCATCCGGAACATCAAAATCTATCTCGATGACTTTCCACTCACCGATGCGGGTGGGAATACCTATCTTAACCTATTGGATCCTATTGCTATTGAGGATATTGAGATTTACAAAGGTCCGGAAGCCAGCATATTTGGTGCTAATACTGGTGGTGCAGTGCTAATTTCCACCACAGCGTCAAATCAGAACAAGCTTTCGGCTAGCTTAACGGGTGGGTCGTATGGTCTCTTACATGAAACCGCCAGCATCCAGCGTCAATTTAAAAATTACAGCTTCAGCTTTGTGCAAGGCTACCAAAAAAGCAGTGGGTACCGAGAAAATAGTGCAATGGGAAGGAAGTATTTCCAAACTAACCAGCAACTAAAGTATGCTGAAAATAGTACACTTAAACTTCTGGCTTTTTATAGCGATTTAAATTATGAAACACCTGGTGGATTAACATTAGGGCAATTGGAGCAAAATCCAAAACTTGCCCGACCAGCAACCGCTACGCTTCCAGGTGCACTGACCCAGCAAGCGGCTATTTACAATAAAACGGTTTTTGTGGGTTTGTCTAACGATTATGAAATTTCGAAAAACTTTAAGCATGTTATAGCGCTGTTCGGAAGCTATACCGATTTTAAAAATCCATTTATTACCAATTATGAAAAACGTTTCGAGCGCACACTTGGCTTCAGAACCTTTCTAGCTTTCGAACATCAAAAAGAAGCAATGAAATTCAATGGTCAGGCAGGTGTGGAATATGGTGCTACCAAAACCCAAGTGAAAAACTTCGATAACAACGCCGGTAGCATCGGCCCAATGCAGGCAGAAGATATACTAGTTGCTGATCAGGATTTTGCTTTTTTAAGGTTAAACTTCGACTACAGAAACAAATTGTTAGTCGAATTATCAGGAAGCTTAAATTTTTATAAGTATCAATACGAAAGTTTTTTTCCCAGTTCAGTTGCACTTCGAAAACGAAAATTTGATCCAGAATTGATGCCGAAGTTAGCTGCATCTTACCTATTAACTAAAGAATTATCCATTAGAGGGTCTGTAAGTAAG
This sequence comes from Pedobacter sandarakinus, assembly GCF_026240095.1. GTDB lineage: Bacteria > Bacteroidota > Bacteroidia > Sphingobacteriales > Sphingobacteriaceae > Pedobacter > Pedobacter sandarakinus. The sequence continues at coordinate 83,204 of NZ_JAPIVG010000003.1, read as the reverse complement.
GGTTACTCACCACCTACTGTTGCCGAAGTTCGCTCATCAGATCAAATTATAAATAATAATCTTCAAGCGGAGATTGGCTGGAATTATGAAGCTGGATTGCGATATCAGAGTATAAATCGTAGATTTTATGCCAATGCAAGTGTTTTCCAATTTAACCTCAATCGTGCCATCGTGAGGAGATTGAATGCTAACGATACAGAATATTTTGTTAATGCCGGAGCAACTAGGCAGCAAGGTTTAGAGTTAGAAACTGCTGTATGGCTGTTGAAAGGAAATCAATCCTTGTTGCAAGGGCTCGAACTCCGAAATACCTTCACCTATAACCATTTTAACTTTATCGATTATACTATTGGCAACGCCAATTTTAGCAATAACAAATTAACCGGCGTACCCGATCAGATTTTGGTAAGTAGTTTGGCTTTTGAGTTCAGAAAGGGTATATATCTTTTCGCACAACATAACTATACCTCTTCTCTCCCACTTAATGATGCGAACACCACTTTTGCCAAGGGATACAATCTTATTGCAATGAAATCTGGCATAAGAGATTTGAAGATCAAAAAATCTAAATTGGAGTTATTTTTTGGCATTAACAACCTGCTCGATGAAAACTACAGCCTAGGTAACGATCTAAACGCAGTTGGAGGGAGATATTATAATGCAGCGCCAGGAAGAAACTTCTACCTAGGCACATCTATTAGACTTTAACAAGCTACACAATTGATCTATATCCCGGATTGTTAACGCTGAAGGCTATCTTCAGGTTATGACTAAATCTTCTGTTCTTGATACTGCAATTGTGTAGCTGAGAAAGGTTTTAATTGCTGAGCTCAACCTCTTTAATAGAAACTTCATTTACAACAATATCAGTTGTATATCTTTTTGAACCATCTTTTGCCACATACGAACCTGATAATAACTTTCCCTCTATTGCGAAATGCGTACCTTTTTTAATTTGTGCAGCAGCCAGGTCTGCTTTATCATTCCAAAAGGTTAAGGTAAACCACTGTGTTTTTTTCACTTCTTCTCCAGAAGTTGTTTTATAAAATTCGTTTACAGCCAAGCTCACCTTTGCTATGCGCTGATTTCCTGATAGGTTTTTTAATTCTGCATCTGCTCCAGCGAAACCGCTCAATACCACTTTGTTAATTGCACTTTCCATAACGTTTAAAATTTAAGTTTCTTTAGTTTAACGAACAGCAATCACCGCGACTGCCGACAGAACAAAGGTGCAGGGTCGGAGAAAATATATCCCAAGGATAAATAATTATAGTCGATTATAAACGTTTAAAAACGGATAAACTTTGAAAACCAGCTGCGAGGTTTCGCGTGAGTTAATTTTTTTACTAGTTTTACCCATCATCCCATAATATAAAATTAATTATTATGGAACGCATTTGTTTAGATTGCGGCGGACCATTGAGGGGTCGGGCCGATAAAAAATTTTGTGATGATGGGTGCAGGAATAGCTACAATAACCGCTTAAAAAGTCAGGACAGCCTGGTTTTTAAAAGGATTAACTTAATTCTGAAAAAGAATCGTACACTTTTATCGAAGCTTAATCCAGATGGAAAAGTAAAAATTTCTAAAAGAAAGTTGTTGAGCGCAGGTTTAAATTTTGATTATTTTACCCATACTTACCAAACACAAACGGGAGCCAATTATAAATTTTGCTATGAATATGGATACCTCGAGCTCAATGCTGAGGAATATCTGTTGGTAAAACGTGAGGAAAAATTGTGGCTTTCTTAATAATCCTTTGAGACTGATAATACACGGGTATATCAGAGCAATTTACTCAGATAATCTTAGTGCGGATGGCAAAGTATGATCTTCGGGGATAATGGTGTTCGTCTTAATGGCATAAAAAGCGAAATGCATTTGATCTTTTAAATTAATTTTTTCCTCTAGGATTGGCTTTATGCAGCGGAGGAGGATTAGTGCATTAACGCAGCGGATTGTATGTTTTATCATAATTAAACAGTTCGATCTTCTTTCATACCACATATAACAAATTAATCATTGTTATTCGTGCCCGGATATATCAAGCTTAGGGTTATCAAGCTTATTTATAGATTGATAATCTGTTAATCCCATCCTATACCAATTATGGTTGATACCAGCCAAGTCAAACTCTTCTATCTTCCTTAAACCTAGCTTAGTTAATATCTTATTCGAAGCCTTGTTCTCACCATCCGCCATTGCATAAACATCGGTCGTTTTCAATTTGTTAAAGGCATAGTGTATTGCAAGTTCCCCTGCTTCTGTTGCAATGCCTTTTCCCCAAAATCTTTTTAACAATCTGTAACCGAGATCATAATAATTTTGATGTTTGTTGGTTAATTCAGTTACAAATTTTAAGCCCGACCAGCCTGCAAATTGATTTGTTTCTTTGTGTATGATTGCCCAACGTCCTATTCCGTGTTCAATGTACTGTTGTCGAATAGATGTTATCATATCCAAACTTTGATCCTTGCTGATAAAGGGTTTTGCACCCAGGTACTTGTGAACTTCTGGATCAGCATCCAACTCAAACATTCCATCAATGTCTTCGGGAACAATTTCTCTAATAATTAACCTCTTTGTTTCCGCAAATATTCTCATTCGTTACCACATCCTTTTTTTTCATTTATGATTTTCCTTCAATTTTACTCTAAGGTATAATCGATATCATGCAAAGCATTCATGAGAAAATATCATCATGCACATGGATTCTTCTTTTTGATGTTTAATTTGTTTCAGTGTAGTTTTTGAAATTATTAAGTATGGCTTGCCAACCCTGTTGCTGCATGGTTACCGGGTTTTCTGTTTCAGGGTCGAACGTTACTGACACCTTTGTGTTTCCGTCTTGTTCATCGAACACCACTGATGCTTGCCTTCCTCCAAACTCGTAGACAAAACTATTGCCATCATTGATATCTGTGTAAACTGCCTCGAAATCGAAACCGGAACTACCATCTTTTGCCTCCATTCTTGCATTGTAGATTCCACCGATTTTCATGTCGTTAGTTGCTTTGGGGCAGTGCCAGCTTGGGTCGGCGAAATTCCACTTTATGATGTGTTCTGGGGTAGTATAATAATCCCAAACTTTACTTTTTGCAGCGTCAATTGTTGCTTCTACAGTGATTTTTGTGTGTTCCATTTCTTATTTCGTTTTTATTTTGCTGGTTCACTTTTCCATTCGTGTTCAATGTTTGTCATTAATAATGCATTGTCAAAAGTGACTGAACCCTTTGGAAAAATATGTTCGTTATCAAAAAAGGTTGAATTTATATTTACTACGTCGAGTGGTCGAACCTCCCAATGGTATGCTTTCAATCGAAGTCCATCAAACTTTTCCTTGTTTGGCGAGTAACCAAGGTCGCCATCTTTAAAAAAGTCGGAAGCATTCTTTAATGTTTCAAAAATCGACTTTTCATTGAAAAATTCTGTTTCGGAAGCATCAATTAGAATTTTGGTATCGTCTGAACTTTGAAAGTCAACATGGTAATTTCCGTTATTTTCATTGACGTTAAAATTAGCGTAGTAATGCTTCCCCGGAAAAATTCTTCCCCCTACGAATGCATTTAGCTTATGGGAGGTATCTCGACGAGGGATGTACACACCAGATTTTGTTTGTTGATCTTCATCCCATTCTACCGCAATCCTGTGTGCACCGTTTTCAGAATTAACGCCAATAAAATCTGGGAAGCCTTTAGGTTTAATATGTTTGAGTCTGATTAAGCAAATGCCAACAATTGCTTTACCCTTATAAGATTTTGGTCTAAATGGAGATGGGATAATTTTTTCAACCGTTTTTAGGTCAGCCGTAAAATTAATTAATATTCTCCTGTCGATATACCCGTGGATAGTTGGAATTTTCATTTTACATCTTGAATGGTGCGCATTTCGAAAATTACAGTTGAAATTTGTTATCGAGGAGCTGCGGATCACAGAGGCTTGGTCGCAGCTCATTATACGTCCGATTATTCTGATAGCTCATTTTTATTTCGAGTTGGCATCGTACCATTCTTGCATTTCCTCTTTTATGGCAATTTCGGTGGTTGTATCCGATAGAAGTTGTTTATAACTCATCTTTTTAATCTCTAAGCAATACTGAACCAAAATCCAATATTGATAGTAAGTTCTGGGTGCGATTGTATTGTCGTCTAACGTGATCTCCCAGGAATCTTTCCCCGCTCTTTCAAGTCGGTTAATATTTTTTACAAGCGTATTATGGTCCTTGTTGTTTCTTGAAACATATTCTGCGTATCCTTCCCATTTCCAATCAGGAATATCTGCAACCGGTTTTGAATTCCAAAATCCTAATTTGTCGAATTGAAAACAGTGCGTCATTTCGTGAGCCAGAAGTTGTGTCAGATTCCAATTGTAGCCATTAAGCTCAACGTAATTCTCCTTGCAATTCATAGTACCCTGCAGTACAACCTTGTTGTAAAACCCCCAGGCAAAGGCTTGTCCGCGAAGAGATTTAATTATTGACGGATATGCTGCGCCATCGTTCAAACAGATATCAAGCTTTAGTCGGCTGTTATAAAATTCGCTTGTTTTTAAAAGGCTTGTTGCTTGATCGAGCTTTGATATTAATGCCGGGTCTATATTTTCTTCGTGATAAATTATGAAATTGTTATGCACTGTTCTCTTTGCAGTGGTCAAAATCGGGTTTAATACAATTATTAATAGAATTCCAAAAACTGCAATTCCTGTCGCTGTAAATCTGAAAGTCCATTTTCGAATTTGTTTTTTCATATGATATGCGTTAAGGTTTCATATAGTTTTGCTATTTGCGTTAGAAAATTTCAATATATCTCCGGTGCAGATTTCTGGCTATTTATTATTGGTTTTTCTAATACCGTAGCAACTGCATTGTTTATCCGTGTGCAAATTCAAATTCTCCAATTAACCAAGTGGCAATCTTAATTTGTAAAACTGGTTTGCCTACAACCAAGAAATTCTTTCACCTCATGGTTTAATCAATCTACTGGTTCTTTTCCGTCCCTTTCAGAGTTGCTTATTGGTTTATCAAAGTAAATATACGAAACAGCATCAATTTTTTACCAGGAAAGCATGTTTGCTTACCAATAGCTATCTGGTTTTCTGATAGATGCCTTATCGAAGTGTAGCTCTTTATGTCGGCTATATCTACCATTCAGTGCTTTTAGTAGTCTTTTTGTTTCTAATGGAACCCTTGTATTAATCCATCCCCAATATAAAAGTTGTATTGAAGGGAGTTAACAGCAGAATCCTCTTCAGTAAATTTTAGTTTATTAATTCGAAAGTCTGTAGATAAATTCTTCTATTTCTGTCTGCCTTGCGTTCGCAAAGCCTTTGTCGGCACCAATTTTTATAAAGCCGCATTTTTCTAACACTTTTTGCGAGCCTAAATTATCAAATGCTACCCTTCCAACAATTGGTCTGGTCGATTCAATTTCGAGGAATTTTTTTAATGCTGTTGTGGCAATTCCTCGCCTCCAATATTTACGATCTATCCAATAGGTGATTTCGGCATCTGGTTCAATTATATATTTAGCTACGCTCCCTACAATAGAATTGTTAAGTAGAATTGTTTGATTATTTACTGTTGGGTCGTTCAATAATTTTAGATGCTTTTTTAAATATGCTATTTTATCTGTTGCATCTTTAGGCATAAATGCAGCTAGAGAGGCAGCTTCTTGGTCACATTGAAATTCAAATAATGTTTCTAGATCCTTCGCTTCAGTTGGTCTGAGTGTGAGTTCAAATTTATCATCTATCATTTTTATGCTACTTAATTTTAACATGTTCTTAAAGGCGTGAAGAATTATGTGGGAACGATGTGTTTACTTCAATGTTCTAATAAAATACAAATTTGCTCGGAATTAGTATGGAAATGAAGGTAAATGTGACTATTCTTTTCGTTGTGGTAGGTTACAATGCTACAGAATGTTTTGATAGTTGGAGACAGTAGCGGGTTTGGAAGTGCATTAATTTTAATCAATATTAAACTTAATTGGAAGTAGAGTAATAATTCTAAACCTTCGCACCCTTTTTTACCTGATGCCTACTAACAGCTGCCATTTTATTTATATCCATTTCCTGTGAACCAATCATAGCCTTCAATTTCATTGTATTCTCTCGGGACCGAATTTAAAATTTTCAATATCTTGAATTTGTCAGCATATGGTAAGCCAGTTGATATTATAATTTTTCCAGTTTTTCCCGTCTTGTGTTTTTCGTATGATACATATTCCAATGTGTCCACTTTTTCTCCGTTCCACTTGTATTTATACATTTCTGTTTCGCCTGGATGTCCATAACGTACTCCCCTAATGATTTTCTCTTTTGGTGAAAAAGTCGGATTTATAAATTCAAGGTTTTCAGAAAATGCTTTTTTATCTTGTCGTAAAAGATAAACATTACTGAAGGCTTTTAAGCAGCAACCTGTCGAGCCATACCAGTTGACAACAAAATCATTTCGTCCATCACCATTGATATCTTGGATGGTGTCGTTCAGATAAGTCATGTTCCACTGTTCGTGGGATATTACTTTTTTAAATTCCTTTCCACTTTTTGTGTAGATGTCAATATAAAAAGTACTGGGCTCGCTTCTCCTAATTATAAGATGAGGGTATTTCTTTGTAAAATGGTATCCTAAATTAATTTCAACACGCACTTGAATACTGTCAGCCAAAACTTCATATCTCTGAATAAATCTATTTTTTTCTATATTTTTGCTTGCTACTACTAATGCATTTTGTAGAACCTTATCAAGTCGTAAGCTGTCAGCATAGTCCTGATCCTCAATTGCCCTTCTCTTCAATAAACGCTCTTTTTCCTGTTTGTCAATTCTTGTCTGTAAAGTGTCAATTGTAGCCGTTGCAATAGTCTTTCTGCTGTCGGATTGTACGCAAGAACAAAGTGTAGGCAGCATTCCGATTATAAATATTTGTAGGACCTTCTTCATAGATTCCCTGCTAATGATTTATAGTTTTGAGTTGAGCATTATTATTTCCACAACAAAATCGGCGACTCCATTCTAGGTAAGTAACTTCAACTTTCATTTTGGTAATTTTAATAAGGGTTAATTAGACACGCAGTCAGAAAAGTTGCCATTTCTAAACAATATTTCCATATTTATCTAATTGAGCACTACATTTTGGACAAATTGTTCCACCGAATAACGTCTGTGTTATATTCTTGGGAATGCGTATGAAAGGTTGTTTTGTCTTACAATTTGGACAGTAAACAACCTTTAGATTTATTCCATATTTCGACTTATTTTTGTTTGGTAGCCGAAAGTATATTACAAATCCGATAACTAAAACAGCGTAAAAGCCATAAGAAATCCAATTCATCGTATTATCGTTTATTTTTACTTGTGATGCATTTTGTAAGTTATTTATTGCAATTGAATTTAAGAATTTCTCCTTGTCTGCTTGAGTGAAGGAGTTGACTTTTGAATAAATAAAGACGTATCTTATACCGTTTAAGAAAAGCAGTAAGCTCTCGGCTGCTGGCTCGTTTGTATCAGCTAAAATGTATTTCAAACGATAGACTTCTAAATTTTGAATCTTAATCTTGAGGGAGTCCGAAAAAGTGAACCCTTTGTTTTTCATTGCATTAATTTGGAAATTGATATCTTTGTCGTAAATCGTTTGTAATTCTGTCGATGATGCAGCTGGCTTAACACTTTCGTTATCATTCTCAAATAAGACTGTCCTTAGAGCTATAAATGATTGTTCTTTTGTGTTTAAATAAAAAGCTTTTATACTAGCTTTTGAAGAGCCTATATTCTCTGTGAATTCTTTGGTTTCAGGTTTTCCCGGAAAAGTTACAGTTACATTATTGTCGATCTTAACTTGTCCAAATAGGTCGGTTGTTAAGATTAAAAATATCAATAGTAGCGCGTGTCTGAAATTCATAATTGTTTTTTATTTTTCTTTGCAATTTCTCCTAATGGCCGACGGACTTACGCTGGTGTGGCATTTAAAAAACGTCAGCGAACCTTTGCACTACGACCTGATAGCAGCAAAAATGTTAAATTTACACTGCAGGGCCCACTATTGCCAAGCCGATGTTGGCGGCTGGGCCTCTTTTAGTGTTATCGTTTGAGTCCTCTATGTTTTTTTACTCCGTTCATATCAATTGTCCTGTCGTCCTAAATTGGCAATAACATTCCAAGGCTTTTTGAAAGCACCGATTGCTTGCATACTTTTTTGTTAATGTACAAATTTGATCGGAGTTTGCGAAGCGGGAGACCGCAGGTCGCCCAGTGATTTTACAAAACCTATGTTAAGTGTAGTTTTTGGTTTGCCTTTTTGCCTTGGCAAAAAAATAGCGACTGAGGCGGAGCTTTGGCCAGGGCAAAACGAAAATTGCACTTAACGTTTTGCAGGTTTAAGAATTTGCGGAATTACTTGCAGAACCTTTGTCAATCTGAGATGAAGATAGTAAAAAGCGATGAAGAAATTGTAAGCACTTCGCCCCGCAATATTTAAACCTGTTGTTATGTGCTGGCATTCTCTTTCTTTTGAGTTAGTAATTTAAAATTTAGCTTTTTGTCGATAAAAATTAACATTATGCTAGTCAATATTGAAGCTAAGGTTATGGAAAGAATGTCCTTCTGAATGAGGTCAGAATAAATGAATAGCGACGAAATAACTATGTTAATTCCAATTGAAATAATTGAAGGAAGAACTTTGGTCGATATTAAACCGTAAAGGTAAAACCCTATTATATAAGGAATGCAGGTCAATATAAGTCGGATGAAAACATAAAATAATATTCCTTCATAATTTGTTGTGCTGGAGTGTCGAATAAAGATCATTAGGAACGCTGAATGAGCTTCAATAATCGTCTGTCCAAAACAAAATAGGAGTCCGAGGTAAAATGTTCTATATGTGATGTTGTTGGTTTTCAATATGCTTGCACATAACGGTTTGCAGGTTTAAGTTGAGCCTTATTATTTGCACAACAGAACCTTTTGCACTAATCTAAATAAATAGCTTCAAATTTTCGTGTTCTCACTTCGCCCGAGGCTTAACTTAAACCTGTTGTTATACGTAGTTGTAAATAGCTTTATTAAGGTTTATATCTTTTCAGAAGCTTATTTATTTTCTTATCACTAATACTTAAAACTATAATCCCTGTCCAAGCTTTGTTTACATAAAGTCCTTCTGGTTCCTTTTCTACTATTGTAATCTGAACTTTATCTGTCGTAAGTTGAGTAGCCAATAAATTCTTCAATTCGGTGTTTACTATTTCATTTACTACAATTCCATTTGCGATTACCACTGGAATAGCGGTGTTTGCTGACTTGGTAAAGTCTTTTCTTTTAAAAAATCTATTTTGAATTAAAGTTAGTTGTGTTCCCTTTTCCGATGGTATGACCCTCTTTAGCCATAGCTCATTTTCTTCAGCAGTCAGTCCGTAAGAAATGTTTGGAAAATCTTGACCAAACGAAAATGTCGCTATAAATAGAAGTAATATTACAGATGCCAGTGATTTCATTTTGTCGAGCAATTACGTATAACTTTCCGAGGCTTTATGAAAGCACCGATTACTTGCATTAATTTTCTGTTAAAGTACAAATTTGCTTGGAGTTTGCGAAGCTGGAGACCGCAGGTCGCCCGGTGATTTTACAAAACCTGTGTTAAGAAAACATTTGCTTTAAGTCTAAAAGGCAATTCATAAGGCATCGAAAGTACGGACTCTTGAACCAGCTTTTGTTTTGCATTAAAAAATAGAATTCTGCTGTGTCCGTGATATACAATTGCAGCTTTTATTCTTAAGAATTCGGTTACTACATAATATTTGGTATTACCTTTCTTGTCTTTTATGTAGCCTAAAAATGTACGCTCCGAAATATCTTGTCCAACTATTTTTGTAACCTTCTGGCCGATTCTTCGAGTTTTTAATACGTCAGCAAAATTTTCTAGTGATTGTCCGAAAACTTTTAATGACAAACTGATTAATAAAATTATAAAAGTCAATGTTTTAGAGTGTGTCATTTAATGGCGTATAACGTTCCGGGGCTTTGCGTTCGGGCGGGTTTCGGAGTACAAAACTGTCTGCCAGCACTGAACTTGAATAGAAGAACAAAACTCCAAGTTTGCACGTCAGCCCGCCTGACGCAAAACCCGTGTTATAGGTAGCCATTCTTTTTAAAAAAGTTCGATAATAAAATTACCGATCTCAACACGAAAGATAAACATTATAGATATTAATATCCCCGTCAGAATATAAGATTTAGTTTTAGATATTTTTCCTTTTTTATAGGTCAAAAGAGCAAGAATTACGCAAATGCAAAGAACTAAGGTCAATGCTCCAAATTCAATTATGAAAGAATTCAACGGTCTGTTTTCTATTCTTGAGGCTATTTCTCCTTCTCCAAAAAGTCCCCAATAGGTTAATGGTATAAGTAGGATATAAATAAATGAGGTCAGTATAAATCCTAATAAGAAAGTCATTAGGAAATGCTTCCATTCTAGTTTACTGTTTCCGATTTGCGTTAAACTACCATTCATTTTAGTACTGTCGTTTTTATGGTTACCTATAACACCCAAATATACGAAAGTTTCACATAGCAATAAATTTGACGAAAAAACACTACAAACAACTGCTAAACAAATACTTAAACACCGTAAAACAATTCGCATTTTTAATAGATCACCATCGCAACATGCGTTGAAAAAACCTTTAATCTATTTAAAATGCGCATGGCAAAGCACCATCAAAATAGCGGTTGTATGCTGTTGTAGCACAGGCAAATTTATCTAAACCTGGCTGACAGCGTTATGCCATTTTTCATGGCATTAAGCAAAAGACGGGACTGCTTTAACCTATTAACCACCGGTATTGCTTTCCAAGTTATAAGAGATTTAATTTTTCGCTTAAAAACTTAGCATATTCATTAAAATACCTTTTGCGGCCGTAGCCCATAATCCATTGTATGCCTTGGGTGGCATTGGTAATAAAAACTTCTTCGGCCTCTTTTAATATTTCCGGGCTTATTTGTGCTTCGATAAGTGGAATATTATTCAATTTGCAGATTTGCATTACCGCAGTACGCATTACGCCACTTACACAGCCCTCGGTTAATGCAGGGGTATAAATTTGCTTATTATAAACTACAAATACATTAGAACTGATGCTCTCGCATATAAAACCATGCTGATTTAAGATAATAGCTTCATCTAGTCTATGTTGCGTTTTAAAAAGACCAGCCATTACATACAGCAATGCATTTGCAGTTTTGAAATTAGAAAGCAGATGTACAGGCTTTGTCATTTCATCATAAACATCGATAATAAGGCCCTTTGCATTTAATTGGTAGGTTGATGCTTGCAAAGAAATCCCCTCGAGCACGTAAGCAGATTTATTGGTTTCTGGCGTATATACACCAGCGCCCTGCCTGTAAATGGCTAAGCGGAAACGGGCATTACCGCCCCACTTATTTTTTTTGGCAAGGTCTGCGGTTTTCTGACGTAAAAAATAATCGTCTATGAGGTTGTATCCATCAATTTTAAGTGCTTTCATACCGGCTGCCAGCCTATCGGCATGCAAGTCTGCAAATTGCAGCTTATTGCTAATCATACGCATACTTTCAAATAGCCCATCGCCAAATTTAAACCCGCGGTTAGCTGCCGTTAAAACAGCAGCATCAACCGGGTAAAATTCATCATTAAATAATAGATATTGTGAATACATCATCTACGAAGCGGCAACGTAATTTTCCCATTTTTGTAGTGCAGCCTTAAAGTCTGCCGGCAAGGGCGATTCAAAATGCATAAATGCTTTGGTTGTGGGGTGTATAAAACCGAGGCTTTGCGCATGTAACGCCTGCCTGGGCAACAATTCGAAGCAATTATCCACAAACTGCTTGTATTTATTAAACGTAGTTCCTTTTAAAATCTTATCGCCACCATACATGGCATCGCTAAATAATGGGTGGCCAATGTGTTGCATGTGGGCACGAATTTGGTGTGTACGCCCGGTTTCTAATTCGCAGCTGATGAGGGTAACGTAACCCAAACGCTTTAAAATTTTATAATGCGTTACCGACCATTTACCTTTTGTTTCATCGTCGTAAATGTCCATTACCCGCCTATCTTTTATACTTCGCCCAATATAGCCATTAACCGTTCCATCTGTTTCTAAATCGCCCCAAACCAGTGCAATGTACTTTCGGGTTATGCTATGGTCGAAAAATTGCCTTGCCAGGTGGGTAATCGATTTTTCGTTTTTAGAGATGAGTAACAATCCGGAGGTGTCTTTATCAATTCGGTGTACCAAGCCTGGCCTGCCATCGTTGCCGGGTAACTGCGGCAATTGCTCGAAATGGAAAGCCAATGCATTTACCAGCGTACCGGTGTAATTATTAAAGCCAGGGTGCACTACCATGCCTGCAGCTTTATTTACCACCAACAAATCGCTGTCTTCATAAACAATATCCAGTGGAATATCTTCCGGATAAACTTCGGTATCGCGTGGCGGATGAGGAAGGACAATAGAAATTTCATCAAAAGGTTTAACCTTATAGCTTGCTTTAATCTGCTTTTGGTTTACCAGTACATTACCTGCATCAATTGCATTTTGGATGCGGTTACGCGATGCATTTTCTACACGAACCATTAAAAACTTATCGATACGTAAAAGCGATTGACCTTTATCGACTACAATTTTTAAATGTTCATATAATTCCTGCTCTTCTGTTTCCTGCAATTCGACCACATTTTCCATGCTGCAAAAATAGAGTTTTACAACCAAGATTGTGGAAATGATTTTAGAATTAAAAAAACTGCGCTATCTTAGATGAAATAAAATTATTCCATACAAACTCATCATGAAACGTTTCTTAATAATAGGCTTAGCAGCCTTCTTTATTGGCTATTTTGCACCTGAAGCAAAAGCCCAACAAGATGTGGGAAGTCTGTTTGTTTCTGGTCCGGCAGATGCAACTAAACTCGTTAATGCTTATTTCGACCCGCTGTACAAAGGTTTAGGGCAAGGCTTAAGTGATGGTTGGAGCAATACGGCGAAAGCAAAAGGATTTTTAAAATTCGATCTTAGGGTATCGGCTTCGGGCGCTTTTGTACCACAATCTGCCAGAACGTATAACGTAAACACACTCGGATTAAATAACATTAAACCTGCACCTGGCGCATCGCCAGAAGGGCCAACCGCTTTCGGCAATAGCCAGGTTGGTGGACGAATGGAGGTTTACACCAGCAATGGCTTTCCTACAGGCAAATTTTTTAACCTCCCACAAGGTGTTGGCTTCCACATTGTTCCTTCGGCCCAAATTCAAGCCACGTTAGGCTTACCTAAAAACATAGATATTTCACTGAGGGCAATGCCGAAGATTAAGCTCGGTAGCGATTTGGGCAGCCTTTCTATGATTGGTGTCGGGGCAAAAATAGAACTCTTGCCGCTAATTATGGGTAAATCTACAAAACTGGTTCCAGTGGATATTGCCATTGCCGGTGGCTTTACACAATACCAATATCACCTGGATTTGAATATTGATAACGTAGCAAATTCAGACCAACGCATTGACGCTAAATTTAACGGTGTAAACATCGAGGCCATTGTTTCTAAAAACCTTCTATTTTTTACGCCTTTTGCCAGCGTAGGCTACCAAACGGCTAAAACCGATTTAAAAGCCTTGGGTACTTACCGCTTTGCTACCAGCGCAACAAGTTCGGTAACTTACGTAGATCCCATTGCAATAAAACAAACCGATATTGATGGCATGCGTGCATCGATCGGTTTTCAGTTGAAATTCGGTTTCTTTAAATTTTACTCGTCTTATACGCAAGCGAAGTACAGTATGGTTAACGCAGGCTTTGGCTTTGGCATAGGAAAATAGGCCTTTCGGTAAATATTGCAACAAAAACACCTTAACTGTTTAGGGTGTTTTTTACTTTTACGGGGTGTTCGAAAATTTGTATAGCCCAGTTCAAAAACTAAACTACCACCGCCACGGTAATTTATTCGTAAAACGAGATGATCTAATAGATCCGTATATCTCTGGCAATAAATGGCGCAAGCTTAAATACCTTTTGCAGGATGCCAATCGGCAAAACAAAAATCATTTGGTAACATTTGGTGGTGCATATTCTAATCACCTGGTGGCGACAGCAGCAGCGGCAGCAAAATTTGGCTATAAAGCTACCGCATTTGTAAGAGGCGAAGTGGTTAAGAACGAGATGCTATTGATCTGTAGCCTGTATGGCATGCAACTCATCTTTGTTGATCGCGAACGGTACAAGCATAAGCAGGAACTGTACAATGAACATTTTGCTGCCGATAGCAATTGTTACTTTATAGATGAAGGCGGTGCTTCTGCAGTGGCTGTACAGGGATGTGCTGAAATTATAACTGAGCTGCCAACTGTTTACGATCATATTTTTGTAGCCGCAGGAACAGGAACCACCGCTGCAGGATTGCTGAGTGGAATTCATACTGGTGATTTAAAATCCAGGTTGCATGTTGTACCTGTTTTAAAAGGCGGCGATTTTATTGGTAATGAAATTGCGAAATACACTCCCCTATCCAACCATCTTAAGCTCCATACAAATTATCATTTCGGTGGGTACGCAAAAACTACCCCCGAATTACTAGATTTTATAAAAAGTTTTATCAACGAAACAGGAGTACTAATCGACCCTATTTATACTGCAAAGCTGTTTTATGCCATTACAGATTTGTGCAACAAGCAGGTCATCCTTCCAAATGAAAACATTTTGGCCATACATACGGGTGGTTTGCTAGGTCTCTTGGGAAAAAAAGAATTGCTATGGTGAAAATGTTGTGGCATTTCTCCCATACAATGAGCTTCCAGAAGAAATACTAAAATAAAAGAAGCGGTACCGTCGATTAAAATTTTGCAATGCTTTGCGCTCAACAACACCTTTTGTAACGTTATTGGCACAGGGTTAAATACAAAAATTTGAATGGTGATACCGCCGCTCCACTTGGCTATTTAAATTTCAAATTAAGTGATAAAATGTTCGACACCAAACTCGTCGACCTCGAATAATGCCCGTACCTTAATTCTAGCATGTTTAACCGTTGCCATCCGAAAACACCTTTTGGTGGTGCAAATCTTATGCCCGCCCCATAAAAATCGCTGGTAAGGGTAGAAAGATCATAGTCGCTGGTAAAATAGGCAGCACTTGGCTGGTGTTGACCATAAGGTGCAAAATACCTGGTTCCTGTTTGGTTATTGTAGCGATAGAATGGACTAATGGAAAAAAACGAATTGATTTTAACAGGTACTTCCAGCTCGGCCGTATGGGCTCTGATGCCCCAGTTATCCATGTAGTATCGATAAAAGGTTCTAATCACAAATCGGTCATCAAGAAAATAATTCATCCTTAAGCCAATTGGCAACTTGTAACGTTTATCTGGAAGGGTTTCTGCACGCAAAGAGCCATCAGTAAAGTAGTTGCGCTGATATTTTGTCGCCAGTAATCCTTTCTGGTAAGATGGCTCAATAATTAACGCCGCCTGAAATTTCTGGTTTATTACCTGCGATAGAGAGAACGAGGTGCTGAAAGAGTTTCTCGGCGCCGTATCATACTGCTCACCATTGCGTCCTGCATTGCCCGTTCGCAATTCTATAGGTAAAATAACCGTCCACTGATCTAGAAAGGCCTGAAGCCTAAAATCGAATTGCGTATTCTTGTCTTTAGATAAGCGGGTTAAATTAAATGCCGCACCTAACGATTGATAATCGAACTCGGTTGAATAAGATCCGGTGAACCCAAACGAATTACCGGTTTCTTCGTTAGATTGTGTCCAGTTTAGGGATGGATATATGCGAATATCTGCAGATGAAGCAGATGATATGGTGCTTGGGTCAATATTATCAGATGATGCTGAAGAATAATGATCTACACCAAGCTCAAAAAGGAAGGTGTTTTTCCTCCCGTTTTTGTTAAATTTAGACATTTGTAAGTCTATGGTATTGGCAAAATCGCTAAGGGTTTCGGTACCAATTCCGCCGGTTACTGCAGAGTTATTTCCCTCTTGATGATAGTAAGCCGAAACCAGGTTTACCTCATCTATTTTCAGCTTCCGAGACTGATAATTACTGGTATCGCTTTTTACGGCTGTTGGTTTGGTTTGTGCGTAGGTGCTTAAGATACCGAAGTACATAAAAAGCACGTGGAGATAAATTTTTCTCATCCTGTTATCTAGATATTAGTTACAACCGCAACCACCACCACTTTTACCGCCATTAGCACCGGAGGCACCTTCGCGATAGAGCTGGAAACTTTGCTCAAACTTTTGAACTTTACGAGAAGAAAGCGACATATCAGCATCATTAATTTTGCTTTTTTGATAGGGCTTAACGCTACTGCAAGAACTTAACATGGTGAGGGCGGTTATGGCCACAAATCCAGCTAGAAAAAACCTTTTGGAAAACTTCATATTTAAATCACATTAATATTATTTGAGGTGTACACCCGATCATCATCATCGACAATTATGCAGGCCACATGTTTTATCTGGTTGATGAGCTCCAACCCTACCTTTACGCCCATTACCACAACGGGAGTAGCTAATGCATCGGCAAGTTCTGCACTCGGGCAGATAATACTCACACTTTTAACTCCAGATACAGGCAAACCAGTTTTCGGGTCGATGGTATGCGAATAGCGTTTGCCGCCAATGGTTATAAATTTCTCATAATCGCCGCTGGTTGCTATAGCCATATCGCTAATCTTGAGTGAAGAGAATGGCCTGTTGGTTTGTTCCGGATCGGCAATGCCTACTGTCCAGGGTTTACCATTGGGCTGCAAGCCCCAGGTAATTAAATCTCCTGCAGCATTTACAATACCACTTTCTATACCCATTTTACGCAAAACAATTTTTGCACGGTCTGCAGCATAACCTTTGCCTATTCCTCCAAAACCTATCCGCATACCGATATTTTTTAAAAACACAGTATTGCTTTGTTTATCTATTAGCACATTTTTATAGTCGATCAGTGCCACGGCCGCTAAGGCTGTTGCCTCATCTGGCAAACTCGTCATGGTTTTATCGAAGTTCCAAAGCTTTTTATCTATAGATCCGTAGGTGATATCAAAAGCGCCATCCGTAATCTCAGAAATTTTAATAGAACGCTCTATTAGGTTAATCACTTCTGCATCTACGGCGACTGGCTGTACTCCGGCACAATCGTTAATTAGGCTGGTTTGGCTGCCATTGTTAAATGTGGTCAGCAGGGCTTCAATCCGTTGTACTTCTGCCACCGCAGCATCTATAGCCTCATTGCCAATCGCATCACTATCAGCAATAACAGTGAACTCGAATCGGTTACCCATAAGTTTGAGCACCCTATTTACAGAAATGGCAGCCTGCATCAGCATTTACTTTGAATTCTTTGCTATTTCAGCAACAAAAGCCGCTGGACTTTCTCCGGGAAAACCATCCCAGGTTTTAAGGACTTTTCCATTTTCATCAACCAAAACGGTAAATGGAAATTTGCCATCCTTGTTATATGTTTCAGCAAGTTGTTCGTTCAGTTTAACTTGTTCCTTAGCGAGCTGGTTTTTCTTTTGCCTCGGAAAATCGGCCTTAACCAAAATCAAATTGCCATCGGCATATGTTTCAAAATCCTGTGTTTCAAAAATTTCACTTTTCAAGCGGATACACGGTCCACACCAATCAGATCCGGAGAAATTGATTAAAATCTGCTTATGGGTAGATTTTGCTTCTTTCTGTGCTTCAGAAAAATTTTGCATCCAAACTGTAGGCGTTAGAAAAAATCCCAAAAGGGCTACAAACAATAACTTCATAATACTAAGAATAAATTTTTAAACTGGTTCCGTTAAGCTGGGTGTTGTATACGGTTAAAGAGCGATTTGTTGGCCCACCAGTTACCGCACCCGATTCAGAAAATGTTGCGCCATGATTCGGACAGTAAAATCTACTGCTTCCGGGTTGATAATTTAGGGTATAGCTTTCATGTGTGCAGGAGCGCTGCACCGCAATGTATGCGCCCGTATTGGTTCTGGCAACAATTACACCATTAGTTACCAAAGAACCTCCATTGTTTAATAAAGCGGCATTGGCGGCAAGACTAAGGTCTAAGGTAAAACTAACATTGGTGGGGCCAGCAGTATCTGCAGTGCTGCCAGGCTCATTTTTCTTGCATCCAATGCAATTTAGCAATGCAAAAGCAGCAGCGCTAATGCCAATACTGTTTAGAAAGTCTTTTCTATCCATAATTTATTCAAAATCAAGTTAAGCAAAGCGATAAAAAATTCAACGGTGTTTTCGATAGACAATCTGTTGGTATCGATGAGCAGGGTTGATCTGGTAACGTTAACAAACGGATATCATGAAAAAATATTTTTTCGAAACCTTTGTAACAAAAATATAGATAAACTCTGAAGAAATTCTGAAGTTTTACGAAAGATTTGCTGATTAACCATAAAAAGCAAAACTTCTAAGAATAGATTCACTTATTAATCCCCAGTATAGCGTTTTGCATATACATAGAACCTTAAATCACCATCGGTCGTAGTGCAACATTACTCTGATTAAAAAAAGAGCCTGTCAGATTTCCTTATGAATTTCCAACAGGCGCTAGGCGTGATCTACTTTCTAACATTCGAAAATTAATCCTCTGCCTTGTTTTTAAGTTTCATTAAGAGTGTGTAGGCGCCTTTTGTAACGATAGATTTATCTTTTAGATCGCCGGGATTTTTCAAGGCTAAGCGTCCCAGCTCACCCGTTCCGGTTTCTACAGTTACCATTTTAAATTTATTGCTTGCAAGCGCAACAAATACATATTGTTTTCCCTCAAAATCAACGAAAGCTTCCTCGGGCAAGGTGGCTAAAGTATTGTTATTAACCGCTATTTCCGCATTCATATACAAACCTGGAATAAGCGTTTTATCATAATTCTCGAAATGGCAGTGCACTTCTGCCAGATGGTCTTCCGTTAAATCCTTACTAATGAGGATAATTTCACAATCATATTTTTTATTGGGTGCATTATTGCTATAAGCCTTTAATTTCTGGCCTATAGCTAACTGTGGCAAATCTTTCTCAAACACCCTAAGGTTTAAGTGAATATCTGTTGGGTTTACCATTTCGAAAAGCACATCTGCAGGATTGACATATTTCCCAATATTCACATTTACCTTGGATACAAAGCCCGTTATTGGCGAATATAAGTTAATCTTGCGTGAGATATTTCGTTCATTAAGCTTTGCAGCATTGATATTAATTAGGCTTAACTTTTCTGTTAAGGCCCCTAAACTTATGCGTAGCGTTTTGTATTCGGCCTCAGCTTGTTGGAAAACTTTATTACTACTGGCCTGGCTTTGGTTTAATTCCTTTTGGCGCACATACTCTCTCTGTGCAAACTCTAGTTTGGCCTTTATGGTAAGGAAATCCTGCTGCATTTGGATATACTGTTGGTCTTCCATCACTGCAATTGCTTCCCCCTTATTTACGTGCATGCCCGGTAAGAGTTTAGTAGATTTTAGGTAACCACCAAGTGGCATGCTAATAGAAACCATGTTTTGCGGCGGTACATCTATATTCCCATTCACACTAACAATTGAAGATACATTTCGATCTTCTAATTTACCCACTTCAAGTTTAGCATTTCTCAACTGTGCGGAGGTTAATTCTACCAAATCAGGCGCTATATTTATTTCCTCTTGATTTTCTGGAGGAGTAGTTTTTTGTTTACAAGAAAACAAAAATAATAGTATGATAATTGAACTTATATTTTTCATTGCGTTTTTGCTGTTAAATAATTAAGCTGGATTACCGTTTGGTTTAAACTTCTAACCAAATCCAGGTAACTGGTGCGGATGTTTATCGATTGATTAATCAATATTCCCCATTCTAAATAATTAATTTCCCCATTTACAAACTGTTTGTCTGCCGTAACCATAATTAAATCAGCATTTTTTAGAACAGATTTTTCGTAGTTATCTAAATCCCTGAGGCGAAATTGATACTGTGTTTTAGCACCCTCGTACTGTGCATTTAATTGCTGCTTTAGTATTTCGAAATTAGAACCGGCAATTTCCTCGTTAATCTTAGCCGCAGCTATTTTCGCCTTTTGTGCGCCTGCAAAAATAGGAATACCTAAACCAAGCTGAGCAGCCTGGAAACGCTTGCTGGCATTGTAAAGCCGATCGTCGGCACCAAAGCCTCGCATTGTTGTGTTAAAGTAACCCAATGTAATTTCTGGAAGTAATTTCGACTGCTCTACCTTTGTTTTTGCTTTGCTAACGATTTGCTCCTGGCGGTAATATGTCAGCAGCCCGTTCCTGTTATCGTCAAGGGTATCAGCCTGCGATTGATGTTGTTTCTTTTCTATTTTACCCTCAGGATAAAAATTGTTTATTGTATTTAGAAGAACCTGAAAATGAATCAATTCCATATCCATTTCTTGGCGAAGCTGACTTAACTGCAAATCAACAGCTGCTTTTTGGTTTTCGGCAGTGGCTTTTTCTACAATGTTACTTTCGCCGACTTTGAAACGGAGTTTTGCCCGTTCAAAAAATTGGCTATAAAGTGAGTCCGTTTTAACAATCAATTTTTCTTTCTCCTTCAGGTACAAAAAGTAATCAAAGGCTTCGGATACGGATTTAATCAGCTCTGCTGATTTTACGTGAGCATTCAATGTAGCTTGCTGCGCCTCTAAATTCATCAAATTCCTTTGCATACGATAAACAGTTGGAAAGCTAAAGCTCTGCGAAATACCAATACGATTATCGATGTATGCACTATTGAGCTGCCCCACCTCACCATTAATGTTGGCATTTGGAATTGCATTGGCAGTCTTTACCATTGCTTGTTGGTACCTTACTAACAAAGCTTGGTTTTTAACCGACAGGTTATTTTTCAGTGCGGTGTCTATGGCTGCCTGCAGCGAAATTGGCTTTTGTGCTTTCACGCTGCCCACGCTTAAAACGATCATTATCATTATTGCCGGAATTATTTTCTTCGCAGAAACGTTGCCCATCCCTTTCTCGAACAGTATGTATAGCACGGGCAACACGAATAACGTTAAAAATGTTGCTACCATTAAACCGCCAATTACTACAGTTGCCAATGGCCTTTGCACCTCTGCACCAGCACCATTGCTTAAAGCCATAGGCAAGAAGCCTAATGAGGCTACGAAAGCAGTCATCATTACAGGTCGCAATCTCAGACTCGTTCCTGCTAAAACAATTTCCTTTAAATCTGTCATCCCTTCTTTCTTCAACCTATTAAATTCTGCTACTAAGACAATTCCATTTAGCACAGCGACACCAAATAACGCAATAAAACCTATACCCGCACTGATGCTAAAGGGCATGCCCCTCAGGGCGAGGAAGAAAATTCCTCCAATAGCAGATAACGGTATTGCCGAATAAATTAATAAGCCCTGCTTCACTGAGCCAAATGCAAAAAACAATAAGATAAATATGAGTGCTAACGAAACAGGTACGGCAACCATTAAACGTTGTTTAGCAGCATTCAAATTTTCGAACGCACCACCGTAAGTAACATAATAACCTGGCGGAAATTTAATTTTAGCATTCACTTTCTCCCGAAGTTCGCCAACAATAGACTGCACATCTCTTCCTCTAACATTGAAACCTACAACCATTCTACGCTTGGCATCTTCTCTTTGAATTTGGTTTGGTCCGTTTTTTATCTCTACGGCAGCCAATTGGCCGAGCGGGATTTGATTACCTAAAGGCGTTGGGATTAATAAATTTTGAATATCAATCAAGTTTTTGCGTTGCTCGCCATCAAGCCTAACTACTAACTCAAATCGCTTTTCGCCTTCAAAAATATTCCCGGCTCGCTGACCTGCAAAGGCTGTATTTACGATTCGATTTACATCCATTATATCTAAATGGTATTGGGCAATCAGGGCCCGGTTGTAGCTAATTAAAACCTGCGGCATACCGGTTACTGGCTCAATAAAAAGATCTTGCGCACCGTCAACCGAGTTGATGATTGAACCGAGTTGTTTTGCAAAAAAGGATAAGGTATCTAAATTTTCACCGAAGATTTTACAAACAACATCCTGTCTGGCACCGGTCATTAGTTCATTAAAACGCATTTGTACCGGGTACTGAAATCCTGCTGTTATTCCGGGTACCGCTTCCAGCGCTTTGCCCATTTTCTCAGATAAATCGTTAAACGTATTGGCAGAGGTCCATTCTTTCTTATCTTTCAATATTACCATCATATCGCTTGCTTCCATAGGCATTGGATCTGTTGGCACCTCTCCACTTCCAATTTTGGTCACCACTTTTTCTACTTCAGGAAATTGTGTTTTCAAAATGTGAGCAGCTTGTTGTGTACTTTCTATTGTTGTAGAAAGATTACTCCCGGTTAGCACACGCGTATCTACGGCGAAATCGCCTTCCTCGAGCGCAGGAATAAATTCTCCTCCCAAAAAAGTTAGCGTTATCACCGCCACAGCAAATAGAGCTATTACTCCAATTAATACCGTTTTTGGAAAGGCAATAACTTTTGAGAGCGTGCGGTGATAACTTTTTTCTAATCGTTTCATCATCCTATCAGAAAAATTAGGTTCGTGCTTAATTCTTTTGCTTAGAAAAAGTGCACTCATCATTGGGATATAAGTAAGCGAGAGAATAAATGCGCCTAATAAAGCAAAAGCCACCGTTTGGGCCATCGGCTTGAACATTTTTCCTTCTATACCCTGTAGTGTAAAGATGGGCAAGTAGACAATTAAAATGATAATCTGTCCAAAAACAGCGCTGTTCATCATTTTCTTGGATGATTTTTTTACTTCATCATCCATTTTTCTTTGTGAGATTCTGGCCACAGTTGCAAACTTTTTATGGTGCGAAAGTTGGTGCATCACTGCCTCTACAATGATGACGGCACCATCTACAATTAACCCAAAATCTAAAGCGCCTAAACTCATCAAATTTCCACTTACCCCAAAGGTGTTCATCATTATTACCGCAAAAAGCATGGCAAGCGGAATGATTGAGGCCACAATTAAACCTGCCCTAAAGTTTCCGAGAAAAAGAACTAGCACAAAAACTACAATTAACGCACCCTCTAATAAATTCTTTTCTACCGTACCAATGGCATTGTTTACCATTTTTGTCCGATCTAGGAAAGGCTCTATGACCACACCCTTGGGTAAGGTTTTTTGTATTTGGGTAATCCTTTGTTTTACATTTTTAATTACCTCGCTGCTGTTTGCTCCTTTAAGCATCATTACTACTGCACCAGCAACCTCTCCTTGATCGTTATAGCACATAGCGCCATACCTCGTTGCGAAACCTATCTTCACATCAGCAACATCTCTAATAAATAACGGCTTATTTCGAGGTGTTTTAACGGCGATATTTCCAATGTCTTCTACTGTAGCCACCAAACCTTCCGTTCGTATAAATAAAACTGATGGACCTTTCTCGATATAAGCCCCACCCGTATTTTGATTATTTCGTTCGATGGCATCAAAAACATCATTAATGGTAATATTATACGATTGGAGTTTGTTTGGGTTAATGGCTATTTCATACTGCTTTAGCTTCCCACCAAAACTACTCACCTCTGCAACGCCTTTAACGCCGAGTAGCTGCCTTCTCACAATCCAGTCTTGAATGGTTCTAAGCTCAGTTTCCTTGTACTGATGTTCGTAACCTTCTTCTGGCCGAACTACGTACTGGTAAATCTCACCCAGGCCTGTGGATACTGGCCCAAGCTCTGGAGTACCAATTCCTTGTGGAATCTGAGCTTGCACCTGTTGTAACCTTTCAGAAACCTGTTGCCTAGCCCAGTAAATGTCAGTTTCATCGCTGAAAACAATAGTAACTAATGAGAGGCCAAATCTAGAGAAGCTCCTAATCTCTAACATGCCAGGTATATTGCTATTGGCCTGTTCGATAGGGAATGTAACCAGCCTTTCTATATCTGTGGCACCGAATGATGGGGCAGTGGTAATAACCTGAACCTGATTGTTGGTAATATCTGGAACTGCATCTATTGGTAGTTTTCTGATTTCGTAAAATCCATAACCGATAAGCGCAAAAATAAACAGTCCAATGATCAGTTTATTGCGTATCGAAAATTCTATTATTCTGTTGAGCATAACATCTAAAAAAATTAATAAAAATATTAAATATCAATACCCATCATATCAATGGGTATAACTCAACAGGATTTTGGCGGTTGCCAGATGCTTTCTAGGTAAGTAAAAGATGACTTGAACTGATAATAGCCCAATTTTGGCGATGCACATATAATTCCAAAATCTTGTAGTATGAAACTTTGGGCAGTATTTACTTGAAAGGGTTTGTCTGCATGCATCTGGTGTGCACAGGGTTTGAATGGTAGTTCGAGATCATGCTCTGAATCAGCATCTATTAGATCGCTATCGGCATAATGAATGTACAAAAACTGCCATACTGATAGACTCTCTTGGATCTGTTTGTGTTCGATATAATGTTCAATCAGTATAGGCAATTTTAACAGTTGCGAAAGTTCTGTTGCCGAAAACACATAGCAAATCAAGAAAAATATACCAAGCTTTCTAACCATTGCCCCAAAGTTAATACACATCACTATAAATAGACAATAACATTTCAATTATCATCCACCATTAATCATATCAGAAACGATACCTTTTCCATCCCTGCGTTCTGCCAATAGCACACCGAGCACATGCAAAGCAATAAATCCTAACATCAGATACATACAAAAACCATGAAATTCTTTAATACTATGATTAATACCTTTTGAAATTCCTGTATAAGATTTAAATGCAAGCAGAAGACCTGTTACTGCGAGTAGACTGATTGTGACATAGAAAATGACATACAAACTTTTTACCACTAACTCGTGTTTTGCAGTTTGTCTTTCCTTTCTGATAATGAAATAGGCTTGATAGGCCTGCCTTAGCTTCGCAACGAGGCGATCTGTAGGTCTCGAAAAAAAAGTGCTTACCAGGCGAAATAACAGCAGTGCTGCCAGCGCATATCCAAAATACATGTGTACATCCCAAACCTGGTCTTCCAAAGCATGGGTAACCGCGAAAGCCTGTTGATCTGTAACCGAAGCTCCTGCACCTACCAATTCTGATTTCACGAAGCTGCTTTGAGATCGATCTAAAAGCGTAGAATTAATAAGAACAGTAAACAATGACCCACTGATGATTAGCAAATTTAGCCAATGCCACAAACGGGTGCTAAAAGCGTATTTCTTAGCTTTTGGATTTTGATTCAGTACTCGATTAGTTGGTGATATGATTGCCATTTACTAAATATTCTTAAAGGTGATGGTGAATGTATGCAGGTCCAGGTGATAATGGTAATCCAGCAAGTAGTTCTGCCGATTGCAAATTTGCTTCAAAATGGCCAGACCTAGGCCAGTGCCTTCTGAAGTCGCATCTTTATAAAATCGTTCGAAAATTTTATCAGGATCCAGTGCCTTATTATGGCCTGTATTGGCAAAAATCAATTGGGTTTGAGTCAGCTTAATCTCTACCTTGCCAAAATCGTAATTGTGCCTGATCACGTTACTAAATAAATTGTTGATCAATATTTCCAACAATTGCTGACTTGCCAAAATAGTTACATCACTTAAATCTAAATCTAACTTTAAGTTCCTTTCGCTAATTAATTCCTGGAAATAATTAGCCTTATCTGCTATGGCAGCTGTTAAGTTAATTTCTTCCTGATTCTGCAACAGGTTATGATCAATCTTTACTAACAACAATAACGACTGATTTAATTTGGTTAATCTCGAGGTAGCTTTGTACAACTCAATTAAAGTTTCACCATCTTCTTTCCCTAAAACTTTTGATTGCAGCATGTTATCAAGCTTAGAGTTGATCACTGCTAGTGGCGTCATCATTTCATGAGATGCGTTTTCTGTAAATAGCTTAATCTCTGCATAATCAGCCTTAACTTTACTCGCTAAATCAACCAAAACACTGTTTAATTGTTTAAATTCAGCAACGGGCATGTCTACTGGTTGATATGGTTGCTCATGGTTAATGTTAAAAGCCGTGATATTTTTCAAGAGCTGCTCAAATGGCGTCCATATTTTTTTAAGCAATATCCTGTTCAGCAGTAAAACCAAGGCAAAGAGTAAGGAGACTGGAATCAAAATAATTAAACATATATCCTTAATTTGTTGCTGACGCTCGGTTTTCGAAGCTATTACCAAAACCTGATAGGGCTTCCCCACCAAATCGAGCTCAGCCTTTAGATATCGTGCCGTTTCCTGGCGATGTTTAACAGGATTGTAGTATACCGTATCGGCATAAACACTTAGCGGCCTGGCCTTTGCTATGGGTTTGTATTGTACAACCAAATCTTCAGACTCATGTGGGCTATAAAACCCAGCGCTATTCGAATACTCTTTAACTTCCATGATTTCTTCCACCATGTCGTGGTCTATTTGTTTATCCAGGTAAAAAACAAGCATCCTATAAAACAAAAAGCCAATAACGAGGAGTCCGAAAGCGCTAATTAAAACCAGAATCCAATTATACTTAGTAAATAGCCTCATACGCTTGTAAATTTGTAACCTACACCATAAACCGACTGGAAATAATCGTGACTTCCGGCATCAATTAACTTCTTTCTAATGTTTTTAATATGTGTGTAGATAAAATCAAAACTGTCTGCCATGTCAGCATCATCTCCCCAAATATGCTCTACCGCTGCCGATTTTGAAATTACTTTTCCTTTGTTAGCGATAAAATATAACAATAAATCAAACTCTTTCTTAGTCATGTAAACCTGTTTACCACTCACCGCCACCTCTTTGGCATCCAGGTCAATCCTGATTTCATTGAATTCTAT
This sequence comes from Pedobacter sandarakinus, assembly GCF_026240095.1. Lineage (GTDB taxonomy): Bacteria > Bacteroidota > Bacteroidia > Sphingobacteriales > Sphingobacteriaceae > Pedobacter > Pedobacter sandarakinus. Next base: position 56,394 of record NZ_JAPIVG010000003.1, on the reverse strand, counting down.
GTGGCGCTCCCCGTTGGCACTTTTCCGGCGCACAACAGCCAGGATTCTGGCATTAAGCTCCGAAAGATGGAAGGGTTTGATCAAGTAATCATCTGCCCCTAAACTTAAACCTTCTATTTTCTGGTCGATTGAGTTCCGGGCAGAAATAATAATTACGCCTTCGGTTTTATTCATCCTCTTAAGGTAGTTTAGCAGCTGTAGTCCTTCCCCATCAGGCAATGTTAAATCAAGCAGTATGCAATCGTAATCGTACACACTCAAACGTTCTAAAGCTTGTGCATAAGTAGAAGCCGTGCTACATACATTACCCTCGGCAGTAAGGTATTGCGCAATACTGCGTTGTAGTCCTGGTTCATCTTCTATTATTAGGATTTTCATGATGTCAAATATGCCATAAGATACTGAAGACATATTGAAGTTAGAAATTAAATTAATGATGTGTTCATGTCTGGCTGATTAACTATTTTCTTAGCACCAGCCGACAAAATTTCATGTCTCCATAAAAGCAAAATCTCTTCTTCCAGTTGGAATTTACTCTTAATTTCGTGTAAAAGTTTTCCACATTACCGCAGTCTAAATGCCGATTTTGTCTATAATCATACTTTAAACAGTTTAAACCTATTTTTTTGCCTTTGGGTACAAAAAGTGCTTAAATTTTAATTCTAGGCACTTTTTACTAAATTTGATTTATACCAAAATCAATTCTATGTATCAATTAACAGTACCAGCCAATCGCGTTAACGAATCTCTAAGTAAGCATATTTTGGCCGATGGATTCGACCTTACTTACGACATGGAAAAGAGCAACGGTGCCTATATTTACGATGCTAAATACGATAGAACCCTACTCGATTTTTTTACATGTTTTGCTTCTGTTCCTTTGGGTTACAATCACCCAAAAATGGTTAACGATGAGGCATTTAAAAAAAATCTTCTTTTGGCAGCACTGGCCAACCCATCGAATTCTGATGTTTACACCCAACAATATGCACAGTTTGTAGAAACCTTTTCTCAGGTGGGGATTCCAGAATACCTGCCACATGCTTTCTTTATTGCCGGCGGCGCATTAGCGGTAGAAAATGCCATTAAGGTAGCCATGGACTGGAAAGTGCAGAAAAATTTTGCCAAAGGCCATAAAGCCGAGAAAGGTTTTAAGGTTTTACATTTCGAACGTGCATTCCACGGCCGCACAGGTTATACGTTAAGCTTAACCAACACCATGCCCGATAAAACCAAATGGTTCGCTAAATTCGACTGGCCGCGGGTAAGCATTCCTCAGGTAAAATTTCCGCTCGAAGGTGACAATTTACAGCATGCTATCCACACCGAACAACTATCAATTGAACAGGTTAAAAATGCGTTTGCACAACATAAAGACGATATTTGTGCTATTATTATAGAGCCTATCCAATCAGAAGGTGGCGATAACCACCTCCGTGAAGAATTCTTAATTCAACTAAAGGCCTTGGCAGATGAAAATGAGGCTTTCTTAATCTACGATGAAGTACAAACAGGCGTTGGGTTAACAGGGAAGTTTTGGTGCCACCAACATTATAGCGAGAAAGCTCAACCAGACATCGTAGCTTTCGGAAAAAAAATGCAGGTATGTGGTATTCTGGTAGGGAAGAAGGTAGATGAGGTAGAAAAAAATGTGTTTAAAGTTCCTAGCCGGATTAACTCTACCTGGGGTGGAAATTTGGTAGATATGGTTCGTTCTACGCAAATATTGCAAATTGTAGCCGAAGATAAACTTTGCGACAATGCCGCCTACGTTGGCAATTATCTCAAAGAAAACCTACATAATCTATCGCAAAAATTTAGCCAGATGACCAACGTTCGGGGCAAAGGCTTGCTGTGTGCATTCGATTTTCCATCGAAAGAAATGCGCAATACTTTTATAAGCAAAGGCCTTGAACACAACGTAATGTTTTTAGGTTGTGGCGACAAAACCATTCGCTTTCGTCCGGCGCTTTGCATAGAAACCAAACATATTGACGAAGGGTTGACAGCGATGGAAAAAATATTGCCTTTATTGTAGGTATGAACAGGAAATCTTTCGTCTATGTAGCTTCGACACTGGTATTAATTTTGGGATTTTTTATAGTGAAAGATACTTTTAACCAGCCAGGAATAAAAGATATGAAGGCTGGTTTTAAGGAAGTATTAAAATATCGAAATGCTAATAACACGGGGCCTATACAACGCATTTATATAGTTACTGTTAAAGATTCGCTATGGCAGGAAATGGAGAATTATGGCCAGTACATGCCGCATACCAAATACGGGAATACCAAAGTTTACTTCTTCATGGAGGGCACGCAATTACCCACAAAGTTACAGCCAGGCGAAGTAAACTTCGACCCTCAACTAAACAAATATTGTATTGCTTTGTACGAAAAAAGTGCCATGAGCAACGAGACTTTCAGTAAAAAGCCATTCTAGCTGAGCAATTTTTTGAAAATGAACATTTCGTTGCTTTTGGCACCTGTAGCCCCGCTTTCCCTCCTGCCAATTAGAAGAAAATTGGCATCCGTACAATCGGGTTTAGGTACAAAGTGCATTGCGTTGAAATATCCCCTGGCAGATTTTGTAACCGAACTGTTGTTTTTAAACCCGATAGCAGCGGCAGCTCCCGATTTTTCATCGGGACTACAGCGTATAGCGGGGCGAAAGCAGCTATAAAAAGCTGCCACTCATTTCCCAAGTCATCTATCCTGCAAAATGAATGTTGAAAAAGCCTATTAAAAAGGTGTTTAAACAAAGGCCGAAAAACCTGTAATAGCCCTGCCAACAATTAAAGTATTAATTTCTTTGGTACCTTCATAAGAGTAGATGGCTTCTGCATCGGCTACAAACCGAGCTACATTATAGTCTAGTAAAATACCATTTCCTCCCATCACTTCTCTGGCTTTACTCACCACATCTCTGGTGCGTAACGAGCAAAACACTTTCGCCAATGAAGCATGTTCATCTTTTAACAAACCTTGATCTTGCAGCTGAGATAGCCTGAAGCACAAGGTTTGCATAGCAGTTAAGTTCGATAGCATTTCCACTAAGTGATTTTGGATTAACTGGAAAGACGCTATTGGTTTGCCAAATTGTTTCCGGGTGCGGGTATATTCGAGAGCATTTTCGTAGGCGCCGCGGGCACAACCTACGGCTTGCCAGGCTACACCTGCCCGTGTCATCTGTAAAACTTTGGCGGTATCTTTAAAAGAATTTGCATGTTGCAGCCGGTCGTGTTCTTCTACTTCACAATTGGTTAGGGTAATTATGCCATTCTGAACAATTCGCAAGGCCATTTTATCCTGCATCTTTTCTACGGCAAACCCAGGATTATCTTTTTTTACAATAAAGCCTTTCACCTCATTGCTATCTACATCTCGAGCCCATATAATTAGAATATCTGCAAAGGTGGCATTGCCAATCCACTTTTTTTGCCCGTTTAATACCCACTTACCATTTAGCAATTTACAAGTTGTGGTTAGTCCGCCGGCCGCAGCAGAGCCGACTTCTGGTTCGGTTAAACCGAAAGCACCGATAATTTTAAATTGCTGCATTAAAGGTAGCCATTGTTGTTTCTGGCTTTCAGAACCGCATAAGTAGATGGCGCCCATGGCCAAGCCACTCTGCACACCAAAGAAAGTGGATATCGAGGTATCTATACGTGCCATTTCCATAGCCAAAATACCTTCCATCAAGTTCGATTTGCCAGGGCAACCATAGCCCTTATATGTTAAGCCACAGATATTTAATTCGGCTAGCTTCGGAATAATCTCATGAGGAAATTCTGCCCGGTTCCAGTAATAATTTACAATTGGTTTTACTTCTTTTTCTAAGAAAGCCCTCACTTTAAGTTGCAACTCTCGGTCTTCATCCTTCAGCGCTTCATCACCAAGGTGATAAAAATCGCCTTCTATGGGCGGCAAAACTCTTTCTTTAGCAGAACCACCCATCATTTTCATCATCCCCTGAATCTGCTTATCATCAAGGTTGGATATGGTTTCCACCATCTTCGGTAAATCCACTTTTTTCGATAAAGCTTCTAACTTACCGAAATCTACATGCTTAAATAAACGGTAAGCATTTTTGATTGAAGAAAATATATTTGCCATTGTTTGTGTTTTGAGTTTAACAAACAAGTTACAATTTTGTTGGTGGCTAAATGTTAGGATAGCTCAGGCTAAATATTGCCATAAAAAGTTAAGGTTACCAGACTACAACTACACTTATTGAGTGTGGCTATTCTTCACAGTGTTTATGGCTGTATTATCTTAAATCGAAAAGGTTATCGATACCTAATAGTTTTCTAGATGTAAATCCTTCACCAAAGGTGGCACCAATGCTTTTACCAAATTCCCTTGCCCGGCCGATAACGGTTTCAAAAAATTCTGGAGATGAGATATAGGTTTGTAAACCTTCTACATCAGGATTATAGAATTGTGTTTTAAAGGCTTTTATGGATTCAATTTTCCTTTCCATATGGTCAGAAATATCGACAATAATATCTGGTTTAAGATAACGGTCCTGGATAAATTGTAACAGAAGCCTTGGCCGATGTGCCTCCTGAGGCTGGCCATCTATTGCTGTTTCTATTCTGGGTAATCCCGATAGAAAGGTTGCATCGTAAACCAAATCTCCAGCCCTACCGTGGTCTGGGTGCCTATCTTCCAGGGCATTGCTTAAAATAATTTCGGGTTGGTACTTTCTAATTGCCTTAATTACTTCCATCCGATGAAACTCATCGTTTTGGAAAAACCCATCTTTCATTCTTAAATTTTCCCGTACATGCAGGCCTAAAATTTTTGCAGAATATGCAGCCTCTCCGTCGCGGGTTTCGGCAGTGCCACGTGTGCCAAGTTCGCCACGGGTTAAATCCACAATGCCCACTTTTTTGCCAAGTGCGATGTGTTTTAAAATGGTTCCCGAACAACAAAGTTCTGCATCATCAGGATGTACCGCTATAACTAAAATATCTAATTTCATTGTTTCTATTGAGCTTGTTCAGCCAGCAATCGCTGGATGCGCTTTTTTATTTTGGAGCTTAAGGGGTTGGTAAAGGGCAGGTAATAATCTGCCAATTCTCCTTTACTATTAACCAAATATTTGTGAAAGTTCCACCTTGGTTTAGCGCTCGATTTAAGGTTTTGTTTTTTATCGCCTAAGAATTGAAAAAGCGGATGGGCATGGGGGCCACGCACCATGATCTTATTAAATATCGGAAACTTTACACCGTGATTTACTTCACAGAAAGCAGCAATATCTGCACCATCTAATGGTTCTTGCTTGCCGAAGTCGTTGGTTGGGAAGCCCAAAATTTCAAAGTCGGGATGGTTGATCTCATTTTTCAATTGCTGGAGCTCTTTTAACTGCGGGGTAAATCCACAGGCAGAAGCTGTATTAACAATTAAAAGAACTTTATTTCGGTAAGCAGATAACGGCTGATCTTCGCCATTGATCTTCTTTACGTTAAAAGGGTAAATATTCGGAATGCTTTCCTGCATTATTATTATTGGTAAAACCCCGAGGTGCGGATAATCGATTCGATATCTCGATCTTCATTGGGGTTGTAAGTGCTTTTTAAGTTATGGCCAACCACACGGGCAACAATTTGATAAGAGAAAGCAGCAAAGCCGCCTTTTGTTTCCTTCACAATATCATAAGTGGTTCGTCCTACCTCCCTATCAATAAGTTTGGTTAATATCTGGCCTTGGGTAATGGTAAGCTCCTTGATCTCGCGATTAAACATGTCTTTAATTTCTTTATCACACTGCTTTACCAATTTTTTTTGTTCTCGTTTTTCTGGTGTTCTGGCTATTTCCTGCTCCAGTTGCTCGTAGCGACGTTTAGCGTAAAGCGCATACGGCATTACTTTCAAAACATTGTAGCGCAAACGGTTAAATGCTGCCTGCTCAGCCGGCGATTTCCAAATGCGGCTTGCAAGGATATTAACATCCTGCAATTGCATCCATGGAATCATTACGCCATTGTCATTCGTAGAAGCTACCCTAATCGTATCGGCCTTCCCTGGTTTTGGAAAAACAGGAGCAGACGGATCTTGTGCTTTTAGCTTAACACTAAAAATCATGACAATTAACAGAAACAGTAGCTCTTTAAATTTCATAAATTTATACCTTCACAAAGTTAGGTGTTATTTCATATATTAGTCGATCAACAGAACTAATATAGGTTTTATTCAGAAATAAGACGAAAATTTTTACGCAAAAAAAAAAATGAAAACAGAGTTAGTGATTGATTTAGAGGCGGAAAAGCAAGAGATTTTAAAAAGATACAGGGCATTATTGCGGGCTAGTAAATCTACATTGCAGAAAGGGGATAAAAAAGAGATCAGAAAAGCTTTTGATATGGCACTGGAAAGCCATAAGGATATGCGTAGAAAATCTGGTGAACCCTACATTTACCACCCTATTGCGGTTGCACAAATTGCTGCAGAAGAAATTGGATTAGGTACCACTTCGATTGTTTGTGCGCTATTGCATGATGTAGTAGAGGATACCGACATCACGCTGGAAGATATTGAACGGGAATTTGGAAAGAAGACTGCCAAAATTATAGATGGCTTAACAAAAATATCGGGTGTTTTCGATACCAACAGCTCATTACAGGCAGAAAACTTTAGGAAAATGTTGCTTACCCTGGCTGATGATGTTAGGGTAATCTTGATTAAATTGGCAGATCGGCTGCATAATATGCGTACCATGGATTTCATGCCTCGCCACAAACAGCTAAAAATTGCTTCAGAAACAATTTACCTCTATGCTCCCCTTGCACACCGTTTGGGTTTATATGCGATAAAGTCAGAACTCGAAGATCTTTCAATGAAATATCTCGATCCGGATACTTATAAATTTATTGCCAAAAAACTTAACGAGAAGAAAGCAGAACGTGCTTTATTTATTAAAAAATTCGTTGAGCCAATAGACGAAATTGTTCGTGAACAAGGTTTGATGGCCGATGTTTATGGCAGGCCAAAATCGATCCACTCTATCTGGAACAAGATGAAAAAGAAAAACATCCCTTTCGAGGAAGTATATGATCTCTTTGCCATCAGAATCATTCTCGATAGTGCCTACGAAAACGAAAAGGCCGATTGCTGGAAAGCTTATTCTATTGTTACCGATTTATACAGGCCCAATCCAGATCGATTAAGAGACTGGGTTTCATCGCCAAAAGGAAATGGTTACGAAAGTTTACATACCACCGTAATGGGACCTCGCGGACAATGGGTAGAGGTTCAAATTCGTACACAGCGCATGAATGAAATTGCCGAAAAGGGTTTTGCTGCGCATTGGAAATATAAGGAATCAAGCAATGATAATGGCTTAGACCAATGGATTCAAAAAGTTAGAGAGATGCTGAACAACCCTGAAGCCAACGCACTTGACTTCCTGGATGACTTCAAAATGAATCTCTTCTCTGATGAAATTTTTATCTTCACGCCTAAAGGTGCGCTTATCCAACTACCGCTGGGAGCTACGGCGCTAGATTTTGCCTTCGAAATACACACAGGCGTTGGCGCAACCTGCATAGGCGCTAAAGTTAACCACAAACTTGTACCAATTTCTTATAAGCTGCAAAACGGAGATCAAGTAGAAATTATTACCTCTAACAAGCAAACGCCAAAAGAAGACTGGTTAAATATCGTAGTTACGGCAAAGGCTAAGTCTAAAATTAAATCGTCGTTAAAAGAAGAAAAAAGAAAAATCGCCGATAATGGCAAGGAAATTTTAGAACGCAAATTAAAATCGCTCAAAATAACCTACAATACCGATAACCTACAAAAAATAAGCTATTTCTTTAAGCTTCCATCAACACAAGAACTTTTTGTAAATGTGGCTCTTGGTAAGATAGAACTTAAAGACATTAAAGAATACCTTAACGCAGAGAAGGAGATAGAAACCCGCAGCCCGGAACGCCCCGAGAACCTTTCTGTGGATGGCATCAAGAATAAAATAAAAGGTGGCGATTCTGACATTCTTCTTATTGGAGAAGACATGCAACGGATTGATTATACGCTTGCCGCTTGTTGCAACCCTATTCCCGGCGATGACGTTTTCGGCTTCATAACCGTAAGCGAAGGAATTAAAATTCACAGAACCAATTGCCCTAATGCTGCCCAACTGATGGCCAATTACGGCTATAGAGTAGTAAAAGCTAAATGGAATAAACAACAAGAATTAACGTTTCTTACTGGATTGCGCATTGTTGGAATAGATGATGTTGGTTTAATCAATAATATCACCAGAGTTATTTCTACAGATTTTAAGGTAAACATGCGTTCTATTACTGTTGATACAAATGAGGGTATTTTTGATGGTTCGATTATGATTTTCGTGAACGATACCGAACATCTCGAAAACCTGATAAAAAACTTGATGAAGGTACGAGGGGTAACGGGGGTAACCAGATTTGATGCCTAAAAGATTTAAGTCCTTCACCTTCTTTGATCATAAAGCCCTCAAATGTAGGTAGAAATTAAGTAATTATAGCGCATTCTACAATGGCCATATATTGCAACATTTAACAATGCACAGTAGAACAATGAAACAAATTACCTACCTTTGAACGGAGTTTAAAAACTATGTCTGAACAAAATACAAATGAGCTCGTTCGCAAGATTTTTGAAGCTTATTTAGAAAACAAAAATTTACGTAAAACACCAGAGCGTTTCGCCATATTGGAGGAAATTTATTCCCGAAACGACCACTTTGATGTGGAGACACTTTACATCCACATGAAAAACCAGAAGTATCGTGTTAGTCGGGCTACAGTTTATAATACCTTAGAGCTTCTTGTTTCATGCGATTTGGTAACTAAACACCAGTTTGGCAAAAACATGGCCCAATTTGAGAAATCTTATGGCTACCGCCAACATGACCATGTAATTTGCATTGAATGCGGTAAAGTTGTAGAATTCTGCGATCCACGAATTCACCAAATCCAAACCATGGTAGGCGACTTATTAAAGTTCGACATTAAACACCATTCACTTAATCTTTACGGGTTCTGTTCTGATTGCAGCGTGGCTAGAAAAGTGCACGAAACCACAGATACGGCAAAACTTAAAAAAAACTAAATCAATACACAAAATAAAACCAGCTTAAATTTTTAATAATGACGCAAGTAGATGTACTTCTCGGCCTGCAATGGGGCGACGAAGGAAAGGGAAAAATTGTTGATGTACTAAGTCCGAAATATGACCTTATTGCCCGTTTTCAAGGTGGCCCCAATGCCGGACATACTTTGGAATTCGATGGTAAGAAGTTCGTTTTGAACACCATCCCATCAGGAATTTTTAATGAGAAAACCATGAACCTTATTGGTAATGGTGTAGTTATCGATCCAATCATCTTAAAAAGAGAGCTAGATAATTTAAAAAAAGCCGGGCATGATCCTGTGGCTGAAGGTAAATTAGTTATTGCCCGCAAAGCCCATTTGATTTTGCCAACCCACCAGTTGTTAGATGCCGCTAATGAGGCACGCATGGGCAAAAACAAAATCGGATCTACCCTTAAAGGAATTGGCCCAACTTATATGGACAAAACTGGCCGCAACGGTTTACGCGTCGGCGATACTACCTTGCCCGATTTTAAAGAGCGTTACACCAAGCTGGTAGAAAAGCATACAGAAATCTTATCGCACTACGAAGGTTTCGAATACGAATTGGCAGAGAAAGAAGCTGCATTCTTCGAGGCGATTGAATTTCTGAAATCCATCCCACATGTAGATAGTGAACATTTTGTTAATGGTTATTTAAAAGAAGGGAAAGCGGTTTTAGCCGAAGGTGCGCAAGGGACTTTGCTAGATGTCGATTTTGGCTCTTACCCTTTTGTAACTTCCAGCAATACCACTACCGCTGGCGCTTGTACTGGTTTAGGCATAGCCCCAAATAAAGTAGGAGCAGTATATGGTATTTTCAAAGCCTACTGCACCCGTGTTGGTGGCGGTCCCTTCCCTACCGAATTAGATAATGAAGTTGGCGAAAACCTTAGGGCTTTAGGTCACGAATTTGGCGCAACTACTGGTCGTGCCCGCCGTTGCGGATGGATCGATCTCCCTGCATTAAAATATGCCATCATGCTAAACGGTGTTACCGAATTAATTATGATGAAAGCCGACGTTTTAGACACATTCGATACCATTTACGCCTGTACGCATTACGAGTATAATGGCGAAACTATCGATTACATGCCCTATGATATTATTTCTATCGAGCCGAAACCTGTATTAAAAGCAATCGACGGCTGGGCAACGGATGTAACCAAAATTACTTCAGTTAATGAAATTCCTGCAAAACTAAATGACTATATCGGGTTTTTAGAACAAGAATTAGAGGTGCCAATTAAATTTCTTTCAGTAGGACCAGATCGAGCACAAACTTTGGAGTTACGCTAATTCTTTCTTCATCTCGACTGAAGCATAGCGAAATGGATAAATCTTCGTATTAAGCGAAACACCAAATCATAAAAAAAGCAATCTAATTAATAGGTTGCTTTTTTTTTAGAAAGCACAGCCAGTGCAACTATTTAAGCACCGTCCCGCCAATGTTACAAGTTACGGTCTAAGATTAGTATCAAATTAAAGTTTCTACATCCGTAAGCTTTCCACTTATGTCGGGTTTAGTTACCTTTGCCGCAGCTTGAAAACCGAACAAAATATATCAGATTTTAAATTAAAGGCACTGTATTGGGCAAACCAGTTCGATGTGTGTTGCCTGTTAGATTCCAATCAATATCAAGATGCTTATTCTGCCTATGAATTTATTATTGCAGCGGATGTTCAAGCAGAATTAAAGACAAACTGTGGCACGGCTTTCGAACAATTGAAAGTCTTTTACGATATCCACAAAACTTGGCTATTTGGCTTTTTCAGCTACGATTTAAAAAATGAAATTGAAAAACTACACTCTGCAAATGCCGATAGGCTTGCTTTCCCAGATTTATATTTCTTTGTTCCGAAATATTTAATTGGTGTTAAAGATGGAAAAGGTGAAGTATTGCTCGGTGCAGAGGCTGTACTAAAAGAAATTAACGCCTTCGAAATCGTCGAAAATAAAATCCAGGAAAATACAACAATCCATCAAAAGCTATCCAAATCCGCTTACATAAAACGAGTTAATGAATTAAAAAGTCACATTATTCGTGGGGACATTTACGAGGTAAATTTTTGTCAGGAGTTTTTTGCAGCGCATGCTTCGATCAACCCAGTATCAACTTTCGAATTCTTAAATCAGGTGTCGCCCACGCCATTTGCAGGGTATTTTAAGGTGTATGAGCATTATATCTTATCTGCCACACCAGAGCGCTTTTTGTGCAAAAGAAATGCTAAATTAATTTCTCAGCCAATTAAAGGCACTGCAAAAAGAAGTGTCAATGCAATTGAAGATGACAAAATAAAAAACAAACTTAAACACGACATAAAGGAACAGTCTGAAAATGTAATGATTGTTGATCTAGTTCGCCACGACCTTACGAAATCTGCGGTTAAGGGATCCGTTAAAGTTGAAGAGCTTTTTGGAATTTATACTTTTCCGCAAGTACATCAGATGATTTCTACCGTAAGTTGTCAGTTAAATCCTGAAGTCCATTTTATAGATGCCATAAAATCTGCTTTTCCGATGGGTTCGATGACAGGAGCACCAAAAATTAAAGCAATGGAGTTGATTGAAGAATTCGAGGTTTCCAAGCGTGGTCTATTCTCAGGCTCTTTTGGCTGTATCACTCCTAACGGCGATTTCGACTTTAACGTTATCATCAGAAGCATTCTTTACAATGCTGAGGATCAATATCTTTCATTTCAGGTTGGTGGCGCCATTACTTATCAGTCAGACCCTGAGATGGAGTACGAAGAATGTTTACTTAAAGCCAGTGCAATTTTAAAGGTTTTGGGAGCTTAATCAATTTAGTAGTCACCTGTTAATTGGCCATTAGCTTATTCGTTATAGCCAAACCCTTTCGCTGGTGCGGTGCCAGGAAGTCTTTAAACATTTTCAAGCTGACAATAAGGATCTCTCCATACATTAACTACTGTCGAAATGAATCACAGAAGTTTGAGGTCCAGGCAGAATGACTAGCAACCCAACTTGTTATTTTGGGCGAACTGCTTACAATTTAACTAAATAAAAAAGGTGTAAGGTTTTGTACTGTACAAAACCTTACACCTTTAATCGTAAGCCTTAAGCCCTATTTCTTATAATATTGTTGTGCCTCAGGCAAATATTTTTGTATTTGGGCAATACGGGTAGCGTCACTCGGGTGGGTGCTCAAGAATTCTGGTTGCTTTGCTGCTCCTGCAGATGCAGAGGCCATTCTATTCCAAAAACTAGTAGCACTTTGTGGGTTGTAACCAGCCATTGCCATAAAAATCAAACCTAGCCTATCAGCCTCCAACTCCTGGTTCCGACTGAATTTTAACATTGCAACTGGTGTACCCACACCATAAAGCGTATTGAAAATACTTTGTGTTTTTGGGTTTTTAGATAACGCAACGCCAGCTGCTGCACCAATACCTTGGGCAACCATTTCTTGCGACATGCGTTCTGCCGAATGACCAGCTATCGCATGTGCAATCTCGTGGCCCATTACTGTAGCCAAACCTGCGTCATCTTGTGTAACAGGCAAAATTCCAGTGTACACCACTATTTTACCACCAGGCATACACCATGCATTTTTCTCATTATTCTGAACAACATTAACCTCCCACTGATAATCAGCAATAAGATTACCATAGTTGTTACTATTCATATAAGATTTTACAGCGCTGATCAGCTTATTTCCTATTGTTTTTACTTTCAAAGCCTGAGCATTAGACGCGGGAAGAACCGTGGCTTTATTTTCTGTCAAAAATGAGCTATATGCTTGAAATGCCATCGGCAACACTTGGTCGTTGCTTACCAAGTCAAACCTACTTCTGCCTGTTAGCGGAACAGTAGAGCATGAATTGAACAATAAAACGCCCGCAACACTGGCTGTTAAAAATAACTTTTTCATAAAATTTTTGTCGTTAATGATGTCAATCCTTATTTGAGAACTCCATAGTAACAGCGCACTCATTAATAAGTTTTTAAGAATACATTTTCTATTGAAGATTTGTTTTCTTTTTAAACAAATACACTTTGGATTCTTTGCCTTTCAGCAGCCTTTCGAGGTTTTTTTGATGGGTTACCAATATCAATACACAAACGACCATCCCATAGAGCACTTCAGATTTAATAGAAACCTGAAATAAAAAAACAATGCTAAGTGGAAACGTGAAGCCCGCACAAATAGAGCTTAGCGAAACATATTTTGTTAACAATAACACCAACACAAAAACCAGAACACAAAGCATAGATGCCTCGAAGTTTACTGCCAAAATCATTCCAAAAAGGGTAGCAACGCCTTTTCCACCCCTGAAGCCCGCAAAAACGGGAAACAAATGCCCCATCACTGCGGTTACGCCCAGTGCCAATTGATAATTAACGAATACAACAGAATTCTGTGGTCCGGTTACAGACATGCCGATGAGGTAAGCAAGATTCGTAGCGGTATAACCTTTAGCAATATCAATAATCATTACCGCAATGCCCGCTTTTTTACCTAGAACCCGAAAAGTATTGGTTGCACCGGCATTGCCACTGCCATACTCTCTAACATCTACGCCATAGAAAGCTTGGCCAAGCCATACAGCTGTTGGTATTGATCCAAAAAGATACGCCAATAATAGAGCGCTGAGCGAATAAACCGTAACCATAGCCTACAATGATACAAAAAATAAGCTTTTAATTTTATAGCAAAACACTTTAGTATGCTTTTAAACTGATGTCGAGGCTTTTTACTGAGTGCGTAAGCGCTCCCATGGATATATAATCTACACCACATGCTGCATAAGCTAACACGTTATCTTCTGTAATGCCGCCAGAAGCCTCAGTTAAAAATTTTCCACTTATCATTTTTACCGCTAAAGTCAAATCTTCGAAACTAAAGTTATCGAGCATAATACGGTCTACGCCACCTACAGCCAACACTTGAGATAATTCCCCAATATTCCTCACTTCTATCTCAATTTGTAAAGATTTTTGATGAGTTGCTAAATATTTCTGGGCTGCGTTTATTGCATTTTCTATACCACCAGCATAATCCACATGGTTGTCTTTGATCAAGATCATATCGTACAAACCAATGCGATGATTTACTCCTCCACCAATTCTAACCGCCCATTTTTCCAAATAACGCAAACCTGGTGTAGTTTTTCTGGTATCTAATATTTTAGTGTTGGTGTTTTTCAGCACAGATACTATTCGATGGGTTTTTGTAGCAATACCACTCATTCGCTGTATACAATTCAGCACCAACCGCTCGGCAATTAAAATGGCATGTGTACTGCCCGATACTGTTAGGCCAATGTCACCAACATGAACTGCGTCTCCATCATGTAGTAACACTTCTACTTTAAGATTTCTATCTACCTCATTAAAAATAGCTAATGATAATTCGATTCCTGCGAGAATACCATCCTCTTTAATGATCAGTTTTGCCCGCCCCTGTGTGCCTGCCGGGATGGTTGATAATGACGTATGATCGCCATCGCCAACATCTTCGGCAAGGGCATTTTGTATAAATTGATGTAGTTCTTTAGTATCCAAAACGTAGCTATAAGCTGCAAAACTACGAAATATTTGTTAGCAGACAATTTAATGACAGCCTAAAACGGTGGGTTTTTGTGGCCGATATGCACCGCTGAACGGTCTTAAACCCGACAGACGCGGCAGCTCCCGGTTGCAAAGCGGGACTATAGCAAATGGCGGGGCGAAATGAACCCAAGTAGCACTAGTTTTGCTTTACAGAAATTAATCTTTAGCAGGCTCTATTCTTAACTCGGTAATAAGAAAACTGTTAGCGAATTTTTTCATCGTGATAGAAACCCGAAAGGTTTCTTTAGCAGTACTGAGCAAAACAACGCCAAAACGATAATTAGGGCTGTTATTTATTTTATGAAATACGGTTGCTTTTGTGGGTGGATGTTTGATAAAAAAGTCTCTTAAAATCTGTTCACCCTGTGCTTTAGAGTATACATCTTCTTCATCGATAATAATTAATTCGATTGTAGAGGCGAAGTTTTTAGCAATCTCTTTAGAATTTCCGGATTTGAAATAAGAGGATAACTCATCAATAACATCAGCCTGTAACCCTCTAGGCGCATAAATTGACGACAAACTAAATATTAATAAAAATAAGCTCCGGATCATTTCTGTAGTTTATACAGAACCGTGTAGCTAAAATTATGCCATTAGCTTATCAAAAAAGTGTTTCATAATTTGTATAAGCCTCAATAAACTTATATTTGCGATATATATTGAATACTTAAACATAGGTTCGCAATAAATGTTTTGGTAATATTTAACAAATTTTTGAATAGATGGTAAATAATAAAAAACTTGCCCTTATCATTTTAGATGGTTGGGGTTATGGAAGGCAAGATCAATCTGATGCTGCGTATGCGGCAAACACTCCTTTTTTTGACTCATTATTACAAAAATATCCAAATTCCAAATTAGAAGCCTCGGGCGAGGCGGTAGGTTTACCAGCCGGGCAAATGGGTAATTCGGAAGTTGGACACATGAATTTGGGTGCCGGCAGGGTTGTTTACCAGGAACTCGGCAGAATAAATAAATCAATTGCTGACCATGAATTACATGTAAACCCGGTATTGCTGGAAGCATTTAGTTACGCCAAATTACATAATAAGGCTGTGCATTTCATAGGTCTGGTTTCTGATGGTGGTGTGCATGCGCATATAAACCATCTGAAAGCATTATGTGATGCTGCTAATGAGGCGGAGGTACAGAGAAGTTTTGTACACGCCTTTTTAGACGGACGTGACACTGATCCAAATGCTGGTTTGGGTTTCATAACCGATTTGCAACAACACCTGGCGGCGGGAAACACAAAATTAGCGACAATGGTTGGGCGGTACTATGCCATGGATCGTGATAATAGGTGGGAACGCGTTAAAAAGGCTTATGATGTGATGGTGAATGGCGTTGGTGAAAAAACCACAGATGCTGTGGCAGCAATTCGCAAATCTTACGATAATGCTGTAACAGACGAATTTCTAAATCCAGTTGTGCTCACCAAAACCGATGGGGAAGCTGTAGCAACGATACAAAATGATGACGTGGTAGTTTGTTTTAATTTTAGAACAGATCGCGGAAGGGAAATAACTACCGCTTTAACGCAGAAAGACTTTCCTGAACAAGAAATGCACAAATTGCCTTTGTACTATGTAACCATGACCACTTACGACGAAAGTTTTGAAAGGGTTAATGTAATTTTTACCAAGGATGATTTGACAAAAACCCTGGGTGAGGTTTTAGCTGAAAATGGCAAGAACCAAATCCGAATTGCGGAAACTGAAAAATACCCACATGTAACATTCTTCTTTTCTGGCGGGCGAGAAAGCGAATTTACAAATGAGAAAAGAATTTTAATCCCATCGCCAAAGGTTGCCACATACGATTTACAGCCAGAAATGAGTGCGGCTGGTATTACAGAAGCGATAACAGCAGAAATGAATACTGGATGGGCAGATTTTATTTGCCTAAATTTCGCTAACCCAGATATGGTTGGCCATACAGGTGTTTTTGAAGCGGTAGTAAAAGCAGTTGAAACTGCTGATAAATGTGCCGAAACGGTCGTAAATACGGGTTTGGCGAATGGATACTCATTTATAATTTTAGCAGATCACGGAAATTCTGAATTTATGGTGAACGGAGATGGCTCTGCCAATACCGCACATACCACTAACCTTGTACCTTGCATTTTGATCGATAAAGATCATAATCATGTTGACAATGGAAAGCTTGGGGACATCGCACCAACGGTTTTGAGAATTTTAGGCGTGGATATTCCAGCTGAGATGACTGGCAATGTGTTAGTATAATGATTAAGAAACTTTGTTTTTTTATGCTTGCGACAGGTTTCTTTGCCTGCAATGGGCCTAAAGAAAACCTACCGAATACGGGTGATCTTTATTTCGATGTAACTGGATACTTCAAGAAAGAAAGTGAACGTTTAAACCGCCAGCATCATGAGCTAATTAAAACGGTTAGTGTAAATGGCGTATCGGAACAGAAAACGGTTTTTGTAAAAGATTGGACTAAGGAATTTGGAATTTTTTTTGATGCGGATATCAACAAAAATTCTTGGAGAGGAAGTTTTGCAGTTCACAAGGCCAGTGGGATAGAAATCTATTCCAGCCAGCTGAAAAAAATCCCCATTAAAAAAATAACCGTAATAAGAGCAGGTAACCTGGTCAAAAAGGTGGAAGTTGTAGTGGAGGCGAGGAATATCCTTTATCAATCTTTAGACACATTGATCTACTACCCCGATAGCCTGTATAGCATTAGCAAGAAACAGAAAATAAGGTTTTTGGATGAAAAAAAATACCGTATAACCGGAAAAATGAAATAAAAAAGAGCGGCTAAGTTAATACTTAACCGCTCTTTTGTTTATGCAATGGCTACTTCAAACTTGCAATTTGCGCTTTGTTGTAACTAATCCAATCGATAATATCTTTACGTAGCGGCTGCAATGTTAACACCCTTTGGAAATCGGCTATTGAACTATTAAACAAGCCTACACAAGCTGTTTTTTCAGGACCACGCTTAACCTTATAAGATTTAAATATCGCATAATCTTTATAAGCCAACGCCCTGTTTTGAAACATCTGAATATCCTCATCGCCATTAATTTCAATGGCCTTTGTAAAATCCTTAATAGCTGCTGTGTAAAAATTTTCACGCATCGTATTAAGCGATTCCTTAGGATCATTTGCAATGTTTAACCTGGCTTTGCCACGGTAGTAGTAGGCGGAAACTTCACTAGGTTTAATGGTTAATAAGCGACTGTAAGTTGCAATAGATTTTTCGAACTCACCATTCTGGAAATAGGAATAGCCCAGCATTTTTAAAACATTAGCATTGTCAGGTGTTTTCGTATCGGCTTTCTCCAATTGAGCTACCGCAGTTTTATAGTCACCCTTCATCATGGCTTGCATACTCTTTTGGTAGCTGTTTTGCGCAAAACTGCCTGTAGAAGAAAAAATGATTAACCCAAAAATAGCTCGTTTAAAATAGTTCATGTATGAATAATAATTTAAAAATTCTCTCGTCTATAAAGACGATATTTCTTGCAATATAATCCTATTCTAATAATTTAAAAGTTTTTAATTTTGATTATCTCAAAACAAAAAGGCGTAAACACTAGGATAAACGTTAAAAGTGATACATTATGATAATGGCACGGATATTTAATTTAACTGCCTTTTTAGCATAAGATTTGAATTTTTTTCACTTTGGCATAAGAGTTGAAAATATTAACTTACAAACATAATTAAACAGCGTGAATGCGATTAAACTGTCAGTTTGTCGCTTGAGGAAATGTGATAATGAGTAAACAAGATATATTTGATTTCAATACTGCGATGCCAATCATAAACGAGGATACCGAATTTTTTCCTTTAATGTCTCAACAAGATGAGGATGAAATGAACAATGAGGATACCCCAGAAACCTTGGCTATATTACCCTTGCGGAATACTGTGCTCTTCCCTGGGGTAGTTATTCCAATTACTGTAGGGCGGGATAAATCAATAAAATTAATAAAAGAAGCGTATAAAGGCAATAAAATTATTGGGGTTGTTTCGCAAAAAGATGTCTCTATCGAAGACCCAACCTTTGAGCAGTTAAACAATGTTGGTACAGTAGCTAACATCATCAAGCTATTGCAAATGCCTGATGGGAACACTACCGTAATCATACAAGGAAAACAACGCTTTAGCTTAATTGAAGAAGTTCAGAACGAACCTTATATTAAAGCAGTTGTAAAGAAATTTGAAGAGCAAAAGCATAAAGCCGACAAAGAGTTTAAAGCGCTAATTGCTTCTATTCGAGAAATGTCTGCGCAGATTATTCAATTATCTCCAAACATACCAAGCGAAGCCAGCATTGCGCTGAAGAATATCGAAAGCAACTCTTTTCTGATAAATTTCATTTCATCGAACATGAATGCCGAAATGTCTGATAAGCAAAAAATCCTTGAAATGGATAAATTGCAAGATCGGGCTCAAAAGGTTATGGAGCTATTGATGATTGAATTGCAGATGTTAGAGCTCAGGAATCAAATTCAATCGAAAGTTCGTACAGATTTAGATAAGCAACAACGTGATTATTTCCTAAATCAGCAATTGAAAACCATTCAGGAAGAACTGGGTGGAAGTTCTGCAGACCTGGAATTTGACGCTTTACAAGAGAAAGCAAAGTTGAAAAAATGGTCGAAGGCTGTAAATGATCATTTTGATAAAGAACTGGATAAGCTTGGAAGAATGAATCCTGCTGCGCCCGATTATTCAGTGCAGTTGAATTACCTGGAATTGCTTCTAGACTTACCGTGGAGCGAATTTACCAAAGATAATTTCGATTTAAAAAGAGCCCAGCGAATTTTAGATAAAGATCATTTTGGTTTGGAAAAAGTTAAGCAGCGAATTATCGAATACCTTGCTGTTATAAAGTTGAAACGCGATATGAAAGCACCTATTTTGTGCTTGGTTGGCCCTCCGGGAGTTGGTAAAACCTCGTTGGGAAAATCGGTAGCGAAAGCGCTTGGACGAAAATATGTGCGAATGGCGTTGGGTGGGATCCGTGATGAAGCCGAGATTCGTGGTCACCGAAAAACCTATATTGGTGCTATGCCAGGTCGGATTATTTCTTCCATCAAAAAAGCAGGCGCAGACAACCCTGTTTTCGTTCTAGACGAGATAGATAAAGTGGGTACCGATCATCGTGGGGATCCATCTTCTGCCTTATTAGAAGTATTAGACCCAGAGCAAAACAATGCATTCTACGATCATTACGTAGAAATGGACTACGATTTATCGAACATTCTATTTATCGCCACCGCAAACTCGTTAAGTACCATACAACCGGCTTTGTTAGATAGAATGGAAATTATTGAGGTTAATGGCTATACCATTGAGGAAAAGATTGAAATTGCAAAAAAATATCTTTTGCCTAAGCAAAAAGAAAATCACGGCCTTGCACACAAAGATATTAATCTTAAACCTGCCCTAATCGAGAAAGTAATTGAAGATTATACCCGTGAATCTGGCGTACGTGGATTAGAGAAGAAAATTGGATCATTGGTACGTGGAATTGCAACAAAGATTGCTATGGAAGAAGAATACACCGCAACCTTAACGCAAGACGATGTTGAGAAAATTCTGGGTGCACCGATCTACGATAAAGATCTCTATGAAGGAAACGAAGTTGCCGGAGTGGTAACAGGGTTAGCGTGGACCAGTGTGGGTGGAGATATTTTATTCATTGAATCTAGTTTAAGCCCAGGGAAAGGTAAATTGACCTTAACTGGTAATTTAGGCGATGTGATGAAAGAATCTGCGGTAATAGCACTTGCTTATTTGCGTGCTCATGCAGCAGAGTTCGGTATCGATTATACGCTCTTCGATAATTGGGACGTCCACGTTCACGTACCTGCTGGTGCAACCCCAAAAGACGGCCCTTCTGCCGGTGTAACTATGTTAACAGCATTAACTTCGGCATTTACACAGCGTAAGGTAAAACAACATTTAGCCATGACTGGTGAAATTACCCTTCGAGGTAAGGTGCTTCCGGTAGGTGGCATTAAGGAGAAAATCCTTGCAGCAAAAAGAGCTAACATCAAGGAAATCATCCTTTGCAAAAGCAATAGGAAAGACATTCTGGAGATTAAAGAAAGCTACATAAAAGATTTAAATTTCCATTATGTAACTGAGATGAGTGAAGTTATAGATCTTGCTCTACTTAAAAATAAGGTTAAAAAACCTCTTGATTTATCGATCAAGGTTGCGCCTATTGTAAACTAGTTTGTAATCTTTTAGTAGATCGATTGAAAATTCGAATACATTAAATACATTTATAGTCCCAATACATTATTGGGACTTTTTTTATGAAACCACTTTTTTCTACACTAATACTTTTTTTAGTCTGCCTCACTGGATCTGCACAATCCTTTAAAAACGAATTCGGTTTCAAAACAGAAAATGATGCCTACCTCGCAACCTTAAACGATCGATATTATACCAATGGTTTGTTTATTTATTATCGCAGGGCGATTAATCCAGAGCATTACGCTGAGCCCGTCGAAAAGAAAACCTTTGAAATAGCTATTGGACAGAAAATCTTTACCCCATACTGGGGTCAGGTAGCCAATAAGGAAGATCAAGATAGGCCGTTTGCCGGATACCTTTATGCTGGAGGTGCATATAATATTTTTTATAAAGATGAGAGCGTAGTGAAATTAAATGCCGAGTTGGGTGTTGTCGGCCCGGGATCTTTGGCAAAAAATGCGCAGGAGTTTTTGCACAAAACAGTGGGTTTTTACACGCCTGAAGGTTGGGAATATCAAATAAAAAATCAGCTGGCCTTAAATCTGGCCGCTAATTATAGCAAACTACTCGTTCGGAGCAATGATCAAGTGGTTGATTTAAGCGGACAAGGATACGCAAACTTGGGCACCACATTGTCTGGTTTGGGTGCGTCGGTATTGTTTAGAGCAGGAAGATTAAACCAGTTATTTAATAGCGCTTACAACAATGCTATTATTGGAAATGCCAAAACAGCCAAGCTAAACCAGTCGGAATTTTTCTTTTATGCTAAGCCTCAGCTGAATGTTGTAGTGTATGATGCGACGATACAAGGCAGCCTTTTTAATAACGATAGCCCAGTTACCTTTGGGGTGAAACCGATTGTATTTGAACAGCAATTTGGCGTTAATTACAGTTCTAACAGGTTTACAATTGATTTCAATGTGATATTTAAAACCAGAGAGGTTAAAAGTGCAGCTGTTCCACAAAACTATGGCAGTTTAAGCTTATTCTATCGGTTTGGGAAAATGTAAGCTAATCGATTTTTGGTTTTCTCCTTGCTTCTTTCCTTTGAGCCGTAATTGATTTTTCCTGCAGCCTTTTACGGATTACTGAGAGTGGGATTCTATTAGGTTTACGTTCCTTCTGAACTTGCAGAGAGCGTCTCAGCAATTCAATGAGCTTAATTATTGTTCTCTCCTTATTTAATAACTGACTTCTATCTTCCTGAGAAACAATATGCAGTAAGCCGTCGGCATCCAGCCTCTTTTCCAGCTTTATTGTTAACAATTCTTTTTCATCCTGATTGAGAAATGAAGCCTGTGATAAATCAAAAATCAGCTCTACCTTGCTCGAAACTTTGTTCACGTTTTGCCCGCCCTTGCCCCCACTTCTGGAAGTTTTGAAAGTAACTGACTTTAAAATTTCGGCCTTCGTGGGTAACATCCTGCAAAAGTATAAAGAATAGTTAGCTAAAAAAAGTAAGCAAATCGGTTGGTTTTTTTAACTTTGCAACAGAATGAAAAAGAACTTAGTTATAGCTATAGACGGCTATTCATCATGTGGAAAAAGCACATTAGCAAAGGCATTAGCTAAAAAATTAGGTTTTATTTATGTAGATAGCGGGGCAATGTACCGTGCTGTTACCTTGTACTTTTTGAGAAATAATATCGATGTTACTGATGATGCTGATGTTTTAAATGCACTGCAACACATCGAATTGAATTTTCATT
The DNA here is from genome assembly GCF_026240095.1 of Pedobacter sandarakinus. GTDB lineage: Bacteria > Bacteroidota > Bacteroidia > Sphingobacteriales > Sphingobacteriaceae > Pedobacter > Pedobacter sandarakinus. The sequence goes on along the minus strand of NZ_JAPIVG010000003.1, from coordinate 33,742 downwards.
CCAGAGATTACGAATCTCACATTACATTAAATGGCGAAGAAGTTTCTGACGAGATTCGCCTTATGCCTGTTTCTGAAAACGTAAGCGAAGTTTCTGCCCACAAGACGGTTAGGTACGAAATGGTTAAACAACAGCAACGCATGGGCAAATCAAAAAATATTGTAATGGATGGACGAGATATTGGCACAACTGTTTTCCCAGATTCGCCACTTAAATTCTTTATGACTGCCGACCCAAAAATTAGAGCCGAGCGTAGATTTAAAGAGTTGGAAAGCAAAGGAAACAACCAAACAACGCTAGAAGAAGTTTTTGAAAATTTGGCACATAGAGATTATGCAGATACCACGCGTAAGGAAAGTCCGCTGGTACGTGCAGAAGATGCCATTATTTTAGACAATACCAATTTAACTCAAGAGGAGCAACTCCGTTTCGCATTGGAAAAAGTGGAAGCGTTACAGCCTCGTACGTCCTAGCTATTCAACTTTTAAATATAAGCGAGTGTACTACGCATGCTGTCTTCTCCTGGCAGGATTTCGCATTTAGTTAAATCTTTATAAAGGGTAATTAAAAGTATTTTCTAATTTTGCCCACACAGCACGGTGTTTGCTCTTAACATGGCTGCAATTTTTAAGTCTGCTTGCAAAATCCCAAAATTATGAATCGAATTTTCTTTTTACTGATCGCTCTTACCATTTTTTCTATACCACTGAAAGCTCAGGAAATTTACCGCGTTACGGCTGATAAGTTGAGAGTTAGAGATGGAAAAGATGCCAAAAGCAAAGTAATTGGTAATGTTATTCAAGATGAAAAGGTAACTGTTTTGGATGCCAGCGATGCTAAATTTTTCAAGATTAAATTTAAAAATGTTGAGGGTTGGGCAAGTAAAGATTTTTTAGAACAAGTTGCAGAAGCTAACCCAGCCACTGCCCCACAAACTACTGCGCAGACTCCAACAACTAATTCCACTAATTCAAATGGCGATATTTATAAAGTCACAGCCGATAATTTGAGGGTGAGAGAAAAGGCAGACCCGAAAAGTAAGGTTATAGGTTACCTACCTGAAAATGAAAATGTAGCTGTTTTAGATTCTACTGATAACAGTTTTTTTAAAATAAGGGTTACGAACGGAGAAGGCTGGGTAAGTAGAGCGTTTTTAGTAAGGATATCTCCAGTTAAGCCTGCAGTACAAAAAACAGGTGTTTCGGTAGATGTGCCTAAAATAGAAACAGGTTATTCAAATATTATTTTCTTTGCTATTGTGGCACTTGTAATGGGTACCATCCTGTATTTCATCTTTAAATACTCTAGTCAGAACAAAATTTTGATTGGTATTTCGGCTATGGTGGTTCTGGTAGTAATCTACTTTTGCTTCGTAACTTTCATCCAGGAAAAGAAAGTTTCTGGCAGATATGTGAGCGACAGTGAAACGCAATACCAAACCTTTGATTTCGGGGCCAATGATTCGGTTGTTGTAAAAGATGTTTACACCGACTCTACCTTTACCGCGAAATATGTAATTGAAGGCGATATGATAAAATTATACGACCAGCAAAATATGATCTTATTGTTAATTAGAGATGAAAATACTTTGATTGGTGAAGGGTTTACAAGGGGAACTTTCACAAAAAAGTAGTGATAAAACTTTAGCGTAATCTATCTTATTACATGTAAAGAGATTACCGGTAACATTTACCATTGTATTTTTTTTTGGTTTCAAAGCACTAGCTTTTTCCAACCTCACGACAAGCGTAAAATGGCATAATCTTTACTAATTTAGTTGCTATCGCAAAAATTACTTGTAATGGCTGGTTTAGTTTGAAACATTAAGCCATTCGGCCTAAACCCGGTAGAAGCGGCAGCCCGAGCTTTTTCAGCGAGGCTATAGCGGATAACGGGACTACATAAACCCAAGATTTACTGAACGTTCATTTTCAAATTATTATTTAGATCAAGATCAACCAACAGCCCATCTTGCAGTTAGGGGCTTGAAAGAGTTGAATTGCGAAGGAGGCGTTCAATCATTCGATCAAGAGTTAAGCTAGCAATTACCCTTTACAATTTGATAATAAGCTAAAAATCAGTATCATTTATTAAAAAAATGTTTTCTATTAATTAAAAAAGTTTTACCTTTGCAGTCCCTAAATAGGGAAAAAAGGAGATAATTAATTAATGGCTAAAAAACAAGTAGCAGAAAAAGAATTAGCAGCTAAAACAGCTGAGCTTCAGGGAGAAGGCGGACGCCTAACTGAAAAAGAAACTATTGAATCAGAAGCTGATTCAGTTTCGATCGAATCGATCAAATCATCTTTAGCAACACCAACGGAAGATTTCGACTGGGATGCGGATGAAAAAGTTTTCGGTAATTACAATGATGCAGACCGTAAAAAGTTTGAAGACATGTATGCTGGAACATTTAACCAGATCACTAAAGGTGAAATTATTAGCGGTATTGTTGTTTCAATTAACAACAAAGATGTAGTATTAAACGTAGGTTTCAAATCAGACGGTTTAGTTTCTACTTCAGAATTTCGTGATACACCAGATCTAAAAATCGGCGATTCAGTTGACGTATTCGTTGAAGCACCAGAAGATGCTAACGGTCAATTGATCCTTTCTCGCAAAAGAGCAAAAACTCAAAGATCTTGGGAAGCAATTAACGAGGCGCTTGAAAATGATAGAATCATCAATGGTTTCGTTAAGAGCCGTACTAAAGGTGGTTTAATTGTTGATATTATGGGCGTTGAGGCTTTCTTACCAGGTTCTCAAATTGATATCAAACCTATCCGCGATTACGATGTATACGTGGGTAAAACAATGGAATTTAAAGTTGTTAAAATTAACCATGAGTTTAAAAACGTAGTTGTTTCTCATAAAGTGTTAATTGAAGACGATTTAGAAAGCCAAAAAGTAGAGATCGTTTCTAAATTAGAAAAAGGTCAGGTATTGGAAGGTACTGTTAAAAACATTACTGATTTCGGTGTGTTCATCGATTTAGGTGGTGTTGATGGGTTACTTCACATTACTGATATTTCTTGGGGCCGTATAGAGCATCCAAAAGAAGTATTATCATTAGACGAAAAAATTAACGTTGTTGTTTTAGATTTCGATGATGAGAAAAAACGTATTGCTTTAGGTTTAAAACAATTAACTCCACACCCTTGGGAGAACTTAAGTGCCGATATCCAAGTTGGTTCTAAAGTAAAAGGAAAAATCGTAACTGTTGCAGATTATGGTGCTTTCTTAGAAATCATCCCAGGAGTAGAAGGCTTAATCCACGTTTCTGAAATGAGCTGGTCGCAAAATTTAAGAAATCCACAAGAATTCTTAAAAGTTGGTGATGAGATCGAAGCTGAAGTTTTAACTTTAGACAGAGACGAACGCAAAATGAGCTTAGGTATTAAACAATTATCTAACGATCCATGGCAAGAAGTTGCTGCTAAATTCCCAGTTGGAAGCAAGCACCAAGCAACGGTTAAAAACATGACTAACTTCGGCGTTTTCGTTGAAATTGAAGAAGGAATTGATGGTTTAATCCACATTTCTGACTTATCATGGTCTAAAAAAGTAAACCACCCTAACGAGTTCACTAAAGTTGGTGATGTATTAGACGTTGTTGTTTTAGAATTAGACGTTGATAACCGTAAATTAAGCCTTGGTCACAAACAATTAGAAGAAAACCCTTGGGATACTTTCGAAACGATCTTTACATTAGATTCGGTTCACCAAGGAACAGTTGTTAAAGTAACTGATAAAGGTGCTGTTATTGCTTTACCATACGGTGTAGAAGGTTTCGTACCAACTAAGCACATGGTTAAAGAAGATGGTACTTCGGTTAAAGCAGAAGAAACCAACGACTTCAAAATTATCGAGTTTAACAAAGAAGCTAAACGCATCGTTGTTTCTCACGCTCGTATTTGGGAAGAAGTTAAAGCTGAAGCTGTAGCAGAAGAAAGAAATGCTAAGAAAAAAGAAGCTAAAGCTGCTGTAACTGCTGTTAAAAAAGTTAAAGATTCTGTAGAGAAATCTACTTTAGGAGACTTAGACGTATTAGCACAGTTGAAATCGCAATTAGAAGGCGAAGAAAGCAAAGCTAAAAAAGGCTAATTCTTTTTTAATTAAATAAAGTAAATCCCGATAGCGTAAGTTATCGGGATTTTTTTATCCTTATTTTTTTGCCACGGAGACACAGAACATACGGATTTCCCCCGCAAATCGACCGTGCCAGCAAATAGTAAGCCTGGCGAACTTATATGTTCTTTAAATGTCTTATATGGTTAAAATAACCAGCGTTAGAAAAGCTCATCTTTTCACACCAAGCAATCTCCTACTTTCGGTATATCCAAGCAAATAGTAAGCCTGGTAAACTTATATGTTCTTAAATGTCTTATATGGTTAAAATAACTAGCGTTGAAAAAAGCTCATCTTTTCACACCAAGCAATCTCCTATTTTCGGTATATCCAAAATAGCATACCAGCAAATAGTAAGCCTGGCTAACTTACATGTTCTTAAATGTCTTATCTGGTTAAAATAACTAGCATTAGAAAAAGCTCATCTTTTCACACCAAGCAATCTACTATTTTCGACAGCTAAAAAAATATACCAGAAAAGTAAGCCTGGCGAACTTATATGTTCTTAAATGTCTTATATGGTTAAAATAACTAGCGTTGAAAAAAGCTCATCTTTTCACACCAAGCAATCTCCTATTTTCGACAGCTAAAAAAAGTATACTAGAAAAAGTAAGCCTGGCGAACTTATATGTTCTTAAATGTCTTATATGGTTAAAATAACTAGCGATAGAAACAACTCATCTTTTCACACCAAGCAATCTCCTATTTTCGGTATATCCAAAATAGCATACCAGCAAATAGTAAGCCTGGCAAACTTATATGTTCTTGAGTGTCTTATATGGTTAAAATAACTAGCGTTAGAAAAGCTCATCTTCTCACACCAAGCAATCTCCTATTTTCGACAGCTAAAAAAAGTATACTAGAAAAAGTAAGCCTGGCGAACTTATATGTTCTTAAATGTCTTATATCGTTTAAATAATGTGAAAACGAACGCAATCTTAAATCGGTAACTCTTGCCCCGCTATCTGTACAATCTTTTTGGTGATTGTCGTGTTTAACCCCTCAATGCAGTCCGCCAAAAGGGATTTTCCTCCCATCGGGTTTATGTAACATCATTAACTGGTTTCACCAAACCTTTTCCTTTCATCCGTATAGAATGATTACTTTTGAAAATGAAATCACAGATTATGAGAAACCTGATCATCTTATTCTTCCTTTCAGTATTCAGCTTTAATCTTTATGCTCAGGAAGTAAATATTATCCCGCAGCCCGCCTATATTAAGGTGGACACCAACAAAAAACCATTCTTTATAGATACAGAAACCCAAATTGTTGTTGTCGATTCATCATTATCTAATTCAGCAAACTTTCTGAGAGAATATCTTCAAAAATACTATAATCTAACACTCCACATTACTAAGGCATTACCTACAAAAAACTTTATCAGTTTAAATGTAAATACCAGAATTAGTGAATTTGATAACGCTTATTTTCTCAATACCTCAAATCAACAAATTACAGTTGTCGCAACTTCAAATCCTGGCGTTTTCTACGGAATCCAGTCGCTCATTCAATTATTACCGACAGCCAATGAGAATGTTTTATCTATTCCTTCAGTTAATATAATAGACCATCCCCGTTTCGATTACCGCGGCATGCACCTTGATGTAAGCCGTCATTTTTTTGATGTAGCTTTAGTAAAGCAGTATATCGATTACCTGGCACTGCATAAAATGAACTACTTCCATTGGCATTTAACCGATGATCATGGTTGGAGAATAGAAATTAAAAAATATCCGAAACTAACCGAAATTGGTGCATGGCGTAATGGCAGTATTGTTGGTCTGTGGCCCGGCAAAGGCAACGAGAATATTAAATACCAGGTTACGCCTACTGCAGTAAACATATCGCCAAAAGATGCAGTAATCAATACAGATGGGATTAAGCATGGCGGTTTCTACACGCAGGAAGAAATTAAAGATGTAATTGCTTATGCTCAGGCCAGATACATTACCATCGTTCCAGAAATAGAAATGCCCGCACACAGCATGGCACTGTTGGCTGCCTATCCAGAACTCGGTACCGAGCCCAATAAGAAATATGAAGTGGCCCAAACTTGGGGAATGATGAATAAGTATAATAATGTACTGCAAGCATCAGATACCACCTTTAAGTTCTTAGAAAATGTTTTAACAGAAGTAATGGACCTATTTCCATCGCCATACATCCACATTGGTGGGGATGAAGCTTCCAAAATATGGTGGAAACAAAGTGCAGTATCTCAACAGATTATGAAGGATAATGGCTTAAAGTCGGAAAGTGAATTACAGAGCTATTTTATCCGAAGGATTGGAAAGTTTGTTAATAGTAAAGGAAAAACCATTATTGGCTGGAACGAAATTTTACAGGGCGGCTTAGCCCCGAATGCGGTGGTAATGAGTTGGCAAGGAGAAAAAGGCGGGATAGAAGCAGCCCAACAAAATCATAAGGCAATTATGACTCCAGAAGATATCATGTATTTTAACCATGCTCAATTTGCAAAAGAAGATAGCCTAACCGCAAACAAATTATCTCCTTTAATTAACGTGTATAACTATAATCCTATTCCTCCTGCACTTAGTGCTATACAAGCCCAATACATTTGGGGGGCGCAGGGCTGTTTATGGAGCGAGTACATCACCAATTTTGCAAAAGTACAATACCTCCTCTTTCCAAGGTTAGATGCTTTGAGTGAAGTTTTATGGAGCCCGGAAGAGAACAAGAATTATGGTGACTTTCTAAAAAGATTAAAGACACAATTTAAACGATATGATCTGATCGGAATTACCTATAACAAGAGGTATCTAGAAAATTAATCATTCGCTACTAATAAACATGATGACTGTAATTTAATAGCGCTTAAGGGCAAATCCGCTTTTGAACATGTTTCAAAACAAAAAATTCCATCAGGTTCGAGAAATAAATATAATATTTGCATAAAAAATAAAATTATGCGCAGAGTATTAGCAGTTATTTGCTCGTTGATTACGCTATTTGCCTTGAAAGAAACTATCAACATTTTCACCACTTCAGACCCAGAAATTGTTAAGCAGCGCAGTATTTTAATTGTTATTGCCTTAAGTATTTCCATTCCTTTGGTCATTTTAAGTTTATGGCTATGGAAACCAAAATATAAGGGAGAAGAACAGTCTGACTAAGGAAGGAATCTTTCTTTCAAATCAGGAGTAGGTAGCCAGCAGCTCTCTTGTTTTCCCCACCATCTATACCTATTCATCGCAATGATATCGTAGAACCAATCTCTAACAAATTTCGGTATAACTAGCAATACCCAAAGGATTGGCCATACACCATCTAACTTTTTTGCAACCCGCAATGCCGCAGATGATTTGGTGTACAAACAATTATCAGATATCAATACAATCGAATTGATCTCATTCGAACGCACCCCAAAATTTGGGAGAATTTCCTTTGCGTAATCGCCCTGTAGCGCAGAAAATTTAAAGACTTTTTTCTTATCATGTTTGATGGCAAATTGAACTGATGCATTGCATAGATTACAAATTCCATCAAAAAAAATTACTGGTTGCATTGCCATATCTTTGCAAATTTAAGATTTCATCGCCATAATTCTGTAGATTATCCGTCATGTTAGTGATGGTTCAATCATTGCACCCCATTTTTTTTAATAATTCATATCGGTTGTAGCATAGCCATTTAACGCATCCTAAGCGAAACTATAATGCATCTGTTTTCTTAGCTTGAAACATTTTTATATATTTGCCCAATCCTTCTTCAATGCAAAAGAAAACACTTCTTGACGGACAAAAAATTCAGATTACAATTAAGAGGCTTTGCCATCAATTAATTGAAAACCACGACGATTTCGCTAATACCGTGCTTATAGGCATCCAGCCCAGGGGGATTTTTCTGGCAGACCGCATCCACCAGGACCTTGAAGCCATTTTAAAAGACAAAAAAATTTTAAAAGGAAACCTCGATATCACATTTTTTAGGGATGATTTCAGGCGCAAAGATGGACTGGTGACCGCTAGTAGCAACTCAATAGATTTTATTATTGAAGGAAAAAAAGTGATTTTAATAGATGACGTGCTCTGGACTGGTAGAACAATAAGGGCCGCACTAGATGCACTTTTGGCTTATGGCAGACCCGAAAAAGTTGAACTTTTGGTTTTAATCGATCGTAGATTTAGCAGGCATTTACCTATTGAACCAGATTATATCGGTCAGCAGGTAGATAGCTTAAATTCGCAGCAAGTAAAAGTTACGTGGGCTAGCGAAGGAAATGAAGACAAAGTGATTTTATTATCCGAAAAACAATAATATAAAATGGCAGCAGAAAAATTATCAACCCGACATCTTTTAGGTATTAAAGATATTAACCGGAATGATATCGAATTGATCTTCGAAACTGCAGACAATTTCAAAGAGGTAATCAACAGGCCAATAAAAAAAGTTCCTTCTCTCCGGGATATTACCATCGCAAATATTTTTTTCGAAAATTCTACCCGAACCAAACTTTCCTTTGAGCTGGCAGAAAAAAGGCTCTCTGCAGATGTGGTAAACTTCGCGGCATCATCATCATCAGTAAGTAAAGGCGAAACCCTCATTGATACGGTTAACAATATCTTATCAATGAAAGTAGATATGGTGGTTATGCGACATCCATACGCTGGTGCTGGTCAGTTCTTAAGTAAACACGTTCAAGCACAAATCGTTAATGCCGGCGATGGCGCTCATGAACATCCTACCCAGGCTTTGCTAGATGCCTTTTCCATCCGTCAGAAATTAGGGGATGTTAATGGTAAGAAAGTAGTAATCGTTGGTGATATCTTACACTCAAGAGTGGCCATTTCTAACATCCTTTGTTTGCAACGCTTAGGTGCAGAAGTAATGGTTTGTGGTCCTACTACGCTAATCCCGAAACATATACACCAGTTGGGTGTAAAGGTAGAGCATAACCTTATTAAGGCATTAAATTGGTGCGACGTAGCAAACATGCTGCGCATTCAGCTAGAACGACAAGACATAAAATACTTCCCATCGCTTAGAGAATATGCCATGATGTATGGTTTAAATAAGCAAATTTTGGATAATTTGGATAAGGAAATTGTTGTGATGCATCCTGGCCCCATCAATCGTGGCGTGGAAATTACCAGTGATGTAGCAGACAGCAAGCAATCGATTATACTTGAACAAGTTGAAAACGGTGTAGCCGTTAGGATGGCAGTTTTGTATCTATTGGCGAGCCAAGGATAGTACAAACGCTAGAAAATTGCCTCTACCGTATCTTGTAGTTTCTTCGGGATAGTAGCAGAACTAATTTATTTGCCAAAGATTAAAATCAATGCTGCCTTGAGAAACTCGAGGCCAGCAAAAAAATAAACGAACCCGAGCGGCAAATTAGATAGCATGTACCTACAAATTTTCAACATTCTTAACCATTAGAATACCAAAGAAACGATCCCTTCGTTTTGGTGTTATTAACAGATGTTAATTACTTCTGTTGATAAAGCCTGATACTATTTCTAATTTAGTACCAACCATATTTGAAACCAATGCAACTTTATAGGGGAATAAAACGGCAAGTTTATCCCCGTAAATGTTTCATTACCAATGATAAGAGATATAGCATAATGAAGAAAAAATACTTATTGGTTCCGCTATTTTTGGCTGGGAGTTTTAGCACCTATGCGCAGGTAAGTGCCGTTCAAAACCTCAACAAAAACTACCAAACGGGCTTAGAATTATTAGAAAAAGAAAAATACACAGCTGCTGCTCAGCACTTTAAAATTGTAGAACAGCAACGCTATAAACCCTCTACCCAAACGGAAAGCAATGCCGAATTATCACTGCTAAAAGAAAATGCAAAATTCTACGCAGCAGTTTGTGCATTAGAGTTAACCAATAGCGATGCAGAAAGTTTATTCCAGGCATTTATACGAGATTATCCCCTAAATCCAAACACTAAATTGGCTTATTTTTATGTTGGAAAAACATATTTCGGGCAAAAGAATTACAAAAAGGCATTAGAATGGTTCGAAAAAACAGACCCTTCTACCCTATCAGGAAAACAAAGAAACGAATATCAATTTAAGCAGGGCTATGCTTATTTCGAGCTTAAAGATTACGAAAAAGCGGAACCCTTATTTGAACAGGTGAAGAAAGAAGATGGCGCTTTCCAGGAGAGTGCAACCTACTATTTCGCCTATATCAACTACCTCAATAAAGAATATAAAACGGCCCTAGCTAATTTCGAAAAATTAAAAGGTTCTCCTACCTACGAAGCAAGCTACCCATATTACATCACTTCGATGTATTATTTAGATGAGCGTTATGATGATGTAATTGAATATGCGCTTTCCTCAATTAGTAAAACTAAACAACAGTTTGAGCCAGAAATGCTAAGCTTGGTTGCAGCCTCTTATTTCGCAAAATCGGAATTCAAAAATGCCGAAAAATATTTTGCAGAATTTTATGCGAAAGATAAAAACGAGGTGAAGAACAACTTATTTATCTATCAATATGGCTACTCTTTGTTCCAGAATAAAAAGTATAAAGAATCGGTTTCGATTTTAGAGAAATTGAACACCGATGATATTTACCTCCAAAATGGTATGCATACTTTAGGTAAGGCTTTTATTCAGTTGGGAAATAAACAGAAAGCACAAAGTGCTTTCTTTAGGGCCTCTCGTTTAGATTTCGATAAGGGTATACAAGAGGAAGCCTGGTTAAGTTATGCGAAGCTGAGCTACGAACTTGAATTTCATCAGCAAGCGCTGGAAGCTACTCAGGGTTTCTTGAAAACCTTCCCAAAATCGCGAAAGCTAAATGAAGCAAAAACATTACTTGGAGAAGTTTTATTGACTACCAAAAATTACCAGGCCGCGGTAGATATTCTTGAGCCTATTCCTGATAAAAGCTTAGAGGCTAAAGAGGCCTATCAAAAAGTAACTTATTTCAGGGGTTTAGAATTTTACAATGAAAGAGCATTCCCAAATGCACTATCTATGTTTCTAAGATCAGAGAAATTTCCCGAAGACAATGAGATTAATGCGTTAAGCACCTATTGGAAAGCGGAATCGATGTATGAATTGCGCAAATTTGGAGAAGCTGTTTCTACTTTCGAGAAGTTTTTAAGAATGCCTGATGCGGACAAAACCGGGGTATATAACTTTGCGAATTATGCATTGGCATATGCTGCTTTTGAAGATGAAAAATACAGCAAATCTGCCGACTACTTCGAGAAATTCCTGGCAGGTAATGACAAAGACCAAAAAACGGTTGATGATGCAACGATCAGGCTAGCCGATTCCTATTTCGTGAACAAAAATTATGGAAATGCAATGGCTAATTACAATAAAATCATTGGCAGACATACCAGTTCGGAAGATTATGCAACTTTTCAAAAGGGAATGATTCAAGGCCTTGAAACGCAGTACGATGCTAAAATAGCCACAATGCAAAGTCTATTGGCCAAATTCCCGAATTCCAATTATGCAGATGATGCAGGCTTTGAAACCGCCTACACCTATTTTAATAAAGGAGATTTCGACAAGTCTAAATCAGATTTAGTTGATTTGGTGGTGAAATATCCGCGTAGCAGTTATGTACCGAAGGCCCTGGTAACAATTGGTTTGGTACAATATAACCAAGACCAAGATGATGTGGCTTTAGAGTCTTTCAAAAAAGTGATTCGAGATTACCCTACTGCTGATGAAGCCAAACAAGCCATGGAATCTATCAAAAATATTTATGTAGATCGCGGTGATGCTGACGGCTTTATTGCTTACGCCAATACGACCCCACTTGGAAACTATTCAAATAATGAGCAAGATAACATCGTATTTTCTGCAGCTAATAACATCTACCTAAGAGGAGACGCAAATGGTGCGTTTCAAGCTGTAAATGCGTATTTCGATAAGTTTCCAAAAGCAATACACGAGAAGGAGGCAAAGTTTATTAGGGCAGAATCGCTAGTAAAATTAGGGCGCCCGGATGAAGCTATTCCAGATTATGAATTTATTTTAAACGATTGGACGAGTGATTATACGGAACGTTCGTTGGTAAGTATCTCTCAACTTTTTCTAAATCAGAAAAAATATAACGAGGCCATAGTTTACTTAAAAAGGTTGGAAACAACTACAGATTATAAATCACATTACAGCTTTGCCATAAATAATTTGCTGAAAGCATATACTGCTTTAAATATGCCAGATGACATGTTAAAGTATGCCCAATTAACGAATTCTTCAGAAAAAGCATCCGAGGAAGAAAAAAATAGCTCGGGTTTGTTTGCCGGAAAAGCATATTTACTGAAAGGTGATACCACAGCTGCTGTTAAAGAATTTAAGACTGTGGTAGACAAAACTAAAACCGTAGCTGCTGCCGAAGCCAAATACAACCTTGCTTTAGTAGAATATAATAAAGGCGATTATAAAACATCTACCAAAACCTGTTTCGATGTCATAAACAATATGGCATCGCATGATTACTGGGTTGCAAAGGCTTTCCTCTTACTATCAGATAACTATGTTGCCCTTAAAGATAATTTGCAGGCAAAAAGTACACTTCTAAGTATAATTGATAATTACGAAGGGAAAGACGACATCATCCCAACGGCAAAAGAAAAACTAGAAAAACTAAACCAGAAGAAGTAGAAATATGAAGTCGATTAAATATATATATAGTTCATTGTTTTTTTTAGCTGCTGGATTAGGAACTGCCCAGGCCCAAGATAAAAAGCCAGAAGAAAAGGCAGTTGTAAACGAAGAGATTGAAGTGGTACGCCCTTACAAGCCTATTTTGGCAGAAGCAGTAAAATTACGAAGAAGCCCAAACCTTGATGACGTTAAAACCTATAAAGCGAAATTAAATTATAGCATCACGGATAGAAAGTTAGAGCTTAATAGCGATATTCAGAAATTACAAGCCCAGGCGTTGGCCGATGAGAAAGAAAGCATTTTAATAAATAACTATGTAAAAGGTGCTTTTGGTTCGCTAGCCACCTTGCTTGGTGAGGCTTATTTTAACACTGGTAAGGATGAGGGGCTGCAATTGGGTGGATACTTTAAACATTTTAGTCAGGAAGGAAAACTGAACAAGCAAAACAGCAGCAACCAGCAATTAAGCGTTTTTGGCAGGAGCATCTTAGAAGAGAATACCGTAAGTGGAAAAATCAACTTTGAACGGAACAGTACATACTTTTATGGCATCGACAACGCGAACCCCCAGCTAAACCCTGATCCACAAAAACAAGCTTTAACATTTCTTGAGGTTGAAGGCGAATTGGTAAAGAATTTTACCGAAGACCAAGATGCTTTAAGTTATGCGCTAAAAGCAAATGCCTATCTCTGGAGCGATAAATTCGACGCCAAAGAAAGTTACTTTACACTAAATGGTTACTTAAATAAAAGAATTAGTTCATTCAACCTTGGCCTCGCAGCATCTACAGAATTTGGAAACACGAAAGATGCACTTACCAATGTTGGAAATAACTTGCTTCGTTTAAATCCATATATCCGCTTACAAGTTAAGGGAGCTAAAGTTACTGCCGGAATTAATTTTGTACAAGAATTTGGGGCATTTAGCAGCTCTAGAATTTTTCCTGCAGTAACAGCCGATTTTACACTTGTTCCAGACTATCTTCAGGTTTTTGGAGAGATAAAGGGTGATGTAAACCGGAATACCATTAAAGGCTTTACTGATGAAAATCCTTGGCTGAATAGTAATATCCTGATCAAAAATACTGTTGAAAAATTGAGCTTTAGCGCAGGCATTAAGGGTACCGGTGGACCAGGATTTGGATATAAAGCACGTTTTTACGTAAAACAATTCGATGATATGCCATTATTCATCAACAATTTTGATGAGTTTAATAAGTTTGATGTGATTTACGATTTTGGCAAGACAAAACTAACAGGCCTTGAGGGAGAAATTTCGGTGCAGGTAAGCGATGCATTAAAATGGACTGGCAAACTTAATATTGATGATTGGAAGCCTGCACAAGAAACTTATTCGTGGTTTAAACCTGGTTTAAAAGTGAGTTCGAACTTGGTTTACACCTATAATAAAAAGTTAACGTTTAATGCTGGCGTTGTTATTCAGGATGACGTAAAGGCAAAAGTAAATATTGCCTCACCAGTAAATCCATTACAATATCTACTACCTAACCCTACTATCGAATCCATCGTGAATGTAAAAGGCTTTGTAGATTTAGGTGTGGGTGCCGATTATAGAATTAACAACAAATTTTCAGTTTTTGCAAAGGCAAACAACATCCTAAATAGCAACTATAATCGATACCTCTATTATCAGGTAAATGGTTTTAATATTTTCGGTGGACTAACGTATTCATTTTAAATAGTTTAAATTTATTATTGCGCAGGTTTAGAAAAAACGCTTAATTTTACCAGAATGGATATCTTGTTATACCTTTTTGAATTATTGCAACAGCAGAAAGAAGTAGGTCTTGTTGGCTTAGGAACTTTCTATAAAAAGAAATATCCAGGTAAATACGACAAGGAACAACAAATGTTTTTGCCTCCAGGTTTCACCTTGCAATTTAAGGCTGATGTATCTGAAGACAAGGCCTTGGCAGAATACATCGTTCAGAAAAGAAACATTTCAACCGATAGTGCGAATTATTATATCAGCCAATTTGTCGAAAAGATAAATGCCCAATTGGCTCAAGACCACGAATCGGTTTTAGAAAATATCGGAAGACTTTTTTTTACTGAACATGAAGGTTTGAGCTTTGAACCAGCAACCAGAATTAATTATGGGTCTGAGTTTTTTGGCTTGCCGGCATTAAACGACATCGGTGTTGAAGAAGCTGCTGATCGTAATGATGAAACACCAACTTATGACGAGATTGGGGAAGCGCCTATTCACCCAATTAACATTGAAAGTAAAACTACAGATGAAGCATCTGCCTTCCCTGTGATAGAAAATGTTTCTCTAGATGAAGTAGAAGATGATTTAAAGCATACCATGCAACATCTGCAAGATCAAGATGAGCAAAGTGAGGCCCCTGCATTTATCAAGGCACAACACGAAGAGCATCCTAACCGATTTGGGCACACACCGGAGAATGAACTTGATGGTGTTCAACCGGCTGTGCATGAACAAAATGATGCGCCTGATTTTATAAAAGAGCAGCATGCAGAACACCCCAACAGATTCGGACATACGCCTGAAGATGAGGTGGCTGTAAAAGCAATTAGCGATGCTCAACACTTAGAAGCACAGGTAGAACAGCCAAAAACTTACTTACATCTCGAAGACGATAAGGAACAGGTAAAACCCATCGTGCAAGCACCAGGTTTTATACAGGAGCAACATGCCGAGCATCCTAATCGTTTTGGACACGATCCCACATTGGATGAACCAGAAAATGATCAACCCAAATCGGTGTGGCCAAAAATATTATTAGCTTTTTTAGTGATATTACTAATAGCTGTGGGGATTTACTTCTTCAGCCCAAACCTTTTCAGCCCGGAAGAGGGGATTAAAAATTCACCTCAGGTGATATCAACACCCATAGACTCTGCTAAGCTTCCCGTCGATTCTGCAAAAGCTAAACAAGATTCCATTGCCAAAACTGACAGTATTTTAAAGGCTAATCAGATTACCACTGCTGTTAATGATACAAGTAAAGCCGAAGCCGCAAAGGTAAAAAATGCTAATGCAATCGGTAAACCGATGTATCATGTTATCGCAGTTTCTTACGAAACCGAAGCTGCAGCGCTAAGGTATATTCAAAAAGTAAAAAAAATCGGCTTAAATGCCACCATTGCCAAAATGGAGGGTAAAAGGAAAAAAGTAAGCATTGCCAGTTACGCCACAAAAGCTGAGGCAGAAAAACAAAAAGATATCCTGCAAAAGAGATTAAGAGGAGAAGGATTTTACGTTAAAGAAATTAAAAACAACACGCAACAATAATGATAACTTTATTAATTCAAGACACTACACAAGCATTACAAGACACGGCAAATGCGGTTAACCAGGTGTTAACACAACCCGTGCAAGAATTAACCTTCTTTGGTTTACTGATAAAAGGGGGATGGGTAATGATACCACTTGCATTTTTAGCCCTTTTGGCATTGGTCATTTTTGTAGAGCGATACCTCACCATTAAAAAAGCAACCAAGGATGAATCAAACTTGATGGGCCAGATCAGATCTTATATTCACTCGGGGAATTTGGATGGCGCCATGTCGCTACTAAGAAATAACAATTCGCCACTTTCTCGCATGTTGCAAAAAGGATTAAAACGTATTGGAAGACCAATTAAAGACATTGAAGGTGCGATTGAAAACGTTGGTAAGTTAGAGGTATCGAAGTTGGAAAAAAACATCGGTATTTTAGGTATTGTTGCGGGTATTGCACCCATGTTGGGCTTCGTAGGTACAATTGTAGGGGTAATCACAATTTTCCACCAGGTATCCATCAAAGGTGCTATCGAAATTGGAACAATCTCTGGAGGTTTATACACCAAAATGATTACTTCGGCATCTGGTTTAATAATCGGTATCATCGCTTATGTTCTGTATCATATCTTAAACATTATGGTTGAGAAGATCATCCTCAAAATGGAAACAGATGCTATTGATTTTATTGATTTATTAGAAGAACCAAGCAAATAATGAATTTACGCAAAAGAACTAAAGGAAGTGTAGAAGTACATACCTCAGCACTGAACGACATTATGTTCTTCTTGATGTTGTTCTTTTTACTAGCTTCTGCCGTTGTAAACCCTCAGGTGGTTAAATTGCTGTTGCCTCAATCATCAAGCGGGCAGCAATCTACAGCAAAAAAAGCCGTTACTGTAACTATAGATGATAAGCTTCAATATTTTGTAGATAAGAAACCAACTTCAGTAGACAATTTGCAACCTGTTATTGAAGGCTATCAACAATTGGCACCAGACTTAACCATTATACTTTATGTAGCCAAAAACGTTCCGGCAGAAAATATTATGGTTGCATACGATGTTGCGAACAAATTAAAACTTAAACTTGTTTTAGCTGTAGAGCCGAAAAAATAATGAACAATAAGGAAGAAAATAACTATCCAAAGGCCATTGCCATTTCCACAGGAATTATGGCTTTCTTGCTTGCGATTAGTTTTTTGATTGTGATTAATTCTTTCCAGCCTCCCGAAGAGCTTGGCATGGGTGGAATGGTGGTAAATTATGGTACCTCTGCCGAAGGCATGGGAGACGATTATACCAGTATTGAAGAGCCCTCTGCCGACCCAAATGCAAATGGCAAAGCACCAGATAAAGTTACTCCAGAACAGAAGGTAACGCCAAATAATGCTGTCGAATCTAGTGATAAGGAAATTCAGACTCAAAATACCGAAGATGCACTTGCCGTAAGTACCAAGCCTACTAAAGCTGTAGCTAGCACGCCTACCCCAACTACCGAAGACAAGCCAGCTGCCCCGGTGATTAACCAAAATGCGCTTTATAAGGGTAAGAAAAACACAGGGCAAGGTGGCGGAGACGGAACCGGAAGTACTGCCGGAAATCAGGGATCTGTTAATGGCGACCCATTGGCGAGTAATTATGGCGAAGGGGGTTCTGGTTTTGGAAACAAGCCTATTGAATTAAGGCGCTTTTCTAATCTTGTTATTCCAAAGGATGATGGTCAGGTTCGTGGCAAGATTGTAATTAGGATTTATTTTAACAAAGCCGGTGTAATTACAAGCGCCAGACAAGAACTTAAAGGCTCTACCACAACCGATAGCAAGTTGGTTAACAAATGTATTGAAGCTGTCTTGAATTCGACCTTAAGCAGATCAGATGTGGGCAATGAAAACCAAACCGGAACAGTAGTTTTCAACTTCAAAACAAATTAAGGTAAGGTATCAATCAATCATCCGCTTTCAGTATCCTAGGGGATGAGTCATGTATTTTAGGAATAACTGAATTTTTCTCAGTTATATAATTTGGCTATTTCCACTGTTTCTAACAAACTTTTCATTTCCATTTTTCCTTGATATCTCTTCCTGTATATTTGCAAAATGACTTACCAGCAGACGCTTGATTTTTTATATAGCAAACTGCCCATGTTTACACGCGTGGGTGCATCAGCTTTTAAAAAGGATTTAACCAATACGATCCTTTTTTGTAATGCACTAGGAAATCCGCAAGAGAAATTCAAAAGCATACACATTGCAGGCACCAATGGTAAAGGCTCAACCTCTCATATGCTTGCATCAATTTTGCAGGCACAAGGATATAAAACTGGTTTATATACCTCTCCCCACCTTACAGACTTCCGGGAACGCATTCGCATTAATGGGAAAATGATTGCGAAGAAAGAGGTAATTTCCTTTGTTGAGCACAACAAAAAGTTAATTGAAAACATATCGCCCTCTTTTTTTGAGGTAACTGTTGCCTTGGCTTTCAAACATTTTGCGAAATACAAGGTAGATATTGCTGTGATAGAAGTTGGTTTAGGTGGTAGGCTAGATTCCACAAACGTTATTACACCAGAACTTTCTGTAATAACTAATATTAGCATGGATCACACCAATATGCTTGGCAATACTATTGAGGAAATTGCTGGCGAAAAAGCAGGAATTATTAAAGAAAATGTGCCCGTAGTAATAGGCGAAACTCAAGATAAATCAGCAACAGTTTTCGAATTAAAAGCCAAGCAAATGCATTCAGAACTTGTGTTTGCTGATCAGATGCTAAGCACTCATGATACCAGCATTAGCGGTGGCCATCTTAAATTATCTGTGTACAGCCAAGGCATTCTACTATTTAAAGAATTGAAGTGCGACCTAACCGGGCTTTATCAACACAAAAATATTCTAACCGTATTACAGGCTATCTCCGTATTAAACCTTAAAACTGATTTTAAAGTTAGTAAGAAAAGTATCTATAAGGGGTTGGGCAATGTAAAGAAAAGTACAGACTTAAAGGGCAGGTGGCAAACCTTGCAGCAAAATCCGTTAGTAGTATGCGACACCGGACATAACGAGGCTGGTATTGCAGAGGTTGTTAAAAACATAAACCGCACCCCATTTACCCATTTGCATATGGTTTTTGGGATGGTAAAAGACAAGGATATCGGCAACGTGCTGTCTTTGCTGCCAAAAGAGGCGACTTATTACTTTTGTTCGCCTGATTTAGAGCGAGGATTACCAGCTGCAGAGTTGGCATTACAAGCAGGCAAATTAGGGTTAACAGGTTCAGTATACCGATCGGTAGCAGAAGCCAAAGAAAATGCTATAAAGCATGCAAAGACCACAGATTTCATTTTTATCGGTGGCAGTACTTTCGTAGTTGCTGAAGCGCTTTAGACTTAATCAATTATCAATTTGGATATCACTTTAT
Source organism: Pedobacter sandarakinus (assembly GCF_026240095.1). Taxonomy (GTDB): domain Bacteria; phylum Bacteroidota; class Bacteroidia; order Sphingobacteriales; family Sphingobacteriaceae; genus Pedobacter; species Pedobacter sandarakinus. The sequence continues at coordinate 14,304 of NZ_JAPIVG010000003.1, read as the reverse complement.
AAAAAAAATCCCAAGTTTTACAAAATAACTGTAAGTTTGCCAAACCTTCTTCCATCCCAAAAAAGGTAAACATGTTTCTGCGAAAGCAGGACAATCATTGTGATAACTATCTAATGATCAACAATATGGATTTGGTTTCAGCCATTAAAAATGGGGATGAAGAAGCGTTCGAATTAGCCTACAAGCAATGGCGGAGTAAAGGCTATTATTATTTTTTACGTAAAACCAATTCAACTGAGGATGCAAAAGATTTGCTCCAGAGCACCTTTCTGAAGCTTTGGCTCTATCGAAAATCTCTTAACACCCAGTTCGCGTTAGACCAGCAACTATTTCATATCGCCCGGACGGTATTTATCGATTATATACGTAAGGCAAATAAACAAGATGAGCTAAAGGTAATTATTAACGATAAAATAGAACAAGATAGTTTGGAAAATTATCAGTCAATGGCGTTTGATTCCAAAAATCGAATAGATAGTATTCTGTCAACGATGCCTTCAATCAGAAAGAAAATATTCCAGTTACATAAATTAGAGGGATACAGCTATAGAGAAATTGCTGAAATATTATCCATCACTGAAAAGTCTGTAGATAACCACTTGGCAAAAGCACTGAAACAGCTTCGTAAGTACTTCGCTATTGTACTTTTGGGTCTGGCATATTTATATAAGATAACCCACTTTTGAATTAATCTTAAATAAAAAGAAAATTTGCGGAGGACTTTCAATCTATACTGCGTATTACTATTAAAACATCAATCATTTTAACATGGAGATTACCGAGGCACTTATTCAAAAATTTTTCTCAAAAAATTGTACGCCCGAAGAAGCTGCTCGAGTAAGTGCATTTTTGCAAAGCAATCCGAATGTATTAGATCAATATCTGAAGAAGACTGAATGGGATAAAGTAGAAGATAAGGGAGAATATCCAGAAGTATTTTGGGATGAAATATGGAGGAATATCCAGCGTCAGAAAAAACCATCAACAAGGTTCAGCCTTAATGTAAAATACGCAATTGCAGCATCCATGATTGCGCTATTAGGTATTTGTGGATGGCTCTACATCTCGAATGAGCGCACAGTAAGTAAACAGCAATTAGCCTATGTATCTAAAGTGGTTGAAAACAACACACTACTTACAAAGAATATATTGTTGAATGATGGTACAGAAATTCAACTCGCTCCGCAATCTCGAATAAGCTTTAAAGTGCCGTTCCAAAACAATGCCCGTAATATTGAACTTAGTGGTGAAGCCTTCTTTAAAGTTGCTAAAGATAAAACAAAGCCATTTACGGTGTATACTGATCAAATTGCAACAACCGCATTAGGAACGGCATTTAAAGTAAGTTCATACAGCAACAAAAAAAACATAAGTGTATATCTATTTGAGGGGAAAGTTGTGGTAAAGCAAAGAAATAGTGCCGATTCCAATTACTTATTACCTGGAGATAACCTCATTTTTGACAGGCAAAAGCTGTATTCAAGGGTAATGCATCGATCAAATGAGCCTTTGGTTAACAATGAGACTGAAATAGTTGCTGGACAAAACAGAAGTACGTTAGTTTTCAAAAAAGCATTACTGTCTACAGTTTTTAACGAATTGGCTATAAACTACCATACAACAATCAATTATTCCAACCAAGACCTGGAGGAACTCTACTACATAGGAACGATAAATAAAACTGATTCCTTGGAAAACATCTTAAGCAGCATTGCAAAGCTTAACGGATTAAAACTGACAAGAAACAACGACGGCGGGTATACCATAGCCAAATAAGAATCACCTTTCCACGCTTTTTAACGCATCTAAAATTGGCGTATGGAAGCGTATTGCCTAAAAACTTTTAAAACCAAATACATTTTTATGAGCATTTATTACCTAACTAAAAAGTACGGACTAACCTTTGGTCTCGTGTGCTGTTTTCAGCTATTATTTATCCAAATGGCCATTGCGCAAGGAGGAGACAATGTGAAAGGACTCGTCTCTGATGAGAAGAATCTCCCTTTACCTGGTGTTACCATCATCGCAAAAAACGTTCAAACAAATGCAAGCTCAAATGCCCAAACCGATACCCAGGGAATTTTTAAGTTTAAAATTGCTTCGGGCCAGTATATTTTTATAATTAGTTCCGTTGGTTATCAATCACAAACGCTTTCCAATTATACGGTAAAAGTTGGTGAAACCATTTCGATAACTGTCAAGCTTAAAGAAAGTGCTAATAACTTAGATCAAGTAGTGGTTATAGGTTATGGCAGTCAGCAAAAAAGACTAGTAACAGGTTCCGTGGCTAAAGTTAATGGCGCTGATCTTAATAAATTTCCCGGGGGCAATTTCGCACAACAACTTGCTGGTAAAGCTGCAGGAGTTTCAATAAATGAAGCTTCAGCACAACCAGGTACCGACCCACAAATAATTGTGAGGGGCGTAGGCACTTTAACTGCCGGCAAATCTCCGCTAATTGTTGTTGATGGCTTCCCACTAACTGAAGGAAGCTCTTTAAATTCAATTAACCCCTCTGATATCGAAACCTTGGATATATTGAAAGACCCGGCATCAGCTGCAATTTACGGGTCTAGAGCCGCAAATGGTGTTGTATTGGTAACCACCAAAAAAAGTCAGGCAGACAAAGTCAAACTATCAGTAGATGTTTTTTCTGGCATACAAAGTAGATCTGATAATTTTAAATTAATCGAAAATGCTTACGATGCTGCGCTATATTATACGGAAGCCAGAAACAACGGCTATGTAAGTTTAAATCCTGGAGTAAACCTAATAACCGATGATAGAGCTACGCGTGTATCTCGTGGGGCAGGGCTTCGCCAGTTAAATTTAAATTACATACAACCATATTTAGACAGGTTACCTAACCTAACCAATACAAACTGGCTCGATGAAATATTTCAGACAGCACCGATTAATAGTTTCAATATTTCAGCGTCTGGTGGAACTGCTAAGACAAACTACTATCTCTCTACAAATTATTTTGATCAGGATGGAATTGTGATTAATACCGGGTTAAAAAGATACAGCGGCAATTTTAAACTTGATTCAAAGATATCAGATCATTTAGATTTAGGTTTCAGTATCAATCCTTCTTATAATATACAGAACTACTTTTTAAACAATGCAAATACAGCCAATGATATTATTTCCATGGCAACGCTCATGATGCCTTTTTTCCCGGTTTATAATTCCGATGGAAGTTATGCCATTAGTCAGCAGATAAGAAGTAATACGCCCGAAGACGGTGCGCTTGGCGAAAATCCTGTTGCTTTTGCAAACATGAATACTAACTTAAGAACCATCTTCAGGAATTTTGGCAATACCTATCTCAAATACAAAATAATAGATGGTTTGACTTACAAAGCTTTATTAGGAGCTGACTATACCAATTCGAGTCAACAAAATTTCTCTCCATCAAACGTTGGTGTCTACAGAACAGCTGCTCCAAAACCCGCTACAGCATCCGAAACCGGTGCCTATGTGCTTAATTATTTGCTTGAAAATACCCTAACTTTTTCTAAAGTAATTGATAAGCACGATTTGAATATCCTGGGAGGATACTCATTTCAAAAAGAGGAAGGATCAAGCACACTAATAAATGGAACAGGAATTCCTGATGACAACATCAGCAATATTGGGGGTGCAAGCGCACATAATGTAACAAGCGAAAAATATCGCTGGGCTCAAATATCGTATTTCGGTCGCTTACAGTACGGCTTTGGGCAGAAATATCTGGCATCGCTAACGATGCGTGGTGATGGATCATCACGATTCGGACAAAATAAAAAATGGGGGTACTTCCCATCAGTAACATCAGGATGGATAATATCCAAAGAAGGCTTTTTCCCAGAAAATAAGACACTAACTTTCGCTAAACTAAGAGCTACGTGGGGTAAATCAGGTAATAATCAAATCGGAAATTATGGATCGATAGCTACCGTTACCGGTGGTGCATTAGCTAACTATGTATTTGGAAACGCATTGAGTTCTGGCTTTACCGCAACCACTACCCCAAACCCAAATCTAACTTGGGAAACGCGGTCGTCAACCAATCTTGGCTTAGATCTAACATTCTTTAATAAGTTAAACCTAACTGCAGAATACTATAATGGAACCACCAAAAACCTCCTACTAAACGTTCCGGTTCCCGAGCAGTCTGGTTTTAGCACCTCGTTGCAAAATATCGGTAAGGTGAGAAATAGTGGCTTGGAATTCGATCTATCTGGAAGTGACTTCAATCTAGGAAAAGTTAAATGGGGATTTTCAACAAACATATCTTTAAATAAAAGTGAAGTACTTGCTTTGGCGCCTGGCCAAACACAAATCATTCAGGGAAATGAAAGCAATATCATTACAAAAGTTGGTGGACCAATTGCAGAATTTTATGGATAAAATATTATTGGCATTTACAAATCAAAAGAAGACATCCTCGCAGATGGCACCAAGATTTTACCTGGAACCGTTGTGGGCGATTATAAAGTGCAGGATGTAAATAACGATGGGGTTATTAATACTAAAGATTTAATTGCGCTTGGAACCTATGCTCCAAAGTTCACTTATGGCTTTAATAGTAACTTTTCATACAAAAATTTTGACCTCAGCTTCTCTTTAATAGGTGTTCAAGGAAGAAAAATATACGATAGAATGTTATCATCCTCAGGACTTGAAGTTGGCGAAGGATTTTCTATGGCATCAGAATACTATTTTAAAAACAGGTTCGATCCGAATGACAACCCTTCAGGCTTTCTTGCTATGCCAAGCACCATCTTATCTGCTGCACGTAATGCCACTAAAGCATCAACCTACTCGATAAAAGACGCAAGCTATCTAAGGATACGAAACGTACAATTGGCGTACAATATCAGCTTTAAGACGATGGAAAAGCTACATATCAGCTCAGCAAGAATTTATCTTACAGCGAATAACCTGGCCACCTTTACAAAATACCAAGGCTTGAACCCTGATGCAACAACTGTTGATAATAATGTACTAACCAGTGGTCAAGCTAGCTCTAACTATCCATCTGCACGCTCTTTTGTTTTAGGATTTAACTTAACCTTTTAATGTTTGCAAAATGAAAAAATTAATATACATCGCCTTCCTTGCATCTTTAGCTATATCATGCAAAAAGCAGTTGGAACAATATCCATTATCAAGTAAAAATTTAAGTACATTTCTAACAGCACAACCCGAGGCCGAAGAGTACATTACTTCAGTTTATGGATCGCTTCAATCAAACGGACTTTATGGACTGTACATGCCTGCAGTTGGAGAGGTACCGTCCGACAACAGTTATGAGGAAGTTGCCGGGAACGACAGTGGGATCTATAGCGATTTAGATATGTTCAAAACAGTTCCGGTAAATGGTCTTATTTCAGATATATGGACAAATTCATACCAAGCCATTCAAAAAACCAATGTAGTACTCGCTCGCATCAACAATATTACTTACAGCGTAGCCGCTACAAAAAATGCCAGAATCGGTGAAATGAAATTTATTAGGGCATTAATATATTTTAACCTAGTAAGGATTTATGGAGCAGTACCTCTTGTTACTACTGAAACTACTGATCCCAATTTGTATTTTGGTCAACAAAGATCATCAGTAAATGATGTATATACCTTAATTAAACAAGATTTAAATGAGGCTATAACGATGTTGCCAGCTGCAACTACCCAGCCAGGAAGAGTAGTAAAAACAGCGGCGCAAACATTGCTTGGTAAAGTGTTTCTTACACTGAATGAATATCAAAATGCCGAAACTCAATTACAGGCTGTGATCTCATCTAATGTTCACAGTCTTCAACCAATAGTTTCAACCGTCTTCCCTATCGCGAACGAAAATAACAAAGAGATAATTTTTGCTGTTCAGTTTGCATCTGGTATCAATGGTAATACAGAAGGAAGTACTATGCAGCAACAATTTAGCCCCTCTGGTACTATTGCTAATGCAAAAGGCCATAATTTACCTACTAAGAGTCTTTACAATTTATTTTCGAGTAACGACGCAAGAAAGGGAGTATACATTGCCCAAACGAATGCAGGTACTCCGTTTTGCAATAAATGGACTAGAAATACAGCTGTTCCAGCGGATGGAGGAAGTGACTATCCTGTGTTGAGGTATGCCGATGTACTGCTGATGCAGGCAGAAGTTGAAAATGAACTGAATAAAACGACTGAAGCGCTGTCATTCTTAAATCAGGTTCGAACCAGAGCAGGCTTAAGTAATACTAGTGCCAATACCCAAGTAGATATTCGGGCTGCCATTGAATTAGAGCGTAGATTAGAGCTAGTGGGCGAAGGCCATAGGTGGTTTGATTTACTACGCACCGGCAAGGCAATAACAACAATGAATCAGTGGTTTGTCGATAATAATATTCCTGTATCGATCGGCCAAAAGAACCTGTTAATGCCAATCCCCCAAAAACAAATTGATACCGACCCCATATTAAGTCAAAACCCTGGTTACTAATTGATAAAACCTAAGAAATGATAAAGAAAATTTTATATATCTCATGTGCATTATCAGTTTTATCAAGTACTGTATTTTGCCAAGTAAGACTCGATTCATCTATCATCAATAGCAAAGTATTGGTTGCAGCACACAGAGGCGACTGGCGAAATGCTCCCGAAAACTCTTTGAAAGCATTTGATAACGCCACTAAATTAGGGGTAGATATTATTGAGTTAGATTTAGCTTTGACAAAGGATAGTGTTGTTATCGTCATGCATGATCAATCCATTGATAGAACAACAAATGGAACGGGTAGTCCATCGCAATACTCGCTTCAGGAAATAAAGAAATTTTATTTGAAGAGTGGGCACGGACAGCTAACCATGCACAAAATACCTACGCTAGAAGAAGCCTTACAATTATTAAAAGGAAGGGTCTGGATAAATTTAGATAAGAGCTATCCATATTTTCGTGAAGCTTATAAAGTTTTAGTTGCAACCGGGACATTGAACCAATGTATTTTCAAATCAAGCGAAAACTACAAGACTGTGAAAAACAAATATGGAGATCTGCTTGATAAGATAATCTATATGCCAGTGGTAAGGGGAAGTAATCCAGATGCCTTAAAAGATATATTGGAATACAACACCAGGCTAAAACCATACGCATTCGAATTAGTTGCATTTGATTCAAATTCAGACATTCTAAACAGAACTAATGAGATCACTTCCAGTGGATCGAAAATATGGATAAATGCGCTATGGCCTTCACTTAATGATGGTCATGATGATGACAGAGCCGTAGAGATGAACCAACCTGATCAATCGTGGGGCTGGTTAATTGCTCATGGGGCAACTATTATTCAAACAGATAGACCAAAAGAGCTAATTCAATACCTAAGAGAAAAAGGTTTACATCGCTAAAGTTAAATAGAAACTAACAATGTACTAACTTATTTTGATTGTATATCGATCTTATCTCTCCACTCATTTTATTAGATATTGTTTTTAAATCTTTACACAAACTTTCAGATTTGTTTATCTAAAAGTTACTACTTTAGTCTTATAACTGAAAAAGCATGAAGAAAATACCTTTTTTACTCCTCTCTCTATCTATTATCACCGGCTCGTACACTTATGCACAATCAAAAAAGACACCAACAACGCAAGTTAGAGCATTTCCCGCTGAGGTTGCAAGACCGAAATTAGTTGTAGGTTTGGTTGTAGATCAAATGAGATGGGATTACCTGTACAGGTTTTATAACAGATATACCAATGGAGGTTTCAAAAGATTAGTAAACGAAGGCTTTTCTGTAGAAAATACATTTATCCCATACACACCTACATATACCGCTTGTGGGCATACGTGTATTTACACTGGCTCAGTGCCTGCAATCCATGGCATTATTGGTAACGACTGGTACGATCCGGAAACCAAAAAAAACATGTATTGTACTGAGGATACTTCAGTAGTAACTGTAGGCAGCACGCCATCATCAGAGGGGAACATGTCGCCAAAGAATATGCTTACTAATACCATAACAGACGAGTTACGCCTGGCTACTAATTTCAGGGGTAAGGTAATTGGAATATCTTTGAAAGATAGAGGGTCTATTTTACCAGCAGGCCATTCTGCAAATGCAGCTTATTGGTATCAGGGAAGTACAGGAAACTGGATTACAAGCTCCTACTACATGAATGAGGTGCCAACCTGGATAGCCGATTACAATAAGCTAAAGCTGGCGAATAAATTTTATGCTAAAAATTGGGAAACCCTCTACCCCATTAACACTTACGTTAACAGTTCTTCAGACGAAAAAGCTTATGAAGGCAAAAACAGCACCTTTCCACATAGCCTTGCCCAATTCGTAGATAAAAATTTCGATGCTATCAGAAGCACCCCGTTTGGCAACACCATCACTTTAGATTTAGCAAAATTGGCCATTCTTTCTGAAGATTTAGGTAAAGATAATATCACCGACTTCCTTGCGGTAAGTTGTTCATCAACAGATTATGTAGGTCACCAGTATGGCCCCAACTCAATTGAAGCTGAAGATACCTACCTTCGTTTAGATAAGGACATTGCCTCTTTTTTCGATTACCTGGATAAACAGGTTGGTAAAGGAAATTATACGGTTTTCTTAACTGCAGATCATGGAGCCGCACATGTTCCAGGCTTCATGGCAGAGAATAAACTCCCAGCTGGTGTAGTTAGTGATCGAGACATTACTCTTAAATTGAACGGCTTTTTGAATGAAAAATTCAAAGTCAACAATGTTGTTTTAAAATCGATGAATAATCAAATTATTTTTGATCACGATAAAACCGACAACATGAACATTAGCTTCGATGTAATTAAATCTGCATCGATAGCTTTCTTAAAAAAAATGGACGGTTTTGCCAATGTGGTTGATATCTCGTCAATATCGTTAAGCACGCTTCCAGAAATACAGAAAAAAATGATAACCAATGGATATAATGCCAGGAGAAGTGGCGACTTATATTATATTCTAAATCCCAACTGGTTTAATGGTGGAAGCACGGGCACAACACATGGGAACTGGAATCCTTACGATGCTCATATACCTTTGGTATTTATGGGCTGGGGAATAAAGCCTGGCGCAACTAATAAAACGCACTATATGACTGATATCGCCCCAACAGTTGCGGCACTACTTCATATTCAAATGCCCAACGGTACAGTTGGAGAGCCCATAACAGAGGTAATCAATAAATAACACTAAAACCATCCAAAATCTGGATGGTTTTTTGTTTTGTAATGGCATCAATACTATTAAAACGTTACTAATACCAAGTATTTACTACATTTGCAGTACCAAATATATCTTGGCTCAAGCACTGCAAAATCAAATTTTGTAATGCTCTAAATTCTTTAGCATGCAACCAGTAGAAATATATAAACCAAAAAATAAAATTCGTTTTGTAACTGCAGCCTCACTTTTCGATGGTCACGATGCAACCATCAATATCATGCGGAGAATCTTGCAATCTTCGGGAGCCGAGGTAATTCATCTTGGTCACAACAGATCAGTAGACGAAGTAGTGAACTGCGCTATTCAAGAAGATGTACAGGGAATTGCAATGACATCTTATCAAGGCGGCCACATTGAATATTTTAAGTACATGTATGATTTGCTTCAAGAACGTGGGGCTACGCACATCAAAATATTTGCTGGTGGTGGTGGTGTTATACTACCTTCAGAAATTGAAGAACTAGAGGCATATGGCATCTCAAAAATTTACTCGCCAGACGATGGCCGTAAGATGGGTTTGCAGGGAATGATCAACGACATGCTGGTGAAAACAGATTTCATCACCAAAGCCAATATCACAAACGAGCTAGAAACCATCCCAAATAAAGACGTAAAAGCAATTGCTGGAGCCATTACTGTTGCAGAAAACGACCCAGAGGCTGCACAAAATTTCGTTGATCAACTTAAAACCCTATCTAAGAATAACAGTGCACCAATCTTAGGCATTACTGGTACAGGTGGAGCTGGTAAATCATCATTGGTTGATGAGTTGGTTCGCCGATTCCTTGTGGAAGTTAAAGATAAAACCTTAGCGATAATATCCGTTGATCCGTCTAAAAGAAAAACAGGCGGAGCCCTGCTTGGCGATAGAATCAGGATGAACGCAATTAACAATCCTCGTGTTTACATGCGTTCGCTTGCTACGAGGCAAGCTAACCTGGCACTATCTAAAAATGTTCAGGAGAGTATCGACATTTGCAAAGCAGCAGGTTACGATTTAATTATTGTAGAAACTTCTGGCATAGGCCAGTCTGATACAGAAATTACCGAACACTGTGATGTTTCGCTTTATGTCATGACTCCTGAATTTGGCGCTGCAACACAGCTCGAAAAGATTGACATGCTAGATTTTGCAGATCTCGTAGCCATCAATAAATTTGATAAAAGAGGGGCTTTAGATGCATTACGCGATGTAAGGAAACAATACAAAAGAAATCATAATATTTTTGATGCCAAGGATGATGACATTCCAGTTCATGGCACCATGGCTTCGCAGTTTAACGATCCGGGAATGAACAACCTGTTCGTGGCGCTGATGAGGAAGATAAAAGAAAAAACCGGTACCGATTTTAATGCAAAAATGGAACTCACCTCAGATCAGTCTGAGAAAGTTTACATCATTCCACCAGATAGAATCAGATACTTGGCAGAAATAGCAGAATCAAGTCAGGCCTACACCGAATGGGTTACAAAGCAGTCATCCATTGCCCGCAAAATGTACCAACTTAAAGGTGTAATAGATCTCGCTCAAGATCACCAGTCATTATCATTAGGAAGTGGGCTGGAAGAGGCATACACTTATTTCGAAGAACAATTAGATGGAGATTGCAGGCGTTTACTGCGCCAGTGGCCAGAAACAAAAAAGGCCTACAAAGATGCCTTTTTTATTTATAAAGTTAGAGATAAAGAAATCAAACAGCCATTATATTACGAATCCCTTTCCAAACTCCAAATCCCAAAGGTATCGCTTCCACGTTATCAAGATTGGGGCGACATTCTACATTGGCTACTTACCGAAAATTTACCCGGAGAGTTTCCTTATGCAGCGGGAGTTTTCCCTTTAAAACGAGATGGGGAAGATCCAACAAGAATGTTTGCTGGCGAAGGTGGACCAGAAAGAACCAACAAACGTTTTCATTATGTTTCACTTGGTCAACCTGCACATCGCCTTTCAACTGCATTTGATTCCGTTACCCTATATGGTGAAGATCCACACATTCGCCCAGATATTTATGGAAAAATTGGTAACTCCGGCGTAAGTATTGCCACGCTTGATGATGCCAAAAAACTCTATTCAGGATTCGACCTTTGCGCTCCTTCTACATCTGTTTCGATGACAATCAACGGGCCTGCGCCCATGTTGCTTGGCTTTTTCATGAATGCAGCAATCGATCAGCAATGCGAAAAGTACATTATCGAAAATGGACTCGAAGAGGAAGTAAAGGCAACCATCAGAAAAATATACGATTCAAAAAACATGCCTCAACCAGCCTATAATGGCAATCTGCCAGAAGGGAATAATGGTCTTGGGCTGATGCTTTTGGGCGTAACTGGCGATCAGGTATTGCCTCAAGAAACTTACCTTGCAATCAAGGCCAAAGCAATTAGTGCCGTACGTGGCACGGTTCAAGCCGATATTTTAAAAGAAGATCAGGCACAAAACACATGCATTTTTTCAACAGAGTTTGCTTTGAGAATGATGGGCGACATCCAAAAGTATTTCATAGATGAAAAAGTACGTAACTTCTACTCCGTATCCATCTCTGGTTATCATATTGCCGAGGCAGGTGCCAATCCGATATCACAGCTCGCTTTTACCCTTAGTAATGGTTTTACCTTTGTAGAATATTATCTAAGTAGAGGGATGAATATAGACGATTTTGCCCCTAACCTATCGTTTTTCTTTTCTAATGGTATCGATCCAGAATATGCCGTAATCGGACGCGTGGCTCGCAGAATCTGGGCTAAAGCCATTAAGAACAAATATAAAGGTAACGATCGTTCCCAGAAATTGAAGTATCATATTCAAACATCAGGAAGATCTCTACATGCGCAAGAGATAGATTTTAACGACATCAGAACCACATTGCAGGCACTTTATGCCATCTATGATAATTGTAATTCGTTACACACCAATGCTTACGATGAAGCGATTACAACCCCGACAGAAGAATCCGTAAGGCGTGCAATGGCGATACAGCTAATTATTAATAGGGAATTAGGGCTTGCAAAGAACGAAAATCCACTGCAAGGTGCATTTATAATCGAAGAATTAACCGATCTGGTAGAAGAAGCGGTGTTGGCAGAATTTAAACGAATTAACGACCGTGGTGGTGTATTAGGTGCCATGGAAACCATGTACCAGCGTGGCAAAATTCAAGAAGAAAGCTTGCACTATGAAATGCTGAAACATACGGGTGAGTATCCAATCGTCGGTGTAAATACTTTCCTTAATAAAAACGGATCGCCTACAATCGTACCAGGTGAAGTAATCAGAGCCACAGAAGATGAAAAGCAATATCAAATTAGTCAACTGGCCAAGTTCCAAGAGCGAAACACAGATGTAGCCCAAAACTTAATTAAGCAATTACAAAAGTCTGCAGTAGCAGGCGATAATATATTTGAGCAACTGATGGAGGTTTGCAAAGTTTGTAGTCTAGGGCAAATTAGTAATGCCCTTTACGAAGTTGGCGGCCAATACAGAAGAAATATGTAGCCTGTACAGTCTTATTATTGAAGCAAAGATAACCAGACAAGTTCATTAACGTCGGCAACAAAAATGCCCCCAAAAGCTAAACACTTTGTGGGGGCATTTCAGTTTTATATCTGTACCAAAATCTTTACTAGCCAGCTATCCAGGTAAATTTATAATCAATGGTTGGGTTTTTCATGCGTTCAGCCACCCTTAGTAACCGAGATGGTAAGGCCATAATATAATCACGAGCTTTCTCACCTGCATCATTTAAGTCCTGCATCCCCTCAATCTTCCAATCTATAATAAGTTGTTGCATAATATCTACATAATCAATAGCCGTGTAAACGCCTAAACGTTGTGCAGCATCGGTAAAGTGGCCAAAAGTTTGTCCAATCTTTAAACCAACCTCACGCAAAAAATGAGCAGGCATTACAATTTTTTTACGCATCATATCTTCAAAAGCAAGCATGGCCTCATTCGGGTCTACTTCGAAAATACGATTCATAAAATCTTTATAAGCTTTGGCGTGTCTGGCTTCATCAGAAGCAATAACACCACACATTTTCGATAGCAAAGTATCGCCATCTTTCTTTGCCAAAGAAGCCACCCTTCTGTGCGAAATATTAGTCGCCATCTCCTGAAAAGAGGTGTAAATAAAGTTACGATAGGGATCATGTCCGGTGCCGATATCAAAACCATCAGCAATTAAATATTGCGTAGAGATTTCCATCTGGCGCATATCTACCCTTCCAGATAAATACAAATACTTATTCAGTAAATCACCATGGCGGTTTTCTTCTGCGGTCCAATGTCTGTTCCATTTCATCCAACCACCATCTTCTTTCATACTCGGCCCTTGCACCATGGCAAGCCAAGATTCATAAGTTGGCAAAGCCTCTTCAGTAATCGTATCACCAATCAAAACAGCTACCAAATCGTACGATAAGTCCCTTGCATTTTCTCTAAGTGCTCTTATATCTTGGTAAAATGTTTCACTCGTAGAATCAGGAAGGAAATCAGATGGCTGCCAATTGGTATCTATAGGTTTAAGATAGGTATCCATCATCTCCAGCATATACTTTTCAATATGCACCATTACTTCCCTTCTTTTATCTGCAAAAAAACTCATTACTTGTATTTATATATTAGTCAACAACAAAGATAACCAAATAATATTGCAAAAGTTCTTATAATAACATATTTAGGTATCAATCACATTAAGAGTTAGCCAATATACCTCTTAAATATGTTGTAGGGCAAGTTCAATGCCATGTATGTTAGGTTCGGTCCCGCTGTACCTCCAATCTTTTTGCGGGCGGTGTTGCCAGCGGATTGGGCATGCCACAAAAAGTATTTCCTTCCCATCGGGCCTAGATGGCAGGGCCAGTAAAGGTATGTACGGAGTAGCGAAAGTTTAAACAAGTACCCCCATGTATTTATAGTTTCAGTATGTATGCTTAAGCGCCAATTTTATGTTGTATAATTTGAGCCATCTACTTTGCACTTTGAACCTTGAACTTTGAACTTTTCACTTTCCACTTTCAACTTTCAACTCTGAACTTTCAACTTTCAACTTTCAATCCCTTGCAGAATGCTATT
>NZ_JAPIVG010000029.1 GCF_026240095.1 Pedobacter sandarakinus | reverse complement strand
GCGATGAGGTTATCGGCCGAAAAACCCGCATAATAGCGGTCGTTAGCAAAATAAACCCCCGCTCGTGCATCGGGAACAATGGTGCTTTGCATACCCGCAGGCTGGAAAGGTTCAGGATCGTTAGGGTTAAGCAAAGCGCCATCTATCCCCAGCTGAACCATACCTACACCAATGCCCAGGGCTAAACGAGAACTGCCATCATCATTTAGCCTGATGCGGTAAGCGTAGTTGCCATAAATGCTCAGGTTGGTTTGAGCACCCAGCTTATCGCTGGCAACCTGCAAAGCTAAACCAACGTTTCCACTGTTGGCTATTGCATCTACTGCCAGCGACATGCTACGCGGCGCACCGGTAATGCCTGTCCACTGACTGCGGTAAAAACTGTGTACGTTAAGCACTTCCTTATAACCCGCATAGGCAGGGTTAATGTAAATACCATTAAACATATACTGGCTATACTGCGCATCTTGCTG
>NZ_JAPIVG010000028.1 GCF_026240095.1 Pedobacter sandarakinus | reverse complement strand
CACAAATACTTTCAAATCAATTTTAATAGATAACCCATAAGCCGCTGTGAATCATCAGGAAAAAATGTTAGCCCCTTAGAACAATCAGAGGGTTTTAGTGTTTGTAAGCGTTGTTTATATCCAGAGGATTGGCAGGATGTATTGCAGATTTGTTTTTTTATTTTGGTTTTTAGTTTCAAACGCAAGTTATCTCCCGCAGATTTCTCGGATTACCGCAGACCATAAAGTAAGATGGCGACAGGTTTAAATAAATTGATTAACTATTATCATACCTCGGCATTGCAGGGGCAGTTTCTCTCCAGCAGATTTCTCGGATTAGCGCAGACCATAAAGTAAGATAGCGCCAGGTTTAGATACGTTGGTTAACTATTATCATGCCTCGGCATTGCAGGGGTAGTTTCTCTCCCGCAGATTTCTCGGATTACCGCAGAACTTGTAGCATTATCCCTGCTGGAGAGATCCTTGAACCTTGGTAT
>NZ_JAPIVG010000027.1 GCF_026240095.1 Pedobacter sandarakinus | reverse complement strand
CAACATCTTCAGGCGTTGTTACCGCTGGTGCTGTAGCTACTGGTGCATCATTAACTGGTGTTACCGTTAGGTTGATGGTTACCGTTGTGCTTCCACCTTTGCCATCGCTCACCGTTACCACAAAACTGTCGGTTCCGTTGAAATTGGCGTTTGGTGTATAAGTGTAAGTTCCATCTGCATTTAATACCACCGTTCCGTTTGCTGGTGGCGTAGTAGTAGCGAAAGTTAAAGGATCGCCGTCTGCATCACTTGCTGTAATGCTTCCGCTCACCGCAACATCTTCAGGCGTTGTTACCGCTGGCGCTGTAGCTACTGGTACATCATTAACTGGCGTTACCGTTACATTGATGGTTACTGTTGTGCTTCCACCTTTGCCATCACTCACGGTTACCACAAAACTGTCGGTTCCGTTGAAGTTGGCATTTGGTGTATAAGTGTAAGTTCCATCTGCATTCAATACCACGGTTCCATTTGCTGGTGG
>NZ_JAPIVG010000026.1 GCF_026240095.1 Pedobacter sandarakinus | reverse complement strand
AGGTTGTTGAAGGCACGGAGACCGTTGTACTTACCTTTAATTCCGCTACCAATAACCCATCGGTTACGGTTAGCCCAGCAAGTGCTACGGTAAACATTGCAGATGATGATGTGATGAGCGTTGTACTGAGCGGAGCGAGCAGTGTTGTAGAAGGCAATTCTGGCGCCACGATCGTTACCTACACAGCTACCCTGACAGGGGTTGCGGGTACTACCATCCGCGATGCCTCTACGGTTACCCCTGTGGTAACTGCAGGCACGGCCACCCTTGGCAGCGATTATAACTTCACCAGTCCTGGTGCACTTACCTTTGCAGCAGGGTCTGCTGTTGGTGCCACACGTACCTTTACGGTAAGCATCACCGGCGACAATACGATAGAACCAGACGAGACTTATACCGCTGCGATTACTGCAGCTACGGGCAACCTTACATTGGGTACGCCAAGCAGCATCACCACTACCATCACCAATGATGATAGCGCTACAATCAGCGTAGCAACCACTGATGCCTCA
>NZ_JAPIVG010000025.1 GCF_026240095.1 Pedobacter sandarakinus | reverse complement strand
GATGTAGATTAGCAGTTCGGGGTTGTCGGTTATCAGTTTTGACATGTTTTACATCTGTTGAGAAAAGTTTTTTAGAACATATTTTGTCCAAATGTGTATTATTTGTTTTAACCAAGCAAACAATTTTAGATTTGAATAGATATTTTCTGTTCCGTAGATTTACACTTTATCCTATTTTTATGGCAGATATAGAACTTATCTTATTCGGGGAACGCCTTTTACAGGCTCGTAAAAAGCGAAAGGTATCACAAGATGACTTGGCTAAACAGCTGGGCGTACACGCTCCAGTAATAGGAAGATACGAACGTGGGGAGGTAAAGCCATCTATCGAAACGGCGGCACGGATGGCCGATGCTTTAGGCGTATCGCTTGATTATCTCACAGGGCTTTCCGACCAGGAACTTGACCAGGATCTGGTCAGGCAAATTAACGAACTACAATCACTTAAAAGCGAAGACAGAATACATATCCTACAAACCCTTGGCGCACTTATCCGTGAAGCCAAAACAAGACTCACTTTTGGGTAAATACCATAAAAAAGCCCAATACTTTTTACATCGTTGGGCTT
>NZ_JAPIVG010000024.1 GCF_026240095.1 Pedobacter sandarakinus | reverse complement strand
CTCTTTTCAGTGCTCCCCATCTCCTTCCGAGGCGGGTTGCAAAGGTAGGAAAATTCCAAAAAACCACAAATACTTTCCAATCAATTTTAATAGATAACCCATAAGCCGCTGTGAATCATCAGGAAAAAATGTTAGCCCCTTAAAACAATCAGCGGGTTTTAGTGTTTGTAAGCGTTGTTTATCTCCAGCAGATTGGCAGGTTGTATTGCAGAATTGTTTTTTTATTTTGGTTTTTAGTTTCAAACGCAAGTTATCTCCCGCAGATTTCTCGGATTACCGCAGACCATAAAGTAAGATGGCGACAGGTTTAAATAAGTTGGTTAACTATTATCATACCTCGGCATTGCAGGGGCAGTTCCTCTCCAGCAGATTTCTCAAAATAATGGAGAGGGTTTATAGTTAGCATGAGATTAGATCAATTTGTTTCTCGTTATTATTGCGTCGTATTGCAGGCGCAAGTTATCTCCCGCAGATTTCTCGGATTAACGCAGACCATAAAGTAAGATGGCGATAGGTTTAGATAAGTTGGTTAACTATTATCATGCCTCGGCAATGCAGGCGCAAGTTATCTCCCGCGGATCTCGGATTAGCGCAGAGGCTGTACCGTTATCCCTGCTAGAGAGATCCTTGAACCTTGGTAG
>NZ_JAPIVG010000023.1 GCF_026240095.1 Pedobacter sandarakinus | reverse complement strand
ACCAGCGGTAACAACGCCTGAAGATGTTGCGGTGAGCGGAACGATCACAGCAAGCGATGCAGACGGCGATCCTTTAACTTTCGCTACTACTACGCCACCAGCAAACGGAACGGTGGTATTGAATGCAGATGGAACTTACACTTATACACCAAACGCCAACTTCAACGGAACCGATAGTTTTGTGGTAACCGTGAGTGATGGCAAAGGTGGAAGCACAACGGTAACCATCAATGTAACGGTAACGCCAGTTAATGATGCACCAGTAGCTACAGCACCAGCGGTAACAACGCCTGAAGATGTTGCGGTGAGCGGAACGATTACAGCAAGTGATGCAGACGGCGATCCTTTAACTTTCGCTACCACTACGCCACCAGCAAACGGAACGGTGGTATTGAATGCAGATGGAACTTACACTTATACACCAAAGGCCAACTTCAACGGAACGGATAGTTTTGTGGTAACCGTGAGTGATGGCAAAGGTGGAAGCACAGCGGTAACCATCAATGTAACGGTAACACCAGTTAATGATGCACCAGTAGCTACGACGCCAGTTAATATCAACACCAATAAAAACACACCAGTTAATGGAGCAATCACTGCATCTGATGTGGATGG
This sequence comes from Pedobacter sandarakinus, assembly GCF_026240095.1. Classification (GTDB taxonomy): domain Bacteria; phylum Bacteroidota; class Bacteroidia; order Sphingobacteriales; family Sphingobacteriaceae; genus Pedobacter; species Pedobacter sandarakinus. The sequence goes on along the minus strand of NZ_JAPIVG010000023.1, from coordinate 52 downwards.
TGACCCATTAACCTATACGATTGCCACACCACCAGCTAATGGTACAGTTGTA
>NZ_JAPIVG010000022.1 GCF_026240095.1 Pedobacter sandarakinus | reverse complement strand
GCCAAGGTTGCACCTGTTCCATCGATAACTGCGATTGAGGCATCTTCTGCCGTTAAATCTTTAGCAGAAATGTTGCTTGATGAAAGCGTTTGGTAAATCACAGAACCATCGGCCTGAACCACGCCAACTTTATCTTTATCTGTGGTTGCAGCTACCAATTTTTCAGCAGCAATGGTTTTGTCTGCAACCTTTTCACCAGTTACATTTTTATCTGCAAGGTCTGAAGTTTTAATTTCGCCGTCCTTAATTTTATCCGTTGTGATCGCATCAGCGCCAACTTTTGCATTAGTAACCGCAGCATCTGCTAATTTTTGAATGGAGATTCCACCATCAGCAACCTTAACTTTCGAGTTCACCAAAGTTGCGCCTGTGCCATCTGTAACTGCGATTGAAGCATCTTCAGCAGTTAAATCTTTAGCAGAAATATTGCTTGACGAAAGTGTTTGATAAATCACAGAACCATCTGCCTGAACCACGCCAACTTTATCTTTATCTGTGGTGGCAGCTACTAATTTTTCAGCAGTTATATTTTTATCTGCAAGATCCGCAGTTTTAACTTCGCCGTCTTTAATTTTATCCGTTGTGATCGCATCTACGCTAATTTTTGCATTAGTAACCGCAGCATCTGCTAATTTTTGAGTGGAGATTCCACCATCAGCAACTTTAACTTTCGAACTCACCAAAGTTGCACCTGTTCCATCGGTTATAGCGATCGAAGCATCTTCAGCAGTTAAATCTTTAGCAGAAATATTGCTTGATGAAAGTGTTTGGTAAATCACAGAACCATCTGCCTGAACCACGCCAACTTTATCTTTATCTGTGGTGGCAGCTACTAATTTTTCAGCAGCAATGGTTTTGTCTGCAACCTTTTCACCAGTC
>NZ_JAPIVG010000021.1 GCF_026240095.1 Pedobacter sandarakinus | reverse complement strand
CTGATTCTATTCTTGGTACGAGCGACACGCTCGCACCAGCGTGGGGATTAAGTTCTTTTTAGCTTAAGCAACAAGAAAGCTATTATCATACATATGCCCGAAATAATTGACGAAAAAGTATAGCATCTATCAATAAACCCTTCAAAACCTGACTTAAAAATATTCATAACAGGCATACCTTGGGAAAAAGCAACAAATGATAATTCGTACAATATCATATTTGCAATAAAAAAAAAGTAATTCTGATGAGTCTTAACGCGTTTCCTTAAGGCAAAATACAGAATAATAGAACTTATAAACTGAATTGACAATGCTAACAGTACCGCTAGTGGCGTCATACCAACAGCACCTCCACTATAATTACCAAACCTTACTAGTACGATAAAGCTAATAAACGTTAGTAAACTTTGTAAAAGAAACCAAATAATCATATGTAATGCCTCTTAAGTTTTAATTAAACACCCTTATTGTTGTACCCATTTCGATCCGTCCCACTTATATGTGCCTTCTTTCAACTTACTTATATCATTAAAAAAAGTAGTGATACTATGAGAAGAATCGGTCTTATTCTCATAGTATTCGTCTACACCTCCCTGAACTTCATTAGCTAACCACCCCATTCTATCTGAGGATTTTCGCCCTTTTTTGCCAATATGACTAAATTGTTGGGTAAATATATTTGGGTCTGCATCAAGACTTCCTGCTTGGAAAGGATCAAAATCGGCTACGAGAGTTATTTTTATTTGGGCTTGTAGTTCTTTGGGCAAGGAACTTATATATTTTTTCAACGCTTCAACATATCCTTTGCCATATGCACCCCCCATACTATGGGTAATAATTTTTATTGACTCAATGATATTTCCCTGCTTGTCTCTTGCCAAATTTGCAATTATTGTTGCCGCATCTCTCTTTCCTTGACCAAAACCATCCCTATCTCTACCTGAAGCCGTATTAACACCTATTGGGTTGTCTGAGGCAAAACCAAACCAACCTCCAATAGCTCCATCTCTATAAATAGACTTGTTATCTCCCAATTGTCTCATTACTGCGCCATCAAATGATTTACCGCCACTGTTCCAATAATCATTAGAGCCCCTCCAGTTATAACTACTCGTTCCTTTTCGCCAACTTTCATATCCTGTGGCTCCCTCTCCAAAATGATTTCCATTGATAAAGATCACTAAGTTTCCATCGGGGTCAACGGCATTGGTGGGTGTATTTAGTGCATAAACATAGGGAGAATGGCTGAAATACAGCTCAGACTTCTTATCCACCACGTTCCACCTTGCAATTACAGGATCG
>NZ_JAPIVG010000020.1 GCF_026240095.1 Pedobacter sandarakinus | reverse complement strand
TGATCCGGTGATTGGAAGGTGGAATGTTGTGGATCCTTTGGCAGAGAAGATGCGGAGGTACTCACCGTATAATTATGGTTTCAATAATCCGATAAGATTTGTAGACCCTGATGGAATGATGCCATTAGATGACTATTATTTTGATGCCTATCAAAATTTAGATTATGTAGTTCAAACAGATAAGCCTGATAGGTTTTTTCAACAAAATAGTGAGTTGAATTATTCTGAGGTGTCTTATTCCGATCTCAGTAGTTCTATGGGGGTAGAATATAGAACAACAAAAATTGGTTTAGGTCTTGGTAATCTCTCTTTTGATGATGGGGTGTATTCGACACCTAGTTTGGATCCGAAAGTTGCGAAAGAGAAGGTTTCCCTTCATGAAAATTATAATCCACTACTCGCAAGAGGAAGTCTCATGTCATCAAATTTTCCTGCAAATGATGGTTTTGTTGGACCGGGTCCTGCAGGTGAACTCCAAGAAGGGATGATTATTGATCGATTTGGAGGTACAAGGCCAACATCTGAATATTTTTCTCCACAAGGGACTCCAGTTTCCCAAAGATTTTTGTTAGAGGGAACGGATACTAAAATTTATGAAGCGTGGAGGGTTGTAAAACCATTTAGTGTGAGAGGAGGCCCTATTGCCGGACCGAATGGAATGCCTACAGGAGGTATTCAATTTAAATCTTCAATGCCTGTTGGTAGATTGGTGAGTGGAGGATATATTGAGCCACTACCAGAAATAATTCCGCCTGAAATAATTATACCCTAGTTTGTTCATGTTTATAAATTGTTATGGATAGAAAAATTTTAAAAGTGAAATTGGATGCCTTGAATATAAATCCTAAAGATTATTCGCTAGATGGTACTTTATTGCCCATGAGGACAATTCTTTCTTTTTCAAAAAATCAATGGGTGACATTTGAATATGATGAACGAGGGAGTATACATGACTTGAAGAAATTTGATAATGAAGATGAGGCTTGCGAAGATATTTTATCTCGATTAATTTTTTTAGTGGAATGGAGGAAAAAGTATAATATAAAGTAAACCACTCTTACTGGTATTAGTGTCTCGCTAAGACCAAAATGTAAGTTACCCAACAAAGCCTAGTAGGTTTAAAACTGTTGGGCTTTGTTATTTCTGCAGGAGTTCGAGTTTTAAGAGCCTGGCTTTTATTGCTCCATAGGTACGGGAATTGAGTTTAGCGAGTTCGGTAATCTTGGAGCCTTCGCTGAAACGCTGCGTGAGCAGGCTATCTTCTTCCTCACTCCATGGCAGTCCTTGGTTACCTTTTTCAGCTACCGCCTAATCTGGTTTAAGTGTTCGCTCTTCCGCGACCACTTAAATCTAAAATAGAACCAAGGACTTATTTCGGAAGTGTTGCATGAAAATGTTATGGTTCATATATAGCCCTTTCTGAACTTTTTTAATCGCT